>NZ_CP041238.1:1287500-2487500 GCF_013488225.1 Sinorhizobium mexicanum | reverse complement strand
GCGCCGATGCAGCGGAGCGATACCCCGTCACTTGCATTGGAAGCGCGGAGCGTATTGGCATGGACCGGTCGCGTGCGCCGGGCGCTGCGCGACTGGGGCGTTCTGGTTCGCTCTCCATCCTGTCGGTGGGTGATGCCGACACTGGGCAAAGCTACGTTACTCTTCCCAAAGCATCTCCATGATGTCGTCAGGCGACTCGTGAACGTGGAGCATCACGGAGGTTCCGCCATTGGGCGAGAAGGTGACGAGCGTGGTGCGGCGCTGCCCTTCTACCCGCTGGAAGTGCGTGACATTGTCCATGTTGATGAAGATGGGTCCGTTGTTGTCGTGCAATTTTAGCCACATGGATCAGCCTCTCTGATGTTGCGGTCCATTGAGATATAACATCATCCGGCCTGTGATCGCACTTCAGCTTATAAGGCTCACAGCGTTTCCGGCCAGTTCGTGCCATTTTTCCGAGAGCAAACCGGGCAGACTTCGTTTTCGCCGCACAGGCAAGAGTGGGGTCTCTGCTGCAACGATGGCGAGCCGGTGCCTCGAGCTGAACGCAACTCCTGTCCCCCTCACGCGAAGCGCCGGTGAAAACACGCCTTCAGCGCACAAGCAAACACAATCAGAAATTTCTGCCTGAGAGGTTCTCCTATGGCTGCAATGACCGATGAACGGCTGGCCCAGCTTGTCAGCCAACTGGTGAAGGACTGCGAGGACTATCGCGATGTGCTCGCGGTCGATCGCATCATGGCGATGGAATATTACGACGGCGCGATGAAGGACGTGCCGGCGGAGGCCAACCGCTCGAAGGTCGTTTCGCGCGATTGCCGCGCGGCGATCAAGAAGGTGCTGCCATCGCTGATCCGCACCATTCTCGGCAACGACAAGGTGGTGGAATACGCGCCCGTCAACGAGGGCGACGAGGCGGCGGCGGAACAGGCGACCGACTACATCAACTACGTCGTCTTTCCCGAAAGCGACGGCTATGACGCCGTGCAGGACGCGGCGCACGACGCCTTGAAGCTCCGCAACGGCGTGATCCGCTGGTGGTACGAGGACAAGATGTCGGTCGCGGTTTCCACCCACACCGGGCTCGACGAGGCCGCATTGGTGCAGCTCGTCGGTGACGACGCGGTGGAGGTGCTGGAGCAGTCGCAGACGGTTGAGAAGATCGAGAGCCCTCAGGGCGTGATCGAGCAGCCGAGCTACAATGTGAAGATTCGCCGGAAGGTGGAGCGCGGCACGCCGCGGCTGGCGGCAGTGCCGCTCGAAGAATTCCTGGTCCATCCGGACGCGCTCTCGATCGAGGAGAGCCCGGTCACCGGCATTGCCACGCGCATGCGCCGCTCGGACCTGATCGCGATGGGGCATGACCGCGATCTGATCGAAGGCCTGCCGGCCTCGACCGGCGACAGCGGCCGGGACGACGAGGAGCTAACCCGCAGGCGTGACGCGTTCGCCGGACGAGACGCGGTGCCGAAGGCGCTGGAGGAGGTGGATTATTACGAGCTCTACGTGAAGGTGGATGCGGACGACGACGGCATTGCGGAGCTCCGCCGGCTCGTCTTCGCCGGCGGCACGGGCGCGGAAAACCTGCTTTCGAACGACGAATGGGACGAGGTGCCCTTCGCGGATCTGATCGTGGAGCGGCGGCCGCACCAGCGCGAGGGCGGCTCGGTGACCGACGACATGGCGGAAATCCAGCGGGTGAAGACCGTGCTGATGCGCCAGACACTCGACAATCTCTACTGGCAGAACAACCAGCAGCCGATCGTCCAGGAAGGGGCGATCGCCAATCCCGAAAGCGTGCTCAACCCGAAATTCGGCCAGCCGATCCGCGTCAGCCAGGGGATCGATGCACGCGCGGCACTCGGCTACACCGTGGTGCCGTTCGTTGCGAAGGAATCCTTTGCGATGCTCTCCTACCTCGACCAGGAGGCGACCGACCGCACCGGCATTTCCGATGCTTCGAGCGGCCTTGCCCCGGACGCGCTTCAGAACATGACGGCGCGGGCCACGGCGCTGATCGAGCAGGCGGGGATCGGCCAGACGGAGCTGATGGTGCGCACCTTCGCTCAGGGCCTGAGGCGGGTGTTCAAGGGATTGCTGCGGCTCGTGATCAAGCACCAGGACCGGCCGCGCGTCGTCAGGCTGCGCGGGCAATGGGTGAGTTTCGACCCCCGCCACTGGAACGCCGAAATGGACGCGACGGTGAACACCGGCCTCGGCGCCGGCACGCGCGAGCGCGACATGATGATGGTGCAGATGGTCCAGCAACTGCAGGAGAAGCTGTTGATGACGCTGGGTCCGGACAACCCTTACGTCTCGCCCGACAACCTCTACAACGGCATCGCCAAATCGGTGGAGGCGGCGGGACTGAAATCGCCCGACCTCTATTTCACCAAGCCTTCGCCGGAAGAGATCCAGCGCCGGATGCAAGCAAGCGCCGGGCAGCCGAACCCGGAGATGCAGAAGCTTCAGATGCGGGCGCAGGCCGACGCCGAGAAGGCGCGGCTTTCGGCGGAAAACGACCGGCGCAAGCTGGAGATCGAGCGTGAGCTGAAGCTTGCCGAGATCCAGCAGAAGGGCGCGCTGAAACGCTACCAGATCGACGCCGAGCTGAACCTGAAACGACAGCAGAACGCCGCGGAAATGATGGGCGGAGGACCTCTGACGGCGGCTGAGATCGGAGGAGTGCCAGGGTGATAAGAAGAATCAAAGCCTTATACGATTTCTACGAAACGGCGCCGCGAACAGCGACAGCGCTCGAACTGCGTGACTTCGGCGAAGAGGCGAACAGCCGCTTGCCGAACTGGGGCAAGGACCGTCGAAGCCCGCGAGATGAGCCTGTGGAGGTGGCCGATACTTATGTTATCTCCAATACCAACCCGGTAAATTCCGTGCCCTTGTTCGGATCAGATGGTCATACCGGACTTGTCATCGTTCCCGACGATGAAAATCCGGAGAATAACTTCTTGTATGACCCGAATGGCAGTTATCCAAGCAAGGAGTTTGGGAGCGATCGAACGCTCTGGGGCCCCGGAGCGTCGCTCAAGGATTATGTCCGATATCAGTTGACGGATGGTCCTGCCGTCACTGTACGCCGATACGATACAAACGCCGCGCAAGAAAGGGAAATCCAGGAGCGGATCGAGCAAATTGGAGGCTCTCCGATAACAAACGAGGGTTTGCCCGGCATGGGTTGCACAACAGGTGTATCACGCGCAATCGATGGGGTGGGACCTTTCGGCAAGATTGATGAAACAATGTGGCCGAGCAAGCTCGACGAGCAACTTGAGCGGGCTAGGCGATACAAGCGAAAGTTCGATGGAATGTGATCTGTTCCATCCTGCGGCGTGACGGCGGACGAACCGAGAATGCTCTCAAAGGTAGCATAAAAATACCGCAATCTATGGTAACGACAGTGGCGGCGTTGACGAAAGAATTCGACTTGCGCTTTCATTGCGCGTGGTGAGTCGGTTCGCTCAGCTCAAGAGGGCGGTCTGTGCATAGGTACGCGGTTTTGAATGTGATTCGTGTGCTGCTCTGTGTCGCTGTGACCGTAGTCGCCTGCAGATTTCTCTATCAGAGGCTGTTTCGATATGAGATGACTCTCTACATTGTCGCTCTCTATGCTGTTTCGTTTGTGCCGCGACCGAACGCGATACTTGCGAAGAGGCTTGCTTCTATCACGCTGACAGCCTTGGCATTCGGCGCAGCGTATATGGCTTGCGGTATGCTATATCACTATTTGACCTTGGGAATCGTTCCCGTTGACCTGACCGATGGGGATATATCCGAACTGATTTACCCCTTGGCGGCTCTGTTGTATTTGGTGCTCGGGCCACATTACTTCGTATTCATACTGAGTTACATCGGCTTGGAATTGCTGATGATGAAGAGAATCATGGTGGCGCCGCCTATCATACAGAGCGGTAGTTGAACGACTTCTACGAAGTCGCCGATGGCAATCGCCATCCGGTGGTGAGCAAATGATGAGGCGGATACGGCGCCTCAACCCGAACGAGGCGCTTCTGGAGCCGCTGGGCGGTTCCGATTCGGTCCAGAGACAATCTGCAGCGGCGGCTGGAAGAGCTTCAAAGAGCTCAGATAGTGGACCCGCGCACTGGGGTTCCCGTTCAGCGCTACATTGTCGACCCGAGAGGCAATATCGCCTTCGAGCCGCTGGGAGGAAGTACAGTTCCTGGGCGAGATCCGGTTGACACCCATACGCTCTATCCGAATGGATCGAACGATCACAGAATGAACCCGCAGGGGCATTGGGACGATCCCACCCCCCACGGGCACGGTCATTTGATGGGGACAGGCAGAGGCAGAAACGGACAAGGGCCATCGCTTGATGTCAATGGGAACGTGGTGCCGTGGAACAGCCCTAACGCGCACTGGCCGATGAGGAAATGAAATGAAGCCTGACGAATTTTTCCGGACGATCTATCTGGGCGATCGCGGATGCAAGGCCGTCGTGCTCGACGGATGGCGGGATGAGGTCAAGATCCAGTCGATCTGATCTCCCGAAAGCGGTCCAAAACATGGGACTTCTATTCAGCCGAGGACGTGAAAGACGGCTTTCTGGTGTTCGAAGGGGTCAATCAATCTCCTTCGATCCGCCCGGCCGAATTCCGAACGACGAAATCGGTGGCATCGAATTCCGTGGTTACGAAGGCGACCGCTTCACGGTTATGATCGAACTAGGTCACGGCGACGAGGCCGGCAAATACGTCACAATAAAAACGACCATCCGGGCGAAGGCCGTGGCGATTGAACGGCCCGGTGAAGAGGACGCGCGAATTCGGGAATAGGAAAGCCGCCTCGCTTTTGCCGGCAGCAACAGCGTGAACGCGGCTCGGTGATCAAAATGGCGCAAATCCAGCGGTGAAATCCGTGCTGATCCGCCAGACGCCCGATAATCTCTACTCGCAGAACAATATCAGCCGATCGTCCAGGAAGGCGCGATCGCCAACCCTGAAAGCGTGCTGAACCCCAATTTCGGCCAGCCGATCCGCGTCAGCCAGGGCATCGATGCGCGCGCGGCGCTCGGCTACACCATGGTGCCCTTCGTCGCGAACGAGTGTTTCGTGATGCTCTCCCATCTCGATCAGGAGGCGACAGATCGCACCGGCATTCCGATGCCTCGAGCGGGCGTGCTCCGGACGCGCTGACGAACATGACGGCGCGGGGATCGGTCAAACGCTACCAGATCAACGCCGAACAGAACCTGAAACGACAACAGACCGCCGCGGAAATGATGGGCGGCGAGCCGCTGGCGGCGGCGCAAATCGAAGGGATTCCGGGATGAGAAAGCAAGTTCGTGGACTGCAGGATTGTTACGCCGACGTTCCGACGACTTCGGCACTGGAACTGCGGGACTTCGGCGAGGAGGCGACCAGCCTTTCGCGCGACGCAACGAGCCCACGCCCGCGCAAACGTGGCAAGGGAACGGAGGTGGCGGCGACGTACGTGGTCTCCAACACGAACCCGACCGGATGGCCACTCCAGGCATTTCTTGGCAATAACATGCACAGCGGCTTGTTCATCGTCCCTGACGATGGCGATCCGGAGAAAAAGTTCCTCTACGATCCGGCTGGTAGCTACATGAGCCAGGAGATGGGCAGCGGGCGCCCTCTATGGGCCAGAGGTGTCTCCCGAAGATTATGTGCGCTATCAGTTGCGAGATGGGCCAAACGTGACTGTGCGTAAGTACGCAACGAGTCCGGAAGAAGAAGAGCAGATAAAGAAGCGGACTTTCGACCTTGGCGGCGCGCCAGCAGCCAATTGGATTGATGCGGGCTGCACAACAGGAGTGAGCGAGGCGATCAAGGGTGTCGGGCCATTTCGCCGTGTGGAGCAAACCATGTGGCCGACCAAGCTGGACAATCAGCTCAAAGATTTGAGCAAACATGTGGGTGAAGCCAACGATGTCGAGAGCTTACGACGGTTGCTGTTCAAGTAGGTTCAATTGCGAGATATGACTTTGACAATTGAGGTCGGCCCAAATGAAGGACATCGCCACTTATTGTTTTATTTTCAGACGATGCACCTAATGCGAGCGAAAAAGTGCCACATTTCTGCTGGATGGATGGCTAGTCAATCTGCTACGCATGGACGTTAGCTGAAGTCTATCCTTCTCGGGGCCATTTTATGCGGTATGTTGTTCTAAATACGATTCGTGTGTTTCTCAGCTACGTCGGTATGTTTGTATTTGCGGAATGGGCCTATCACCGCCACTTCACCTTCGGTGTGGCCGCATTGTTTTCACTTCTCTATGTGTTTGCCTTCGTCCCCCTTCCCAAGGCACGACTGCGGAAGCGCCTCCTATACATCACGTTGGCCGCTGTACCGCTGATGCTCGTGCCACTGGTGCATTCTATGATTTTCTACAGAGTTGGTAGCCTCACTGTTCTCTGGGAGGGAGTGGAAATTGTGTTTCTTGTTGGATTGCTTGGTCCCCAATACGCCGTGTTTCTTCTGACCTATGTTGTTCTTGAGTTCCTCATTATCAGAAAATTTGCCTCGACGCGGACCGCAATCGCTTAGAGCATCGTCTCGTGAGAAGATTTGCCGTGGCAGACGCGTAACATAGGAACGAACGCGGTGCGTGCATTCGGGGAGTTGAAGCATGTTTCTGAGCGGCGGCGAGTTGGATGAGGTCACAGCGTTTCGGCGCGCGCTGCATCGTCGGCCCGAGCTTTCCGGCGCCGAGGCGGAGACGGCAAGGGCGGTCGAGCGGGCGCTTGAGCAAACCAGGGCGGACGAGATCGTCACTGGGCTTGGCGGACATGGCGTGGCGGCGATCTACCGGGGGAAAGACGAAGGGCCGACAGTGATGATCCGCGCCGAGCTCGACGGCCTGCCGATTACGGAGGTTTCCGATCTGCCGCATCGCTCCGAGATCGCCGGCAAGGGACACCTCTGCGGGCATGACGGGCACATGGCGATCCTGATGGCGTTGGCCAAGGGGCTCGGCCGCGAGCGGCCGGCGCGGGGGCGGGCGATCCTGCTCTTCCAGCCGGCCGAGGAGAACGGGGCAGGGGCGGCGGCGGTGCTCGCCGATCCGAAATTTTCCGCGCTGAAACCGGATTTCGTGTTTTCGCTGCACAACTTTCCCGGCCTGCCGCTCGGCCATGTGGCCCTCGCGGAAGGCCCGGTCAACTGCGCCTCGCGCGGCATGAAGATTACCCTTTCCGGCAAGACGGCGCATGCCTCGTCACCTGAAGACGGGATCGCGCCGACTTTTGCGCTCGCAAGACTCCTCAGCGGCCTGACGGCGCTTGGTGCCGGCGGGGCGCTCGACGAAAACTTCACGCTGGCGACGGTGACGCATGCGAAGCTCGGCGAGGAGGCCTTTGGCATCAGCCCCGGCTACGCCGAGATCTGGGCGACGCTGCGCACGCTGACGGACGAGCGGATGGCGGCGCTGGTGGCGAATGCGGAGGCACTCGTGCGCAGGGAGGCCGAGGCGGCGAAACTTGACGCGAGGATCTGCTACGAGGACGTGTTCCATCAGTGCAGCAATGCGGCATCTGCGGTCGGCGAACTCAGGCGGGCGCTCGATGAGGAGGGCGTCAGCCACGATCGGGGCGCGGGCGCACTGCCGATGAAGGCGTCGGAGGATTTTGGACTATTCGGCCGCGTCGCCCCCTCGGCGATGTTTTTCCTCGGCGCCGGCGAGAACCATCCTCGGCTGCACAATCCTGATTATGATTTTCCCGACGCGCTGATCGGGATCGGTGCCCGCGTCTTCATGCGGGCGATCCGCAACCTGGCGGGGTGATTGCACGGCGGCAGGATCGATGCCTTGTGAAGGCGAAAGAAGTTCGGCGCCGCAAAGGGGATGGAATGGGATATGCCGTCCGTAAGCTAGGCCTTTCGTTTGCGCTCGCCCTCGCCGGCGCGACGGCGGCGCTTTCGGTCGAGGTCGGGACGCAGCCCGGAGCGGCTCAGACGCAAGGCGACAGCATGAAGGAATTCATGGCCGCCAACCCGGATTGCATGGAGTTCAACGACCAATGCTCCTTCTGCGCGGTGGTGAACGGTGTGGCCGAATGCTCGACGCCGCAGATCGCCTGTGTGAAGCAAAAGATCCAGTGCACCAAGCGGGCGGGCAAATAGGCAAGCGATGGTGCCGGCGTCGGCTGCCGCCTTGACCGCCGTCTAGACCGGGCGTGACTATAGCGGTGCATTTCATCGGGAAAATGGACCGGCGGTTCAGCGGCCCCTTGGGTTCCTTGGAGACGGCTCATCTCATCCGCTCGGTCACCGAGGTGTGGCAATGGCAGGAAAGGCGGAAATCAATGGCGGACGGCGCGGGCGCTTCTGGAGGATGACGCCCTGGGCAATCGCAGTGCTCCTGATGCTGCTGCCTTTGTTGGCAATGCAGTTCACCGATGAAGTGAACTGGGATGCGACCGATTTCACTGTATTCGGGACGATGCTGTTCGGTGCTTGCGGGGCCTTGGAACTGGCGGCGAGGATGACGAGCAACAGGGAGTACCGGGCCGCCGTCGGCATAGCGCTCGCGGCGTCGTTCCTCCTCATATGGATAAACCTTGCCGTCGGCATCATCGGAACCGAGGATAACCCTGCCAACCTGATGTATGGCGGAGTGCTTGCCGTCGGGCTCATCGGTGCCGTTGTCGCGCGTTTCCAGCCACGTGGAATGGTGCGCGCGTTGATCGCGATGGCGCTCACTCAGGCGTCGGTCGCCGTCATCGCGCTGATCGGCGGATTAGGCTCTACAGGGGCGAGCATGGTTCTGGCCGGCTTCTTCGCCGCGCTGTGGCTCCTGTCGGCCTTGCTGTTTAGGAAAGCGGCGCGGGCACAAACTTCCGCATAGGTTCGCTCCGGACTTCCTGCCGCGAATGATGCCAATGGGGGTTCACGGAGAACCGCATGCTTTTCCTCGAAACTAGACCCCGCGGGTGAAGCTCAGATAGGCGACAAGGCAAAGCAGCCAGAAGAGCGCACCGGCAAACTTGCTCATGGTAGAACTGAGAAGGAAAGGGCCGGACGGAAGGCGCTTGAAACCCAGCCAGTTGAAGGCGATGTCGTCAGTATAGATTTCTTCGACTTTCACTCGACCGAAACTGACCAGCGGCACGACGATGCGCGCCGTCCGATGCAGGAGAAACTCGAAGATGAGAAGGTCGAGGATATTGAGGATGAGGCCGACGACAGCATCGAATGCGAAGCCGATTTTCTTCATGTTTCAGGGACTCATTGGTTTCAGAGACTCATTGGCGAAATTGCCGGATACGAAGTTTCCTTTCCAGCGGTCGTCGGCGTTTGAGGGACCTCTCCACAAAGACGATGCTGCGCATGCAAATGGGTAGTCCAGAACAAAACGGGAATCAATCCTTCCGTGTAACGATTTTTCGCCGACATGGGATGGTCGGCCCGTCCGAATTATCACGGGAGAAAACGTGACATGAAACCAGAGGAAAGGACTGCCGCGGCGCGGGCGCTCATCGACAATCCGCTGTTCGACCGGCTGATGGACGAACTGGAAGCGGCGGCCATCAATAGCTGCGTCAATGCGAAGATTACAGACCACGAGAGCCGCGCGGCCTTTGCAGCCGAGGCGCGGGCGATCCGCAATTTCCGCGGCAAGCTCAAGTTCCTGACGGAACAAGCCAGGACCGAGGGAACGAGCGCGCCGGCGTGACGCGGGCGTGCGCAATGAGGAGGGCGCGGCAAGCGCTTCTCCGTTAGCCGGTTTCCTTGATGATTTGATTCAGGAAGCCAATGCAACCATTTGAATTTCGCAAAGCTTTGGCGAACGGGGCATTCGCCGTTTCGCCAAAAGTGTCTCTGTTTGCCGCATCTTTTGGCGATTCCCACTTCGCCGAAATGCTCTGAAAAGGTCATTCCATGATGAACGATAGTGCCAACCTGCCCTTCGGCGGGAGCAAAACCGTTGACGGCTCGCTCGAGCCAGCAAGCTTCGACGACCTCGATTTTCGGGAGTTGCATGAAGCAGACGACGAGGACGAAGAGGCGTGGGATGCAACGCCCACGGAATACCCCGGCGCGTATGACGACCATGATACCCAAGGCGACGAGCCGGGCTTATCCGACGAGGGGGCGGCCAATGAAGCCGAGGATCTGGTCGTCACGCTCAAGGGCGGCGAAGAAGTTCCGCTTGAGGAACTGAAGCTCGGCTACATGCGGGACCGCGATTACCGCCACAAGACCCAGGACCTCGCCAATGGGCGGCGGGCGCTCGAAAGCATGAGCAGCCGGGTCGCGGCCACCGCCAACGCAGTTGCCGAACTCATCGCCGGGGAGATCCCGGACGAGCCGCCGGAGGAACTGAGGCTCTACGATCCGCAAGCCTATCAGCGGCAATGGGCGCTGCACCAGGCGGGGCTGGAACAGCTCGCGCGGGTGATGGCGCTCGGCGACGAACCGGCGGCGGTGATGACGCAGCTTCAGGCGGCGGCGAGCGAGGAGAGGCTGGAGGCGGAAAACGCCAGGCTTCTCGAAGCCTTCCCCGAGACGGGGCAGGATGAGGGGCGGCAGGCCTTCTTCGCCAGTGCCTTCGAGACGGCACGTGAGCTCGGCTTTTCCGACGAGGAGGTGCGCGAGGTTGTCGACCACCGGCTCTTCAAGCTCGCGCACTACGCCCGGCTCGGCCTCATCGCCGAACGCTCGAAAGCGAGGGCCTTGCAGAAGGTGGCGGCGGCACCCGCCTCCGCACCGCGCATGAAGGCAAGGAACCAGGCGCAGCGCCACCAGCGCGAAAGCCGCGAGGCGATGCAGCGGCTGACGCGCACCGGCTCGATCCGCGACGCTATGGCTGTCGATTTCGAGTAGCGCTGCTCGCCGGTGGTTTCGGATGCCCGGCCGGCCACCCTCCGCGTGCGGGGCGGCTCCGATCATTTCAACAGAGGCTTTCCCGCGTGAACCCCACGCGCGGGCGGCCGATCTCATTTTCACAGAAGGACCAGAAAATGGCAGTTCTCACCAATACGTTCCAGACCACCCAGGCCGTCGGCAATCGTGAGGAGCTTTCCGACGTCGTGTCGCGCATCACGCCGGAAGACACGCCGATCTATTCGCTGATCGAGAAGGGCAAGTGCACCACCTATCACCCGGAATGGGAGACGGACGAACTGGCCGCGCCCGGCGCCAATATCCGCGAGGAAGGCGAGGAATACGCCTTCGGCGCGATCACCCCGCCGACGCGGCTCGGCAACTACACCCAGATCATGCGCAAGGACTGGATCATCTCCGCCACCCAGGAAGTGACGGCCGAGGCCGGCAACGTGCAGAAGCGCAAGTACCAGAAGCTGAAGAAGGGCGTCGAGATCCGCAAGGATGTCGAATTCGCGATCGCCGACACCAATGCGTCCGTCAGCGGCGCCACCCGCGAGTTCGGCTCGCTCAGCACCTGGCTCACCTCCAATGTCTCGCGCGGGGCCGGCGGCGCCAATGGCGGGTTCAATGCAGCCACCGGGCTGACGGTGGCGCCGACCGACGGCACGCAGCGGCCGTTCACCAAGGCGATCCTCGATACCGTGATGCAGCAGGGCTACCAGAACGGCGCGAACTTCCGCCATGTCTCGGTCTCGCCCTATGTCAAATCCGTCTTCGTCACCTTCATGTCGGACAGCAATGTCGCGCCCTTCCGCTATGCGGTCTCGCAGGGCGGCGAGCGCAATACCATCGTCGCGACGGCGGATTACTATGAAGGCCCGTTCGGCACGGTGATGATCCACCCGAACCGGGTGCAGGCGGTGAACGCCGGGCTTGCTCGCAACGCCTTCTTCATCGACACGGACATGCTCTCCTTCCTCTGGCTGCGCCAGATCCAGGAAGACCGCGACGTTGCCAAGACCGGAGACGCCGACAAGGGCGTGATCATCGGCGAGGGCACGCTGAAGGTGCACAATGAAAAGGGGCTCGGCGTCGCGGCCGACCTGTTCGGCTTGAGCGAGACGAACTGACGGCAGGTCTGTCGGTCCTCTCAGTCACCCCTGTGTCCATGACAGGGGTGACTGAGAGACAGCGGTCCAAAAGAATGCAGAAGAAGGAGTGCTCTATGGGCAAAAACAACCTCAGGAAGCGAACGACGCTTCACTTCGATGGAGATCGTCTTACGGCAACGGAAAACGGCCGATATTCCGGCTCCTGGCCGGCGGTGAGTGGAAGAGAGGGGCATCAGTATCCGTGGGAACAGCATAACCAGGGCAATGGGCCGATACCCGAGGGAAGATATTCCGTTGGCGAGCTTCAGCACCGGGGCGCTATGGACGATGTGATCGGCTTGCTGGGCTACCCCTTTGGGAAGGGAGGCAAATGGCCGGGCGGTCGCGTGGCGTGGGGCAACTCAAGGACGTGGCTCACTCCCAAGGCAGATATTGATCCAAAGTACGCGCACAGAAGCGGATTTTCGATCCATGGCGGTCGGGATCCGGGGTCCGCGGGATGTATCGACCTCACGGATCAGATGGATCGTTTTGCCGATTTCTACGACAAAACCGGGCAATCCGCCGAGCTCATCGTTTCCTATCCCGATGCGTCAACCTCGGAGCGCGGCAATCGCTGGACGCCAGATTCATCTCAGCCCACAAACAGACGATTTCCCGAGGGAATTTCTCTTTGGGACGCGCTTTCGAGACACTTCTGACGGCTGCCCCGCCACGGTCCATGGTTGAGAATATTGACCTCCACACCCTTGCGCATGTTCATGAAATGTTCTAGGAAGGCGTTTCGGAGGAACTACGTGCAAAGGCAGGAGAGGACATGAAAAACTGGCCACGGGGCGTTCTTTATCGTTTCGCCGCAGTCTTAGGCCTGCTGGTCGTCCTGGGCGGCGTAGTTTTCGCCATGATCGATCCTGAAGCGGTCGTGGATCCAAGCCGGAGGGGTATTTGCGAAAGAAGCGGAGGCAGGGCGCCCGAATGTACACTGCCGCCGGAGAGCGCCGACAAGGTGCTGTATGCCTTGCTGTCCTGCAGTCCAGACTTCTTTCGGATCCTGAAAGAAGAGAGGGCTGTGTTCGGGCCTGTGGAAATCAGGGCTCTCCCCTACAATCTGATCAGTCTTGAGGAACCACGGATGACGGTGGCGACCTTTGTCAAACCGATCGAGGCTTACGGACTCAAGCTGATCGCCTACAACCAGGACTGGTCTCTTTATAAGGGTGCCTCGTCGGAGGGTTACAGCTGGGGGTTTCAGGTCATAGAGTCCCCGGCCGAGGTTGCGAAGGCGATCAAAGCGCGTCACCCTGAAACAGAAGAGTTTCGCGCCTTTGGATGGGAGCGGGGCGCGATGAGATCCGGTGACTGGCCGGGCCTCATCTGGACGCCGAAACGCGATTTTCCCAGAACGCAGATCGAATGTTTTGGTGACCGAGGGGACAATGGGATGCAGGAATTGCCCCACGTTGCCGACCTTTTACTGTCGCAATCAGCCGAACCGCGAATTTTCGGAAGGCTCAGGCTATTCATTTCGTCGGTCCGGAAGACGATCGCGGATTTCCGACAATTTTAGAGGTGAGCCCGGTGCAGCGCCAAGTGGCCTTCCAGCAGGACCCCGGTTGTGAATATCTTCCTCTTCCCATCTTGCAGGAGTTTCATCGCGGCTCTGGTCGCTTTCGTCGCACTCAATTTCGCCGGACCGGCACTTGCCGCGCCGGACCGGCTACTCGAGTCGTTGCTTTCCTGCAAACCGGAGTTTTTCTCGATCCTGAAGGAGGAGAGGGCGGTACTGGGGCCGGTGAGGATCGATTTCGATGAAGACGAGGGCAACTCGCCACATGGTCCGCCACGGGAAAACTACTACGTGCAAATGGCGATCTTCGCAAAGCCGATTGCGATTGGCGGACTTCCGATCATCGGCTATTCCCAGCGTTACGTAGTTCGCGAAGGCGATGCGCCGTCCTGGTACATTTTTGAACTCCAAGTTGCTTGGCCTGCGGAACGAGTTCGCCAAGCGCTCGAAACGCGGCTGGGGGTCAAGTTCGATGAGCTTAGGTCCTTCGGCTGGAGTAACAAAGAGGCGGTAGAAGACGGGCGGGTGTCATCGGATTTTGGCATTACAGGAGAAGATGCCCCTGAGGGACAGTCCGACTTGCGATGTCATGTCAGTCATGCGGACACGCCCAACTTCCAGCCTCCCCACATCACGGCATTGTTCGGGGCGCCGGAACTGAAGCCGCTGCCGCTTGGCGACGCCGACCGACTGATGAAGGGGTTGGTTGCCTGCACGCCGGAATTCTTCGATCTGTTGAAAGCCGAACAAGAGGCCTTCGGAGCAGTGAAAATCCGCCGCATATCTCTATGGGGCAAGAGGAATGAGCCGATTGAAACGCGGGTAGAGTTTTCGTCGATTGTGCACGCGTGGGGGCTCGATCTCACCGCCTATGTCCAAAGGGTGGATCGATCGGCGGGCAGGGAAAGGATCTCGTGGGGGTTTGAAACGGCAGAGTGGGAGGACCCACTCTGGTACGCCATCATGCAGCGCACTGGAAGCGGATATGTAAAAGGACAGGGATGGATTGTGGATCTGCAGACGGAGGAAACGGGCTACACGCCGTCGCAGAACTTCTCTATCCGCGATGCTGGTTCCCGCGAGGGGGGACTCTTGGTCTGTTCATTCAACTCGGATGATTTTACTTCGGCGGCGCTGCCTGATCCCTCCGACTTGTTCCTGACGGCGCCGCGGTAATTTAGAAAATTTTCCGCCGTGGCGCACGCCGGTTCCGGCACCTCGGCCGGATATCGTCGAAGGCAAGCCCTGGCGGTACTAACCCCGTGTCTCGCTACCTTATTAGCAAGGCGGTTCTTCGGAGCCGCCTTTTTCATTGGAGAAAGCAATGTCCGAAACAAAGAAGCCGGTGCCGGTCCGGTTGATCTATGACGTCTGGCTCAACGACGGTGAGCGGACGCCGGCCGGAACGATCGTATCCTTGAGCCTCGCTGACGCCAAGGCGCTGATCGCCAACGGCAAGGCCGAGCGAGCCGATCCGCTGCCGGGAGAGTGACCATGGTGATCCGCGACGGCGACTGGAAGCTCTTCGACTATGATTTTCAGACCGGCCGCTCCGTCTGGGTGACGGAGGATGGCAACAGGACCCATTGGCGGACGGACTATCCGGTCGAAAACCTCGTTCGCCAGAACGAATTCACCCGCCATGCGACCGCCGGCAACGCCTTCGGCGAATGGACCAAGGTCGCCTCGATCCCGCTCAACCTCGCTCATTCCGAAAACCTGGTCCGGGCGCATTCCGAAGGTGACGACCGCTATCTGAAGCGCTGGCTCAACGACGGCGACAACCGCGCCTGGCGCAGCTTCGAGGGACATCTATGACCACAACCGACTATGCGTCGCTCCTCATCGACGCCGGCGACTATGCCGGCCGCGATGACGTCGCTCATCTCTTCCCGCGCTTCCTGGCTCTGGCCGAGCTCAAGTTCAACCGCGTCATGCGCACTGCCGGCATGGAAAAGACCACGGCGGTGCCGCTCGCCGAAGGCGAAGGCAGCCTGCCCCCGGATTTCCTGGAGGCGCGGCAGGTGCTCGCCGCCGATGGCCGGGCGCTTCGGGCGCTGCCGCTGCAGGAGCTCAGCAGTCACGGGACAGCCGCCGGCGCGCCGATCGGCTACGCGATCATCGGCAGCGCCATTGAGGTGCGGCCGAAGGGCGGCGACAACATCCACCTGACCTACTATGCGAAAATCCCGCCGCTGACGGCCGAAGCCCCAAGCAACTGGCTGATCGAAAAGGCGCCCGACATCTATCTCTACGCACTCGTCGAGGAGATCGCCGTCTGGGAGCGCGACGTTTCCAAGGCGGGCGCGGCGGAGGCACTGAAGCGCCAGGCGATGGCCGGGCTTGGGCTCGCCGACGAGCGCCTGCGCTGGGGCAAT
The DNA here is from genome assembly GCF_013488225.1 of Sinorhizobium mexicanum. Taxonomy (NCBI): domain Bacteria; kingdom Pseudomonadati; phylum Pseudomonadota; class Alphaproteobacteria; order Hyphomicrobiales; family Rhizobiaceae; genus Sinorhizobium; species Sinorhizobium mexicanum. Next base: position 2,471,616 of record NZ_CP041238.1, on the reverse strand, counting down.
GCCGAAGTCGTCATCGGAGGGCTGACGCCATGACGCTTCTGACCGTGATCAACGAAGTCGCCGACATCGTCTCGCTCGACCGTTTCGACAGCGTCTACGGGACCAACGATCCGAACGCGCAGACGATGGTGGCGCTCGCCGAGGAGGCGGGCGCGGAGATCGTCCGGCGCGCCGACTGGAGGCGGATGCTGAAGACGCATGCCGTTTCCGCTTCGCCGGAGATCCTGCCTGCCGACTATCAGCGGCTGGCGCCGGGAGGGCCGGTGCGGGCGGCGGACGGCCGCTTCTTCCGACCTGTCACCAACGGCGGGCAATGGGCCGTGATCGTCGGCGTCGCCTCTGCGGCGCCCTATTGCCACCTCTGCGGCAAGGAGATGCTCTTCTCGCCGGCCGCTTCCGCCGTCGGGGCGACGATCGACTACGTCTCGAAGAACTGGGTGCTCGGCGATCCTTACGAGGAGCGCGATACGTTTCGGGCCGACGACGACACGACGCTCTTTCCCGAGCGGCTGCTGAAGAAGGGGCTGATCTGGCGCTGGAAGCGCCAGAAGGGCCTCTCTTTCGAAGACAACCTCGCAGAGTTCGAGGCGGATCTCCTGCAGGAGATCAATGCGGACAGGGGGACATCATGATTACAGTTCGCACGAATACAGTTCGCCCCGGCCGCCTGCCGCAAACCAACCGCGGGCAGGCAAGCCTCGGCCGGCCGCAGACCTCGCAATCGGTGACCTTTCCGGCGCCGAAGCAAGGTCTCGTGACGACCGCGGACATGGCGTCGCAGACACCGGGCTCAGCCACCGTGCTTAGGAATTTCCTGCCGACGCTCGCCGGCTGCAAGATCCGCGGTGGATCGCGCAAGGCGGGGCTTGCTGCTGACGGCGGCGCCATCCGCAGCGCCTTCAAATACAAGTTCGGCAGCAACGAAAAGCTGTTTATGGCGACAGGGAGCGCGATCTACAACATGACCGCGCCGGCGGCCCCGCCGGCAACAACGGCCGCGGCCGTGAGCGGGCTTACCGGCGGCGACTGGTGCGCCTTCCAGCACACGACTGCCGGCGGCTCGTTTCTCGTTTGCCTCAACGGCGCCGACACGCGCCGCATTTATGACGGCAGCGCCTGGACAACGACGCCGGCGATCACCTTTTCCGACAGTACGACCATGGCGCAGCTCAACTATGGCTGGCTGTTCAAGAACCGCGAGTTCTTCCTGAAGAACGCGACGCTCGACGCCTACTACCTGCCGGTGAACGCAATCGGCGGCGCGCCGGCCGTGTTCCCGCTTGGCGGGGTGATGAAGAAGGGCGGGTCGCTCATCACCGGCTTTTCCTGGTCGCTCGAAAGCGGCGACGGGCTTTCCGATCTCTGCGTCTTCGTTTCGACGGAAGGCGAGATCGCGGTTTATGCCGGCTCCGACCCTTCGAGCGCCAGCGATTTCGCGCTGAAGGGCGTCTATCAGGTCGGCAAGCCGCTCGGAAAGAACGCCTGGATCCGCGTCGGCGGCGACGTGCTGATCGCGACCTCGGACGGTCTGACGCCGATGTCGCAAGTATTCCAGCGCGACCGGCAGGCGCTGACCCAGGTCTCGGTATCTCGGCCGATCGAGGACGACTGGCGGCAGGCGGCAAACGCCACCGGATCCGGATGGACGCTAAAGCCCTGGGTCGAGCAGAACCTGGTCTTCGTCGCCTTTCCCGACAACAGCGTCGTCAGCGACAGGACCTTCGTCCTGAATGTCTTGAGCGGGCGGTGGGCGACGATCAGCAACTGGCGGGCCAATTGCTTCGAGACGCTGCAGGGCGGGCTCTTCTTCGGCTCGCGCGAGGGTTATTGCTGGCAGGGCGACACCGGCGGCACCGACGACGGGCTGACCTTTGCCGCCACCTACCTCTCGCAGTTCACGCCGACCGGGCAATTCGGCCAGCGGACGGCGGCGACGATGGCGCATATGTATTTTCGCGCCAAGACGAGACCCAAGGTGCAACTCTTCGCCCGCGCCGACTTCGACCGGCGGGTACCGCCCTTCGACCGGGTGACGGAGGGCGATACGGCCTCACCGGAATGGGACGTCGGCCTTTGGGACGTGGCCCGCTGGGATGGCGTGTCGGAGGCGCTGCGCTACGATTTTCGCCAGAACGTGCGCGCGAGCGGCGACATGCTGGCCGTCGGCTGTGTCATTACATCCGGCGGGGCGGTGAAACTCGACATCGAAGTGGACCTCGCCACGCTGCAGGTCGCGGCCGGGGAGGCGAGTGCTTGAACATCATCTGGGGCGGGGCGGCCGACCCTGCGAAGAACGACGCGATCGCCGGCTTCGTCGCCGCCCATATCGACGGCTGCGGACGCGGCTTTGCCGACTTCGCCACGCTCGGCGTGACGGAGGAGGGCAGGCTCGTCGCCGGCGTCGTCTACCACAACTATTCGCCCGAGGCGGGCGTCATCGAGCTTTCGGCCGCTGCCACCAGCAAGCGCTGGCTGACGCGGCCGGTGCTGACGGCCATGTTCGGCTATCCCTTTGACGAGATCGGCTGCCAGATGGCGGTGCTGCGCGTCTCGGAGGAGAACCGCGGCATGGTCGAGATCGCCCGTCGCTTCGGCTTCACGAGCCACCGCATTCCCCGCCTTCGCGGACGGGACGAGGCGGAAATCATCTTCACTCTGACGGACAATGACTGGCGGGCGCATCCCGTCAATCGAAGGTAGGTGTGCTATCGGAAAATCAAAAGCTCCCACGCCCCCGGATCCGAAGGCGACGGCGGCCGCACAGACCGCGACCAATATCGGCACGGCGGTCGCCAACGGATACATGGGCAATGTCAACCAGGTGACGCCGGACGGCAGCCTCACCTACAGCTATACGACGCAGAAGTGGACCGATCCCTTGAGCGGGAATGTCTACGACGTGCCCGTGGCGACGGCGACGCAGGCGCTCTCGAAGACTCAAAAGGCGATCAAGGATCAGAACGATGCGGCGAGCCTCAATCTTGCGACGCTCGCCACTTCGCAATCGAGCCGGCTCAACGATCTGCTCGGCAAGCCGATGGACATTTCCAAGGCGCCGGCCGCCGGCGATCCTTCGAAGCTGCAGCTCCCGCAATACCAGCAGTTTTCCGGCGGCCCGGAGCTTCAAACCTCCGTCGGCAATGCCGGCAACATCACCCGTAGCTACGAGACGGATTTCGACACCTCGAAATACGAGAATGCCCTGATGGCGCGGCTCAACCCGCAGCTCGATCGCGACAGGGCGGCGCTGGAAACGCGGCTTGCCAACCAGGGCCTGCAACCGGGGTCAGAGGCCTATAACCGAGCGGTCGACGAGGCGAACCGGACGTCCAACGACGCCCGCATCGCCGCGGTGCTGAATGCCGGCCAGGAGCAGACGCGGCTTGCCAACCTCGCCAACCAGAAGGCGAGCTTCGAGAATGCGGCGCAGGCGCAGGCCTATGGTCAGGCACTGCAGAACGCCGATTTCGGCAACAACGCCAAGCAGCAGATGCACCAGAACAGCCAGTCGGCGACGGCCGCGAACAATGCGCTGAAGGACCAGAGCTTCAACGCGGAGCAGGCGCGGATCAACGCCCAGAACACGGCCCGCGCCAACTATTTGAACGAGCAATATGCGAGCCGCAACCAGCCGATCAACGAGATCTCGGCGCTGCTTGCCGGCGGGCAGGTGACGAGCCCGAACTTCGTGCCGACACAGGGCCAGTCGATGCAGCCGGTCGACTATGCCGGGCTGGTGCAGCAGAATTACCAGAACCAGATGGCGACCTATAACGCCCGGCAGCAGGCGGGGAAGGACATGATGGGATCGATTGCGTCGATCATCGGCAACCTTCCGCTATCCGACCGCCGCGCCAAGAAGAACATCGAGAAGGTCGGCAGGCTCAACGGGCATAACCTCTATGAGTTCCGCTACAGGGGCGAGCCGGGTTCGGGGCCGAAGCATATCGGCGTGATGGCGCAGGAGGTGGAAAAGATCCGCCCGGACGCCGTGATCCGCGGGGCGGACGGCATGCGGCGGGTGGACTATGGCCGGCTTTTTTCGGCGGGGAAGAGGGATCGGAAGCAGCGGTAAGGATGTTCCCCAAACTCAGGCGCGGGATTTCGGAAGACCACCCACGCCAGCAACACGCATGTCTTTATCAAAATCAGGCGACCCGCAATTAAGCCTGCGGCCGCAAGCAAGGAGCATATCGGTGGATCCAGCGAGACTTGGAAACAGGAAAGGCAATTTGCCGCGCAGGCGGCAGCAAGCGGACTTTGTCCGAGCAGGATTGATGGAGGGGAAGCCGCAGGCGACCGCGATGCCTTCGCTGAGCGATGCGGTCGCCGGTGCGCCCTTTGCGGATGCGCCGCGGCGCCTGGATAACACGGCAAGGGAGGGGCTTGGCGCTCAAGACAAGACAGGCGCTGCAGCGCTCCGCCAATCAGTGATGCCGCGCAGCGTTTCTGTCTCCCACGAAGAACCGTGGCCTAGCCAAAGGTTGCCGCCTGCCAACGTCGGGTCTTCGATGCGGAACCGGTTTTATTTCGATCCGACTTTTGGAAGGGGACCTCAGTCCGGCACGGAGCTGTACGATACTCGCGCCTTTCAGCCAAATGCCTGGGAACACTTCCAGCCACGACGTGAAGTTTCTCGGCAGCAACAACCAGGCGAGCAAACAACGCAAGGCGGCGGCCTGCGCGAGAGCCCACATCTCGGGCGGATTGGGGGTGCGATCGGTGGACTTATCGGCGCGACGATTGGCAGCCACTACGGTCCCCAGGCGAGTCGATATGGCGGCGCCGCCGGTGGCTTGGCGGGCTACTATACTGGAGCTTATGGTGGTGGCATGATTGAGGCACTTGGCGACTATGTCGGGCGGAACGGCTTCAAGGGTGATCTCAGCGGCTTGCGATGATCTCTCTTGGGGATCAGCGTTCAAATTTCTTCGGAGACGATATGCAGAAGATTTACGCAGCTATCGGTATTTACGTCGTGCTGACGCTCATCGACTGGCTGCTCGCCAAATTTAACATAAGAATATCGGGGAAATTGTATCCGGTAATCTGCGGTATCGTTGCATACGTTCTTTTCGGGTTCGTCACCTGACCCAACGCTTTTGCGCGCGCAACGACGGGCGCGATATCCTCAAGGCGATCCCGCCCGAAATCGAACCATTTCCATTTTTTGCGGCCTCCCAAAGGGAGGCTTTTTTCATGGAGGCTATCTTGCCAAGAACAGGCGGAGTCTATTCCCCACCGGCCGGCACCAAGGGTGTTCCGAACACGACGATCCAGAGCGTGCCCTACAACGCGCTGATCGACGACCTCACGGCCGACGCAAATGCCGCGCGGCCGATCACTGCGGGCGGAACCGGTGCCACCAGCGCCAGCGCCGCCCGCGCGGCGCTTGGCGCGCAAGCCGCGAGCGCGGCGCTGAACTCGATCGCCGGGCTTGCGACTGGCGCCGACAAGACGATCTACACGACCGCGGCGGACGCCTATGCGTCCACGGCGCTGACGCCGTTCGGCCGATCGCTGATCGACGACGCCGATGCGGCGACCGCGCGGGCCACCCTCGGCGTCGCCATCGGCACCGACGTCCAGGCGTTCGACGCCGGGCTTCAGTCGATCGCCGGGTTGACGACGGCGGCCGACCGCATGATCTATACGACGGCGGTAGATAGCTATGCGGCCACCCCTCTCACGGCCTTCGCCCGTACGCTCCTCGACGATGCCGACGCGGCGACGGCGCGAGCGACGCTTGGCCTTGCGATCGGCACAAACGTCCAGGCCTTTGATGCCGGCCTTGCGGCCATTGCAAATCTGGCGGTGACCAACAGTAATTTCATCGTCGGCAATGGCACGACTTGGGTAGCGGAGAGCGGCGCAACGGCCCGCGCCTCGTTGGGGGCGGCATCAACGGCGACGACAATGACCGCCGGCAATGGACTGACAGGGGGCGGCGACCTTACGACAAACCGCACATTCACCCTCGGCACGCCATCGAGCATCACCAACGACACGACGAACAGCGTGACAACCACCAGCCACACCCACGCGCTCGGGTTCACGGCCGCGGAGGTTTATACGGGCACGGCGGCGGCGGAAACGAATTTTCCGTTAGGGCATGTGCTGTGCGCGAGTTCCAGCACATACACTGCGCGCAATGCTAGCGCGGGCATCCATCTCTTTTCGCCGAACAACTTCTCCTACGTCACTACCGGCTACGTCAATGCCGGCGCCCAACTGGCTGGAACATGGCGGTGTCGCGGCGTGTCTGACGGTGGTTCGGAAATTAATCTGTTCCAAAGGGTTGCCTAAATGACTGTCATGTCCTCCAACATATCTCTCAATTCGGTCGTTGCCGTCGCGGCTACAACTGAAGAGAACGTGCTTGTCGTTCATTGCAACATAACGGACATCGAAGGTCAGACGTACGATACATCTTACTGTAGCCGTCCCGACGACCCCTATGGCCTGAACCCGGCCGTGCGCGCGTGGCTCGCGACTAATCCGTCCTTCCCAATCCAGCCGTTTGCTCCGCCGACCGCGGCTGAAATACGCGCCGGCATGCCTGCGCTGACTGCGCGTCAGCTTCGCATTGGGCTTGTAAACAACGGCTTCGCCCCCGCACGAGTCGATGCTGTGATCGAGACGATGCCGGAGGGGCCCGAAAAGGAAACGGCGAGGATCGAATGGGAATATGCGACGACCTTTGTTCGCGGTCATCCGTTCATCAGCGTTGTAGGCGGCGCACTCGGCCTTTCAGAAGCGCAGATCGACGAAATCTGGTGGACAGCTATCGATTTCTGATCTGCTTGCGGCGCTCAACTCCTGCCTGTATATCAGCGCAAGCAGCATCACACACAGGGTCAATTGCATGCGGTTTCGTGAATTAAGGAAACGTGCGCGCTATGTAGCGCACGGAGATAAATCGCTTCCGGGGCTGGAGATGGACGGCTTTCGTGTCCTGAATAAGAATACGTCCTTCCTCGACGATCCGAAATTCGATGCTGCATGGCGGTTTGCCGAGCAGGGCAACAAGGAGGCTTGGGCGAAACTGGGCCATGTTCCTGATGTCCGCTGGAGAGCGCACGTCTGTTGCTGGGCGGCGCTCAATGCATCCAAATTAGAGGGCGACTTCGTTGAGTTTGGTGTAAACGCCGGCCTCTTTTCGATGACAGTTTGCGACTACCTGGACTTCGATAAGCTCAACAAACAATTCTATCTTTTTGACACCTACGAAGGGATACCTACACAAGGATTAGCGTCGAGTGAAAAGGCGATCGCCATCAAGCGAAACAACAAATTTTATATCGACGTCTACGACATAGCGAAACGTAACTTCGCGCGATTCCCGAATGCCTCGTTGGTCAAGGGCGCACTGCCGCAAACACTTGATGTCACGGCCATAGAAAAGATTTCATATCTTTCAGTGGACCTAAACAGTGCTCGCTACGAAAAAGAGTGCATCGAGCGGGTGTGGGATAGGATCGTTCCAGGTGGTCACATCGTGTTAGACGATTACGCCTTCAAGGATCTCGAAGAGCAGTACGACATGTGGAACGAATTCACGGCTAAACGTGCGCATATGGTTCTTACTTTGCCGACCGGCCAAGGGCTAATTATCAAACACTAGCTATCGCGATCGAATTGCCTCTGACCCCGCCACGAAGCGGGGTTTTCTTTTTTGAGCAACAAGGTGAACCATGAACAAAACCGTGCCTGCTGGCGCGGCGATTCTGCTTGACTTCATTCGGGAGACCGAGGTCGGGCGGAAGGACCGCGCTTCTTATGACGTAATCTATGCCAACAGGCAGAACAGGCTAAAGCAGCCGCTGACGACGATGCGCTTCGGCGATGTCGTCGAGGCGCAAAAGTCCTGGTCGAAGAGCCATGGCTCCAGCGCCGCCGGCGCCTATCAATTTATGCGGGCGACGCTGATCGGGCTCGCGAAGGAAATCTCCTCGATCGAGGCAAGCGATCTCTTCACGCCGGATCTGCAGGACCGGCTTGGCTTTCACCTCGTGAAACGCCGCGGCTATCAGGCGTTCGTGGCTGGCGAATTGTCCCTGGTCGAATTCGGCAAACGGCTGGCACAGGAATGGGCGTCGCTTCCGGTGCTGGCCGCCACCAGGGGGAATGATCAGGAGGTGAAGCGCGGACAATCCTATTACGCCGGTGATAGCCTCAACAAGGCGCTGGTCAAGCCGGAGAAGGTCGAAGCCGTGCTGCGGGAGGTGTTGGCGGTGGCGCGGAGGCCGGTGGAGCCCGAAGTCTCGATCGCGCCAGTCACGCAGGCTGAAGCGGCGCCGGCGGCATCGCGCCCTGCGTCGAAGCGCAAGGCGGTCTCGAGGTCGGGGCGCTTCTGGACCTGGCTGCTGACGGCCGGCGGCAGCGTCGTCACCGCCTTGAAGGAGTTGAACCTCGTGACGCTCGACTGGCGGGTGCAACTCGCGATCCTCACGGTGATCGTCGGCTTCGCCGTCTACGCCATCTCCTCGATGCCGGTCGTGCGGCAGGCGCTGGGTCTCAAGTGACGATGGTCTGGGGAAAGATCCTTGGGGGCGGCCTCGTGCTTGCTGCCGTCTTTTGGGCCGTGCTCGCCATCCGCGAGGAGGGGGCACAAGCAGTGAGACATGCCATCGAAAGGCAAAACGATGAAGCAGCAGACCGCGCTGACGCGAAGCGTCGCGCTTATGATGCCTGCCTTGGTTCTGGCGGGGTGTGGGATTTCGGGGCCGGGCGATGTGACGGGCCTGAGACGCGTCGTCGGCACTGAGCTTGCCGGCACCCGCGGCGCGACTGCCGCTGACCAAAGCCGCATTGACCGCACCGTGGTCGGCCTTTGCGCCGCGGCCATATGGACGAAGGCCGAATGCGAGAGACATGGAGGGACGATGGGAGCGGGCAGGGATGATTGATGCGGGCGTTCACCAGCAGCTCGGAACGCTGATCGCCGAAGTGAAGAATCTGCGCGAGGATTTCCGGCGGACCGAGGAGCGGGCCGACGCAAGCCTCGCCTCGACGATCCGCCGTATGGACGAACTCTTCGAGCGTGTGGGCACGCTCGAAGGCGCGATGTCGCTGACCAAGGAAGATATCGCCGACATGAAGCCGGTGACCGAGGACGTGCGGAAATGGAAGCTGATGGGGATGGGCGCGCTCGGCGTCATCGGCATCGGTGGCGCTGCGCTCGGGGTGACCTTTGCGGACGCGGCGAAGCGGATGCTTGTGCTGCTCAGGGGCGGGTAGGTCGCGATGCCGGTCGCTTACTTCGCTGTCGCATCGGTCCGGTCTTCGCATGGCGGTGGCTGGCGCCGATTCGGAGCGGAAGGCGCCAGGTTCAGCGACCGGTGCGCCGTCTGCCGCGGTTGCGGCGAAATGTCGAAAAAACAATGGTTCAGGTTGTGCTTCCCTGAAAGCAAGCGTAAGCCGCGAACCGCGGCCTAGCCCGGCTCGCGATGGCTGTGGATATCGCCCCGGCTATATCCCATTCCTCTAAAATTCCATGGGTGCGACCAAGGCGATTGCGGTTACCTTTCCCAACGGAGGGAGGGCCAGGGGGATGGTGACTGTCGCCGACATCAATCTGACATGGGTGCAGAAGCGGGCGGATGCCTATTGCGCCAAACTGGGTGACCACGAAATGGGCTTTGTCCTGAAGCGCCAGGCGCGCGGAGACTGGGCCTGGACGATCTGGCATTGCAACGGGACCGGCAGCGACGATTTCCGTCATGCGACGACGCTCGATGCGGCCCAGGCGAACGTGCTGGCGGGCGTGAAGGACTGGTTCCGCCGGGCCGGCTTTTCGTAAACAGAGGCAGACATTCGCCGGTCAGGCGCGGACCCGCTTTCACCGAAGAGGCGGCGGAAGACGGCTTTCGCCGAAAGATCGCGGGCGGAGCTTCCTGTGGAATGCGGCGTGCCCCGGGCGTTTGGATATGCGTTCGGAGCCACAACCCCGTCGGGCAGCGGTTCCAGACAGGGTGCCGGGCGTGCGAAATCAGTCGAAGTCGAAGAAATCGTAGCGGTAACGCCGGCCGACGAGGCGCAGCGAGCCGTCGGGCTCGACCACATAGGTCTCGTAGACGCTGCGCCCCGCGCGATCGTTGAACTGGTGCGGCACGATGCTGCCCACGGGCGCCTTCCTGAGCCGTGTTCGCGGCCGGCCGCCGTAGGTGATGCTGCCGGGTATAGGCTCGAGATAGGGCGAATAGCCGACCGTCACGGCGGTGGCGGTGCAGCCGCTCAAGCTCGAAGCGAGCAGGATGGTGGAGAGGATCGCAAGCGACATCGCGGGCAGGGGGATCTTCATGGTCTTTCTCGTCGCTCGATGTGGCCCGGTTGAAGTGCCGAGGGCCTTGAACATCGGCCCGCCGCAAAGCAACGCGTTCCATGTGTGCAGGGTTCCCGTGCCGGCCGCCGAACAGGATCTGATGTTTGGCGGCATTTCCTTGCCTTTCCCGTGAACCACGATGATTTCGGTCAAATCGACCAAAATCACGTGATCGATTCCAATCGGTCGAGACGCGGGACGCGGACAGGAAACCGCGTAGCCTTTCGCCCATCCCGCTCTAGCGGGAGTGCCTCGTGATGAAGTCGTAATCTATGTGGCGGCGGATCAGCTTCAGCGAGCGGTCCGGCTGGATCACGTAGGTTTCCCGGGCCAGCCCGCCGTTTGTGAAGAACTGGTGCGGCACGATGCTGCCGACCGGTGCCTTGGTGAGCTTCGTGCGTGGCTGGCCACCATACGTAATGCTGCCGGGGATCGGCTCCACCTCGGGCGCCGTGGTGGTGCAGGCCGCAAGCAGGAGCGCGGTGGCGCAGGCGATACACGCAGTTTTCATCATGGCGGCCCTCTTGTCCGTGCCGAGAATCAACGATCCATATCGCCGAAGATGTCGTAGTCGATGCGGCGGCCGACCAGCCGCAATGAGCGGTCCGGTTCGATCACATAGGTCTCATAGACCTTGTGGCCGAAGTCGTCGAAGAACTGGTGCGGCACGATGCTGCCGACCGGCGCCTTGGTGAGCCTCGTGCGCGGCTGGCCGCCATAGGTGATGCTGCCGGGAATGGGTTCGAGATAGCGCCCGTAGCCGACAGATGGCGGTCGGGTGGTTGCGGTTGTGCAAGCGCCGAGCAGAAGGGCGGCAAAGAGGGCGGGCAAGGCATGTTTCATGGCGATCCTCTCAATCCCGATGCCATTAGGGCGACGCGCGTCTAATCAGACGCGCAAAGGTCGCTGTAGAGCTTTGAGTCTCTGCATGATTTTGCCCTTGAATCGGTTTCGATCTAAGGAATCATGCCGTAGACGCGGCGCGAGGACCGCGTCCCGATTTCCTCGTCCGTCTTACCGGTCGGTCAAAAGGTCGTAGTCGATCCGGCGGCTTATCAGACGCAATGAGCGGTCAGGCTCGATGACGTAGGTTTCGGAGACCAGACGGCCGAAACTGTCGCGGAACCGATGCGGCACGATGCTGCCGATCGGCGACTTGGTGAGCTTCGTGCGCGGCTGGCCGCCATAGGTGATGCTGCCGGGAATGGGCTCGAGATTGCGCGAGTAACCGACCGACGGCGGGCCGCTGGAGGTGCAGGCGACGAGCAGGAGACCCGCGCAAATGGCGGGCAGGGCGGTCTTCATGGCTGCGTTTTCCTCGGCTCTGGCGATTGCGCCCTCTCCGTTGCGCGAAGGCCGTTTGATACACGTTAAACTGGCTGCGTCATCTTATTCCTTCTTCAACAACGGTCAAAGGAACCAACGAGTTTCGGTCGAGTTTCTGGTGATGGACGGCGCTGCGACACGAATTTGTCGGGATCTCTATTGCGTTCGATAGACGCTTTGGAGGATGTAGTGGATCGGACCCGCCGCTGCGTGTTTTTATTCCTTCAATCGGTTTCGATTTGAGGAGAAATGCAGTAGAGGCTCTCGTACGATCCGCGTTGCTTCAGGTACTGCTCATGACCGCCGAACAGTCGCTTTCGTTTCTTGTCATCGGCGCCATGATGGTTTTTTTCATCTGGGACCGCTTCCGCTACGATATCATCGCCTGTTCGGCGCTGATGCTCGCGGTGGCGGTCGGGATCGTGCCATTCAACCGCGCCTTTGCCGGTTTCAGCGACGATATCGTCATCATCGTAGGCAGCGCGCTGATCGTCAGTGCGGGCGTCGCCCGCTCCGGCGTGGTCGATGCGGCGATCCAGCGCTTCCTGCCGGATCTGACCTCGGTGAGGGCGCAGCTTGCGCTTCTCGTCGTCACCGTCACGGTGCTTTCCGCCTTCATCAAGAATATCGGGGCGCTGGCGATCATGATTCCGGTCGCTTTCCAGTTCGCCCGGCGGTCGGGTGTCCAGCCCTCGGTCTTCCTGATGCCGATGGCCTTCGGCTCGCTGATCGGCGGGCTGATGACCCAGGTCGGCACGTCACCCAATGTCGTCGTGTCGAGGATGCGGCAGGACCTGACCGGCGAGAGCTTCACCATGTTCGACTTTACCCCGGTCGGTGCGTCGTTGGCGCTGGTCGGCGCGGTGTTTCTGCTTTTTGCCTATCGCCTGGTGCCGGAGCGCAAGAGCCAGCAGGTTTCCGTCAACCAGGCGATCGAGATCACCGACTATACGTCGGAGGCGGTCGTCGCGGCCGGTTCGCCGATGATAGGCAAGCCACTCGTCAACCTCGTCAAGCTCGGCGACGGCGGAGCGGTCGTAATCGCCATCTTCCGCCGCGGTACGCATCTGGCGCCGCTACCGGACGCTATCATCGAGGCCGACGATATCCTGCTGCTCGAAGGCGGGCCGGCGGCGCTCGACCGTATCGTCTCGCAGGCGAAACTCAGGATTTCCGGCGACCGTTCGCCCGCATCCGCCAACGGCAAGACTCCGGCCGATATCGAGGCGATCGAGGCCGTGATCGCCAGCGGCTCGCCGCTCATCGGCATGTCGGCGCAGCGGCTCGCGCTCTTCAACAATCACAACATCAACCTGCTCGCCGTCAGCCGCCAGGGCGAACGGCTGAAGCAGCGTCTCGGCAGCATCCGGCTGCAGGCCGGCGACATCGTCGTGCTGCAGGGGACGCGGCGCGACCTGCCGGCCTTCCTGCAGGATTTCGGCTGCCTGCCGCTCGCGCAGCGGGAAATCCTGCTCGGAACCATTCGCCGCGCGACCGTGCCGCTGCTCGTGCTGGCGGCCGCCATGGGGTCGACGGCGGTCGGCGTCGTGCCGGTGCCGGTCGCCTTCTTCGCGGCGGCTCTCGCCATGGTCGTCTTCCGCGTCATCCCGCTGCGCGACGTCTACCGCGCGGTCGACGGGCCGATCCTGGTCATGCTGGCGGCGCTGATCCCGGTCAGTGACACGCTGCGCACTACGGGCGGTTCGGATCTCATCGCCGGCTGGCTGAGCGGCATCGCCGCCAGCCTGCCGCCCGCGGGCGCGCTTGCGCTCATCCTCATCGCTGCGATGGCGGTTACCCCCTTCCTCAACAACGCCGCCACCGTGCTCGTCATGGCGCCGATCGCCGCGAGCTTCGCCACTGCCCTCGGCTACAAGCCGGATGCCTTCCTGATGGCGGTGGCGATCGGCGCGGGCTCGGATTTCCTCACCCCGATCGGCCACCAGTGCAACACGCTGGTCATGGGGCCCGGCGGTTACCGCTTCAGCGACTACCCGCGCCTCGGCCTGCCGCTGTCGATCGTCATCGTGCTCGTTGCCGTGCCGATGCTGATGTGGGTCTGGCCGCTGCACTAAGTCCAGGAAGAGCATGTCGCGGGTTCCGTCCGGGAACAGGCTCAGTTCTTCAGATAGTTCCTTTTGTACCAGTCGGCGATCTCGCCGCCGGTCGCCAGCCACACCTCGCGGCGCGAGGTGATATGGGCCAGCGCGCTCGCGAAATGCTTGCTGCGATGCGGGTGGCCGATCAGGAACGGGTGCAGGCAGATCGCCATCACGCGCCCCGTTTGCGCGCCGTCCTCGTAGAGCACGTCGAACTGGTCGCGAATCGTCTGCGCAAAGGCCTCGCCGCTCTGGCCCTGTTCGAGAAAGGCGGCAAAGTCGTTGATCTCGACGGAATAGGGCAGCGACAGGATCGAGCCACTCTTCACCCGCATCGGATACGGCTGCTCGTCGTTGACCCAGTTGGCGACATATTCGATGCCGGCTTCGGCAAGCAGGTCGAGCGAGCGGTGCGATTCCGTGAGGCCCGGACTCAGCCAGCCGCGCGGCTTCTTTCCGGCGCTTCGCTCAATCGTCTCGATCACGGTTCTGACGATCTGTCGCTCCTCTTCCTCGGGCTGGCCGTTGATCATCGTGGAATTGTTGGTACCGTGGCCCATCCATTCCCAGCCGAGTGCCTTGCCGGCCTCGATGATGCGCGGATAGTGCTCGCAGACGTCGGAATTGAGCGCCACCGTGCCCTTCACCCCGTATTTCTCCATCACCTCCATCAGCCGCCAGATGCCGACGCGGGCGCCGAAATCGCGCCACGAATAGTTCAGCACGTCGGGCACGAAACCGGCGGTCAGCTGCGTGATCGAACTGGACGGACGGTCGAACAGGAAGTGCTCGACATTGGGCACGATCCAGACCGCAACCCTTGCACCGCCCGGCCAGCGCAGCGGCGGACGATCGATAATGGCGGAATAGTCAAAACGGTCGTGGTGCTGTGGTGCCGTTGAAACCTCGGACATGGCTCTCTCCTTCAGTGAAATCAGGGACGGCGGGCCGCCTTCCGAAGAGGGCGATCTGCCGCGCTGGTTGAAGGTAAGCCACTCGAAGTCCTGGAAAAATGCGCTACAATTCCGAGCACATCGGACGAAAATGTCCGCAATGGAGTTTGGCAGATGGACAGTCTCGGATCCCTCAACGCTTTCGTTCAGGCGGCGGACGCCCGCAGCTTCACGCTCGCCGGGCGGCAATTGGGCGTGTCGTCCTCGGCGATCGGCAAGGCGGTGGCGCGGTTGGAAGAACGGCTCGGCGTGCGGCTCTTCCATCGCTCGACCCGCTCGATCACGCTGACGCCTGAAGGCGCGCTCTTCCTCGAACGCTGCCGGCGCATCTTCCTGGAAGTCGAGGCGGCCGAGCAGGGGATCGCCCAGACGCAGGGCGCGCCGCGCGGCAAATTGCGCGTCAGCATGCCACTCATCGGCATGCTGATGATGCCGGCGCTTACGGCCTTCATGCGCGCCTATCCGGAGATCGAGCTCGACCTCGATCTCAGCGACCGGCTCGTCGATGTCATCGATGAAGGCTTCGACGCGGTCGTGCGCGCCGGCGAGGTCAGCGACTCGCGGCTGATGATCCGCTCGCTTGGCACCTTCCGGCTCATGCTCGTCGGCTCGCCCGGTTATTTTGCGGCAAGAGGCGTGCCGCAAACTCCGGGAGACCTCACATCCCACGCGTGCCTGCAGCACCGCTACGCGACCAGCGGCAAGTTTGAGCGCTGGCCGCTCAGGCGCGGGGAGAGGGACATCGAACTGCCGACGACCGCGGTCGTCAACACCATCGAGCCGCTGATCTACATGGCCGAGCAAGGGCTCGGCATCGCCTGCCTGCCGGACGTCGGCATCCGCCGCCAGCTTCGCGACGGCACGCTCGTCAGCGTGCTCGACGATCACGTCGAACATTCCGGCCCGTTCCGGATCCTGTGGCCCTCCAGCCGCTATCAGTCGCCAAAACTCCGGGTCTTCGTGGATTTCATGGCGGAGAATCTGTTTTCCGCCTGAGGCCAATTGGCGCCTTGCTGTCTTCGCATTGGGGAGCGTCCGCTTGCAAACGAAGTTTCTGTCTTGTCCGCCGTAATGTTATTTAGTAACAAATGGCGGCCACTCAACGAGATGCCCACCCATGTTGATATCTCCATTCGCCCTTCATCCGCCGGTTGCCTCGGGGCGCGATTCATGCCACCAAGGGCGCGATGGTGCTGCTTTCGTGATCCGGAAGCGGCTGAAAAGGGAACACGGTGAGGACGACCCAGGAGGGGCCGAAACCGTGGCTGCCCCCGCAACTGTGAGCGGAAAGCGCATTCACACCATGTCACTGGCGAAAAGCCGGGAAGACGTGGATGCGCGGCGACCCGCAAGCCAGGAGACCTGCCATCGAACCGATCAACCACAACGGACGGGGTGTTCCGATGGAAAAGAACTGGCTACTGCTTGGCGGGCAACCGTCTCCTTGCATCTTCGCCATTTTCTCTCCGGCCCAGCCCGGCGGAGACAAGCCATGGCGAATTCAGACTTCCGACAGCACAAGATAACCCTCTGCACCGATTGCCGCTTCACGGGAGGCCCGTGCCGACCCGGCGCCGAACTGCTCGCGCAGTTGAACCGCAGCGTTTCCGCGCTCGGCCGACCTCTCGACCAGGATTTCTCCATCGCCGGCACGGTGGCGATGACGGCCTGCACGCGGCCTTGCACGATCGCCTTCCAGGCCACCGGCAGGGCGACCTATCTCTTCGGCGACATCTCGCCGGAGGAAGACATAGACGATCTCGTCAGCTTCGCCGCTGCCTGTGCCGAAGGTCAGGCGTTTGATGCCCTTCCGCGTTCCGCCTTGGTCCCGGCGGGCACGGGCCTTGCGCGCATTCCGGCGGCGCTCCTCGTCTCCGAGGAGACCGCGGGGCGGCTGCAGTGAGCGCGGGGAGGGCGTTTTCATGAGCGACGAATTCAGTTGTTTGCAGGGGGGCGCCGGCGCCAGCCTGCATGTCGAAAAACTGGAGTGGGGGCCGCGCCCCGGCCTTCGGCTTGTCCGCGATATCGGCTTTGCTATTGCGCCGGGCAGCCGGTTGGCGATCATCGGCCCGAACGGCGCCGGCAAGACCTCGCTGTTGCGCTGCCTCTACCGCGCGGTCGAGCCGACTGCCGGCCGTATCGCGATCGACGGCGTGAACCTCTGGGCAATGAGTGCGCGCGAGGCGGCAAGGACGATCGCCGTGGTCTTGCAGGAAATGCCGGGCGATTTTCCGTTCAGCGTCCGGGACGTCGTGATGATGGGGCGGATCCCGCGCCGCGAGGGGATCAGCGGCTGGAGCGACTACGACCGTGAGCGCGTGGCGCATGCGCTCGAGCATCTCGACCTTGCCCATCTTGCGCGCCGCCAGTTCGCCACGCTTTCGGGCGGCGAGAAGCAGCGGGTGCTGATTGCCCGGGCGCTTGCCCAGGAACCGAAGGTCATCATCCTCGACGAGCCGACCAACCATCTCGACATCCGCCACCAGCTGGAAATCCTCGATCTGTTGCAAACGCTGAAGCTGACGATCGTCACGACGCTGCACGACATCAATCTCGCGGCCGAGTTCGCGACCGATGTGGCGATCCTGACGGAGGGGCGGCTTGCAGCCTTCGGCCCGCCGGAGACCGTACTGAAGCCTTCGGCGCTCTCGGCTGCGTTCGGCGTCCATGCCACCGCGCATGCCGATGCCGCGGGTCATGGTTCCCGCTTTTCCTTCGCGCTCTCGCGGCCCGACCCAATGCCCGCCACGCGACCTTCCCGTTCCGCAGGAGCCATCCGATGACGAGATTTCTCTTTGCCGCCGGCGCGCTTCTGCTTGCCGCCGTGCCCGCGCTTGCTCATCCAGTCACCGTCAAGAGCTGCAACCGAGAGGTCACTTTCGACGCCGCGCCGCAGCGGGCGGTTTCCAACGACGTCAATCTCACCGAGATGATGCTGGCCTTGAAACTGCAGGATCGCATGGCCGGCTATACCGGCGTTTCGGGATGGAAGACGCTGGACGAGCGCTTGCGCGAGGGCGTCAGGGCACTGCCGGAGCTTTCGCAAAAATATCCGACGAAGGAGGTGCTGCTGAATGCCGACGTCGATTTCTACTTCGCCGGCTGGAACTACGGCATGAAGGTCGGCGGCGAGGTGACGCCTGAAACGCTCGCGCCATTCGGCATCAAGGTTTATGAGCTGACCGAAAGCTGCATCCACATCATGGCGAAGGGCAAGCCGACGATGGAGGATATGTTCGTCGACCTCCTGAACCTCGGCCGGATCTTCGGCGTCGAGGAGAGAGCGGAGGCGCTGGTCGCAGGCTATCGCGATGAGCTTGCCGAGATCACGGCCGAGATCAAGGGCGCCCAGCGGCGGCCGGTGCGCGTCTTCGTCTATGATTCCGGCGAGGAAAAGCCGTTCACATCAGGGCGCCACGGCATCCCGACCGCGATGATCGAAGCGGCCGGCGGCGTCAACATCATGGACGACGTCGAGAAGAGCTGGACGGAGATCTCCTGGGAGCCGGTGATCGATCGCAATCCGGAAGTTGCGGTGATCGTCAATTACGGCGAGGTGACCGCCGAGCAGAAGATCGCCTTCATGAAGGGTAACCCGGCCTTCAGGAATGTCGACGCCGTGAAGAACGACCGCTTCGTCGTGCTCGACTATGTCGAGGCGACGCCTGGCCCGCGCGATATCGAGGCGATCCGGCGGCTGGCGAAGAGTTTTCATGCCGAGGCGATGTGAGGGCCTTTGGCGTCGAGGTCTCCCACCAGGTCAGTTGCGTGGGAGCGGCCGCCACACTGACCTCGTTCCTGTGACAAGCACAGGAATGAGGTGCGCGGGAACCGCTGGACGGGAGAAAGGAGGCACACCTGCTGCCGCTCCCGGACGTTGTCGCGGCAGGGAGCGGCGGACGGCGACACTCCCTTTACGTCTTTGGCCGCATGAAGAAGGCTATGCAACCCTATGATTTCCAACAATGATGCCGCAGCCAAAGTGGCATTGTCCCTTCAAGTCCGAGAAACCGGGAATCTCCGGCCCACCGTGAAAACCACACTCTTCATCCTGGCGGCACTGCTTCTGCTTTGCCTCACCGTCACCGCCGGCGTCTCGCTCGGTTCGGCGCCCATCCCGGTTGCGACCGTCTGGTCGATCATCGCGGCGAAGATCGCGCCGGGCAGCGTCGAGGTCCTGTGGTCGGCCGGCCGCGAAAGCATCGTCTGGGACGTGCGCCTGCCGCGCGTAGCGCTCGCCGGGCTCGTCGGTGCCGGGCTTGCGGTCACCGGCGCGGTGTTGCAATCGGTGACGCGCAACCCGCTTGCCGATCCGCATCTGCTCGGCGTCTCGGCCGGCGGGGCACTCGGTGCCATTGTCGCGCTGCTCCATACCGGTCTTATCCTCGGCCTTGCGACGGTGCCGCTCTTCGCTTTCGCCGGTGCGCTTGGCGCCACCGCGCTGGTGGCGCTCGTCACCCGCGTGCTCGGCACCGGGGCCGATCGGCTCGTGCTTTCCGGCGTCGCGGTCGCTTTCACGCTGACGGCGGCCGGCAATCTCCTGATCTTCCTTGGCGATCCGCGCGCCGTACACACGGTGATCTTCTGGATGCTCGGCGGCCTCGGCCTCGCGCAATGGCCGCATCTTATCTATCCGGCGCTGGCGCTCGCCGTATCACTCGGCTGGCTGATCGTGCGGGCGCGCGAGATCAACGCGCTCGCCATGGGGGACGAGACGGCGATGACGCTCGGCATTCCGGTGCGCCGCTTCCGCCTGATGCTTTTCGTCGTCACGGCGCTGCTCACCGGCGTCATGGTGGCATTCTCCGGCGCGATCGGCTTCGTCGGGCTGATGATCCCGCATTTCGTCCGCCTCTTCGCCGGCAGCGACAGTGTCCGCGTCATCCCGCTTTCCGCCTTTGCCGGCGCGCTCGCGCTGATCGCTGCCGACCTTGTCGCCCGCATCGTCATGGCGCCCGAGGACATGCCGATCGGCGTCGTCACCGGCCTTGCCGGCGGGATCGCGTTTATCGCCATCCTCAAGCGGCGGAGGTGAGCTTCGCCTCTGGCGTCGTGTGCCTTCTCGGGAGATGGCGCTGGAAATGCCGTCATCAAGTCAGCTGAGTGGTGCACGGCCAGAAGCCGCTCTCATGTAAGCGCAGGTCGCGGTGCACGACCTCGTCTTTCGTCATCCTCGGGCTTGACCCGAGGATCCAATGCCAAGGAACTCTGTTAGGGCGCTTGTGCCGGGATCCTCGGGTCAAGCCCGAGGATGACGGCAGGAGGGGGGCAGAGACGAGGAGCCGGTGAGGAGGATTCTTCGCCCGGTCGCAAATGAGTTTCAAGCAAGCGGCCGGCTTCTCAGGCCCTTCGTCCCGCCATCTCCGCGCATTCCGCAGCAAACGACCTCAGCAGATCCAGCCCTGCCGGCCAGTCACCCAGTCCGCTCTCGCCATTGATATGACCGCATGCGCCGATTTCGACGAGGCGGCTTTGCCATTGGCGGGCACGGGCGCGGGCATAGTCGAGGGTGCCGTAGGGGTCGTCGGCGCTGGCGACGATGAGGGAGGGGAAACGAAACGCATTGGTCGGCGGGTTCGCGAAGCTCTTCGCCTCTTTCGGGAAGGCGGCTCCTTGCGGATCCGGGACCGCAACGAGGAATGCGCCGGCGATCTGCAGCGTGGAAGCCTTTTGCCAGTGCGCGACGAGGAGGCAGGCGAGGCTGTGCGCCACGAGGATCGGTGGCACGGGCGCCGTGGCGACCGAACGCTCCAGCGCGGAAATCCAGTCGGGGAGCTGCGGCTCGTTCCAGTTCGCCGGCCGGAACCGTTGCATTCGCGGTTCTTCTTTCTCCCAGAGCGTCTGCCAGTGGGCCTCGCCCGAGCCGCCGATGCCCGGCAGGATGATGATGCTCGTCATGATTTCTCCTACAGTTGTGCAGGGCGAGGATGACGGCTTTTCTTTTCACCCGGAATGCAGAACTATCGGAAAACAGCTCCGACTTCCGATGAATTGAAGGCCCCCCTATGACGTTGGTAGAAAATCCTCGCACGCTCGATCCAACCGACATCGCCATCCTCGAAACGCTGCAGGAGGATGCCCGCATCGCGATTTCGGAACTCGGGCGCCGGGTGGGGCTCTCCCAGCCGGCAACGTCGGAGCGCGTCAGGCGGTTGGAGGAGCGGGGCCTCATTCTCGGTTATGGCGCCCGCATCGATGCCGCTGCGCTCGGACTGGGCATGATGGCGGTCATCCGGCTGCGCACGACGCATGAAAATATCCGGCCCTGTCTCAAGCAGTTTGCCGAGATGCCGCACATCGTCGAAGTGCTGCGGCTGACCGGCGAGGATTGCTTCCTGCTGAAGGTACTCGTTCCGTCGCCCGGAGAGCTCGAAACGATCGTCGACTCCATCGCCCGGTTCGGGGCGGTGACGACTTCGCTGGTGCTGCGCGCGGAACAGCCGAAACCCATCGGGCGGGCGCTGCTGCAGCGGCGGTGAGGAGACATGTCGCCACAACGCGGACGTCACCGGCTTTCGTTGACGCCGCCGGCGTCGCCCGCGCCGTGCCGCTCGCATTCTTCGCGTTGCATCGGTGCGAACATTGCCGATCGGCGGTGGAAACCGCATGATCGCCCCCTATCTGATGGCCGGAATTGACGAGAGGCATTGAATGACTGATGAGATCGCGATCTGCACACCGGAAGAGGTCCTGAAATTCTGGTTCACGGAGCTTTCCTACGACCAGTGGTTCACGCCGAGCGCAGAACTCGACCGGCAATGCATGCAACGCTTCCAGGCCTCGCACCTGGCGCTTTCGAGAAAGCTCGACGACGCCTGGCGGGCAACACCCGAACACTGGCTCGCGGCCGTTCTTGTCTTCGACCAGTTGCCGCGCAACATGTACCGCGCCTCGCCGCTCGCTTTCGCCACAGATTGCCTGGCGCTGCGCGAGGCGAAGCTCGCCGTCGGCGCCAGCGCGGATCTCGCGGTACCGAAGGAATGGCGCGCCTTCTTCTACCTACCCTTCGAGCATTCGGAAAACCTGACCGACCAGACGATGGCGGTGAAACTCTTCACCGAGCTCGGCGATGCCGACTATCTCGATTATGCCATCCGCCACCGCCAGGTGATCGAGCAATTCGGCCGCTTTCCGCACCGCAACGCCATCCTCGGCCGTGTCTCGACTGCGGCCGAGGAGGAATATCTGGCGCAGCCGGGCGCGGGGTTCTAAGCGCCTCGGCGCACGCATTGCCAGACGACATCGACGGAGGACACCATGAACAAGAACAGCTTGCCCTGGGAGGGAGGATGCCGCTGCGGCGGGGTGCGGTTCAAGGTCAGCGCTCCGCCGCTGCTCACCATGGCCTGCCATTGCACCGGCTGCCAGCAGATGACCGGCAGCGCCTTCTCGCTGAGTGTCGCGATCCCGAGCGAAGGGTTTGCCGTGACGAAGGGCGAGCCGGTGATCGGCGGCCTGCACGGCGCGACCCGGCACTATTTCTGCCCGCACTGCATGAGCTGGATGTTCACACGGCCGGAGGGCATGGACTGGTTCGTCAACGTCCGCGCAACGATGCTCGACGATCCGGGCTGGTTCATGCCCTTCATCGAAACCTGGACGAGCGAGAAACTGGCCTGGGCGACGACGCCCGCCATTCACAGCTACGCGGCGCTGCCGCCCTTGGAAGCCTATGAGGGGCTGCTGAAGGAATACCGCCAAAAGGCTGGAAGCCCGGCGGCATAAGCGGCCGGGCGGGGCATCGAGCGTTTACCGTCTTGTTGAAGCGATGAATGCAAGCGGAACGCTCTAGGAAAACCGCTCCCACGCGGCTTGCCGAGATATGCCGAGCGCCTGGCCGATATGGGCCCAGCTGACGCGCCGCGACCGGAGCGTTTCCACGACGGATTGGAGCTGGTTGCTCTTGCCCTCGACCGTCTCCTCGATCGGCTTCAGAAGGGCGAGCAGCCTTTCCGTCGGCGCTTTTTCCAAGGGCGCGCGGGGCGGGCGGTCGGATTTCCCGGTCAAGATGTAGTCGTTGCAGGTCGCAACACACTCGTCGCAGATGAAGATCCGGCCGTGGCCCGCCACCAGCTTTTCGACCTCGTCACTCGGTCGCAGACAGAAGGAGCAATAGTAGGTTTCCGTTTGCGGCAGATCCGCCGTCGAGGCGCGTGGCTCGGACACTTCCGGATTGGCACTCATCGTCGCATCCTTGTGTCAGGGATACCTTGACAGTCAAGATATCCCTGACAGTGACACGATGTCAAGGATATGGGATCGACGTCGACGCTATGCTTGTCATGATGCCTGCGTGGCGGTAGTATTCGTTCAAATTCTTTCCATGACCGTTGCGGCCTTAACAAGACGAGAGAGTACGCACAGGCGCTGTCGGCAAAAGCCTTCACGATCTCCAAGTTGATGCGGGCGCAGCACGATCGTAATATCTTGTCGATCGACAGAATTTCATTTTTTGCAATCAATCTTTTTTGCTTATTTTTTACCGACGATGACCGAATTATCTTATTCACAAATGAGAGATATACTTCGACGAGCTGGAAAGCATATTCGACGTAACCAGATGGTCCGCAATTCGTCCCCGATAGCGTTCCCATAGACTTGAGGAGGATCAACAGGATGCCGGAAAACAAAGAATCCGCTTCGAACGAAGCACCGATCAGCGCCGAGCAGCTTCGCATGCAAATGCTTGAGCGGGAGATGGCGGAAATGGAGAAGGAGCGCAAGCTGCGCTCGGTGCAGGAACAGAAGCTTGCCGACTTCGCCGCCGATTTCCTCGAGAAACACGTGACGGAGCAGGAAGTCGCCGTAGTTCGCCGCCTGGTCGCCAACGCGGTCAAGGACGGCAAGTTCGAAGCCATGGTCTACAGCTTCCCGTCCTCGCTCTGCACAGACAGCGGCCGGGCGATCAACAGCGCCGATCGCGACTGGCCGCAAACGCTGCAGGGCAAGGCCAAGGAGTTCTACGAACGCTACCAGGAATTCGGCAAGCCGCAGGGCTACAAGCTGAAGGCGATGATCATCAATTTCCCCGGCGGCATGCCGGGCGATGTCGGCTTCTTCCTGGACTGGTCGCCCGACAAGGCCTGAGTCGCCGCGGGCGGCGCGCCTGCACGCAGATGCGGCTACAGCGCCGCGCGTCTTATCAGACGCGCAAAGGACGCTGTAGCACTTTGAATTGCTGCATGTTTTTATCCTTAAATCGGTTACGATTTAAGGAAACATGCAGTAGCAGGCGCCTCCGATCAGAAAACGTCCGGCACGGTCCGGCGGATATGCGTGTCGTCGACGTAGTCGTTCGGGCGCTTCTGCCGCTTGCCGAACTCGGGTTCCGGGAACTTCACCCGCTCATAGGGGATCGAGGCCAGGATGTGCGAGATGCAGTTGATGCGCGCCCGCTTCTTGTCGTTGGAGGGCACGATCCACCAGGGGGCAAAGTCGGTATCGGTCATGCGGATCATCTCGTCATAGGCTCGGGTATAGTCCCACCAGCGGCGATAGGATTCGACGTCCATCGGGCTTAATTTCCACTGGCGGGTCGGGTCGTCCACGCGTTGGCGGAAACGCCGTTCCTGTTCCTCTTCGCTGACATCGAGGAAATATTTGAGCAGGACGATGCCGCTCTCGATCATTGCCGCCTCGAAGCGCGGTGCAAGTTCAAGGAAGCGCCGCGCCTTCTCTTCGGTGCAGAAGCCCATGACGCGCTCGACGCCGGGGCGGTTATACCAGGAGCGATCGAAGATCACGACCTCGCCGGCCGCCGGCAGGTGCTGGATATAGCGCTGCATGTAGATCTGCGTCTTCTCCCGGTCTGTCGGCGCGGGCAGGGCGACGACGCGGAAGACGCGCGGGCTGACGCACTCGGTGAGCCGCTTGATCACGCCGCCCTTGCCAGCCGCGTCACGGCCCTCGAACACGATGACGACGCGGGCTCCAGTCTTCTTCACCCAGGCCTGGAGATGGGCGAGTTCGACGTGAAGCCGGCTGAGTTCCTTGGCATAGTCGCCGCTCGACTTCGCCGCCGTCTCGTGCAGTTCGGCGACTTTTCTGTCCGTTGCCTTGTCCTTGTTTTTATTCTTGTCCTTTTTGCCGTTCTTCCCGTTCTTGGCCATGCTGCTCTCCCATCTGGCGGTTGCATGCTTGTTTTCAACGGTTGTGACGTCGGCGCAGCGGAGGACGGCTCTACTGCGCCGCTTTCTCCGCATTGCTTTTATCGAAGGCGTCCAGCGCGTCATCGAGATCCTCGAAGATCATGTTGGCGCCGATCTTTGCGATCACGCCGGCCCGTTCGAGAATCTCGCGCGCTTCGAAATGCAGCTCGGCGATTGCAAGCGCGATGCCGCGCCTGCCGAGATCGTCATGGACCTCGTCGAGCATGGCCGCTGCCGAACTGTCGACCTGGGCGATGGCGCTCGCATCCATCACAAACCAGCGGGTATCCGCGGGCAGTTCATGGATCACGGCGCGCAGGCGCTCCCGGACATAGTCGGTGTTGAAGAAGAGAAGGCTGCCCTGGACCATGAAGACGGCGAAGCCGGGCACCGGCCGCGCGGCCTGGTTGCGGTGGAGCTTGTAGAAGCCGTCATGGCCAGCGAGCCGGCCGAGCAGGGCGTCGCGCGGAAACATCGTCTTGTGCAATACGTAGACGAGCGTCGCGGCGATTGCCGTGACCACGCCTTCGAGAACGCCGAAGCTGATCGGCCCGGACATCGCGATCAGCGCGAATGCGAATTCGATGCGGCTGATGCGCCAGATCTCTTTGAGGGCGGAAATATCGATCAGGCTGAGCGCGGTTGCCACCAGCACCGCACCGAGCGTGGGGATCGGCAGGATGCGCAGGACGTCGCCGAAGTAGAGCAGAACCGCCATCAGCGCCGCGGCCGCCACGATGCTCGCGATCTGAGATCGGCCGCCGACGCTGAAATTCACCGCCGTGCGCGAGTCCGAAGCCGTAACGGGGAAGGTTCCGAAGAGGCCGGCGGCAATGTTCGCAGCGCCGAAGCCTTCGAGTTCGCGGTTGGGATCAACCAGGTAGCCACCCTTGGCCCCAAAGCTGCGGGCGGCGATGATGCCCGAGCCGAAGCTCACCAGAAAGATGGCGCCGGCGCCGAGCAGCAGCGATTGGAAGGGGAGACCGGAGACCGGTGGCAAGGTCAGCGATGGCAGGCCGCGCGGGATGTCGCCGACGACCTTGATGCCGTATCCCTCGAAATTGAACAGCGCCGACAGCAAGACGGCGAGCGCGACAACCAGCACCGGCCCGGGAATGCGCGATTGCATGGCGCGCGCCGCCTGCAGGAGCGCGAAAGACGCCGCGGCAAGCAGCAGCGAAGGCCAATGGATCGAACTGGCCTTGCTGACAAGTTCGAGCACGGGGGCGATCAGGCCCTCAGATTCGATGTCGATGCCGGTGACCCGGTCGATCTGGCCGATCAGGATCGAAAGCGAGATGCCGGCAAAAAAGCCGATCAGGATCGGGCGCGACAGGAAAGTCGCAAGCACGCCGAGCCGCACGGCGCGAGCGATCAGGCACAGGGCGCCAACGGCGAGCGCCAGCAACGCGGCCACGGTGACCCGATCTGCGGTGACGCCGGGCACCGCATAGACCGTGGTGAGCGCCGCAGCCAACACCGTCATGGTCGCGGCGTCCGGTCCGACGATCAGGCGCCGCGACGGGCCGAAGAGGGCATAGGCGATAAGCGGCGTGATGCTGGCGTAAAGGCCGGTCTCCGGCGGCAGGCCGGCGATGGCCGGATAGGCGATGGCGCTCGGAAGGCCGACCGCCGCGATGGCGAGCCCGGCGGAAACGTCGTTGCGCAGCCAACTCGCCTGGTAGCCGGCAAGGTTGGCAATCAGCGGCAGGCGAGGGAGTGTGAGCTGCATCCCATCGCCTCCGGATCAATGGCCCGTCAGCACCAGGGTCTGGACGGGCAAGAGCAGCGCCTGCAGCCGGAGGATCGCCGCGTGCACCAGACCGACCGTGTCGATGACGTGCAGGTACGTCCACCGCCACGTGCTGATGCCGGGCTCATGCAGGGCGTCGTGATTGCTGGTATAGGCGTTGGCAATGCAGCTGCTGCCGGGCGGGATATCGAACAGCTGGCCCTGGAAGAGCGGTTCCAGATAGGTCGTCAGCGTGCCGGGACGTGCCAGTTGCTGGACGTCGACGAGTTGGTCCGTCGGCCGGTACTGGCCGGCGGCGATGACGTCCTGGACCTCGGTGACCACCATCGGAATGATGGTGAAGGGTTTGCCGATGCAGGTCGCCTCGGCGATCATCCCTTTCTTCATCACCTGCGCCTCGATCTGGCCGAAGCCGGCGATAAGGCCGATGCGCCGTTCTTCCGGCACGAGGATGCCGGCAGAGCGGATCATCGGATTGACGACGTCGCCGGGTCGAAGCGAGAATTGCTGCACGGTGCCGGCCACGCCGGCGCGCACGGTCGTCTTGTCGAGATCCACCTGCGCCTGCGCGAGCGCCGCCTCGGCGCTTGCCTTCTGCGCCGGCAGCAGCGAGGAGATCTTCGTCTGCAGCGTCTGCTTGTTCGAAACGGCGGCGGCGAGCGCGCCCTTGCGGCCGTCGGCTGCGACCTGCAGCCGCTCGATTTCGCGTCTTGCGACGATGTTGGGGTTGCGCTGGTTCAATTCGACCTGCGTCTGCAGTTCGTTCTGCGCCTGGAGATAGGCGCCCTCGGCCTGCGCGATCAGGCCGTCGGCGGAGGCGAGCTCGCTCTGCGCCACGGTTGTTTCGGCTTCGATTTCCGCGACGCGGCGGCGTGCGGTTTCAAGCGCGGCCTGCTGCTCGGTGTTGTCGAGACGGAAAAGCGGCGCACCGGCCGCGACCTTCTCGTTGGTGCCGACGAAGACTTCGGCGACGCGACCGTTCGACTCCGGCAGGATGGTGACGGTGCGGAACACGGCGGTGACATTCGTCGTAGAGGGGTGGAAGTAGAAGATCATCGTGATCAGCGAAACGGTGAGGATCACGCAGGCGGTGATGCCGTAGCGCAGCTCGAACCACATCGAATAGAGGTTGATCTCACGGCCGACGCGCTTGCCCTGGACGAAGCGGCGGAACAGGAAGTCGGGAAAAATGGTGAGCATCGAGCAAATCAGAAATTCCAGCATGGCTCACCTCCTGCGCTCGATCTTGTCATCGCTCTGCGCCTGCGCGACCTCGAGCGGCACCCATTGCGACCCTTCGCCCCTTGGCGCTCCCGGTGGGGGCGCTTCTGGCGGCATTTTCGGCGGAGGCTCCGCGGCCGGAGCTCCACCCTCTTGCAGCTCGCGGGCATCCCTTTCGTCGCGGCGGGCAATCCTGGCGAGCGAGCGAGCCATCGACTTGATGGGCGAGGCAAAATCCGGAAATTCGATCATGGCAAGGATCAGCGCAGCGATCCAGAACAGGTGATTGTGGGTGAAGAGCGCAATCAGCCCCAGCACGCCGATGATCTGCAGCTGCCCCTTGCTGGCGCCGTGCGCCATGTGTTCGGGCAGCGCGTGCAGCCGCAAATAGAAGATCCCGACCAGGAAGACCATGAGCAGCACGAAGACGATCATCACGTTGAACAGCACGTCCGTCTGCCCAGGGGCGGTGATGAAGACAGGCAGATGATCCACTGCCGCCGGATGCAACGTTTCTGCCATCTCATTTCCCTCGAAGCACAGAACACCCCAACGGCCCCCATCATACGCATTAGACTTGCATTTCATAGCGTTAATGCGGGTGAATTCTGTGGCGGCCCCAAAAAAAGCGGCCCGACTTTACTGATGCTTTACGCTACGGAAAGATGCACGCGTAAAGAGGCCTCTTTACTCCCTATGATTGCGCAACCAATTGACAGTGCAACCGCTTTGGTTTAAGCCAGAACCAGTTCCCGAAATCTGAAATACCTTCCTTGCAGCGAGTTGCGTTTAGTCCCTCGAAACTGAACAGCCGCGCCTTTGCGCCCGTCCGCCCAGGAGTGTTTCATGGTTCTGCCGCTTCCGCCCATCGTGCATGGGCCGATCACGACCTTCTCCCCCTCGGTGCGGGTTACGGGCGTTCTCGCCGATGCGACGGTCGAACTGCTGGCCGACGGCAGCCCGATCGGAAAATCCGTCGCCGGATCGAACGGCACGCTTTGGGTAACAATCGTCGACAGACCGAATGTCGGACAGTCGGTCACGGCCGTGCAGACGACGACGGACGGCAGCAGTGCGCCTTCGCCACAGGGCGTGCCGGTCATCGACCTGCCGAACCCTCTGCCGTCGCCCGTCTTCGTTTCGCCGCTTACGACCGCCATGTCCGCTGTGCGGCTGAGTGGCCTCGTGCCCGGTGCGTCGATTACGATAAGCAACAACGGCACGGTCGTCGGGCTTGGCGGCGGCAGCGAGACGACCGCATGGATTCCGATTCTTGCGGGCGCCAGCCTCGATGCCGGAACGCCGCTCATCGCAGAGCAGAGTCTGGCCGGCATCTCCAGCCCCTCCGTCGCCAGTCTTCCGCTCGTGCAACTCGGGCGAGAGGTCGATCTTCCGACGCCGAACGTCGCCCAGCCGGTTACCGCCTGCGAGACCAGCATTGGCGTCTCCGGGGTCACGCCCTCGGCCGACCTCATCGCCGACAACGAGGGCATCGTCACCACCTGGTTCAATCCGGCGGAGGCTTACGCCGCCTGGGGCGCGCTGCAGTTCCGGCAGGGCAAGATGCTGGTCAAGCAGGCGTTTCCGCGCCTCAACAGCGAAAGTGGCACGACCACGGTGCCCGTCGGGCCGCCGGTGACGCCGCCGACGCCGGCGATCCAGTCCGACATCTGCCCGCAGATTGCACAGATAAAGCTTTCAAATCTCGCGCCGGGATCGGTCGTCACGGTTTACACGCGCGCCCCCGATCCGGCCAACCCGGGAACCACCATCGAAACCGCGATCGGAACCGCCGGCGTCAGCGCCTCGAGCGAGCCGTTCAACCTGCCGCCCGGCGTCAACCCTGTCACGTCCGCGGGCCAAGCAGTGCTGTTGACCGCGGCGCAGACCCGTTGCGGGTTGACGAGCGGCAAGGCCACACCCGCAAAATTCGCTGCTGCGGGCGGGCCCTATATGGTGCCGATCCTGGCTGGCCCGCTCTTCGATTGCGCCCGCGTCGTGGTGATGCAGAGCGCTCATCTTGGCTCGCAGGTCGAGGCGCGCTCGGCGGTTACCGGCCTGCCGCTCGGCGATCCGGTATTCGTCGACCAGCCGACGGTATTCTTCAGGACCTGGCTCCCGCTCACCGAGGGCGACAAGGTCTTCATCCGACAATCCGGCTGCAACGCCAACGGCGATTCCGCCGCAGACAAGGTGCATCCTTTGCCCGCTCCGATCCCGGTGCCGGAGATCGGAGCGCCGATCAGGCCCGCCGCGCCGTTCGTCTATGCCCAAGGCTTCCTTCGCGGCGCTCGCGCGCACCTGCTCGTCAACCGCGTGCTTCGCTCCAGCGTCGACACGCAATTTGTGGATGCCTGGATTCCCGCGGGGTCGCCTCCGCTCAAGGAAGAGGATGTGGTCTTCGTCGTGCAGACACTCTGTGCCCATGCCAGCTCGCTCGAAGGACGGGGTGTGCCGGTGACGCGCGGCCATCTGAAGGTCAGCGTCGCGCCCTCGACCGTGCAGCGCGGCACGACCGCCTCGGTTACCGTGACCGCGGTCGACGCCGATACCGGCGGCGCGGTCTCGGGCGCGCAGGTACTGCTTGACGGCAAGGTCGTCGGCGGCACCGGCACGGCCTTTTCCTTCTCGCCGAAGGCCGGCCAGCCCAACCCGGCCGGAGCGGTCAAATCGCCGGTCCAATACTTCGACGCGCCGTTCTCGATCAGCCTGACCGACCCGCCGCCGCCGATGGGCAAGCTCCATTTGAATGTCGGCCCGGGCGCACCGATCCCGCAGAAGGTCGTGCTCGCCGGCGCGACCTGGACGGTCACGCCCCAATGGCTGACCGGCCAGTCGTTTACCGCCAACGGCGCGAATGCGACGATCGCGCTGCCGGTGCCGCCGGCCGGAAGTCAGGCCAAGGTCACGGTCAGCCTCGCCACGACATGGGCCGTGGCCGGCGAGATCAACGGCGCGGTATTCCCGCCTCAGAGCTTTGCCGGACTGATGAGCCCCAATCCGACAATACTGAACTGGACCGGCAGCGATCTCACCGCCGGCTGGTGGGCGCTGGTGTCGGTCAGCGAGGACGAGGACGGCAATGCCCGCCTCAATGTCGTTGCGACCTTCCAGGGGGTGCAGTAGCGGAGCGGTTTGCGCCTTCGCGAACGAGGGCGCGCGGCTTGATTCAGCAAAAAAACACTTAGATAGCTTCCGGCACGCATTTTTTTGCCGTGTTACGCATGCAAAAGCGGATCTCCACGCGGCGCGATGGAGAGGGAACCGCCACGGGCAGCCCACGTTATCGGCTTTTCGGTTGATTCAAGTCGAAATCATCGTGATCTAGTGCTCGACGTGATTCCGTGTCCTCATTCCGGGGCTTCGAAGGATATCGAATTTGCATTTCGTTGGAAAATTGACCGCCGTTACGCTTGTTGTCCTGACCGGAGCCATGGCGCTCACCGGCAGCGGGCCCGCGAGCGCCCAGCAGGCGCCGGCCCAGCAAGCCCCCCAGGCGGCGCAGCCAGCCCAGCCGGCGCCACAAGCAACACAGCCGGCCCCGGCGCCGGCGCAGCAGCCGCAACAGACCCAGCCAGCGCAGCCGGCCCCGCCGGCGCAGGCGGCCGTCGAGTCACCGGTCCTGGACCAGGCGACGCAGCAGCTTGCCAAGGCTGAAGGCGATCTCAGGCGGCTCGCCGGGCGTGTCGAGAGCGCCAAGGACGACGATGCGCTGCTTGCCGAACTCAAGGTGCAGGTGGACGAGCTTTCGCAGCAGATCATCGCTGCGTCGGTCGCGACCCGCCCGCGGCTCGATGAAATCAAGGCGAGGCTCACCGAGCTCGGCGATCCGCCCGGCGCGGGTGCGCCACCGGAGCAAGCGATCGTCACCGAGGAGAGGCAGCACTTGCTCGCGGAGCGCGGGGCGATAAATGCGTTCACGGGAACGGCGGAGAACCTTTCGGTCGAGGCGCGCAAGCTCGCGAACGGCATCACGGCGACAAGGCGGGCGCTCTTCTCCAACACGCTGCTGAAGCACACGGAAATCTCGGCAGAGACACTCGCCGTGGCGGTGACGACGACGATCGGCGAGACCCAGGCGTTGTCGCGCAGCGTCGGCAGTTGGCTGACCTTTGCCTGGAACTACAAGCGCGTGCCGCTCCTCATCGCGATTTTTCTCTCGCTCTGTGCGGCGTTGATCTTTCTTGCCGGTAGTCGCCGTCTCTTCGCGCCCTTCCTCCGGCACAATGGCGACGAGGAGGAGCCGAACTATTTCAGGAAGCTTTCGGTCGCCTTCTGGTCCACGGTAATCCCGACAGTATCGGCAACCGCATTCGCAATGTCGAGCTACTTTTTCCTCAATAGCTTCAATGTGTTGCGGCCGGATATTGCGCCGATCCTGGCGATCACGCTGGCGGTCGTCGTCGTGCTGCTCTTCATCACCAGCCTGGCTCAGGCCGTCCTGTCTCCCAGCCAATCGAATTGGCGTCTCGTGCGCGTTTCCGATCGCGGCGCCCGTATGCTGTTCATTTCGATCTGCGCGATGGCGGTGGTCAACGTCCTCGATTACCTCGCCGGAAGCATCAGCGAGTCCCTCGGGTCGCCGGTCATCCTGACCGTCGCCAAGAGCTTCGTGGCCTCGATCATCATCGGCCTGATCCTGATGTCGATGGCCTGGATCCGGCCGATGTTGCGGCCGGATGAGCCCTTCGGTGCGCCGGGCCGGTCCTGGCCGCGCATCGTCTGGATTTCGCTTCTCCTCATGGGGGCGCTCCTTGTCGCCATCGCGCTCGGCGGATACGTCGGCCTTGCCCGCTTCATCGCCACCCAGATCATCGTCACCGGCGCGATCCTGGTGACGATGTATATCGGCATTCTCACCGGCAGGTCGGTCTCCAAGCAGGGCGCCTTCGCAGAAACCAGGGCAGGGCGCTATCTCGAACGGCGCTTCCAGTTGGAGCAGGTGGGGCTCGACCAGATCGGGCTTGCCTCGGGCCTCGGCATTTATGCGCTGGTGCTGTTGTTCTTCGTGCCGCTGATCCTCATGCAATGGGGCTTCAAGATCGCCGACATCGAGTCGTGGACCTATCGCGTACTGACCGAGATCAGGATTGGTACGATTACCATCTCGCTCGTAGGCCTGCTTGCCGGCCTCCTGTTCTTCGCGCTCGGCTTTGTCGTCACGCGCTGGGTGCAGCGCTGGATCGACGGCAATGTGATGGCGCGCAGCCGCGTCGATGCGGGCGTGCGCAACTCGATCCGCACCGGCATCGGCTATGTCGGCGTCGGACTTGCCGGGCTCATCGGGCTGTCGGCGGCGGGCATCGACCTCTCGAGCCTTGCGCTCGTCGCCGGTGCTCTCTCCCTCGGCGTCGGTTTTGGCTTGCAGAACATCGTCTCGAACTTCGTCTCGGGCCTGATCCTGCTCGTCGAACGGCCATTCAAGGTGGGCGACTGGATCGTCAGCGGCACGACCGAAGGCTTCGTCCGGCGCATCTCGGTCCGCGCGACCGAGATCGAGACCTTCCAGCACCAGTCGATCATGATGCCGAATTCGCTGCTCATCAACGCCTCGGTCGGCAACTGGACGCACCGCAACAAGCTCGGCCGTTCGGAAATCACCGTCACCGTCACGTATGCCAGCGATCCGCGCCGGGTGATCGAGCTCCTGCAGGACATCGCCGCCGCCCATCCGATGGTGCTGAAGAACCCGGCGCCCTCGGTCGGCTTCACCGCCTTCGGGGACGAGCGCATGACTTTCGAACTGCGCATCTATGTTGCCGACGTGCTGACGGCGGGCAATGTGCGCAACGATATCCGCATCACGATCTACGAGCGCTTCCGCGACGAGGGCATCGGCTCGCCATTCCCGCTGAAGATCGAGGATACGACGCCGGAAGAGGAGGCGCCGGCCGAGGCGGAGCCCTCGCTTGGGGCAGAGCCAGAGCCTCCCGCCGAAGCAGAAGAGGCGCCGGAAACCGCGCCGCGCAGCATCGCCAAGCGCGGATCCCGCGGTGGGTGAGGAGCGGCCGACGGTTGCGAACCACTGGAACGGCGCGCACGGCCGGGGCAGGGTCACCAATAGGTCCTCAGCTCTGTGGCCGGAGGTGTGTATTGCGGATGTGCACGCTGTGCTTGTGCGCCGCATGCGTCGATCACCACAAAGCTGCCGCTCAATGGTCAGCAAATCGCCCCGGTACCGCCCCATCGAGCACTCTTAACCGGTTCATCCTGACCAGCTCGTCATCGCGTTGACGCGAGGAACGAGCGACGGCTGCATGGGTCCTGAAGTCGTATCCGACTTTGAGGACAAGGCCATGCAGCGATTCAAGTGTTGCAGCGACCTTTATGCGTCTGGGAAGACGCGCGGCGCTGTCAGGCGGTACTGCTGCCGATCAAGTCATGCACTTTACAGAGGAATGAACATGATCACTCGTTATAAAGCCGTTGCAACGTTGACCGCTGCGGTCTTCGGCATGATGACCTACAGCCCGGCGTTCGCGTTGGAAGTGGCTCAAGCGCAACAGACGCAGCCGCAACAGACGCAGCCGATGCAAGGCCAGCCTGATAGCGGCGGTGCGGCCGTAAGCGATCAGAAGATCGAGGCCTTTGCCGTTGCCTATCTGCAAGTCGACAAGGTCCGGCAGGAATATTCGGCCAAGATCGAAGCGACCCCGGATCAGGCCGCCAAGGAGAAGCTGAAGAACGAAGCCAGCCAGCAGATGGTCCAGGCCGTTGAAGCTTCAAACGGGATATCCGTCGAGGAATATACGTCGATTCTGACGGCCGCGCAGAACGACCCGGCCTTGGCCAAGAAGGTTCAGGAAAAGATCCAGACCTCCGCCCCGGCGCAGCCAAATTCTGCACCGGCACAGCAGTAAGAAAACACGCCGGCACCCCCGACAGGCGTGCCCGCGGGCACACCTTCATAGGTGCTTCAGCGCCCTGCGCGTCCAAAGACGCGCGGGGTCGCAGCCTGTCAATATTTTGACGGAACGTAGAGCTCCGGCGGCAGCACCTTGCGTTCGTAATCGGGATTGAACACACGCTCGGGCAGGGTGATGTCCTCGTGCGGCACGTCCTCGTAGGGGACTTGGTGGAGCAGGTGGTCGATGCAGTTGAGCCGAGCGCGTTTCTTGTCGTTGCCCTCGACGATGTACCACGGCGCTTCCGGGATGTTGGTGCGGGCGAAGGTCTCTTCCTTGGCCTTGGTGTAGGCTTCCCATCGCACCCGCGACTGCAGGTCCATAGGCGAGAGCTTCCACTGCTTCAGCGGGTCGTGGATGCGCACCAGGAACCGCATCTGCTGTTCCTCGTCAGTGATCGAGAACCAATATTTGACGAGCCGAATGCCGGAGCGCACGAGCATGCGCTCGAACTCCGGCACGTCGTGGAAGAATTGTTCGACCTGGTCCTCGGTGGCGAAACCCATGACGCGTTCGACGCCGGAACGGTTGTACCAGGACCGGTCGAAGAGCACGATCTCGCCGCCCGCCGGCAGGTGGGGTACGTAGCGCTGGAAATACCATTGCGTCTTTTCGCGATCGGAAGGGGCCGGCAGCGCCACGACCTTCACGATGCGCGGGTTGAGACGCTGGGTGATACGCTTGATCACGCCGCCCTTGCCGGCGGAGTCACGCCCCTCGAAGATCACGACGACCTTCTCCTTGTGATAGGAGACCCAGTCCTGCAGTTTGATCAGTTCCGCCTGCAGCCTGAGCAGCGTGCGGAAATACTCGAGGCGCGGTATCGAGGCTGGATGTGCCTTGCGGTAGATCTTGCGGATCTCTTCGGAAAGGGCCGGCTCGGAGAGCTCGAGCTCGTAGTCCTCATCGATCGTATCGGCCAGTTCGGCCTCAAGCCAGTCCGGGCGTTCGGTTTCTGTCGTCGACTTGTTCATGTCACCTCTCCGGCGCTCTCCCAATTGCATGTTCCCTTCAATCGTACCCGATCCAAGGATAGAAAATGCGGCAACTCGAAGTACTACAGCGTGCTTTGCGCATCCGCTGAGACGCGCGGCGCTGCAGGGCCGCGGCATGATGCACTTGTGCCGTGTCTTATTCCACAAGCGCATGAAAGTAATTTGAACCGCGGGCGCCGCCTCCGCCGCGCCGGTTCGCCCGCCGCCTGTCGCCAATTTCTTGTGGTGCCTATCACAAGGTTTTGATTTTACTCCCGTCTTTGCCGCCATACGCTCTTGATCGCGGGTTTGAAGCCCACATCAGGGAGGAGACCATGAAACGCGCAGTTGCACTTGTCGCGGCCGCCTTGGCCTGTTCAGTCGTGTCCGTCCATGCGCAGGACACGAGCATGAGCTTCTTCGTCACCAGCGCCAATCCCGGCAAGGGCGGCGATCTCGGCGGCCTTGCCGGGGCGGATGCCTATTGCGCGCAGCTCGCGACGGCCGCCGGTTCGACCGGCAAGACCTGGAAGGCCTATCTTTCGACCGACGCGGAAAACGCCAAGGACCGCATCGGAAACGGTCCGTGGTACAATGCCAAGGGCGAGAAGATCGCCGACGATGTCGCGTCGCTCCATAGCGAGAAGAATAACCTGACCAAGCAGACGGCACTCAACGAGAAGGGCGAGGTCATCAACGGTCGCGGCGATACGCCGAACCGTCACGACATGCTGACCGGCTCGAACCCGGACGGCACGGCCGCGGCCGACACTTGCGGCAACTGGACTATGGGCGCAGCCGAAGGGGCGGCAATGGTCGGCCACAGCGACCGCACGGGCCTCGACGAGTCCGCGCCGGCAAAGTCCTGGAATTCCTCGCACAAGACGCGCGGCGGCTGCACCGTGGAGGCGTTCAAGAGCACGGGCGGCGACGGCCTTTTCTACTGCTTCGCCGCGAACTGAGCAGGGTGCATGTCTACGGCGCCGTGCAACGGTCGCCTGAGAAGGCTGCGTGGTAACCGGCCCCTGCCTGCTACCACCGCCGGCATCGCCGCCATTCGCCCGGGCCCGTCTCGACCATTTTGGCGAAGACCCGGGTGAAGTGGCTCTGGTCGGCGAAGCCGCAGCTGCTGGCGATCTCCGTGATAGACAGGTTCGAGTTCAAGAGCAGGTCCTGGGCGCGCTCGATACGACGTGCCAGCAGCCAGCGATGCGGCGGGGCGCCGGTCGTTTCCTTGAAAGCGCGGGCAAAATGGCTGCGTGAGAGACCGCATTCATGGGCGAGTTCCTCGAGCGCGATGTCGCCGTCGAGATGCGCCATGAGGATCTCCTTGGCGCGTCGCTCCTGCCAGGGCGCGAGGCCACCGCGCTTTGGCCTACGCCCGCCCGGCATATCGCCGTAGGCGCTGCCCAGATGGCCGAGCAGAGCCATGCCGACATGGTCGAGGAAAAGCTGACTGGCCTGCTCGGGTGCCTCAAGTGCCGGCAGCAGGCTGGTTCCGAGACTCCGAACGACGAGGTCGTCGAGGGGAGCGCCCGGCGCAATGCCGATCGTGCTCGTCCGCGAAACGCCGCGTTCCTCGGCGATCCTGTCAAGCGACTGGCGCGAAATATACATCGCCAGGCAGTCGATAGGGTCGGCGAGGACGGAGGAGTGCTCGCAATTCAGGTCCAGAAGCGTGAACTGTCCGCCTCGGATCGGCGCAATCGTGACCGGGCGACCCTCGACCCAGTAGGGGTGGGGCTCAAGATCGAGCAGTTGCAGACAGACAAGATAGCCGTCTTCCCTTTCGATACGGCCCAGGCGCCCGCTTTCTCTCTTCCCCCAGCTGACGCGAGTGGCGGCGAAGTCTGTCCTTTGCAGTCGCTGCACAAGAATGCTCGGCGACGCCTCGGCCCCGACAGCCTCGCCCAACCGCTCGCCATAAGCTCCGCCGGCCATCCGCGAACTCCATGAGGAATTTCCGCTCGAGGTCCGATGCTGTTCTTGTTCTGGGCGCCCCGCAAAAACATAGCACTTTCGTACAAAACGCAGCAATACGGGCGCTGGCGCGCTCAGCATGCCTGCATAAGCTTGGCGCCTGCATTCCCGTAAATCGATTAATCGCCTCAAAGAGCGAACACGTCGTTCCCCAGCAAGGAGTCTGCGTTACCATGTCCGAACTTGACAAACCCGAAAGGGGGGAAGCGCGATTATCGGCCGGAGCAGAGACTGCTGATTGCGCATTTTCCCGACGCGACGTTCTACAAATGGCAGCAGGAGCGGCGACGCTGGCAGTCATTCCATCCGGCGCGGCGCAGGCCGCGTCATCGACCACCGCACCTACAAACCAGGAGGGCACGAGCGTGACGACAGCGCGCATACGACTGACTGTCAACGGGAATTCGCGCGAACTGGAGCTCGATCCGCGCCAGTCGCTGCTCGACGTCCTTCGCGAAACGCTTGACCTCACCGGCACGAAGAAGGGCTGCAACCAGGGCGCCTGTGGTGCCTGCACCATTCTCGTCGATGGCAAGCGGATCAATTCCTGTCTGACGCTCGCCATCATGCATGATGGCGCCGAGATCACGACGATCGAGGGGCTGGCGAAAGGCGACGAGCTTCATCCGCTGCAGGCGGCCTTCATCGAGCACGACGGGCTCCAGTGCGGCTTCTGCACCTCCGGGCAGATCATGTCCGGCGTCGGCTGCATCGCCGAGGGCCACGCCCATTCGCCGGAGGAAATCCGGTTCTGGATGAGCGGCAATATCTGTCGGTGCGGGGCCTATCCGGGCATTGTCGCCGCTGTCGCCGATGCCGCCGGGAGGACCTGAGCATGCTTCCATTCAGTTACGAAAAGGCCAGCAGCGAGCAGGAGGCGATCGCTGCCGCGGCCGCGGGCGCACGCTATATCGCCGGCGGTACGACGCTCATCGATCTCATGCGGGAGGAAGTCGAGCGTCCCGAACGGCTCGTCGACATCAACGCCCTTCCGCTCGGAGACATTCGCGTCGAAGGCTCCGATCTCGTCATCGGCGCGCTTGCCCGAATGACGGAGATCGCCGCCCATCCCGACACCTTGCGTCTGCAGCCGCTTGTCGCCGAATCCTTGATCGAAGGCGCATCGCCGCAATTGCGCAACGTCGCCTCGATCGGTGGAAACCTCTTGCAGCGCGTCCGCTGTCCTTATTTCCGCATGCTCGATGCGCCATGCAACAAGCGCGAGCCGGGCTCGGGCTGCTCCGCGATCGATGGGCTCAACGGCGGGCACGCCATACTCGGCGTCAGTGACCATTGCATCGCCACCCACCCGTCGGACGTTGCGGTGGCGCTGATCGCGCTCGACGCGACGATGCGCGTGCGCGGGCCGGAAGGCGAGCGCACCTTTCCCGTCGAGGACCTCTTCCGGCTGCCTGGCGATACGCCGCATCTCGAACACACGCTCGAGGCGGGCGAACTGATCCTGGACGTGCGCGTCCCCAGCGGTCCCCACAGCCGTCGCGCACGATACCTCAAGGTGCGTGACCGCGAGTCGTACGAGTTCGCATTGGTGTCTGCCGCCGTTGCCATGGAAACGGACGGCGGCGTGATCCGCTCGGTGCGGATCGCCTGCGGCGGGGTCGGGACCCGCCCGTGGCGGATGCGCGCCTCGGAGGCGGAACTGATCGGCAAGGAGCCGTCCCGCCCGGTCTTCGAGGCGGCTGCGCGGCTGGCGGCGGACGGCGCACGGCCGGCTACCGGCAATCACTACAAGGTCGAACTCCTGCAGCGGACGATCGTCCGTACGCTCGAAATGGTCGGAGAAATGGCATGACGAACGTCATCGGACAACCGCTTCCTCGCATCGACGGCCGCGCCAAGGTAACCGGCGGCGCGCGCTATGCGGCCGATTTCAACCAGAAGGGCCAGGCCTATGCGGTGATCGTCAGCGCCACGGCCGGTCTTGGCCGCATCACAGAGATCGGCGCGGACGCCGTCTCCGGCATGCCGGGCGTAATCGCGGTCATCAGCCACCTCAATGCACCGCGGCTTGCCTATGGCGAGCACAAGGGAGTGATCGATCCCGCCACCGGTGAGCGCCTGCATGTGCTGCAGGACGATCAGGTGCGGTTCTGGGGTCAGCCGGTGGCGATCGTGGTTGCCGACACGCTCGATCATGCCGAACGCGCCGCCGCGGCACTTAAGGTCGCTTACGCTGCCGAGCGGCCCGTCGTCGATCCGACGGGTCTGCTCGCCAGCGCCGTCATTCCGGAAACTATGAGGCGGGGTGGCGACGCCGCGCGGGGCGATGCGGACGCCGCGCTTGAGAGCGCGGAGGTGAAAGTCGACGAGAGCTACGACATCGCCCGGGAAAACCACAATCCGATGGAGCCGCACGCGACCATCGCGGTTTGGGACGGCGACCGCCTGACGCTCTGGAGCAAGAGCCAGTTTGTCATCAACGAACAGGCGGAGATCGCCGCGATCTTCGGCCTGCCGGTGGAGAATGTGCAGGTGATCTGTCCCTTCGTCGGCGGCGCCTTTGGCACGAGCCTCAGGACCTGGCCGCATGTCACGCTCGCGGCCATCGCGGCGCGTGAGGTGGGGCGGCCGGTCAAGCTGGTGCTGACCCGCAAGCAGATGTTCTACATCACCGGCCACCGTCCGCGCACGCTACAGCGCATCGCGCTCGGGGCCGCGAAAGACGGCAAGCTCAAGAGCCTGATCCATGAGGGGGTCGGAGAGACGAGCCGCTACGAGGAGTTCATCGAGGCGCTGACCTCCGTCTCCGGTTTCCTCTACTCCTGCCCCGATGTGCGCACCCGCTATCGCCTTGTGAAGCTGGACACCGGCACCCCCACCTATATGCGCGGCCCGGGTGAGGCGAGTGGCGTCTTCGCGCTCGAATGCGCCATGGACGAGCTTTCCTACAAGCTCGGGCTCGACCCGATCGAACTGCGCCGCCTGAACGAGCCCGAGATCGACGAGGCCGCAGGCAAGCCGTTTTCGAGCCGGTCGCTGATGACGTGCTACGATGCCGGTGCCGAACGTTTCGGCTGGTCGAAACGGGATCCGAAACCGCGCTCGATGCGCGATGGGCGGCTGCTGATCGGCATGGGTGTCGCGTCCGCCAGCTATCCGGCGTTTCACGCTCCGTCGAGCGCGCTCGCGCGCCTCCTTCCCGACGGCACCGCCGAAATCGAGGTGGCGGCGAGCGACATGGGGCCGGGGACCTATACGTCGATGACGCAGGTGGCGGCCGAGACGCTCGGCCTGCCGATCGAGAGCGTCCGCTTCAGCCTCGGCCGCTCGGATTTTCCGCCCGCTCCCTCCCATGGCGGTTCCTGGACGATGGCGTCGGTCGGCTCGGCGATCCGCGCCGCCTGTATCGCGGCGCAGGAGGAGGCCGCAAAGCGCGCCATCGCCGACCAGCGCTCGCCGGTCTTCGGCGCGTCGATCGATGGGGTCAT
This sequence comes from Sinorhizobium mexicanum, assembly GCF_013488225.1. Lineage (NCBI taxonomy): Bacteria > Pseudomonadati > Pseudomonadota > Alphaproteobacteria > Hyphomicrobiales > Rhizobiaceae > Sinorhizobium > Sinorhizobium mexicanum. The sequence goes on along the minus strand of NZ_CP041238.1, from coordinate 2,430,484 downwards.
GTGGGAGGAGGGGCGTCTGCGCCGTCGCGGCGATACAGCGTCCGGCCAGGCCTATGGCGACATCGCGGCGAGCGCCGGCGGACCGATCGAGGCGAATGCATCAGCCAGCCGTGATCCCGACATAGCCAGCCGATATTCCATGCATGCCTTCGGTGCTGTCTTTGCCGAGGTGGCCGTCGATCCCGATGTCGGCACCATCCGGGTGCGCCGCGCGCTGGGTACCTATGGGGCAGGCCGCATCGTCAATCCGCGCCTTGCTGCCAGCCAGTGCACCGGCGGCATGGTCGGCGGCATCGGCATGGCGCTGATGGAGCGAACCGTGCTCGACCAGCGCGACGGCCGCCCGGTCAACGCGCATATGGCGGACTATCTCGTGCCCGTGAACCTCGATATCGCGGATATCCAAGCGCATTTCGTAGATGAGGTGGACCCGCACGTCAACGCGCTCGGCGTCAAGGGCCTCGGCGAAATCGCGCTTGTCGGCATGGCGCCCGCCATCGCCAACGCGGTCTTCCACGCGACCGGCATACGCGTGCGCACGCTGCCGATCCGGATTGAGGATATGATCGCCTGATGACAGACGACGCGCGTTCGACCGGTGCGCCGGCCGAACGCCGTCTTGTTGTCCTTTATGCGTCCGATCACAGTCGCGATAGTAGCGACTGCGCGTTGTGGGTTGCGGTACTGCAAGGCTTCTCCTCCCACCCTCATTCCTGTGCCTGTCACAGGAATCCGGCAAGCCCCTACAGCGCCGCGTGCCTTACGCGCAAAGGACGCTGTAGCACTTTGAATTGCTGCATGTTTTTATCCTTAAATCGGCTGCGATTTAAGGAAACATGCAGTCCTTGGGTTGAAGAGACTCTCCCGCGCCGCGGACGCGGCGCTGCCCTCATCCCTGTGACAAGCACAGGGATGAGGGCGAAAAAAGCATCCGCCAAACCCACTACGCTGCCGTCGTGTACTGTGGCGTCTCATAGACGCGCGGCGCTTGCTCTACGGGCGCGCAAACAATTCCCGCGGTTCGCGGACACCCTTCAGGTGGAAGGAGCCGAGCGTCTCGAACCCCGCTCTTTCCGCCGGCGGAAGAAGATCGACGAAGGCTGAGGAGACGAGCACGGACCGATTGGCAACACGGCAAGTCGACGCGATCCGGCAGACCTCGTTGACGGCCGGGCCTATGACGGTGAAATCCAGCCGTTCGTCGCTTCCGACGTTGCCGTAGAAGACTTCACCGACGTGGAGCGCGAGATAGACCGAGGTGATCGCCGTCTCCTGCTCGAGACGTGTCGCGTTGAGCGTGGCGATCCTCTCCTGAAGCTCGGCCTCAGCCTTGAGCGCGGCAAGTGCCGCTTGGCATCGGTCTGCACTGGTGAAGATCGCGAGCGTCCCGTCGCCGACGAGCTTCAGCACGTCGCCTCCGGCTGCGTGAACCGACGAGATCACCGCCTCCGCATAATCGTTCAGCATGGGGATGAGGTCGCTGCTGTGGACCTGCTCGGAAAGAGCCGTGTAATTTGCGATGTCCGAATACCACAGCACCGTGTGGATGCTCTCGACCTTGCCCCTGGCGATCCGGCCTTCCAGCACGCGATGGCCGGCGTCGCGGCCGAGATAGACCTCGACCAGCGATTGGGCGGTCCACTTCAGCGAAACGGCCTTGATGGAAAGCGCCAGCGCCGGCACGAGGCTGCGCAGCGCATGGAGGTCGTCGCTAGAAAAGCCGCCCGGCGCCTTCGTCGACCAACGCGAATAGAGGCTGTCCATCTCGCCGAACGCATCCTTGCCGCTCAGGCGATGGATCAGCGCGAAATAGTCGGTGTGCCCCTCGAGACGAAGGTCGTCCAGGATCGTGAAGCGGGCCTCTCCGGTGTAGTCGAGCGGCAGATGGATTTCTGAGAGCGCATCCTCCAGCATGTGGTTGAAGGGGCTGGCGCTCCACAGACGGGAATTGCGCTCCGACTCGTAGCGCGAAAACTCCCGCTGCCTCGTCGCGTCCGTTTCTTCGGCATTCCAGACGAAGCCGCGCGACTCGAGCACGGGGTGAAGCGTATCGAGAAAGAGTGCTGCCTGGACAAGATCGAGGCCTTGCTCACGGCAGCGCTCGCAAAAACCTTCAAGAAGTCCGGTCTCGTCGAGGCCGAGCAGGCCCTGTGCGACCAGCCAGTCGCTGATCGTGCGGATTTGCAGATCGTCCATCAATTTTCTCCCCGCCTTCCTATGATCTTAGGCTGGAGAAGCCTTCCGCGCCAAGCGCCTGCACTTGCCGCTGCCTCCTCACGTTGCACTTCCGCGCCCGCTGCGTGATGATGGTGGCGCCCGGAATTTGGCGACGGTGGCACGCAACATGGCAGTAGCGAAAAGGCAGGTCAGCTGATGGCACCGGTAACGGTCGATCCGGAAAAGATTCGCGAGTTCGAGGACGCCGAGAGCTTCTACCGCTGGCTGGGCAGCCATCACGACACGGCGGACGAGGTGTGGATCAAGATCCACAAGGCCGGTTCGGGACTCAAGTCGATCACGCCCAAGGAAGCGATCGACGTCGTCCTGTGCTGGGGCTGGATCGATGGCCTGCGCAAGGGGCTCGACGACAGGAGCTTCCTGCAGCGTTACACGCCGCGCGGCAGGAAGAGCACCTGGAGCCAGATCAACGTCGACAATGTCGCCCGGCTGATCGAGGAAGGCCGGATGACTGAGCATGGGGTGAAGCAGGTCGAGGCGGCGAAGGCCGACGGGCGCTGGGAGCGCGCCTATGCGAGCGGCAAGGACATGAAGATCCCGGACGATCTGCAGGCCGCCATCGACGCCGAGCCCAAGGCCAGGGAGATGCTCGCCAAGCTCAGCGAGCAGAACCGCTTCGCGCTCGCCTTCCGCACCCACAACATGAAGACGGAAGCCGGGCGGAAGAAGAAGATCGATGCCTTTGTCGAAATGCTCAAGCGCGGCGAGACGATCTACCCGCAGGGAAGGAGATAACCAGTCCTGTCCCGCATCGGCGCTTGGGGCAGGTAAGGATCGGTCGGATGGGAAGGAAGTGAGGGTGACCATGCACACCTTCAGAAAGCGGCAACTCGCGGGCAGGCGCTTCCCTCGTCTTCTGCCGGCGCTCGTTTTCGGGGCGGTGACGATCATCGCGGTTGCGGTAGCGGCCCAGACCAGTCCTCAGGCACCCGCCAAAGACATGGCGACGGATTTCCCGGATCGCGAGCTTGTCGTCGGCACCAAGGAGGCGCCGCCGTTCTCGATGAAGCAACCGGACGGCAACTGGACGGGCATTTCCATCGAACTTTGGCGGCAGATCGCTCAGGATCGCGGCCTCAAGTTCCGGCTGGTCGAAGAACCATCGGTGCAGAGCCTCGTCGAGGCGACGGCACGGGGCGATTATGACCTGTCTGTCGCGGCGATAACCATCACGCCCGAGCGCGAGCGCAGCGTGGATTTCTCGCAGCCCTTCTACCACACGGGGCTCGGCATCGCGGTCTCGCTGACCCGCGTTTCGATATGGCGCGAAATCATCCGCGCGATGACCTCGCTCGGTTTCCTTCAGGCAGCCGGTGCGCTCATCGGCATCTCGTTTCTGGTCGGGGCTCTGATCTGGTTGTTCGAACGCCGCCACAACGAGGAATTCGGAGGCAGTGCCGCCAAGGGGCTCGGCGCCAGCATCTGGTGGTCCGCCGAGGTGATGACGCAGGCCAGTACCGGTCACCGCGGCCCGAGAACCCTGGCAGGACGCGCGCTCGCCATTATCTGGATGGTCGTCTCGATCATCACCATCGCGGTGTTCACCGCCAGTGTCACCTCGGCGCTCACGACGCGACAGATCCGCGGCGTCGTGAACAATGTCGATGATCTGCCCGGCGTGCGCGTCGGCGCATTGGCGGGATCGGCAACGATTGGATTGCTCGACCGGGACCGTATCGAGCACCGCGACTTCGACCGTGTCGAGGATGGGTCGAACATGCTGGGGTCGGGCTCGATCGACGCCTTTGTCTACGACAAGCCGTTGCTCGCGTGGCTCGTTGCACAGAAGTTTTCGAATGCGGTCGGGGTCCTTGACGTGACATTCGAACCGCAGAGCTACGGCATCGCCATGCCGATCGGCAGCCGCTACCGCAAGGCGACCGATGTGGCGGTACTTGACGCGATCCGCAGCGAAAAATGGAAACAGACTCTCTTCAGCTATCTTGGCGAGAAACGCTGAACGGGCATGAGGCGCCGTAACGCCTTGAATTGCCGCATAATTTATCCGATTCCGATTTGCCGGATTATGCAGTAAGCTTGCGCGCGCTACTGCATGTTTTCCTGAAATCCTAACCGATTTGAGGATACAAACATGCAGCAGTTCAAGGTGCTGCAGCGTCCTTTGTGCGTCCGATAAGGCGCGCGGCGCTGTAGGGGGGCGGTTGCTGCATGACACGTGCGCAGCAGGTGGGCGTCATTATCGGCTTGTCGATTGTAGCGGCTCTGACAATGCTGCGGGCAAGCGATCCGCCGTTGCTGCGGCTCGCCCGAAATCTCACATTCGACGAGTATCAGCGTATCAAGCCGCGCACTTTCGAGAACATGCCGGTACGGATCGTCGACATTGACGAGGCCTCGCTCCGGGAGCTTGGTCAGTGGCCGTGGCCGAGAGACCGCATCGCCGCGCTGGTCGACCGGCTGTCGGAGATGGGGGCGTCGGCCATCGCATTCGACATTCTCTTTGCCGAGCCGGATCGCCTGTCACCGCGCAACGTCGTGCGCGACGTTGGCGGGATCGACCCGTCGCTGCTTCGCCAACTGCCCGACAATGACGAGATCTTCGCCCGGGCGATCGCGGACAGACCCGTCGTGCTGGGCTTCGGCATTTCCAACGAAGGGAACTATCGCCCGCCGGTGAAGGCCGGCTTCGCCTTTACCGGTGAAAGCCCGTTCGGCGCACCTCCACGTCTCGAGGCGGCGACGCCGCTCAGGCCGCAGCTCGAGGCCAATGCCGCCGGTCTTGGCCATATCAGCCTCAATCCCGGCGCGACGTCGACGGTCGTGCGCGCCGTTCCGCTTTTCCTAAGCGACGGCGAACAGTTCTATCCGAACCTTGCGCTCGAAGCGCTGCGCGTCGCGCAGGGGGCCTCCACCTATGTGCTCGCCGCCGCCCCGGACGTGGCGGATACATTGACGGACGCCAAGATCGGCGACTTCATCGTTCCCGTGACCGCGGCCGGCGAACTCTGGCTCTATGTCAGCCCGGATCACGCAGAACGCTACGTCTCCGCAAGGCACGTGCTCGCCCCCGGAGGGGCGCCGCCGGAGGTGAGGGCGGCGATCGAGGGCAGCATCGTGTTTGTCGGCACGTCGGCGGCGGGATTGCAGGACATTCGCACGACCGCCCTCGGGCAGAACGTTCCGGGCGTCTCGCTGCACGCGCAGACGGTTGAGCAGATCCTGTCCGGCCATTTTCTCTCGCGTCCCGACTGGGCTGATGGCCTTGAAATCCTGTCCATTGCAATCGCGGGCACTCTGCTGGTGGTGCTCACCACCTTCGTCAGCCCGGCGGTCGCGCTCGCCTGCGGCCTGGCCATCACTGCGCTTGCCCTCATCGCCTCCTGGCTCGCCTTCCTCTATGGTGGGCTGCTCTTCGATCCGCTGGCCCCGATCGTCAGCGCATCGATCACGCATTTTGCCGCCACGGCGTTCCGCTTCCTAGTGACCGACCGTGAGCGCCGGGCGGTCCGGAGGGCCTTCGGCCAGTATCTTTCACCGTCGCTGCTCTACCGTATCGAGCACACGCGCGATGCGCTGCGCCTCGGCGGCGACGACCGCGAGCTGACGGTGATGTTCGTCGACGTCCGGAATTTCACCGAGATCAGCGAACAGATGGCGCCGACTGCCGTTGTCGGCTTCCTGAACACGCTGCTCGATGCGCTGAGCCGCCACGTCATCGCCAACGAAGGCACGCTCGACAAGTTCATCGGGGACTCGATCATGGCCTTCTGGAACGCCCCAGTCGACGTCGCCGACCACGCGGGCAAGGCCGTTCGCGCCGCGCTCGGCATGCGCGAGACGCTTCTCCGCCTCAATGCCGACGACGCCTTCGGCTTCGGAAAGGAGCAAAACATCGCGATCGGCGTCGGCATTCACACCGGCATCGCCTGTGTCGGCAACATGGGCGCCGAGGCCCACTTCAACTACTCGGCCGTCGGCGATACGGTCAACATCGCGGCTCGGATAGAATCCTCCTGCAAGGATGTTCACTTCGACATTCTGGTGTCCGAGGAGACCGCTCAGGCGCTGCCGGGTCATGCTCTGCTCGAGGCGGGGATGCTGGCGCTCAAGGGAAAGAGCACTCGGACAAAGCTCTTCGCCGTCGTCGGTGATGAAAAACTCGGAGCTTCCACCGAGTTCGCCGAACTCAGATGCCTTCACCTGAAACTTATCGAGGCCCTGCGGTCCCGCGTGCCGAACCGCAAGATCCTGAGCGCGGCGAAGCTCAAGGCGGCGAAGCTGGACGGATTGACGGACTTCTACCGCCGGATTTCCCGCCGGGCCGATCACTTCGTTGATCACGGCAAGACAGGATAGCCGAACGCGCTGTGGAATTGCTAACCGTTGTTGCGGCTGCCCTCTCGCGGTCCGTTCTGCTCCTGACGCGGCTTCTCCGGTTCGCGAGGCTTTTCCGGCTTCTCTGGCCGCGGCGGCTTCTCCGGTTTATCCGGACGGGGCGGTTTTTCCGGTTTATCCGGGCGCGGCGGCTTTTCGGGCTTGTCAGGCTTCGGAGGCGGCTTGTCCGGTTTTGTCGGGGGCTTCTGCGGCTGCGCCTGCTTTTTCTCGGGCCTGATCCGCTCGGGCTGTGTTGGTGGAATTGGGAGCGCGGCACGAATGCTGCAACCACCGCCGACCCAGCCCAGTCCGCCGGAAAGGTGCTGGTTGCCGGAAAGGAACGGCAACGCCCCCTTGTTTCCGAGGGTATCCAGGATGCGGCGGTTTACGCGGGCCGTGTCAGTAACGTTGCCGTTGCGATCGGCGATCACGCAGTCGCAATGCCTTGTCAGTTGTTTGCAGCCGCCAGGGCCGCAGAAACTGGCCTCGCCGTTGAGGAGAACGAGCGCCGTGGTTCCGTCTCCGCCGACATAGAAGTCGAACGCGGTGCCGCGAACGCCGATCGTTCCGGCCGGCGTCAGGATCTCGTAGGCAGTGCTCTTCGACTTTCCGCTGACCCAGCGGAACGTGCCTTTCGTCGCCCTGAGGCTGAGCTTCTGCAAGTTGTTGGAGTCGTCGAAGACGAATTTGTCGATGACGACGGACGAGCCCCAGCCGACGGCCAGTTTGGTGCCGTCGCGGAACACAAATTGTCCCAGCCCGGACTTTGAGGTCAGAATCCGTTCGTCCCGGTAGACCGGGTCTTTGGCCGCCAGCGGACCGCCCGCACCTCTGACTTCAGTCCGGATCCGAACCGCCTCGCCGATCGCTTCAGCGGCCATTGACACCGGACTGTAAAAAATGAAGCCGAGTGCAACGATTGCAGCGCCACGCAAATAGGACATGGCACCCCTCCTGGATCACGGCGACTTTCGATTGAAAAAATCGTAGCCTTTCTGCGTGATCACTCGCTAGAGCGGGAATTTATTGAAATATTTGAGGCATTTATTCTTTAGCCCCGCTCGCAATTTCTTACCTATGTACCATGCGACAGGGCATGGTGTCTCCTAATCCGTTCGGGTTACCAGTCACGCAGGCCGGAACGGAAATCGAAAAGTCTTCGATAAATCAATGGTTTAATGCGAGGTGACTGGCGGTGCGGGTCGGTTCGGCCGGCGCTCCGCCGGCATGCGTTCCGCGCGCCGATCCGGTGTTCAGCAGGCATTCAGCCGACCGGGGATAAAAAGCATGCAATTCGTCTCGCTCCAGTTTAGGCTGGCGCGGGCTGAAGAGGGGGCCGGAGGTCGCGACACGACGCGGTGGCCGGCAGTATAGGGGCGGCGCTCAGCGCCGGCGGGCGATGAAGACAATCCTGATTGCGGTGCTTTCCGGCATTCTTATGACGGGAGCGGCGTTTGCTGCGTCCGTGACGAACAAGGACGGCGACACCGCTGTGCTGGTGGTCGTCGAGGGCGAGAGCCGGATGGACGTTGCGATCGGTTCCGGGGCGACGGAAATGATTTGCCCGAGCGGCTGCTTCGTCACCGCCCCGAGCGGCGACCGTATCGGCCTCCAGGGCGACGAAACAATCGAGATCCTCAACGGCTCCGTCGTCTTCAAATAGCGCGGCCGTCGCACAGGCCAGTGAGCCATGTGCGCCGCGTTTTGCCGTAGGATTAAAGCCGCTTCAGCGTCAATCGCGGCGCGGACACGCCTTGAATGCCATGTCCAAAAGGCGCGTCTGCGTCCCGCGTCTATCAGCTGTGATGGCCGGTGACGGCCTTCAGCAGTTCGCCCGTCATTTCCCGGCTGCTGTTATGGGAAATATCACCAAGCGACAGCATGCCGACCATCCGCTTGTCGTCGTTGATCACCGGCAGGCGCCGAATTTTCTTTTCCTCCATCAGGCGGATAGCGTCCTCGAGAGAATCGCTCGTGCGGCAGAAGACGATCTGGTTCGTCATCACGTCACGCACCGTGAGCGCAGAAACATCGTGACCGTTGGCGAAGGCGCGCAGCGCCATGTCGCGGTCCGTGACCATTCCGATCAAGCGGTCGTTTTCGCCGACGGGCAGGGCGCCGATATCCTCGTCCTTCATGATGTGCGCTACCGTGCGCAGGTCGGTGTCCGGCGAGATCCAACGTACTCCAGAATGCATGGCTTCCGAAATTTGCATCGTAACCTCCCTTGTTCGGCAAAGGTGAAGCATAGCCGGAAATCATGGCCAATCGTTGATATCCGGTGGATTTTCGCCAGGACAGGACCGACCCCAAGATGGTCAAGCGGCTGGCTGCGCTTCGTTCAGGTCAGGTTCCTCCGCCGCTCCAGTTCCGCTTCGGTCGGCTGCTCGAATTCGAACGAGCCGGTGACGACCTCGCCGGCGCGGACGTATTTGTTCACGGTCACGCCGGACCCCGAAACCTTCGAACCGACAAGCTTCAGCGCCATCGGCGAGGCACCGTCACCGAACAGTTTCTTGCCCTTTCCGAGCACGACCGGAAAGATCGACACATACATCTCCTCCACCAGATCGTTACGGAAGAGCGTCTGCAGCAGGTCGGTCGACCCTTGCGTCAGGAGATCCGGCCCGTCCTCGCTCTTCAGCTTCTGGAGCGTGGCGACGACGTCGTTGCCGAGGCTCTGGCTGTTCTGCCAGCCGAGCTTGAAATCCGGATTGCGCGTCGCGACAAATTTGGTGATGCGGTCGAACAATGTGCCGATCGGATCGTCGGCGCCGGCATAGGGCCAATGCGCCGCGAAGATGTCGTAGGTCTTTCGCCCCAGCAGAAGATCGAACGGCTTGGCAAACATCTCGTCCACCGCCGTCCCCATCGTCTCGTCGAAATAGGGGGCGACCCATCCACCAAACTTGAAGCCGCCGACCGGGTCCTCGTGCGGCCCGCCCGGTGCCTGCATGATTCCGTCAAGACTTACAAATGCACCAACGACGATTTTTCTCATTGCCGCTCTCCTTCGTCATCCTCGTTTCCTTGTTTCTGTATCTAGGACGCCCGGCAGCGGACTAGGCCGACATGGTCCCAAAAATTCTTGCGAGCGCACCGTCAGTGGCGGAATTCCGTGAAGCGCCTATTCCTTCCGCTGCGGCCGGGCATAGTCGGGAATCATGAAGCGCCGGCGATAGCTACCCGGCGTCAGCCCGGTGAGGCGCTTGAACAGGCGGCGGAAGAAGGCGGGATCCTCGTAGCCGACTTGCCAGCTGATCTCGTCGACCGGGGCCTCCGTTCGTTCGAGCCGGCGCTTGGCATCCTCGATCCTCAGGCGCTGGACATAGGCGATCGGGCTGAAGCCGGTTGCGCCGGTGAAGCGGCGTTTGAAGGTGCGTTCGGCAAGCCCGGCGCGGCGGACCATCTCCTCCAGCGGGTTGGCGACCGAGAAATGCGTGGCGATCCATTCTTGCGCCGCCCGGATCGCGACGTCGCCGTGGTCGTTTCGTCCTTCGAAGACAATGTAGGGCGCGAGCCCGTCCTGATGCCATTGCAGCGCGAAATAGCGGGCGACGGTCTGCGCTGCCGCCGCTCCGGCGTGGCGGGCGATCAGATAGAGCACCAGATCGTGCCAGGTCATGGAGGCGCCCGACGTGATCAGCTCCTCGCGCTTGCCGGAGACGACCAGCACGCGCTCGGGGTGGATCACCACTTTCGGGAAGGCGTTCCGAAAGGCCTGCGCGTAGCCGAAATGCACCGTCGCATCGACGCCGTCGAAAAGCCCCGTCTCGGCAAGCAGGAAAAGGCCCGAGCAGGCCGAGCACAGGAGCGCGCCGCGGCGATGCATGGCGCTGAGCCAATCGACCAGTTCCGGATGCCGGCCCTTCTGCCAACCGTCCGGCCCGAGCAGGACGGAGGGGACGATGACGATGTCGGTCGTCTCGATGGCGGCGATACCACGCTGTACCATCACAGGCACGCCGCTGGCGAGTTCCAGCGGGCCGGACCACAATCCCACGATCTCGACCCGGAACGGCGGCGCGGAAACCGATGCCTGGCCAGAAGGCGGCACTATGGCGAAGGCGTTCATCACGTCGAAGATGCCGCTCAGCGTCGACACCACCGCCTCGGGGATGGCGACGAGGCTCACGTGAAGCGGGTGCGTTCCGGTCTCGGCGGTGTTGCGCGGCATCTCGAATCCCATCGGACGGGTGGCGCCACGTCGGCAATTGAGTTCTACCGCGACACCGCTTATGGCGCAAATGGCCCGGTTCCGGACAATTCCGCTCTGCCGCGCGGTCACGCCAGATGCGATCCTCCGCCAGTCCTTGAACCTTCAGGTGGATGACAGGAGCGCGAACATGGCAGATGCAGCAAACAACAAGATCGACGAGGCGAAGCTCGATGCGATCGTCTCGCGGGCGATCGGCGACCTTTCGGCGGGTTACGGCGGCGTGATGGTCAGCCTCGGCAACCGTCTCGGCCTCTACAAGGCGATGGCCGGCGCCGGTCCGCTGACCTCGCATGAACTGGCGAACCGGGCGGACTGCGCCGAACGTTACGTGCGTGAATGGCTTGGCTCCCAAGTGGCAGGCGGTTATGTCACGTACCATGCAAGCAGCGGCACGTACGAGCTTTCGCCGGAGCAGGCACTTGTGCTCGCCGACGAAGACAGCCCCGTCTTCATCCCCAATGCCTGGGCGGTCCCTGCATCCATGTGGGCGGACGAGAACAAGGCGGTGGAGGCCTTCCGCACCGGCAGGGGTATTGCCTGGGGTGATCACGACGGGCGGCTTTATTGCGGCGTCGCCGCCTTCTACCGGAACGCCTACAAGGCAAGCCTGGTGGCGGAGTGGCTGCCGGCGCTCGGCAGCGGCATCGAGAAGAAGCTGAGGACCGGCGCCCGTGTGGCCGATGTCGGCTGCGGGCACGGGCATTCGACGGTGCTGATGGCAAAGGCCTTTCCGGCGTCACGCTTCCATGGTTTCGACATCCAGCCGGAATCGATCGTCGAGGCACGCAAGGTCGCGGAAGTAGCGGGCGTTTCGGATCGGATCACCTTTTCGACCGCGCGAGCGGACGACTACCCCGGTGCGGACTATGACCTCATCTGCTTCTTCGACTGCCTGCATGACATGGGCAATCCGGTCGCCGCGGCGGCGCACACGGCAAAGGCGATTGCGGGAGACGGGTCGGTAATGCTGGTGGAACCCTTTGCCAACGACCGGGTCGAAGACAACGTCTCGCCGGTTGCCCGGATCTACTACGCGGCGTCCACGACGATCTGCTGCGCCCATGCGATCTCGGACGGCGGCCATCTTGTGCTCGGCGCCCAGGCCGGCGAGGCACGGCTCGCGGACGTCTTCCGCAAGGCCGGCTTCAGCCGCTTCCGCCGGGCGCTGGAGACGCCATTCAACCTGATCCTCGAGGCGCGGCTGTAAGAGGTGTGAAAGTGCGGGGGTCATGAAGATCGGAGCGTTTCGCCATTCTTGACGAAACGGTGAAACGCTCCGGTCGCCCCCAAAGACGGTGCGGGCGATTTCAGGCAGCACCGTGTAGCGACACGGGCTGGACGCACCATCGCAAAGATCTCACTATACGCGGCATGACTCCTTCTCAGGACCTGATATGCCGGCCCTATCGCCAGCTTGCGCGCAATGCTCGTCTCGCCAATGCGCGGCTTGACCGCGCCTGCATAGCGCTCATCCCCGGCGAATGGGAGGCGCCCCGAACGTCCTTCTTCCCGTCGCTCAAGGAGACGATGGTCCATCTCCTGAATGCCGATCGGTATTATATCGACACGCTGCGTGGCGAACGGCCAGGCCTGGCGAGGCCACCGGGCAGCCGCGCAACGGCGGACGAATTTTCGATCGAACGGGCAGAGGTCGACGAATGGCTGGTCGACTTTAGCGAGAGTCTCACGGCCGAGGGGCTCTTGCGCACGATCAACATTCCCTGGCCGGAAAGAACGCTCACCGGAACTGTCGCCGATACACTGCTTCACGTCTTCATGCACGGCCAACACCACCGCGGTCAGGTCCATTCGATGCTATCGGGAACGAGCGTCCCGCCACCGCAGATCGACGAATTCATTCTCACCGACAACGCCGAGGCGCGCGTCGAAGACCTCAAGGCATTGGGCTGGACCGAGGCCCGGCTGACGCGATAAAGGTGGCTGACGGGCCAGGTGCGGCAAGGCATCTCCCTCCGATCCTCATTCCTGTGACAAGCACAGGGATGAGGGCGGTAAAGAGGCCCCGCCGACCCCCACCGTGTACCGTGGCTTCTGATAGGACGCGCGGCGCAGCGTTGCAGCCCTGGCCGTCTCGCAGCCTTTGCGCTCGGTCCCAAGGCGGCCTATTGTATTAGGGTCGTTCGCCGTTCGGGGGCGTTTATGTCGGCACGGCCTTTCTCGAAGTTTTCTTCGCCGTTCAACGGGCTGCTCGCAGCGATTGGGCTCGTCGCGGTTGCGGTGCTCACCACACCGGACATCACCGGGCGGGCGAGGCTCGGCTTGCAGGTCCTGCTCGTCGCCATATGGAGTGTCTATCTCCTGCAACTGATCGAGACGCTCTTGCTGCGCCGCGCCAAGGGTCCTCAGGACAGCACGCCGGCGATCGTCATAGATGTGCTGGCCGTTCTGGTGCCTCTTGTCGGCTTCCTCTTTGCCGCCACGCGCGACCAGGCCCTTTTCTGCGCGATCTGGCTCTTGAAGCCGCTGCGAAATTCCACCTTCTTCCGGCTGATGGGCAGGGTGATTGCCAATGAGGCACGCAACCTGATCGGCGTCACATCGGTCTTCGGCCTCGTGCTGTTCGCGGCGGCGCTGGCGGGCTATCTCATCGAGCGCGACGTCCAGCCCGATAAGTTCGGCAGTATCCCGCAGGCGATGTGGTGGGCCGTCGTCACGTTATCGACCACCGGCTACGGCGACGAGATTCCGCAGAGCTTCGCCGGCCGTGTGCTCGCCGGGCTGGTCATGATGTGCGGCATCGGCATCTTCGCGCTCTGGGCCGGCCTTCTCGCCACCGGCTTTTACGCCGAAGTCCGTCGCCAGGACTTCGTGCGCAATTGGCAGTTGGTTGCCGCCGTGCCGCTGTTCCGGAACCTCGGCTCGTCGGCGCTGGTCGAGATCGTCAGAGCCCTGAGGCCACGTGTCGTGCCGGCCGGTGCCGCGATCTGCCGCAAGGGCGAGGCCGGCGACCAGATGTACTTCATCGTCGAGGGCCGCGTCTGCGTCGCGACGCCGGACCCGATCGAGCTCGGTTCCGGCAGCTTTTTCGGCGAGATGGCGCTGATCAGCGGCGAGCCCCGCTCGGCGACCGTCAGCGCCTCGACCGAGGTTTCGCTGCTGTCGCTGCATGCGGAGGACTTCCAGATGCTGTCGGTGAGTAACCCGGACATAGCCGACATCATCCGCAAGACTGCGCTCGAACGGCGCGGCGCGACACCGAGGACTTGAGGGCAGTGTTCGAGAGCGCTCGCGGTCGTTGGATGCCCCCACCCTAATCCTCTCCCTGCGGGGAGAGGGGGCCAAGGTTGGCGGAATCCCTATGGTTGCGGTCGCGACGACGTTTCCGCGGATCCCTTCGTCCCGCTTGCGGGGAGAAGGCGGCCGGCAGGCCGGATGAGAGGCCAATCAGGCCGGATCCTTGTCGTAAGTCCTTATCCCCGGCGGCAGTTGTACCCAGGAATGGCGGCGGCAGTCATAGACCGAATCTTCGGGCGGCGGAAAGCTCGGGTCGGCGAAGGCGCCGACGGCGACCGCCACCGAGGATCCTTCGTAGCCCTCTTCCGTATGGAAGAGGTTAGTCCCGCAGACGGGGCAGAAGCGGAACCTGAACCGCGCGCCCTGATCGCCGGTGCGCACATATTCGGTTGCGGTGCCGGTGACCTCGTAGGGCGCGGCGAAGGCGGCGAGGGCCGCAAAGACGCTGCCCGTTCGGCGCTGGCAGGCGAGGCAGTGACAAACCCCAACTCCGAGCGGTTCGCCCCGGACCTCAATCCGTAATTGGCCGCAGGAGCAGGAGGCTGTTCGGGAAGGCATGATGCACCTCGTCAGTCATTGTTGACAGTTGCTCAAGGCCAACAAGTTGCAGTGGTCAGACTGAGACCTCAACCATCGTCATTGGAATAGCGTTCGCGATAGCGTCGCTCTCCTTCGTCGCTATATACCCGACGCAGAAGGTAGCGCTGACAACGGCCATCTTCGCAGTCGGTTTCAACGACGTGCTCGCTGACGACGCCGTTGTTGGTCGAACTGTTCGAACTCGAATTCGACGATTGGCTCCCGGCCATCGCCGCGCTGGCAGTTATCGCCACGGCAGCAAACAGGACAAGCTCCATGCGCATATCGCTCTCCTTCCATCGCCGAAATATTCAGACACCGCGCCTGAATCGGTGATGAACGGAGCTGGTTCCTCGAATCGAGATCGATTTAAGGATAAAATCATGCAGTTCTCCAAAGTGCTGCAGCGACCTTGGCGCGTCCGATTGGACACGCTGCGCTGTAACGGTGCGCACCTCACGGGATCGCGAAAATGCTAATCTCGTTGGTGATGCCGCGAAGCGTGACGTTGTGCGACATGGGGTTGAGGCCGCGGTCGCTGAGGAGACTCGATGCGCGCGGATCGTCCACTACCGAACCGGTGGCGAAGATCTCGCGCGACGTCGCGAGGTGCTGGACGCGCGAGGCGATGTTGACGGTCTGGCCGAAATAGTCCTGGCGCTCGTTGAGGTTGACGGCGATGCACGGCCCTTCGTGGATGCCGATCTTCAGCAGCAAGTCCTCACTGCCGCGCTCTTCGTTGAGTTCGCGCATCGCATCGCGCATCCGCATCGCCGCCGCGACTGCCCGATCCGGTGTCGGGAAGGTCGCCATTACCGCATCACCGATCGTCTTGACGACCGCACCGGATTCGGCCCCGACGATCTCGTTCAGGACAGCGAAATGAGTTCTCACCAGATCGAAGGCTGCGAGGTCGCCGACGCGCTCGTAAAGCTCGGTCGAGCCGCGGAGGTCCGTGAAGAGAAAGGTGAGGCTGGTAATCTTCAGCCGCTGGTCGACGTCGATCGTATCGGTGCGGTAGAGGTCGCGGAAGGTCTGGTTGGAAAGCAGGCGCTTCGCCGTCAGGAACGGCCGACGGCGGCCAAGCATGCCGTGAAGCGCGTCGTTCGCGACGCAGACCGAGGGCAGGGTGCGGACTTCGGCGTGGTTCTCCACCTGGATCCTCAGCGGCCCGGGCTGGAGGCGCAAGGTCTCGTTGTGGCGGTGGCCGCGGTCGAAGACGAGGGCGAGGTTCCTTCGCTCCTTGGTCGGCTCGCCCGCCACCTCCAGAAACTGCGCCGCATGCGTGACCGGCTCGAAGATGATGACGAACTCCGCCGGAAGCTGAAGCGCGATGACGGCCTTGTCACCGGGCGGCAATTCAAGCGCCTCGATCATGAACTCGTCGACCTTCTCCTCATAACCGTCTTCGGGCAGGTCGACGCCCGAGCCCCAGTAGATCTGGCGGAAGTATTCGGCCGGCGGCAGTTCGTGCGGCTTGTGCGCCTCGATGTGGCGCACCCTCGGGCTCACGGTGAAGGTCACCTCGACCATTTCGTCGAGCGTCGGCTCGTAGCCGGCGGCGCAGAGCGCGCAGATATATTCCTCCTGCTGCAGGGACTTGAGCGAGGTATTGGCATCAAGCACCCCGCCGCAGCCGGGGCAGAGCACGTTCCAGGACAATTCGAAGATGCCGTGATGGGAGGCATGCAGGAAGCCCGCGATCGTCTGCTCCTCGTCTAGCCCCTCCGCCTTCGCAAAGGCGAGAGCGTTGATGCGGCAGAGCTTGCGGTCCGGCGCATCCTGCACGAACCGCTCGAAGGCATCGACAATCTGCGGCTTCACCGACTGGCGCAGCGCATCGAACAGAGTCTGAGCTTCATTCATCGCGCCATTCTATACGGAATTCGCCGCGCGGTCAGCGTATTTGATCAGGTGATCTCGGCGAAAAGCTGCCCCAGAAACCTCCTGTCGACGGGATCTGGCTTGCTGAGTGAGACGATGCTTGGTGCTTCGGAAAGTATATATTTGGTTATATTAATTGAAATTTTGAAGTAAAGTACTTATTGTATTGTTTTCTAAAGGTATTTCTTAATTCTTTATAGCGTTTCAACTGGAAATACAGTAATGAGGTTTCATCATTATATTTTTGGGCTGGGAGAGCGCAACATGGCCACTATTGTGGGTACTGCCGGAAATGACGCCTTACTAGGAACTGACGTGAAGGATCGCATCTGGGGCCTCATCGGGGACGATGAGATCGATGCGGGTGAGGGTGACGATCTGGTCGATGGTGGCGCAGGAGACGACCGGCTGACGAGCATGGCCGGCTACGACCGCCTCGATGGTGGCGAGGGCGACGACCAGATCGCGCTGATCGGCACCGGCGGCGCAGTTACCGGCGGGGCCGGCGTCGATACGCTGGTGGTCGATCTCTCCAGCGTCAGCACCACGGTCCGGTTCAGTGGCGAGCACGGCCACGGCATCATCGGCTACAACACATCCAATTGGGACCACATATTCTTCAATCGTATCGAGAGGCTGGTGCTGACTACCGGAAGCGGCGACGACCGGATCTTCGGTGCGGCAAGCGACGACGTCATCTCGACCGGCGCCGGAAACGACATTATCGGTCCCTATGGCGCCGACCTCGACGACGGCACCAGCATGTTCGGCGACGACACGATCGATACGGGTAGCGGCGGCGACATCATCGTCGACACGAGCGGCGCGAACCGCATCTTCGCCGGAGACGACAACGATAACATCGTTACCACGCTTTCCTCGGCGGTGATCGACGGCGGGAACGGCCGGGATACGCTCACGTTGTCCGATGAAGGCAGGACCGAGGACGTGACCGTCGATTTCGCGCAGGGTTTTGCCTCGACCGGTACGCTGATCAGCGGCATCGAGGTCGCCAGTGTGGATCTCGGCAGCGGTAACGATACGCTGATCGCGGGGAACCTGTCCTCGTTGAGCTCCCACATGGGCGAGGGCGACAATTACGTATTCGGCAGCGGCGGCAGGGACTACATATCCTCCGGAGGTGGTGATGACGCCCTTTATGGCGGCGCCGGCGACGATATCCTGATCAGCGTCGGCGGCAATGATGTGCTGATGGGCGGCGCCGGCAACGATGAGATCTACGATGCCGGAACGAGCTTCGACGACGGCGAGACGATCATCGACGGCGGCGCCGGTGATGATCTGATCCTGGTGAGCGCTCCCTCCGGGATCATCGATGGCGGTCGCGGAAACGACACGCTGCACGTCACTGCGCCACTTCCGGGTGTGACCAATTTCGATGCGGCGACGGGCGTCCTCGGCAAGACGCTGATATTCACCAATATCGAGACATTCAACCTGGCAGGCGGCGCGGCCGACGACATTATCCGGACGCTCGCCGGCAACGACACCCTCACGGGCAACGACGGCAACGACCGCCTGGATGGCGGCGCCGGCAACGACCTGCTTTGGGGTGGTGCCGGAGACGACGTCATGACGGGCGGTCTCGGCGCCGATGCCTTCCTGTGGTCGTCCGATACACTGTCCCGTGACGGTGTCGACCACATCACCGACTTCGACGCCGACGGCGGCGACGTGCTGCGGTTCATCGGCCACGCCTCCACAGTCACCGGGATCGACAGCTTCGCCGACCTCGTTGCGGCGGCGACCGAGACGGGCGATGGACTCTACATCGCCTTCAACGGGTCCAGCACCTTTGGGCTCACGCTCGACAACGTATCGCTGTCCGATCTCTCGGCGGACGACATCGTGTTCGCCTAGCGCATCGGCCCGAAAATCGGAATCGATTTTCGGAAAGCACGATGCGTGGATTCAAAGACTTACAGCGTCCTTGGTGCGTCCTGAAGGACGCACGGCGCTGTAGTGACGATGATCTTGGCTCGACCGGACCCAAGATCATGATCACTCTAACGTTAGAGCGGACGGCGCGGGGAAAGCGCAGTGGGAGAGGGCCGCGCGTCAATCAGCCGATGAGTTGCTCGGCGCGTGCGGCAATTCTCTCATAGCTCTCTTCTATCGGCGCACGCACCCGCGCAAAGGGGCCTGCTGCGAGGCGCAGCAGGGCCTTCAGATGTGCGCGCCCGCCATAGCCGACGATCGGCGCAAAAGGCGTCATCTGAGGCTGCGGCCCGGGATAGAGTCGCGCGAACTCCGCGAAATTCGTGAAGCCCTCGTGGATGTCGGCCTCGAGAAGAAGGGTTTCGACCGGAGCGCCTTCCGCCAGGATCACTTCATGCGTATCGAGCGCGATATGGAAATACTCGATCTCGCGCGCGTCCGCGGGAAGGGCGGGCATGATCGACGTTCCATTGATGAGATCCTGCACTCTGATGAGTACGCCATCGATGAACAGAGCGTGGCCGGGAGAGAGGTAAAGATCCCGATGCGGCGTCTGTTCATCGAGCGCATGCCGGCAGATGCGGATCGGCATGACGCTGTTGTTCCAGCGGGACCCGCTCAGCCGGTAGAGATCGCGGCCGATCCATTTGATCGCATGGGCTTCCCCGCGCACGGTCTCTACGAGATCACCGATCCGGAGATCTTCGATCCGGACCTCGCCTGTCGGGGTCATGATGGAAGTACCACGGGGAAGACATTTGGGGCCGTTGCCGGGGCTGCTCCCCGGCCCTTTGCCGGGTTTCGGTCCATTTCCCGGTTTTGCCTGGGCTGTCGAAGACGGCAAGAAAGTCGTCACGGCAAGAGTGCCCATTGCCGCAATTCTGGCGCCGGCCGCGGCGGCCAGACCGAGGAAGTGACGTCTTGCCCGATTGATCCGCGGGCGCTGCTTTCTGGGCGATGACATGGTTCTCTCCCGCCTTTTCCAGCACACGGTTTCGAGAACGACCGCAGCCTATCCTGACGCAGATCATCACATGAAAAAATTCGGATATTCGTTCTGATGCATACGGCAACGGTCGTACTCACTGCCGCGAAGGTGGAGGTGTTTCATGCTTTTGGAGGAGGCGATTGCTGGAACGAAGGCGGGCTGGTGTCGGTCGGCATTAACACGCGATAAAGCCTTTTCCCCCTAGCATGCGTCCCCGGGACACTCTTTCTCATAGGCGATCAATGTCATTTTTCGGCGTATCCGGAATGTACTATTCCGGCGAATCCCTCGGCGAACACCGCATCGTGCTTGCCGAGGACTCAAACCTCTTTGCGTCGATGGTTTCGAAACGGCTGAAGGAGCTGTTCGACATCGACGTGATTGTCTGCCGCGACTACGAGGATCTGCAGTTCGCCGTTGAGAATGCCTCCTTTCCGGCTTCGCTCGCGATCTCCAACATCAATCTGCCCGGTGCCGAAAACGGCGAGGCGCTGAACTATCTGATCGACATGAGCGTGCCGACGATCGTCTTCACCGGCTCGTTCCAGGAGAGCACGCGCGAGGCGATCCTTTCCAAGGACCTCGTCGATTACGTCATCAAGGACAGCGTCTTCGCGGTCGACATGCTGGCGGAGTCTGTCTGCCGGTTCCTGACCAACCAGAAACATCACGTGCTGATCGTCGACGACAGCCCGACGGCGCGGGCGCTTTTGACGACGCAGCTCAAGCGCTACAATTTCCGCACCAGCTCAGCCGAGAGCGGTGCCGCAGCGCTTGAAATCCTGAAAAACAATCCTGACGTCGCGCTCGTCATCACCGACTACAACATGCCGGATATCGACGGATTCGAGCTGACACGCCGGATCCGGGCGGCGCACGGCCCGCATCAGTTGCGTATCATCGGCGTCTCGTCCTCGACCAACCGGCTGCTTTCCGCACGCTTCCTCAAGGCCGGGGGCAATGATTTTGTCGTGCGTCCCTTCGTCAACGAGGAATTCTACTGCCGCGTCAACCAGAACCTCGACACGCTGACCAAGATCCGCACCTTGAGCGGGAAGATGAAAATCCCGGCCTGACCCCGCGCTACTTTCGGGTTCCGCGGCAGGCTTCCGTGCTGTGGATTTTGCACTGTCGGTTGCTGCGTTAACGGAATCGCAACCGGCAGGCCTTTCAATCCACCTAAAATAATGGGGAAGATGGGTGCGCGGCCAGATGGCAACTCGGCTGATGCGCGCCAGCGCAATTGTTACTCTCTGGCCGGCGTCACCCTCGGGGAGCACGCCCGCGGCCAGTGCATGAATCACTGAACAGAAGTCAGGAAGCGTGCATGAATTCAATTGGTTGCAGCTATCGGGCATCTCGGGGGCGAGGCGCCGGTGCTGCAGGGATGGGGTTGCTGGAACCGTGAGACTACGTCGCACGTCGGGGCAGGCGAACAGCGCGCAGAAGCATCGCGACAAGCGACTGCTGCTCGTCGAAGATTCGCGCATGTTCGCGACGGCGTTGAAACACGGGCTGGAAACCATGCTCGGTGCACGGGTCACGCATTGCGGGACGCTCGCGGCTGTGAAGACCGAGCTTGCCGCAGGGGCTGACGAATTCTCGTTGGCAGTGGTCGACCTCAACCTGCCGGACGCGCCGAATTGCGAGGCGCTCGATTTCGTGCTCGCCAGCAACATACCCGCGATCGTGTTTACCGGTGCCTTCAACGACGGGACGCGCGAGCAAATCCTGGGCAAGGACGTGCTGGGCTGCATCGTGAAGCACGAACCGCAATCGATCGAGCGCCTGATCGCCGCCGTCGACCGGGCCCTGACAGACGGCCGGACGACGGTGCTGCTCGTCGATCCCAACAAGGGGTCGCGCTACGATCTCGCCGGTCTCTTGCGTCGGCAGCGATTCTCCGTCATCGAGGCGTCCGCGGCTGGAGAAGCGTTGCGGCTGCTCGATGCAGGCGAGACGATCGATCTGATCGTCACGGACACTGAACTGGACGACATGAGCGGCCCGGCACTCATCGCCGAAATCCGTAGTCGCCAGGGCGAGGAGGCCACCCCGGTCATCGGCCTCTCCGATGACGGCGATGCCCGGCTGGCGGCGCGCTTCCTTGAGGCGGGCGGGGTGGATTTCATCCGCAAGCCGTTCCTCGAGGCGGAATTCAGTGCCAGGGTAGGGCAGGCCGCCGCCATGCAGAAGCGCTTGCAGGCGTTGCGCCGCTTGGCGGCGAGCGACTATCTGACGAACATTTACAACCGCCGCCACTTCTTCCTCACCGGCCCGCGGCTTGTCGAGCAATGCCTGAGGCGCGGTGACAGCACCTCGATCGCGGTTCTCGACATCGACCATTTCAAGCGTCTCAACGACACCTATGGGCACGAGATCGGCGACATCGTGCTGAAACACGTGGCGCGGCGTCTGAAGGCGCTCGTTGGAGAGGAGCATCTGCTGGCGCGCCTCGGCGGCGAGGAGTTCGGTATTCTCTTCAACGGGCTTGACGCGCGGCGCGCCTACGACTTTTGCGAGCGGCTGCGGGTCGAACTGGAACGGTCGAAAATCGTCGCAGACGACGAGGAACTGACGATCACGATCTCGATCGGCCTTGCGACCATCGAGGTCGCGGAAGCCTTCGACAACTACCTGCACGCGGCCGACCAGTTCCTCTACATGGCGAAACATGCAGGACGAAACCGCGTGATGTCCGAACTGGCGCTGCTCGACACGCTGGCGTCCTAGGATCGTCCAGTGTTCAGCTCGGATGGCTGCAAATTCGGCGCGCCCTTTTTGCCGGACGCGGGCGAAGTATCGCCGCGACGCGCGGCGCTTGATTTCAGTCGCGACGCCGCATGCACTGCCGGTGGGTTTTCCCTGCTGAGCGGTCGAGCAGGCGACGCCTGCGGCGTCCCCCATGTCTCGCCTTAAAGAAGGAAGTCGCCGGCAACGAGCGCCTTGATCCCGGAAAGCTCGATCTGGAAATCGGCGCGGCCGTCACCGGTGACGTCGCCGTAGATGATCGTCTTGTCGTTGGCGGTGCCGGCGGCATCGAACGTCTTGTAGATCAGCTCTCCGGCCTTGCGCGTGAACGCACCCGTACCGCGCCAGGTGAAGGCCTGGTTGCCCGCGAGTCCGGTATTGGCGTCGATAGCGGTCAGGCTGATCACGTCATCGCCATTGCCGAAGTCCGTGATGATGTCGCGATAGCCGGCGCCCGAGGCCGGACCATAGGCGACATTGTTGACATAGCCGGAGAAGCCCTTCGCGGAGTCGTCGATCAGGTTGAAGACGAAGGTATCGTTTCCGGCGCCGCCGGTCAGCCGGTCTGCCCCGAGCCCCCCGACGATCGTATCCTTGCCGGCTCCGCCATTGATCGTGTCATTGCCCGCGCCGCCGTCGAAATACTCGTTCGCGGCCGACGTGCCGGTCAGCGTGTTGGCGCCTGAACTGCCAACATAGCGCTCGACCGCATCGGTGACCGAGACCCGGACCGTTTTCGTCGCCTCGGCTCCGGTTCCGATCGTCTTGTCGTCGACCAATACGCTGACATCGAGGAAGGGGTTGGTCTCGAAATCGAGCCGCGCGCCGGCCTTCAGCCACAGTGCGTTGTTATGAACGGCAAAGAGCGATGAATCGGCGCCGGCGAGCGTGAGGGCGTTGCTGCCGAGCCCGTCGTCGGAGATGAGAAGATCGGCCACCTTGCGCTCGGTCGCGGTCGAGGCATTTTCCGCAATCGTTGCGAGTCGCTGCGTCAGCGTCAGCGTCGGGGCGTCGTTGACCGCGTTCACCGTGAAGTTGAAGGTGGCGGAAACGGGCGTGGAGAGATCTTCGTTGCCATCCTCCACGAAGACCTTGAAGGACGCCGCGGTCGTGTCCGAACCATTGTGGCGGAAGCTGACGAGACCGCCGGCGAGCTGCGTGCCGGTGAAGCGCGTTGCAGCGACGCCGTTGACGAGCACCGTCCCGTTGGTGACGCTGGAGATGAAGAATGTGACACCTGCGGCCGTGTCGTCGGGATCGGTGAACCCGAGGTCGGCGGTAACAAGCTTGTAGCTGCCGCCTTCCGCGACGGTCGCACGCAAATCGCCGGTGAGACGGGGCGCGTCGTTGACGATGCCGTCGACAAAGACCGATGCGGTCGATGCAACGTTGTTGAACGTCAGCACGGCGTTGTTTCCGGCACTGTCGCGGATCGTGCCGCCGTTCAGAAGGAGGGCGGAACCGAGGGTGATGCCGTTGGTGTCGCGCTGGTCGTCGATCACCGTCAGGCGGAAAGTCAGTGCGGCGGTGCCACTGCCGCCGACATAATTGGCATAGACCGTTCCGCCGGTGTCGAGCGTGACGGCGATGCGCGGAGCGCCGCCGGCTGTATCGACGACGACCGCTTCCTGGAATGTGACCGTGAACGTCAGGTTGTCGCCATTCATATAGGTGCCGTTCGCAGGCACGGCGACGTTCGCAACCGAGGGGGCTATACCGTCGATGACGATGTTGTTCTGTCCGGCGATCGAACCTGAACCGCCGACCGTCGGCAAGGTCAGCACCGCGTCGTTGCCGTTCGCATCCTTTATGGTCGCGCCGTTGAGCACCAGCGCAGCGATGGAGGCATAGTCGAGATCAGTGCTGTGATCGCCCGCCTGCACGGTGTATTTGAAGGTGAGCGTGTTCGAGCCCGATCCGGATACGTAGGTCGCGACGTGGTCGACGGATCCCGTCTCCAGGACCAGGGTCGGGGTACCGCCGGCAACCGTCACGGCACTGTCGAAGCTGACGGTAACGGAGATCGTCTGCCCCGTATGGTAGACACCATCCGCGCTTGTAACGTCGACGCTGACCACCTCCGTAACGCCGACATTGATGGGAATCGTGTCGGTGTCGGTTTGTGCACCGCCTGATCCCATACGCCCGAGGTCGTTTGTGATGACCTGCAGCGTGGCGGGGCCGGAGTAACCTGCCGTCGGCAGGAACGCCATGCCGTTCAACGCGGCGTTGATGTCGGTAACGGTCCCCTCGAAGGTCATCATTGCATCGCCCGCGCCGCTGCCCACGACGAAGGTCAGCCCTGTCGTCCCCGCGAGCGAGATCAGCCCGTTGCTTGCCGTCAGCGTTACCTGCACCGTGCCGCCGCCGGCATCGATGTCGGAGACCGTGATGGCATTGCTGTTGCCACTGCTGAAGACAAGCGTCGAATTCGTGTCGATCACCTGTTGCCCCGGAACATGGTTTACCGGCGCGTCGTTGATCGCAGTCGTGACAAGCGTCACCGTCGTCGTGGTCGTCAGCGCACCGCCGGTGCCACTATTTCCGCCGTCGTTGATCGCTGCGGTCAGCACGACGTCGGACGTCGCATTGGCGACCGGTACGAAGTTCACCTTGGATGCCGCGATGAACGCGTTGATGTCGGTGATCGAACCGCTCAACGTCAGCGTCCCAGTTCCACCACCGGATACGAGGACGCCGCCTGCCGAAGTGGCAGCGAGCGCGCCCGACGGGACAGTGAGCGAGACCGTCACCGAGGCGGAGCCGGCGTCGACATCGGCGAAGGATATGCCGGTGACCGTCGTTGCCGCGTCCTCCGCTACGGCGATCGAGCCGGGCGCCGTTATCACCGGCACATCATTCAACGGCGTTACGACCAACGTCACCGTGTCGACGTCGCTTTGCGGGGCGCCGCCAGTGTTGCCGTTATCGCTGATCGCCGCTGTCAGCGTCACGTTGCCGGTGGCGTTGGCCGCCGTCGTATAGTGAAGGTTGGAAGCGGCGATGAAGGCATTGATGTTAGCGATCGATCCGGTGAGTGTCAGGGATGACGCGGTTCCGCCGACCGTCACGCCGCCGCCGCTCGTGGCGCCGAGGCTTCCCGCGCCGACGGAGAGCGTGACGGTTACGCTTCCACCACCCGCGTCGGCATCGGAGAAGCTGATGCCGGTAATCGCGGCCGTACTATCCTCGACGACGCTGATGCTGCCCGGCACCGTCACCTCAGGTGCATCGTTGACCGACGTCACGGTGACGGTCTTGATTCCCGCGGTGCTGCTCGTGCTGCCATCGTTCGCCACGAAGCTGATCGTGCGGGTTGCCGCGCCGGGTGTTTCGGACGTGTTGGCATAGGCGACAGAGCGCAGCGCAGCCTGCCACTCGGCCAGCGTTGCCACGCCGCCGGCGGAGGTCAACGTCAGCACGCCGGTTCCGGCATTGTAGGACGCCGTGATGTTGCCCATCGTGCTGCCGTCATTGGCGAAGGCGAGAACATCCTGGCTGGACTGGAAATTGCCTGTGATGGCCACCGTGGCGAAGGCGAGGGTGGTGTTGTCCGCGTCCGAGAGCGTGACGCCGCCGTCGACGGCGACTGTCGAACCACCCTCGGTGAACGCAGTGCTGCCGCCGGTTGTGGTCAGCACCGGAGCGTCGTTGGTCGAGGCAACCGTCACCGTCTTGGTGACGGTGGAGCTGTTCAGGGTCCCGTCATTGGTGGTGAAGGCAACCGTCCGGTTCGACGTATCAGGTGTCTCCGAGCTGTTGGTGTAGGTGACGGCGCGAAGCGCCGCCTGCCATTGCGCCACCGTGGCCGAGCCGCCGGCAGACGCCAGCGTCAGCACGCCGGTGCTGCCGTTATAGGACGCCATGATGTTGCCGAAGGTTGCGGAACTCGAATTGGTGAAGGCGAGGACGTCCTCGCCGCCGTGGAAATTTCCGGTGATGGCGACGGTGGCCGAGGTGAGGGTCGTGTTGTCGGCGTCGGCGATCGTCAGGCCCGCATCGACCGCGACCGGTGTCGACGTGGTGTTGTTGCCTTCGCTAAAGGCCGTGCTGCCGCCAGACGTGCTCACGATGGGCGCGTCGTCGACAGCGCTGACGTTCACAATCTTGGTTGCGACAGTGCTGTTGTCGCTGCCGTCGTTGACGACGAAGGAGACGGTCCGCGGCGCTGTGTTCGGGCTTTCCGACGTGTTGGTGTAGGTCACCGCCCGCAAGGCAGACTGCCACTGCGCCAATGTCGCCGTGCCGCCTGCGGACGTCAGCGTCATGACGCCGGTCAGCGCGTTGAAGGACGCCACGATGTTGCCGAAGGTCACGGCGCTTGTATTGGTGAAGGCGAGAACATCCTGGCCGGACTGAAAACTGCCGGTGATGGAGACAGTGGCCGAGGCAAGCGTGGTGTTGTCTCCATCGCTGATCGTCACGCCGCTATCCACGGCAATCGGCGTCGATACCGTATTGTTGCCTTCCGTGAACGAGGACGTGCCGCCCGACGTCGCGGCAACCGGGCGTTGATTGGCGAGCTCAACCGTGATGTTGTCGAGCCAGAAGCTTATCGTGCCCGTGGTCGTGGTGTCGGGAACGATGAGGTCACCGATGTTGAGAGAGGTCTGGGGACTCAGCGCAGGGACGTTGCCGCCAAAGATCGCGCGATAATAATAAGGTCCGACGCCATCACCGTGGATATTGTCGTCGTACCAGGTGGTTCCGTCGAGGCCGAGCCCAGGCGACCAACTGCCGATCACCAGCGGATCAGAATTCATGCTGATCTGGTAGTCGTAGAAGTCGAGCTTTGCGCCTGTTGTGCTGGTAACGGTGATCGAGAACTGTCCGCCGCCAAAGGCCGCGTCCTCGGTGAAGTTGAACCGGCCGTTGTCGAAATTGGCGCTCCAGTTGCCCTGCGCCGATATCGTAAAGACCAGCCCGCCGGCGCTCAGCGTGTTATCGGCCCCGCCCGCCGAACCGTCGGTGATCTGCCCGGCGGAAAAGTCGACCAATGTCTGCACCATGTCTGCGCTCCTGCGATGGTTCACCGATCTGCCAGCGACAGCGGTGCCAAATGAATGTCGGCGATTGCCGGCCTGTAGACGGCCTTTGAGCCCGGGTCCTCGATGCTCCGGGCGGGGCCGCCTTGCTGATTGTGGATCTACAGTGCCGATCGCCTACGAAGCGCGCGAAAAAATCACTGTAATAACTTGTTTCAATAAGATTTTTTTGTTTCAGTCTTTACTTCGCGAATGCCTTCGCCTTCGCGTCTCGCCCCAGGGAATCGGTGACGGCCCCTTCGTCACCACAAGAAAACTAAAGTCGCCACCGGATGCCGACACGCACGACATCGAAATCGAGGTCGTTTTCGAAGCGCGGGAACGCGCCGACCGGGTCGGCTGCTGCGCCGGTAGCCGTGACATCGTCGAAATCGTAGTGGAGGTATTCGAGAGAGGCGGACCAGTTCGGAGCGAGTTGCCATTCCGCGCCGGCGCCGGCCACCCAGCCGGCCTTGACGCCGCCGCCGGAGACATCCATGAGCCCGATCGTCGGGAATGTCTGGTTGTCGAAGGCGCGCACGTCGATGTCGGCCACCGCCAGACCGCCGGTCACGTAGAAGAGGAGATCGTCGGCGGCGATGCCGGCACGCAGGCGCGCGGTACCGGCCCAATCGGTGTCGAAGCTCGTCCGCGTGTCTCCGACGATTTTCGACGCGCCGCCGCCGCCAAGGTCCATCAGGCTGAAATCGATCGCACCGCCGAACACGAAGGAGAGGCCGTCGACATCCACCTGCCGGTCGCAGCCGGCCTCGACGCCGCCGATCGCGCCGTGGTCGTCACTTTCGATCACTTCGTAGGGGCCGCCGAGGCTGTTCCACGAC
The DNA here is from genome assembly GCF_013488225.1 of Sinorhizobium mexicanum. Taxonomy (NCBI): domain Bacteria; kingdom Pseudomonadati; phylum Pseudomonadota; class Alphaproteobacteria; order Hyphomicrobiales; family Rhizobiaceae; genus Sinorhizobium; species Sinorhizobium mexicanum. Next base: position 2,402,410 of record NZ_CP041238.1, on the reverse strand, counting down.
GTTCCGTTGCCGGCGGAGGGGCCCTTGGTGAACGGCGAATCCGTCGCGTCGGTCTCAGCGCGGGCGTAACCTGCATGGGCCCCGACATAACAGCCGGACCAGTTGCTTGTGGTTTCACCGGGGCGGTCGCCGGCCTGCGCTCCGCTGGCGCACAAAGACAGCACTCCTGCGGCGAGCGCCGCGGACAAAATACGGCCGGACATGAATTCCTCGTGGGATATGGAATCAGAAGCGATCGGCGAACGCTTTTCGCGTCATACGAGCATAGCAGGGTGGGGCGGCAGGAGAAGCTGCGGGTAAAAATAATATTAACGGATCTTTGCGTTTGCAGCGATGTCTGCAACGCGCGAAATAATGCAATCGTTCAATGTAATTACGGCGATCTCTTCATCCTGAAAGAGATCGCCGTAGGGATTGGCTCCACTACCCATCTGCGCGATTTAGGGGGTGGTGTGGCAGAATTAGCGCGCCATCTGCAGCGTCAGTTTGCGTTCGGCGCGCTCCTGCTGGGGCGACCGATTGTAGAGTTCGCGATAGCACTTGGAGAAGTGTGAGGCCGAGACGAAGCCGCAGGCAACGGCCACTTCCACCACCGGCATCGACGACTGGATCAAGAGGTGGCGGGCGCGGTCGAGCCGGATCTCCAGATAGTACCGCGCCGGCGAACGGCCCATTTCCTGGCGGAAAAGCCGTTCGATCTGGCGGCGCGAAAGGTCGGCGTTCTCGGCGATCTCCAGGAGCGACAGCGGTTCTGCGAGGTTGCTTTCCATGAGTTCGATGATCGACAGAACCTTCGAATTCTGCACGCCGAGGCGGGCCCGCAGCGGCAGGCGCTGGCGGTCATGCGGCCCGCGCACCCGGTCGGTCAGCGCCTGTTCGCAGACCCGGTTGACGAGGTTCTCGCCGAAATCCTGGTCAATCAGGTTCAGCATCATGTCGAGCGAGGCTGTGCCGCCGGCGCAGGTATAGATGTTGCTGTCGATCTCGTAGAGGTCGGCATAGACCTCGGCCTGCGGGAAGCTCTCGGAGAAGCCCGGCAGGTTCTCCCAATGGATGGCGCAGCGCTTGCCGGTCAAAAGCCCGGCGGACGCCAGCACATGGGCGCCGGTACAGAGGCTGCCGACGGCGACGCCGCGGTTATAGACCTCGCGCAGCCAGGCATTGACCGACTTGTTCTGGAAGTCCTCGACATAGATGCCGGAACAGACGAGCACCATCGAAGGCCGGTTCTCGCCGGCCAGGAACTTGCGCTCGTCGGCAAGCGAGGTGTTGACCTCGAGCGCTATGCCGGCGGAGGAAAAGACCTTCTGACCATCGGTCGAGGCGAGACGCCACGTATAGGCCTCGTAACCGAGCATCCGGTTGGCGATGCGGAGCGTTTCGATCGCTGCGGAGAAGGGCAGCATGGAAAAGTTCGGCACCAGAAAGAAAACGAGCGAACGCTTTTTGGTCAGGGGTTTGTTCATGAGTCCTCCCAGGCTCTACGCTGCGCATATTGGTTGCTTGGAACAGCTCACTCGGCTTGTCAATTTGCGACATTGACATGGAAAGCCGCGACTGGGAAGAGATTTCCCATTGCGACATGGCGGTGATGCCCGCCGTTTCGAGCGACTTTCCGGCAATTTTGTGAAAAAGCGACACAATTCCCGGAGCGCGTGGCGCAATCTGGCAAATGCCGCTCAGGCTGAGTAGCCGCCGCGCCTACCGCTTATGGTTGCGGCGTTGTCGATTGCGACGTCGTTGGAGGAGGTGTGAGCGGTGTCGGTATCTGACAAGCTCCTTATGGGAGCCCGAAGTTCGACCTCGACCTTCGTGCTGCCGCCGATACGGTGGGCCGCCCTTGTTCGGCCGCACCTCGGCTTCCAGCATGCTTGCCTATCGCGTCAGTATAGGGTACCCCCCTATGTTATGCATACGATCCGCAACCAAGCCAAGCTGCTCGCCCGCGTCCGTCGCCTCAAGGGGCAGATGGAGGCGATCGAGCGCGCGCTCGAGGCTGAGCGGCCCTGCGGGGAAATTCTCAATCTGGTGGCCTCCGTGCGTGGTGCCGTCCAGGGCCTCACTGTCGAACTGATCGAGGATCACATTCGCGAGCATGTTGCCGCCCCGGGGGCGGGCGGCGACCTGGGGCAGGAACAGCGCGCCCGCGAGCAGGGCGCCGACGAACTGATCGAAGTCGTCAGGAGATACCTGAAATGAGCAAGGCCTACGCTTCCGCCTCGACCGGGCACGATCATGTCTTTCTCGGCGACAATCACCGGCGCAATGAGCGCCGCACCTGGTTCGTCATTGCGCTGACCGCGGGCATGATGATCGCCGAGATTGCGGCGGGCACCTATTATGGCTCGATGGCGCTGGTCGCCGATGGCTGGCATATGTCCACGCACGCCGCCGCCATGCTGATCGCGGCGCTCGCCTATCTCTACGCCCGACGCAACGCCCGCAACCGCCGTTTCACCTTCGGTACCGGCAAACTCGGCGATCTCGCCGGCTTTGCGAGTGCGATCGTGCTGGCGCTGATTGCGCTGCTGATCGGCTGGGAAAGCCTTCTCCGCCTGATGAACCCGGTTGCCATCAGCTTCCCGCAGGCGATTTCCGTCGCCGTGCTCGGCCTCGCCGTCAATCTGGTCAGCGCCTGGCTGCTTAGCGACGATCACGCGCATCATCATTATGCCCACGATCATCATCACGATCACGGTGATCATCATCACGGGCACGGCCGCGACAACAATCTGCGCGCCGCCTACCTGCATGTGCTCGCCGACGCGCTGACCTCGGTTCTGGCAATCGTCGCGCTGACAGCGGGGAGCGTCTATGGCTGGATCTGGCTCGATCCGTTGATGGGCGTGGTCGGCGCTCTGGTGATCGCCCGGTGGTCCGTTGGCCTGATCCGCGATGCCGGCAGCGTTCTTCTGGATTACATTCCCGCCAGCGAGGACTTGCCTGAAGAGATCCGCGCGGCGATCGAGCAGGACGGCGACCGCATTACCGATCTTCACGTCTGGCAGCTCGGCCCCGGTCATCACGGCGCCATTGTCTCGCTGGTGACGAAGAACCCGCAAAGCCCGTCGCTCTACCGCGACAAGCTCGCGCATCTGCGCGAACTCTCCCATGTGACGGTCGAAGTCGAACGCCTGGCGGCTTGAGCACCAGCCGGTCATGCGCTGCGAGCATCATCCGGACCAGGGCAGGCCGGCCGCCTCCAGCCGCGACCAGAGTTTCTGCCGGAATTCGGTTGTGCGCGCCTGCAGCAGTCTTTCGACGTAATGGCCGTTTAGCCGGGCGGCATTCGCGCGGACATGCGACACCTCCTGTCGGGCCGTTGCCGCATCACCGAGCGCCTCGTGCGCCGCTGCCCTGAGCAGGCGGCCCCAGTGGTATTCCGGGAGTACGGTCAAGAAGCGGTCCAAACAGGAAACGGCCGCCTCGTCGTTGCCGGCGGCCAGATGGGCGTCGCCGCGGAACAGGAAGATCGGGGGGTAGTCGGGGCTCGCCTGGTCCGCCTGGTCGAAGGCGGCATCCGCCTCGTCGATCCGATCGGCGAATGTGAGCCCGATGCCGAGCCAGGTATGAAACTCGGCGTCATTGGGGTTGAGCTCGACGGCCCTTCCCAAGTTGTCGAGGCCGGACCGGATATTTCCGAGATAGGTTTCGGCAAGCCCGAGCGCGCTCAGGAGGTAGGGTTCGCGGTCGTCGAGAGCCAAGCCGGTCAGTGCCACGTCGCGCGCGTCGGAGAAGCCGCGCAGCGGATCATCGATCCAGCCGTTGAAACAGCAATGGAAGGATATCCAGGCGAGGCTTTCGCGAACGAGCGCGTGATTGGGATCGATCGCCAGCAGACGATCGCATAGCCGCCGTGCCCGGATCATGCCGTTCAGTGTCGGCCGTTCGACGTGAGAGAAGACCTGGAGGTAAAGCTTCGCGCCGGCCATTGTTTCCTCCGGCTCCGTGGCCGACTGGCTCGCCGCGTGCCGCATTATCGTCTGGTAGAGATTGCCGCTGATCCTGCGCGCAAGCGCATCCTGGGCATCAGGCGGATCGGCCGTTACGCTGGAATATTTCCTGCTCCATATCTGGGTTCCGCTTTGCACGGCGATAAGCTGCACCAAGGTCCATCCGGTTCCCCCGCGCTCCTGGGCCGCGATTTCAACGACGTAGTCCGCGCCAACCTGCTGTCCGATCTCCTCGATCGTGCGCTGCCTTGCCCCGACGGCAAGCATCGTTGCCGCCGCGACGACGGAGATCGGCGAAAAGCGGCCGACTTCGCCGATCAGCTTTCTGGTCAAGGGTTCGTCGACGATATCGTAGTCGCCGTCGGCGGACAGGCTGATGATGGGCAGGATCGCCACCCTCGGCTTGCCGTTGGCGAGATCCACCGGGCGCGACGGGCTCTGCTGGTCGCGGTTCCGGTTGACAAGCTGCTGCGTTTCCGCATCCGGCAGCACGCCCAGATGGGCTTCGAAGAGCGTCTTCAGGGTGTCGTAGTATCTGATTGCCCGGGCGCGGTCGCCGCACGCAAGATAATGGCGCAGAACGACCCGGTGGGACGGTTCGTTATAGGGATCGTGCCGCAGCAGGCATTGTGCGGCCAGCAGCGCTTTTGCGGCGTCGCCCGCCTTCTCCAGGCCTTCGATCAGGTTTGTGAGGCAGTCGACCAGCAAATTGTGATGCCGGTCACGCTCGAGGCGGAGCCAGGCCTCAAGCGTTTCATCCTTGAACGTCACGCCTTCGAGGAATTCGCCGTCGAAAGCGTCCGGCTCGGGCGGGATAATGCCTGTCCTTATACCCTCAAGGAGAGCGCGGAAGTCGGTTACGACCTCTCCGTCCGCGATCCAGCCGCTCTCATTGTCGACCATGAACGGCGAAGGACCATGCCCCTCGACGGCATGTCTGATGGTGAAGAAGGCCTGGCGGAGATTGTTGCGGGCCTGGTCTTCCGGCCGCTCCGCCCACAGGAGTCCGGCCAGCTTCGATCTCGAAACCGGTTTTCCATGCGAAAGCGCCAGCATCGCGATCAGGGCCTGGTGCTTGCGCGAAGTTATGGCGATGCTTTCGCCGGTTGCCGAAAGCAGTTGGAAACGGCCAAGCAGGCGCAACCTGAACGCCAATTAAGCTACCTCTAACGGACGGTGTAACGCCACTATAACAGCAAGGAAGCGCTCGTCTGTCATAGTCAATTCGGGTGATGCTGGGGAGCACGCGGGCAAGGAAGAGGGGACATGCGCAACACGCTGGCTGCCGCCGTGTCGGCATTGTTCCTTTGCGCGCCGGCGGTGTCTGCGCCGCATTCCTGCGTCGACGTTGCGCTGGTGCTTGCCGTCGACGGATCCGGCAGCGTTTCCGACCAGGAATATGCTTTCCAGAAATCCGCGATCGCCGCGGCCTTCCGCGACAGGGGCGTCCTTTCGGCCTTGAACAAGGCCGGGGCCGTGGCAGTGTCGGCCGTCTTTTGGGGCGACGGCGAATTTGCGGTCCAGCACCTTAGTTGGTTTGTGATCTTCGACGGCGACGGTGCGGAACCTTTCGCGCGCGAGGTCGAAGGCAACCAGCGGCTGGTCTTCGGCAACACCGATATCGGCAGCGGCATCTGGTCGGCGTTGGACCTCTTGGCCGGGCCAGGCTTTTGCGCCGGCAGATCGATTGTCAACATCTCGGGCGACGGGAAGGAAACGGTCGCGCCGAAGCAGCGGCAGCGCGCCTCGCTCTATGCGGCTCGCCTGCGCGCCCGGAAAATGGGGGTCACCATCAACGCGCTGGCCATCTCCGATGAGCAGAAGGACCTGGCAAGTTACTATGAGAAGGAAGTCATCCTCGGCGCCGGCGCCTTCGTGATGGATGTGCGGAAAGATGCCGATTTTGCGGCGGCCATCCGGAGAAAGCTGATCAGGGAACTGTCGCCGCAGATCGTCGCCCGTCTGGCCAGAGACTGAAAATCGCATGCCACAATCGATACAAACAAAAAGGGCATTCCGTTGCGGGAATGCCCTTTAGAGGTCAAGTCTTGCCCGACATCGGGCGGGAGGATAGTTGCTGTCGGCGTTCATTGTTGGTTCTTCTGGACCTCGTGAACCTCGTCATCAGCGGACGGGAAGCCGATATCCTTCAGCGTGTCATAGGACAGGCTCTCCAGGACGACTTCATTGCGGTGCCGCTTCCAGGCGGCCCAGGCGCGTGCGCGCAGGTTGAAGAGGCCGGGTAGGGCGGACAGCCCGTGGCTCGACGATGAAAACTGGTTCGTGGACATTTCTGGTTCCTTCTGAGTTTCTCAAAAGGTCGCGACCATGAAGGTAAATATGGTGCAACCTCATTCATCATTCCAACGAATATGTTTGATGCTTTTCATCAAACATGGTGATCGGTTGCCGCCTCACTAACAAACTCTATCCGAAAGTATCAGCGGCTGTTGTTCCGCGAGTAACAGGTCATTCCTGACCCTCGCGGGAAGTTTCGCCAATTCACGGCGGGTTTCCACCCGATTCCGGGCGATGTTGTTGGCGCGCCGCCTCGTGGCGATCCGGTCGATGAAGGACCGGGCGTGCGACAGGATGGCGAGAACGATGTCGCCGTCGCCAGCGATGATCGTGGAAGGCGCCACGGTTTCCGGTTGAAGCCGGACGACCGTGTCCCGTTTGGCGGCGCCGATGGTCATTCGCCCATCGGCATTCATGTATGAGGTGTTGCCGCGGGGCGTAATCACCAGTGTCAACGCGGACATGAGCTTCTCCTTTGCGAGATCGCGCTGGCAATCCAGAAGCATTTACCGGATCGGTTCATTGTGAGTTTCGACGGATGAGGGTGGGAAAGCCCGCTCCGCCTTGGTCCCGATCCCGCCCTGGATCTTCCTTGCAGCTTGACTATCGCTCACGCTTGATGTTCAATCAAACGAAATGAAATCATGTTATCTTTCAGATTTTCTGAATGAGGATGCCGCCATGAACATGATGTTGCGCCACGCGCTTCCGCTCCTTGAGATGGACGTCCTGAAGACCTTCGTCGCCATCGCCGAAACCGGCAACTTCACCACCGCTGCGGAGACGGTCTACCGGACGCCGTCGGCCGTCTCGATGCAGATCAAGAAGCTGGAGGAACTCCTCGGCTGCACGCTTTTCCTGCGTGACGCTCGCTCGGTGTCGCTGACGCCAAAAGGCGAACTGCTGCTCGGCTTTGCCCGCCGGCTTCTGTCGCTCAACAATGAAACGGTCTCGCGCTTCCTCCTGCCCGACATGAACGGCGTTGTTCGGGTCGGCGCGCCGGAGGATGTCGGCGAGCGGATCCTGCCGGATGTGTTGAAGCGTTTTGCCGAATCCTATCCGAATGTCACTGTCGACGTATCGATCGGCATGAGCAACGCGATGCGCAAGCGTGTCGACGAGCACCGGCTGGACATCGCCATCTTCAACAGCTTGACCGATGAAGCGCCGAACGGCACGGAAATCCTGTTGCAGGAGAAACTGGTCTGGGCAGGCGCGAAATGCGGCAATGCGCATTTACGCGATCCGCTGCCGGTTTCCATGTGGGAGGACGGCTGCGTCTGGCGTGCCGATGCGGTCGAGAAACTGTCACGGGCCGGCCGCAAGTTCCGCGTTGCCTTCCTCAGCGCCTACACGACGGGTCAGCGGGCTGCCGTGCTCGCCGGCCTCGCCATCGCTCCGCTGCCGCGCTACCTGGTCCAAGGCGAAATGGTCCAGCTCGGTGAGCGTGACGGGCTGCCGGATCTCGGGCACTACGACATCGGGCTCAAGGTCATCGAGGACGCGCCGGCTCCGGTGCTCGCGGTCGCCGATCATGTGCGTGAGGCCTTCGCCGAGCTGCAGATGCAAGCCGCTTGATGCATCGCATCGGACCGGCCTGAAGGAAACTGCGAGCCCCTGGCTCACCGCCTAAACCTCAAACGAGCGCCGCGTGTTCAGTCGAATGCGCGGCGTTTCGTTTGCGCGATGGTTCACCGTCGCTCGATTGACAGCAATAAGCTTCAGCTTATAATAAGCCATGACTTATGAAGATAGATTGTTTGCAGCCCTTGCCGACCCGACCCGGCGCGCGATTTTCGAGCGTGTCGCAGGGCAGCGGCAGTCGGTCGCGGAGCTGGCGCGGACGATGCCGGTGTCGCAGCCGGCGATCTCGCAGCATTTGAAGATTCTGAAGGAAGCGCGGCTCGTGCGTGACGTGCCTTCGGGCGCGCGCCGCATCTATTCGATCGACCCGGAGGGGTTAGGGCCACTCCGGGCTTGGCTCGACCGCTTCTGGAGCGAACAGCTCGCCGCTTTCAAGGCCGCGGTCGAGACGGCGGACGATTCTTGAGGACAGATATGAAATCGTTGATGCAACGGGAGGAAAGCATCATGCACACGATCGAGCCCGCTCCGGTTCGCAAGTCCGTCACCGTCCGCGCCTCGGCGGAAAAGGCCTTTGACGTTTTTGTCAACGACATGGGAAGCTGGTGGATCAAGGGTCACAGCCTGACCGAATCCGGCCAGAAGACGGTTGTCGTCGAGGCTGTTGCCGGCGGCCGCTGGTACGAGATCGGCAATGCCGGCGAGGAGCGGGACTGGGGCCATGTGATTGCCTGCGACCGGCCGAACCGCATCCTCCTTGCCTGGCAACTCAACGCCGATTTCACCTTCGATCCGGCCTTCCACACAGAAGTGGAAGTTCTGTTCGAAGCGAAAGGCGACAATGAGACCACGGTCGTCCTTGAGCATCGCCAACTCGCCAATTACGGCGCCAAGGCGCAGGATGTCGGCGGCATGCTCGATTCCGGCTGGGGCGGATTGCTGGCCTCCTATGCTGCCAAGGTGGCTTAAGGTTCGGCCTGCGCCCAACTCACCGCATGGACATCAAGGTGATCATCAGGCTGGCCGTGACTTCGAGTGCGGGTTTCGCTTCGCGCGCGCTTGCTGTTCGGGCGGGAGTGAAATGCGGGTGAGCCGAGGGAGACAAGCGCTAAATCTGCGTCAAATCGAACGCAATCAATGCTAGCGTGGCTCGTATTGTGAAATGGAGCGGACACATGCGCATTCGGTTGCGGTCTGGGCCGCCATCAACGACGATATGAAGACCGCCCATTGGGCGGCCGAACGGCTTCTCGCCATCCAGCCCGACTATGCGATCGCCAAATATGCCGCGCTTCCCTCGCTGCGTGACTTCAGTCGTTTTCGCGAGGCGATGGCGGCGCGCATGAAGAAGGCGGGCATACCAGAGAACTAGGTGGCCGCCTTGTTCGGCGCGGATGGCTGCCCTTCTATTTCTCCGGCAGGCGCCGCTTGACGATCGCGGCATGGAAACGGGTTCCGTGAATGAGCCCGGCGTCGTTGAAATCGTAGGTCGGATTGTGCAACGGCGCGGAGTCGCGGCCGTTGCCGAGGAAGACGAAGCAGCCGGGAACGTGTTCAAGGAAGCGGGCGAAATCTTCGGAACCCGTCATCGGTTCGCGGGCGGTGCCGACATGATCGGTTTCGAAGACGGTCCTTGCGGCGGCGAAGGCTTCCTCGACGAGAGCCGCATCGTTGAGGAGGGGCACGAACTCGCGGGTGTAAGTTACCTCGGCGGAGACGTTGTGAGTCAGCGCCGTACCTTCCGCGATCACGCGCATCTGCTTCTCGATCTCTGCACTGACCTCGGGGCGGAAGCTGCGCGCATCGCCAAGGATGTGGGCAAGGCCTGGCAGCGCGTTGCGGGTGCCGTCGGTGATGAGCTCCGTGACCGAGACGACGCCGATATCGGCCGGGCTCAGACGACGCGAGACGATCGTCTGCAGGTTGGTGACGAGGGCGCAGGCGGCGACCAGCACCTCGTTGCCGGCGTGTGGACGCGCGGCATGGCCGCCGACGCCCTTGAGCACGATTTCGAAATTGTCTTCCGCCGACATCATGGCGCCGGCACGGGTCTCGAAATGGCCGACCGGAAGCCCCGGCATGTTGTGCAGCCCGTAGATTTCCTCGAAGGGAAATCGCTCCATCAGGCCATCGTCGAGCATGGCGAGCGCGCCCTTGCCCCATTCCTCCGCCGGTTGGAAGACGAAGCGCACGGTGCCATCGAAACCGCCGTCTTCGGCAAGCAGCTTTGCGGCGCCGAGCAGCATGGTCGTGTGGCCGTCGTGGCCGCAGGCATGCATCACGCCCGGGTTTTGCGAGCGATACTCGACCGCGCCCTGTTCCGGAATGCGCAGCGCGTCCATGTCGGCGCGAAGCGCAATGGCGCGGTTGCCGTTGCCGCGTTTCAGCGTACCGACGACGCCAGTGCCGCCGACGCCTTCGGCAACATCAAGCCCGAACTCCCTCAGCTTCGCCGCGACGAAGGCGGAGGTCCGCTTTTCCTCGAAACCAAATTCGGGATGGGCGTGAAGATCGCGCCGCCATTCCGTCATCTGCCTTTCGAGCATCTCAAGATCGGTCATTGAAACTCTCCTCAGTCTGCGGCAAGGCGCTGGACGACATCGAGCAGGACATTGGCGCCGGCGACAAGATCGCCGTCGGTCGTATATTCGCGCGGGTTGTGGCTGATGCCGCCAACGCTCGGCACGAAAATCATCGCCGCCGGTGCGACTCGCGCGACCATCTGAGCGTCATGGCCGGCGCCGGAGGTCATCCGCTTCGAAGCGAGGCCGCGCATGGTGGCTGCCTCCTCGATGAGGCCGACAATCCTTGCGTCGAAGGTCACAGGCTCAAACCGCGCCAGGCGCTCCGTTGCAATCGTCATGTCCTCGGCCGCCGCGAGGTCGTGGAGATAGCTGGCGAGCGCGGCCTCCTCGGCTCTTAGCCGTTCGGCATCAGGATCGCGCAGGTCGACGGTGAACGTGGCACGTGACGGGATCACGTTGATGGCATTCGGCTCGAAGGCGATACAGCCGACGGTAGCGACGGTCGGTGTATTGGAGGTCATTGCGCGATCGTACAGGAAGGCGATCACGCGGGCGGCCGCGTGGCCGGCATCGCTCCGCATCGACATCGGCGTCGTGCCGGCGTGATTGGCGACGCCCTCGATGGTGACCCGCTGCCAGGAAATGCCTTGCAGGTTCTCGACGGCTCCGATCGGCACGCCTTCGCGCTCCAACACCGGGCCTTGTTCGACATGGAGCTCGACATAGGCATGCGGCTTCGAAAAGCCCGGCCCATCCGCGCCCGCATAGCCGATGCGGCGCAGTTCCTCGCCAAGCACGCTGCCATCCGTGCCGACCGTCGCAAGCGCTTGGTCGACCGAAAGCCCGCCGGCATAGACCAGTGAGCCCATCATGTCGGGGGCATAGCGCACGCCTTCCTCATTGGTGAAGGCGGCGACGGCAATCGGGTGGGCGGGGGCGGTACCGGCCTCCCTCAGCGTCTGGATCACCTCCAGACCGGAAAGCACCCCGTAGCAGCCGTCGTAAATGCCGGCGTCGATAACGGTGTCGATATGCGAGCCGACCAGGACGGGCGCATTCTCGGCATTGCCGGCGTCGCGCCATATGCCGAAGATATTGCCGATCCGGTCGACGACGACCTCGAGTTCGGCCTCTCGGAGCCACTGGACGAGCCGATCCCGGCCTGCCTTGTCCGCGTCCGAGGCTGCGAGCCGGGTCAATCTGCCATCGCTGTCGCGACCGATTTCGCCGAGGGCGCGGATGCGGTTCAGCAGCCGCTCTGCATTGATCGAAAGGGCGCTCATGCTGTTGCTACCGCGCCTGCCGGCGACCGATGACGTCCGCCGGGCTCATGCCGACAAGCTCGGCATAGCGCTCCGGATCCGTCGCACCTTCGGTATTGAAAAGCAGGATGCGCGAGGTTTCGTCGAGGCCGATCGCCATCCTGATGGCGGGGGTGGTCGCCGCCCGGAGGAGGCCCGCCAATCCCGCGCCGCCGCTTTCTCCGGCGACGATCGCCGGATCGTTATCGGATGGGCGCGCCAGCCGGTTCATTGCGGTAATGGCGTCCTGCTCGTCAACGGTCATGAAGACGTCCGCCACATGCTTGAGCACCCGCCAGGCGACAAGCGAGGGATCATAGCATTCGAGCATGGCCATCACCGTCGGTTCGCCGTGGGTGATCTTGACGGGATACCCCGCGCGGGCGGTTTCGAAGATGCAGGCGGCGCGCACCGGGTCGACGACGGTGAAGGTCGGCCGCCTGTCGCCGAATGCAAGCGCGAGATGACCGCTGACGGCGGCCGCGACGCCGCCGACGCCCGCCTGCACGAAGACATGCGTTGGCGGCTCCGGCAGCCGGCGCAGCGCCTCCCGAACCATTGCCGTGTAGCCCTGCATCACCAGGCCAGGAATGCGCTCGTAGCCTGCCCAGGACGTATCGGAGACGATCGTCCAGCGGTTCTCGGTCGCAACCCGCGCCGCTTCGGCAACGGTGTCGTCATAGGTGCCTCCGACGCGGACCATCTCGGCGCCGAAGCGGGCGATCGCCGCCACGCGGGTCTCGCTGACGCCGCCATGAACAAAGATTACCGCCTTCGCGCCAACAAGCTCGGCCCCTTGCGCTACCGACCGGCCATGATTGCCGTCGGTCGCGCAGGCGAAGGTCATCGTCGTCGCCACGGCCTTGACCTCCGGCGAATGCAGTTCGGCGATATCGACCGGCCGCCCGAGGCGCCGTTCCGCCTCTTCGAGCACCAGCCGGATCACCGCATAGGCGCCACCGAGCGCCTTGAAGCTGCCGAGGCCGAGTCGATGGCCCTCATCCTTGACATGGACCGCGCCGACGCCGAGTTCACGGGCGAGCGCCGGCAGAGCATGCAGCGGCGTCTCGGCATGATTGGCGCGGTGCGCCAGGAAGCGCTCCACCGTATCGGCTGCTCCTTCTCCAAGCGTTTCCGCGTCGACAGGGTCGAGCGGGCGATTGTGGTCGGGATGGGTATTCAGAAGAAACATGGCGGCCCTCGTTCAAGCGGGTGAGGAAAGGGTGCAGGGTTTCGGCCGATATCCGGCTTCAAACTCTTATGTCCGCGAATACATATTGCATGGAGCGCGAAAGTTGCGCTGTATTCCAGGCCTTGAAATGCAAGTTTGTTTCGCAAAGGCTTCTCCCATTGGCAAGAACCATTCCCGAGATCGCTCTCGATTCCTTCGACCTGGCGATCCTGAAAATTCTGCAGAAGGACAACGCCACGCCGCAGCGCACGATCGGCGAGGCGGTCAATCTCTCGGCGCCGGCGGTGCAGCGGCGGATCAGGCGCATGGAGGAGGCGGGCGTCATCGCGGCCAATTGCGCCATCGTCGATCCGGCCAAGGTCGGCCGGCCGATCACGATCTTCGTCGAGGTCGAGGTGATCAGCGAGACGGCCGAACTGATCGATGCGGCGAAGGCGGAGTTTTCGGCCGCGCCCGAAGTGCAGCAATGCTATTACGTCACCGGCGAGGCGGATTTCATCCTGGTCATCGTCGTCGCGACCATGGCCGATTACGAGGCCCTGACGCGACGCCTCTTCTTCGGCAACAACAATGTCAAGAAATTCCGCACCTTCGTCGCCATGGATCGCGTCAAGGTCGGGCTGACGGTGCCGCTTTGAGGCTCAAAGCGGCACGCTTGATCATTTCATTGTTTCATTGAAGCAGTGAAATGATCTAACTCTTTGAAATAACTCAATTCCGGACGGAAAGCCGCTACACGCTTTTCCTGGAATTGCTCTAACCTCGTATGGCAGCGGCAGCGAGGGAAAGGAGACAGCGCCTATTCCCTGCTCCTTCGCCTTCTGCGGCCGCCACCTTCGCCATCATCTGCCATCACCTTCCGCTCCGGAAGCGTGACCACCTCGGCGAGTTTCGGGAAGGCATCCACCTTGTTCGGCATCGCCATGGCGTTGACGAAGTGCTCCTGAAACTTCGATTCAAGAGCCGTCTCTATCTTCTCGATTTTCCTCACGGTTTCCTCGATCTCGCGGCGATGGCCACGATTGAGGAGCGCCATCAGCGCGCCGGTACCGGCGGCATTGCCGACCGCCTTCACCTCGTCGAGGTCGCAATCCGGGATCAGGCCCAGCACCATGGCGTATTTCGGATCGATGAAGGAGCCGAAGGCGCCGGCGAAGCGGATCGTATCGACATGGTCGACGCCCTGCTTTTCCATGAGCAGCTTGATGCCCGCATAGAGAGCGGCCTTGGCGAGCTGGATCGCGCGGATGTCGTTCTGCGTCACCGTGATGCGGGGCTCGCCGTCATGCAGGAGATAAGAGAAGGTGCGGCCGTTCGGCACGATGCGCGGGCTTTTCGCGGCCATGGCGCCGTCGACCACGCCATCCTGCGAAATGACGCCGCTGAGATACATCTCCGCCACGACCTCGATGATCGCCGAGCCGCAGATGCCGGTGACGCCGACCGCGGCGGCAGCTTCGGCAAAACCTTCCTCGTCCGACCACTTGTCGACGCCGATGACGCGGAAGCGCGGCTCCAGCGTCTCGGGATCGATGCGCACGCGCTCGATCGCGCCGGGCGCGGCGCGCTGGCCGGAGGAAATCTCTGCACCCTCGAAGGCCGGGCCGGTCGGCGAGGAGGCGGCAACGACGCGTTGCCGGTTGCCGAGCACGATCTCGGCATTGGTGCCGACATCGACGAGCAGCATCATCTTGTCCTGCCGGTGCGGACCCTCGGAAAGCGTGGCGCCGGCGGCGTCCGCCCCGACATGGCCGGCGATGCAGGGCAGCATGTAGAGCCTCGCACCACGATTGACCTCGATGTCGATCTCGTGCGCCCAATATTGCAGTGCACCGGAAACGGCGAGCGCGAAGGGCGCCTGCCCGAGTTCGGTCGGATCGATGCCGAGGAACAGGTGGTGCATGATCGGGTTGCAGACGACCGCCATGTCGAGGATGTCGTGGCGGTCGACTTCGCCCTCGGTGCAGACCTTGCCGATCAGGCCGTTCACCGCTTCGCGTACGGCCTTGGTCATCGCCTCGCGGCCGTCCGGATTCATCATCACGTAGGAGACGCGGCTCATCAGATCCTCGCCAAAGCGGATCTGCGGGTTCGACGCGCCGGAGGAGGCGACGATGCGACCGGACAGCAGCGACACCAGATGCATGGCGATCGTCGTCGAGCCGATATCGCAGGCGACGCCGTAAGCCTCGTTCTTGAGGCCCGGCCAGAGGCCGACGATGAAGGCACGCGAGGAATCCATGTCGCGGTGGATCGCGGCCGTTACCGCCCAGTTGCCCTTGCGCAGGATGCCTTGCACCTGCGGGATCAGGTGCGGCGCGATCAGCAGATCCTTCCAGCCCCAGTCCTTCTCCAGAACCGCCTTCATCCGGTCGAGATCGCCGAGTGGCTTGTGCATGTCCGGCTCGTCCACCTCGACATAGCACATCTGCACGGCGGCATTGCGCTCGATGACCCGATCGGTCGCGGCCTTGCGCACAACCTGCGCATTGATGACGGTGTCTTGCGGCACGTCGATGACGAGATCGCCGAGGATCTGGGAGGAGCAAGAAAGGCGGCGGCCGTCCGGCAGCTCGCGTACGCTGGCATAGCGTTGTTCCTTGGGTCCGATCGGCGAGATGTGGTCGTTCGACGAGATGATCTTGTGCTTGGCGAAGTTGCCTTCCTGCACGGAAACCTGGCAGCGCCCGCAGGTCGCGCGTCCGCCGCAGACGCTTTCGACATAGACCCCGAGCGAACGGGCTGCGTCCAATATCGGCGTGCCGACCGGGAAGCGGCCACGCTTGCCCGACGGCATGAACAGCACCAGCGGGTCGTCCTTGTTTTCCTTCGAGGACACGTTCAGCATCTTTCTGCCTCGCGAGCGGATTACTTTGAGAGCCGGCGGGCGTTGGCCCGCACGCGCTTGGCATAAGGGCGCAGCACGGCCGCCGTCACCCGCTTGTGGCCGGTCGCCGGCACCTTGCCGCCGGCAAGCGCCGCGGCCGCGCCCATGCCTTCCTTGATCAGCCCCACATTGGCGGCGACGACGCTTTCGGCTGCCGCCGCCATCTTCTCCGTCACCATGCGGCCTGCCTCCACGTAGTCGGTCGCGGAGCCGGTCATGGCGGCCATGGTCATCGCCTGCGTGCGCGCCGCGATGACCATTGGTGCCTGGAACCAGAGTGCCGTCAGATCCCTGACGATGGAGGCGCCCTTTGCCATGATTATTCCGCCCTTGCGCCAGCGCCGGCGCGAGCCGCGCGGCCGCCACGCCGTCCGCCGCCGGCAGCTGGCTGAGCAGCAGCGACGGCTTGGCCGCCTTCGGCCGGCTTGTGGTCACGATAGGTCATGATCCAGTTGGTGCAGTTCGCGTCGGTGCCGTTCAAGACGTTCGCGGCGCGCACTGCCTCCATTTCCTGCGGGCGGCAGGGGTTCATGATCGCCGAGGTCATGCCGGCGCCGATCACCATCGGGATGAAGCCGGCATTGATGCCGTGGCGGTGCGGCAGGCCGAAGGAGATGTTGGAGAGGCCGCAGGTGGTGTTGACCTTCAACTCCTCGCGCAGACGACGAAGCAACGCGAAAACCTGCCGGCCGGCATCGCCCAGAGCGCCGATCGGCATGACGAGCGGGTCGACGACGATGTCGTGCGGCTTGATGCCGTGATCCATGGCGCGCTCGACGATCTTCTTGGCGACGGCGAAGCGCACGTCCGGGTCCATGGAGATACCGGTCTCGTCGTTGGAGATCGCGACGACCGGGACATCGTACTTCTTGACGAGCGGCAGGATCGCTTCGAGCTTTTCCTCTTCGCCCGTGACCGAATTCACCAGCGGACGGCCCTTGGCGACGCGCAGACCCGCCTCGATCGCGGCGGTGACCGAGCTGTCGATCGACAGCGGCACGTCGACGAGGCCCTGGACGATTTCCAGCGTCTTGACGAGCAGCGGCGGTTCGGTCTCGTTCGGGTTGACGGCGGTGACGCCGGCATTGACGTCGAGCATCGTCGCGCCTGCAGCGACCTGTTCCAGCGCGTCCTTGATCACGGTTTCGAAGTTGCCTTCGATCATCTCGGCGGCGAGCTTCTTGCGGCCGGTCGGGTTGATGCGTTCGCCGATGACGCAGAAGGGCTGGTCGAAGCCGATGACGATCTCGCGGGTGGCGGAAGCGACGATGGTGCGGGTCATGTAAGATCCTTTGATCCTGAGCGTGGGGCTATGTAATAGGCCCGGTCTTTGTTTGTAAGGCGCTGGACTGGCTGAAGCGCCGGTTTTCCTCTGATATCCAACGGGGAGTGCTCCCGGCATCCTAGTGCGGGTGGTGCGCTGCGGCCTCCGCCATCTGCTGCTGGTTCTCCTCGATGCCCTCGCGGATGTGTTCGAGCCGTTCGGCAACCAGCGCATCGCCCGGCTGGCTTTCGCGTTTCCAGGGCTTGCGGCCCTTCAGGACGCCAGATTCATGCACGATCTCGGCGACATACTCCTCCTGGCGATAGGCCATGACGTGGACGCCCGAGACGCCCTCGATCTCCTTCACCTCGTTGATGATGTCGATGCAGAGCTGCTTGCCTTCCTTCTTCTGGTCCTGCGCGCCTTCCAGGCGCGTAATGACGCTGTCGGGAATGTGGATGCCCGGCACGTTGGAGCGGATCCAGCGGGCGGTCTTGGCCGAGGCCATCGGCCCGACGCCGACGAGGATGAAGCACTTCTCGTGCAGACCGAGATCGCGCACCTTCTTCATGTATTCGCGGAACATCGGCACGTCGAAGCAGTACTGGCTCTGGACGAACTGCGCGCCGGCCTCGATCTTCTTGGCGAGCCGGTACGGGCGGAAATCGTAAGGCGGCGCGAAGGGGTTGATCGCCGCGCCCAAAAAGACGTGCGGCGCCGTCGTCAGCTTGCGGCCGGACAGGAACTTCGAATTGTCGCGCATGAGGCGGACTGTCTCGAGCAGCGACATGCAGTCGAGGTCGAATACGGGCTTGGCGCCGGGCTGGTCGCCGGCCTGGACGCCGTCGCCGGTCAGGCACATGATGTTCTGCACGCCCATGGCGGAGGCGCCGAGCACATCGCCCTGGATGGCGATGCGGTTCTTGTCGCGGCAGGCGATCTGCATGATCGGCGAATAGCCCATTCGCGTTAAGAGGGCACAGATGCCGACCGACGACATATGGCAGTTGGCGCCGGAGGCATCGACCGCGTTGATGCCGTCGACCCAGCCGTCGAAGATCGCCGCGCGTTCGTAGACGTCTTCGGGATTGGCGCTGTCCGGCGGGTTGAGTTCGGCGGTCACGGCAAATTCGCCACGGCGCAGCACACGCTCCAGCCTCCCGCGAGAGGAATGGCCGGGCAGGGGATCGAGCGGCGCACCGGGATCGTGGGGATTGATATCCGGGCTCATTGCTGCTGGCCTTCCTTCTTCGCCGCGTCGCGGGCGGCTGCGGCTTCCGCCGTCACCCGCAACCAGGACGATGTTTCGCGCAGCGACTGGTTGACCGGCTTCTGCACATTCATGATCGCCTTGCCCTTCACCATGTTCTGCGAGCCCTTCCACGCCTGCACCCAGACGCAGGGCATGTCCGGCTCGACCTCGCAATTGCCGTTGGCCCGCACACCGCCGCAGGGCCCGTTTCTGAGCTGCTTCGGGCAGTTCATCGGGCACGACATGCCGGTCGAGGACAGCGCGCACTGGCCGCACATGCGACAGTCGAAGAGGAAGCCCTTGACGTGGCGCTCGAGGAAGGTCACCGGCCGTTCAACGCGGCCATAGCCGATGGCGTTCCACAGCGGATGGAGCATCAGGAACATGTCGGCGAAGCGGTTGTAGAACCATTCGAGGAAGCGCGAATTGCGCACCGCCCAGAGCCGCACGGTATATTTGTGACGCGAGCGGCGGCTCGGCGAGACGTTCGTCGGGGTATAGGCGCCTGTCGCCGCCTTCTTGGCGGGCTGGGCATTGCCGGTCACGACCTTCGGGTCAGGCATTGTCCCGGCCTCCGGCCTTCACGAGCGCGACCAGGCGCTCCCGGTCATAGGCGGCTTCGAGTTCCGCCGCCGCCTTGTCGGCCTCCGCCTCCAGGTCGTCGGAAACTGGAACCGGATCGGCCTTGCGCCATTCGGCAAGATAGTCGTCGGTCTCGGCGGCGCCGGTGCGCATCGCGCACATGTCGATCGCCTCGGTAAAGCGCAGCGACAGTTCGCGCTTGGCGCTTTTGCGACCCTGTTTGATGATGACCTGGGCGGGAATGTCGCGCCAGTAGACAATGATGCGATCTGCCATGGGATTCCTGTTCTCCTCTAGACCCGACAATGCGCATGTCCATCCGCCGTCGCTCACCTTGCCACGACGTCGGATATGTCCAAAAACGACGCTCCCCAATCGTGTATCCGCGTGGTGCGCATTCGTCGCGATCGGCCCTCCGCGCGTACTTTCGGCGACACCGGCTTCGAGCCGGCCGTGGACAGGGTTGGCGGTGATTTGCGGGGTGCTGCGACCGCGTGCGCCGCACGGAAGAGCCCGTCGCAGGGAACGCCGTCGCCCACGGAACAGTGGATTGCCTCGCTCGTTTAGAGCCTGAAGGCTCTGAACATGCGTGACGGGAACTTGCTATCAATCGTGGTGCTGGCGATCATCGTCGCAATCCTCGTGTTCGCTGTCGTGGCTCTCATTGAATGATGCCGGGTCCCTGTGCCGCTTCTCATCAAGCGCCAGAGGTCGCGTAGCGCATTGATTTGACAAATGTTTTTGTCCTCAAATCGGCCAGCATTCCAGGACGCATCTAACAGAGCCACGGGCGACCTCAGTACCCCGAGCTTCCGCCTCCGCCCATGCCGCCACCTCCTGAGGAGCCGGCGCTTCCTGAGGAACCGGCGCTGCCGGCCTGGCTTGGCGGAGGAGGGACTGTGTTCTGGCTGGTCTGATTGGTTTGGCTGGTCGTGCATCCCGCGACCGCCAGGAGAGCTGTCGCAATCGCGACGGAAAGAAGTTTGCGGTCCATGGTCTTCTCCAATCATGGAGGCTATGGCGAATGCTGTTATGTTCCGCCACTCGCTGGTCAAAAACATGGCGCGGAGCGGTGATGTGCCGGGAAGATTGCCACGTCGTCGGGACGGGGTTGATTTGAGGACGGCCCGCATCATCTCATTGGAGATCGCACGCCGATTCAGGAGATGGCGATGTCAAAAGCTGTAATCGCAGTGTTGTGCCTGGGCCTTCTCGCGCTTTCGTCTTGCGCAAACACGGTTCGCGGTTTCGCGCAGGACAGCGCGCAGACCGGGAACGCCGTCGGAGGCGCCACAGACCGTGTCTTGCGGGCAGGCGCCCAGTAGCGCGGACAGGATCGGCCCCGAGAATGTCGACCGGTCGGAGGCCAAGCGAAGCGCGCTTGGCTGTTCCTCACGGCTAAGCGGCGTCCACGACGGCCGTCGCTGCGCGAGTCCGGTCCAGTTCCATCAACACCCTCAGGGCGGCCTCTGCCTCTTCCTCGGTGAGACCTCCGAGGATTTGATCGCCAAACACGACCGGCACGCCGGTCACATTATCCCACACCGTCCAATGGTCGGTCGGATCGAGAACAAGTTCATAGCGCTCTTGTGACATTGCGTTCTCCCCAGTTTCTCAGATGTTTACCCGATTCGGCGTGGCAAGCCATTCCAAACACAAGTCCTGAACGACGGATGGTATCGTTGCGGCGAGGAAACCGCGACATCGACCGGCTGGAGGTTTCCGGCTAGCACGCTTCGGCGGCATGCTGGTGCTTCAAAAACAGATGTGCCGACGCGGACATTGCTGTCGTCTTAATGGTGATGCGGGCCGTCGAAAGTGCGTTTACAGGAGTCTTCCGCGCCGGGAACGACCGTTCACAGGGTGCTCAGCGGACCTGTTACGCCTCAATGAGCGACCCGATCAGATCGCCGTAGCCGGTGAAGCGATATTCGTATTCGAGGCCGAGTCTCTCGGCGGCGCGGCGGGCCTTTTCCTGTAGCGCCTTGTCCTCCACCTGCGAGAGGTAGACGAGCTTGCGGTAGTGGCCGAAATACATGTCGCGCAGTTCCGGATGCCGGTCGAGGCCGAGCGGTTCGATGACGAAGGCCTCGAACTGGCGGGCGAGGAAGTCGGTGAGGAAGAAGGCGGTGATATCGTCGTCCCAGCGCTTGGCGAAATCGGCGTTGCCGGCAAAGAAGGAATAGCAGTGCGGGCCGGGAATGCGGGCCACGCCTTCCTCCTCGCAAAGCCGGTCGAGCTGGCCGCCGGTGCCGCAATCGGCATAGGCGATGAAGATCCGCTCGAAGCCCTCCTCACGCGCTCGGGCGATCGCTTCGCGCAGGCCCGGCGTGATCTTTTCCGGGGTGTTGTGCCAGATAGCGGGCAGGCAATGGAGATCGATGTGATCGAGCCCATTGGCCTCGCAGATCGCAAGGATTTCGCGCGCGATCGCTCCACAACCAATGACGTGAACTTTCTTCGGTTGTGCACGTTCTCTTGCCGACGGTCTGTTTTCCATCTTTATTCCGCCTTGCAGCAATATGAAGGAATCATTGTCATGACGACAAAAACTCTCGCGACGATCGCCGCCGTGCTGGTAGCGCTGACAACCCTGAGTTCCTGCGCCAACACGATACGCGGCATAGGGCAGGATACTGCAAACACCGTGAACGCGACACAGGGGGCCGGTCACAGGGTCGCCAGGGCCGCCAACTGACGGTTCCATGGCCGGGAAGGATGCCTACGCGCCCTCCCGCATCACCCTGAAATAGGAAAGCCGGCTGCCGCTTTCATCCCGCGCAGCCGGCTTTTCTTCTTGAAAGGCTTCCAGGCTTAGCCGGCGGCAAGCCGGTTGTGCTTGCGCTTCATGAAGTCCTTGGCGGTCTCGACGGCGACGGCGGCATCGCGGCAATAGGCGTCTGCGCCGACGGCCTTGCCGAATTCCTCGTTAAGCGGCGCGCCGCCGACGAGGACGACGTAATCGTCGCGCATGCCCTTTTCCTTCATCGTGTCGATAACGACCTTCATGTACGGCATGGTGGTCGTCAGCAGGGCGGACATGCCGAGGATATCCGGCTGCTCGCGCTCGATCGCTTCGAGGTAGTTCTCGACGGGGTTGTTGATGCCGAGGTCGACGACATCGAAGCCCGCGCCTTCCATCATCATGCCGACGAGGTTCTTGCCGATGTCATGGATATCGCCCTTGACGGTGCCGATGACCATCTTGCCGAGCTTCGGCGCTCCGGTTTCGGCGAGCAGAGGACGGAGGATGAACATGCCGGCCTTCATCGCGTTGGCCGAAAGCAGAACTTCCGGAACGAAGAGAATGCCGTCGCGGAAGTCGATACCGACGATGCGCATGCCCTCGACGAGCGCCTGGGTCAGGATGTCGTAGGGCGTCCAGCCCCGTTCGAGAAGGATTCGAGTCCCTTCCTCGATTTCCTCCTTGAGACCGTCGTAAAGGTCGTCATGCATCTGCTGCACGAGTTCCTCGTCGGAAAGGTCCGCGAGAATGATTTCATCGTCTGCCATATTAGGGTTCCTCGGTTCCTGGCACGGTAGTCTTCGCGGTGATCTGGCTCGGTCGGGCACGATCCGGACGCGTTGCCCATCCTTAGCGGTCCAAACCTAAAAATCTCTTTTTGAAAGCGACGTCGCATATGATGAAAAGCGACGGCGCCGCCGGTTCGTCCGCGCTTTCATAGTCCTACCGCATTAAAGCCGCATTCGGAATCGGGTGCACGGTAAAATTCTGCAACAGTTCAAGATGTTACATTTGGCGACATTGGCTTCGGACAAGTTTTTTGTTGTGCGCCGCGCCCATTCCTGGGCCCTGTCGATCCTTGACGGATCTCAAGGTTGAGTGTCTGAGATGCGCCACGTGTTGGCGCATTGAGACCCGTACCGGTTCGGCGGCTTGGTAGCATTAGCCCAAAATCGATCCCGGTGCATGGCTTCGACCATTGGTCTCGACCTTCGGAAGAAATATGCGCCACTTAATCAAAGCGTTGCCGCGTCCCTTGGAGAGCCAGAAAGGCGCGGCGGGAGAGGAATGAGCGAATGAGCGACGTGACAGATCAAGGCGCGGTTGAAGGCGGCGGACGCCGTGCGCGTGGCGAAGGACGGGGAGCGGCGGCGCGCCGTGCATCCCGCACCGGCGGCGGCCCGGGACCGTCTCTGCCCTATATCCAGCGCAGGATTCGCGAATACGAAGTGCTCGACGAGGAAGGCCTGCAGCTCATCGAGCGCAACGCCGACACCGTGCTCGAGGAAATCGGCATCGAATTTCGCGATGATGCCGAAGCGCTCGATCTCTGGAAGGCAGCCGGCGCCGACGTGCGCGGCCAGCGCGTCCATTTCCCGAAGGGGCTCTGCCGCGAACTTCTGAAGACCGCTCCGTCGGACTTCACCTGGCATGCGCGCAATCCTGAGCGCAGTGCGCATGTCGGCGGCAAGGCAACCATCTTTGCACCGGTCTACGGCCCGCCCTTCGTGCGCGACCTCGAAGGCAACCGCCGTTATGCGACAATCGAAGACTTCCGCAATTTCGTGAAGCTTGCCTACATGGCGCCGTCGATGCATTCGTCCGGCGGCACTGTCTGCGAGCCGGTCGACATCCCGGTCAACAAGCGCCATCTCGATATGGTCTACAGCCATATCAAATATTCCGACAAGCCATTCATGGGCTCGGTCACGGCGCCGGAACGCGCCGAAGACACGATCGCGATGGCGAAGATCGTTTTCGGCGATGATTTCGTCGAGAAGAATACAGTGACGTTGAACCTCATCAACGCCAACTCGCCGATGGTTTTCGACGAGACCATGGTGGGCGCGCTCAAGGTCTATGCACGCCACAACCAGGCCTGCGTGCTTTCGCCGTTCATTCTGTCGGGCGCGATGAGCCCGGTCACCGTCGCCGGCACGCTGACGCAGATCCTTGCCGAAGTGCTTGCGGGCGCCTCCTTCACCCAGCTCATCCGCAAGGGTGCGCCGGTGCTGTTCGGCACTTTCGCGGCGTCGATCTCGATGCAGTCGGGCGCGCCGACTTTCGGTACGCCGGAGCCGTCGCTCGTTTCCTACGGCGCAGCGCAGCTTGCCCGCCGCCTCGGCCTGCCGTTCCGTACAGGCGGTTCGCTCTGCGGCTCCAAGGTTCCCGATGCGCAGGCCGCGCACGAATCGGCCAACACGCTCAACATGACGCTGCTTGCGGGCACCAACTTCGTGCTGCACGCGGCCGGCTGGCTCGAAGGCGGTCTCGTCTCGTCCTACGAGAAATTCATGATCGACCAGGATCAGCTCGGCATGATGCAGAAGATGGCCGAAGGCGTGGACCTTTCCGAAAACGCCCAGGCGCTGGACGCGATTCGCGAGGTCGGGCCGGGCAGCCACTATCTCGGCTGCGCCCACACGCAGGCGAACTTCCAGACGGCCTTCTACCGCTCGCCGCTCGCCGACAACAATTCCTTCGAGCAGTGGGAAATCGAAGGCGAGAAGCGGATCGAACAGCGCGCCAATGCGCTGGCCCGCACCTGGCTCGAACACTATGAGGCACCGTACCTCGATCCGGCGATCGACGACGCTCTGAAGGAGTACATTGCCAAGCGCAAGGACTCCATGCCGGACGCCTTCACCTGAAAGGCTCCCGAGCGAGCCAGGGAGCAAGGCGGCGCGGCGCAGGTGGCCGACATGATCCAGAAGGAGGTCTGGCGCCCGCATTACGAACTACAGGGGCCGAAACCGAAATGACGGTTCCATCGGCGGACCAATTGCTTGAAACAATCCGTGCGGCGCTCGCGCCGCACGGTCTTTTTTTGCGCGGCACCGTGAATTTTGCCGGCGGCGAGGCCGCTCCGATGCTCGCGGACGGCACGCCGGCCGCGAGCGTCGTGCTCATCGGCAATATCGGCGGCTCGCTGTGGGAGTCTTTCAGCCGCTGGAGGCAGTGTGAACCGGACGGCGGCGGTACCGATCCGCTCGACAACTGGTCGAAGCAGGTGATCCGGCCTGTCGCGGACGCGGCCGGCGCTATCGCCTATTTCCCTTCCGATCCGCCGTGGCAGCCCTTTCAGCAGTGGGCAATGCGGGCCGAGAGGCTGAAGGCTTCGCCGCTCGGGATCCTTATCCACCCGCAGTACGGCCTCTGGCACGGGTATCGGGGAGCGCTCGGCCTCGATTGGGTCCTGCCGCAGACGGGGCAAGTTTCAGCCGGCCATCCTTGCGACGCTTGTGTCGAAAAACCGTGCATCTCCGCCTGTCCGGCTGATGCCTTGGCTGCCGCGGCATTCGATGTCGGCCGCTGTCGCGCGCATCTGAGATCCGAGGAGGGGGTGGGCGGATGCCTCGCGCGCGGGTGCCTTTCGCGCGATGCCTGTCCGGCGGGGCGAGACTATCGCTACCCGGATGCGCAACTCAGTTTCCACATGGCGGCGCTGAGTTTGTAGCCGACCCGGATTGCCCCTCTCCTCGGGTTTAAACCGAGGACTGACCCTCTCCCCGCAGGCGGAGAGAAGGGACTTAAGAGGGCGGTTCGTCCCTTCTTCCAGTTCGGCTAGCTGGCCGAGGGGCACGGCGAGTCCCTTCGCCTCGCTTGCGGGGAGAAGGTGCCGGCAGGCGGATGAGGGGCTTTCCGCGATCGCGAACGCAAGCATCAATTTTCGCCGCAATCCATGCGATGCTACGTCACGATCCGCTTCGAGTCGCGAACCATGCCGTCGTTTTCGAAAGCCTTCCTTGTCGGTGCTGCCATTCTCACGGCGGGTTTTGCCGAGCCGGCACTGGCCGGACCCATAGACGCCGCCTGCCGTAGCGTCACCCACCTCGGCGAGGACTACATCGTCTGCTCGTTCGATCCGGCCGCAAGCGACATCCGCCTCTACAACAAGGACCAGGCGGGCGTGCCGTTCAAATCCTTCAAGGCGCTGTCGCTCGAACTGCGCCACCGCGACAAATATATCGTCTTCGCCATGAATGGTGGCATGTACCACGAGGACCTGTCACCGGTCGGCCTGCATGTCGAAGAAGGGGTGGAGCAGGCGCCGCTCAACACCAATTCCGGCTGGGGCAATTTCCATCTGTTGCCGAACGGCGTCTTCTATGTCGGGGACGGCAAGGCGGGGGTGATGGCGGCGGAAGCCTATCGCGCCGCGAGCATCAAGCCGCGCTTTGCGACACAGTCCGGCCCGATGCTGGTGATCGACGGGGCGCTCCATCCGCGCTTCCTGCCGAATAGCGACAGTTTGAAAACCCGCAACGGCGTCGGCGTGACGACTTCGGGCGAGGTCGTTTTCGTGGTGTCAAAGCGCCCGGTGCGCTTTCACGATTTCGCGACGCTGTTTCGCGACGCGCTCGATTGCCCGAATGCGCTCTTTCTCGATGGCACGATTTCCAGCCTCTATGCGCCGGAGATCAACCGCCACGACCGGCTGTTTCCACTCGGGCCGATCATCGCCGTCGTCGATTCGTTCCCGCGATAATTTTTTTTCGGGTGCCCCAAGGAATGGCTACTAGCGGACGTCTAACGGGTAAACAGGTCGAAAGCGGGCACGGACTTGGACGCGGAACTCGTTGAAAGGGCGGTGAGGGGCGACAGGGAGGCGTTCAGCCTCCTGGTCGAGCGCCACTATGATTTCGTCCACGCTGTTGCCTGGCGCTGGGCCGGTAACGTGACCGACGCGGAGGATATCGCGCAGGATGTCTGCATTCGCCTCGGTTCCGCGATCCGCGGCTTTCGTGGCACCAGCCGTTTCCGCACCTGGCTCTACACCCTGACGCTCAATGCCGCGCGCGACCAGCGCCGCCGTCGCGTGCGCGACGAGCGAAAGCTTGCAGCCTATGCGTCGGATCAAGCGGCGCAGGGCACACCGGGCGGCGAGGACGAGGACCGGCAGGAGGCGCTCTGGACAGCGGTCCGGACGTTGCCGGAGAAACAAAGCGATGCCGTCCTGCTCGTCTACGCCGAAGGCCTGAGCCATGCCGCGGCGGCAGACGTGCTCGGCTGCTCGGAAGCAACCATCTCCTGGCATGTCCATGAGGCGCGCAAGCGCCTGCGGATATTGCTCGGCAAGGAGGCTGTGTGATCATGACCGATGAATTTGAAACGCTGGCCGGAAAGCTGCCGCCGACACCTTCGAGTGAGGCGCGGGCGGGCGCGCTGGCTGCGGCTATGGAAGCCTATGACACGGCGGAAAATTCGAGCGTCGCCCAAGGAACAGCAATGCCCGGTCGTCCAAGCTCCATCCTCAACCGGGTATGGAGCCCCATCATGAACCGGAAATTGCTTGCCGGATCGGCGCTGGCAACACTTATCGTCGTGCCCGCCGCTGCCTTCCTGACGCTGGAATTCGTCCGCAGCAACGCGCCGTCCACACAAGAAACCGAGATCACTGCGAAGACTGAATCGAAGCCGGTCGCGGACAGCGTCGCGCCGCTTGCCCGCTCGCAGCCAGCACAGGCCGCTGCAAAAATTGCGGAAGAGATGAAAACCGAGGCGCCGGCGGCCGCGGAAGCCGACGCGATGGCGAGCCGAATGGCCCCCGATGCGGCGGCCCCCATAAGTACGCTCGGCGGGACGGTCGGCTTTGCGGCGCGGGGACGTATGGAGATCATGCCGGCGCCGACGACACCGGGCGACTTTCTTCCGCCGCTGGTCGAGAATCGCGAGCGCTTCGGCAACGCCGATGCCAATCCGGTGAAGAGTGTGGCGAGCGAGCCGGTCTCGACCTTTTCCGTCGATGTCGACACGGCCTCCTACTCCTTCGTCCGCCGCTCGCTGATGGCGGGCGAGATGCCCAGGCCCGAGGCCGTGCGCGTCGAGGAGATGGTCAACTACTTCCCCTATGACTGGCCGCGCCCGACGTCGGCCGCGGAACCGTTCAAGGCGACGGTCACCGTCACGCCGACCCCTTGGAACGCGGGCACGCGCTTGATGCATGTGGCGATCAAGGGCTATGAGGTCGTGCCTGCGGAGGCGCCGAAAGCCAACCTCGTGTTCCTGATCGACGTTTCCGGCTCCATGGATGAGCCGTACAAGCTGCCGCTTTTAAAGAATGCTTTCCGGCTGCTCGTCGACAAGCTCAAGCCCGAGGACACAGTGTCGATCGTCACCTATGCCGGCAATGCCGGCACCGTACTCGAGCCGACGGCGGTCAAGGACAAGGCGAAGATCCTCGCAGCGATCGATACGGTGACACCGGGCGGCTCGACGGCCGGCGCTGCCGGCATCGACGCGGCGTACCGGCTGGCCGAAAAGGCTCGCGTCAAGGGCGGCGTCAACCGCATCCTGCTGGCCACCGACGGTGACTTCAATGTCGGCCCGTCGAGCGACGAGGAACTGAAGCGGCTGGTCGAGGAAAGGCGCAAGACGGGCATCTTCCTCTCGGTGCTCGGCTTCGGCCGCGGCAACTACAACGACGCGCTTATGCAGGCGATCGCCCAGAACGGCAACGGCGTTGCCACCTATATCGACACCCTTGCCGAAGCCCAGAAAACCTTGGTCGAGGAGGCGGGCTCGTCGCTCTTCCCGATCGCCAAGGACGTCAAGCCGCAGGTGGAGTTCAATCCGGCGGCAATCGCCGAGTATCGCCTCATCGGCTACGAGACCCGGGCACTGAAACGCGAGGATTTCAACAACGACCGGGTGGATGCCGGCGATATCGGCTCGGGCCACAGCGTCACCGCGATCTATGAGGTGACGCCGAAGGGAAGTCCGGCGGTCCTCAACGACGACCTGCGCTATGCGACCGCGGAGAAACCGGCAGCGGATGCGACAGCGCATTCGGGCGAACTCGCCTATCTCAAGATCCGCTACAAGAAGCCGGACAGCGACAAGAGCGAGTTGATCACCACACCAGTCACGGAGGCGAATGCAGTGCCGTCGCTCGCCGAAGCGTCTGCGGACGTCCGATTCTCCGCGGCCGTCGCCGCCTTCGGTCAGAAGCTTGCAGGAAATACGGCGCTTTCCGGCTATTCCTACACCGCGGTCGCCGATCTTGCGGCCGGCGCCAAGGGGGCCGACCCCTTCGGCTACCGTGCCGAATTCGTTAATCTGGTGCGGCTGGCGAAGGGGCTTTCCGGCGCCAAGGAGTAGCCGCGGCGCACGGGATCAAACTCCGACAACTAAGCGGCAAATATCAAGAACTTCATGAAGCTGCAGCTTGACGGGCCTGGCGATCATTGCAACTTATGGAGGCGTCAAGCTTCATCAACAGTCATCGGCCAACACTGTGCTATCTGCGTTTATTTCCAGCTTACTACCGGCACTTCTCAGTTCGGCCGTGTATGGCGGAGCGGCAGTCATGAACCACACTCCGCCGAAGGCTTTGTTGCCAGCCAGCCAGACGCTCAAGCGCGAACGGGAATGGACCGCGGAGCCAGCCTCCTCTGAGGACGCTTGGAGAGAGGATGTTTCCTGTAAGGCGGTAAACCGAGCCTATCTCAAGACCAAGAATGGCCCGTTCTATTCAGCAGTGCTCTACAATGTGAAGGCCGATGGCACATTGAAGGCGCACCAAGAGATACGTGTCATGGAATCCCTCGTGTATGAGAAGTACTCATTCTCTGCGAAGTGGCAGCGATACAGCAGAGCAGACGTGTCAACTGTAGAAGAGCAGGGTCCCGTATGGAATTCCTGCAAGCTTCTACCGCAACAGAAAAACGCGACTCCGCAGATTATTCGCTACTCAGCTGTCTGGCGGCATTTTCCGTATCGTGCGATTTCCGAGATATGGATCTCTTCGGAAGATGGAAGAGTGCTGAGCATCAGACGTCATTTTCCAGATGACAGGTGGATGCTGCCATTTCCGATCTCTCTGGTAATATTTAGTTACGATCCGGCCAGATCTGCGCCTCCATGAGCACGAGACACACAGCCGAGCTGGTTACCAGGCCTTTCGCGCGTCGGGGATCACACTCTATCAAACCGTTGGAAAAGCGCGTTGCAGGCCGCCGGATCTCGTCAATCCGTTCTTGAACGCTTGATAGGCCGGATGCTGGCTGGAGCGGGCGGCTTCTATCAGGCGCATCTGCAGGCGGGCGGGCGCCTCGTTGCCGAGCCACTCGCCGAGCTTTTCAAGCTTCAGCGAATTCAGGAACCGGGCCTCGGCGGCGAGGTCGAGATGGCGCTGCAGGCCTTCCAACAGGTTCTCGTCCTGCTCGGTGTTTTCCATCAGAAGCTTGACGAAGGCTTGGTCGGCCTCGTCGAAGCTCGAAAGCTTGGCGGCGGTCGTGTCCCTATCCGGAAAGGCGGCTGGTCCGGCGCTCATGGATCGTCTCCCTCGAATCGAAACTCTCTTGGGGATAGGGCAGGCGCCAGCAGTCTGCAAGCGAGGCGAAGAATACGGAGGCTGGGGTTCGACGCCTGTCTTCGTGACAGTGCTGCACGTCGCGGCGCCCGATCTTTCGCATGACAAGCAAATGAAAAACGCTCCGGGGCATACCGCACCGGAGCGTTTGTCGTTTCGTGCTGCGCAGTTTGGCAGTCTCAGGCCCGGCGGCGGCTGCCGCGTTCACGGGGCGGTGCGGAGGCGCCTTCGGCGGCGGTCTTGTTGCGGAAGGGGCCGATCTTCTCGACGATGACGTCGAGCGTCGGGCGTTCGCCTTTCGCGTGATTGTCGAGCGCGAGGCGCATCGCGGCGAGATGGTTGCAGGAGGTGCCGCAGCAGCCGCCGATGATCTTCGCGCCGGCGTCGACCGCCAGCCGCACATATTCCGCCATCAGCGGCGGGGTGCCGGAGTAATGGATCTCGGAGCCGCGGAATTCCGGAATGCCGCAATTGCCCTTGACGACGACGGTCGCTTCCGGGGCCGCGGCGGTCATGTCGAGCAGCGAAGACAGGATGTCGGACGCGCCGACGCCGCAATTGGCGCCGACCGCGACCGGGCCCTCACCGATATCGCCGGCGACCGCGTGAATGTCCTTGGGGTGGAGACCCATCATCGTCTTGCCGGCGGTATCGAACGAGCCGGTATAGACGTAAGCGAGGCCCACCTTGGTGGCCGCTTCCGCCGCAGCGCGGATTTCGTCCGGCGAGGACATCGTCTCGATCCAGGCGACTTCCGCGCCGCCCGCCTTCAGGCCTTCGATCTGCTCGGCAAAGGCCGCAACGGCATCCTCATAAGAAAGCGCGCCGAGCGGGATCAGGAGTTCGCCGGTCGGGCCGACGGAGCCGGCGGTGATGACCTTGCGCGGCGCCTTGTCGGCAACGGCGCGAGCGATTTCGGCTGCGCGCTTGTTCAGCGCATGGACGCGGTCCTCGGCCTGGTGCAGTTTCAGGCGATGGCGCGTGCCGCCGAAGGAGTTGGTGAGGATGATGTCGGCGCCGGCATCGACGAAATCCTGATGCAGCTTGGTGATGTTTTCCGGCTTGGCCTCGTTCCAGAGCTCCGGCGCTTCGCCGGCTTCGAGCCCCATGGCAAAGAGCGACGTCCCGGTCGCGCCGTCGGCAAGCAGGACGCCCTTCTGGGCAAGGAGATCGGAAAGGGCATTGGCGGAAGCGGACATCGGTTTTTCCCGGCTGAATGAAATTGCAATAAGATATAAAGATATCTTTATGTGATTGCAACAGACTTTGCCGGAACATGCCGGAAAAGTCGGTAGCCGACGCCCACCAGCGCCGTCGACCGGTCCATTCAAACGGTCGTAACCGTTACGTATTTGTGCGGCGACCGGCCCGGTGAGACCGTCTGCTCGTCGATATCTGACCGATCGGCGCGCCTCAGCGGCGTGCTCACATCGCTCTGATAGTCTCAAACGCGCGTAGCTTAGCGACTTGCAGTGCCTCCGCCTGGAGGCGGGGTGCTTCACTCCAGGGAGGATTGAACGATGCAGGAAACGTCAGCATCTGAAAAAGGCAAGGGCGATACTCGCTCAGAGCAGGGGCTCAGCCGTCGTGACGTGCTCCTGACCGGGACCGCGCTTGCCGCAGCCGCCCTGTCCGCGCCAGGTCTTGCGACATCCGTCAGGGCACAGCAGGCGGCGCAACCGGCCGCCGGTGGGGCCAAGCCGAACATTCTCATGATCATGGGTGACGACATCGGCTGGTACAATCCGAGCATCTACCACCGCGGCATGATGGGATACCGGACGCCGAACATCGACCGGATCGGCAATGAAGGTGCGATGTTCACCGACTGGTACGGAGAGCAGAGCTGCACGGCGGGACGCGCGGCCTTCATCACCGGGCAGTCGCCGATCCGCACCGGCCTGACCAAGGTGGGCCTGCCCGGCGCCGATGTCGGCCTGCAGCCCGAGGACCCGACGGTCGCGGAATTCCTGAAGGCGCTCGGGTATGCGACCGGCCAATTCGGCAAGAACCATTTGGGCGACAAGGACGAGTTTCTGCCGACCAATCATGGCTTCGACGAGTTCTTCGGCAATCTCTACCATTTGAATGCGGAGGAGGAGCCGGAAAATCCCGACTACCCGAAGAACCCGGAATTCCGCAAACGCTTCGGCCCGCGCGGCGTCATCCACTCCTATGCCGACGGCCGGATCGAGGATACGGGCGCGCTGGCGAAGAAACGCATGGAAACGGTGGACCAGGAATTCCTTGCCGCCGCGTTGAATTTCATCGACCGCCAGCAGAACGCCCAGAAGCCCTGGTTCTGCGACTTCAACTCAACACGCATGCATATCTTCACCCACCTGAAGCCCGAGTCTGAGGGCAAGACCGGCAAGGGACTGTATCCTGACGGCATGGTGGAGCATGACGGCCACGTCGGGCAATTGCTTAAGAAGCTCGACGATCTCGGCGTCACCGAAAACACGATCGTCATCTATACCACCGACAACGGCGCCGAGGTGATGAGTTGGCCGGACGGCGGCACAACGCCGTTCCGCGGCGCGAAGGCGACCAACTGGGAAGGCGGTTTCCGCGTGCCGATGTGCATTCGTTGGCCCGGTGTGATCAAGCCCGGCACCATCTACAAC
Source organism: Sinorhizobium mexicanum (assembly GCF_013488225.1). Taxonomy (NCBI): domain Bacteria; kingdom Pseudomonadati; phylum Pseudomonadota; class Alphaproteobacteria; order Hyphomicrobiales; family Rhizobiaceae; genus Sinorhizobium; species Sinorhizobium mexicanum. Next base: position 2,369,666 of record NZ_CP041238.1, on the reverse strand, counting down.
GAGCCGTTCTCGCACTACGACCTGATACCAACATTCTGCGCTGCTGCCGGCGAGCCGGATATCGTGGCCAAATGCCTGGGGGGTTATCAGGCGGGTGCCAAGACCTTCAAGGTTCATCTCGACGGCTACAACCTCATGCCGTTCTTCCGCGGCGAGGTAACGGATTCGCCCCGACGGGAATTCCTCTACTGGAACGATGACGGTGAACTGGTGGCGATTCGCGCGCTGGATTGGAAAGTCAACTTCAAGGTCCAGGAGCACACCGGTATCGGGGTCTGGCAAAGGGAGTTCACCAATCTGCGCGTCCCCTGGATCTTCAACATGCGCGCCGACCCCTTCGAGCGCGGCAACGAGTCGTTCGAATATGACAGGTGGATGGCGGAGCGCGCCTTCATCCTGGTTCCATCGCAGGCGCTCGTTGCGAGATGGATCGAAAGCTTCAAGGAGTTCCCGATCCGGCAAAGACCGGCAAGCTTCAATCTCGACGAGGTGATGGCGAAGCTTTCCGTATCGTCATCGGGTAAATAGGCACGGTGTCGCCTTGCATGGACCCGGCGCATGTCATCGTCGGGTCGGCTCGCCTCTCTGTGCCAGTTCGTCCGCCAGAAGAGCGGCGAGATCCGCCACGGGCTTGTCCGCGTGCGTTCGCAGGCGCAGGCTGAATTCGGCCGCGGGCAGGCGCGGCAGGTCGAGATGTGCGGGTGCGCGCTCTATTCCCGGCCCCAGAAACCGCGCCGTGCGCGTCGTGAAGGCGATGCCGCTCATAACGGCGGCGCGCAGGCCCGAAAGGCTCGGGCTTGTTGCCGCGATCCGGAAGGGGCGGCCTGCCGCCTCGAGTGCAGAGATCGCCGCTGCCCGAAACCCGCAGGGCGGATCGAGCACGGCCAGCGGCACTTCCGCGTCGACCGTTGCCAGTCCCCCGTCGGCGCAAAGCCAGATCATCTCTTCTTTCAGCACGAGCAGTTCGTTGGCCGCGGGCGCCTGTCGCATGGTGAGCAGAATGTCGACCTGGCCCTGATCGAAGGCCGTCGTCAGTTCCTTCGACCTGCCGATCCTGAGGTCGAGGCGAACGCGCGGATGCGAGCGGGCGAAGCGGCGCAAGAGGTCGGGCAGCATCGTATCGGCAAAATCCTGCGTGCTGCCGAGCGAGATCCGTCCGTCGGCGCGCGCGCCCCGGAGGCTGAGCCAGGCATCGCGATGCGCGTCGAGGATGCGGCGGGCGTGATCCACGAGTTCCTCGCCGACCGGTGTCAGCGCGCGTCCGCGCCCGGCCGGCGCCAGAAGCGGTTCGCCGATCAGCGTTTCGAGGCGCTGCATCTGCGCCGTCACGGCGGAGGGGGAGCGGTTGACTGCCGCTGCGGCGCGGGCAAGCGAACCGCCATCGGCGAAGGCGAGGAATGTGCGCAGGAGATCGGGATCGATGGCATTCATGCTTCGATGATATCGAAGTATATATCCAACACAATTTGATTTTATTGATGTGTTGGTGATGGCAAGCTGAACGTGAAAAACAACTCGAAAGGAGCTTGCCATGCCCATCATCAATGTCACCGTCACGGGACGTCCGGATCCGGAAATGTCTGCAAGGATCGCGGCAGAGGTCAGCAAACTGACACAAGCGCACCTGCGCAAGGACCCAACCGTCACCGCGGTTGCGGTCGGTTATGTCGACTCGCAGCACTGGTTTGCCGGCGGAAAGTCGATCGCGTTGCAGGAGACCAGCAGCTTCTGGCTGGACATCAAGGTCGTCGACGGCACCAATACCAAGCAGGAAATCGCCGACTACATCGAAGCGATCTACGGTGCCTTCGGCAAGCTTCTCGGAGAGGTCCATCCGGAGAGCTATGTGCTCGTCCATGAGGTGTCCGCCGCGGCCTATGGCTATGGCGGCAAGACGCAGGAGTTCCGCTTCATTACGGCGCCGCGCGTCTTTTCAGACGCGCAAAGGTCGCTGTAACGCTTTGAATTGCTGCATGACTTTATCCTTAAATCGATTCCGATCTAAGGAATCATGCAGTAGCGGCAAGCTCAAGTCGGCTGCGTAGCGGGTCGGAGGGGCAGCAGGAAAAAGGGCGCCCTCGCGAGCGCCCTTCGTGCGTGCGGTGAACCACAGTTCCGGCCTATGCCGCCTGGCGGTCTGTGTGGCTCGTCGGCGTCACCATGGCAGCGATGATCGCCTGGAGGTCGATCGCGCCGATCGCTCTCCCGTTCTCATCGACGACGTGGCCCGTGGCTACGTGCGCGCCGGTCATCGTCCGCGCAGCCGCTTCGAGAACCGTACCGACCGTCAGCGACACGCCCTCCGGATTGCCGGAGAGCGGCCGCATGATCGTCTCAACATGCACGACGCGGCCGCGGTTCACTTCCTTGACGAAGGCGGTGATATAGTCGTCCGCTGGCGAAAGCACGATCTGCTGACCGGTACCCTGCTGAACGACGCGGCCGTCGCGCAGGATCGCGATCTTGTCACCGAGCCTCAGCGCTTCGTCGAGGTCGTGCGTGATGAAGACGACCGTCTTTTTCAGTTCCTTCTGCAGATCGAGCAGCACCGTCTGCATGTCCATGCGGATCAGCGGATCGAGCGCCGAATAGGCCTCGTCCATCAGCAGGATGTCGGCGTCGTTGGTGAGCGCGCGGGCCAGGCCCACGCGCTGCTGCATGCCGCCCGAAAGCTGGTTCGGATAGTGGTTTTCGAACCCCTTGAGGCCGACGCGCTCGATCCAGCCGCGCGCCCGCTTTTCGCTTTCGCGCCGCTCGATACCTTGGATCTCCAGGCCGTAGACGGTGTTTTCGAGGACGGTGCGGTGCGGCAGCAGCGCGAACTTCTGGAACACCATTGCCGTCTTGTGGCGGCGGAATTGGCGAAGGTCGTTTTCGTTCATCTTGCAGACGTCGGTGCCGTCATAGAGCACTTCGCCCGCCGTCGGATCGATCAGCCGGTTGATGTGACGAATCAGCGTCGACTTGCCGGAACCGGAAAGTCCCATGACAACGGTGATGCAGCCGCCAGGCATCAGGATATTGATGTCCTGCAGGCCGAGCACATGACCGTGCTTCTCGTTGAGTTCGGCCTTGCCCATGCCCTTCTTGACGACATCGACATATTCCTCGCCGCGCGGGCCGAAGATTTTGTAGAGGTTTTTCACCTCGATTGCGTGACTAGCCATGAATAACCTCCGAGTGCTTTTGCAGCCGCCTTCCGAAGGCCTGGCTGGTACGATCGAAAATGATGGCGATGCCGACGAGGGCAAAGCCGTTAAGGAATCCGACGGTGAAGAACTGGTTGGCGATCGCCTGGAGCACGTTCTTGCCGAGCCCGCCGACGCCGATCATCGAAGCGACGACGACCATTGCCAGCGACATCATGATCGTCTGGTTGATGCCGGCCATGATGGTCGGCAGCGCCAGCGGCATCTGCACGTTCCTCAGTTTCTGCCAGGCGGATGAGCCGAAGGCGTCGGCGGCCTCCAGCACTTCCTTGTCGACGAGCCGGATGCCGAGATTGGTAAGCCGGATCATCGGCGGCACGGCGTAGATGACGACGGCGATCAGCCCGGGCACCTTGCCGATCCCGAAGATCATCACCACCGGAATGAGATAGACGAAGCTCGGCATCGTCTGCATGACATCGAGGATCGGATTGACGAAGGCCTGCACACGGTCGGAGCGGGCCATCAGGATGCCGATCGGGATGCCGATCACGATCGAAATCAGGGTACAGACCGTAACCATGGCGAGCGTGATCATCGTGTCGTTCCAGAGCCCGACAAGCCCGATCAGCACCATCGACAACGCCGTGCCAGTGGTGATCTTCACGTTGCGGCTGCCGAGATAGACGATGGCAACCATGATAATCAGTATCAGGATCCAGGGCGAACTGACGAAGGCCCGTTCCAGGTAGTTCAGAAACCATTGCAATGGTTGGACCACTGTGTCGATCGCATCGCCATAGCTGCGCACGAATCCCTTGAATCCGTCGTCGACGCTCTTGCGCGCCATGCGGATAGTGCCATCGTCGATGGCCGGGAACTTGCAGAGCAGTTCCGGCAAGAAACTGCAGATAGCCATTTTTTCCCCCTTCCGGCCGGAAGTCTTATATCGCCGGCTGCGTCTTGGGATGCCGCAATGCGGTCGCCCTGCGCAGACTTGCTCGTGACCTCTTAAGTGTCCCGGCGCGAGAAATGTGACAGCGGAACGACATTGCCGCTTTACTGTTTGCGACGTTAGAGCAAGCACTTCGCCGCTGTTAGCTCAATGAGCGCGCAATTGCCTTCCGAGGCGCGGGGCGCGGCGGCCGGATGTCCGGCAGCCGTCCACCGCGGCCTTCTTGTCAGAGGGCTAACTTGACCTTCTCGGCCACCTCGGGACTGACCCACTGCGTCCACATGTCGGGAAACTCCTCGAGGAAGTGCTTGGCCGCGTCCTCGTTGGTGCCCTGATTCTGGTCCATCCATGCCAGAACCTTGTTCACCGTGCCGTTATCCCACTTGCGTACCTTGACGTAGTCCATGGCGACGCTGGCCTTATCCGCGAAGGACTTCGTCACGACCGTGTAGACGTCCGAGACCGGATAGGAATTGACCTTCGGGTTCGGGCAATCGGGAACGGCGGTGCAGGCGTCCCACTCCTTCTTGTCGTGGTCGACGCCGAAGGAGAGGCGGGTCATTTCATATTTGCCAAGTATGGCGGTCGGAGCCCAATAGTAGCCGAGCCAGCCGGTCTTCTTCTCGAAGGCATTGGCAATGGAGCCGTCCAGGCCGGCGGTCGAGCCGGTATCGACCAGCTCGAATCCGGCCTTTTCGGCTTCCAGCGCCTTGAAGAGATTGGCGGTCGAGACCTGGCAGTTCCATCCGGAGGGGCAATTGTGGATTGCGGCGGTGGACGGATTTTCCGGTGCCGGGAACAGGTCCGGATGCTTCAGAGCGTCCTGCACTGTCTTGATGTCCGGGTGCGCGTCGGCGAGGAACTTCGGTATCCACCATCCTTCGACGCCGCCTTCGCTCAACAGGGGCGCGGCCTGGATAAGGCGGCCTTCCTTGATCGCTGCGTCGAGGGGCGTGCGCACGGCGTTGACCCAGAGTTCCGGCGCCATGTCGGGCTGCGCTTTCTCGTTCATCGAGGCGAAGGTCGGCATCGTGTCGCCGGTGACGAGCTCCACGGTGCAACCATATCCGTTTTCGAGGATGAACTTGTCGACATGGGCGGCGACGCCCGCCGAGGCCCAATTCATTTCCGCAATGCTGACTTCGCCGCATTCCGCGGCTTGCGCCGAGCCCGCCACGGCGTAAAGGCCCACGGCGAGAAAGGTGGACGCGAGGAGCTTCTTCATGTTTGCAAGACCTCCCAGTCTTTGTGCAGCCAACGATCGAGGGTGCCGCAGGTTTACTGCCGCCCGACACCCGATTATTCAGTAAGCAGCCTGAGGTTCGGCACCGGAAGGCCAAAATCACGCCCCGCTGCGGCAGTGTGGGAGTTCTTTCCAATCCTGGCCGCGGAACCCTGTCGTCGGCCGGATCTCCTCTTCACCGCTCTGGCAGCCTAAGTATTCCCGAAGAGAAATCAACCTCTTCAATCGACCTGTCGTGTCGAACGGTCTCGCCGTCTTGCGTGCGCTTTCTTGCCGGTCTGGCCGCAAATTGAGCATTTACGACAAAATTGCCGCAAAATGCGGCTCGGGGAACTGCGTCTCCTGTGATCCTGCTTCAATCGGGACGTTTCCTGTCGCGATTGCGTCCGGGTATCCGCCCGAGAATGTCTCGAAAAAAAATCAAAAAAATCCGCGATTCACCATTGCTTAAATGATCAATAACCATCCGGTAACGATGTCAGGCTAATTGTTTGCCTGCGGCGGGCGACTGCCGCAGGTCCGGATCAGGTGTTGCGTACCGGACCTGCAACATTCCGCGTTCTGAGTAGTGCAGCGATTTCCGGTGTGTTGTGCCGGAGAGACCATGCGTTATTCTGGCGGCCGCATCCCCTCGCAGGAGGTCGGGTGCGGTCTTCGCGTTATGGACCATTCCCCTGAAAATCGGACAACAAAAAAGCCGCCCCGAAAGAAGCGGCTTGAAGCGGGAAAGCGCCCGATTATCCGATGTTGGACGTGCGGATGAAACCGAGCGGGCCGCGAGGCGCATCCATCTCGACATTGCGCACGCGGGATTGGCTAGACGGCGCCTTGGAGTTCCAGGCAATCTGAACGAAATTGGGTTTGCTGAAGACGAACAGCATGGCTTTCTACCTTGGGAGTCCGGGTCTCGCCCGGGGTTGTTTCGATGGCGTCGATATAGGCGCGAGCGGGTGGAATTTAAATGCCAATGTCGCCATCGCATGTCGCAATTTTGCTAGTTTTGTCGCAATTTCGAACAAGCTTCATTAGCGCCCGAAACGGGCCGTGACTGTGCATGGCGAAATGAGGCTGAATCGCGTCGAAAACGGGCCTTTGCGCGCGATGGTTTCGATGTTACGGGGGCCGCATGACACAGACGATCATGCTGCAGGGAACCGGCTCGGATGTCGGAAAATCGGTATTGGTGGCTGGGCTCTGCCGGCTCGCTACCAATCGCGGGCTGAAGGTCAGGCCGTTCAAGCCGCAGAACATGTCGAACAACGCCGCCGTTTCCGACGACGGCGGCGAGATCGGCCGGGCGCAATGGCTGCAGTCGCTGGCTGCGCGCGTGCCGTCCTCTGTGCATATGAACCCGGTGCTGTTGAAGCCGCAATCGAACATCGGCAGCCAGATCATCCTGCAGGGCAAGGTGGCGGGTCAGGCGAAGGGCAGGGAATACCAGGCGCTGAAGCCGAAGCTCATCGGCGCGGTGATGGAAAGTTTCGAACTGGTCACCGCCGGCGCGGATCTTGTCATCGTCGAAGGCGCGGGGTCGCCGGCCGAAATCAATCTCCGCGCCGGCGATATCGCCAACATGGGTTTCGCCACGCGGGCGGGTGTGCCGGTGGTGCTTGTCGGCGACATCGACCGCGGCGGCGTCATCGCGTCGCTCGTCGGCACGCATGCGATTCTTCCGGAAGAAGATCGGCGCATGGTCAGCGGCTATCTCATCAACAAGTTCCGCGGCGACGTAACTCTCTTCGACGATGGCATTGCCGCCGTTCATCGCTTCACCGGATGGCCCTGCTTCGGCGTGGTGCCATGGCTGAAAAGTGCCGCGCTGCTGCCGGCCGAGGATTCGGTGGTGCTCGAAAAGCTCGCGCGCGGCGGCGGCAGGGCACTGAAGGTCGCAGTGCCGGTCCTGTCGCGGATCGCCAATTTCGACGATCTCGATCCGCTGATCGCCGAGCCGGAAGTCGACCTCGTCTTCGTCCGGCCCGGCACGCCGCTTCCGGACGATGCCGGGCTCGTCATCATTCCCGGCTCGAAATCGACAATTGCCGACCTCAAGGATTTTCGCGCCGGGGGCTGGGACGGGGATCTCGAGCGTCACTTGCGGCGCGGGGGCCGGGTTATCGGAATCTGCGGTGGCTACCAGATGCTCGGCGCGCGCGTCACCGATCCGCTCGGCATCGAAGGCGGTGAGCGCGAGATCGCCGGCCTCGGCCTGCTTGCCGTCGAAACGGAAATGGCGCCGGAAAAGACCGTACGCAACAGCCGCGCCTGGTCGCTCGAACATGACGTCCCGCTCGACGGCTACGAGATCCATCTCGGCAAGACAACGGGCACCGATTGCGACCGCGCGCCGGTCTCGATAGACGGTCGCCGTGACGGGGCGATGTCCGCCGACGGCAAAATTATGGGCACCTACCTCCACGGGCTTTTCGCCAGCGACGCCTACCGGGCGGCTCTGCTCAAGAGCTTTGGCATCGAAGGTGGCGGCGGTAACTATCGCCAGTCCGTGGATGCGGCGCTCGACGATATCGCCGGCGAGCTCGAAGCGGTGCTCGATCCTGCCTGGCTAGACCGGCTACTCGGCGGCGAGCACAGGGCCGGGTGAGGCGGCGGCAAAGCGCCGGAGAGACCAGTACGCGGCGCCGCCACCTGCATGTTTCCTTAAATCGTAGCCGATTTAGGGACGAAATCATGCACCAACTCGAAGTGCTACAGCGCCCTTTGCGCGCCTGACAAGACGCGCTGCTGTAGCTACCAATTTGTTGCTTCTCCGCCTTCGGCATTTAAGCTACGGTTGAAATATCCTGGCCATACGCCGCAGGAGCGGCTGTCCCCGTGGAACGGAAGCTCGCAGTGATCCTTGCCGCCGACGTTGCTGGTTACAGCCGGCTCGTCGCTGCCGACGAGGAGGGCGCGCTTGCGACGCTTGGTACCTATAGCGCCGCGATCCGAGATCTCGTCGCCGAACATGGCGGGCGCATATTCGGTTCGGCCGGCGACAGCGTCGTGGCGGAGTTCCACAGTGCGGTGCAGGCCGTGCGCGCCGCCGTCGCCATCCAGCGTGTGCTGCATCGCCGCAATGCCGATCTTCCCCCCGACCACCGGATGGAGTTTCGCATCGGGCTCAACCTTGGCGATGTCGTCGTCGACGGCGACAATCTTCTCGGCGACGGCGTCAATGTGGCTGCCCGGCTGCAGGAAGTCGCGCTGCCGGGCGGGATCTGCATCTCAGGTGCGCTTCACGACCAGATCGAGGGCAAGCTCGATTTCCCGGTGGTTCACCTTGGCGACCGGAATCTCAAGAACATTCCGCGTCCAGTCCCGGTGCACAGGGTCGACTGGCGTCGCGAGGACCCGGTCGATGCCGGCGTGCTCGGCGGGCCGCTCGTCCTTCCGGACAAGCCCTCGATCGTCGTCCTTCCCTTCGTCAACATGTCGGGCGACCCGGAGCAGGAATATTTTGCCGACGGGCTCACCGAGGACATCATCACCGCACTTTCGCTCTACCGCTGGTTCTTCGTCATCGCCCGCAACTCGTCCTTCGCCTACAAGGGGCGCGCCGTTGATGTGAAGCAGGTCGGCCGCGATCTTGGCGTGCGCTACATCGTCGAGGGCAGCGTGCGCCGGGCGGGGAACCGTGTGCGCGTGACCGGGCAGCTCATCGAAGCCGAGACCGGCGTCCATCTCTGGGCCCAGCGCTACGACCGCGAACTTGCGGATATCTTCGCCATCCAGGACGAACTCACACAGAACGTCGTCGGCGCCATCGAACCGGAAATCCTCATCGGGGAGAGCCGGCGTGCCCAGTTCAGTCCCACCAACAACCTCGATGCCTATGAGTGTCACATGCGCGGCACGTGGCTGCACAATGCGCAGGATACCGCAGAGCACTTCAAGGAAGCGCTGGTCTGGCATCGGCGGGCGATAGCTCTCGACCCCGATTTCGGCCGCGCGCATATGATGCTCGCCCGCTCGCTCTACGCACGCTGCTTCCACGGCTTCAGCGACGATGTCGACCGCGACAGCGCCGAGCTCTACGCGGCGGCCGAGCGTGCTGTCGCGCTGGAAGAGCGCGACCCCTATTCGCACTACACCATGTGCCTTGCCCATTTCGTGGCGCACCGAGCGCCTGCGGCCGTGGAAGAGGCGCAGCGGGCGATCGACCTCAATCCCAACCTGGCGCTCGCGCATATGGGACTCGGCTGGGCCCGGATTTTCGCGGGACATTTCGCCGAGGCGCTCGATCCGCTCCACATGGCCCTGAGGCTCAGTCCGCACGATCCGCTGACCTATCTATTCCTCAACCATATGGCGCTTGCCCACTATCATCTCGGCAACTACGAAGAGGCGCTGCATTACTCGGAACGCGGCATTTCACTCCGCCGGGCCTATTTCAACCGGGTCGTGCTTCTGGCGTGCCTCGGACAGCTTGGCCACCACGAGGAGGCGCGCGAGCTCATTCCGGAAATCATGGCCAACGTACCGGCCGACATCGCCCATTACTGGAAGATCCTCACGCCCTATGTCGATCCCGATCACTATGCGCATCTCATCGACGGGCTGCGCAAGGCGGGATTCCCGCTGGTTGAATAGGGCATCCGGCTCCCTGGCCCCTTTAAGCGTTCACCTGCATGAGTTCGAAGACCCGTTCGACGGCTGCGGGGATAGGGGCGATGATCGGTGTTCCAAAGAGCGGCTGCAGTTGCTCGGCCGCCTGTCCGAGCGGGCCGCCACCGATTATGACGGCTTCGGCGCCGTCGATTTCGATGCAATCACGCACCGCTTCCGCCAGCGACAGCTTGAGCAATCTTTCGTCCGCAGCGACGGCGACAGGGTCGCCGGGCGTACAGCGAATGCCGGTATAAAGGTGCCAAAGGCCGAGGTCGCGGGCGCGATCACCGATCGCCTCCAGGAGGTCCGGCGTCGTGGTCGCAACGCCGAACCTGCGCCCCGCACGCGAGGCTTCGATCATGGACGCTTCGCAGATCCCGACGACCGGGACGGCGACGCGTTCTCTGAGCGCGGCGAGGCCCGGATCTCCGAAGGCGCTGACGATGATGCCGAGGCAGCCGGGCTCGTGGTTCGAGCCGATCTCGGTGACCTCGGCGGCGGCGAGCCGCAGCTGCTCCGGGGTCACGATCATCAGGGGGTTCCGCTCGGCCGTGGCAACTGCCACGGCCGAGCGCCCGGTTGCAGCCTTGCGCGCGATGGAGACCATCATGTCGCTCGACGCGCGGGAGCTGTTGGGATTGATGAGGAGGATGTGCGAGGTCACGTTCTCAGTTCCACTCCGACGCGGACCTGCTGCTGGGCAGCCTTGGGCTGCTCGGCTTCGGCCGGTTGTTGAAGATCTTCCATCGACATGCCGTAGGTCTCCGGACCGAGCTGGATGCAGAAGGCGAATACCGCGTACATCGCCGCTGCCAGGGCGAAGACGCCGACCATGCCGTAGCTGTCGAACAGCGCGCCGGAAATCGTCGGCACGAAGGAGCCCGCCGCCGATCCCGTGGCCAGGATGAGCGCGACGCCGAAGGCGCGGATGCGCGTCGGGTAGAGCTCCGGTGCGTAGATCCAGATCGACGTGTTGAGCAGCAGCACGAAGAACTGGAAGACGGCGCCGAACAGCAGGACGAGATAGATATTGGTGCCGAGATAGGCGATCGAGACCGCCGCCAGGCAGGCAAACACGGCGCCCAGCGTCAGGACCTTCTTGCGCGGGAAGTAATAGCCGAAGGTGGAGGCGGCGATGGCGCCGAGAACGCTGCCGCTTTGAATGATCATGCTGTAGAGCAGGCTGCCGGAAAGCGTATAGCCCATCGAAACGAAGATCATCGGCATGAGCGTCAGCACGGAGAGTTGCGCGCCGTAGCTCATCAGGATGGCGATTGCGACGGGAATGGTCCGCCCAAGGAACGGAGCCCGGAAGAGTTCCTTCCAATCGCTTTTTGCCGGAGCCTCGTCCTGGATGTGGTCTTTCGTCAGATATTCCTGGACGACCAGGTTGCGGGGCCTGAGCGTTCCCGAAGCGAGGACGGAAAGAACCTTGTTGGCCTCGTCGATCTTGTTCCGGGAGGCGAGGAAGCGAGGCGTCTCCGGCACGAAGCGACGATAGAAGACGGCGAGCAGCGCGGGCAGGGCAAGCGCGGCGAACAGCCAGCGCCAGCCATTCTCTCCCGGGAAGAGCGTGAAGACCATCAGGCCGAAGGCCGGGGCGAGGAAATTGCCGAAGCCGCCGGCGCCGACGTTGACGAGACCGGCCGCCGTGCCGCGGAATTTCGGCGAGCAGAATTCGGACAGCATCGTCACGGCCGTCGAGATTTCGCCGCCAACGCCAAAGCCGACGATCGCGCGGGCGATGCAGAGCGCCGCGAAATTCGGTGCAAGCGCGCAGGCGGCGGAGCCGATCGTGAAGAGCAGAAGGTTGACCGTCAGCATCACACGCCGGCCATAGCGGTCGCCGAGGATGCCGGACAGCAGCCGGCCAAGCGCGGCGCTGCCGAAAGTGATGGTGTTTAGGAAGCCGATGTCAGTGCCGGTGAGCCCCCAATGCTCCTTCAGGATGGGGCCGGCGACGCCGATCGTGTTCTGCTCGAAGCTGTCGAACAGGCAACCGATCAGAACGAGAGCAAGGATCTGCTTGTGCGCTCCCGTTACGCCTATCTTGGTGAAAGCTGACTCCAGTTGTCGAATGACCGGCGAGGTCTTGCCGGATTGCACCATATTCTCCGCTGCCATGGTTGTTCCCCTTGTTGGCTAACAGATATGAAAACCCAGTTTCATTAAGTTACAACATGAAACCAGGATTTCATAACGAATTTTTGCCCATGGAAGGATCATTTGCATTTGACGTGCCGTAACAAGGACATACGGACGCAATGTGCTCTGGTCATCTTCGCTCAATGCCAGAGGGAAGGTAGTCTTTGCGCCAATGAGCGTGAAACGCGAGTTTCATCCGCGGATAGAAGGTCGATCGCCGCCGACGCAATTTCTTATAATGATGGCCATAGCGCCGGGCACACACGCCAGCGAGCGATCACAGCTCCTCAAGCGCGTCGTTCAGCGCCTCGATGCCGCGCAGGCGGTTTCGGCCGGCGACGCCTGCGAGTTCGATGCAGCGGGTCGTCAGCAGGTGGCAAAGCGCCATGACCGAGACATGGTTGAAGAGCGGTCCCGGCGCAAGCGTCTGGCAGCGGAAATGCCACGCGGCGTGGCCGAGGAAGGGCACGCCTTCGTCGGTAATGTACAGCAATTTTGCGCCGGATTTTTCCACCTGCGCCAGCAGGCTATCCATGAGCGCGATGCGGCGGCGCAGCCCGAAGACGATGACAACGTCCTCGTCCGAGAAGCTGACGAGGTGCTCGCCGAGCGTTTGTCCGCCGCCCGGAATGGCGGTGATGTTTTCGATGACCTGGGTCAATTGCCACTGAAGATAGGTGGCGAAGGAATGGCTGGCGCGAAAGCCGATGACCCAGACTTTGCGGGCCTTGAGCATTGCTTGCGACGCTGCGTTTATCTGGCTCTCCGCTATAGCGAGGAATGTGGCTTCCAGGTTGGCGACGCCTTGGGCCACATGCGCGGCAACCGATTGTTCGCCGGCTGAATCAGCGGCCGTCGCCAGGAACAGCCGCGATCCGGTCTGCTTGTCCGCGCGCGCGTGGCGGCGCGCCGCCTCGTAGTTCTCATAGCCGAGCCGCTGGATGAAGCGCGACACGGTGGCCTTCGACACATGCGCGAGCGCCGCGAGTTCCTGCGCGGAATAGCTGGCGATCTCGCCCGGAAAATCGCAGACGAAGTCGCCGAGCCGCCTCTCCGCCGGATGGAGTTCCGGCAGGACCTCGCGCACGCGGGTGAGAAAGGATCGTTCCTTGGCGTTCATCGTCGATTCCATGAAATTGCCGTTTCATGGAATGTCGGATTTCCACGCGGCGTTGGCAATAGCAACACGGTGAAGGCCGCTTCCGGTTGTCCGTTATGGTTGCTGGCGTGTTTCGGGGCCGATGTGTCGCAGGGCGTCGATTGACTTTGCCGGTGCCGCTTCATAATTAACGTCAATGGATGGTTCCCCCGCGCCGGAGCGGAGCGGGGGAGTAAATGGGAATGTGACGGGGCGGACCCACGCCGGGCGCCCTTATCACAGCCGACCCCGCGACTGTAGAACGGTCAGGGTTCGCCATCGGGCATGTCGCCTGCTTCGGACGAGCTGCATGGGGCAGTCTCGCCGGATCGGACGGCAAGTCGGAAAAGCCACTGGCATGGCATCGTGATCAGCCGGGCTGGACGCCTCTTCTTCTACGAATCGTCCGCCTTTCATGACGTCGAATATGCCGGGAAGGCGAGGCGGGCCCGTTCGGCTTTCGGAGGCTTGTGTTCAGCGATCGCTTGAATGCAATCTTCTTGAAGGTTGTGACGCCGTGAGCCAGGAGACCTGCCATCTGTCAGGGCATTCCGCCCGAAGGGGAGACCATTCCCCGATGCCAGCACGGAGGTTGTCATGGCTTACAAATTGTCTTGCGAACGCGCGACGAGCGTGGGGCCCGCCCATTTCCGGTTGAAGCCGTCAGTGAACTGAGGCCGGCCGCATGACCATTCCCAACGCCGGACCGATCCTCGTCCTTGGCGGCGCCCGATCCGGCAAATCCTCTTTCGCGGAAAGGCTCGCCGAAGCCTCCGGACTGCCGTTGCATTACGCCGCCACGGGTCGAGCCTGGGACGACGAGATGCGCGATCGCATCCGCCACCACCAGGAGACGCGGCGCGGCAAGGGCTGGACGACCCATGAAGAGCCGCTCAATCTCGTCGGCTTGCTTCGCCGCATCGACGATCCGGCTCGCGCGATCCTTGTCGATTGCCTGACGCTTTGGGTCACCAACCTGATGATGGAAGAGCGCGACATAGCCGCGGAATTCGCGGCGCTTGCCGCCTTCCTCCCCGAGGCGCGGGCGCGCCTCATCTTCGTTTCCAATGAGGTCGGCCTTGGCATCGTTCCGGAAAACCGGATGGCGCGCGATTTTCGCGACCATGCCGGCCGCCTCCACCAGATCGTTGCGGAGAAATCCGCCGAAGTTTACTTTGTCGCGGCCGGATTGCCGCTGAAAATGAAGGGTTGATCCATGACACTCGCCAAAGCCAACCACGGCAAGATCCCGGCCACCGTCATCACCGGGTTCCTCGGCGCCGGCAAGACGACGATGATCCGCAATCTGTTGCAGAACGCAGACGGCAAGCGCATCGCGCTGATCATCAACGAGTTCGGCGATCTCGGCGTCGACGGCGACGTGCTGAAGGGCTGCGGCGCGGACGCCTGCTCGGAGGACGACATCATCGAACTCACCAACGGCTGCATCTGCTGCACGGTGGCTGACGATTTCATCCCGACCATGACGAAGCTGCTCGAACGCGAAAACCGGCCCGACCACATCGTCATCGAGACATCGGGCCTTGCCCTGCCGCAGCCGCTGGTCGCCGCGTTTAATTGGCCGGATATTCGCAGCGAAGTGACGGTCGACGGCGTCGTGACCGTCGTCGACAGCGCCGCGGTTGCCGCCGGCCGCTTTGCGGACGACCACGACAAGGTCGATGCACTTCGCGTCAACGACGACAACCTCGACCATGAGAGCCCGCTCGAAGAGCTCTTCGAGGACCAGTTGACCGCCGCCGACCTCATCGTCCTCAACAAGACCGACCTGATCGACGCCTCGGGCCTCAAGTCCGTTCGCGACGAGGTGGCTTCGCGCATCAGCCGCAAGCCGACGATGATCGAGGCGAAGAACGGCGAAGTGGCTGCCGCCATCCTGCTCGGGCTCGGCGTCGGCACCGAGGGTGAGATCGCCAACCGCAAGTCGCATCACGAAATGGAGCATGAGGGCGGCGAAGAGCACGACCACGACGAATTCGACAGCTTTGTCGTCGAACTCGGCGCGATCGGCGATCCCGCGGCCTTCATCGACCGGCTGAAGGGCGTGATTGCGGAGCACGACGTGCTGCGCCTCAAGGGCTTTGCCGATATTCCCGGCAAGCCGATGCGCCTCCTGATCCAGGCGGTTGGCAGCCGCATCGACCAATATTACGACCGCGCCTGGGCGGCTGGCGAACCACGCGGCACGCGCCTCGTCGTCATCGGCCTCCACGACATGGACGAGGCCGCGGTACGCGCCGCGATCTCTGCGCTGGTGTGATCGGATAGAAAATGCACCTGCTTCTCGCCCAGAAAGGCACGATCGCCGATGGCAACGAGGCGATCGATCTCGGGCAAAGCCCGGCCGACATCCTGTTCCTCTCGGCCGCCGACACGGAGCTTGCCTCGATCGCCGCGGCCTATGGACGGCGGGCGGGGGCGAGGACGTTGCGCATCGCCAGCCTGATGAATCTGATGCATCCGATGTCGGTCGACACCTATGTCGAGCGCACGGCACGGCACGCGAAGCTGATCGTCGTCCGCCCGCTCGGCGGTGCCAGCTATTTCCGTTACGTGCTCGAGGCGCTGCATGCGGCAGCAATTGCGAACACGTTCCAGATCGCGGTGCTCCCGGGCGACGACAAGCCGGACCAGGGTCTCGACCCGTTTTCCACGGTGTCTGCGGAGGACCGCGAGCGCCTCTGGGCCTACTTCACCGAGGGCGGCGCCGACAATGCCGGACTCTTCCTTGATTATGCCGAGGCGCTGATTTCCGGCGGCGAGAAGCCGCAGCCGGCGCGGCCGCTCTTGAAGGCGGGTATCTGGTGGCCGGGCGAGGGGGTGACCGGTGTCGACCGGTGGCGTGCGATTGCTGGCTTGCCGGATGCAGCGACCACTGCAGACGAGAAGAAGGAATTCAGACCCACCGTCGCCATCTGCTTCTACCGCGCCCTCGTGCAAAGCGGCGAAACCAAACCCGTCGAAGCCTTGATCGACGCGCTTGCGGCCGAAGGCATGCGGGCGCTTCCGCTCTTCGTCTCGAGTCTCAAGGATCAGGTCTCGATCGGCACATTGCAGGCGATCTTCGCTGAAGCCGCTCCGGATGTGGTGATGAACGCCACCGGCTTTGCCGTCTCCGCGCCTGGTGCCGACCGCCAGCCGACGGCGCTCGAATCGACGGGGGCGCCGGTGCTGCAAGTGATCTTTTCCGGATCCTCCCGCGCCGCCTGGGAGGCTTCGCCGCAGGGGTTGATGGCGCGCGATCTCGGCATGAACGTCGCGCTGCCCGAGGTGGACGGCCGCATTCTCTCGCGGGCCGTCTCCTTCAAGGCGGCGTCGGTCTATGATCCGGCGGTGGAAGCCAATATCATCGGGCACGAACCGCTTGCCGATCGCGTCCGCTTTGCCGCGCGGCTTGCCGCCAACTGGGCGCGGTTGCGCCGGGCAAAGCCGCAAGCGCGCCGCGTAGCGATCGTCATGGCCAATTATCCCAACCGCGACGGGCGCCTTGGCAACGGCGTCGGCCTCGATACGCCGGCCGGCACCATCGAGGTGCTGAAGGCGATGGCTGCGGAAGGCTATCCCATCGAAGGTTTTCCCGAGGACAGCGACGCGCTGATGCGCTTCCTGATGGCCGGGCCGACCAACGCGGCAAGCCGCGACCGCGAAATCCGTGAGGTCATTTCGCTCGCGCAATACAAGGACTTCTTCGGTTCCCTCCCGCAGCAGATTCAGGAGGAGGTGACGGCGCGCTGGGGCGAGCCAGAAGCCGATCCATTTTTCCTCAACGGCGCCTTCGCGCTGCCGCTCGCGCGCTTCGGTGATGTTGTCGTCGGTATCCAGCCGGCGCGCGGCTACAACATCGATCCGAAAGAAACCTATCACGCCCCGGACCTTGTGCCGCCGCACGGCTATCTCGCCTTCTACGCCTTCTTGCGGCAGGTGTTCCACGCCGACGCGATCATCCACATGGGCAAGCACGGCAATCTCGAATGGCTGCCCGGCAAGGCACTGGCGCTTTCGGAGACTTGTTACCCCGAGGCGGTCTTCGGTCCGACGCCGCATCTTTACCCCTTCATCGTCAACGATCCGGGCGAGGGAACGCAGGCCAAGCGCCGCACCAGCGCCGTCATCATCGACCATCTGACGCCGCCCTTGACGCGTGCGGAATCCTATGGGCCGCTCAAAGACCTCGAGGCGCTGGTCGACGAGTATTACGAGGCGGCCGGCGGCGACCCGCGGCGGCTCAGGCTCCTGAGCCGGCAGATCCTGGATCTCGTCCGCGACATAGGCCTCGATCAGGACGCCGGCATCGAAAAGGCCGACAGCGACGACAAGGCGCTGGAAAAGCTCGACGCCTATCTCTGCGACTTGAAGGAAATGCAGATCCGTGACGGGCTGCACATCTTCGGCGTCGCGCCGGAGGGGCGTTTGCTGACTGACCTCACCGTGGCACTGGCGCGGGTGCCGCGCGGCTTGGGCGAGGGCGGCGACCAGAGCCTGCAGCGGGCGATTGCGTCGGACTTGGGGCTGGGTGATGCATCGGCGGGATCACCCCCCTCTGTCCTGCCGGACATCTCTCGTGGCTCCACAGCGCCGCAACATGAGGCGAAGCCAGCGTCTCAGCAACGCGAAGCGAGTCCCGCAGCCCTACCGCCCCAGGCGGATCCGACGGCAGAAGGTGCAATTGTTAGCGGTAACGTCGAACAACCGAGAATCAGCGGCAACGTCGAGGGACCGAGCGGTCGCCATCTGCCAATCTCCCCCCTTGTGGGGGAGATGCCCGGCAGGGCAGAGGGGGGTACGGTTCCGCAGTTGCAACCTTTCGACCCCCTTGACTGCGTCATGTCCGCGCCGTGGAACGGCCCGAAGCCCGCGCCTCTCGCCGCCGTCTCGGATGCACCCTGGCGCACCGCCGGCGATACGGTCGAGCGTATTGAACTCCTCGCGGGGAAGCTGGTATCCGGCGAGGTCGCCTGTCCCGCTGGATGGCCAGCCAGCCGCGCTGTGCTCGACGAGATCGATGCGCGCCTAAAGCCCTCGATCGAAGGCTCCGGGGAAGCGGAAATCAAAGGCCTGCTTACTGGGCTCGATGGCCGCTTCGTGGCACCCGGGCCGTCCGGCGCGCCGACGCGCGGCCGTCCCGACGTGCTGCCGACCGGCCGCAATTTCTATTCCGTCGACAGCCGCGCCGTGCCGACGCCGGCGGCCTATGAGCTCGGCAAGAAATCTGCCGAATTGCTCATCCGCCGCTACCTGCAGGACCATGGCGAATGGCCGTCCTCCTTCGGGCTCACCGCCTGGGGCACCTCCAACATGCGCACCGGCGGCGACGACATCGCCCAGGCGCTGGCGCTGATCGGCGCCAAGCCGGTCTGGGACATGGCCTCGCGCCGCGTGACCGGCTACGAGATCGTGCCGCTCGCAGTGCTCGGACGCCCGCGCGTCGATGTCACGCTCCGGATTTCCGGTTTCTTCCGTGACGCCTTCCCGGAGCAGATCGCGCTTTTCGACAAGGCGATCCGCGCAGTCGGGGCTTTGGAAGAGGACGACGCCGATAACATGATCGCCGCGCGCATGCGCGCCGAGACGAGGCGGCTGGAAGAGATCGGCGTCGAGCCGAAGCAAGCCGCGCGGCGCGCCTCCTATCGCGTCTTCGGCGCCAAGCCGGGCGCCTATGGGGCCGGGCTGCAGGCGCTGATCGACGAGAAGGGCTGGGACAAGCGCGGCGATCTCGCTGAAGCCTATCTCACCTGGGGTGGCTACGCCTATGGCGCCGGCGAGGATGGCAAGGCCGAGCGCGGACTGTTCGAGGAACGGCTGCGAACCATCGAAGCGGTGGTCCAGAACCAGGACAATCGCGAACACGACCTGCTCGACAGCGATGACTACTACCAATTCGAGGGCGGCATGAGCGCTGCGGCGGAGCACCTCGCCGGCCAGCGCCCGGCGATCTACCACAACGACCATTCGCGTCCGGAAAAGCCGGTGATTCGCTCGCTGGAAGAGGAGATCGGCCGGGTCGTGCGCGCGCGCGTGGTCAACCCGAAGTGGATCGATGGCGTCATGCGCCACGGCTACAAGGGCGCCTTCGAGATCGCTGCGACGGTCGACTATATGTTTGCCTTCGCCGCGACGACCGGCGCCGTGCGCGATCACCATTTCGAGGCCGCCTACCAGGCATTCATCACCGACGAGAAGGTCCTCGATTTCCTGCGCGACAAGAACGCGGCCGCGCTTGCCGAAATGTCGGACCGTTTCCTGGAAGCGATCGATCGCGGCCTCTGGAATCCGCGCTCCAACTCGGCGCGTTTTGAACTGAACAGTCTGTCCGGTGACGCGGCCGTCCGTCGGCTGCGCGCTGGAACGAATAGGGAGAGATCACCATGAGCGACGAAACAGTAACCAGCGGCGAAGCCGGGCCGGAAAAGGATGAAGCCCGCCACGCCATGAAGATGGCGAAGAAGAAGACCGCGCGCGAAAAAATCATGGCGACGAAGACCGACGAAAAGGGCCTCGTCATCGTCCACACCGGCAAGGGCAAGGGCAAGTCGACCGCCGGCTTCGGCATGATCTTCCGCCACATCGCCCACGGCATGCCCTGCGCCGTCGTGCAGTTCATCAAGGGCGCCATGCACACCGGCGAGCGCGACCTGATCGAAAAGCATTTCGGCGATCTCTGCCAATTCTACACGCTTGGGGAGGGCTTCACCTGGGAGACGCAGGACCGCGCGCGCGACGTGGCGACGGCCGAGAAAGCCTGGGAAAAGGCCAAGGAGCTGATCCGCGACGAACGCAATTCCATGGTTCTGCTCGACGAGATCAACATCGCGCTGCGCTACGACTACATCGATGTCGCCGAGGTCGTCCGTTTCCTGAAAGAGGAAAAACCGCACATGACGCACGTGGTTCTGACCGGCCGCAACGCCAAGGAAGATCTGATCGAGATCGCCGATCTGGTGACTGAGATGGAACTCGTCAAACATCCGTTCCGTTCCGGTATCAAGGCGCAGAAGGGCGTCGAATTCTGACGGCTCAAAGCTGGCAGTTCTACGGCGCCGCGCATCCTATCTGACGCGCGCGCAAAGGACGCTGTCGCACTTTGAATTGCTGCATGTTCTTATCCTTGAAGCGGCTACGATTTAAGGAAACATGCAGTAGCGCGCTCCTGGGCCTTCACATGCCAAGCCAGATCCGGAGCGGATGCGCCGGGTCGGCCAGCAGACGGACCGCCAACGCGATCGAGACCACGACGAGCAGCGGCTTGATGATCTTCGCGCCCTTCGCCATCGCGAAGCGCGAGCCGACCTGTGCTCCAAGGAACTGCCCCGCGCCCATCGTCAGGCCGACCTTCCAGAACACCACGCCATAGGCAAGGAAGACGAAGAAGGCGCCGAGATTGGAGCCGAAATTCAGAAACTTCGTGTGGGCGGTCGCCTTGATGATGCCGAAGCCGCCGAGGGTGACGAAACCGAGCATGAAGAAGGAGCCGGTCCCGGGACCGAACACGCCGTCATAAAAGCCGATGAGCGGCACAAAGGTGAGCGTGAAGGCGAGCTTCGTAATTCGGTGGTGCCTTTCGACGTCGCCGATGTTGGGCTTGCAACCGAAATAGACAGCGATCGCGATCAGCAGGAAGGGCAGAACGGCCTTGAGCGCGTCGGCGGGAACGACCGTCGCGAGCAGGGCGCCGAAGACGGACCCGAGCGCCGCCATCGCCGCCATCGGCAGCTGCTCCTTCAGGCTCACATGGCCGTACCGCGCATAGGCGAGGCTTGCGGAACCCGAACCGAAGAGCGATTGCAGCTTGTTGGTGCCGAGCGTTTCGAGCGGCGGAATGCCGGCGATCAGCATGGCGGGAATGGTGATCATTCCGCCGCCGCCGGCAATCGAATCGATGAACCCAGCGATGAAGGCTGCAGCGAAGAGGAAGAGAAGAATGTGAAGGGCGAGGTCGTGCACGGGAGGCTCGGGAAGCGGAATGGCAGCGGAATTGTTTCCGCCTTGTGTCAGAGCCGGAACGGAAATGCAAAGGGCAGATTGCGGGTTTGCTGCACGCCTCCGCGGATTTGATGCCCAGTTTTCCTGAAACCGACCAAGGATGAGACGCGATGCGCCCGTCAACCTGCACCGTTTACGACACGCCGATGTCGCAATCCGGTTTGACCGGCCGGATGGGCTCCGGTAAAAATGACAATCATGCGACGGCGTCTGCTTCGAGCAGACTGTAAGAGCGTCCGGTGCGGCCGACCCATACAGGGGACCTGATCCGGTGCTGTCCAGACCGGTGCGGCTATCTGCCCAGGCCGGCGCTTCGTATGGAACGCCGACCGCTGCCGGTATCCGGAGATTTCCGAAGCTGTGCAGCAAATCACGGAGCAGCTTTGCGTATCGAGGCGGATACGCGACGCTGCGGGGGAGCCGCACAGCATATGCCTTCGGTCAATCGACCAACTGTCACCAAGCTTGTACTCGGCCTTGGCTGCGAGCGGAACACCGCGTCCGAGGAAGTGATTGCGCTTGCCGAGCAGGCCCTTTCAGAAGCCCGTCTCGAAAAGCGTGACATCGATTTTGTCGCCTCGCTCGATGCCCGTGCCGAGGAGGCGGCGATCCATGCGGCCGCACGGCATTTTGCCGTGCCGGCGCGCTTCTTTGGCGCGTCGACGCTGGAGGCGGAAACGGCGCGACTGCAGAATCCCTCGGAAATCGTCTTTGCCCATACCGGCTGTCACGGCGTGGCGGAAGGCGCGGCACTTGCCGGCGCCGGCCGCGATGCGGTGCTGATCGTGCCGAAAATCCGCTCGGCCCGTGCGACTGCGGCGATCGCCGGTCCCGCACGCGCAACCGGAGCGGCCACAATCCGGACAAAGCGCGTGGGGGACGCCTGATGGCTTTCTCCGCTTGTCTCCATGTTTCGTTAGACGAGCAGATTCAATGCTCTGTCGTCGATTTCTATCAAAACAAATTACCTGCCTTACAGGTTGAAACAGGTCTGCTGTCCCGCGGGACCTCAAGGATCATGCCATGACGGATGCATTTTTTGCCGGTCTACCAGAACTCGAACCCGGTTCCGTCTGGCTGGTCGGCGCCGGGCCGGGCGATCCCGGGCTTTTGACGCTGCATGCCGCCAATGCGCTGCGCCAGGCCGATGTCATCGTCCATGATGCGCTGGTGAACGGCGATTGCCTGAAGCTCGCAAAACCCGGTGCTGCCCTCGAATACGCCGGAAAGCGCGGCGGCAAGCCTTCGCCGAAGCAGCGCGATATTTCGCTTCGCCTTGTCGAACTGGCGCGCGCCGGAAACCGCGTGCTCCGCCTCAAGGGCGGCGACCCCTTCGTCTTCGGCCGCGGCGGCGAGGAAGCCTTGACGCTTGTCGAGCATCGCATTCCGTTCCGGATCGTTCCGGGCATCACGGCCGGCATCGGCGGGCTTGCCTATGCCGGTATTCCAGTGACGCACCGGGAGGTCAATCATGCCGTGACCTTCCTGACCGGCCACGATTCCTCGGGCGTCGTGCCGGACCGGATCAACTGGGAAGGCATCGCCAAGGGTTCACCGGTGATCGTCATGTACATGGCGATGAAGCATATCGGCCAAATCACCGCCAATCTCATTGCCGGCGGCCGCTCTCCGGAAGAGCCGATGGCGTTCGTCTGCAATGCAGCGACACCGGCGCAGGTGGTGCTGGAAACGACGCTTTCGCGCGCCGAAGCTGATGTCGCGACCTCCGGCCTCGAGCCGCCGGCAATCGTCGTCGTCGGGGAGGTCGTTCGCCTGCGCGCGGCGCTCGACTGGGTCGGCGCACGTGATGGCCGTGTGCTGGCGGCGGATCCCTTCGCAGACCGTGTCCTGCGAGATCGCGCATGAGCGGTCTTCTGATTGCGGCCCCGAGCTCTGGCTCGGGGAAGACCACGGTGACGCTCGGGCTGATGCGGGCACTGAGGCGGCGTGGGATCGCCATCGCACCCGGCAAGGCCGGGCCCGACTATATCGATCCCGCCTTCCACACCGCCGCAAGCGGTGAGCCCTGCTTCAACTATGATCCCTGGGCGATGCGCCCCGAGCTGCTCGTTGCCAATGCCGCGCAGGTGGCGTCCGGCGGCCGCACGCTTGTGGTCGAGGCGATGATGGGTCTCTACGACGGCGCCGCGGATGGCACCGGCGCGCCGGCTGATCTTGCTGCCACGCTCGGGCTCGCCGTGATTCTCGTCGTCGACTGTGCGCGTTTGTCTCATTCGGTCGCGGCGCTGGTGCGCGGTTACACCGACTACCGCGACGATATCCGCGTTGCCGGCGTCATCCTCAACAAGGTCGGCAGCGACCGCCACGAGATGATGCTGCGCGATGCGCTCGACCGCGCACGCGTGGCGATTTTCGGCGTGCTTCGGCAGGACAGCTCCCTGAAGCTGCCGGAGCGTCACCTGGGCCTGGTGCAGGCCGGTGAACACGGGGGCCTGGAACCGTTCATCGACCACGCGGCGGACTTCGTGGAGGCGAATTGCGATCTCGGCGCAATCCTGGCTGCCGCAACACCCTCGCCGCCGGGGGCAGCCAACTCGGAAATCACCGCGATGAAGCCGCTCGGCCAGCGAATCGCTGTCGCCCGCGACGTCGCCTTCGCCTTCTGCTACGCACACCTTATTTCCGGTTGGCGGATGCAGGGCGCGGAAATCTCCTTCTTCTCGCCGCTCGCGGATGAAGCGCCCGAAAGCGGTGTAGACGCGATTTATCTTCCGGGCGGCTATCCCGAACTGCACGCCGAAAAGCTGGCCGGGGCAGCGCAGTTCCGCAAGGGCTTGCAAGGCGCAGCGGAGACGAGCGTGCGCATCTTCGGCGAGTGCGGAGGCTACATGACGCTCGGCGAGGGGCTTGTCGCCGCGGATGGCAGGCGTTACGAAATGCTCGGCCTTCTGCCGCTGGTGACCAGTTTTGCCGAGCGCAAGCGGCATCTCGGCTATCGGCGCGTCGCGCCGCTCGACAACGCATTTTTCGATGGAACAATGACGGCGCACGAGTTCCACTACGCGACCATTGTATCCGAAGGCGCGGCTGAACCGCTCTTCGCGGTCCATGACGCTGCGGGCAGCAATCTCGGTTATGCCGGCCTCCGGCGGGGGAGTGTCGCCGGCTCCTTCATGCATTTGATCGATCTCTCGGGCAGACAATGACCGCTCCCATCCTACATGGCGGCGGGGTTACCGAGGCCGCCGCGTGTTTCGGCGGTACTCCGGCCGAATGGCTCGACCTTTCGACCGGCATCAACCCGCGTCCGGTTTCCTTGCCGGAGATCGATCCCAGTGTCTGGCATCGCCTTCCGGACCGCCATGTCGAGGAGGCGGCGCGTCTTGCCGCAAGCCGCTACTATGGAACCGGTGATGCCATGCCCCTGCCGGTGCCCGGCACCCAGGCCGCGATCCAGTTGCTGCCGCGGCTCGCTGACGCCGGGAGACGTGCCGCCGTCTTCGCGCCGACCTATGGCGAATACGCCCGCGTGCTCGCGGCTGCCGGCTTCGCGGTCGATCCCGTCCAGCGCGCCGACGATCTTGCCGCCGCGCACGGTCTCGCCGTAGTCGTCAATCCCAACAACCCGACCGGGCGGCTTTTTCCGCCTGAGGAAATCCTTACCATGGCGGGCGCCATGAAAGCGCATGGCGGCTTGCTGGTGGTCGACGAGGCTTTTGGCGATCTCGAGCCGGATGCGAGCGTCGCCCGCTATGCAGCAACCTCCGACAATCTCATCGTCTTCCGCTCCTTCGGCAAGTTCTTCGGCCTGGCAGGCCTGAGGCTCGGCTTCGTCATCGCTCGCGCTTCGATCCTTGCAGCGTTCCGCGAGTGGCTCGGTCCCTGGGCGGTCTCCGGCCCGGCACTCGCCATTTCGGCGAAACTCATGGAAGGTGACACCGAGGCAACCGCGAGGAGCATTGCTGCGCGCAGGGCTGGGCTCGATGCGGTACTCAGAGCAGCCGGCATGAAGATCGCGGGCGGTACGGGCCTTTTCGCTCTGGTCGAGAGCGACCGGGCATGCGAGCTTCATACCGCGCTTTGCGAAGCGCACATCCTGACGCGCAAGTTCGACTACAACCCGCATTGGCTCAGGATCGGCCTCACCCCGGACGAAAACGGCGATCGGCGCCTTGCTGACGCCTTGCAGCGGACAGGTGTGTAAGTGACTTTTGAAATTTTTCTCATCCTCGTTGTCGCACTGGTAATCGACCGTCTGGTCGGTGATCCCGACTGGCTCTGGGAGCGCGTGACGCATCCGGTCGTCTTCTTCGGCAAGGGGATCGGGATTTTAGACGAGGCGCTCAATCGCGGTAGGGCGGGGCCGGCGGCCCTCAAGATGAGGGGGCTCGCGGCGATCGCGTTTCTGCTCTTGGCAAGCATCGTGGTCGGCGTCGTGTTTCATCGCCTGTTCGATGTGCTGGGCGCCGTTGGCTTTCTGCTGGAGGCCATCGTCGTTGCCGTCTTTCTTGCACAGAAGAGCCTCGCCGATCACGTGAAGCGCGTGGCGCAGGCACTGCGTGAAGACGGGCTTGAAGGCGGCAGGACGGCCGTGTCGATGATCGTCGGCCGCGATCCGAAGACGCTCGACGAGCCCGGTGTCTGCCGGGCGGCCATCGAAAGCCTTGCGGAGAACTTCTCGGATGGGGTCGTGGCGCCCGCCTTCTGGTACGCAATCGCCGGGCTTCCGGGCCTGTTCGCCTACAAGATGCTGAATACGGCCGATTCGATGATCGGCCACAAAAGCCCGAAATATCTGCATTTCGGCTGGGCGGCGGCACGGCTGGACGACCTTGCCAATCTGCCGGCCGCGCGCCTTTCGATCCTGCTGGTAGCCGCCGGCGCCTATTTCAAGCGCGGTGCGGAGGCGGCACGGACAGCAATGGATGTCGCGCGACGGGATCACGGCCTCCATCGGTCACCGAATTCCGGTTGGCCCGAGGCAGCGATGGCGGGGGCGCTGGATCTCCAGCTTGCCGGGCCACGGACCTACAGCGGCGTGACGGTTGACGAACCGATGATCAACGAGCCCGGCAGGTCGATGGCGACGCCGGAGGATATCGATGCCGCCGTTTCCGTCTTTTATGGCGCCTGCTCGGCGATGGCGCTGAGCTTTGCCGTCGCGGCTTTGGTTGCGTCGCTGTTCTGAGCGTAAGCGGTCCGGCCAGCCGCGGAGAAGCCGCTATGCCGGTGCATCAATCCATCCCGGCGAAGCGCATCAAGCGGTCGATGTCCGGTACAACGACCCGGCGGCTGTTCTCGACGCGGATCACCCCCTCCTTACGCAGCTTGGTGATCTGGCGGCTTACCGTCTCGATGGTAAGGCCGAGATAGTCGGCGATGTCGGCGCGCGACAGTGGCAGGTCGAATTCGCTCGCACGGCCATGCTCGGGATCGATGTGGGAGGCGATGAGGTAGAGAAAGCTCGCGACCTTTTCCTGCGCGGTCTTGCGGCCGAGCGTCAGCATCCAGTCGCGTGCCTCGTCGAGCTCCTTCAGGGCCTGTTCGTGCAGCCGGTGCTCCAGGCCAGGCACTTCAGAGACGAGCCGCTCGACGACCGCGCGCGGGAAGGCGCAGATATCGATGCCGGTTGCTGCCTCGGCGCTCAGCGCACTTTCGCGGGTGAAGGGCCGGCCCATGAAGTCGGGCGCGAACTGCAGACCGACGATCTGCTGGCGGCCGTCGGAGAGCATCTTGCTGAGCTTTACCACGCCGCGAATGATGTTCGCATAATTGTTGGTCGTTTCGCCCTGGCCGACCATCTCGCTGCCTGGATCGACGCGCCGGCGTGTCGAATGGCGGCTGAGTTCGGTCAACTGGCTCGGCGTGAGTGTGCTGCAGACCCCGCCGTGGCGCGCCTCGCAGGCGGCGCAGACGACCGGAATGTCGGAATTATGGATGTCCTTGCGGCTTTTTTCGCTCACGATCTGCAATTCTTCTAATGCCCCGCTTTATGTACCAAAAAGACCAAAGAGGATTGACGCCCGCAAAGCAAGAGTTGACGGGTGCTAATTCCCGAACCGCGAAACTATGTCTCAGACAAGATTGCGAATCGTCAATTTCCGGGTGGTTTTGCGGCGCACTTGATCAAAATCAAAGGCGGCTGTGGCACGCTCGCTTATCTCTCCGTCACCTGCCTGGAGAGAAAGATGGAAGACGCACTCGTTCTGAAATATACGGCGCCGGTGCCGCGCTATACCAGTTATCCGACCGCCCCGCACTTTTCCGAAGCGATCGGCAACGCGGAATACGAGGGCTGGCTTGGCGCGATCGGCGAGGGCGAGACCTTGTCACTCTACGCACATATTCCTTATTGCGACCGCCTGTGCTGGTTCTGCGCCTGCCATACGAAGCAGACGCTGCGTTATGATCCGGTGACCGCCTATTTGGCGGGCTTGCACCGGGAGATCGAGGCGATCGGTCAGCAGGTGACGGGCGGCGCGCGTGTGACCGCCTTGCACCTCGGCGGCGGCTCGCCGACGCTCGTCCGGCCGGACGATCTCATCGCGCTGAAGAGCCAGTTCTCGCAGCATTTCACCTTCGCCGAGGATTGCGAGATCAGTGTCGAGATGGACCCGAACGATCTTGACGAGGCGCGTCACGACGCCCTCGCGGCGATCGGCATGAGCCGGGCGAGCTTCGGCATCCAGGATTTCGATCCGGTCGTGCAGAAGGCCATCAATCGCATCCAGACCTATGAGCAGACGCGTGACGCGATCGAGGCGTCGCGGGCGCGCGGCGTCCGTTCCGTCAATTGCGACGTACTCTACGGCTTGCCGCATCAAACGATGGCGACGCTTGAGCGGACGATCGAGGCGGTGTTGTCGCTTGGCCCCGATCGCGTCGCGCTGTTCGGTTATGCCCATGTGCCGTGGATGAAGAAGCATCAGCAGATGATCCCGGAGGAGAGCCTCCCGGGTGTTGTCGCCCGCTACGCCCAGATGGCGCGGGCGGCGGAGATGCTCGTCGCGTGCGGTTACGAGGCGATCGGCATCGACCATTTCGCGCGGCCCTCCGATACGCTTGCCGTCGCCAGCCGGGAAGGGCGCTTGCGTCGCAATTTCCAGGGCTACACCGACGACACGGCAGAAACGCTGATCGGCCTCGGGGCTTCGGCGATCGGCCAGTTTCGCGAGGGCCATGTGCAGAACATGCCGGCGACCGGGGAATATCTGCGCCGGGCGGAGCAGGGTGGCCTTGCCGCCGTTCGCGGCTATGCGCTGACCCCGGAGGATCGGCTGCGAGCACGGGTGATCTCGCTCGTCATGTGCGAGTTCGGCTTCTCCTTCGAGCGCATCGAAGCGGAATTCCCGCTGATCGCCGCATCGGTCATCGAGGAGGCACGGCTCTTCCGTGCACGCGATGCCGAAGGCCTTTCGACGATCGAGTCCGGCGTCTTCAAGCTGACGGCGCGTGGTCGGCCCTTCGCCCGCTCGGTTGCGGCCGCCTTCGACGCCCATCTTTCGAACGGGCGCGGCCGCCACTCGGTCGCTGTTTAGCAACACCGCATTTTGAATCGCTAAAGCAATCGGCATGGCAGAAGCCAAGAGGCATTGGCTTTTGCCGTGCATTTTTCTATAGGGATCGCCAAGACTCGATTTTCATGAGGTATGCGCGTGACAGCAACATTCGACAAGGTCGCCGATATTATTGCGGAAACCAGCGAGATCGATCGCGAGACGATCAAGCCGGAGAGCCACACGATCGATGATCTCGGCATCGACAGCCTGGACTTCCTCGACATCGTTTTTGCGATCGACAAGGAATTCGGGATCAAGATCCCGCTCGAGCAGTGGACCCAGGAAGTCAACGAAGGCAAGGTTTCGACCGAAGAATACTTCGTGCTGAAGAACCTCTGTGCGAAGATCGACGAACTTCGGGCGGCCAAAGCGGGATGAGGAAAAGTGTGAAGCGGTTTTCCGCCCGCATCCCGCTTTGCTTTGTTGGAATCGATCACGTTTATGATTTTGGTTTTTCAAACCAAAATCACGTGATCTAGGGCCTGATTGACCTTCCGTCGACGCGGTTCGACCCGTTTCACGATGCCGCCTGTCGCGTCCCGCGCTTGACAGGCGGCATCGGCGTTTTTACTTGAGCCCGAAACCAACGGGGATGAGCCTTCATGCTCCTTGAATACTTCCAGATGATCGACCGCGTCGAAACGGTGGATCTTGCGACGGGCCGCCTGACGGCGCGATCGGTCGTTCCGGAAAAGAGCCCCGTGTTCGAGGGACATTTTCCGGGTTATCCCTTGGTTCCGGGCGTGCTCCTGATAGAGACCATGGCGCAGGCCTCGGGCTTTCTCGTGCTGGCCGCCACGAAATTTGCGGCGATGCCGTTCCTGATGTCTGTCGACGGCGCCAAGATGCGCACGTTCGTGGAGCCTTCCACCGAGCTTGAGATCGAGGCTTTGCTGGAGCATGAAGGGTCCGGTTTTGCCGTGACGAAGGCGAAGATTACCTCGGCCGGCAAGAAGATATGTGATGCCCAGTTGAAACTGAGGACGATGCCGTTCGATCAGGTGCCTCTCGGCGATATCGTTCGCAAGCGCGCCGAGGAGCTGGGACTGATGGCCGCGATGGCCGGTTCGGAGAAGTGAAGATGACGAAATCCGCAAACGACGTGGTGATCACCGGCGTCGGCATCGTGACGAGCCAGGGGGTAGGCGTCGAGCCGCATGTCGCGCTTTTGGCCGCCGCCGGACCGCCGAAAGTGCGCGTCGAGACCGAACGTTTCGCTCCCTATCCGGTTCATCCGCTGCCGGAAATCGACTGGTCCCAGCAGATCGCCAAGCGTGGCGACCAGCGGCAGATGGAAAACTGGCAGCGCCTCGGCGTCTTTGCCGCCGGTTTGGCGCTTGACGACGCAGGGCTAAAGGACAATCTCGAAGCCTGCGGCAGCATGGATATGATCGTGGCCGCCGGCGGCGGCGAGCGCGACATCAACGTCGACTCGCTGATCGTCGACGAAGGCCTGAAGCGCAACGACCGCGAGCAGCTCCTCAACGAGAAGCTGACGACTGAACTGCGGCCAACGCTCTTTCTGGCGCAGCTCTCCAATCTGCTCGCCGGCAACATATCCATCGTCCACAAGGTGACGGGCTCTTCTCGCACCTTTATGGGCGAAGAGGCTGCCGGCATTTCGGCCTTCGAAACTGCCTTCGCGCGCATCAAGGCCGGCCAGTCGACCCACACGCTCGTCGGTGGCGCGTTTTCGGCCGAGCGTATCGATATCATCCTGCTGATCGAAGCCATCCAGGGCTGCGCGGTTGGCGACTGGCATCCGATCTGGTCGCGCAAGCCGGAGGACGGCGGCGGCCTCATCCTCGGCTCGGTCGGCGCATTCCTCGTGCTCGAATCACGCCAATATGCCGAGGCGCGCGGCGCCCGCATCTACGCCTCGATCGAGGCGGTCGGTGGCGATCGCGGCAGCCGTCAGGATGGGCGGCTCGAGGCACGTCTTGCCGAGCTAGCGGCACCGGCTGCCGCCTTCGAGCCGCAGTCGACCGTGGTCTTTTCCGGCACCTCAGGCTTCCACGATCTCGCCCGCCGCGAGAAGAACTTTCTCGAAACGACACTCGCCGGTCGGCCAATTCGCGCCTATGGCGGTCTCGTCGGGCATGGCATCGAGGCACAGTTTCCAGTGGGCCTGGCGCTGGCGGCGCTCTCGCTCGGCCACGCCGCCAAGGTCCCGCCCTTCGATGCCAATGCTGAAACCGTGATGACGGCACCCGCCAAGACGGCGGTCGTGACGACGATCGGCCACGCCCGCGGCGAAGGCGTCGCCGTGCTTTCTGCGGAATAAAGGGGCTCGAACCATGAGCAAGGCATATACGGATCATCTCGGCCGCCCAATTGTCGCCGTTACCGGCATGGGCGTCATCACCTCGTTGGGCCAGGGCCTTAAAGACAACTGGGCGGCGCTTTCCGGCGGCGTTTCCGGCATCCACAAGATCACCCGTTTCCCGACCGAGGGCCTTTCGACCCGCATCAGCGGTACAGTCGATTTCATCGAGTTGCCGGCCGAAAATGCGGTCGAGCGCTCCTATGCAATGGCGCGCGAGACGACACTGGAGGCACTGGCGCAGGCCGGTCTCTCCGGTGATTTCAATGGCCCGCTGTTCCTCGCTGCTCCACCGATCGAACCGGAATGGAGCGCACGCTTCGAGCTTGCCGACCGTTCGCCGCCGTCCGAGCGGCCGGGCGACGCCTATAACCGTTTCCTCGCGGCAATGCGGCAGAAGGCGGATCCGGTGTTTCACGAGGCCGTGCTCTTCGGCTCGATTTCGGAGCGCCTCGCTGACCGCTTCGGCACCCGCGGCCTGCCGGTCACGCTTTCGACGGCTTGCGCTTCCGGTGCGACGGCGATCCAGCTCGGCGTTGAGGCGATCCGCCAGGGCCGCACCGATCGCGCCTTGACGGTCGCAACGGACGGCTCGGTCAGCGCCGAGGCACTGATCCGCTTCTCGTTGCTTTCCGCGCTCTCGACCCAGAACGATCCGCCGGAAAAGGCATCGAAACCCTTCACCAAGGACCGCGACGGCTTCGTCATCGCGGAAGGGGCCGCGACGCTGGTGCTTGAATCGTTGGAAGCGGCCATTGCCCGCGGCGCACGCGTCTACGGCATTCTCAAGGGTTGCGGCGAAAAGGCCGACCTCTTCCACCGCACGCGTTCGTCGCCGGATGGCGGCCCGGCGATCGCGACGATCCGCGCCGCACTCGAGGACGCCGGTATCGACGAGAGCGGCATCGGCTATATCAATGCCCACGGCACGTCGACGCCGGAGAACGACAAGATGGAATATCTGTCGATGTCGTCCGTCTTCGGCGAGCGCCTGCCGACGATCCCGGTTTCGTCGAACAAGTCGATGATCGGCCATACGTTGACGGCGGCCGGTGCGGTCGAGGCGGTCTTCTCGCTGCAGACGATGCTGACCGGCACGCTGCCGCCGACGATCAACTACCAAAACCCTGACCCGGCGATCGTTCTCGATGTCGTGCCGAACGTGAAGCGCAGCCAGCAGGTCACTGCCGTGCTGTCGAACTCCTTCGGCTTCGGTGGTCAGAATGCCAGCCTTGTCATGACCACCGAGCCGGCGTAAACCCACGGCCCACAACGAATAGCGCGGGATGAGGAAAGTGCGAGCGGCTCTCCGCCTGCATCCCGCGCAAAATCTTTGGAATCTATGCCGTTTTCGGCAAAGGAAAGATCATGCGCGCCCTGCAACTGCTCGATGACCGCAAGCTTGAAATCACCGACCTTCCGGAGCCGGAAGCGCCGGGTCCCGGTGAAGTTACGCTTCGCGTCAAGGCCGTCGCGCTCAACCATATCGACGTCTGGGGCTGGCGGGGCATGGCCTTTGCCAAGCGCAAGATGCCGCTGGTGATCGGCGCGGAAGCCTCCGGCGTAGTCGAGAGCATCGGCCCCGGCGTTGCGAATGTCCTGCCCGGCCAGCTCGTCTCAATCTACGGCGCGCGCACCTGTGGGCTCTGCCGCCCCTGCCGCGAAGGTCGTGACAATCTCTGCGAACACGTAGGCGGCGTGCATGGCTTCCATCTTGACGGGTTCGCTCAGGAACTGGTGAACCTCCCGGCGCGCCTGCTCGTTCCGGCACCTCCGGGCGTCGACGCCATCGGTGCGGCACTCGCGCCCGTCACTTTCGGCACGGTCGAGCACATGCTCTTCGACAACGCCAAGCTCGAACCCGGCGAAACGATCCTCGTCCATGCCGGCGGCTCCGGCATCGGCACGGCTGCGATTCAGCTTGCCAAGAAGATCGGCTGCACGGTCATCACCACGGTCGGCTCGGACGACAAGATCGAGAGAGCGAAGGCGCTTGGCGCCGATCATGTGATCAACTATCGCACCGACCGCTTCGAGGGCGTGGTGCGCAAGCTCACCAAGAAGAAGGGCGTCGACGTCGTCTTCGAACATGTCGGCAAGGACACCTGGGCGGGCTCCATGCTGTCGATGAAGCGGGGCGGGCGCCTCGTCACCTGCGGCTCGACCTCCGGTGTCTCGACGGACATGAACCTGATGATGCTCTTCCAGCAGCAGTTGAAGCTGCTCGGCTCCTTTGGCTGCCGCATGGAGAACATGGCCAACGCGATGCAGAAGATGGGCCGGGGCCTCGTGCATCCGGTGATCGATACGGAAGTCGGCTTCAACGATATCGACCGCGCTCTGGAGCGGATGGAGTCGCGTCAGGTCTTCGGCAAGATCATCCTGCGGATGGACTGAACATCGTGCGGATGCTGATCACACGGCTGGTGCTGGCCGCCAACCATTTTCGGCAATGGCTGATTGCGCAGCTCGTGTTCCTGCTGCTTACGGTCCTGAAGCTCTTCCCGGCGGATGCGGCGATCAACTTCATGGACCGCGTCGCGCGCTGGATCGGCCCGAAGACCGGGCGTTACAAGCTGACGCTGACCAATCTGCGCAACGCCTTTCCGGAAAAGAGCGAGGCGGAGCTGCAGGAGATCGCGCTCGAGAGCTGGGGCAATATGGGCCGGATGGCGGCGGAATACGTCTTCCTCGACCAACTCTTCGATTTCGATCCGTTTCGCTCGGAGCCGGGCAGGGTGGAAGTCTCCGGCATCCCGCTGTTCCTGGACCTGCGCGATAATCCGCGGCCCTTTATCGTCTTTACCGCCCATAGCGGCAATTTCGAAATGCTGCCCGTTGCGGGCTCGGCTTTCGGGCTCGAAGTCACCGTCCTCTTCCGCCCGCCGAACAATCCCTACATGGCCGAGAAGGTGTTTGAATTCCGCAAGGCGCGGATGGGCAATCTAGTACCCTCCCATGCCGGTTCTTCCTTCGCGCTCGCCCGTCAGCTTGAGCGCGGCGACGGTGTCGGCGTTCTGGTCGACCAGAAGTTCCGCAAGGGCTTGAAGACGAAGTTCTTCGGTCGCGACGTGCAGACGAACCCGCTGCTTGCCAAGCTCGTCCGTCAGTTCAACTGCGAGGTCTATCCGGCCCGCTGCATCCGTCTGCCCGGCGGTCGCTTCCGGCTGGAGCTCGAACCCGCGATTACGATCCCGCGCAGGGCGGATGGCAGCGTCGATGTCAATGCGACGGCGCAGATGTTGAACGACAAGGTCGAGAGCTGGGTCCGCGAATATCCGGGCCAATGGCTCTGGTATCACGATCGCTGGAACATCAAGCGCAGTCTCTAGATCATTTCATTTGAAACAGTGAAATGATCTAACTCTTTGAAACTACGCAATTCCGGACGGAAAACCGTTACAAACTTTTCCTGGAATTGCTCTAATCAACGCCCGCTCGCCCAAAGCGTCGCCTTGTTCCGCGTCGCGCGGTCTCGCGCGATCCGCAAGGAGGCGGCCGCGCCCTCGGCGTCGCCCGATGCAGACAGAAGCGCCGCCCGCGACTCGGCCAGCAGCGGCTCGAACTGGGCCTCGCCGAAACGGGCCACCCGCTCGTCATGGCGGTCGAGCAGTGCGCCTGCATCGGCCAGGCGACCGACGACGACGTAAGCGTCGGCGAGCAAGCTCGCAAAATAGGCCTGCCAGTTCTCGAAGCCGGTCATTGCCCAGAGGCCGGAGCCTTCTTCCATCTGATGGATCCCGGTGTCGATGGCGCCTCGTTTCACCTTCGCCCAGCCCTGGCAGATCATCGACATGGCAAGAAATTCGGGAAAGCCCTGTTGGCTCGCGAATTCGATGCTTTCCTCGCTGTAGCGTGACGCAGTGCGCACGTCATCGCGCAGCATGGCGGTGACGAAGTTGGCCAGCAGCGCGAATCCATAGGCGTGCGGGCGCTTGACCAGCTTTGCGAGTTCGAGCGCTGCTTTTGCATGCTCCGCGCCCTCGGTCGTGTTGCCCATGACGGTGTGCGTCAGGCCGAGATAGAACTGGCCGAAAACGCCGAACTCCTTGAGGAAGCGCATATAGAATTCGCGATGGTGCGTCGGGTCGTAGCGCCCGACTGTGGCGGTCAGGTGTTCGAGCGCCGCCGGATTGTCGCCGCGATGCCACGCGACGAGGCCGCGCATCGTATGGGCGCTGAGATAGGCCGCGTCCGATGGTTCCGCTTCCAATATCGCGAAAATCTCGTCCGTTACCCGGTCGGCCTCGGCGAGCCTGCCGCAAGCCCAGTCATGCAGGGCGGTGTTGTAGATGACGGGGATCAGGTTGTCCGGCTTGTCGCGGCCGCGCAGCAGTTCCAGGGCGCGGGCCTGGGCTGCGCCGAAAGCCGGACTGCCCGGGCCGCGGGTGACCATCAGCGTCGGGCCCTCGATGGCACGCAGCCGCAGTTCGAGATCGTCGCGCTCGCCGCCAGCAGGCAACAACTCCGTCGCCGCTAGGCCGCGGGTGAGATGCGCCAGCGCCTCCGCCGCGCTGCCTTCGCCGGCCGCGCCCATGGCTGCCGTCAGGCGCCACTCGGCGGACTCCCGATTGCGCCCCGCGGCAAGCAGGTGCTCGGCGAGTACCTCGGCGTTGATCCGGCGCCCGCCCTTGTCGGAGAGCATTGCATCGGCCACGCGGCCGTGCAGCCGGCGCCGCTCGGAAGTGCTCAGCGATCCGTATACGGCGTCCTGTACCAAGGCATGCTTGAAGCTCGCGGCCGGCTGACTTCCGGATCCCGCGCCGCGGTGAGCGATGTCGGCGGCTTCGAGGGTGGCAAGCGCCTTGTCGAAGGTCGTCCGACCCAGGGCCGACAGGGAGCGCACCAGTTGCAGGTCGAAGATGCGTCCGACAGTCGCGCCGATCCTTGCGACCTTCTGGGCATGAGGATTGAGGCGGTCGAGCTTGTTCTGCACAAGCCCGCCGAGCGTCAGGGGTACGTTACGCCGCTCCTCCGGGCCGTCGGCCTTTTCTCTGGCGCCGAGGCTTTCCGCAAGCATTGAGGCATATTCCTCGACGAAGAGCGGGACCCCGTCGGATTTTTCGACGATGACATTGAGCGTTTCATTGTCCATACCGGCAGCAAGGCCGGTCGACCTCGCGAGTTCTACGGACTGCTCATCGCTCAGCCGCTCAAGCGGCACGATCTCGCCGAGTGCGTTCAATCGGTCGGCGAACGGACCCTCCGGCCGCGTCGTGCTGAGCACGGTGCAGGCATGGTTGGCGGCGTTTCTCACCAGATTTTCGAGGAACTCCGCCGACGTCGGATCGATCCAGTGCACGTCCTCGAAGACGAGCAGCAGCGGATGCCCGGGCACCGCCGTGCTGAATACCTTCTTCGACAATATCTGGAAGGCCATCCGCCTCTTGAGCAGGATGCCGATATCGGCATTTGCTTCCTGTTCCGGGCCGCTCGACGCCACGACGTCCATCAGCACGGCGGTCTGCTCCTCGTCCGTCTGCCAGGCCGATTGGAAAAGCCGCCGAAGCTTGTCGCGCCGCACGTCGCGCGGATCGTCCGCGTTCACGCCGGATACCCAGTCGAGATAGTCCTTCACCGGATGGAGCGACGAAAACTGATGGGTCGGCGAACACTGCAGCGAAAGATAGCGGGCGCTCTCCTGCGCCTCGTCGTGCCGGAGCACGTCGATCAGCCGCGACTTGCCGATCCCGGGTTCGCCGACCAGAACCGCGGCGCCACCTGACCCCCGGGCAGCACGCGCTGTCATCTGGCGCAACAGCGCGAGTTCCCGGTCGCGGCCGATAAGCGGCGTGCGACGCTCGCCCCGCAACGCTTCGAAACGGCTAAGCCCCTTTCGTCGACGCGGCCGCAGCCTGAAGATGGTCTCCCGCTGCTCGAACCCCTTCAGGTTCTGCGGCCCGAGATCCTCGAAGTCGAATGCCTTTCCTGCGAGCTTGCGTGTGGCGGCGCAGACGATCGCCGTGTTCGCCGAGGCGAGCACCTGCAGGCGTGCTGCCTTGTTCAGGCAGGCGCCGACGACGTTCTCGCCGTAGTGATCGCCCGGTTTCTGGTGAATGATGACGCGCCCGGTCGCGATGCCGATCCGGGCCTCGAGCCGGGCGCCGGCGAGCTTGCGATTGAGCCGCTCGAGGTTCTGCAGGATCGCCCATGCGGCCTGTACGGCCCGCAACGGATCGTCCTCCGTGCCGCGTGGATAGCCGAAATAGCTGATCACGCCATCGCCGAGATAGTTCGCGACCGTGCCGTCCTGGGTCCGCGTCGCCTCCGTGCAGAGGTTGTGGTAGATGCGCAAGAGGTCGCTGAACGCCTCGGGCCCGTGTTCTTCGAGGAGGGCGGTCGAACCAACGAGATCAGCGAACATCACCGTCAGCTGCCGGTGTTGCGAGGGCGTGTCGGACGGTTCCAGAGACCCCTGGGCCATCAGCGCGCCGATCCGGTCGCTCGGATGACTAGTGGACGTCGACATGTTCTTGAACGAATTGGTCGTTGCCCGCTGCGGCGTCGTAGGCGCTGAGGGCAAACATGATCAACATGTCGTAGTCGAGGGCAATCGCGTTCTCGTTGTCATTCTGCGGCTTTGAGCCGGGCCTGTTCTGGAACCAGCGCGCCCACATCTCGGAACCCGGCGGATACATCGGAAAGAGTGTTCCCTCGCGCGGAAATGCCTTGTTCGGCGACGGATACAAGTTGGCAACAAAAGGAAATTGCGCGGTGCCATGACAGCTGAGACACGACGACGCCGGCTGCACGGGAACCAGATTGCCGTTGGTCAGAAGTACGTTGTGCCGTTCCGAGACATCGATCGGGCCGGATAACCGGCCGCCCCAGCCGAGGGACGAGCGCGCGTAGGCGGGTGCCTTGTCGTTGATCCACGTCTCCTGCAGGGGGCCGCCCTTGGGATCCGTGCCGTTCGGTTCACGTGCGAAAGCGGGGTCGTTGCCCCACATGGCGCCGAGCGGCACCAGCTTGTCCCAGGTGGTAGCACCGGGAGCGTCCTTGTCGTAGACATAGGTGATGAAGACCCAGCCCGTCTGCGGAGAGGCGATCGTGTCCTTCACGATGATGTCGAACTGCAGCACCCGTAGCGGCACGACGACGGCCTTGGCGTTGGTGTAGGGATTGTAGTCAGGTCCCTGGAGTGACTCGACCGTCGGACGGTAGACGTTCCAGATCGCAGAGCCCTCAACCGCAGGCCATTGCTGCGGCGTCGGTGTCACCGCCGCCGCCTTCACCACCATGCCGCCTTCGGGGAAGGAGACCGCCTTTCGGTTGGGCTTGAATGGATCGGCCCAGAGTTTCCTCAGCATCGTGGCGGAGAGGGCATCGTAATAGATGACCGTGTGGTTCTGCAGATTGACCGTCAGGCCGAAGTCCTGAAACGTTTCCTTCGTGATGATCTGGCCGGAAAATGAACCCAGGATGGCTTCCTGTCCGCTCTCGGGATCGGTGACGCCGTTCGGGCCCGCCGTGCCGGCGCCCTGCCAGATCATTCCGTACCAGCCGTTGGCTGCCGGGTCCCATGTGTCCGGCGCGTCGATCATCGCCCGCATGTTCGCCTCGAGGTGGGTCTTCAGCTTTGCAACATAGTCACCGGCATTTTGGATGTTCAGCGGCGCGCGCGGCGCAAGCGTGAACCATTTGTTGTCGGTCGTTTCCGGATAGTTGTAGTTCAAGCTGCGATAGGGACCGCTCCATTCGCTTTCTTGAGGGTAGATACCATTGTTCGAGGCGTATGGATCCGCCGCCGATGCCGGCAAGAACCACAGCGTCGTCTGCAGAAATATCGCCAGCGCTGAAATCCGAATGCAATGCCGATGAAGTTCCCGCGTCATGCGTGCCCCCTCGATCCGGACTTATTCACGGCTTGCAATGTATCACGGAAGATCACGCGCGCCAGCGCGATCTTCAACTGGAGGAGGTGGCGAAGATATCGCTGTCCTCGCTGACTTTAGAAATGCCGGCCCCGTCGTCCGGTGCCTTCCCGACGCCGCATAATCCGAGAACGCCCGGACACGCTCGCCCCGGCTTTCTCCTGTTGAACGATGCCGCAATGCGTGTAAACTCATCGTTGTGGTTTGGGGCTACTGCAAGCGTTCTGGGTAATGAGCGCAGCGCGGATTCGCGTGGCATTGAGGGGAAATCATCAAAACCTAAGTCTATCTGCAACACCGACTATCTTGAAGTGCATCGACGCGGCATTGCCGTGGGGGAATGGGGATTCGAATTGAACGCACTGATTGAGCTGTTCTGGTTCAAGTATTCACAGTTGCAGTATGCCGTTAAAGTGGCGGACGAACATCTGATCGGGATTCTGGATCGTGAGCTTGATCCTATTCTGAAGGCGGTTTACGACCAGAGGGCGACGAGCGTGGAAGACGCCCGCCTGCAATTTCACTTCCTTATCGACATCATGCGCGCCGAGTCGGGCGACATGTCCAGCGTTTTGCGCCATTCAAAGTTGCTTCAATCGCTGATCGATCGTTATTTTGCGGCGACGGGAGTGGCGGACCTCGCCGGCCTCGACCTCGACCGTCGGGCGAGATTGCCCAGCAAGGGACTCGCCGACGAAGGGCTGCTCAACGAGGCGATTCTCGACTGCCTTACCGACCGAATCGCCGTCATCACGCCGGACTACCGCTATCTCTATACGAACCCGGCGAATGCCAGCCATCTGGAAAGCAGGCCGATGGACCTCATCGGACGGCATATCGTCGAATTCATCGGTCTCCAGCGCTTCGAGCAGCGGGTGAAGTCTTATCTCGACCGTTGCTTCGCCGGCGAAGTCGTCGACTACACGTTTGCCAAGAATGTCGATGCGCGCACGGTTGTGGTTCGCTGTCGCCTGACGCCGTGCCTCTCGAGCAACGGCAAGCTGATCGGCGCTGTTCTGGTCATTCAGGAACATGCGGACCGACGCAGGGCGATTGCCGCCTGAGCGCAGCAATTCACAGTGCCACAAGACGACGGTGCCGTAACAGGCGGCTAGCAATTAGACCGTCGGCTTGCCGCCGAGGTGCTGGA
The DNA here is from genome assembly GCF_013488225.1 of Sinorhizobium mexicanum. Taxonomy (NCBI): domain Bacteria; kingdom Pseudomonadati; phylum Pseudomonadota; class Alphaproteobacteria; order Hyphomicrobiales; family Rhizobiaceae; genus Sinorhizobium; species Sinorhizobium mexicanum. The sequence continues at coordinate 2,329,563 of NZ_CP041238.1, read as the reverse complement.
CGAGAATCCCCCGCAGGCATTCCTGCTCGAAGCTGATGTGCCGTCGCACACTGGTGAAGAAGCCGCGCAACATGTAGCCGGCGGTCTCGGCATTGACCGTCCTGTCGGCCTCGCCCAGGCGATCGAGCATCTCGGTCAGTTCCTCGGCGAAACACTCGTCTTCGCAATGCTCGTATTTCAGGCGCTCCAGCAGAGCTTGCACGGACATGTCGCCTGCGAAGCGTTGCTCGATCCAGGTAAAAACCCGCCGTTCCTCGCCGGCATGGAGATCCCGGATCATCGGTCCGATCACCTTCGCCGCATAGGCACAGGTCTCGCGGTTGATCTCTTCAGGGAGGCTGTCGGCAATCGCTTCCAGGCTGTCGCAGAGCGCCAGCTGGTCATGGTGGGCGCCGGCCAGCCAGGCCAGCGGTTCGATCGGCGGTTCTCCTGATGTAGGGGGCCGCGTCCCGATCGATAGCGTCCGGCCGTTTATCTTTGCTCTCATGCGTTCGGGCCCTTCCCACCATCGCTTCACGTTCAAGCCTCCATGCTCGCAAGGATGCGTCGAAGCGCCGGGGCCAGCCTTGATCTGAATCAAGGTTGGCGAAGAGCGATTCTGACAGATCAGGGCAGGTTGCGGCGGCACGCGTGGTTCAGTGCGCCGTCGTCAGCGAATTGTGAAAGTTGGGGACCCAACCATGAAATATACATTCGAGATGATCGTGCTCGGGGTCGGCGCCTTCCTGGCGCTGGTTGGAGCCGGCTTCGCTCAAGACCGCCTTTTCGGCGCCCATATGTGGGTGTTGTTCTTCGCGCTGCTTGGCGGAACGATCGTGCTCCTGAGGCGGATCGAGTTCCGCCCGGCGGTGGCGGGTAGGGCGCCGCCGCAATCCGAATATTTCGACGAAGTCGTGAAATACGGCGTGATCGCCACCGTATTCTGGGGTGTCGTCGGCTTTCTGGTCGGCGTCATTGTGGCGCTGCAGCTCGCCTTCCCGGACCTCAACATCGAGCCGTGGTTCAACTTCGGCCGTATGCGGCCGCTCCACACCTCGGCCGTCATCTTCGCCTTCGGCGGCAACGCACTGATCGCCACCTCGTTCTATGTCGTCCAGCGCACCAGCCGTGCACGTCTCTTCGGCGGCAATCTCGGCTGGTTCGTATTCTGGGGCTATCAGCTCTTCATCGTGCTGGCGGCAACCGGCTACCTGCTCGGCATCACCCAGAGCCGCGAATACGCAGAGCCTGAATGGTATGTCGATCTCTGGCTGACGATCGTCTGGGTCGCCTATCTCATCGCCTTCCTCGGCACGATCCTCGTGCGCAAGGAACCGCATATCTATGTGGCGAACTGGTTCTATCTCGCCTTCATTGTCACCATCGCCATGCTTCACATCGTCAACAATCTGGCGGTGCCGGTCTCCTTCCTCGGCTCGAAGAGCTATTCCGCCTTCTCGGGCGTCCAGGATGCGCTGACGCAATGGTGGTACGGACACAACGCCGTCGGCTTCTTCCTGACGGCCGGCTTCCTGGCGATGATGTACTACTTCATCCCCAAGCAGGTGAACCGCCCAATCTATTCCTACCGGCTGTCGATCATCCACTTTTGGGCGCTGATCTTCATGTACATCTGGGCCGGTCCGCACCATCTCCATTTCACCGCGCTGCCCGATTGGGCGCAGACGCTCGGCATGGTCTTCTCCGTGATGCTCTGGATGCCCTCCTGGGGCGGCATGATCAACGGCCTGATGACGCTTTCCGGCGCCTGGGACAAGATCCGCACCGACCCCATCGTGCGCATGTTGATCATGGCCGTCGCCTTCTACGGCATGGCGACCTTCGAAGGCCCGATGATGTCGATCAAGACGGTCAACTCGCTCAGCCACTACACCGACTGGACCATCGGCCACGTGCATTCCGGCGCCCTCGGCTGGAACGGGCTCATCACCTTCGGCGCGATCTACTATCTCGTCCCGAAGCTCTGGAACCGCGAGCGGCTCTATAGCGTGCGCATGGTCAACTGGCACTTCTGGCTCGCCACCCTCGGCATCGTGGTCTACGCCTCCGTCATGTGGGTTGCCGGCATCCAGCAGGGTCTGATGTGGCGCGAATACGACGACCAGGGCTTCCTCGTCTATTCCTTCGCGGAATCGGTCGCGGCCATGTTCCCCTACTATGTGCTGCGTGCCGCTGGCGGCGGGCTGTTCCTCGCCGGAGCGCTGCTCATGGCTTTCAACGTAACAATGACGATCCTCGGACGCGTGCGCGACGAAGCCCCGATCCTCGGTGCAACGCCGGTACCGCAGCCTGCGGAATAGGAGGGCAGATTCGTGTCCATTCTTGACAAACACACCATACTTGAACGCAACGCCACGCTCCTCCTGGTCGGCTCGCTGCTCGTCGTCTCGATCGGCGGCATCGTGGAAATCGCACCGCTCTTCTATCTCGAAAACACCATCGAGAAGGTTGAAGGCATGCGGCCCTATTCGCCACTGGAGCTTGCCGGACGCGACATCTATGTCCGCGAAGGCTGCTATGTCTGCCACAGCCAGATGATCCGTCCGTTCCGCGACGAGGTCGAGCGCTACGGGCATTACTCGCTCGCCGCGGAGTCGATGTACGACCACCCGTTCCAGTGGGGCTCGAAGCGCACCGGGCCGGACCTCGCCCGGGTCGGCGATCGTTACTCCAACGAATGGCACGTCCAGCACATGACCGAGCCGCGCTCGGTGGTGCCGGAATCGGTCATGCCAAGCTACGCTTTCCTGAAGGAAACGCCGCTGGAGGTGACGAACGTCGCGATGAACCTCAAGGCCAACAGGGCGGTCGGCGTCCCCTACACGGACGAGATGATCGACAGCGCGGCGGCGGACCTCAAGGCGCAGGCCGATCCCAATGCCGACACGGCCGGCATCGAGGCGCGCTACCCGAAGGCCAAGCTCGGCGATTTCGACGGTGACGCGCAAAGGCTGACGGAGATGGATGCGCTCATTGCCTATCTCCAGATGCTCGGGACGCTCGTCGACTTCTCGACCTACGACGACACCACCGGCTATCGCTAAGAGGGAAACCGACATGGAAACCTACACGTTCATGCGTCATTTCGCCGACAGTTGGGGCCTCGTCGCCATGATGGTCTTCTTCCTCGGCGTCGTCGCTTTCGTCTTCCGGCCGGGCGCCAAGAATGCCGCCGATCGGGCTGCTTCCATACCCTTCGATCACGATGTGATCGACACGCGAAGATCAGAGCGGCATGCGCGCGGAAAACCGCTGCACACTTTCCCTCATGCCGCTCGAAAGGAGGATTGACCCATGGCGGACAAACACATTGACGAGATCAGCGGCGTCGAGACCACCGGTCACGAGTGGGACGGCATTCGCGAACTCAACAACCCGATGCCGCGCTGGTGGGTCTACAGCTTCTACGCGACGATCATCTGGGCAATCGGCTATGCAATCGCGTATCCCTCATGGCCGATGCTGACAGAGGCGACCAAGGGCGTGCTCGGCTATTCGAGCCGCTCCGAGGTTAGCGTCGAGCTCGCCAACGCCAAGGCGGCACAGGCCGGCAACCTGGAGCGGATCGCTTCGAGTTCGCTCGACGAAATCATTGCCGATCCGCACTTGCAGCAGTTTGCCGTTTCGGCCGGCGCTTCCGCCTTCAAGGTGAACTGTGCGCAGTGCCATGGCTCGGGCGCCGCCGGCGGGCAAGGCTTCCCTAACCTCAACGATGACGACTGGCTCTGGGGTGGCAAGCCTGAGGAGATCTACCAGACGATCGCGCACGGCATTCGTCATGACGCCGACGGAGAGACTCGCGTTTCCGAGATGCCGTCCTTTGCGGAGATGCTCGACGCCGAGCAGACGAAACAGACGGCCGCCTATGTCGTGAGCCTCACAGCCACGCCGTCGAACCCCGAGCTAGTCGAGGCGGGCAAACAGCTCTTCGCCGACAATTGCGCTTCGTGCCACGGCGCCGACGCGAAAGGCAGCCGCGAGATGGGCGCACCCAATATTGCGGATGCGATCTGGCTGAAAGGCGAGGGCGAGCAGGCGATCATCAACCAGATGAAGGCGCCGAAGCACGGCGTGATGCCCGCCTGGCTGCCTCGCATCGGCGACACGACGGTCAAGCAGCTTGCCGTCTTCGTCCACTCGCTTGGAGGCGGGGAATAGGGGCAGGCCTTCACGGCTGAGGGGCGAGGGGCCTCGCGTCTTACAAGGACGCGGGGCCTTTCTGTTGCGAGCGCAACTCGGAGGTTGGACTCGCCATTGTTGCCGGTTCGGTTCATCATCAATGGGAACCCTCACCGGGCATGGGCGTTCTGGCTGTGCGCCGGAGCGCGGCGCGAGAAACGCATGCCCTGCTAGTGATCCCTAACTCGGAATCGATCGGGGGCAAAATCATGCAGAGATTCAAAGATCTACAGCAATCTCTGCGCGTCTAACCGGACGCGTGGCGCTGTAGAGAGGAGAAATCGAGATGTCACAAGAGTGGCCGATGTTCATTCTCCAGTGCATCGTCGTCTTCGGCCTCGTCAGCGCGCTGTTCATCCGGTTCGGGGAGTAGCCCCTTACTGAGCCGACCAGACCGCGAGCTCGTATCCGTCCGGGTCGGCGAAATGGAAGCGGCGGCCTCCGGGGAAGGAATAGATCGGCTTGACGATCTTGCCGCCGGCCGCCTCGACGCGCCGCGACGCGTCCTCGAGATCAACGGCGTAGACGATGACGAGTGGCCCGCCGCTTCGGACGGGTCCAAGTGTCGTGAAGCCGCCCGTCAGGCGACCATCTGCGAATTCGCAATATTCGGGGCCGTAGTCGGTAAACGTCCAGCCGAAGGCGCCGCCGTAAAAGGCCTTGCTCGCTTCGATGCTTGCCACATTGAACTCGATATAGTCGATGCGGCGATCGTTGCCCTGTTTGCTCATCTGTGCACCGTTCTTTCTGCGGGTTGCTCGGATTCCTGATCGGATTCCATGATGGACTTGAGCGCTGCGAGGTCTTTTTCGACCCATGCCGCGTCGGCGGCGAATTGCTCGTCGCTCATGTCCGGTTGCCGGAGCAGGGTGAACATGACCTCCGCACCATCGCCGTTCGGTACCACCCGCAATGCGTTGTGCGCCTTCAGCCCGCTCTCGAGCGTTACGAGGTGATCGACCACGCCGAAATCATTGTCCGGCGCAAAGCGCACGCGCGCATTGCCGAGCGGACCGGGCGCGACCCATTCGTCGCCATCGCGCGTGAGCCCGGAAGACAGCCCGGAGGCCCAGAGCGGCATCTTCTCGTGATCGGCCATGAAGGCATAGACCTCGCGCCAGTCGCGCGCGATCGACGTGTGAATGATCCTGGTGGCCATGGTTGCCATGCGTTCACTCCCTTTGACGCTATCGCTACCACGTCCCGGAGGTGCCGTCTTGAACGAAACGGCCAACCGCAGTCAGCGGCAACGGCGGTCCAGACGCCTGTATGGGAGGGCTCATTTCACCGTTCCTGGTGAGTAGGTTGATGGTCTTTTCTAACGTTCTGCATCAGTATACGAGTTGCTTCTGAATGTCGCTGGGCGTCAACGACGTCAGTTCCTTCGCCTCGCGGCTGAGATGAGCCTGATCGGCGTAGCCTGCATCGAGCGCGAGCGTCGCCAGTGTATTTTGCGGCCAGGCCCGGCAGGAGCGGAGAAAACGCTGCAGCCGGAGGATGCGGTCGAGCGTCTTGGCGCCGTAGCCGAAATGCTCGTGGCAGCGACGACGCAGCGTCCGTTCGCTGGTTCCGGTCTCTTGCGCGAGCGTGCGAATCGGCTCGACGGCGCTTATCCGGCCGTTTTCGAGAAGCGAGACACAGGCGGCGATCTCGGACGATAGAGGCTTCACCGTGGCGAGCCGCCCCTGCAGGGTCGCCCGCAGAACGCCAATCCGGGCCGCCGCATCTGGCTCTTCCGCCATCTGCGTCTCCAGCGCGCGCGCCGCGCGGCCCCAGAAAACGTCGAGAGGAACGGTCTTGCCGGTGATCGCGTCGAGCGGCGTGCGCAGCCAGGACGCGGCCGAACCAATGCGGAAGCGAGCGCCGACGACGGTTTCGCCGGCGACGAGCTCGGGAAAGGCCGCCACCTTGTCCGGCCCGACAACTGCAAGGCCGCCGGAAATCCAGATGATGTCGACGCAGCCATCCGGCACCACCGCCACCCGCGCGGTCTCGGGCAGGTGGTGCGTCCAGAAGCACTTCACATCGCCCGCCAGCGCGCCGGATGACGCCTGCTCGCGATAGATGCCTCGGCTTTGGGCGAGGCCCGGACTGTCGGATTGATCTTGCGTGATTTCCTTCATGCGAAACGATCCGTCGTACAAAGCTCATTTAATCTTACACCGGAAATCGGGCATAAAGCGTGCAGGTAAAATGCAATGGATGCGCGGGTTTGGACGTTTCGACGCACCGTGCGGCATTAGGGCGCAAACTTGACGCAGATCAAGGTTTGGCGCGGGCAGATCCGGCAAAACGCGGCTCGAACAGCAAGCCATTTCCGGATTCCCATAATGCGTCCCCAGCCTGTCACCAAAGCTGCGTCCGTCGAGCGGCTCGAAGCCGAACCAGTCAATGCCGCGCATAAGCGCAAACCGCTTTACGAGAAGCGGCGGAAGATCTTTCCAAAGAGAGCCGAAGGCCGCTTCCGCCGGTTCAAATGGCTGGTGATGCTGGTCACGCTGGGTATCTATTATCTGACGCCGTGGATCCGTTGGGAGCGCGGTGCGCATGCGCCTGACCAGGCTGTGCTGGTCGATCTCGCCGCCCGCCGCTTCTATTTCTTCTTCATCGAGATCTGGCCGCAGGAATTCTTCTTCGTCGCCGGGCTGCTGGTCATGGCAGGCTTCGGCCTCTTCCTCGTCACCACCGCCGTCGGGCGTGCCTGGTGCGGCTACACCTGCCCGCAGACCGTCTGGGTCGATCTTTTCCTTGTGGTCGAGCGCTTCATCGAGGGCGACCGCAATGCACGCATGCGGCTCGACGCGGGACCCTGGACATTCGACAAGATCTGGAAGCGCGTCGTCAAGCACGCGATATGGCTGCTGATCGGCATCGCGACCGGTGGCGCCTGGATCTTCTATTTCGCCGACGCGCCCTCGCTGCTGAAGAGCTTCGTCATGCTGGAAGCGCCCGCGGTCGCCTACATGACGGTCGCGATCCTGATGGCGACGACCTATGTCTTCGGTGGTCTGATGCGCGAGCAGGTCTGCACCTACATGTGCCCGTGGCCGCGCATCCAGGCAGCGATGCTGGACGAGAATTCGCTCGTCGTCACCTATAACGACTGGCGCGGCGAGCCGCGCTCACGCCATGCCAAGAAGGCGGCGGCAGCGGGTGATGTGGTCGGCGATTGTGTCGATTGCAATGCGTGTGTCGCCGTCTGTCCGATGGGCATCGATATTCGCGACGGCCAGCAGCTCGAATGCATCACCTGCGCACTCTGCATCGACGCTTGCGACGGCGTGATGGACAAGCTCGGGCGCGAACGCGGCCTGATCGCCTATGCGACCCTCAGCGACTATGCGTCGAACATGGCTCTCGCCACGAACAACGGCACGACGGCGATCGACCCGACCCGGGTGCGCGACGCTGACGGCGCCTTCGTCGACAAGGTCCGTCACTTCAACTGGCGGATCATCTTCCGGCCGCGCGTTCTTCTCTATTTCGGCGTCTGGGCGCTGGTCGGCATTGGCCTCGTCTATGCGCTGGTGTCGCGCGACCGGCTGGAACTCAATGTGTTGCACGACCGAAATCCGCAATTCGTGCTCGAGTCGGACGGCTCGGTACGAAACGGCTACATGGTCAAGCTTCTCAACATGATACCGGAGCAGCGCACGATCACACTGACGCTGGAAGGCATGCCGGCAGCATCGATGCGGATTGCCGGACAGGCGCCGGGCGACGGTCGCCGTTTCGCGGTCGGCGTCGATCCGGACAAGGTCACCGCGCTCAAGGTTTTCGTCACCTTGCCGAAGGAAAAGCTTGCCGAGGCGGACAAGGGCTTCATACTGACCGCCGAAGATCCGTCCAGCCATGAACGCGATGTCTATCAGGCCAACTTCAACCGCCCTGGAGTAGCAAGATGACGAAGGAGCAAAGCGCGCCGCGGGAATTTACTGGCTGGCATATGCTGGGTGTGATGAGCCTTTTCTTCGGCACCATCATTTCCGTCAATCTGGTCATGGCCTGGAACGCCAGCCGCAGTTGGAGCGGCCTTGTCGTAGAGAATACCTATATCGCCAGCCAGCAGTTCAACGGCAAGGTGGCAGAGACGCGTGCCTTTGCTGCCCGCGGCATTGAGGGCGCGCTCGTCGCAGAGCCGGGTTCCATCCGCTATACTTTGACCCGCAACGGCGAGGTGGACCGGACGGCCGAGAGGGTTGTCGCCGTATTCAAGCGTCCCGTCGAGGAACATGAAGACGTGCGCATCGAACTCGATCGTGAGGCTCCTGGCGCCTTCGTCTCCGCACGGACGCTCAAGCCCGGACAGTGGATCGCTGACATGACTGCAATGGCTGGCGAGAAGGTCGTTTATCGCCAGGCCATTCGGTTCGTCGTGCCAGGAGAGCGCAAATGAGCTGCTGTGCCGCAGGCGTGGAAGGCGCGCTCGAGATCGAACGGGCCGGGCAGGGGCTGCCTGCTTCCGAGGAGCTGTGGCTTGCGAGCCGCGCGCTTGGAGACGGCCTGCGCCAAACGGATCTCAGCGTGCCCGGCGTCCACTGCGGTGCCTGCATCACGACGATCGAAGGGGCGCTTCGCAAGAGACCCGAGGTCGAGCGCGCGCGCGTCAATCTTTCGTCGCGCCGCGTGTCCGTCGTCTGGAAGGAGGAGCTCGAAGGCCGGCGCACCGACCCGCTCGAAATCGCGCGCGCCATCCGGGGTTGCGGTTACGAAGCGCATCTCTTCGCCGCCGGCGAGGAGGAAGGCGACGTCCTGCTCAAGCAGCTGATCCGTGCCGTTGCCGTTTCCGGTTTCGCGGCGACCAACATCATGCTGCTGTCCGTTTCCGTCTGGTCGGGCGCGGATGCCGCGACCCGCGATCTTTTTCACTGGATCTCGGCGATGATCGCGGCGCCGGCGATGATCTATTCGGGGCGCTTCTTCTATCAGTCTGCCTGGAATGCGCTTCGCCATGGCCGTACCAACATGGATGTGCCGATCGCGCTTGCCGTGACGCTTTCCTACGGCATGTCGCTCCATGAGACGATCAGCCATGGCGCACATGCCTGGTTCGACGCCTCCGTGACGCTGCTGTTCTTCCTGTTGATCGGCCGCACCCTCGATCACATGATGCGCGGGCGGGCGCGCTCGGCGATCAGCGGTCTTGCCCGGCTGTCGCCACGCGGCGCGACGATCGTCAATTCCGACGGCTCGCGCGACTATCGCCCGGTCGACGAGATCAGGCCCGGCGAGCGGCTGTTGGTTGCCGCCGGTGAGCGCATTCCGGTCGACGGGTGCGTGCTTTCGGGTGCGACCGATCTCGACCGCTCGGTCGTCAACGGCGAAAGCGCGCCGGTCGCCGTCAGCGTTGGTGACGCCGTGCAGGCCGGCACGCTCAATCTCACCGGCCCGCTGACGCTCGAGGCGACGGCGGCGGCGCGCGACTCGTTCCTGGCCGAGATCACGGGGCTGATGGAGGCCGCCGAAGGGGGCAGGGCGCGCTATCGCCGCATTGCCGACCGTGCGGCGCGCTATTATTCGCCAGCCGTCCACCTGCTGGCGCTGCTTTCCTTCATTGGCTGGATGCTGATCGAGGGCGATGTCCGCCACGCCATGCTGATCGCGGTTGCCGTTCTCATTATCACATGCCCTTGTGCCCTCGGCCTCGCGGTGCCCGTGGTTCAGGTCGTTGCGGCCGGCCGGCTCTTCCAGGGCGGCGTCATGGTCAAGGATGGATCGGCGATGGAGCGCCTTGCCGAAATCGACGCCGTGCTGCTCGACAAGACCGGCACGCTCACCATGGGCGAGCCGCGGCTTACCAATGCGGGCGAAGTCGATCCGGGCGCGCTCGCGACCGCAGCCGCACTCGCTCTCCATTCGCGCCATCCGATCGCCACAGCGCTCCATGAGGCGTCGGGTGCGGCGCAGCCGCTCGGGGGCGAAATCCGCGAAATACCGGGCGCCGGCATCGAGGCGGAGACCAGCGACGGTGTCTACCGGCTCGGCAGTCGAGCCTTTGCCTGCGGCGGAGCCGGTGCGGCCAGCGGCCAGTCGGAAGCGATCCTGTCGCTCGATGGCCGCGAGCTTGCCTGCTTCCGCTTCGAGGACCGGCTGCGTCCCGCCGCTCGCGAAACCGTCGAAGATCTCTCGCGCCTGGGGCTTACGGCCGGCATCCTTTCCGGGGACCGCGAGCCGGTCGTCGCCGTACTCGCCCGCAGGCTCGGCATTGCGACATGGCGCTCCGAGCTTTCGCCGCGCGGCAAGGTCGAGGCCTGTGCCGCTGCCGCCGAAGGGGGGCACAGGGTCCTGATGGTCGGCGACGGTATCAACGACGCGCCGGCACTCAGGGCGGCCCATGTCTCGATGGCGCCGGCGACCGCGGCCGATGTCGGCCGGCAGGCTGCGGATTTCGTCTTCATGCATCAGAGCCTAAACGCCGTTCCATTCGCCATCGAGACCTCGCGTCGCGCCGGCCGGCTGATCCGGCAGAATTTCGCGCTGGCGATCGGCTACAACGTCATCGCCGTGCCAGTCGCGATCCTCGGCTATGCGACGCCGCTCGTTGCCGCCATCGCGATGTCGACCTCGTCGCTGATCGTCGTCTTCAATGCGTTGCGGCTGAAGGGACTTGGAACTGCCGCCGCCCCGGAGTCGCCGCCGCGTGCGGCCGGCTTGCGGCCGGTACGGAGTGCGTCATGAACACGCTCATCTATCTCATCCCGATCGCGCTCTTTCTCGGCGCCCTGGGGCTTGCGGCGTTTCTCTGGGCGCTGAAGAGCGGGCAATACGAAGACCTGGACGGAGCCTCCTGGCGCGTCCTCGACGATGGCGACGGCAAGCCTGAAAAGGATTGATTTTCGCGGGAGTGGCTTGTCGTAAATCGATTTGAGTGCCAAAAGAACCTCCACCGCCGTATGTCCCAGCCGCCCATCCTCTCCCGGACCGGGCCGAACATGCGCAGATCAATATCGAGGGGCTGTCCGCGTGTCTGTTCCGATCGCGGCGGCTCTTCCTTCCAACGGAGGCAATCACGTGTCACAGGCGGAAATCGGGCTTATCGGCCTCGGCGTCATGGGGTCGAACCTCGCGCTCAACATCGCGGAAAAGGGCAACAGGATCGCGGTGTTCAACCGGACGGTCGAGGCGACGCGCAAGTTCTATGCCGAGGCCGGCGCGCTCAAGGAGCAGATCGTTCCCTGCGAGACCATCGAAGAGTTTGTCGCCGCCATCCGCCCGCCGCGGCCGATCATCATCATGATCAAGGCCGGCGATCCGGTCGACCAGCAGATGGAAATCCTGAAGCCCTATCTTGCAAAGGGCGACATCATGATCGATGCCGGCAACGCCAATTTCCGCGATACCATGCGCCGCTTCGAGGCACTGAAGGATTCCGGCCTCACCTTCATCGGCATGGGTGTTTCCGGTGGCGAGGAGGGTGCCCGTCATGGCCCGTCGATCATGGTCGGCGGCACGGAAGACTCCTATCGCCGGGTCGAGAAGGTGCTGACATCGATCGCTGCGAAATACGAGAACGACCCGTGCGTCGCCTGGCTCGGTGAAAACGGCGCCGGCCATTTCGTCAAGACGATCCACAATGGCATCGAATATGCCGACATGCAGATGATCGCTGAAATCTACGGCATCCTGCGCGACGGGCTGAAGATGAGCGCTGCGGAAATCGGCGACGTCTTCGGCGCCTGGAACAAGGGCCGGCTGAACTCCTATCTGATCGAGATCACCGAGAAGGTGCTGAAGGCCGCCGATCCTTTGACCGGCAAACCGATGGTCGACCTGATCCTCGACAAGGCCGGCCAGAAGGGCACCGGCAAATGGTCGGTGATCGAGGCGCAGAACATGGGCATCCCGGCGACCGGCATCGAAGCCGCGGTGGCCGCCCGCAGCATTTCCTCGATGAAGGAGGAGCGTGAGGCTGCCGAGAAGATCCTCGGCCTGCCACCAGTCGGCGAGCTCAAGGTGGCCGACAGGGACGCTTTCCTCAAGGATCTCGAAAACGCGCTGCTCGCCGCCAAGATCGGCGCCTATGCACAGGGCTTCGCGGTGATGTCCGCCGCCTCGAAGGAGTTCGGCTGGAGCCTGCCGATGCCGACGATCGCAAAGATCTGGCGCGCCGGCTGCATCATCCGTTCGCAATTCCTCGACGAGATCACCACCGCCTTCACCAAGGCGCCGGACGCCGCCAACCTGATCGTGACGCCCGCTTTTGCGGCGATGGTCAAGGAGACCGATGCAGCCTTGCGCCGCGTCGTTTCTACCGCCGTGCTCGGCGGCCTGCCGGTGCCGGCGCTCGCCTCCGCGCTCGGCTATTTCGACAGCTACCGGCGCGGCCGCGGCACGGCCAACGTCATCCAGGCGCAACGCGACTTCTTCGGCGCCCACGGCTTCGACCGCGTCGACGGCGCCGACAGCCACCACGGTCCGTGGGGCAGCGGGCTGAACGCATAGGGCGGATCGTCTTGACGTGAAAAGGGGCGGCTCTCGCCGCCCCTCCAGACTTTTTGCAACTACGCAATTCCCGACCGAATTGCTTCAGAGTTCCATTCAGAAAACCATCGAAAAATCAGTATGAAGTTCAGAGTGATCGACGGCGGCAAAGTCCATGAAGCCGTATCCGCCGATAGTCCGACCATCCGTGCGGAAGCGGAGCGACGGATAGAGGCGACCGGCTACGAGCAATGGCGGGTTCGCAGCCTCGCAACCGGCACGCCGATCCCAAGGTCCATCCGGTATTTGAAGATGCAGATCGAATTCGTCGCCGGGAAACTCGAGCAGCTTAATCCCATCCCCGGTGATTTCACCGACGACAAGTACTGGCCAACGACCGGGGCGTGACGACAACCCCCTGCCGCGACATCCCTGCACGGCAGAGGTGCTACTTGGTCGGCGCGCTCTCGTAGATCGCCTCACCGGAAACAGCATCCGTGACATCTATGCTCTCTCCTTGCGTCTCGAGGGCGTGGCGGAACTTGTCCAGATTGCTGATCATCTTCGGTCGCGCGGCCACGATGTGGTCAAAGCTATCCCACTCGCCGATCGAGCAGTAGGAACGCTCGCCGGTCTTGACGAGCGCCATCTTTCGTAATCCTTCGAAGTCGCGACGAAGTTTGCGGAACCAGTCCTCGAACTTGTCCTCCAGCCCCGGTTTCGTGCGGAACCGAACCACGTTGTATGCTGTCATGACGCCCTCCGTTCACATCGTTCTGGCATCAGAATACCATTGATGGTGGAGGTGGTTCCACAGCTCAATTTATCCGCGACCGGAGCCGGAATCTCACCGGTCGCGACAGAACCGTTATATGATCGCCCGGCAGCCCGTGGTTAAACAACGGATCGGAAACCATGAAGAGATTCTTGGCCATTTACATAGGAACGGAAGCCGCGCTCGAGAGATCGCAGTGGAAGAAGATGAACGACGAGGAGCGCAAGGCGCGTGAGGCTGCCGGCATCGAGGTCTGGATGGAATGGGGACGGGCGAATGCAGCTTCGATCGTCGAGCACGGCGGTCCGCTAGGGAAGACCAAGCGCACATCCTCGGAAGGCATATCCGACATTAAGAACAGCATGACCGGCTATGTCATCGTTGAAGCGGAATCGCACGAAGCTGCCGCGAGGCTGTTCGAGAACCATCCGCACTTCACGATCTTCCCGGGCGACTCCGTGGAAATCATGGAATGTCTGCCGCTCCCGAAACGGTAAGCAAGGCACCGGCCAAAGCTGAGGCGAACGACGCAGAGATTATTCTCTGTCGTCGCAGCTACACCTTGCGCGACTTCGACATGGGCCGCTGGAACTCCGGCTGGCTGAGGCTTTGCAGCGTCTCGGGCGACTTGCCTTCGATGTGGCCGATCACGGCCTTGGCGAGTTCGCGACCGGCGAGCCGGATGTCCTCGTACATGGTCATGACTTCGGGGCGCAGCCAGCGCAGGAAGTCGCTCGGCGCCTTGGTGACCATCTCCACATCCTGGCCGACTTTCTTGCCGGCCGACTCGATCCCCGCGATCAATGCAACCGCGCCGGCGCCGCTGCCGGAAACGATGCCGTCCGGGGCTTCCACCGAGCGCATCAGTTGCTCGAAGGCGTCGCGGATGGCGACAAGGCTGTGATCGATATTGACGTGGTGGAAGCTCACCGCTTCCGCGCCGAAATCCTTGAGCCCGCGCTCGAAGCCGGTGCGCATGTGGGCGTGGAAGGTGAGGTTCGGCGGCGGCTCCAGCAGCACCAGCCGGCGCCGTCCGCGCTCGGTAAGCCGACGTACCGCCTCATAGGCGAAACGTTCGTTGTCGAAGTCGTGGAAGGGATGGACGATGCCCATTTCGGTGCGGCCGTGAGTGACAAAGGGCAGGCGGCGCTCGGTCATCAGCGTCACGCGCGCATCGTGCGGCTCCGTCCGCGAGATGATGACGCCATCGGCAGCGCCGGTGTCGAGGATATAACGGATCGGCCCGAGTGGATCCTTTGTGGAACTGTAGGGGGTTACCACGAGGTGGTACTGCGTGCCTGCGAGGATTTCACTGATGCCGACCACCATGGGGCTGGTGATGCCCATGATCTCTTCCTCGAGCGTCAGCACGAGGCTGATGACATTGGTCTTGCCGGTCCTGAGACGCACCCCGGCGCGGTTCGGCTGGTAACCGATCTGCTTGGCGACAAGGCGCACCCTTTCCTTGGTTTCAGCGCCGATATCGGGCGCATCCTTCAATGCTCGGGAAACCGTGGTGATCCCAAGACCCGTCATGAAGGCGATCGTTTTCAGTGTCGGCCTGGCGCCGTCCGGTGGCGGCGCTGCCGCCGCCTTGTTCTTCGTTTTGCTGTCCATTCCGTCACCAGCCCCCGTCTACATTTGAGACCCTTGCGCGAATTGCCACGATCAAGCGCCCCGCTTTCACTCGCAGCTTCGATGCGAACACGCCCGGTCCGTCTCGGTGCCCCGCCTTATATACGAACTGTAACCGGTGGCCAGATTTGTCGGAGCTGCGTCGCGAGACAAAATCTGTAACGATACAGTAGCGATGTCGAGCAATTTCGTTGCTGCACTGCGAAGAACATAACCGTCTGGTTGAATCTCGCATTCGCGAACCTGAATGTTGCGTTTGCGAAGTCGCATCCTGGTGCTTCACGAGCGAAGGCAAGCCAAAATCACTTTGAATCAACGCATTATGGTGGAGCAATGCGGGCCGGAACGGCCCCGTCGAGGCCAGACATTATCCTCTTAAAAGCCGTGTCATATACACGCATAAGGCGTGCAAAAAATTAGATCTGGAATTATTCGTTGTGGGTGTTGCGTCTGAAAATCGTTTGAACTAAGTTTTTACGGTAACGTTACAGTGAGGGAGGAGAACTCATGAAATTGCGTTCCATGGCCGCCGTGCTGGCCGCAACCGTCGCCCTGCCGCTCGGCGTGGCCAATGCCACGGATCTCGAGGTCACGCATTGGTGGACTTCCGGCGGTGAAGCCGCGGCGGTCGCCGAACTGGCCAAGGCTTTCGATGCGACCGGCAACAAGTGGGTCGACGGTGCAATCGCCGGTTCGGGCGGGACCGCGCGTCCGATCATGATCAGCCGCATCACCGGCGGCGATCCGATGGGTGCGACCCAGTTCAATCATGGCCGTCAGGCGGAGGAGTTGGTGCAATCGGGCCTGATGCGCGACCTGACCGATCTCGCCGAGCGCGAACACTGGAAGGACATCATCAAGCCGGCGAGCCTGCTCGAGTCCTGCACGATCGAGGGCAAGATCTACTGCGCGCCCGTCAACATCCATTCCTGGCAGTGGCTGTGGCTCTCGAATGCCGCCTTCAAGCAGGCTGGCGTTCCCGTGCCGAAGAACTGGGATGAATTTGTCGCGGCAGCACCGGCGCTCGAAAAGGCCGGTATCGTGCCGCTCGCCGTCGGCGGTCAGCCGTGGCAGGCAGCGGGCGCCTTCGACGTTTTGATGGTGGCGATCGCCGGGAAAGACACCTTCGAGAAGGTCTTCGCCCAGAAGGACGAAGAAGTCGCAGCGGGTCCGGATATCGCCAAGGTCTTCAAGGCTGCCGACGATGCGCGCCGCATGTCGAAGGGCAGCAATGTTCAGGACTGGAACCAGGCGACGAACCTCGTCATCACCGGCAAGGCCGGCGGTCAGATCATGGGCGACTGGGCTCAGGGTGAATTCCAGCTTGCGGGTCAGAAGGCCGGCGTCGACTACACCTGCCTTCCGGGGCTGGGCGTGAACGAGGTGATCTCGACCGGTGGTGACGCATTCTACTTCCCCCTGCTGGAGGATGAGGAAAAGTCGAAGGCGCAGGAGGCATTGGCGTCCACCCTGCTGAAGCCGGAGACGCAGGTTGCCTTCAACCTGAAGAAGGGCTCGCTGCCGGTGCGTGGCGACGTGGACCTCGCAACCGCCAATGATTGCATGAAGAAGGGGCTCGATATCCTTGCCAAGGGCAACGTGATCAAGGGCACCGACCAGCTTCTGTCGGCCGACAGCCAGAAGCAGAAGGAGGACCTCTTCTCCGAATTCTTCGCAAACGCATCGATGACGCCGGAGGATGCGCAGAAGCGTTTCGCCGAAATCATCGCGGCCGCGGACTGATAACCGACGCTTGAAGGCCCCGCGCATGCGCGGGGCCGCCCTCATGCCCCGTTCGGCGCGACGCGTTCACGCCGGGTCGCGTGTCGATGGCTGCTCGCGTCGACACAAGGGAGCATCCCGTTTTCGAGCTCGACTTGCGGAGCGCGGATAAGATGTTCGGGAATCAAAGTGTTCTGCGCGTTCGTTATACGTTCACTTGAACACGAGTTGCCGGGCAGGGGGCCATTACGATGGTGAGGCGGCCGGGTATCGGTGGCGTATTTCGCCGCGAGTACCGCCCATCGAAAACACTGCAGTTCCGGAGGAACACACATGACAGGCCAAACACGCGGCTCGGCTCGCCCGAATCAGTGGTTGCGGAACCTGAATGCGAAGATCGCCTCTATACCGATGATCCTGACAGCCTTGGTCATCTTCGTCGGCGGCACATCCTGGACGGTTCTCTATTCCTTCACCAACTCGAAGCTGCTGCCACGGCTTTCTTTCGTCGGCCTCGACCAGTATGTCCGGCTATGGGCGGCGCCGCGCTGGCTCATCTCGATCGAAAATCTGGCCATCTACGGGTTTTTCTCACTGATTTTCAGCCTCGTGATCGGTTTTGTGCTTGCCGCACTGATGGATCAGAAGATCCGTTTCGAGAATACGTTTCGAACGATCATGCTCTATCCGTTCGCCCTGTCATTCATCGTCACGGGCCTAGTCTGGCAGTGGCTGCTCAATCCGCAATACGGCATACAGTCGATCGTGCGGTCGCTTGGCTGGACGAACTTCAACTTCGATCCGCTCTATAATTCCGACATCGTCATCTACGGCATCCTGATCGCAGCGCTCTGGCAGGGCACCGGCCTTGTGATGTGCCTGATGCTCGCCGGCCTGCGCGGCATCGACGAGGATATCTGGAAGGCTGCGCGGGTCGACGGCATTCCGATGTGGAAGACCTACGTGCTCGTCATCATCCCGATGATGCGCGGCGTCTTCATCACGACCCTCGTCATCATCGCGAGCGGCATCGTCAAGGTTTACGACCTCGTCGTAGCGCAGACGAGCGGCGGTCCCGGCATCGCCTCCGAAGTGCCCGCCAAATACGTGTACGATTACATGTTCCAGGCCCAGAACCTGGGGCAGGGCTTTGCCGCCTCCACCATGATGCTCGTGACGGTCGCGATCATCATCGTGCCGTGGGCATATCTGGAATTCGGAGGAGGTCGCAAGCGTGCTTAAGCTCGTCGCCAACAACAGCATCGTTTCCGAGTACGAAGCGGTCCCCGGCAGGATTACGTCCGGCCCGCAGGGCCCGAAGCCGCGCCGGATACTCTCCCGCCGCAACATCGTCGTCTACGGCACGTTGATCGTGGTCGCTCTCTATTACCTGCTGCCGCTCTACGTCATGATCATGACGTCGCTCAAGGGCATGCCGGAAATTCGCATCGGCAACATCTTCGCGCCGCCGGTGGAGATCACCTTCGAACCATGGGTAAAAGCCTGGGCCCAGGCCTGCACCGGGCTCAATTGCGACGGGCTTTCGCGCGGCTTCTGGAATTCGGTGCGCATCACCGTGCCCTCGGTGATCATCTCTATCGCGGTCGCTTCGGTGAATGGCTACGCGCTTGCGAATTGGCGCTTCAAAGGAGCCGATCTGTTCTTCGCCATCCTCATTATCGGCGCCTTCATTCCCTACCAGGTGATGATTTATCCGATCGTGATCGTGCTCAGGGAGATGGGTATCTACGGGACGCTGACCGGTCTCATCATGGTGCACACGATCTTCGGCATGCCGATCCTGACCCTCTTGTTCCGCAACTATTTTGCCGGTCTGCCCGAGGAGCTCTTCAAGGCGGCGCGCGTCGATGGCGCCGGGTTCTGGACGATCTACTTCAAGATCATGCTGCCGATGTCGCTGCCGATCTTCGTCGTTGCGATGATCCTTCAGGTGACCGGCATCTGGAACGACTTCCTGTTCGGCGTGGTTTTCACGCGGCCGGAGTACTACCCGATGACCGTGCAGCTCAACAACATCGTCAACTCGGTGCAGGGCGTGAAGGAATACAACGTCAACATGGCGGCGACGCTGCTGACCGGCCTCGTGCCGCTGACGATCTACTTCATCTCCGGCCGGCTGTTCGTGCGCGGCATCGCCGCCGGCGCAGTGAAAGGATAAGCAAGCATGACCAGTGTTTCAGTCAGGGACCTGTCGCTGAACTTCGGCGCCGTCACCGTTCTCGACAGGCTCAATCTCGACATCAATCATGGCGAGTTCCTTGTCCTGCTCGGCTCGTCCGGATGCGGCAAGTCCACGCTCTTGAACTGCATCGCCGGCCTGCTTGACGTTTCGGAAGGCCAGATCTTCATCAAGGACCGCAATGTCACCTGGGAAGAGCCGAAGGATCGCGGCATCGGCATGGTGTTCCAGTCCTACGCGCTCTACCCGCAGATGTCGGTCGAGAAGAACCTTTCCTTCGGGCTCCAGGTTGCCAGGGTGCCGCAGGCCGAAATCGACAAGCGTGTCGCGCGCGCGTCGGAGATCCTGCAGATCCAGCCGCTTCTGAAGCGCAAACCCGCCGAGCTTTCCGGCGGCCAGCGCCAGCGCGTGGCGATCGGCCGCGCACTTGTGCGCGACGTCGACGTCTTCCTGTTCGACGAACCCCTGTCGAACCTTGACGCCAAGCTGCGTTCGGAACTGCGTGTCGAAATCAAGCGACTGCACCAGTCTCTCAAGAACACGATGATCTACGTCACGCACGACCAGATCGAGGCGCTGACCTTGGCCGACCGCATCGCCGTCATGAAGGGCGGCGTCATCCAGCAGCTTGCGGATCCGATGACCATTTACAACGCGCCGGAGAACCTCTTCGTTGCCGGTTTCATCGGTTCGCCGTCGATGAATTTCTTCCGTGGCGAGGTTGCCGCCAAGGACGGCCGTAGCTTCGTGCAGGTTAACGGCGTTGCCTTCGACGTCACCGCCTATCCGGCGCGGGGAGGATTGCAGCCGGGCCAGAAGGTCGTGCTCGGGCTCCGGCCGGAGCACGTCAGGGTCGATGAGGCTGCGGCGGGAGATGGAGCCCATCAGGCTGTCGTCGACATCGAAGAGCCGATGGGCGCCGACAACCTCTTGTGGCTGACTTTGGCCGGTCAATCGATGTCCGTGCGCATCGCCGGCCAGCGGCGCTACAAGCCCGGCACCAACGTGCGCCTTTCCTTCGACATGGGGGTCGCCTCGATCTTCGACGCTGCCAGCGAAAACCGTCTTTGAGAAGCGATATTGAGCCCGGGCGGCGCCGTTCGGGCTCGCAATAAACAAGAATGACGTCGGTCTCGACCGCCGGCCCGTGAATGGATTTGAGGAAATGCCCTCCGAAACCTTGAACCGCGACGCCATCCGTATCGATTTGTCTGGCGACTGGCTACTTGCCTCGACCGACAACAGCCACGCGCTTACCATCCCGCTCCCGGGCGATGTACACAGCGCGTTGCAGCAGGCGGGCATTATTGCAGATCCCTATACCGGCCGGAACGAAGCCGACGTGCAATGGGTCGCGCACAAGGACTGGGTGCTGGAGCGCACCGTTGTCGTCGACGCCGACGATCTCGACGGGTGCTGGTATCTCGATTTCGAAAGCATCGACACGGTCGCCTCGGTCTTCGTCAACGATCGGTTGGTGCTGCAGGTGGAAAACTGCTTTCGCCGCTATCGCCCCGATGTATCGAGTGCGCTCGTCGTCGGCGAGAACCGCATCCGCGTCGTGCTGCATTCCTCTATTGCCGAGGGCGCGCGCCGGCAGGCGGCGCAGCCTTTCTACGTGCCTTATCACGATGGGAATTCGCCGATCCCCAACGGCAACATGCTGCGCAAGCCCCAGTGCCACTTCGGCTGGGACTGGAACATCGCCATCGCGCCACTCGGCATCTACGGCTCGCTGGCACTTTGCCGACTTGAGACGGCGCGCATCGAACACGTGACGACGCGTCAGCTCTGGTTTACCGACGGTGCGGTCGACCTGCAGGTAACCGTCACGCTTTTTGCCCACGATCCGGGCATCGTCCCCGTTTATTTCGAACT
Source organism: Sinorhizobium mexicanum (assembly GCF_013488225.1). Classification (NCBI taxonomy): domain Bacteria; kingdom Pseudomonadati; phylum Pseudomonadota; class Alphaproteobacteria; order Hyphomicrobiales; family Rhizobiaceae; genus Sinorhizobium; species Sinorhizobium mexicanum. Next base: position 2,308,753 of record NZ_CP041238.1, on the reverse strand, counting down.
TGACGGCGTCCGGGAACGCCTGGATTGCGCGGTTGCCGCCGGTGAGACCAAGATCACCCACGTCTTCACGGTCGCAAGGCCAAGATTGTGGTGGCCGGCGGGCAGCGGAGAACAGGCGCTTTCCGTCCTCAACGTCGAACTGCCGGACGAGAGCGTGACGCGGCAGATCGGCTTCCGCTCGATCGAGCTTGTCACCGACAAGGACGAGGCAGGCAGCCGGTTTGCCTTCCGCATCAACGACCGCGAGATCTTCTGCCGCGGAGCGAACTGGATCCCGGCGGATGCGCTGGCGTCGCGCGTGACGCCGGGAGGGGTAGAAGACCTGCTGCAATCCGCCGTCGACGCCAACATGAACATGATCCGCGTCTGGGGCGGCGGCTTCTACGAGCCCGACTGGTTCTACGATCTCTGCGATCGGCTGGGATTGCTCGTCTGGCAGGACTTCATGTTCGCCTGCAATCTCTACCCCTCGACCCCGGACTTTCTCGATAATGTCGCGGCCGAGGTGGACTATCAGGTCAAGCGCCTGTCGTCCCACCCGTCGATTGCGCTTTGGTGCGGCGACAACGAACTTGTCGGCGCGCTCACCTGGTTCGACGAAAGCCGCAAGGATCGCGACCGTTACCTCGTCTCTTACGACCGGTTGAACCGTACGGTCGAGGCAGCGATGAAGGCGGCTTGCCCGGAAGCGATCTGGTGGCCATCAAGCCCGTCCGTTGGCCACCTCGATTTCGGCGATGCCTGGCACGCCGACGGTGCAGGCGACATGCACTACTGGTCCGTCTGGCACGAGAACAAGTCGTTCGACAATTACCGCACTGTGACGCCACGCTTCTGCTCGGAGTTTGGCTTCCAGTCCTACACCTCGATGCCGATCGTCCGGCAGTTCGCCGAGGCGCGCGATCTCAACATCGCCTCGCCGGTTATGGAGGCGCATCAGAAGAATGCCGGCGGCAACGAGCGGATCGCCGGGACCATGTTCCGCTATTTCCGTTTTCCGAAGGATTTCCCGAGCTTCGTCTATCTGAGCCAGGTCCAGCAGGGGCTCGCGATCCGGACCGCCGTCGACTATTGGCGGTCGCTGAAACCGCACTGCATGGGCACACTCTATTGGCAACTCAACGACACCTGGCCCGTTGCTTCCTGGTCGAGCCTGGACTATGGCGGCAACTGGAAGGCCATGCACTATATGGCCCGCCGTTTCTTCCAGCCCGTCGCCGTCGCCGCCATCCCCTCCAAGGATGGCAAGGAAATCACTTTCTCGATGGTGAACGACACCGCCGAGACGGTGACGATCGAGCTCCAGATCTTCCTTGTCTCGCTGGACGGCGAGCGTCGCCCGCTGGCAGCCGCCGCGGGTGCCTGTGCGCCGGACCGCGCCGCCACGCTCGTCACCATCGCGAGCAGTGAAGTCCCGGAGGGAACATTGCTCTTCTGGTCGTTCGAAGCGTCCAACGGCATGTCCGGCGAGGGGCATCATGTCCAGGGCACCTACAAGGCGCTCGACCTTTTGCCGTCCGGCCTCACGCTGGAGACCGTGCCGCGACTGGATGGCGCCTTCGACGTGGTCGTCACGGCGAGCGGTCTTGCGCTGCACGTGATGGTCGAGGCGGATATCGATGGGCGCTATTCCGACAATGCCTTCGATCTTTCGGCTGGCGAGACGAAGGTGATCCGCTTCACGCCGAAGGCGCCGCTCGCCGAGGGTATCGTGCCGAGCTTCAGCGCCTACGATCTCGAATCGTGCCAGGGAAAAGGGTGAACTGGATGAAACGCAGCCACGTCAACGAGATCATCCGCGAAAGCGACGCCTTCATGCGCCGCCACGGCTTCGTGCTGCCACCCTTTGCCTATTGGTCGCCCGAGGAATTGCAGACGCGTATCGCATCCGACAGTCCGACGATCTTGGACGCGCGGCTCGGCTGGGACATTACCGACTACGGCAAGGGCCGTTTCGACGAATTCGGTCTCGTCCTCTTCACGTTGAGGAACGGCGCCGCGGCCAATCTCGGTACCGGCAAGGGCATGGTCTATGCCGAGAAGCTGATGATCACGCGCGCCGGCCAGGTCAACCCGCTGCACCGGCACGCTGTGAAGACCGAGGACATCATCAATCGCGGCGGCGGGACGCTGGTGCTTGAGATGTACAACTCGCTTCCCGACGGCTCGGTCGACGAGCACAGCGACGTCGAAGTCGCGTGCGATGCGCGCCTGCGCCGGCTGAGGGCGGGCGACCTCCTGCAGCTCGAACCCGGCGAGAGCGTCACATTGCTGCCCGGAAACTGGCATGCCTTCTGGGCGGAGGGAGGCGACGTGTTGATGGGCGAAGTTTCGACCGTCAACGACGACCTTACCGACAACTATTTCCGCGAGCCGGTGGGCCGCTTTTCCGCAATCGAGGAGGACGACCATCCGCTCCACCTCCTCGTGTCCGACTATGACACCTGGCTGAGGGCAACAGGCTGAAACGCCCGAACCTGCTCCCAACAACCATCCTGCGCATTCAACGAGGAGAATTTTTGATGAAAGACGTCAGCTTCCAACTCTACAGCGCCCGCAATTTTCCGCCGCTTGGCGATGTGCTCGCGGCCGTCGGCAACGCCGGCTATACGCAGGTCGAGGGCTACGGCGCGCTTTACGCGTCGTTGACCGACGAAGAGGTCGCAGAGTTCAAGCGCGGCCTTGAACGCAACGGCGTAAGCATGCCGACCGCGCATTTCGGGATCGATATGCTGGAGCAAGAGCCGGCGCGGGTGCTGCGGATCGCGAATGCGCTCGGCATCCGGGCAATCTACTGCCCCTACCTGATGCCGGACCAGCGTCCGAGCGATGCAGCCGGCTGGCGCGCCTTCGGTCAGCGGCTGCAGGCGGCGGGCAAGCCTTTCCGTGATGCCGGGCTCGACTTCGGCTGGCACAATCATGACTTCGAGTTCCATGCCCTTGCGGACGGCTCGATACCGCTGGACCACATCTTCTCCGGCGGCCCGGATCTTTCTTGGGAAGCCGATATCGCCTGGATTGTCCGCGGCGGCGCCGATCCGTTTGCCTGGATCGCGAAATACGGCAGCCGTATCACTGCCGTCCACGTCAAGGACATAGCGCCCAAGGGCGAGAAGACGAATGAGGACGGCTGGGCTGATGTCGGCCACGGTACGATCGACTGGAAGGGGCTCGTAAAGGCGCTTTCCGCAACTTCGGTGAAGTATTTCATTGCCGAACATGACAACCCGAGCGACTTCCGGCGCTTTGCTGAACGCTCGCTTGCTTCCATCCAATCCTATTGAGTAACGGAAAAACCATGAAGACGAAGGAACTTGGCGTCGGCATCATCGGATGCGGCAACATCTCCACCACCTATTTCAAGCTCGCACCGCTCTTCAAGGGCATCAGAATGGTCGCCTGCGCCGACATCAATCCGGCGGCGGCTGAGGCGCGCGGCGCGGAATATGACGTGACGGCACAGAGCATCGAGGCGCTGCTGGCCAATCCCGAGGTGGACATCATCGTCAATTTGACGATTCCGGACGCGCATTTTCCGGTCTCGAAGGCGATCCTCGAGGCGGGAAAACATGTCTATTCCGAAAAGCCCCTGGTCCTGACGCTGGAGCAGGGCGAGGAACTCAGGGCTGTCGCCAAGGCGAAGGGCCTTACGGTCGGCTGCGCGCCGGACACGTTCCTCGGCGGTGCGCACCAGCTCGCCCGCGACTACATCGACGACGGCAAGATCGGCCGCATCACCTCCGGGACCTGCCACGTAATGAGCCCCGGCATGGAGATGTGGCATCCGAACCCGGATTTCTTCTTCCTGCCGGGCGGTGGTCCGGTGCTTGATCTCGGACCTTACTACATTGCCAACCTCATCAACCTGATCGGCCCGGTGAAGCGCGTCGCTGCGCTTTCCTCGATGGCAAACGAGACGCGGACGATCACCAGCGCGCCGCGCAATGGCGAGGTCATTCCGGTCAAGACGCCGACCAACATCCATGCGCTGCTCGAGTTCCAGAACGGCGCAACGATCACGCTTTCAGCAAGCTGGGATGTCTGGTCGCATCGTCACGCCAACATGGAGCTCTATGGCACCGAAGGCTCGCTGTTCGTGCCGGATCCCAATTTCTTCGGCGGCAGGGTCGAGGCGAGCGGGCGCGACAAGAACATCCAGCCCCTCGAAATGTGGGAGCATCCCTTTGCGGTCAACAACTGGGATCACCCGGCGGGGCCGATCGCCAACTACCGCACGGCTGGTCTCGCCGACATGGCGGACGCCATCCTCAACGGCCGCGACGCGCGTTGCTCGCTGGACCGCGCGCTTCACGGCGTCGACGTCATGGTATCGATCCTGAAGTCGGGCGAGGAGGGCCGGTTCGTGACGCTTTCGACCACCTGTACGCAGCCGGCCGCTCTCGGCATCGAAGAGGCACAGGCGCTGCTGCGCTGAGCAAGAAATCCACGGTACGAGGAACACCCGAGAAGGGCTGCGGCGTTTTCTTTCGCCGCAGCCCATCCAGGAAGCCGGAGGCGCAAAGGCGAAAGACCGGGCACGACAAGCTCCTCCCTCTTGTGGCGAAGGGGCGGGGAGGGGTATCCAAACACCCACCCGAAACAGAGGAATACGACAATGGCCTGGCAACCGGCGGAAAACCGATACGAGACGATGAAATACAACCGCTGCGGCAAGAGCGGGCTGAAATTGCCGGCGATCTCGCTCGGCCTCTGGCACAACTTCGGCGGCGACACGCCGCATGAGCGCAAGGTCGACATGTGCCGCACGGCCTTCGATCTTGGCATCACGCACTTTGACCTCGCCAACAACTACGGCCCGCCGCCCGGATCGGCGGAAACCGCCTTCGGCGAGATCATGCGCACCGACTTCGCCGACTTGCGCGACGAATTGATCATCTCCTCCAAGGCCGGCTACGACATGTGGCCGGGACCCTATGGCGAGTGGGGCAGCCGCAAGTATCTGATCGCCTCCTGCGACCAAAGCCTGAAACGGATGGGCCTCGACTATGTCGACATCTTCTATTCCCACCGTTTCGATCCGGACACGCCGCTCGAGGAAACCTGCGGCGCGCTCGACCATATCGTCCGCTCGGGCAGAGCGCTCTACGTCGGCATCTCGTCCTATAACTCGCAACGCACCCGCGAAGCGGCCGCGATCCTCAAGGATCTCGGCACGCCGTGTCTGATCCATCAGCCGAGCTATTCGATGCTCAACCGCTGGGTCGAGGACGACGGGCTCATCGATACGCTCGAAGATCTCGGCATCGGCTCGATCGTCTTCTCGCCGCTTGCCCAGGGCATGCTGACGACGAAGTATCTGAACGGGATCCCTGGGGACAGCCGTGCGGCCCAGAACCACTTCCTCAAGAAGGATTTCATCCGACCGACGATTATCGACAATATCCGCAAGTTGAACGGCATAGCCGAACGCCGCGGCCAGACGCTGGCACAGATGGCGCTTGCCTGGGTGCTGCGCGGCGGGCGCATTACCTCGGCGCTGATCGGCGCCAGCCGTTCCGCGCAGATCGTCGACTGCGTCAAGGCGCTCGACAACGACAGTTTCACAGCGGAGGAACTGACCGAGATCGATCTCTACGCACGCGAGGCCGATATCAACCTCTGGGCAAAGTCGGCGGAACTCTGAAGCCGGCGAATTCATTGATTTGCCTCGATTTTAGGTAATATTGTCCCATCTCCGGCGTCTTAGACAAAAGTCGAATAGGGCGCCGGAAACCCTCGCTGGACATGCATTAGTGAATATGTATGGTGCAGTGGTGCCGGTCCCACGTGTGAGACGCTTTGCGTGCGCGCGGCTGGCAAAACGAGGAGGTGTGAGCTCTCGACGCGCTGGAGCGAACGAGGGAGGGCTCAACGAGCGGCGTCGCAGGCGCGCGATTGCGCCTGTGGCCGTCATGGCGGGCAATAGGGAGGTATTATGGATCGCCGTTCATTCATCAAACACGCGAGCATCGGTGGCCTGGGTGCGGCTGCCGCCACGGCGCTCGCATCGCCGGCCATCGCGCAGGCAAATCCGAAGATCAACTGGCGTATGGCCTCGTCGTTCCCGAAGTCGCTCGACACGATCTACGGCGGCGGCGAGGTGCTGTCGAAATACGTTTCCGAAGCGACGGACGGCAATTTCCAAATCCAGGTTTTCGCAGCCGGTGAAATCGTACCCGGTCTGCAGGCCGCTGACGCCGCCGCTGCCGGAACCGTGGAAGCCTGCCACACGGTCGCCTACTACTACTGGGGCAAGGACCCGACCTGGGCACTCGGTGCTGCTGTGCCTTTCGCGCTCAACGCACGCGGCATGAACGCGTGGCACTATCACGGCGGCGGCATCGACCTCTTCAACGAGTTCCTCGCCACCCAGGGCCTCATTGGCTTCCCGGGCGGTAACACCGGCGTCCAGATGGGCGGCTGGTTCCGCAAGGAGATCAAGACCGTTGAGGACATGAAGGGCCTGAAGATGCGTATCGGCGGCTTCGCCGGCAAGGTCGTCGAAAAGCTCGGCGTCGTGCCGCAGCAGATCGCCGGCGGCGATATCTATCCGGCGCTCGAAAAGGGCACGATCGATGCCGCGGAATGGGTTGGTCCGTACGACGACGAAAAGCTCGGCTTCTACAAGGTCGCGCCGTACTACTACTATCCCGGCTGGTGGGAAGGCGGCCCGACGGTGCACGCCATGTTCAACAAGGCGGCTTTCGAGGGCCTGCCGAAGAACTATCAGTCGCTGCTGCGCACCGCCTGCCAGGCGACCGACGCGAACATGCTGCAGAAGTATGACTACCTGAACCCGTCGGCGATCAAGCGCCTTGTGGCCGCCGGCGCAAAGCTCAGCCCGTTCAGCCCGGAAATCCTGTCCGCCTGCTTCGACAAGTCGAACGAAGTCTATGCGGAGATGGAAGCATCGAACCCGACCTTCAAGAAGATCTGGGACTCGATCAAGGCCTTCCGCGCCGAGTTTTATCTCAACGCGCAGATCGCCGAATACAACTACGATACCTTCATGATGATCCAGCAGCGGAACGGCAAGGTCTGAGCCGCTCCTATAGTTGCAGAAACGAAAAACCCCGGGGCCTTGGCTCCGGGGTTTTTGTTTAAGCCGTGGGCCAAGTCCTTGGCGGTTTTGCCCCTCACCCTAACCCTCTCCCCGCATGCGGGGAGAGGGAAGCAGCGCGTATGTCCCCGACTGTGATGACGAGGGCCACGGCTGCCGCGAGTCCCTTCTCCCCGTCGGGACGGGGAGAAGGTGCCGGCAGGCGGATGAGGGGCAAAAACCGCGAAAGGCGTCTGCTGCTCTAGTTGAACTTAGGCGGCGCGCTGAGATCGGTCGCCGGCTTGTTCTGCTGGGCGGGTGCATTGTTCGGCTGGGCTGGCTGCTGACCGTTGTCGAGCGGGCTGCCGCCCGGCAGTTGCAGGCCACCCGGAAGACCGAGACCGCCGCCATTGTCGGGGAGGGTCAGTCCGCCGCCACCCGTTCCGAAGCCCGGGACCTCGATCTTGATGGTGGACGGATCGACGACGGCGCCGCTTCCCTTGTAGTGCATGACCATCTGCGGGAACATGATCGTCAGCGCCACCATGAGGATCTGGATACCAACGAACGGTACCGCACCCCAATAGATCTGGCCCGTGGTAACCGGTTGGGTGATTTTGCCGGTCACCTTGTCGAGGTAGGGCACCCTGGCTGCGACTGAGCGCAGGTAGAAGAGCGCGAAGCCGAAGGGCGGGTGCATGAAGCTCGTCTGCATGTTGATGCCGAGCAGCACGCCGAACCAGATGAGGTCGATGCCGAGCTTGTCGGCCGCCGGTGCGAGCAGTGGCACGATGATAAAGGCGAGCTCGAAGAAGTCGAGGAAGAACGCCAGGAAGAAGACCAGCAGGTTGACCGCAATGAGGAAGCCGACTTCGCCGCCCGGCATCGCCGTCAGCAGGTGTTCGACCCACAGATGTCCGTTGACGCCGTAGAAGGTCAGCGAGAAGACACGTGCGCCGATCAGGATGAAGAGCACGAAGGCGGAAAGGCGCGTCGTCGAGGTCAGCGCTCCACGCACGACATCGAGACTGAGCCGCCCCTTGGCGGCTGCCATGATCAGCGCGCCGACCGCGCCCATCGCTCCGCCTTCCGTCGGCGTCGCGATGCCGAGGAAGATGGTGCCGAGGACGAGGAAGATTAGCGCGAGCGGCGGGATCAGGACGATGATGACCTGCTGCGCCAGCCGGGACAGGGCATTGATCTTGAGGGCCCGGTCGATGAGAGCGACGACGTAGATGAACGCGACGCCAACGGTCGCCCCGAGGATATCCGCGTTCTCGCCTTGGGTAGGCGAGAGATAGACGTGCGCCGCATAGGCGATACCGGCGGCGACAATGAGCGCGATGGCAAGTGACGTGACGCCGGATCCGAGCGTGCGCGCTTCCAGCGGCAATGCCGGCATGGAGTCGCGATTGAGGAACGACATCAGCAGGATGTACAGCATGTACAGGCCGGTCAGCACGAGACCCGGGATGAGGGCGCCGGCATACATGTCGCCAACCGAACGGCCGAGCTGGTCGGCAAGGACGATCAGCACGAGCGACGGCGGGATGATCTGGGCGAGCGTGCCGGAGGCGGCGATGACGCCGGATGCCACGCGCCGGTCATAGCCGTAGCGCAGCATGATCGGCAGCGAGATCAGCCCCATGGCGATGACCGAGGCCGCAACCACGCCGGTGGTTGCCGCAAGCAGTGCGCCGACGAAGATGACCGCATAGGCAAGACCGCCGCGGACGGGGCCGAAGAGTTGGCCGATCGTGTCGAGCAGGTCCTCGGCCATGCCTGACTTTTCCAGCACGATGCCCATGAAGGTGAAGAAGGGGATCGCGAGCAACGTGTCATTGGACATCACCCCCCAGAAACGTTCGGGCAATGCGTTGAGAAGCGGCCAGGAAAGATTGATCGAATCCGAAAGCGGCGCGAGTTCGACGCCGATGATGAAGAACAGGAGACCGTTGGCGGCGAGCGAGAAGGCGACGGGGTAACCCAGCATCAGGAACACGATCAGCGATACGAACATGATCGGTGCCAGGTTTTCAGCAATGAACTCAATCACGAGCGCACCTCCGGACCTGCAGCTTCGTCAAGCGGTGCATGCGTCGGCACGTAGGAGGTGGGATCGTCCATATTTCCCGTCATGATCGCTATTTTCTTGATGATTTCCGAAACACCCTGCAGGGCGAGGAGCACGAAGCCGATGAGCAGGATGGCTTTTGCGGGCCAGATGATCAGTCCGCCTGCGCTCGACGAGACTTCACCCGACACGTAGGACATGCGGACGTAGGGGACGAGGTAATAGAGCATGAGTAGCACGAACGGCATCAGGAAGAAGACGTGACCGAAGAGGTCGATCCAGTGCTGCACGCGGCGCGAGAAACTGCCGTAGACGACGTCGATGCGGATGTGTTCGTTCTGGCTGAGCGTATAGGCGGCAGCGAACATGAAGGCTGCGCCGAAGAGATACCACTGCGCCTCGAGCCAGGCATTCGACGACATGTTGAAGATTTTTCGGATGACGGCATTGCCCGCGCTGACGAGCACGGCGACCAGAATGAGCCAGCCGACCGCCTTGCCGATATTCTCGGTGATGGTGTCGATCAACCGACTGAAGCCGAGTAACGGTTTCATCAAGTTCCTCCCCGCAATGGCTGTTTTTATCTTTCGCCAAGCACAGTCACAGTGCCGATTTCAAGCCTCCTTTCAAGCCCGACGCCCGATTTTCCGGGATAGCAGGACGGTCCAAGACGAAAGTCGAATATGGGTGAATGGAAAATGCCTAAGACTTAGGCAGGCACGCGCGGCGACCGCCGTTTTCTCCACAGTTGCGCTCCACAGAACGGTCATCGGTTTCCTTCATGCTCGGGGCGATTCGGGAGCAGGACCTTTCGGCCTGCTCTTCCTGCACAGGCACCGTGCGACGGGGTCTTGAAACGCTTCGGAGTTTCAGGCTGGATGCGCTCCGAGAATCGAGAGCGGATGAGCAAAAGTGGGCGCGGGTTTCCGTCCGCATCCCGCTCTAACTTATGAGAATCGATCACGTTTATGACTTTGGGGCGATGCGATCCAAAATCATTGTGATCCAAGGGAGAGGCAAGCCATGGTCGCGACTATCCGCAATCCGATTCTTCCGGGCTTCAACCCGGATCCGTCGATCTGCCGCGTTGGCGACGACTATTACATCGCCACTTCGACCTTCGAATGGTACCCGGGCGTGCAGATCCACCACTCACGCGATCTCGTGAACTGGCGGCTCGTGCGTCGGCCGCTGGAGCGGGCAAGCCAGCTCGACATGCGCGGCAATCCCGATAGCTGCGGCGTCTGGGCGCCATGCCTGTCCTATTCAGGCGGGCTGTTCTGGCTGGTCTATACCGACGTCAAGCGCTTCGACGGCAACTTCAAGGACGCGCATAACTACATCGTCACGGCGGAGGCGGTGGAGGCCACCTGGTCCGATCCGGTCTATGTCAACTCGTCCGGCTTCGACCCCTCGCTCTTTCATGACGACGACGGCCGCAAGTGGTTCCTCAATATGCAGTGGAACCACCGCACCGAGAGCTTCGGCGGCGCGCCGAAGACTCCGGCCTTCGACGGGATTCTCCTGCAGGAGTGGGACGAGCGTACTCGCCGGCTCGTCGGCCCGGTCAAGAACATCTTCGCCGGCAGTTCGCTCGGCCTGGTCGAGGGGCCGCATCTCTTCAAGCGCAACGGCTGGTACTATCTGACGGTCGCGGAAGGTGGCACCGGCTATGACCATGCCGTGACGATGGCTCGTTCGCGCAGCATCGACGGACCCTATGAGATGCATCCGAATACCCATCTCATCAGCTCGAAGGATCACCCCGAGGCCGCGCTGCAGCGGGCAGGGCACGGGCAGTATGTCGAGACGCCGGACGGTCAGGCCTATCACACCCATCTGTGCGGCCGTCCGCTAGCGCCGCAACGCCGCTGCACCCTCGGCCGCGAAACGGCGCTGCAGAAATGCGTCTGGCGCGAGGATGGTTGGCTTTACCTCGAAAACGGCGGCACGGTCCCGGACGTGACTGTTCCAGCACCGGCGAGTACGAGCGTCGTCGCGCAGCCAAGCGTGGTCGAGACCGATTTCGACGAGGCGGACCTTCCCGCCGAGTTCCAGTGGCTGCGCACGCCCGCGGCTGAGCGCATCTTCTCGCTGACGTGGCGGGCGGGGCATTTCAGGCTCTTCGCCCGGGAAAGCATCGGCAGCTGGTTCGAGCAGGCGTTGGTGGCGCGGCGGCAGGAGCACCATTCGTTCCGGGCCGAGACCGTCGTTGAGTTTGCGCCCGAGACCTACCAGCAGGTGGCCGGCCTGACGCATTACTATAACAGACACAAGTTTCACGCATTGGGCGTCACCTGGCACGAAAAGCTCGGACGAGCCGTCACCATTCTCTCGTGCCCCGGCGATTTTCCGCATGGCCGCCTGGCATTCCCGGCGGGCAGCGGCGCCGCGGTTCCGGATGGACCGATCCACCTGGCGATGGAAGTGCGTGACAACGATCTCCAGTTCTTCTGGCGAGCGGCGGAGCACGACACATGGCAGGCAATCGGCCCGGTGCTCGACGCCGGCGTGATTTCCGACGAAGGAGGGCGGGGCGAGCACGGCTCGTTCACCGGTGCTTTCGCCGGCATGTTCGCCTTCGATACCTCGGGCAGCGCACTGCCGGCCGATTTCGATCATTTTCGCTATCAGGCGCCTGTCTAGGCGAATTCAATTTATAAGGAAACAATCATAAACGACGGTTATCATTACATAATTGTAATGGGGAGTTTCATCTTCGGTTCAGGAAGTGAACTTTAGTTTCGAGGGGCAGACAACGAAAGGAAGCCCCTCATGAAACGTCTCATCATTGCCCTCGTCGCCAGTTCCTTCCTGGCAAGCCCCATGGCTTTTGCCCAACCGTCCGGATCTTTCGAGGTTGCGCAGGCGCATGACCGTTACCGGTCCAAGTCTGTCGACCGGCACGTATACAAGCACGTCGACAAGACTGTCGAAAAGCGCGTGATCATCAAGAAGCATCGCTGGGCGCGTGGCCATCGCTTGAGCCCGGCCGAGCGGCGCCACATGGCCTATGTCCGTGACTACCGGCGCTACAAGCTGCGCACGCCGCCACGCGGCCAGCAATGGGTGCGCGTCGACAATGATTTCCTGCTGATCAGCCTGGCGACCGGCGTTATCGTCGGCCTTGCCGCGACCCACTGATTTCCAGAAGTTTGAAGAGGCGGCGGCCCGTCGGCCGCCTCCTTCTTGGGCAAGTAAGGGAGAGAAAAGACAGGTCCTCGAGAACCGCCTTCGCCGTTATGGAGGACGACGCTAGATCATTTCATTGTTTCATTGAAACAGGGAAATAATCTAACTCTTTGAAACTACGCAATTCCGGACGGAAAACCGTTTCACACTTTTCCTGGATTGCTCTAGCTCGCCGAAGCCAGGCAGGATTTCAGCGAAGCGCCGATATTCTCCATCAGCTGGAAATAGAGGTCCGGCCCGGCATCGAGCGTTGCCGCCTCAGGATCGAGCGTTCCGGGTTTCGCCGGGGTGCCTTCGATGACGACATTGATCAGCTTCGGCTCGAATTGCGGTTCGGCAAAGACGCAGGTCGCGCCCAGTTCCTTGATCTTGGCGCGGATTTCGGAAAGCCGTTCGGCGCCGGGAAGCACTTCGGGGCTGACGGTGATGGATCCGGCGACACGTACCTCGTAGCGATGCTCGAAATACTGATAGGCGTCGTGGAAGACGACGAAAGGCTTGTCCCGGACCGGCGTCACCGTCTCTGCAAGGTGTTTGTCCAGCGCATCCAATCTTTGGTTGAGCTTGACCAGATTGGCCTCGTAGGCAGCGGCATTGCTGGGGTCGGCTTCGGCGAGCGCTTTTTCGATCTCGGCGGCCATCGCCTTGGCGTTCATCGGGTCAAGCCACAAATGCATGTCGACCTCGCCCTCGGCATGGCGGTGCTCATGATCGTGAGCCGGCTCCTGTTTGGCGGCGTGCTCTTCATGTTCGTGGCCATCGTCGGCGGCTTCCTCACCCTCGTCATGCCCGTGCGTCTCGAACGCACCGCCTTCGCGGAACCTCAGCTTCTCAAGGCCGGGCGCTTCGCTGAGTTCCACCACCTTGGCGCCGCTGCCAAGCGCTTCGAGCGGCTTGTCCAGGAACGCTTCGAGGCCGTGGCCGACCCAGAACACCACGTTCGCCGCCTGCAACGCCGCGGCATTCGAGGGTTTCATGTTGTAGGTGTGCGGCGAGGCGCCGCCCTCGACGATGAGCGACGGTTCGCCGACGCCCTCCATGATCGACGCGACCAGCGAGTGGACAGGCTTGATCGAAGCCACCACATTGGGCGCATCCGCCCAGGCCGGTGCGGACAAAAGGACGGTTGATGCAAAAAGCAGGGCAGGCGTCGATCTCATCGGGGTCTCCGAGCTTTACAGGTTCAAAGTGTCGTGGGGCCATTGCGCGTCGGACCTTGCGCAACGCCGCCATGTAATGTTATTACATCAATTGCGTTATGCTATAACGTGTGCGATAGCCAGTGGCAACCATCAATCCGGAATTTTTCGATGCTGAATTTCCGATCGCCAGAAACGAGGCCGCTTGTCAGCCTCAACAATGCCGGAGTGCGCCGGAACGGGCGATGGCTCGTGCGCGGCGTCGAGTTTTCGATCAGCAGCGGCGAAATCGTCACGCTGATCGGGCCGAACGGCTCGGGAAAATCGACGACGGCGAAGACGGCGATCGGCGTGCTGAAGCCGGACGAGGGGCATGTGGAGCGCGTCGCGGGGCTCAAGGTCGGCTATGTGCCGCAGAAGCTCGCCGTCGACTGGACCTTGCCCTTGACGGTCGAGCGGCTGATGACGCTAACCGGACCCTTGAAGGGGCGCGAGATTGAGGAGGCGCTCGCCGCGACCGGAATGCTGCACATGGCGAAAGCCGAAGTGCAGCATCTATCGGGTGGCGAGTTCCAGCGGGCACTGCTTGCCCGCGCGATCGCCCGCAAGCCCGATCTGCTCGTTCTCGACGAGCCGGTGCAGGGCGTCGACTTCTCCGGCGAGATCGCGCTATACGAACTCATCAAGCAGATTCGCAATCGCACCGGCTGCGGCATCCTGCTGATCTCGCACGATCTCCACATCGTCATGGCGGAAACCGACACTGTCGTCTGCCTCAACGGCCATGTCTGCTGCCGCGGCACGCCGCAGGCGGTGAGCCGCAGCCCGGAATATCTGAAGCTCTTCGGCCGGCGCGCAGCCGGCACGCTCGCGGTCTACAGCCACCATCACGACCATACGCACCTGCCGGACGGCCGGGTGCTGCATGCGGATGGCAGCATCGCCGAAAGCTGCTTCCCGGGCGATGGGCATCATCATCACCATGAGGAAGCCGAGGACGTGCACGATCACGATCCGGACTGCGGCTGCGGCCATCACACGCGGCTCCAGGGCTTCGAACAGGCGGAGAAGCGCGATGCTTGACGATTTCTTCATCCGCGCGCTCGTTGCCGGCGTCGGCATTGCCACAGTTGCCGGCCCGCTCGGCTGCTTCGTCATCTGGCGGCGCATGGCCTACTTCGGGGACACCATGGCGCATTCGGCCCTGCTCGGCGTTGCGTTGTCGTTGCTGCTCGAGCTCAACCTGATGGTCAGCGTCTTCATCGTCGCCTCCGTCGTCTCGCTGCTGCTGCTCTTCCTGCAGAAGCGCGGTGCGCTGTCGACGGACGCGCTGCTCGGCATTCTCTCGCATTCGGCACTGTCGATCGGTCTCGTCATCGTCGCCTTTATGACCTGGGTTCGGATCGATCTCGTCGGCTTTCTCTTCGGTGATATCCTTGCCGTTTCCGAGGCCGACATCGACATCATCTGGGGCGGCGGCATTCTGGTGATCTTCGCGCTCGTCTATCTCTGGCGGCCGCTGCTCGCCTCAACCGTCAATCCGGAACTGGCCGAAGCCGAAGGCCTGCAGCCGGAGAGGGCACGCCTCTTCTTCATGCTGCTGATGGCCCTGGTGATCGCCATTGCCATGAAGATCGTCGGCATCCTCTTGATCACGTCGCTTCTGATCATACCGGCGGCAACCGCGCGCCGTTTTGCAGGCTCGCCGGAAATCATGGCTGTTCTCGCCTCCCTGATCGGCGCGCTCGCCGTCGCCGGCGGCCTTTTCGGCTCGCTTCACTTCGACACGCCATCGGGGCCGTCTATCGTGGTCGCGGCCCTGGCGCTGTTCGTGCTGAGTCTCCTGCCGGTCGGCAGAAGGATCGAAAGCGCTTCACATTCTTCGTACGGAGGGCATCGCTGATGGGCACGCCGCAATTAACGAAAAACCAGTCGCTGGTGATGGGAGCGCTGGCCCATTCGGAAGGCCCTATGAGCGCCTATACCATTCTCGACAAGCTGCGCGATGAGGGTTTTCGCGCGCCGCTGCAGGTCTACCGCGCGCTCGACAAGCTGCTCGAATACGGCCTCGTGCACCGACTGGAAAGCCTGAACGCCTTCGTGGCCTGCACCTGCCCGCATGAGCACGAGCATGACCGCGGCGTCACCGCCTTCACCATCTGCGAAGGCTGCGGCCAGGTGACGGAGTTCCACGACGCGGCGATCGAGGAGCGGCTTTCGGCGCTCGTGCGCGCGCAGAGCTTCAAGACCGAAAAGACGACCATCGAGATCCGCGGGCACTGCAAGAGCTGCGCCTGATTTTCTACCGACCTGCCCCTCAGCCCAGCCGCGTGAGTTGGGCGGCATAGCGCTGCCAGTTCTTCACGTAATGTTCGGCAGAACGCTTGAGCCTCTCGACGGCGTCGTCATCAAGAGTACGGACGACCTTGGCTGGTGCACCGACAATCAGCGAATTGTCTGGAAATTGCTTGCCTTCGGTGATGAGTGCATTGGCACCTACAAGGCAGTTCCTGCCAATCTGCGCACCATTCAACACGGTTGCGCCCATGCCGATCAGCGAGTTGTCGCCGATCGAGCAGCCGTGGACGATCGCCCGGTGGCCGATGGTGCAACCTTCTCCGATCGTCGTCGGAAAGCCGGGATCGACATGGATGATGACGGCTTCCTGGATGTTGGTGCGCGCGCCAATGCGGATCGGCTCGTTGTCGCCGCGTAGCGTCGCGCCGAACCAGATTCCGACATCCTCGCCGATTTCCACCTGGCCGATGACATTGGCGTCGGGCGCGAGCCAATAGCTGCCTTCCCCCGGCGTTTGCGGCTGAAGGGATCCGAGGGCGAAGAGTGGCATGCGTGTTTCCCTCCTGCTGCATGGTTCCTTAAATCGTAGTCGATTCAAGGATAAAAATATGCAGCATTCAAAGTGTTACAGTACCGTTGCGCGTCTGATAAGACGCGCAACGGTACTGTGGATTCAGACGACGGTGACCGAGAGTGCGGCGATGCCGTCGACGCCGCAAGTGACGACGTCGCCGCGCTGAACGGCACCGACGCCTGAGGGCGTTCCGGTCATGATCACGTCGCCGGGCGCAAGCGTGAAGGTCGTCGAAAGCTCGGCGATGATCTCGGGTACCTTCCAGATCATCTGGTCGAGATCGCCCTGCTGGCGCGTTTCGCCGTTGACCTTCAGCCAGATATTGCCATTGCTCGGATGGCCGATCGCTTCCGACGGTACGAGTTCCGAAACCGGTGCGGAATGCTCGAAGGCCTTGGCCGCCGTCCAGGGCTTGCCGGCCTTCTTGGCTTCTGCCTGTAGGTCGCGGCGGGTGAAATCGATGCCGACCGCATATCCATAGACGTGGTTCAGCGCGTCCTCGACGGGAATGTCGGCGCCGCCGCTGCGCAGGGCGACGATCAATTCCACCTCGTGGTGGACATCGGAGGAGCGGGGCGGGTAGGGGAAGTTCTCGCCCGGCGGCAGCAGGTTGTCCGGATTTTTCTGGAAGAAGAAGGGTGGCTCGCGGTCGGGATCGTGTCCCATTTCGATCGCGTGAGCGGCATAGTTGCGGCCGACGCAATAGACGCGCCGGACGGGGAAGCCCACGAGGCTGCCGGAAATAGGCAGCAGCACGGGCGGCGAGGGAGGTATGACTGTATCCAAGATCGTCCCCTTCTACCGTGATCGACCCGGCGGCAAATGTCGACCCCGGGCCGTCATACGGAAATTCGAGACGCCACAGGCTTCCGCATCGATAGAGGCGCGGAGTTGTGGCGAATCTGAAGTTGGACGTTAGCAGCCGGAAGGGCTGCCGCAAGAGGCAAAGTTATGCCGATGATTCGACACGGAGGCTGCACTCAGGCGCAGCGCACATATGCTTTAAGCTGGTCGCGTGTCAGAAACCGGCCGTCCGAACGCGAATTGAGTTCCGGATGGCTGTATTCGAGGCTGGGTACTTCGGGAAGTTCAAGGGCCTGTCGGACTGTCATGATGCCGATGTCTTTGCGGCCGCTTTCGCGCTTCATGCTGACTTCGACTATGCGGTAGAGATGACTCTCGCTCATGCTGGCTCTCCCGTCTTATTTTTCCCCTTGGTGTGGACTAAAGCTCTCCGAAATTGGTTTTTGTGAGGCACCTCAGAATATAACTGAGAGAAATGAACGCTTCGCGACAGAAATCGGGCGGTTTCGCGGAGATTTCTGTGTCATTTCGAGATGTATCGGTATGAAGTGGACCGGCTCTGGCTGCGATTAAGTCGGTCGGAAACGGCTATTATGCACGGATGGCGGAGCCGGAAAAGGCTACGACCGAAAACAAAAAATATACCTTGACCGATGCGAGCAATATCCCGGCGTCGTACGCCTGTGCCTCAGTGCGTCTCTAGATGCGCCTCTTTCGCGGCGGAAATAAAGAGCTTGCGGGCTTCCTCGACGGTGCGGCGTCCCTCCATCGCTCCGCGGCAGGCGCTGCGGGCGGCGACGTAGTAGGGTCCACGGTGGGGCCACTGGTCCGCCAGGCACCTCAGCGCGTCGGACGGTCCCTTGACCGTACGCACGTCGTTACCGGTCAATCCAACCTCGATGGGATGGCTCCACAACACTTGATGCATGCTTCTCCTCCTTGAGATCGTGAACAACAACGTCGCAAGATGGGCCCAGGTTCCGTACTCCTCCGACGCGCAACTTGAGCCAAGCGCTTCAATGTAGCGCAGGAATTCCGGTTTGTCCGCTATTTTGCAGACCTTCGCCGACCGGAGGAACCAATCGGGCTTCACAGGGGTTTCGCTACCGTATGCTCTGAGGGGAGCGGCCGGACGATTGCCCTGGACGTTGGCGAACCGGATGAATCCCCTGATGAGTTCATTGTGGTCGACCGCGCGCCGAGTCGGGACGGGGCGGCGGTCTTCTGTCGTGTTAGGAAGGAACAATGTGGACCAAATCCCTGGTGGCCGAAATCATTGGTGAGCCTTCGCTGTCGCAGTACGCCGGCAGCAGTCTCGCCCAGTTCGAATGGAAAAATCGCGTCATCGTTATCTTCTCAGACCTCACGAACGAGAAAGCGGAGCGTCAGGAGAAGCTGCTGCTTGCAAAGCACCGCGAACTTGCCCGTCACGATTGCGTCGTCCTGCGCGTCAGGGACGGTTGCGCCGTGCCGCTATATGGAGCCGGCGGCGACCTCGACGCTCGCCAGATCCGCGAGGACCTCGATGTCAACGAGGTTCGCGACTTCACCGTTGTGGTTGTAGGGAAGGACGGATCGGTGAGACTTCATGCGAACGAACCGAAAAGCCCGGCGGAGTTCTTCGCGCTTTTCAGGAGCGGCGCCACGCCAATCAATCATCATGCGCAGAGGAACTGACGCAGGAACGCCGCGGCAGGTCAATGCAATGTCTTTGAAATCGGCAGTCCTACCGAGGCCTCCTCCTTCATTTGGGCATCGGCGCGCATTGCCGCCACATACTCTTCGGTGAGTTCCATCAAAGCCAGCGCGATCTCCTGCCACGTCCAGCCTTCGCTTTCGGCGACGGCGATCAGCAACTCGAAATCGTCACCCATGGCACGTTGGCATTCGAGATCGCGGTCGCGATGATCGTTGCGAATGTTTTGTGCTAGCGCTTTAGACATCGTTCCTCCTCACTCCGAAAATCAACTCCGGGAGCAACCGCGTGGTTCCATCACGGAGAATTCTTTTGCTGGACAATACGTGATTGACGGCGAGATGGTTGCAGGCGTGGCGTGGCTGGAAGAGCCTGCCGCACGAGGACCGGCGATGTGTAGTAGGGCTACCGGCGCGGCGGCGTCGCCAGCCGTACCGTTTGACGGACCGGACTGGTCGTCTGTCCAATGAAACATGTTACATGGCCAGCTTTATTCGAACGGGCGAGCCGGTCGGCCGGGCGAATACACCGGAACTGGCGCAGGGCTATTGCCCGTCAAGCTTATCGCGGACGCCCTCAAGCAGCTCGGTGACTTCGGGCGTCAGCGCCTCGCTGAAATCCTCCAGTTCGAAAACCTGGCGGATCTCGATCTCGCTCGGACCGGGCATCGGATTGGGGCAGCGCTTCACCCAGGCGATCGCCTCGTCCATGTCCTTCACCCGCCACATCCAGAAGCCGGCGACCACTTCCTTGGTTTCGGCAAAGGGGCCGTCGATGACGAGCCGCTGGGCACCGTCGAAGGCTACCCTCTTTCCCTTGGAGGAAGGGTGCAGCCCGTCGGCCGCTAGCAAAATGCCGGCCTTCGCCAGCTCTTCGTTGTACTTGCCCATGGCTTCGAGAAGTTCTGTCGTGGGCATGGCGCCCGCTTCACTGTCCTTCGTCGCCTTTACCATGACTAAGACACGCATCGCTCAATCTCCCTTGTTCGGTCGGCCCAATGAGCCTCGGACGTAGGAACGCGCGATGTCGACAAGAACCGACAGCAGGACACAAAATTTGTGCCGTCGCCGCGCAAGCGGTCCTTTGCTGCCCTTCCATCGATCCGCGGCGCGTTCCGGTGCGCTAGCCTATCCTACGCAGGCATCTATTTGGCGATGTTAAGGTCCAGGGCGGCGCGCCCAATAGATAGCGATAGCCATCGGAGATCATCGTCCCCGCAACGCGCCGATCGGGACTCGCTACCGCCGCGGCCGGCCTCACTCTGGACTGTGGCTCTCTCTCGCATTATTCGGATCTGCGCAGTATATGACTTTCTGCCCATTCCGGCGCCTTCGCTCGACGATGGTGCCCCTGAATTTGCTACACGCCTCTCACCGTTTGCTACATTGTAGCCATAGCACAGCAGGAACGGGCCAGGCGTTAAACGAGAGCTAACGAGATATGAAGGAAACGGCGCAATTCACTGTAGGATCGGGAAACACCCGATACTTCAAGGCGCCGGTCTTCGCCGTCGCGCCGATGATCGATTGGACCGACCGGCATTACCGCTTCTTCGCGCGCCAGCTCTCGCGTCATGCGCTGCTCTACACGGAGATGATCGTCGCCGACGCGATCCTGCGGGGCGATCGCGAGAAGCTGCTCGGCTACCATGCCGCGGAGAACCCGGTCGCGTTGCAGCTTGGCGGCAATGATCCGGCAAAGCTGGCGGAGGCCGCCCGGATCGGCGAAGGCTTCGGCTACCACGAGATCAACATGAATGTCGGATGCCCGTCTGACCGGGTGCAGTCGGGCACTTTCGGCGCCTGCCTCATGCAGGAGCCGGCGCGCGTTGCCGAATGCGTCGCGGCGATGAAGGCGGCCGTCAAAATTCCCATCACCGTCAAATGCCGTATCGGCGTCGATGACCAGGAACCGGAACAGGCGCTGCGCGACCTTGTCGCGCGCGTGAAGGATGCCGGCACGGACGCCGTCTGGGTCCATGCACGCAAGGCCTGGCTGCAGGGCTTGAGTCCAAGGGAGAACCGCGAGATCCCGCCGCTAGACTATGGCCTCGTGCATCGGCTGAAGGAAGAAAATCCGAATCTTTTCATCGGCCTCAACGGCGGTCTTCAGACGCTGGATCAGGCGCTTTCGCACCTGGATCATCGCCTGTTGCCGCCTGGCGGCCCCGCGCCTGCCGCTGAAACCGGAAACGGGCCGGCGCTGGACGGCGTCATGCTTGGTCGTGCCGCCTATCATGACAGCGGCCTGCTTACCGCCGCTGACGGCTATTTCGCCCATCCCCTGACGGGTGCTGCGCCTGAACCGATCGAGCCGCACGCCTTCAATGATCGCGATCATCGCCTGTCGCTCGATTACTGGGCCGGCGTGCGCGACACCATGGCGGATTACGCCGCCACCCATATCGCCGGCGGTGGCCGGCTGGTCCACGTTACCCGCCACATGATCGGCCTTTTCCAGGGCTGGCCCGGCGCCCGCCGCTACCGCCAGCTCCTCTCCGCCGACGCCACCCGCAAGGGCGCCGGCCCTGAAGTGATCCACGCCGCCTTCAACGCGGTGTTCGAGGCGGCAACGGCACGGCAGGCAGCGGAGTAGGGATATCAGGACTCTTTCGTTCCTGGATGCCCCTCACCGCAAGCCGGGCTGAGAGCGTACCGCACGTTTCCTTCGCCCCGCTTGCGGGAGAAGGTGGCCGGCAGACTGGATGAGGGGCTTTGCCGAAAGCTATCCAACAAAAAAACGGCGCCTCTTGCGAAGCGCCGTTCTTCAAATCCAACCGAAAGGTCCGGCTTAGATAGCCTGGAGGTTGACGGCCTTCGGGCCTTTGCCCATGCGGTCCGGCTCGGTGTCGAAGGAGACCTGCTGGCCGTCCTTCAGCGTTGCGAGGCCGGCGGCCTGAACGGCGGAGATGTGGACGAAAACGTCCTTCGCGCCGCCTTCCGGCGTGATGAAACCAAAACCCTTGTCCTGGTTGAAGAATTTTACGGTGCCCTTGGTGGCCATGGAAGAAGTCCTTTTCCTTCAGTCTGCATTGGTTGTCCGCGCCCCCGGAGGGATGCGAACGGGTCGTCTTCAGCGCTATCGGCACTGAAAGGCGTCGAGTGGTCACGATATCGGGGAAAAGACGTCAACGATGCCGCTTGCGGCAGTCCCGGCGGAATGGCCGGGCTCAAACGAAAGTCCAGTCTCCGGGATTGAAAACGCCCGAACAACTTAGAAGTGGCAGTATTTGCAAAAAAAGGCAAGCGGAGTTTCTGGAGGCGGTGACGCCGGGCGCAATGCCCTTCCCAACGCCGTTTCCGCGGCCTCGCTCGACCATGCGCCGATCCCGAAATGTCGTGGATTGCCTCTTTCTGACCACATTTTCGTCCCGACGCTCGGATGAGCGTAGCGAGCCCTGATGCAACCATCACGGGCTTGCTGCCGACGCGGCGAACCGGTAGGTCTGGCCGGAGAGGAACATTGCATTGACGAAGAACAGGTGCCCGGCGTGATCGATCCCTATGTCCTCCTCGGAATTGAGCGCGACGCCGACGAGCGGGCGATCCGGACTGCCTATCGAAAGGCTGTCAAGACCGCGCATCCGGACCGCGGCGGCGATGCCGAGCAGTTCGGCAAGCTGCAGGCCGCCTATGACCTGCTCAAGGATCCGGTGCGCCGCAAGGTCTATGACGATACCGGCTACGATCCGCAGCTCGCCGACCCCAGGGACCTCAAGGGCCTGATGATGCTCGAAGCGCTGGTCAACGATTTCATCCTCGACGAGCGCGAGCCCGGTACTTTCGATCCGGTCGCGGCGATGCGCCGAAAACTCTCCGACGACATCGTCAAGAACCGCTTCCACATCCTCGAGCTCGAACGCCACCGCTCCCGCGTCCGCAAACACCTCGACCGCCTCGGCCGGCGGCCGGAGACGGACGTGCTCGGCTCGATGCTTCGTGCCCGCAGCCAGTCGATCGCCGATGCGATCAAGAACGCCGAAGCGCAGATCGAGGCGATCGAGCAGGCCTATACGATGCTGGAGGGGTATTCGTATGAGCTGGAGGCGTTGGAGGCGAAGCCGCGCGCGGCGGAGTAGGGCGCTGTCATGCGATGCTGCGAAATCATCCGCTCTGCACGGCCGATGTGAGTTCAGGCAGCCGCACCTGTCGCGACGCCATCTCCGCTGCTCCGGGCGAAGCTGGCCATGGCGAGTTTGCGGCAACTACGGCGAACCAAGGGCAGTAGCAAACCTTGTCCGCCACGCGAACTGCGCCGGCTGCGGCAGCACATCACGCGCTATTGGCCCCTTCCTCGGAATTCTCAATCCCGAGGCTTGGGTCCTATCCGCTACGCCATCGTCAGGACGAATAAGAAGGTCGCGCCGGCCGCAACGAGCCGGCGAGACTGCGCCCGGTCATCAGTCGCCGGCCGTCGCGGATGCGCTGCCCGACGCGGATGCACCAACCGAAGCGGATACATCGGCTGAAGCGGCCGCACCGCCGGCATCGCTGCCGGCGCCGTGGTCACCGTCCGCGCTGGCGCCAGCATCGCCACCGGCACCGTGGTCGCCCTCCGCGCTGGCGCTACCGGTATCGCCGCCGGCAGAACCGTGGTCGCCATCCTCGCTGACGCCACCACCAAGATCGCCGCCGGCACTGCCGCCGCCACCGACGCTACCCCCACCACCGACGCTACCGCCGGCACCACCACCGACGCTACCACCGGCACCTCCACCGCCGCTCGCGCCGCCGCCGCTGGCACCACCGCCGCTGGTAGCACCGCCACCACTCACGCCACCGCCGCCGAACGCACCGCCGCTGGGGAAGGTATTATCAGTCGTTGCGAAGGGGTTGGCACTCGTGATCGCAGCTGTAGACAACGGCGGACATTGCTCGATTTGCTCTGCGGAGAGGATCATGTTGCGGTTCCGCGCCATGCAGCAAAGCTGATAATTGCCCTCTGTGAGCGGGCTGCACTGATCAGCCGTGAGTATCGGCCGCTCGACGCCCTGGGCGCGCGCGGGAACCGTTGTCGATGCAAAAAAACCGACCGACATAAGAGCCAGGCCGGTGCCCGTAAGAAGTACATGTAGGGTTTTCATGTCTTTTTTCTCCCTAATTTAGTATTGCCTTAAATGCGGCAATGACCAAATCCGCAATAGGGAGGAAAGTTCCATAAAAAATAAGGGGTTTTCGCAGGGCGACGGCCGGGGGCACCTTTGCCAAAACGAACGTTGAAAGACAAATCGTTGGGGGCGTTTGATAGGTGGAAATCGTTCTTGACTAGTGAGGATTCTAGGCGGCTCGAAATCCGGTGCTCGGCCGCCCTACCACGAGCACCTCACGGCAGTTTACGACCTTCTTTCAACCTGGGGTGAAACAAAGCTGCTGGACCCCTTTCGTCAATCTGAGGCGGCGCTTGCCGTGTCGGTTTCTGATGCCCGTGGTGGGGCGGCTATCTCCCTGGCCGCCCCGTTTTCCCCTTCGTCCGGCCCTTGCGCTGCTTCTCCTCCGCCGGATCCTCGTACGACCCAACGCCTGGCTTCGCCCGGATCAGCGGCTTCTCCGGCACTTTTCCTGTCACCGGCTTTTCCGTTCGGCCGACGGTCATCTCGTCGAGGGTGTTCTTGCGGAACAGCGATTGCCCCTTGCCGGCCGGGACGGCCACGTCGCGGCCCATTTCGTCGAGGTCCGGCTTGCGGAAGAGCGGGCGTTCGGTGTCGGTGCCTGGCCCCATGTCGTCGAGCGAAGGTTTCTGGAAGTAGCCGGCGGGTGAGGCGGGCTTACCCCCCTCTGTCCTGCCGGACATCTCCCCCACAGGGGGGGAGATTGGGCTGGGGATGGCCTTTCCGTCCCTCTTGCGCTCCGCACTCCGCGCCTCCTCTTTTCGTTTCCCTGTCGTGCCTTCGGCGCTCCGCGCCTCTTCTTTTCGTCTCCCTGTCGTGCCTTCGGCACTCCGCGCCTCTTCCCGTGCCAGCGGATCGTCAAGCGCCGCAAGCTCTGCGGCCTTGAGGCGCTTGATCTCGTCGCGCAGCCGCGCGGCGGTTTCGAAGTCGAGGTCGGCGGCGGCGTCGCGCATCTGTTTTTCGAGCGCGTTGAGATGCGCCTGCAGATTGTTGCCGACGAGGTGGCCGCCGTCCGCAAAACCCTTGCCGGAGACGCCGGAAATGTCGGCGCGGACGTGGTCGCGCTCGTAGACCGAATCGAGGATGTCGGAGATCTTCGCCTTCACCGATTCCGGCGTGATGCCGTTTTCGAGGTTGTAGGCCATCTGCTTCTCGCGGCGGCGGGCGGTTTCCTCCATCGCCCGCTGCATGGAGCCGGTGATGGTGTCGGCATAGAGGATGACCTTGCCGTCGACGTTGCGGGCGGCGCGGCCGATCGTCTGGATCAGCGAGGTTTCCGAACGCAGGAAGCCTTCCTTGTCCGCGTCGAGGATGGCGACGAAGCCGCATTCGGGAATGTCGAGGCCCTCGCGCAAGAGGTTGATGCCGACCAGCACGTCGAAGGCGCCGAGGCGGAGGTCGCGGATGATCTCGATGCGTTCCAGCGTGTCGATGTCGGAGTGCATGTAGCGCACTCGCACGCCCTGTTCGTGCAGGTATTCAGTGAGATCCTCCGCCATGCGCTTGGTGAGCACGGTAACGAGCGTGCGGTAGCCGGCGGCAGCCGTCTCGCGGATTTCTCCGAGCACGTCGTCGACCTGCGTCTTGGCCGAACGCACTTCGACCGGCGGGTCGATGAGGCCGGTCGGGCGGATGACCTGTTCGGCGAAGACGCCGCCGGACTGTTCCATCTCCCAGCCGCCGGGCGTCGCGGAGACCGCGATGGTGTCCGGGCGCATCGCGTCCCATTCCTCGAAGCGCAGCGGCCGGTTGTCCATGCAGGAGGGCAGGCGGAAGCCGTATTCGGCCAGCGTCGCCTTGCGGCGGAAGTCGCCGCGATACATGCCGCCGATCTGCGGAATGGTGACGTGGCTCTCGTCGATGAAGATCAGCGCGTTGTCGGGAATATATTCGAACAGCGTCGGCGGCGGCTCGCCTGGCTTGCGGCCGGTCAAGTAACGGGAATAGTTCTCGATCCCCTGGCAGGAGCCGGTGGCCTCCAGCATTTCCAGGTCGTAGCGGGTGCGCTGCTCCAGCCGCTGCGCTTCCAGCAGGCGACCGGCGCGTTCCAGTTCGGCGAGGCGGAAGGTCAACTCGTCCTTGATCGCCTTGATGGCGGCGTTCAGCGTCGGTCGCGGCGTCACATAGTGCGAGTTGGCGTAAATCTTCACCGATTTCAGGTCGCCGGTCTTCTGCCCAGTCAGCGGATCGAACTCGGTAATCGAGTCGATCTCGTCGCCGAACATCGAGATGCGCCAGGCGGCATCCTCCAGGTGGGCGGGGAAGATCTCGATGGTGTCGCCGCGCACGCGGAACGAGCCGCGCTGGAAATCCATGTCGCGGCGCTTGTACTGCTGCGCCACCAGGTCGGCCAGCAATTGCCGCTGGTCGAGCCGGTCGCCAACATTCATCTGGAAGGTCATCGCCGTATATGTCTCGACCGAGCCGATACCGTAGATGCAGGAGACCGAGGCGACGATGACGACGTCGTCGCGTTCCAGGAGCGAGCGCGTCGCCGAGTGGCGCATGCGGTCGATCTGCTCGTTGATCGAGGATTCCTTCTCGATATAGGTGTCGGAGCGCGGCACGTAGGCTTCCGGCTGGTAGTAGTCGTAGTAGGAGACGAAATACTCGACCGCGTTGTCCGGGAAGAAGTTCTTGAATTCGGAATAGAGCTGGGCGGCGAGCGTTTTGTTCGGCGCGAGGATGACGGCCGGACGCTGCGTCGCCTCGATCACCTTGGCCATGGTGAAGGTTTTTCCCGAGCCGGTGACGCCGAGCAGCACCTGGTTGCGCTCGCCGGAACCGAGACCTTCGACGAGGTCGGCGATCGCCGTCGGCTGGTCGCCGGAGGGCTGGTAGTCGGTCACCATGTTCAGCGAAATGCCGCCTTCCGATTTCTCGGGCCGGGCAGGGCGGTGCGGCGTCCAGAGCTTGCCGTCCTTGAAGAGCGGGTTGCCGCTCTCGATCAGCTTTGCCAACGCGTCGACCGTGGCGGTCACGCCGGAACCGGTGGTCAGCTTGTCGGCATCCTCCAGCGCGACATCGAGGCCCGCAACCGGATTGAGCCCCGCGGCGGCGCGCGTCTTCGGATCATGGCTGCCGCCCATCGACGTGCCGCGGGCGGTCTTTCCGCCGACGATCTCCGGCTTGCCCTTGCCACCGCGTGCTACGTCGGCCGACTTTTCCTTGGCCGCCGATTTGGAGGCAGCAATTTCCACCTTCTTGCGATGCTTGCCCGCCTTGGAGGCGATCTCGCGCTGGCTTTCGAAGGTGCTTGCCTCGGCCTCGGATTCGAGCTGCTTTACCCAATCGGAGATATTGCCGGACAGTGGCGTGCCGGAAAGCGGCGCCTGTGGGGCTTCTTCGAAACCGCTAGGTGTTGACGATTTCTTCGGGGAGTTCTTTGGATTTCGGGCCATGGCCGGAATATGGACAGAGTCAGCCCGAATGTGAAGGGGGGAACGAGTACAAAACAGAAACGAAACGGGTGTTTCGCGCAACCTCGGTTGACTTGGCGCTGGATGGCTGCATGCAGGGTTGCCAATGGCCAGATCGATCGGGAAGGGGTTTTTGCGTGAGAGACCCTGGAAAGCGGGGTTCAGCACGGCGAGGGCGCTTGCGGTGGCGATCTCGATCGGCTCATCTTCGGGAAAACGATTCGCGCCCTCCGAGGTCTCCATGCCCTTCGCCATCAATCCCGCCTATGTCTGGCCGGTACTGCTTCTGCTTGTCTCCAACGTCTTCATGACCTTTGCCTGGTATGGCCACCTGAAGTTCACGTCCTCACCGCTCTACATCGTCATTGTCGCGAGCTGGGGCATCGCCTTCTTCGAATACTGGCTGGCCGTACCCGCGAACCGCATTGGCCACTCGGTCTATTCGGCGGCGCAGTTGAAGACGATGCAGGAGGTGATCACACTCACCATCTTCGTCATCTTCTCTGTCTTCTGGCTGAAGGAATCGATCGGCTGGCACCACGTCGTCGGCTTCGCGCTGATCGCCGCCGGCGCCTCGTTCATTTTCAAGGGATGAGGCGGTTCCATCCGCTCCGCCCGAACGTTGATCCAGCTTGAGGTCCTTCAGCCCGGCAGCGGTGCTGGACGAAAAGTGCGACGCCGCTTAAGAGCCGCGCCAGGCTAAGGCTGATGATCATGCCCATGACGACGCGAATATGGGAGAAGATCGCCGGATCTGGCGCGAGCGCCCATCTGCCTGCCTATTCTTCCGGTACCGGCGTCGGCTTGCCGGCGGAATCGAGCGCCACCATCACGAAGATCGCGTCCGTGACCTTCTCCATGACATGGGAGAGGTAACGCTGTGCCCAGGCCTCCACCTTCAAGGTCATCGACGTGCGCCCGACCTTGACGATATCGGTATAGATGCAAAGCGTATCGCCGATCTTCACCGGCAGGGCGAAGGCCATTTCCTTGACGGCGGCCGTGACCACGCGACCCCTGGCGCGCTCCGCGGCGCGAATGCCGCAGGAAAGGTCCATCTGGGCCATGACCCAGCCGCCGAAGATGTCACCGGCGGCATTGGCGTCCGCCGGCATGGCGAGCGTTCGCAAGGTAAGCTCGCCGTTCGGCTTGGTCGCTTCGGTCATCAGCCCGTCTCCCTGTTGTCGAACAAGATCTACCGCATGGTCGGCCGACAAGGAAAGAGGACCTGCCGACAATTCCGCGGGGAGCGCGCGTGCCGTGAAGGCCTTTCGTGGTTTTCAGATCGTTAAGTGAGTACCGCAAAAATTAGTGATCACTTGTTAGGGGCTTTGCAAAGACCTCCTCCTATCCTGCAGCCTCAAAGTGGAGGCTGGGGATGAGAAAATTTCGGATTTCAGCGCGTCTCTACGCGCTGGTGGGGTTTGCGCTGCTGACAATGGCGGCGGCACTGACGTTTGCTCTGGTTCAGGCGCAGGACAAGCTGGTCGCGGAGCGCAAGGCGATGCTCGCGGCGATGAACGAGAACGCGGTTACGGTGTTCGAGGCGTACTATAAGCAGGAGACGGCCGGCACGCTTTCGCGCGAGGAGGCGCAGAAGCGGGCGCTCGAAGCCGTCAAGGCGATGCGCTATCAGGACAGCGGCTATTTCTGGGTCAACGACATGCACCCGACCATGGTCATGCACCCGATCAAGCCGGAGCTCGACGGGACGGATCTCACCGCCAACAAGGACCCGAACGGCAAGCATCTCTTCGTAGAGTTCGTCAAAACGGTGCAGGCGCAGGGCAAGGGTTTCGTCGACTACTACTGGCCGAAGCCCGGGGCAGACGAACCGGTGTTGAAATATTCCCATGTGGCCGGCTTCGAACCCTGGGGGTGGGTGGTCGGCACCGGCGTCTATGCCGACGATCTCGCCGCCATGTTCCGTGAGCGCGCCTGGCAGATGGCTGGCATTCTGGCTGCAGCGGCGCTGGCAATCCTGACGGCGGCGCTGGCGATCGTACGCAGCGTCGTGCGGCCGGTCGAGAAGTTGAAAATCTCGATGCGCGCGATCGCCGACGAGGATCTTTCCTCCGATGTGCCGGAAACCGATCGCGGTGACGAAATCGGCCAGATGGCCAAGGTGCTAGTCGTGCTTCGCGATTCGGTCCGGGAGCGGCTCGAGTTGCGCTCGCGCGAGGAGGAACAGCAGCACAGGCTGGATGCCGAACGGCGCGACAACGAGGAGCGCCAGCGTGCGACAGCCGAGGCGCAGGCGGACGCGATGGACACGATCGGCGCGGCGCTGGAGCGGCTGGCGAGCGGCGACCTGACAGCCGAAGTCGATGAGATCGCTCCCGAGTATGCGAAGCTGCAGCAGGACTTCAACACCGCGGTTGCGGCACTTCGCGGTGTCATCGGCGCCATCTCGCAGTCGACCGAGATCGTCCACGGCAGCGCCGGGGATATTTCGGAGGCCGCGCACAACCTGTCTCGCCGGACGGAGCAGCAGGCGGCGGCCCTCGAAGAGACTGCGGCGGCGCTCGACGAGATCACCTCGACCGTTCGCCATGCTTCCGACCGTGCCCACGAGGCCCGCGACATGGTCAATGAGACGAAGGCGAGCGCGGCGAAATCCGGCGGCATTGTTCGCAATGCGATCGATGCCATGGGGCGGATCGAAGCGTCCTCCAACCGGATCAGCCAGATCATCGGCGTGATCGACGAAATCGCCTTCCAGACCAACCTGCTCGCGCTCAACGCCGGCGTTGAGGCGGCGCGGGCCGGCGAGGCGGGCCGCGGCTTCGCCGTCGTCGCCCAAGAAGTGCGCGAGCTTGCGCAGCGCTCCGCTGGCGCCGCCAAGGAGATCAAGGACTTGATCGGCACATCGGTCAAGGAAGTCGGCGCCGGGGTGGAACTGGTGCGCTCGACGGGTGACGCCCTGATGGAGATCGAGACCCTGGTCAATCGCGTGAACGAGCAGGTGGCCTCGATCGCCACGGCCGCCCGCGAACAGGCGACGGGGCTCCAGGAGGTCAACACCGCCGTCAACAGCATGGACCAGATGACCCAGCAGAACGCCGCGATGGTCGAGGAGACCACTGCCGCGAGCCAGACGCTCGCACACGAGAGCCGCGAGTTGAAGGCGCTGCTTGAAAAGTTCTGCCTGCAGGAAAGGAATCGTCGCGCGGCCTACGGCAGGGCGGCCTGACGGAGAAGAAGACTCCTACAGTAGCAAAGACTGGCCCGCGTTCAAACGAACGCGGGCTTTTTTATATGCGGCCACGATCCTATCGACGGTTGTATGCGAATGCGCCCAACTCGCGGGACTTGACGTAATGCCGCGGGCGGCGTCAGATGACGCGGCATTGGCCGTGGCAGGCCGGTCGCTTGGGGCTGAAAGAAATCCCGGGAAACGTGTGTAACGGTTTCCGTCCGAAATTGCGTCGTTTCAAAGCGTTAGATCGTTTCGCTGTTCCGACAAGACATGACGCGATCCGACGATTCGATCGGGAGGAGTATGCCTGTGTTGCTTCTCAAACCCTTTATCTTGCGGCTCTCCACTGTCGTCCTCATGGCGCTCGGCTTCCTTTCGGCCTGCACGGTTGTCGTTGACGAACCGCGCCCCGGCCCGAGACCCAGCCGTCCGACGCCAATCTGCACAATGGAATTCGACCCGGTATGCGGTCAACGCGGCAATCGCCTGACGACCTTCCCGAATGCTTGCCAGGCGCGGGCCGACGGCTTCCGGGTCGTCCATCGCGGTCAGTGCCGCCCCGCTAGTCGCCCGCCGCAAGCCTGCACCCGCGAATTCGCGCCGGTTTGCGGCCAGCGTGGCCGACGGACACAGACGTTTTCGAATGCCTGCCTCGCTCGTGCAGAAGGCTTCCGCGTCATCGGGCCTGGCGAATGCCGCCCCGCTAGCCGTCCCCCTGTGCAACAGGTCTGCACGATGGAGTTTGCCCCCGTCTGCGGCCGGCGCGCAGGCCTCATGCGCACCTTCGCAAATGCTTGCGAGGCGGAAGCTGGCGGGTTCAGCATCGTCCACCGCGGGGAATGCCGCTGACGGCGTGTCGGGTTTCGATGTGAAGTTTTACGGCCCGCATTCGAAGGGATGCGGGCCACCAATCATACCAACGCGCAGGTTGATTGCCGGATCTGGTATGGCGCCGGAAAGGCTTCGTTTACCCTGTTTACCTAAAGTCCGACCGAAATACGATTTTCTCAGCCGTCCGCCCGGTTGACGACACAGGCGGCAGCCACGGTTTTGGCGGCGGCATGTTTCCTTAAATCATGGCCGAGCGAGGATAAACATGCAGCAGTTCAAAGTGCTACAGCGGCCTTTGCGCGTCCGGCTGGACGGGCGGCGCTGTAGGATCGGCGGCGCATCGACAAGGCTTCGGTTTTGTCGCGGACGAAGGCGGCAGTGAGTATGGCGTGTGTTTCTCTTCTCCATCGACCGCTGACTGCGCTGGTGCTGTCCGCTTCCCTCGTTGCTTGCACAACCAACGTGCTCGCGCCTTCCGCCCGGATCGACGGCGGCGCTCGTGTCAGCGCCATAGAGCCCGTGCGTACCGCTGCGCGGCCGCGCCAGGAAATCGCGGCGGCTTACCCGTCGGGTGAACCGGTGGCGGCCTCGAGCGGCAACGTCGTGCAGGCCAATCCTGGTGCGCGGCCGGGCGGCGATCTGCCGATGATCGACAGCGAGCCGATGCCCGCGGCCGGAACACAGATGGCAAGCGCCGCTCCGATGACGGTGCCCCCCGAAGGCGTCAATATGGACGCCATGCTTGGGGTCCAGCCCGTCGTCGGGCTTGCCGAAGAGCAGAGCAACGAGATTGCCGAGGGCAACGTCAGCCAGCCGGTGGTCGCCGGCATTGGCGAGGACAACGTGCATCAACTTGGCGGTTCCGCCGGTCCGGCGCCCGCATCCGGGCCGGACCTCGGCTACGATCCTGATCTGCCTCCGCTGGCGCCGCAGCAGATCTCCACCGAGGAGGCGAAAAGACCGCGTTACATCGAGCCGCAGCGGACAAGCCGGCCGACGCGGGAGCCGCAGCAGGTCGCCTTCCTGCCGCGCGCGCGCAATCCGATGTCCACGCCGGAATTTACCGGTGAAATGCCTCGGGCGGAAATCGCCTGCCGCCAGCGCCTGAAGAAGCTCGGCGTCGTCTTCCGCGATATCCCGCGGATCGGCAACGGACCGTCCTGCGGTATCGATTATCCGATCGAGCTTAGCGGCCTTTCCGGCGGCATCGCCGTCAAGCCGGCGGTAAAGCTGAACTGCCAGGTGACCGAAGCGTTCGCCCAGTGGGTCAAATACGAGCTCGCCCCGTCCTCGCGCTACCGCTACTGGTCCGGGGTCAAGACGATCAAGCCGCTCGGCGGCTATTCCTGCCGCACGATGAATTCGCGCCGCGGCAATCCGATGTCGGAGCACGCGCACGGCAATGCCATCGATGTCGGCAAGTTCGTCCTGAAGAACGGCAAGGAGATCGATGTTCGCAGAAAGGGCTTCTTCGCCTTCCGCGAACGTGGCCTTCTGAAGGCCGTGCGCTCCGACAGCTGCAAGTATTTCAACACCGTGCTCGGCCCCGGCAGCGACCCGTTCCACAAGGACCACTTCCATTTCGACCTGAGAACGCGCAAGTCCGGCTATCGGCATTGCGACTGACTTCTGAACTTACGCAATTCCGGACGCAAAACCGCTATGCACTTTTCCGGAGTTACGGGCAAAAAAAGAGGCCGGCGGGGAAAGCCGGCCAAACGCCGGAGAATAGGGGGAGCTCCGGAGTGCAAATCACGGGGAGCGAGGGCTCCGCGCTGCAGCGCCGCGCGTCCTATCCGACGCGCAAAGGACGCTGCATACTTTCAGTTGCTGCATGTTTTATCCTTAAATCGCTCAGGATTTAAGGAAACATGCAGCGGTCAAAGTGATTGAAAAGCATCACCGTTTCATGACAGTGATAGGCAAGCAGCCCTGATCCGGATTCTTCTTTGCCGGATTCCAGCAAAATCGAGTTTCTTCATGCCGCCCGTCTCGGAATTGATGATGTTTGCATTGGCGCTGGCGGCCGCCGGCGTCGTTGCCGGCGTGCTCGCCGGCCTCTTCGGCATCGGTGGCGGGGCGATCCTCGTACCGGTCTTCTATCAGGTTTTCGGCCTGCTCGGCATCGACGACGCGGTCAAGATGCATCTTTCCGTTGGCACGTCACTCGCGATCATCGTTCCGACTTCGCTGCGTTCGTTTCTGGCGCACTACCGCCGCGGGGTGGTCGATGTCGACCTGTTGCGCAACTGGATCGTGGCGGTGCCGCTCGGCGCAATCCTCGCCTCGGTGATCGCAGCCCATGTCGGCAGCGAGACGTTGCGTCTGATCTTCGCGGTGATCGCGCTCGCCTTGGCCTTCCGGATGATCTTCAACCGTGCGACCTGGCACATCGGTACGGAGCTGCCGAAGAACCCGATCAAATGGCTGGTCGGAGTCGCGATCGGCATACTTTCCGGCCTGATGGGGATCGGCGGCGGCGTGCTCAACAACACTTTCATGACGTTGCACAACCGACCAATTCACCAGGCAGTCGCAACCTCCGCCGGCGTTGGCGTGCTGATCTCCATTCCGGGCCTCTTCGGCTATGTTTGGGCGGGGTGGGGCGCACCGGGCCTTCCGCCGCTTTCGACCGGATTCATCAACTGGATTGCGGTGGCGCTGATCATCCCGATAACTTTGATCGTCGCGCCCCTCGGGGTGCGCCTTGCCCACGCGATGGGCAGGCGACAGCTCGAGGCGGGATTCGGCATCTTCATGGTGCTCATAGCCATCCGATTCTTCTACAGCCTTTACGGCTGACGGAAACGAACGTCACGTTTTTCAATGCTTCGAACCCGAATCCCGGCGCCGCAGCCACGTGGCATTTCCCTTGTTCGCACTAACAATATATAATATACTTAATTGTATATTGTATGACTTTATGGGGGCAACCATGCCTATGAATCAAACTGCAAAACCGGACGTCAAAGGCTTCTACGA
Organism: Sinorhizobium mexicanum; assembly: GCF_013488225.1. Taxonomy (NCBI): domain Bacteria; kingdom Pseudomonadati; phylum Pseudomonadota; class Alphaproteobacteria; order Hyphomicrobiales; family Rhizobiaceae; genus Sinorhizobium; species Sinorhizobium mexicanum. The sequence goes on along the minus strand of NZ_CP041238.1, from coordinate 2,274,399 downwards.
ATGCCGAACGGGAAGCATCCAATATGTGGTTTCGGATCCGGCGACGAGGCGTTGCGCGATCATCGATCCCGTGCTCGATTTCGATGAAAAATCAGGAGCGACAGCGACCGAGCAGGCAGACCTGATCCTCGAGTATGTCCGCGATAACGACCTGATCGTCGAATGGATCCTGGACACCCATCCGCACGCGGACCATTTTTCCGCAGCCGCCTATCTGAAAGGAAAGACCGGCGCGCCGACGGCGATTGGCGCAGAGGTCCGGCAGGTCCAGTGCCTCTGGAAGAAGATCTACAACTGGCCGGAACTGGCGACGGATGGTTCGCAGTGGGATCATCTCTTCGTCGACGGCGAACGCTTTTCCATCGGCTCCATCGAGGCTTCCGTCATCCATTCACCGGGACATACGCTGGCGTCCGTGACCTATGTTGTCGGTGACGCGGCCTTCGTGCACGACACGATGTTCATGCCGGATAGCGGCACCGCCCGGACGGACTTTCCGGGTGGTGACGCGCGCCAGTTATGGCGCTCGATCAAGTCGATCCTTGCCTTGCCAGACGAAACCCGCGTTTTCACCGGGCATGACTACCGGCCGAACGGCCGCGAAGCGCGTTGGGAAAGTACGGTTGGTGAAGAAAAGCGCTGCAATACGCATTTGGTCGGGCTGACGGAGGACGACTTCGTTCGACTGCGCGAGGCGCGCGACAAGACGCTGCCGATGCCGAAGCTGATCCTGCACGCGTTGCAGGTGAATATTTGCGGCGGCCGGCTGCCGGAGCCGGAATCGAACGGCGCGCGCTATCTGAAGTTTCCGCTCAATGCGCTGCTGGGCGCGGCGTGGAACTGACGGGAGAAGGCAATGGGAACCGTGATGAAATTTCGTAACGTGCGCCCGGACATGGGCGTGCGGGCGGGCGAGGCGGCGACGCTGCTCAAGACGCTTGCCAACCAGAATCGACTGATGATCGTTTGCGCCCTTGTCGAGGGAGAGCATTCGGTCGGCCAGTTGGAGGAGATGCTCGGCATCCATCAGCCGACCTTGTCACAGCAACTGACGGTGCTGCGCGAGGCGGGCATCGTCGCAACGCGGCGAGATGCGAAGCAGATTTTCTATCGTCTCGCCGAGGAGAAAGCCTCGCGGCTGGTGATGGCGCTCTACGAGATCTTCTGCCGCGATGGAGAGAAGCGATGACCGACTATTGGAATGCGCTTGCGGGCGGCATGCTGATCGGCCTGTCCGCAGCCGTGCTGATGCTCGCCACGGGCCGGGTGGCAGGCATTAGCGGGATCGCCGGCCGGCTTTTGCAGGGCGTGCAGCCGGTAGCCGGAGGCGCCTTCGTCGTCGGTTTGGCCTTCGGGCCGGTTCTGTTCCGCCTCTTGTCCGGGCAATGGCCGGAGGTGACGCTGACAGCTTCCTGGCCGATCTTGGTAATCGGCGGCTTCCTGGTCGGCTTCGGTTCGCGCCTGGGTTCCGGGTGCACGAGCGGCCACGGTGTGGTTGGATTGGCCCGGCTTTCAAAGCGCTCGATCATGGCAGTGGCGACCTTCATGTCTGCGGCGATCCTGACGGTCTACGTGATGGGATTTTTCGCATGACGAACGGCAACTATCTTCGCGTCGTCGCGACGCTCGTCTCGGGCGTGATCTTCGGCTTCGGCCTCTCGCTCTCCGGCATGCTTGATCCTGCGCGTGTACGCGGTTTTCTCGACGTTGCGCGGGACTGGAACCCGAGCCTTGCCTTCGTGCTCGGCGGCGCCGTTGCGGTCGCGGCCATCGGCGTTGTGGTTGCCCGCCGGATGCGGAGACCGCTGTTCGACGAGCGCTTTCACGCGCCGACGGCGCGCGTCATTGACCGCCGCCTGATTACGGGGTCGGCGATTTTCGGCATTGGCTGGGGCATGGTGGGGCTTTGCCCCGGTCCCGCACTCGCCTCGCTTTCCCTTGGTCTCCCTGCGACCCTTCTGTTCGTTGCCGCAATGTTCGCCGGAATGGCAGTGCACGATCGTCCAGGCGTCGCACGCGCCTGGCTGCAGAAATCACCGCGCGATGCGGGGCGGGCTACGTAAACGTCGGCCAGGCTTCAGCAAAGGGCGCTCCTGTTCAGAAGTGCCTATGCTCGCGAACGCGACTTGTTTACGGTGTGTCGCCGGGAATTTTGACCGGCATGGGCTGCAATTCCACCCGAGTTGGCCCATATAGAGCGGCATCCTGCCTAATCCCGCACCGTTCCCGGACCCGTTTGCATGGCGCCCATTGTTTCCGTTTCCAATCTCTCGAAGACCTATGCGTCGGGGTTCAAGGCGCTGAAAGGCGTCAGCCTCGATATCGAGCAAGGCGAGATCCTCGCTTTGCTCGGGCCGAATGGGGCCGGCAAGACGACGATGATCTCGATCATATGCGGCATCGTCAATGCAAGCGGAGGCGAGGTCACCGTCGGTGGGCATGACGTCGTGCGCGATTTCCGCCAGACCCGGGCGATGATCGGCCTGGTGCCGCAGGAACTCACAACCGACGCCTTCGAGACGGTTTGGAATACCGTCTCCTTCTCGCGCGGGCTGCATGGCAAGAAGCCGGATCCTGCGCATATCGAGAAAGTGCTGAAGGACCTGTCGCTCTGGGACAAGAAGGACAACATGCTGCGCGAGCTTTCCGGCGGCATGAAGCGGCGCGTGCTGATCGCCAAGGCGCTGTCGCACGAGCCGCGCGTGCTCTTCCTGGACGAGCCGACGGCCGGCGTGGACGTCAATCTGCGCAAGAGCATGTGGGACGTGGTGAGGGAGCTTCGCGCTTCGGGCGTGACGATCATCCTGACCACGCACTACATCGAGGAGGCCGAGGAAATCGCCGACCGGATCGCTGTAATCAACGGCGGGGAGATCCTGCTGGTGGAGGAGAAGGCAGCGTTGATGACGAAACTCGGCCGCAAGCAGCTGCGCGTCGATCTCGCCCAGCCGCTGGAACGCGTGCCCGAAGGCTTGTCCTCCTACAATCTGGCGCTCGAGGCCGACGGTCACTGTCTGATCTATGACTATGACACGAGCGCCGGGCGGACCGGTATCACAGCGCTGCTTGCCGCGCTCGCGGAAGCAGGAATCAGGCTCAAGGACATTTCCACGCGACAGAGTTCGCTGGAGGACATTTTCGTCGAGATCGTGGAGGCGGGACGATGAATATCGAGGCGGTGAAGTCGATCTATTTCTTCGAGATGGCGCGGACCCGCCGTACGCTTCTGCAGAGCGTCGTGTCGCCCGTAATATCCACGTCGCTCTACTTCATCGTCTTCGGCGCGGCGATCGGAGCACGCATCCAGGAGATCAACGGTGTTTCGTACGGCGCCTTCATCACGCCCGGCCTGATGATGCTGACGCTTCTGACCCAATGCGTCGCCAATGGTTCCTTCGGCATTTATTTCCCGAAGTTCACCGGGACGGTTTACGAGGTGTTGTCCTCGCCGATATCGATGGTCGAGATCGTGCTCGGTTATGTCGGCGCGGCCGCGACCAAGGGGCTGATGATCGGCACGATCATCCTCGTGACGGCCTCGCTTTTCGTCGATCTTTCGATCGCCCATCCCTTCGTAATGCTGTTTTTCTTCGTGCTGACGGCCATAACCTTCAGCCTGTTCGGCTTCATCATCGGCATCTGGGCCAAGGATTTCGAACAGTTGAACCTGATCCCGATGCTGGTCGTGCCGCCGCTCGTCTTCCTTGGTGGCAGCTTCTATTCGATCGACATGCTGCCGCCGTTCTGGCGGACGGTCAGTCATTTCAACCCGGTACTCTATCTGATCAGCGGCTTCCGCTGGAGTTTCTTCGAGATTTCCGACGTCAATCCGGCCGTGAGCGCCGTCATCATCCTCGCCTTCCTGACTGTCTGCATGTCGGTGCTGACCTGGATTTTCCACACCGGCTACAGGCTTCGAAACTAAAGCAATTCCAGGAAAAGTGTGAAGCGGTTTTCCGTCCGGAATTGCGCAGCCACAGCGTTAGTCGCGCAGCCGGAGCTGGTCCGTGCGCATCTGGAGAAAGTCGAGGGTCGAAATGAAGCTCATACCGAGCAGGCTTCGGTCGAGCTTTCCTTCCGCCGCGACCATTGCCCGGATGTTCCGGCGCTCGATCGGACCGATGGCAATGTCAGACAGGGTGACCGGGGCGGCAAGCGCACGACCATTCGCCGTTATCACGGTTACGGTGTAGCTGAGGTTCGCCGGATCGAGGCCGATCCTCTCGGCATCTTCGAAGGTGAGCGCGACGCTGCTTGCGCCGGTATCGACCAGCATGCTGACGCTATGGCCGTTGATGATCGCGTCCGCGGCGAAATGTCCGTCAAGCCGGCGGTGCAGCACCACCTCCTGCTGGCCCTCGCTGTCGGTGATCACCATAGCGCGTCCCGGCATCAGGGCCGCCAGTAGCCGGTCGCCGACGGATTGCAGTTCGAAGCGGTAGACATAGACGGCGACCAGGGCGAGGGCGATCAGGAACCAGACGAAGATCTGGCGCAGGCCCTCGCCCAAGCGACCGCGGCTGCGGAGAATGGCGGCGCTCAGGAGTGCGGCCATGGCGCCGAGCGCGACAAGCCTCCCGAAATCGTCGTTGTTGATGCCGAAGGTTTCGCCGCTCTCGTGATTGAAGATCAGAAGCGCGAGGCCGACCCCGAGGATTGCCAGCAAAAAGATCAGACGATTCATGCGCCGTTTCGTTCCCGCGCCATGCGCGACCGGCGAGTTTCCCGTCGCGGCTTGCGCTCCACCGTGTCGAGCCGCGCGGGCAGGGCCACCATAATGCTGTGCCGCTCCGCATCGGTGTAAAGCGTCCAGGCACCTATCTCTTCACGCGTGCGGCCGCAGCCGAAACAGTAGCCGGTTCTTTCGTCGATCGAACAAACGAGAATACAGGGGGATTCCACGGTCGGGGCTTACTCCGTTTTTCGCCGGAAGTGGTTCGCGGCCAGTATCCCGTTTCACTTCGGATTTCGAAACAATATTGGCCTTTCAGACCGTCAGCGCAAGGGCGCCGAGAATGGCGATTTCCGTCAGTTGCTGCGTCGCACCGATCGTATCGCCGGTATGGCCTCCGAGCTTGCGCGATGCGATCTTTCCAAAGGCCTTTACGGTCAGCGCGAAGCCGGCAAGCGCGAGCAGCACCGCGACGGCAGGAACGCCCGCCGCATAGAACAGGAGCAGCGCGAAAAGAACGGCGGAGCCGAGCGCGATGGAGGTTGCTTGCGGATCGGGCGTACCCGCCGATGCGGCCACACCGCCAGGGCGCGCGGGAGGCAGACGAGACCAGTGCCAGACCATGGCAGCACGGGTGAGCGCCGCCACGCCGAGGAGCGTGAGCCCTGCGCCGATCGGCGCGAAGAGTGGCAGGAAGGATGCAAGCGCGGAGACGCGCAGGCCGACGGACAGGATGAGAGCCAAGGCGCCATAGGTGCCAACGCGGCTGTCCTTCATGATCGCGAGCGCACTCTCACGATCACGTCCGCCGCCGAAGCCGTCGGCGGTGTCGCCGAGGCCGTCCTCGTGCAGGGCTCCGGTGACGAGGGCTTGCACGGCAATGACAAGGAAAGCGGTGAAGAGCGAACTCACCTGAAGTGCAACCAGGAATCCCGCGAGCGCCGCTGCGGGCAGGGCGATCAGTACGCCGGCAAGGGGAAAGGCGCGCACGGCCCGATCGAGGCGCCCGTCATGGTCCACGAAATGGCGTTGCGGCACGGGAATGCGGCTGAGGAAGGCGACCGCACGCGCCACGTCGTCCCAAAGATCGCCGATAGATGCCATTCCCTCTCCCGCCCGAATCGCCGTGCTCCTTCCGATCATGCTCCGGCGACAGCATTTGGCGCAAATGCCGTTGCCGGGAGCGGCCCCACGCTCTATGACGTGCGCCAACCGACGCTTTTTACTTGCAAGGATTCTCCATGAGTGCCAGCGGCCTTCCGTTCGATGATTTCCGCGAATTGTTGCGCAACCTGCCAGGTCCGGATTCGGCGGCGCTCGTGGCGGCGCGTGAACGGGATGGGCAATTGACGAAGCCGCCCGGTGCGCTCGGCCGTCTCGAGGAAATCGCATTCTGGCTTGCTGCTTGGACCGGTCGCCCGCCTGCGGTCACTCGGCCGCTGGTGGCAATCTTTGCCGGCAACCATGGCGTAACACGCCAGGGCGTGACACCCTTTCCGCCGTCCGTAACGGCACAGATGGTGGAGAATTTCGCGGCCGGCGGTGCAGCGATCAACCAGATCTGCGTCAGCCAGGATCTCGGCCTGAAGGTGTTCGACCTTGCGCTCGACTATCCGACCGGCGACATCACCGAGGAGGCTGCCCTTTCCGAGCGCGATTGCGCCGCGACCATGGCCTTCGGCATGGAGGCGATCGCAGGCGGAACGGATCTTCTCTGCATCGGCGAGATGGGGATCGGCAACACGACGATCGCGGCCGCGATCAACCTCGGCCTCTACGGTGGCACGGCGGAAGAGTGGGTCGGACCGGGAACAGGCTCGGAAGGCGAGGTGCTGAAGCGCAAGATCGCCGCGGTCGAGAAGGCCGTGGCGCTCCATCGCGACCACCTCTCCGATCCGCTCGAACTGATGCGCCGCCTCGGTGGCCGCGAAATTGCTGCGATGGCCGGCGCCATCCTCGCCGCGCGCATGCAGAAGGTCCCGGTGATCGTCGACGGTTACGTCGCGACGGCGGCGGCGGCAATCCTCAAGGCCGCCAACCCGTCGGCGCTCGACCACTGCCTGATCGGGCATGTTTCCGGGGAGCCGGGACATATGCGCGCGATAGAGAAGCTCGGCAAGACGCCGCTTCTGGCGCTTGGCATGCGGCTTGGCGAAGGCACGGGTGCCGCACTCGCCGCGGGAATCGTCAAGGCGGCGGCCGCCTGCCACAGCGGCATGGCGACCTTCGCGCAGGCCGGCGTCAGCAACAAAGAGTAATCGCGCGCGTTTAGACACCGAGCCTGCCGCGTTCAGGTCCGCTTGACGGTTCCGTGCGGCAGCCTTGCGCGCAGTTCGACCACGTGCCACGGTTGCTGTCGATAGGCTGTCGGGGCACGAAGGCTCCGTCGCGGCGGGCTAGATAGGAGCGGCCGGCTCTCCTATCGAAAGGCTCGCGACGAGCGATGGTTGCAGGTCTAAAATCCGGGCGGCCTTTTATTCGCCTCAATCGCGATATGGTAGCTTCAGCAGTTTTGAGCCTGTCGAGATAAAATGGACGCCAACAACACCACCCCGCGCAACGGCCGCTCCGCAGCTGTCGACAAGCATACCGGCATCCGGCACCTCTTTGCCGCCGCCAGCTATTCGCTGGGAGGGGCAAGGCGGCTGATCGGGGAGGCGGCGTTCAGGCACGAGCTCATTGCCTTTGCAGTCGCCATGGTGGCGTTTTTCATCGCCGGCGCAACGCTGTTCCAATACGTCGCGATGGCCATCCTGTTCCTGCTGATGATGGCTTTCGAGGCGATCAACACCGCGATCGAGGAGATCGTCGATCGCGTCTCGCCGGAAATCTCGGAAATGGGCAAGAACGCCAAGGATCTCGGATCCTTCGCCTGCCTCTGCCTCATCCTCGCCAATGCGGCCTATGCCTTTTACGTGGTGTTTCTGGCCGGGTTCATGAACTGACCTGCGCGCAGAGGTTCATGAACTGACCTGCGCGCAGAGATGTCTTCCCGATCAGGCGAAGCTCTTGCGGCGCGGTTCCAGCGCCCGGACATCCTCGACGGGGGGAACGCTCTCGAGCACACGGCGAGGCGGCAGGATCGCGATCGCTTCCGTGCCTTCGCGAAGCTTCGAACGCAGGATGAACTGGCCATTATGCTTGGCAAGGATCGCCTGGACGATCGGCAGGCCGAGGCCGGTGCCCTGTTCGGCGCTCTTGATCGCGATCGAGCCCTGACCGAAGGCGGAAAGCACGATCGGGATCTCCTCCTCGGGAATACCCGGGCCATTGTCCTTGATCGACAGATATTGTCCGCCGCCAGCGGTCCAGCCCACCTTGACGGTGACCTCGCCGCCCGAGGGCGTGAACTTGACCGCATTCGAAAGCAGGTTCAGCGTAACCTGGCGTATCGCCTTCTCGTCGACCCACACGGCGGGCATGCCCTGTTCGAACTGGTCAGCGATCGTGATGTTCTTCGCACGGGCGCGCAGCTGCACCATGCCGATGCAATCCTCGGCGATCTCTATAAGGTTCACCGCCTCCTCGTTGAGATCGTATTTGCCCGCCTCGATACGCGAGAGATCGAGGATCTCGTTGATGAGGTTGAGCAGATGCTCGCCGGAACGGTGGATGTCCGACGTATATTCCTTATAGGTCGGGTTGCTGAGCGGCCCGAGCACTTCGGTCGACATGACCTCGGAGAAGCCGAGTATCGCGTTCAGCGGCGTGCGCAGCTCGTGCGACATCGAGGCGAGGAACCGGGATTTTGCGAGGTTGGCTTCCTCGGCGCGCCGGCGGGCCTCGTCGGACATGGATTTTGCCACTTCGAGCTCGGCGATGAGGTCGTCCTTTTCCGATTGGACGGAAAGGATGTGAACGTTGGCGCGGTTCATGCGGCCGGTCATGAACACGAGGAAGGCGAGCGAAAGCGAGAGGATCCCGGTGAGGCCGATGTGGAAAGGATCGCCTGTTGTCGCCGACGAGAAGGCAAGCGCGGCAACAACCGGCAGAAATGTATAGAGCAGGGCGTTTCGCAACAGGAAGGTGCCCATGGCCGTTGCAGCGAGCGCAACCAGCAGGACAGTCCCTTCGAAGAAGCCAAAGCGGATACCACCGCAGGAGGCGCAGTCCTGGGTGGCGAAAACCCCCCAGCAAAGTCCCATCAACAACTGGCCCACGAGAAAGCGGCGCCGCCAGACGGCGACCTTCTCGGCGCCGACGTCCTCCCGCTTCGCCTTGCGGGCGAGGAATACGATCACGGCATGAGCGGAGAGCGTCGCCAATGCCCAGGCGAGGATGTCCGGCTCGCCGGAAAGGTAGACTCCGGTGGCAGCGATCAGTGCGACGAGGAGGGGCAGGGCAATCGCCCCGTGCAAGACGGAATGGATATGCAGGAGAAGCATTTCCCGCTCGAAGCCGGTCGGCGCGGACGAGCCCGTCTGCAGCCGCTCACGCGTCGCCCGCACAGTCTTCGAAACGGCCTTGTTCCGATGGCTGCGCGACTTGTCGACGATGATCTTATCTGTCGATGTACTGGCGACGATACTCATGCTCTTGATCAAGGGATTGTGTCGAGCTTGCAGTCTAGGATGCAATCCTTAAGAAGTTGCTGCCCGGCAAGGATTCGAAAACCATTGTGGCGCGATTGCGTTTTTTTGACAGGCAGAGTGAGGCTGGCAGTGTCGAGTCATGGGGTGCGTGCGTGAGGTCGGGAAAGCGGAGGTTCCGAATCATCAGCGGGGCGGGAGCAAGGCCGCCTGCACCAAGGCGACGGTTCGGATTTAGCCGTTCAACGGCCGTCGAGCCCGGGCGCGACTCCGGAATGATGGGCGGCTGGATGTTCCTCATTCTGCTCAGCATCGGCGCTTATGTCGCCGCCAACTTACCGCCGCCAGAACGGGCTGTGACCGGCGAGCTGCAGGGTGCAGCCACCGCAAGCGATGGCGACAGCCTGAGGCTCGACGGGCGACGCATACGGCTCGAAGGCATCGACGCGCCCGAGATCGGTCAGACCTGCCGGCGGGGCGAAGCGATATGGGATTGCGGCGGCGACGCACGTCAGCACCTGAAGACGCTTACCAGTGGCTTCACGACGGCATGCCGCCTGCATGGCCACGACCGCTATGGCCGCGACCTCGGCGTATGCGAGGCGGGTCAGCGCGATCTTGGCCGCGAGATGGTTCTCTCTGGCTATGCTGTCAGTTATGGCCGCTACCAGAACGAGGAAGAAGCGGCGCGCGAGGGCGGCGTCGGCGTCTGGAGCGGTGATTTCGTTCAGCCGCAAGAGTGGCGCCGGTCGAATGGTGGCGCCGAAGAAACGCCACATGAAGCGGACAATTGGTCGGGACTTATTCTTCAATGGTTGGAGGAGCAGGTCCGAGTGATTTTCAGGAGGCTCGTCAATGGCGGATAGTAGCGCGCATCATCTGGAGGTATTGCGCGCAGCCATTGCCGCATGCCGCACCTGTCGCGACAGTCCGGCGCGCGGCGAGGACCATCGGTTGCCGCACGAGCCGCGGCCCGTGGCGGTCATTTCGGATTCAGCGCGGATATTGATCGCAGGCCAGGCGCCCGGACTGCGGGTGCATGAGAGCGGACTACCCTTCAACGATGCTTCGGGCGATCGGCTGCGCCAATGGCTCGCCGTCGACCGGCCGACATTCTACGATCCGAAAAAATTCGCGATCGTCCCCATGGGATTCTGCTTCCCGGGCTACGACCAACACGGCAGCGACCTCCCGCCGCGGCGGGAGTGCGCACCGCTCTGGCGGCAACGGGTGATGGACGCCATGCCACAGATCGAGCTCGTGCTCGCGATCGGCCACTATGCGCAGCGCTGGCATCTCGGTCCGGACTGTCCGGGCTCCATGACCGAGACTGTGCAAAACTGGCAACGCTACGTGATGCGCAATGCCGGCCCGGCTGTCCTGCCGATTCCCCACCCAAGCTGGCGCAATACCGGCTGGCTGCGGCGAAATCCCTGGTTTGAAACGGACCTGCTGCCGTTCCTGCGTGCACGTGTCGCTCAGTTGATTTCTTGAAACAATTTTCTTTATTTTCACAAAATCCACGTTATGAAGGGAAAAATATTCGAGAGGACATTTCATGGATCGCCTAGACCGCAAGATCCTGCGCCTTCTGCAGGAAGACTCGACTCTGGCCGTTGCCGACCTCGCCAAGAAGGTCGGTCTTTCGACCACGCCTTGCTGGCGGCGTATCCAGAAAATGGAAGAGGATGGCGTCATCCGCCGCCGCGTCGCTCTGCTCGATCCGGTGAAGATCAACACCAAGGTGACGGTGTTCGTTTCGATCCGTACCAATTCGCATTCGATGGAGTGGCTGCGCCGTTTCTCCGAAGTGGTTGCCGACTTTCCGGAAGTGGTGGAATTCTACCGCATGAGCGGCGACGTGGATTACCTGCTTCGCGTCGTCGTGCCCGACATCGGCGCCTATGACGCGTTCTACAAGCGGCTGATAGCCAAGATCGAGATCCGAGACGTGTCCTCGGCCTTCGCCATGGAGCAGATCAAGTACACGACTGAACTGCCGCTCGACTACATGGTGATCGACCAAAAGGCGAGCGAAGAATAAACCGCCGCGTCAGGCCTGAGCGCCGAGCCGGCTACGCACGCGATCGCTTTGAAGTTCGCGCAGCGCATCCTTCCCGATCCACCGTGCTGCGCCTCTGTCGCTCGCGGTGAGCTTTTCTGCCAGCATGACGGCTGGTCCGTGGCAGGCAGAACTGCGTTTACCGATCTGGCGCAGCGCCCAATTGACCGCCTTCTTCACGAAATTGCGTTCGTCGCCGGCATGTGCCTCGATCAGCGGCAGCCAGGAAAGGAGCAGCGAATCCGGCTCCTTCTTCAGGTGGACGGCCGCGGTCGCGATCATCGCGAAGGCGATGCGGCGGACGAACTCCCGTTCGTCGGCGGCGAATTCCGGAATAAGCGTCCGCTCGAAACGAGCGGCGACAAACAGGTCGGCGACCGTATCGGCAAGCTCCCAGGAATTGCAGTCACCCGCCCATTCGCGCGCCTCCTCCAATGTCAGCGCGCTCGGGGAGGCTGTGAAGGCGGCGAGCAGACGCGCTTCGCGGATGTCCGATTGCCAAAGCTCCATGACCCGGGAGTGATCGACTCTCACGTGCCGGGCTATGCGCCGCAGCTCGACATTGGAGAGGCCGAGCGCGGTTTGCGTGACGATACCGAACCGCGCCATCCCGGCCACGTTTTCTTCCGACCCGAGTGTCCTCAGATGCTCGATGATCTCGCTGGCCGTGGACGCGGGCGAAAGCGTCATTTTTCTAGGCGGGCGAGCAAGGACGAAGTATCCCAGCGGTTGCCGCCGCGCGCCTGGATGTCGGCGTAGAATTGATCGACCAGTGCGGTGACCGGGAGCTTGGCGCCGTTGCGGCGCGCTTCTGCCAGCACGATATCGAGATCCTTACGCATCCAGTCGACAGCGAAGCCGAAATCGTATTTGCCGGCATTCATCGTTTTGTGGCGGTTCTCCATCTGCCAGGACCCGGCGGCACCCTTGGATATGACATCGATCACTTTCTCGATGTCGAGGCCGGCCTTCTTGCCGAAGTGGATGCCTTCGGCGAGCCCCTGTACGAGGCCGGCAATGCAGATCTGGTTGATCATCTTGGTAAGCTGCCCTGCGCCGACCGGGCCCATCAGGCCGACCATGCGCGCATAGGCATCGATCACCGGCTTGGCTCTGTCGAACGCGTCTTCGTCGCCGCCGCACATCACGGTCAGCACGCCGTTTTCAGCGCCAGCCTGTCCACCCGAAACCGGTGCGTCGATAAAATGAGCGCCCTTTGCCCTGACCGCGGCGTAGAGCTCGCGGGCGACCTCGGCCGAGGCCGTGGTATTATCGATGAATACAGCGCCCGCCTTCAGAGTTTCGAAGGCGCCATTCTCGCCGGTGGTCACGGAGCGAAGGTCATCGTCGTTGCCGACGCAGGCGAAGACGAAATCCTGGCCGTCCGCTGCCTCCGCTGGCGTCGCAGCCGACCGACCACCGAACTCGGCAGCCCATTTTTGTGCCTTCTCTGCGGTACGGTTATAGACCGTCAGTTCGTGTCCGCCTCGAACCTTGAGGTGACCAGCCATGGGATAACCCATGATGCCGAGACCGATGAATGCGACTTTGGCCATTTCCTGCATACTCCCATTTGCCTTGGGGCAGGTGTAACCGATGGTTGGCGTGGGGAAAAGAGGCCGCGCGCATTCCCCGGCACATCGGCGCGCTCGCGATCGCTTGCCTCAGGGCTTGAAGCGCGCGACCACCAACTGTCCGGCGATCGGCTCGCCTTCTTCCATGCGCACGGTGATGTCGCCCATCTCGATGATTTCGAAACCGGTCGCGGTCAGGCGATCGCGCAGGTAGGCTTCCGAATGGGCAAAACGCTGATGCGGACCAACCATGTAGTCGCGGCCGGCAAAAGTTTCCGCCGGAAGGGTTTCGCTGGAGAAGATCAGCAGACCTCCCGGTACGAGATTGTCGACGGCGCCGAAGAAGAGCGCTTCGAGGGCGCCCATATAGGGCAGCACATCAGTCGCGACGATGAGGTCGAACGGGGATTCGTCGTTGTCGTCCAGGAAATCGACCGCCTCGGCGACATAAAGCGTTTCGTAGAGATCCTTTTCATGGGCGATCTCGACCATGTTTTCGGAGAGGTCGATGCCGGTGATGTCCTCCGCCATGTCGCGCAGAGCGCCGCCGGTGAGACCTGTGCCGCAGCCGAGATCGAGTGCGCGCTGAAAGGGGCCTAGTCCCAGTGCCTGCAGGCGCTGGCGGACCAGCAGCGGCACGCAATAATTGAGCTGGTCGACGAGGACGTTCTCGAAGACATCGGCATGCTGGTCGAAGAGCGTCGCCACGTAGGCGTCGGGCGCCTTCAACGGCGTTTCTCCGCGTCCGATCGAGGCGAGGCGAACGGCGGCGCCGCCGTGATCCTCCGGGTCGAGCGCCAGGACTTCGGCGTAAGCCGTTGCGGCTGCGTCGAGGTTGCCGGATTTCTCGAGGGAAAGTGCGCGGTTGTACGCCTCCGCCAGTGCTTCCTCGTCGATCTTCTTGCTCTGCTGGGTCATGGGCGCTTCTTACGACCGTCTGCAGCCTTTGGCAATCCGCCGTGCGCAAGGTGGCGATCGATCCGCCGGGCGGCCTTTGAGAAACAAAAAACGAACATTTAGCGTTCGGTAAAAAAATGACGATGCGCAAGCGCGGCGGGATTTATCCGGCGCCGGAAAGGAGTCATCATCCGATCAACAACGAAAGCCGGGAGGGAATGCCGATGTCCGCTGAACTCAGCCCGCTGACATTGGATAAGGATTTGCCCGAGCGGCAGGGGCAGGCGCTGCCGCTGCCGCAGACGACGCAGGAGACGATCAACACGATCGTTCACTATTATCGCGGCGAAATGGGCCGAATGGCGGGATGGCGGGACCGCATCGACCGCACGTCGAACTGGGCGATCACCGTTGTCGCGGCGATGCTTTCCGTGTCGCTCTCAACGCCGTCCTCGCATCACGGGGTTCTGCTGTTCGCGATGCTCTTGATCACACTGCTGCTGCTGATCGAGGCGAGGCGTTATCGCTTCTTCGATGTCTACCGCGCGCGCGTGCGCCAACTCGAGCGCGGCTATTTCGCTCAGATCCTTTCGCCGGAAGGGACGCCAAGCGTCAAATGGTCCGTGTCGATCGCTATGAGCCTGCGCAAGCCGGCCTTTCTGATGAGCTATCGCGAAGCTGTTTGTAGAAGGCTTCAGCGCAACTATTGCTGGATGTATCTGATCCTGCTTTTGGCCTGGGCGCTGAAGATCTCGTCACCGAAGATTTCCACCAATGGCGAACCTTTCGGCCACGTCCGTTCCTGGGCTGACGTCACTGAAAATGCCGCGCTTGGGCCGCTACCGGGTTGGGTGGTGATGATTGGAGTTGCGCTCTTTTACGTCCTTGTTCTTTATGCGTCGCTGCACAAGGAACGGCACGAAGGCGAACTCGCTCACGGTGAGGTGCACGTCTGAAGGTGCAGCATTCACCACAGTGGGAAACTTGCGCTTGAGAGCAAGAGCGGTTGCCGCAACTGCATCCGTTCGCGAAAATGGATGTTCAGTTGGAATTCTGTGCGGCTTCGACCGCTCAGTGGAGAATGAACTCTCCCTTGAGCGACCGCCATTCGCTGGCCGATATCAGCTTGCGATGAACATAACGTACCGAATGCAGCGGTCCGTCCAACTTCTCCTGCCAGAACTTCAGGAAGTGGCGCATCTCCGGAAAGTCCGGCGCGATGTCGTAGTGCTGCCAGATATAGGTCTGGAGGAAGGTCGGGTGATCGGGCATCCGGTAGAGAATTTGGGCCGTTGTCAGGCCGTAACCCTTGAGTTGCAGTTCCATCTCACTCGTCATCAGGACCTCACTTCTCGCAAAGGTGGTCTCTATGATGAAACGCTTGATCTATTAATCAAGTCCTAATATTTGTGCGGGATCTGGATTTCCTGCAGGATAACAAAGGCTTGGCAGCACTCGTCGATCACTGCTGCCAAGCTTTCTATTGCCCGAGGTCTCGCAGCTATCGCTTCAGATGCCGTGTCAGCCGCGCCTCCAGCAGGGCCCAGACGTTGCGCAGCAATTCGACCATCAGCAGGTAGAGAACCGCGGCCCAGACATACATCTGGTAGTCGAAGGTGCGGGAGAAGGCGCGGCGCGTCTCGCCCATCAGGTCGAAGACGGTTACGATCGCCACAATCGCCGAGCCCTTGATCATCAGGATGATCTCGTTGCCATAAGGGCGGAGCGCGACGATCATCGCCTGGGGCAGGATGACCTTGAAAAAGGCGACGCGCTGCGACAGCCCGAGTGCGGCGGCTCCTTCGTGCTGCCCGCGCGGCACGCTCTGGATGGCGCCGCGCAGGATTTCTGCCTGGTAGGCGGCGGTGTTCAGCGTGAACGTAAAAAGCGCGCAGTTCCAGGCGTCGCGGAAGAACCACCAGAGTCCCATCGCTTCGAGCTGCGGACGGAAGCTGCCGAGGCCGTAGTAGACGAGAAAGAGCTGGGTGATCAGCGGCGTACCGCGGAAGAAATAGACATAGGCATAGGAGAGCCAGGACCAGATCTTGTTCTTCGACATCCGTCCCATCGCCACGGGCAGCGACAGGACGGCGCCCATGAGGATCGAAGAGATCACGAGCATCAGCGTGACGCCGAGGCCTGACACGAAGCTCGGCCCGTATTTCGAGAACTTCTCGGGGTCCCAGCCGTTGACGACAGTGAGGAAGATGCCGACGGCGAGCGCGAGCCAGACGCCGAGCGTGACGCTGCCGATGAAGCGCGACAGCGTGTATGGCCTCGGCGGAGCCGGTGGCGGTGCCTGAGGCGGGATCATGGTTTCGGCAATGCTCATCGGGTCATCTCCGCGCGTTTGGTCCAGCGCTCAAGCGCCGAGAAGACGACGGACGAAATCATCGCCAGGATCAGGAAGAGAATGCAGGCGACGCCGAAGAACTCGAACGCGTGCTTTGTGACGCGGGCGGCGACTCCGGTCTGGCGGAGAATGTCCGGCAGGCCGACCACCGAGACGAGGGCAGTGTCCTTGAGGAGTGCCATCCAGAGGTTGCCGAGACCGGGAAGCGCGATGCGCACGAGCTGCGGCAGGATGATCAAGCGCATCGTTTTGCCGCGATGAAAGCCGAGCGCATCGCCGGCTTCATACTGTCCGTGCGGGATCGCCTTGAAGGCCGAAAGCAGCACTTCCGAGCAATAGGCGGAGAAGACGACGCCGAGTGCAATCATGCCTGCAACGAAGGCGTTGATCTCTACCGGGCCTTCGTAGCCGACACCGGCAAGGAACTGCTGCACCAGGATCTGGAGGCCGTAGTAGACGATGAAGAGTGTCAGGAGCTCGGGTAGGCCGCGAAAGATCGTCGTGTAGATATTGGCCGCAAGGCGGAGGGACCTTTCGTTCGACTGCTTGGCGAGCGCGATGAAGAAGCCGGCCGCGAGCCCGACTGGCAGGGTGGCGATCGCGAGGCTCGCCGTCACGAGGAACCCGTAGGCGATCTCGTCGCCCCATCCGGCATCGCCACACGCCAGGAGCGTGCCTGTGCCGAACCAACGAAACACTCCGGCCGGACCGCAGAGCGGATCGATCATCGACCCGATCCAGGCGAAAACGGAGAAAAGGGCGGCGAACAGTCCGCTCATGCCAATAAATTCCCCTAGCAGCGTTCTTTTATGCGCCAATTGCGCTTATTTTCGAGGGTTCTTGTCAAACAAAAACGGCGGAAGGGCAAGCCGTCCGCCGTTGCATTTTTTTCATCAACCGAGATTTCCCCGGCATGATCGGCACGAAAACCGTCGATTAGCTGCCATAGACGTCGAACGGGAAGTACTTTTCGTTGATTTCCTTGTACTTGCCACTCGCGCGGATGCCGTCGATCGCCTTGTTGAGCTTCTCGCGCAACGCGTCGTCGCCCTTGCGAACGGCGATGCCGGCGCCTTCGCCGTTGATGACCGGGTCGATCGGCAGCGTGCCGAGCAGCTTACAGCAAGCGCCATCTTCGGTCTTCAGCCATTCCGAAAGCACAACGACGTCGTCGATGACCGCATCGATACGGCCATTGGCGATGTCGAGCTTGTACTCATCCGCGGTCGGGTAGAGCTTCAGTTCCGACTCCTTCATGTGCGCTTCGGCATAGTTGGAGTGGGTGGTGGAACCCTGCGCGCCGAGCGTCTTGCCTGCAAGCGCGGCTTCGGTAGCTTCGGTGATCGGCGAGTCTTTCGGAACGACGATCGCGGGCGGCGTGTTGTAGTACTTGTTGGTGAAGTCGACCTTCTGCTTGCGCTCCTCGGTGATCGACATCGAAGCGATGAACGCGTCGAACTTCTTCGCGATCAGCGCCGGAATGGCGCCGTCCCACTCCTGCGTCACAAAGGTGCACTCAGCCTTCATCTCTTCGCAAAGCGCCTTCGCGATGTCGATATCGAAGCCCGTCAGCGTGCCATCGGCCTCGAGATTGTTGAAAGGCGGGTAGGCGCCTTCCGTACCGAAGACGATCTTTTCGCCATCTGCCATGGCCGTGCTTGCCATGAGCGCGAAAAGGGCAGCCGATGCGGCGGCTGCCAGCCGTCTGGAAATACGCATGATTATCCTCTCTGTTGGCTGACACCCGTTTTTTTCTTGTTCGCGGGTGCCAAATAGGGCCGAGGCGTCCGCCACGGTTGGCGGGATATTCGTACTTCTCCTGTAAAAATCAACTGGAAAGCGTCATCGCCCACCGCCAAAGGGGAATCACGCGTCTTTCGTCCTCCTCCATGGCGCGAGAGAAAGATGAACGGCCTGTTCACGCGAGGTTAATGTCGCGTCCGATAGCCCTTGAAGCGGAACCGATCCGCGGCTGCAGCGTTGCGATTACAAACGCGACTGACCACAAAAAAGTCGGAAACCGCGGATCATGGCCCTGTGGGAGCAGGCTTGCAGGCGTGACCGTTCAATCGGACCAGGACGCGCAGCGAGCCGAACCTCCCAATAAGAGGAAGGAAGACAATGTCGATTCGATCCAGACTTTTCGCAACGGTGGCCTTGCCCGTATTCGCGGCGACCTTTGCCGTGCAGCCTGCGCTTGCCGAGAGCCTGATGGCGCCGTTCGAAGTTGCTCAGGAAGGCGCGGACCAGCCGTCGCCCGAGGATTTGCTGCTTCTCAAGAAGCGCAGAAAGCAAGCCGAACAGGGACAGGCTGAAGAACAGCAGCCCGCCGCCGGAGAGGAGCAGGCCCCGAGGCGCAAGAAGCGCCAGCAGCAGGTTGAAGAGCAGCAGCCCGCCGCTGAAGAGGCCGCTCCGCAGCAGGCTGAGGAGCCGCAAGCCCCGAGGCGCAAGAAGCGCCAGCAGCAAGCTGAGGAACAGCAACCTGCTGCAGAGGAGGCTGCTCCGCAGCAGGCCGAAGAACAGCAGGCCCCGAGGCGCAAGAAGCGCCAGCAGCAGGTTGAAGAGCAGCAGCCAGCCGCTGAAGAGGCCGCTCCGCGGCAGGCAGAGGAACAGCCGGCTCCGAAGCGCAAGAAGCGCCAGCAGCAGGCTGAGGAACAACAGCCCGCCGCTGAGGAGGGCGCCCCGAAGCAAGCCGAGGAGCAGCAGGCCCCGGCGCGGAAGAAGCGCCAGCAACAGGCTGAGGAACAGCAGCCCGCCACCGAGGAGGGCACTCCGCAGCGCGCAGAGGAGCAGCAGACCCCGCGCAAGAAGCGTCAGCAGGCTGAAGAACAGCAGCCCGCCACCGAAGAGGGCACTCCGAAGCAAGCCGAGGAGCAGCAGGTTCCGCGCAAGAAGCGCCAGCAGCAGGCTGAAGAGCAGCGTCAGACCGAACAGCCAGCCGACCAGGCCGGTGAGGGCAGGCAGCCTGTTCCCGGCGCAGAAGCACCGGCAACGGCAGAGCAGGGTACAGGCGAACAGCCACGGGCCCGGCCCGCTCCTGAGGTCGTCGATAAGCGCACGGAGGAAGAGAAGGTCAAGATCGCCAAGGACCCGGCAGCAACAGACGACACTGTCGTGCTTCCGGTGGAAAACGGTGCAGCCATTCTCGACAGCGACAAGGACGCCGACAATGTCGGCGGCAACCGTGCACGCGAGGCGCGGCGCAAGCAGCGCGAGGAATTGCGTGCCAAGGCAGAAAGCGTAGCACCTCCAACCGACGATGCCTCCTCCCAGGCGGAAATATCGACCGAGGCCCGGCAACAATTTCCGAAGAGGATCGAGGCCAACCTGAAGGAAGAGGGACAGCGCATCGAAGAAGCGCCAGCCTTCGCAGTGCCTCAGACGACGAACATCGTCAACAACACCGTGATCAATAACACCACGGTCAATAACACGACGGTCAACAACAACACGAACGAAGTCACCGAAGTGCAGGTGGTGGAGGAAGTGGAGGACCGCGTGATCCTCGGTGTCGGCGATCGCATTTTCGTCCGGGGCGACGACCGGCCGCGGTTGCGACGCGATTCGGAGGAAACCTTCTACGACCAGTTGCCGCGTGACCGCGTTCGCGAGACGATCGTTCGCCCTGGCGGTTATCGTATCGTCACGATCTACAACCGCTATGGCGATATCGTGCAGCGTTCGCGTATTGACGGCGACGGTAACGAATATCTGATGGTCTACGCGCCCGAGTATGACGAAGATGATAACCGTCCGGCGATCGTCGACGTCGGTTACGACCTGCCGCCGATGCGCCTGACGATACCGGTGGAAGACTATATCGTCGACGTGGCCGACGATCCGGATCGGGACTATTACGAGTTCCTTTCCGAGCCTCCGGTCGAGCAGGTCGAGCGCGTCTACACCATCGATGAGGTGCGCAACTCCGCCCGGCTGCGTGACAAGGTTCGCCGCATCGACCTCGACACGATCCACTTCGAGACGGGCAGCGCCGAGGTGTCGATGACGCAGGCCAAGACGCTGCGCGGCGTCGCGGACGCGATGTCCAAGGTTCTAGAAAAGGATCCGGGCGAAACCTTCTTCATCGAGGGCCACACGGACGCCGTCGGCTCCGACCGCGACAACCTGGTTCTTTCCGACCAGCGGGCGGAGTCGGTCGCGGTGCTCCTCAGCGAAGCCTATGGCATCCCGGCCGAAAACCTCGTGACCCAAGGCTATGGCGAACGCTTCCTCAAGGTACGCACGCCGGATGCGGAGGAGGAGAACCGGCGCGTGACCATTCGCCGCGTGACACCGCTCGTGCGGCCGGTCGCCCAGCGCTGATGATCGCGGGCGCGGCGGGTTCTCTGCTGCGCCCCATTGTTTGATAAAAAGCGGGGCCGGCGACCGGCCCCGCTTTTTTCGTCCGTCGAAGCGCAGACCTACAGCGCCGCGCGTCTTTTCAGACGCGCAAAGAACGCTGTAGCACTTTGAATTGCTGCATGTCTTTGTCCTTTAATCGGCTACGATTAAAGGCGACATGCAGTAGCAATCGATCGGTAGGCGGGAGGCTCAGTCCCGCAGTCCCGTAACCTTTTCGACGAAGTCCGCGATTGCAGCGGTGTCGTCGAGATCAAAGACCGCAAGGCCCGCGTCGGTCACCGGGTGATCCGCAGCAACGGCAACGATGTGCGGGTCGCTCGGCGCTAGAGGCTCGCGGTTGGCCGACTCCATCCGCCGCGCTTCGATCTTCGGGATCGGTTCGCGCTTGTAACCTTCGATCAGCACCAGATCGCAGGGAGCGAGCCGCGCCAGGATCTCCTCGAAGGACGGTTCCGGCCCGCCGCGCAGTTCGTGCATGATTGCGAACCGCGTCGAGGAGACGATCGTTACCTCGTGCGCGCCGGCCTCCCGGTGCCGGTAGCTGTCGGCGCCGACCTTGTCGATGTCGAAGTCGTGGTGGGCGTGCTTGATCGTCGACACGACGTAGCCGCGCCGCGTCATCTCATTGACGAGACGGACCATGAGGCCGGTCTTGCCCGAGTTCTTCCAGCCGGCAATACCGAATATCCTGGGTTGGGTCATGCTTTGCGATCCTTGAGGCGTTGCAGCCATGCTTCAGCCTCTCGAAGCTCATCCGGCGTGTTGATATTGAAGAAGGGGTCGAGCGGACCTGCCTTCGTCGCGATCATGGGGAAGTCTACCGCTGCCGATGGGTGGCGCGCAATGAAAGCGCGCACGCGCAACTTGGTGTCGGTACGGATCCAGCCTTCGAGATCATCGGTGATCGCAACCGGCCAGAGCGCGAAAAGCGGGTGCATCTCGCCGCCGGACCAAGCGACGGCAATCGTCCCCTCCGGATCGGGCACCGAAGATAGCCGCACAACGAGATCATCGGGAAAAAATGGCGTGTCGGTCGGCACGGTCAGGACATGGGTCGCATGCGGCGCAACCTCTGTAGCGTGGCGCATGGCTGTGAGGACACCGGCGAGGGGGCCGAAGTAACCGGGCACCGCGTCGGCCAGCACCGCAAGACCAGGCGGCAGCCCGATACCGGGATCGGCATTGAGGTTGAGCGCAATGTTTCCCACCTGCGGGGCGAGCCGTTCGACGATATGGTCGAGGATGGTCCGGCCACCGAGCACGAGGCCCGCCTTCGGGCGTCCCATGCGCGAGGATCGTCCGCCGGCGAGAATGACGGCAGGCGGGCGTTGCGTTGTGTCTGGCGCATTCGTGACCATCGACGCGTTCCCTATTCGAGGGGGCCTGCAAGGGAGCGTTGGGCGACGGCCTTCCGCCCGCGCAGGCTCTCGCGATAGAAGGTATAGAGGCCGGAGCCGACGATGATCGCGACCCCCGCCAGCATCCAGCGATCCGGTGTCTCCGCAAAGAAGAAAATGCCGATTCCGATCGACCAGAGCAGGCTCGTGTAGCGGAACGGCGCGATGACAGAGATGTCGCCATCGCGCATCGCCAGCACGATCGTCTGGTAGCCGAGCATCAACAGGATGCTGGCACCGGCAATATGGGTCAGCGAGGTGCTCGACATCGGCTGCCAGCCGCCGAAAGGCACGATCAGCAAAAGGCCGACCAGCGTCGTTACTATGGCGGTGGTGACGGTGATGAAGAGCGAGGGCACGTCGCTGCCGATGCGGCGGGTGCAAAGATCCCGCGTCGAGGTGCAGAAAACGCATGCGACGACGGTCAAGGCTGCTGGTGTGAAGCCTTCCGGCCCAGGTCTCAGCACGATCAGCACGCCGAGGAAGCCGATGGCGATCGCCGTCCAGCGCCGCCATCCGACCGGTTCGCGCAGGAAAAGCGCCGCGCCGAGGGTGACGGCCAGCGGCAGCGCCTGCATGATCGCCGAGGCGTTTGCGAGCTGTATCTGCCCGAGCGCGGAAATATAGGTGATCGACGCCAGCGCCTCCATGACGATCCGCAGGAGGATCGCCGGTCGCAGGATCGTTCGGACCGGGCGGAATGCGCGAAAGTGAACAGCAAACCCCAGCACCATCAGCGTGGTGAGCAGACCGCGCACGAACATGATCTGGCCGGTGTTCATGACGCCCGTCACGGATTTTACGAGCGCATCGTTGCAGGCGAAGCTGACCATGGCAAGGCACATGAAAACGATGCCGCGGACATTGGCAGATGAATGCATTCGTCTTTCCTGATGGCCCTCGGCCGAAGCCAAATGCCATGTTTGGCGGGAGGAGCGAATCCGTCGCTTGGAGGTACGCCCCTTGTCGAAGCAATGACTGCCATTTCATGCAAACTCAAGCACCGTTTGTGCAATTTGAAGAGCCAGCCGCACTGACGCGAAATTCAAGGGGCAATCGTGGTATCGAGGATTATTCGCGGAATCTTAAGTTTCGCTGCCTATCGTCCCGATGATTCCGCAGTGCAATCGCATGAAGCGATCGGTGGATGACGGGCTTCAGATCTTCTTTCGCACCGTCGATCCGCGAAGTGTCCGCCGGAGCCTGGGAGGTGCTTCCGCCGGCATTTCATCACCAAGAGAAGCCACCGTGCGGGCATGTTCCTCATAATAAGAACCTGGGGTCCGCAATGTCTTTGATCGATCGCCTTCTACAGCGCCTGCGTATCGTCACAAAAGTCCTCCTTTTCGTGGTTCCGCTCGTGGTCCTGATCACCGGGATCGGTCTCGTCGGCTTTTTCACCGCTCGTACGCTCAATGGGCATATGACCGTCACCCGCGAGACCATCAACAATCTCTCGGATTTCCAGGCTTTGCGCAGTGCCTTGCAGGCGTTCGCCGATAACCCGAGCGAGGAAACGCGCGATCTCCTTGCGAAAGAGGTCGGCGAGCAGGAAGAGGGTGTCAGAACCCTCGAAGCGCTGTTGGCGCGTGACGCGGACAAGGCACAGATCGCCTCGGTCGTCGCACTCGGCGGCCAGATGCGCAATCAGACCGACAAGCTCTGGGCGGTAAAGGTCGAGCAGGACTCGGTAACGACGTCGCTGGAAGCGGCGCTCGCGGACATGACCGAGACGGGCAACGGCGCCTACAAGCAGATCGATATCATCCGAAGCGAATCCGGCGAAAAGGAAGCCTTCGCCAAGGCGCTGCTCTTCGATGCGGCCGCCTACCAGGGGGTTGCCGAGCGCATCAAGAAATTCCGCCTGCCGGTAACCATGGCGGTCAATCCCGACGCCAAGATCGACCAGGCCAACAAGCTGCTGCCGCATCTGCTGAAACAGATCGGGGAGGCCGAGAAGATTGCGTCCGAAAAGGTCCAGAAGCCGATCGGTGAACTCAAGGAACAGGCGCTGAAGATACAGGCGATCCTTGCAGGCGCCGACGACAACGAGGCGAAGAAGAACGCTCTGGTGCCAATCCTCAGCAAGCTCTCGAAATACGAAGCCGATTTTGCCAAGGAGGCGGTCAAGAATTCCGACACCGCAGCCAAGCGCTTCGTCGGCATGGATGAGGAAATCTCGACGCTGAAGACGCTGATCGCCTTGATGGGCGATACTTTCAAGGGCCTCGATAATACCCGATTCCATATCAGCGAGTTACATCGCTCGCTCGATGCGGCGAGCCGCGACCTCGTGATTGCGGATATAAACGCCGTCCGTGAGACTGCGGGCAAGCTTTCCGATCTCGGCGGCAAGAACGCAGCGCTCCGCGATCTGCCGGCGAAGCTCGGCCCCTCACTCGACAACATCGACAAGGGCACGGCCGCGTTGATCGACGTTGGCGGTCGCTGGCAGGCCGCCAAGAGCGAGGCTGCAACGCTCGTAGCCGACGCGAGCAGCACGCTCGAAAGCTTCGTCAGCAATGCGCAGGAAGCCGGAAAGCAGGACAGCCAACGATCGGCGACGGTCTCGATCATCGCTATGGTCGCCGGAACGCTGCTTTCGATCATCGGCGGTCTGATGCTTGTCGAGACGCTGCGCGGCCCGCTGAAACGCGTGACCGAAACCATGACGAGGCTCGCCAATGGTGATCTCGAAGTGGCGATCGAAGGCCGCAACCGCGGTGACGAAATCGGCGACATGGTGCGCTCGGTCGCCGTCTTCCGCGATAATGCGCTCGAAAACGTGCGGCTGGAACGCGAGGCCGAGGCAGCGCGTACATTGTCTGCCGAAGAGGAGGCGCGACGCTCTCAGGAACGCGCGCGCATCGAAGCCGAGCAGATGCAGGCGCTCAACGCTCTTTCCGATGTTCTTGCCCAGCTTGCTGCCGGCAATCTCGAGGAAGGCATGGCGGAAGACCTGCCGGCGGACTACGTCGTCATGGCCCGCACCTACAACAATGCCGTCGAGGCGCTGCGTGCGACGCTGACCGATGTGCGTCTCGTCGCGGAAGAGATTTCCGGCGGGACAGGCAATCTCTCGGCTTCGGCCGACGATCTTGCCCGCCGCACCGAGCAGCAGGCAGCAGCACTTGAAGAGAGTTCTCGTGCACTGCGTCAACTCACCGAACTCGTGGGCTCTACCGCCGAGAGCGCCCGACGCACGACGGTGTCGGTCGATGAGACGAATAACTATGCGCAGCATTCCGGCCAGGTGGTCGCCAAGGCGATCGATGCCATGGCTGAAATCAATCGCTCGTCCGAAAAGATCAGCACGATCATCGGCGTGATCGACGAGATCGCCTTCCAGACCAATCTCCTGGCACTGAACGCAGGCGTCGAGGCGGCCCGCGCCGGCGAGGCGGGCCGAGGCTTCGCGGTCGTCGCCCAGGAGGTGCGCGAGTTGGCGCAGCGTTGTGCGGGAGCCGCCCGCGAGATCAAGGGGCTGATTTCGGCAAGTTCCGCCCAGGTGCGCAGCGGTGTGGCACTGGTGCAGGAGACCGGCGAAGCGCTGACGGTCATTAACGACCATATCGCCACCATTCACCAGCTCGTCAGCAACATCGAAGCTTCTGCTGCTGACCAATATACCGGCCTCAACGAGGTCAATTCCGCCGTTCACGAGGTCGAACTGATCACGCAGCAGAACGCTGCAATGGTCGAGGAAAACACTGCGGAAATCCATGGCCTGCGCCGGCAGGTCGAAGCACTCAACGAAAAGATCGAACGCTTCAAGACCGGCACCAGCGGCGTGGGCGAATACGGTGAGGTTCGGTACGGCCCGACTTACGCCGCCTGAATTATCGGCAAGAAGAGGCCCCGCGGTCGGTGGCGACTGCGGGGCCTTTTGCTTTTCTCGATGTCGCGAATCGTCAGCCGCCGGTTACGCTCATGTGGCGCGCGACGGCCGGGCGATTGTGCTCACGATCGATGATGAAGTCGTGGCCCTTCGGCTTGCGGGAAATCGCCTCGTCGATGACGCGAGAGAGGTAGGCATCGTCGTCCGTCGAGCGCAGCGCCGCGCGCAGATCAGCCGCATCGTTTTGCCCGAGGCACATATAGAGCGTGCCGGTGCAAGTCAGCCGCACGCGGTTGCAGCTTTCGCAGAAATTGTGGGTCATCGGCGTGATCAGTCCGAGCCGTCCGCCGGTCTCCGCCACCTCGACGTAGCGGGCAGGGCCGCCGGTGCGGTAGGGAATATCCTTGAGCGTGAACTGGCTTTCCAGACGTTCGCGCATTTCGGAAAGCGGCAGGTAGTGGTCGGTCCGGTCCTCGTCCACTTCGCCCATCGGCATCGTCTCGATCAGCGTCAGTTCCATGCCGCGCCCGTGCGCCCAGCGCATCAGCTCGGGAATCTCGGCGTCATTGAAGCCCTTGAGCGCGACCGTGTTGATCTTCACCTTGAGACCGGCGGCCTGAGCAGCATCGATGCCTTCGAGCACCTTCGAAAGTTCGCCCCAGCGGGTGATGTGGCGGAACTTGTCATGATCGCGGGTGTCAAGTGAAACGTTGATGCGGCGCACGCCGCAATCGGCAAGTTCCGCCGCATGTTTCGCGAGTTGCGAACCGTTGGTCGTCAGCGTCAGCTCGTCGAGGCGGCCGGCCTGGATCTCCTTGCCGAGTTCGCGGACGAGGAACATGATGTTCTTGCGCACCAGCGGTTCGCCGCCGGTGAGCCGGAGCTTGCGCACGCCCTTGGCGATGAAGGCGGAACAAAGCCGTTGCAATTCCTCGAGCGTCAGCAGATCCTTCTTCGGCAGGAAGGTCATGTGTTCCGCCATGCAGTAGGTGCAGCGGAAGTCGCAGCGGTCGGTGACCGACACGCGCAGATAGGTGATCGTCCGACCGAAAGGATCGATCATCGGCGTCGTGGACCTGTCGAGCGGCTCTGCGCCGGTTCTGTCTATCGCGGCATTGTTCAAGGCTTTTCTCCCAACGCTTTCAATGTCGTGGGCAAAAACCCTCGCGTCAAGGCGCATACTGTCGCAAATTTCGGTGAGGCAGCGGTCGATGGGCGTTGTTCCAGGTAGAATCCGAAGGGAGACGCGCATTTCCCCTGAATAGGCTCGAAAGATCTGAAAATGTTTCCGCTTTTTCAGCCTACCATTCCTTTTCGGAGGCGAGGATCCGCTCTGGCGGGCGAACGAATTTAATAGGCCCCGGGCATGATCTAGGCTACTGCATGTTTCCTTAAATCGCAGCCGATTTAAGGTGAAAACATGCAACTTCAAAGTGCTACAGCGTCCTTCGCGCGCCTGATAAGACGCGCGGCGCTGTAGTGCTCAGCGAATGAATGCGGAGTGAGTATCATGAGTGAATTCTGGCCGACCGAGTTGCGCGTATCGAAAGACCGTCACCGCCTTACTGTCACTTTCGACGACGGCGCCTCCTACGACCTGTCAGCGGAGCTGTTGCGCGTGCTTTCGCCTTCGGCCGAGGTGCAGGGACACGGGCCGGGTCAACGGGTGACTGTACCCGGCAAGCGCAATGTTCAGATCATTTCGATGCAGCCGACCGGTAACTACGCCGTGCGCATCGGCTTCGATGATTTCCATGACACGGGGATCTTCACCTGGAGCTATCTGCGAGAATTGGGAGAGAGGGGCGCGGAACTCTTCGCTGTCTATGAGCAGGAACTGGCCGAAAAGGGCATGTCGCGCGACAAGTCGGAAAAGCCGCGCTGACCACAGCAAAAAACACGCCTTGATCCGAAGTGCTACAGCATCTCTGCGCGCCGATATGACGCTCAGGCCACGCTAGCGGCGCTCTCAATCGCTGCCTTCCTTCAGCAAGATGGCGATGATCCGCTCCATCGACTGCGCGACCGTCATGCAGTCCTCGATCGGCGAACCTGTCAGAGACTTCTCGATAAGCGCCGTCTGGATCTCCATTGCCTCCTCGGTGAGCGTACAGCCGGCCGGCGTCAGTGAGAGCCGCAGCACGCGTTTGTCACGCTCGTCTCCCCGCCGTTCTATCAGGCCACGCTTCTCGAGCTGCGGCAACAGCATGCTCATGTTGGAGCGTCCGACGAGCAACTTGCGGGCGAGCTCCTGCTGCGTGATGCCGTCGAAGCGGTAGAGATTGATCAGGATATCGAGATGCGGCGGCTTGATGTCGAGATGGGCGAGTTCCCGGGTCAATGTCTGCTGCATCAGTTGGCAGGCGCGGGCGACGGCGATCCAGCTTCGGAACCGCGGATGATCCCAGGGGAAATGGTGTTGTTCTGTTGTCACTTGCTTTTTGTTCATCGCTGTACAATGATGTTCATGATTGAACATTTCAAGAGAGTTTTACTATGGCATCCTTCGGGATCAAGGTCATCCGTCCGGCGCTGAAGGCCGTGTCTGCCGTCTCCGCCGAGGCGGCCGGCAGGCTCGCTTTCAGAATCTTCTGTTGCACGCCGAGCCGCAAGCCGAAAAGCGCCAAGGAAGCAGCCTTGCTGAAAGCGGCGGCGTCAACCATGGAGCGCTCGCGAAAGATGACGCTGTCTTTCGCCGGTGGCTGGTTTGTCGCGCATCATTTCGCCCGGAGCCCGGGTGCCGCAGGCCCGCGTATCCTGCTCGCCCACGGCTGGGGATCGCGCAGCGCCTATCTCGCGACTTTGATCGATGGCCTCCTTGCTGCCGGTGCGGAGGTGGTGGCCATCGACTGGCCGGGGCACGGCGCTTCGCCGGGACGATCGCTGACGATGCCGCAGGCGGTGAGGGCGATCGATGCGGCCTGGCGCCATTTCGATGGATTCGACGTCGCGATCGGCCATTCCTTCGGCGGTGCGAGCCTCGCCTGTGCGGCAGGCGCCGTTGTCTGCGACGTACCGGCGCGCGTGCCCGGCAAACTGGTACTGATCGGCGCTCCGAGCGAAATGACCTGGCTCTTCAAGGGTTTCGGCAAGATGATGGCTCTTGCGCCGGTCGCCCAGTCCGCCTTCGAAGGCATGGTCGAACGCCTTTCCGGCCGCAGGATCGATGGCTTTGACGCAGCCCGCATTCTCGGCATGCTGAGGAAACCAGTACTCGTCATCCACGCAGAGGACGACAAAGAGGTGTCCGCAGCCCACGCCCGCCGCTACGGCGCGGCCGGGCCGAACGTCGAGTTGTATTGGGCGAACGGTTTCGGCCATCGCCGTATCGTTTCCGCCGAACCGGTCATTGACAGGATCAAGGCCTTCCTTGGCGAAGGCAAGAAGGCTGCTCATTTGAGAAGAATCGCCTGATGCTGTCATCAGGACGTCATGCTATCCGTTGAAAGCGCATGCAAGAGCAGGCTGCACGGAGGATGGAATGACAGTCATCAGCACGATCGAGGAACTGAGGGCACTCTATGGCGAGACAAGCGAGGCCTCGATCGTCAAAGTGACGAGCGCGCTGACGGCGGAATATCGGCAGATGATCGAGGCCTCGCCTTTTGCTGCGCTTGCGACCGTCGGGCCCGAGGGGCTCGATTGCTCTCCGCGTGGCGACGATCATTGTGTCGTCCGGGTCGCGGACGACAAGACCGTGCTGATGCCGGACTGGCGTGGCAATAACCGCGTCGATTCGCTTGCCAACATTGTCCGCGATCCGAGGGTGGCGGTGATGTTCCTCGTCCCCGGCTCGAATACGGCGATGCGCATCAACGGCACGGCGGTCGTCAGCGTCGATCCGGCATTGACGAATTCCTTCGAGGTCGACGGCAACCATCCGCGCAGCGTAATCGTGATCACGATCGGAGAGGTCTATTTCCAATGCGCGCGGGCGCTGATCCGTTCGCAACTTTGGAACGCGGATCGCTTCGTCGATCCGGCGTCGCTGCCGACCCCCGGTACGCTGCTTAAAGCCGCAAAGGCGGATTTCGACAACGAGAGTTACGACCGGGAATGGCCCGGGCGCGCCGCCAAGACCATGTGGTAGGCGCCGCCGATTGCTTTTGACGACAAGCGACGCTGGGAGCGATATCTACCGGCGATAGATCAGCCAGTTGCGACCGGAATCCTTGCGCATTCCCTCTTCGAATAGCACCGTGCGGTTGCGGCCAGCATTCTTGGCGGAATAGAGGGCGACGTCGGCCTTGTTGTAGAGATCGACCGGATCGTCCGCCTCGGTCGCCATGCAGACGCCGACGGACAGCGTGATCGGGCCGTAGTTGACACCCGTCTTGGAGTTTTTGAAGGGGGTGCCGGCAAGCACGGTACGGATCCGGTCAGCCGCCTGCAGGCACTCTTCCTGCGTGATGTCATGGAGAATGACGGCGAATTCCTCGCCGCCAGTGCGCGCGACGAATGCGTCCCGGCGCAAGTTGGCGCGGATGACACTGCCGACCGTGGCGAGGATCTTGTCGCCGACCGGATGACCGAACGTGTCGTTGACCTTCTTGAAATGATCGATATCGGCGACAAGCAGACCAGTGAAATTACGCCGATGTTCGCTGTTGTAGACGGCGGCCAGGGCATCATCGAAGGCCCGCCGGTTAGCTAGACGCGTCAGTGAATCGGTATTGGCGATGCGCTTATATTCGTCGAGCTCCTGCCGGATGACTTCCATTTCGAAGGACTTCTGGACGACGGTCTGAACGCGCTCCTTCCCCTGGTTCATGGTGTCGACCGTTGCTTCGGTCAGGATGCCGATTGCGTGGCGCAGAATGTCGGCGCTCGCAGCGCTCTTGCTGGTCATGTTGCTATAGGCTTCATCGAGAACCTTGTTGTAGTTCTCGAGCGCATATTGCTCGTCCTTCAAGAGGTTGACGAGCTCAGTCAGCTTGGCAGCAAGGGTGTTGTGCGCGCGCTCGATGCCGTGCGGATGGTGAATGTGGCTGAAATACTGTGCGCCGATCGCGTCAAGCTCTTCCTGTGTCGCCCGGCTGCCAAGTGCCGCGAGATCCTTGGACAATTGCGTGTTGGAGCCGAGGTAGGCCTCATAATAGAGCTCGTAATTGCGCGGTATTGGCGCCACCCCCATCATCCGCATGGCGTGGGTGATCTGCGCGGCGATATCCGGCGCCGGCGCCTTATTCGAGGTTGCCGTTTGCATATGCAAACCTCCTTTATTTATTCAATTCTAAAGTCTGGTAATTTTTAGGGACAAATGATTTGTGAAGTCTTAACAATTGCTTGAGCGCATCGATACAATTCGACCAATTTCGGGCTGATGCGCCTACAGAACCGCGCGCCTTATCGGACTGGCAAAGGACGCCGCTGCAGCTTGAGTTGCTGCAGGCTCTTATCTTTAAAGCGGCCGAGTGTGCCGCGGCAGCGGTGATCGCGCCGCGGCAATCGAGATTGATCAGGCAGGGCCGATCATCGTTTCCGGGCGGACGATCGCGTCGAACTCCTCGTTCGTCACATAACCGCCGCCGACGGCTTCTTCGCGCAGCGTCGTGCCGTTCTTGTGCGCGGTCTTGGCGATCTTCGCGGCATTGTCGTAGCCGATCTTCGGCGCCAGCGCGGTGACAAGCATCAGCGAGCGGTCGAGTGCCGCCTTGATATTGTCCTCGCGCGCCTCGATGCCGACGACGCAATTGTCGGTAAAGGAGACGGCCGCGTCGGCGAGAAGCTGTACCGACTGAAGGAAATTGTAGGCCATCAGCGGATTGTAGACGTTGAGCTCGAAATGACCCTGGCTGCCGGCGAAGGTGAGGGCCGCGTGGTTGCCGAACACCTGGACGCAGACCTGAGTCAGCGCTTCGCACTGGGTCGGGTTGACCTTGCCCGGCATGATCGACGAGCCGGGCTCGTTTTCCGGCAGCGACAGTTCGCCGAGGCCGGAGCGCGGGCCGGAGCCGAGGAAGCGGATGTCGTTGGCAATCTTGAAAAGCGCGGCGGCCGTGGCGTTGATTGCGCCATGGCTGAAGACCATCGAGTCGTGAGCCGCGAGAGCCTCGAACTTGTTCGGCGCCGAGGTGAAAGCGATGCCGGTAATGCCGGCGATCTCCTCAGCCACCTTTTCGGCAAAACCGATCGGGGCGTTAAGGCCAGTGCCGACGGCGGTGCCGCCCTGGGCGAGTTCGCAGAGGCCGGGCAGCGTCATCTCGATGCGCTTGATCGAGGAAGCAACCTGCGCAGCATAGCCGGAGAACTCCTGACCGAGCGTCAGCGGCGTCGCATCCTGCGTGTGGGTGCGGCCGATCTTGATGATGTGATCGAAAGCCTTCACCTTTTCTTCGAGCGCCTTGTGCAGGTGCTTCAGCGCGGGCAGCAGGTCGTGGATGACGCGCTCGGCGCAGGCAATGTGCATGGCCGTCGGATAGGTGTCGTTCGACGACTGGCTCATATTCACGTGGTCGTTCGGATGAACGGGCTTCTTCGAACCCATGACGCCGCCGAGCAGTTCGATCGCCCGGTTGGAAACGACCTCGTTCGCATTCATGTTCGACTGCGTGCCGGAACCGGTCTGCCAGACGACGAGCGGGAAATGCTCATTGAGCTTGCCGTCGATGACCTCCTGCGCTGCCTTGACGATCGAATCGCCAATCGCCGGGTCGAGGCGGCCGAGCGCCATGTTGGCGCGCGCAGCTGCCTGCTTGACGATGCCGAGGGCCCGAACGATCGCGACAGGCTGCTTTTCCCAGCCGATTTTGAAGTTCCCAAGCGAGCGCTGCGCCTGGGCGCCCCAATAGCGGTCGCTCGCCACCTCGATGGGGCCGAACGTATCTGTTTCCGTGCGGGTCGATGTCATCGTGATACCTGCCTTCGTCTGCGGTTCATGAAGCCGAGGCGAGAAACGTGTCCCAGCCGGTCGTTACGCCCCGGTGCCGGGCACCTCTCTGCCCCGGTCACTCAAGCTTGTAAAGGCCCGCAAAGCTATGGCCGCGTCTACAATCGTTTGAATTGCTGCAGCGCCGCAATCGATCTGCTTTTGCGCCAGCACCGGCCGATCCGGCACCCTCGAAATCGCGGGAGTTGTGACCTTTCCGTCACATTGCGCGTTTTCCTCATGCAGGCCAAACTGTAACCGGGGAAACAACGATGCAGGCGCTACGCGCGCAAAATGAATAGGAATCAATTTTTTATGGCGCTTCAGCAGCCTTCGAACGAGATCTTTTGAGACAGGTTTCAGGCGAGGGAGGCGGGCCGTTTCCTTTTCATTCACCATCCTTTTCTATAAGTCGTGGAGCACGAGGGCGTGGCGAGAATCTGGCAGCGGCCGAATTCGGCGACAACGCAATACGGGGATCTTTGTTCTTATGAAAATTATCAGATCGGCAGCGATTGTAGCGCTCATCGGTGGGTGTGCGATTGCAACCATGGATGTACGGCCGGCATCGGCGCTTACCCTCATGGACTTCATCCGCGGCGGCAAGAAGCGGACATCGCCGGAATACGCCCAACCTGCCCGGCCGCTGCCGGGCGTAGGTATGATCATGCCGCAACAGATAGATCCGAGAACCGCGGCGAAGCCGCCGCGCGTCACTGGTCCGCGGTACTATACCTACAAAGCCGAACCGTTGCGCCGGATCGCCACGGACCACTTGCTCGATCCCATCGTGACCGGTTCGGTTCAAAACGGGGCCTTGCCCCCAATGCTGCGCCCGCCGCTTTCGGACGCACGGCAGTTTCTCCCCCAAATCAACGTCCGCGCCACGGAGGGCGTCGCGAAGGCGGTTGAGAACTATTATGGCTCCCGGACGGACTTCGTGTGGATCAATGGCAGCGGCGTCAGCGCGCGCGCTAAATCGGCGCTTGCGGTGCTCGCACAGGCCGCAAAGGTCGGGCTCGATCCACAGGACTATGCGGTTCAGGTACCGTCCGACACCTTCGATCGAGGCGACATGATTGCCCGCGAAAAGGAGCTGGTGCAGTTCGAACTGGCGATGTCGGTCGCGACGCTGACCTATGTACAGGACACGGTCCGCGGCCGCATCGACCCGAACAAGATCTCGGGCTATCACGATTTCAAGCGCAAGAGTGTCGACCTCTTCGCATTCCTCGACAAGATGGTGGGAAGCGACGATGTTGCGGCACTGATTGAAAGCCAGAACCCCAAGAGTGAACAATTCCAGGCTCTGAAGTTGGAACTGGAGCGCCTGCGCGCGCAAACGGATGCGACCCCCCGTGTGGAAATCGCTCCAGGTACGCTGCTGAAGCCCGGCGAGAGCAATCCGGAACTCGCCAACGTCATCGCCGGTATCAAGCTCAAGGCGTCCGAATCGCTGAAAACCGAACACGCCGTCGTGCTCGCGAGCTACCAGGGAACGCCGGATTACACGCCCGAGTTGGTTTCCGTCGTCGAGGCCTTTCAGAAGGAACATGGCCTGAAGGCCGATGGTGTCGTCGGCCAGGCCTCGATCCGTGTGCTGACGGGTGGCGACACCACCGCCGACAAGATCAACAAGCTTGAAATCGCGATGGAACAGGCGCGCTGGCTCCCGGATGGATTGGGCAACCGCTACGTCTTCATCAACCAGCCCGCTTTCACGGCCTCCTACACGGATCAGGGCGTGGAGCAGTTCTCCATGCGCGTGGTCGTCGGCTCGAAGACGAACCAGACGTATTTCTTCCAAGACGAGATCCAGACGGTCGAGGTCAATCCCTACTGGGGCGTGCCGCAGTCGATCATCGTCAACGAGATGCTGCCGAAGCTCAGAAGCGATCCCGGCTATCTCGACCGCATGGGGTATCAGGTCGAAGTCGGTGGCCGCGTCGTGTCATCGTCGGCCGTCAACTGGTACGGATCGACCTCCTCGGTTGCGGTGCGCCAGCCGCCCAGCAGCGACAACGCGCTCGGCGAACTGAAGATTCTCTTCCCGAACGCCCACGCTATCTACATGCACGACACGCCGTCGAAGAGCTTCTTCAAGCGCGATCAGCGCGCGCTCAGCCACGGATGCGTGCGCCTCGCCGATCCGCGCCGCATGGCTGCCGCGGTTCTCGGCACGAGCATTGACGACGTCGGCAAGGAAATAACGAGCGGCCGCAACAAGGCGTTGCAGGTGCCGCAGAAGGTACCGGTCTACGTTTCCTATTTTACCGCATGGCCGAACAAGACCGGCAGCGTTGAATATTTCAACGATGTCTATGACCGCGACACGTATGTGAACCGCGCACTGGAAGCGACGCGCAACGCTCGCCGCGCCGAAGGATAAGGAAAGGCCCGCTACTGCATGTGTCCTCAAATCGGAGCCGATTTGAGGACAAAAATATGCGGCAATTCAAAGCACTACAGCGACCTTTGCGCGTCTCGAAGAGACGCACGGCGCTGTAGTGCGGCCCTTTCTCATTTGTGCTTTCGCGAAAGAAGCGTTTCGACCAGATTGGGTGTCAGTTCATCGAAATGCTGGATGATGCGATCGGGAGAAAGGCTCTCGATCGGCACGTCGGAATAGCCGAACGGCACGGCAATCGAAGGCACCGAAGCGTTTCGTGCGACAAGGATATCGTTGAGGCTGTCGCCGACCATCACGGCGCGCCCGGCGATGCCGCCGGCATTGGCGACTGTCGAAAGCAGATGTTCCGCATGCGGCTTGCGGACCGAGAAGGTGTCGCCCCCTGAGATGGCTGCGAACCGGCCGAGCAGCCCAAGCCCTTCGAGAAGCCGTGTTGCGAGAGCTTCCGGTTTGTTGGTGCAGACAGCGAGCTTCAGGCCGGCATCCTGCAGGCGATCGAGTGCCGCGACGAGGCCCGGATAGGGCAGCGAATCCCCTGGCATCGAGCCGTGGTAGAAATCCACAAACTCCCTCATCTGCCAGGTAAGATCCTCTTCGCTGAGTGCCTTACCGCGCAGCGCGAAGGTGCGCTCGATCATCGCCCGCGCGCCGTGACCGACGAGATGGGTGAGGTCCGCATAGGTAACGGGCTCGACACCGGCCTGGGTGACTGCGTGATTGAGGCTGGCGACGAGATCCGGAGCGGTGTCGACAAGCGTACCGTCGAGATCGAAGACGACAATGGGAGGAGACACTAGGAACCTCGCGTCGGCGGAAATCTTGGAGCACGTCGCGTTGATGCGCCTTCATGCAACGCTTGTGGCTATGTTTCCATGCATGTCGTCGCACAAAACCGCTGCGCACTCTTGCGCGACATGCACTGGCTGTTCGGGTAGGCGAAGTGGGCGAGGAATGCAATGGCGCGCATCAGCGCAGGCTGCTCACGGGAATCCGGCAAAGCACTCTTATTTTGGCTTTTGTTTGCAGCGACGGGCGTGTAAGTGTCTCAGCGGAAATTGGACAGTGGCTGGCCTGCTTGGCTTGGCCATCTGAGCGATCACGAGGGAGCAAGTGGCGCATGGACGCCCGCCAAATGAAGATCAAGGCCGCAGCCGCGGCACTTGAATATGTCGAAGACGGCATGCGGCTTGGAATCGGCACTGGTTCGACCGCCGAAGAATTCGTCCGGCTGCTCGCCGAAAAGGTTGCGTCGGGTTTTCAGATCGTCGGGGTCCCGACGTCCGAGCGCACGGCCCGGCTTTGCCTGGAGCTCGGCGTGCCTTTGAAGTCGCTCGACGAACTGCCGGAACTGGATCTGACGATCGACGGCGCCGATGAGGTCGATCCGAAACTAAGGCTGATCAAAGGCGGTGGCGGCGCACTGCTGCGTGAGAAAATTGTCGCCAGCGCCTCCAAGCGGATGATTGTCATTGCTGACGAAACCAAGGTTGTCGACGTGCTCGGCGCCTTCAAGCTGCCGATCGAAGTAAACCCGTTCGGCCAGGTTGCGACGCGCCTGGCGATCGAAAAGGTGGCGACCCGGATGGGAATGACGGGTGATATCGTCGTTCGCGCGTCGGGCGACGGCCCCTTCAAGACCGACGGGGGACACCTCATACTCGATGCATCTTTTGGCCGTATTCCTGATGCAGATGCGCTCGCGGCAGAGCTGAATGCTATCCCCGGGGTGGTTGAGCACGGGCTATTCATCGGGATTGCGTCATTGGCGATCATCGCCGGTCCGGAGGGAGCCCGTACCCTGACGGCGTCCTGAGCCGGTTCCCCGCTTCGAAGAAGCGTGCGGACGGCGCAGAAAATAGATTTCCGCACATGTCTGCCTGGCGGCGGCGATCGGCCGGGCGACACGTGCCAACACAGGAGCATGGATAACAATGAAGAAACTCACAGGGCTTGCCCGCACTTTCGCGGCTGCTGCCGTTCTCGTTTCGGTTACGGTTCCGGCAGTGCGCGCCCAGGACGTCACGGAAGATCAGATCAAGGCCGCCCGCGCGACCATCGGTGCGCTTGGCGTGACCAACACTTTTGACAACATTCTGCCGCGCCTCGCCGAGCGATTGAAGAATACGCTGATCCAGTCCTCGCCGAACCACCAGGAGCTGATCACAGCCACGGTCGACGAGAAGGCGCTGGCTCTTGCGGCACGGCGTGCGGATCTCGAGCGCGAGGCTGCAACTATCTATGCCAAGACCTTCTCGGTCGAGGAACTGAACGCGATCACCGAGTTCTACAGTTCGCCCGCCGGCAAGAAGCTGCTGGACAATGGTCCGATCGCTTCCCGCGAGTTGCTGAAGGCGGCCGATATCTGGGCGGCCGGCGTTTCGCGCGACCTGACGAATGACGCCACGAAGTCGCTTGATGCGAAGATCGGCGGCGCGCCCGCAGCCGACGCTGGCACCGCCGCTCCGGCGCAGCAGTAAATCGCCGCAAGGCGGAGACGGTTACGAAGCCCGGAGCGATCCGGGCTTTTCTTTTTTTGCGTCGCAATACTATATCAGTGGCGAAGGGTGAGGCGGGTCCCTGCCTACCATCCTCCAATCCGACATTTTCGACCGATACGATTTTCACTCCAGGAGTTCGCCATGACCGCTTTCGACTATGACCTCTTCGTGATCGGCGGTGGTTCGGGTGGCGTCAGAAGCGGGCGTCTGGCGGCGGCGCTCGGCAAGAAGGTGGCGATTGCGGAGGAGTTTCGTTATGGCGGCACCTGTGTCATCCGCGGCTGCGTGCCGAAGAAGCTCTACGTCTATGCCTCGCAGTATTCTGAGCATTTCGAGGACGCGGCGGGTTTCGGCTGGACGGTTGGCGAAAGCCGCTTCGACTGGGCGAAGCTGGTCGCGGCGAAGGAACAGGAGATCTCCCGTCTTGAGGGCCTCTACCGCAAGGGGCTTGCCAATGCCGACGCAGAAATCCTCGACACCCGCGCCGAGCTCGCCGGGCCCAACACGGTGCGACTGCTGGCAAGCGGCAAGACCGTCACAGCCGAGCGCATCGTGGTTGCGGTCGGCGGGCATCCGAGCCCGCACGAAGCGCTTCCGGGTCACGAGCTCTGCATCAGTTCCAACGAGGCCTTCGACCTCGCCGAACTGCCGAAATCGATCCTCATTGCGGGCGGCGGCTATATTGCGATCGAATTCGCCAACATTTTCCACGGCTTGGGCGTCGAGACGACGGTGATTTATCGTGGCAAGGAAATTCTCTCGCGCTTCGACCAGGACCTCAGACGCGGCCTGCATGCGGCAATGGAAGAAAAGGGTATCCGCATCCTTTGCGAGGACATCATCCAGTCGGTATCGACCGATCCACAAGGCGGACGCGTCGCTCAGACGATGAAGCACGGCGAGCTTGTTGTCGACCAGGTCATGCTCGCCCTGGGGCGCGTGCCGAATACCAAGGGTCTCGGCCTCGAGAGCGCAGGCGTCAAGGTCAACGAGCGCGGCGCGATTATCGTTGACGCCTTCTCGCGCACGAGCGCACCGGGCATTTACGCGCTCGGCGACGTGACTGATCGCGTACAGCTCACGCCGGTGGCGATTCACGAGGCCATGTGCTTCATCGAGACGGAATACAAGAACAACCCGACGTCGCCGGATCACGACCTGATCGCGACGGCAGTCTTCTCGCAGCCGGAGATCGGCACGGTCGGCATGACGGAAGAAGATGCAGCACGCAAATTCGATGAGCTCGAGGTCTACCGCGCCGAGTTCCGCCCGATGAAGGCGACCCTTTCGGGACGGAAGGAAAGGATGATCATGAAGCTTGTGGTCAATGCCGCCGACCGCAAGGTGGTGGGTGCCCATATCCTCGGCCACGATGCCGGCGAAATGGCGCAACTGCTCGGTATTTCGCTGAAGGCGGGATGCACCAAGGACGACTTCGATCGCACCATGGCCGTGCATCCGACCGCGTCAGAAGAATTGGTGACCATGTATCAGCCGTCCTACCGGATCAGAAACGGCGAAAGGGTCGCTTGAGCCTGCTTGCAGGCGGTACGCGACCACCGACGTTTTCTGGTAGAATGGCTTTCCAAGGCCCATGTTAACGTTTATAAGCCCGCATCCGTGAAGTCATCGGCTCGGGGGCGGGCAAGGCGGCTTGGATCATGGAAATCCGAATACCAGGCGGTTAGATGACCGCGGGCGCGACGTGCGCGGGGCTCCCGCGTCAGACAACAGGTGATGGAAATGGCACAGACTTGGACTCCGAACAGCTGGCGGCAAAAACCCATTCAGCAGGTGCCGGATTATCCGGATCTCGCAGCGCTTGAGGCAGTGGAAACACGCCTTGCGAAGTATCCGCCGCTCGTCTTCGCCGGCGAGGCACGGCGTCTGAAGACTGCTCTTGCCAATGTCGCCGAGGGCCGCGGTTTCCTGCTGCAGGGCGGCGACTGCGCGGAAAGCTTCGCCGAGCACGGCGCAGACACCATCCGCGACTTCTTCCGCGCCTTCCTGCAGATGGCCGTCGTCCTGACCTTTGGGGCCCAGCAGCCGGTCGTGAAAGTCGGCCGCATCGCCGGCCAGTTCGCCAAGCCGCGCTCTTCGGGCGTGGAAAAGCAGGGTGACGTGACGCTGCCGAGCTACCGCGGCGACATCATCAACGGGATCGAGTTCACGGAAGAGGCCCGCGTGCCCAATCCGGAGCGGCAGGTCATGGCCTACCGCCAGTCCGCTGCAACGCTGAACCTGCTGCGTGCCTTCGCGATGGGCGGCTATGCCAACCTCGAGAACGTGCATCAGTGGATGCTGGGCTTCGTCAAGGACAGCCCGCAGGCCGAGCGCTACCGCAAGCTCGCCGACCGGATCTCCGAGACCATGGATTTCATGAAGGCGATCGGCATCACTTCGGAAAACCACCCGAGCCTGCGCGAGACCGATTTCTTTACCAGCCACGAGGCGCTGCTGCTCGGCTACGAGCAGGCGCTCACCCGCGTCGACTCGACGTCAGGTGACTGGTATGCGACCTCTGGCCACATGATCTGGATCGGCGACCGCACGCGTCAGCCCGACCATGCGCATGTCGAATATTGCCGTGGCATCAAGAACCCGCTTGGCCTGAAGTGCGGCCCGTCGCTGACGGCGGACGGCCTTCTGGAACTGATCGACCTCCTCAACCCGGCAAACGAAGCTGGCCGCCTGACGCTGATTTGCCGTTTCGGTCACGACAAGGTCGCCGAGCATCTGCCGCGCCTCATCCGCGCGGTCGAACGCGAGGGCAAGAAGGTCGTGTGGTCGTGCGATCCCATGCACGGCAACACAATCACGCTCAACAACTACAAGACCCGGCCCTTCGAACGGATCCTGTCGGAAGTCGAAAGCTTCTTCCAGATTCACCGTGCGGAAGGCACGCACCCGGGCGGCATCCACATCGAGATGACGGGCAACGACGTCACCGAATGCACCGGCGGTGCGCGCGCGCTTTCCGGCGACGATCTCGCCGACCGTTACCACACGCACTGCGATCCGCGCCTGAATGCGGACCAGGCACTCGAACTCGCCTTCCTGCTTGCCGAACGCATGAAGGGCGGCCGCGACGAGAAGAAGATGGTCGTCAACGGCTGATTGGGGATGAGAAACGCCTAGTTCAAAATTTCTGAACGATCAGCGCATCATCTGAATTTGACAGGACCGGGCCGGCCGATAAAGCTGGCCCGGTTTTTTATTCTACAGCGCGGCGCGTCTTTTCAGACGCACAAATGTCGCTGCAGCGCTTTGCATGGCTGTATGTTTTTGTCCTTAAATCGGCTCCGATTTAAGGACAAACGCAGTAGCGCGAACGGAACGACGGGAGGACGGCAATGGAAATTCATGAAGGCGGCTGCCTTTGCGGCGCTGTGCGGTTCAAAACGCGCGGCAAGCTCCGGGAGGTCATCTTCTGCCATTGCTCGCAGTGCCGGAAACAAACGGGCCTCTATTACGCCGCGACGAATGTGAAAAACAACGACATCGATGTCGAAGGCGCGGACAATGTCACCTGGTATCGTTCGAGCCCGGAGGCGCAGCGCGGCTTTTGCCGGTCCTGCGGATCGGCGCTTTTCTGGAAGGCCGACGCACTCGACTACACGTCGATACTTGCGGGCACTTTCGAGGAGCCGACGCGGCTCGAACCCGGCTATCACATCTATTGCGCCGACAAGGGCGACTATTACGACGTCGACGACGAACTGCCGAAGTTTGACCAGGGCCGCGCCTGACGGCGCTTGCCTATTGTCCCGGCGTCTTCGCTGCCCGATCGAAGGCGCCTGCCAGGGCTTCGAACTTCACGGCCTGCCAGAAGGCATATTGCTCGACCAGCCGTTCGCTCAGCCAGAATTGGCCGCGCGTCCCATCATCTGGCCTGCCGATAAAGCCGGACTTCTCCGCGTTTGAAAACAGGCGGCGGACATGGGTGTTCGATATGGCGTAGTGCTCTGCGAGTGCCGCCAGGTTGACGTTGATCCACACTCTTCCGTTCTCCGGAACAAGACTCGACGGGCGCGCCATCAGGTCGTCAAGCAGTATTCCGCCAGACTCCGACCAGACGAAGACGGCGACGCCTTGCGGAGGCTGCGTCCATTTGCTGTCGGCGAGGAGGCGCCGTGCGGCAATCGGCTGGGCGCGTTCGAAAATGGCGATGTCGGCCTCGATGCGCTCGACTCTTGTTCCTCCGTCCAAGAGGTCGAGCGTGCCCATCTGGCTCTTGAACCAGAGTTGCATCGCATGCTGGCTGACCTCCGTCGGTTCAAGGGGGCGCGTCCTCCTGGTTCGGCCGCCGCTGGCGGGCCGGAGCAGTTTGTAGGCGAGCAGTTCTGCAAGAAATGCAGTCGCGGTGTTCCGGCTCGCCCCGCCGGTTTCGCGCATCAGCTTCAGCAAGCGCGCTGCCGTGACGCCTGAGTCGGGGTCGTTGCGGTCGCGCTCGAGGTGGAGCGCATAGGCTGCGTGGCTGAGTATCCACTTCTGGTGGGCCGCCACCATGCGGGCGACGCGCGGAAAGAGATCGTTCAGCGAGATGAGGTTGCGTGCTCCCACCTGCAGGGCAGGCCGGAATTCCGGATTTTGCAGCAAAGCCTCCACCGTGAAACCAGGTGGGCTCTTTTGCTCAACGCTTTCCTTTCCCGCAACCCGCTGCATCTGCGCGCATGCCCCCAATGGCGCTGCAACGGGACACGGCAACTGACGCGTGTTCCGGGCAACACACAGCCTTGCTCTGACAACTCAATAGCATTTCAACCTTGCGCTTAACGTGCAAGTTGATTGTTTGTTTCAGGCGAAGATCCGCGCCACGAGCACCGCAGCGGCGGATATTTGCATTAAGCTGGCGGAGAGCTCGTCATGTTCTCATAGTCCCGCTCTATCGCGGGCCGTTTGCAGGCCATCGTATTAGGTACTCCAGATTGGAGGATGCAGCAGTTTTGAAGGGTAACGGTCGCTGCATCTCTAATACCCTGCATTTTGAGGGTGCGCCTTAAAGGTTAATTTTCTCATACTCCAATAAGTTGAGCAACTTTACCCCTCCGTCCGCGCCTTCATTCGCATTGCATTAGAGACGACGCATTTTGTGCTTCCAGAGCATGGCAAAGCCGGCTGGCCTGACAGGTGCCTGTGGCGCCGCCACGCTATTTTCCCGCCGATTCCTCGCCGCGGCCCGTGACGGGCATGGACTGCGCTAGCTGACGATTGAGGTTGGCAAGCTCGGAGCGCAGTTCGGCAATTTCGCGGAGCAGGACGTCATCCACCTTGTGGTGAAGAGCGATCAGCTCGACCTCGGCTTTGAGATTGACCTCGTAGTCCTTGGAGGCGGCGAAGCGGTCCCGTTCGGCCTGACGGTTCTGCGACATCATGATGACTGGCGCCTGTAACGCCGCCAGCATCGAAAGCACCAGATTGAGGAAGATGTACGGGTAGGGATCGAATGCGCCACGTACGAGGAGGATCGAGTTGATGACGACCCAGGCGACGAGGAAGGCGCAGAAGCCGAGGATGAAGGTCCAGGAGCCGCCGACGCGTGCGATGGCATCGGCGAGCCGGGCACCAAAGGAAAGGCTGGTATCGAATGCCGCCTGCGTGTCCGTCGAAAGAGGCCGTCGCTCTCTCGCATGCGTCAGGATGCGGCGTTCGATTTCGCTCAACTGGCTACTGGGTTTGCCGAGGAGAATTTGGGAAATTTCGTTGAGATGCGGCATGCTGGCCTCCGGAAATAGCTCGGAGGCTATTTAGGACGGTGCCGTAAAACTGTGAAGCGGTGTCCGTCAGCAGCCCCGGTGGTGCGCGAAAGAGCGCATCCACAGTTGTTGCGCGGAGGACGGCGGGACGGCGACGGTCGGGGCGGTTCACGCGCCGACCGTCGGGATTTAGGAACCGGCGGGGAAGAGCTCGGCGTGGGACTTGAAGAAGCGTTCCGTGCTGTACCGCTTGCCGAACATGATGTCGTGCTGAAGGAAGCGGTAGTCGCGTAGCGATGCGGGTACCTTCGGCTGCCGCGACCACTCCGCAACATCCTTGCCGTTCTTGCGCACCACCATATAGCGGTCGACAACGCGGTACTGGTCGTAAACCTTGCCCAGGAAGCCCGTGTAGTAGGGGTGCTCGTAGCCGGCCTGCTTCAGGATCTGATAGGAAAGGAAGGCCGGGCTGATCGTCCCGATGTTTTTCTTCGGGCCGGTCTTGTTCGACCAGACGACGAGCGGCGTTTCGTGCTGCGCCTTCATCTGTTCCTTCGAACCCTTGCGGG
The DNA here is from genome assembly GCF_013488225.1 of Sinorhizobium mexicanum. Classification (NCBI taxonomy): domain Bacteria; kingdom Pseudomonadati; phylum Pseudomonadota; class Alphaproteobacteria; order Hyphomicrobiales; family Rhizobiaceae; genus Sinorhizobium; species Sinorhizobium mexicanum. The sequence continues at coordinate 2,230,674 of NZ_CP041238.1, read as the reverse complement.
ACGCGGTCACGTCGTTCATGTAACCCGTGTTGGTGTAGACCGTGTTGAGCGGCGGCAGATGATCGCCGAAGAGCACGATGATCGTTTCGCGGTCGCGTTTCTTCGCCCAGTCCATCAGCATCTTCAGGCTGTCGTCCGCTTCCTTGATGCCCTGGGCATAGGTCGCGAGCACCTGGCGGTCGCCTTCCGGGAGGTTGCCCTCGACCTTGATCGTGTTCTTCGCGTAGCGGTTCGGTTCGTAGGGTCCATGGCCCTGCAGCGTCACCGTGAAGAAGAAGAACGGGTCCTCCATGGCATCCGCCTGGCGGATGATTTCCTTCGTCAGCGATTCGTCCGAGGCGAAGATCCCGCGCTTCTGCATCGCCGGCAAGTTCTCTTCCGAGCGGAACGCGTCGAAGCCGAATGCCTTGTAGACGGCGTTCCGGTTCCAGAACCAGCCCTGGAAGGGATGGATGGCGCGCGCGACGTAACCTTCGCTACGGAAGAAGGTTGCGAGCGAGGGGATCGGATTGCGGATATATTGCTGGTAGGGGATGCTGCCATAGGGCAGGAACGCATTCGAAAAGCCGGTCAGCGCCTCGAATTCGACATTGGCTGTCATGCCGCCGAATTCCGGCGAGAAGACATTGCCCACCTGCATTTGACGCACCGTCGGCATCGGATCGGACGAAAACTTCACGTTCGGCAGGCGAGTCGGATCCCAGAAGGATTCGCTCATGACCACGATCACATCCGGCTTGCCGCGATGCGTCGTTCCGGCAGGCAGCGGCTTCACCGGAATGCGGTCGATTGCATCGGCCATGTAGCCCGCCGGCGCGCTGACACTGGCCATCGGCAAGTTGATCGCGAAGGCAAGCGCAAAACCGTTGTGGCGATAGTTCTCGGTCTGGTCCCACATGATCGGAATCACCCGCAAGCGGTCGCGGATCCACGAAAACTGGTTGTAGTCCATGATGTGCCAGAACGCGACGAGCAGCGGCAGGGCAAAGCCGACGCGAACGAGACGCTCCCTGCGCGTCAGCTTGGGAAAGTTCCGCCAGGCATAGCGCAGGAGCAGGCCGATGGTGGCGATCATGGCGATCAAGCCGACCACGACTGCGACGGCAGTCCACGGGCGATCCTTAACAAGGACAGGCATCAATTCCATGATCTGCCGACCGAAAAGGAAATCGGTCGGATAAAGGGGATCGGAAAGGAAGACCTGCTTCTGCTCGCTGATGAATGCCGGCAGGATGGCGAGCGGCACGACAAGCAGGGCCGCCTTGTGCTCGCGGCCGAAGAGTGCGTCGACTGCAAGCAGAACCAGGAAGAAAACAGCGATCGTCGTCCAGGCCGGACGCATGGGATCGATGAAATAGGCCACCGTCTCGGCAAGGGACTGGCGCACGATAAGTTCGATCGCGAACACAAGCGCGGCAGCAATAAAAAGAGAGAAGAACGCGCTGCGCGTGCCAGCCAGCGCCTTGGCGTTTCTGACGGAGGGCCCAGACCTATCGACAAAGGTCCGGGAGCGTCTCGCGGCGGCGGAATCGATACTGGCCAACGGCGTCTCCAATTTTCATAAATCTGTCGTTCAACTGTCATACGACTGTCATCTTGAACAGGGGATGAATGGCTAAACCAGCTTCGACGGCCGCAAGTTCCACGCGCACGAAAAGATCGCCATCGCGCCGTGTAAAGGCCGGGAAATGCAGAATTTTTCGGAATTTTTGAGTTGATCGCGATTGGCTGTGGGTTTTTTGCCGCGGTATGCGGTAAGAACAGGACGTATGTCAGAAGTAATCGCTGAGAAGAGATCCACAGGCCCCGCTCATGACTGCACAGAAAGCCGCTCCCTCAACGCTACGGATTGCCGTGGCCCAGCTCAATCCGACCGTAGGCGACATCGCCGGCAATCTGGCGAAGGCACGCGAGGCGCGCGCGGACGCAGCGCGCCAAGGCGCCGATTTGCTCCTGTTCACCGAACTCTTCATTTCCGGTTACCCGCCGGAAGACCTCGTTCTGAAACCGGCATTTCTGAAGGCCTGCCTGCAGGCCGTCGAGAGGCTCGCCGCCGATACGGGTGATGAAGGCCCGGGCGTCGTCATCGGCTTTCCCCGTCAGGCCGGAGCGCTCCGCCACAATTCGATTGCGGTCCTGGACGGAGGCAAGATCGTTGCGATCCGCGACAAGGTTGACCTGCCGAACTACGGCGAGTTCGACGAGAAGCGGGTGTTCGACGCCGGCGCCATGCCCGGGCCCGTCAATTTCCGCGGTGTGCGTGTCGGCATACCGATCTGCGAAGACATCTGGGGCGATCTCGGCGTCTGCGAAACACTCAAGGAAAGCGGCGCCGAAATCCTCCTTTCCCCGAACGGGTCACCCTACTACCGCGGCAAGGTCGATGTTCGCCATCAGGTCGTCCTGAAGCAGGTGATCGAGACGGGCCTGCCTATGATCTATGCCAACCAGCTTGGCGGTCAGGACGAACTGGTCTTCGACGGGGCGAGCTTCGCCTTCAACGCGGATAAGTCGCTCGCCTTCCAGATGAGTCAGTTCGAGGAGGCGGTCGCAATCTCCGAATGGAGGCGCGGCGAGGATGGTTGGGTCTCGTCGAATGGGCTCAATTCACGCATACCGGAAAGCGACGAGGCGGATTATCGCGCCTGCATGCTGGGGCTCAGGGACTATGTCAACAAGAACGGCTTCAAGAATGTCGTGCTCGGCCTTTCGGGTGGCATCGACTCCGCGATTTGTACGGCGCTCGCCGTCGATGCGCTTGGCGAGGAGCGGGTGCGCACCGTCATGCTGCCGTACCGATACACCTCGCAAGAATCACTGAAGGACGCCGAGGCCTGCGCCAAGGCGCTCGGATGCCGCTACGATACAGTTGCGATCGAGGAGCCGGTCGAGGGCTTCCTAAGCGCGCTCTCTGACGCGTTTGAGGGCACCGAATCCGGCATTACCGAGGAGAACCTCCAGAGCCGTACGCGCGGGACGATCCTGATGGCGATCTCCAACAAATTCGGCTCGATGGTGGTGACGACCGGCAACAAGTCCGAGATGTCGGTCGGCTACGCCACGCTTTACGGCGACATGAACGGCGGCTTCAACCCGATCAAGGATCTCTACAAGATGCAGGTCTACGCCCTTTCGCGCTGGCGCAACGGCGCCGTGCCGCCGGGCGCGCTGGGACCTTCCGGCGAGGTCATTCCGCAGAACATCATCGACAAGGCGCCGTCCGCTGAACTTCGGCCGAACCAGACCGACCAGGATTCGTTGCCGCCCTATCCGGTGCTCGACGACATTCTGGAATGCCTGGTGGAAAAGGAGATGAGCACGGAGGAAATCGTCGCCCGCGGGCATGACGAACCGACCGTTCATCGTGTCGAACACCTGCTATATATCGCCGAATACAAGCGCCGGCAGTCGGCGCCAGGCGTGAAGATCACCAAGAAGAACTTCGGTCGCGACCGGCGCTACCCGATTACCAATCGCTTCCGCGACAGGGGGTAACAATGCGCAGCTCGGTGGAGATCTTCGACGTCGGCAGCGGCGAGACGCGCATCGTCTGGCAGACGGAACGGCTGGTCGAGGCACCCAACTGGTCGCCGGATGGACGCTATCTGGTCATCAATGGCGACGGCCGGCTTTATCGTCTCGCGCTCGACGGCACCGAACCGATGGAGATCGACACGGGCTTTGCCCGCCAGTGCAACAACGACCACGGCATTTCCCCTGATGGGAAAAAGCTCGTCATCAGTGACAAAACAGAATTCGGCAAATCGGCGATCTACGTCCTGCCGATCGAGGGCGGCGTCCCCCGTCTGATCACGCCGAACCTGCCGTCCTATTGGCACGGCTGGTCTCCGGACGGGCGCACACTCGCCTATTGCGGCATTCGCGATCAGGTCTTCGATGTCTACACGATCGCGGTCGATGGCGGCCGCGAGCGCCGGCTGACGATGGGCGAAGGTCGCAATGACGGACCGGACTGGTCGCCCGACGGACATTGGATCTATTTCAATTCAAGCCGCACCGGCCGCATGCAGATCTGGCGGATTCGACCAGACGGCAGTGGCGTGCAACGCATCACCGACAGCCCTTATGGCGACTGGTTTCCGCATCCTTCGCCCGATGGCCGACACCTGCTGGTGCTCTCCTACGACGGCGACATCTTCGACCATCCGCGCGACCTTGACGTCAGGCTTCGCCTGATGGACCCGGAAGGCGGCAATGCGCTGGTGCTGTTCGAGCTCTTCGGCGGGCAGGGAACGATGAATGTCCCGAATTGGTCGCCGACGGGAGAGGCATTCGCGTTCGTGCGATATCAGCCGGAGTGATTCCGTTGCATGGCGCCGCCTGACTGCGGCCTCAGCCAACCGGCAGATTATAGGGCGTGATCACTTCGACCGCGGAAAGGCGTTGGCTTCCCGAGCCGGGGAGGGTCGCTCTTCTCTCCATGATGGTGCGAAAGGCCGTGCGCGCGTCCATCTTCAAGTCGTGGTGCAGGACGAAATGCACGCGTCCGTCTCTCAGAAGTTCCAGATTATCCTGATCGAGGTCATGGGCGACAAAGAGCGTGCAGGTGCGTTCAAGTTGATGGAACGCAGCAAGCACGGCGCGGTTTCCTCCGCCGATCGAATAGGCGGCGTTGATCTCGGGATGACGCGTTAGCGCACCCAGGGCGAGGGCGCCGGTTTCCTCGTTCTTGCCAAAACGCTCGCTGATCTCGACGATGCCGATCGAAGGATAGCGCTCGCGCAATGTCCGACGGAAACCCATCTCCCGCTCCTCCTCTCCGCGGAAGCGGTTGCTCGATATCGTGACCAATACGGTGGCGGCTTGGTCGGCGAAGCGCTCGCCGATGAGATAGGCGGCGGTCGCGCCGGCCGCGCGGTTGTCGGCCCCGGCATAGGCCGTTCTGGCGGAGTGCGGCAGGTCGGTGACAAGTGTGACCACTGGTATGTCTGCGCCTTCCAGCCGTGCGACGGCGGCGGTCACTTCGGGCATATCCGGTGCCTTGAGGACAACCCCGTCGGTGCCGCGCAGGCGTATTCGGTCGAGCAATTGCGCGATCTCGTGGACTCGCATCGTTTCTGCGAAATGAAACCGGCAGCGGAAGATCGTCGGCATGAAGGTCGTCGCTTCATTTTCGAAAGCGCGCCGCACGGCGTCGGTGAAGCGCTCCGGCGCTTCCATAACCACGTCGATTGCATATTTCCGTCCGTGGATCTCCATGCCGACCTGCTGCTTCTCAAGCTCGCGGATCGCCGCCTTCACGAGCGATGGTCTGCAGACGGACGCCGGCGCGATCATTGAGCACCCGGTCGACCGTGGCGGTGCTCACACCCGCCTGGAACGCGATATCCTTGACCAGAAACGGATGGGCCACGACCATGCCTCGTGATGGTTTTTTGATGGATTCCTGCTCTATATCAGGATCGTGCGGGACGTATAGTCGGTATCGGCGACGAGGCAGGAAGATGCAGCAGGAGGAGACCCATGAAGACCGACAACACGGCGAGGAAACGCGTCGAGCGCGTATGGCTGACGGAGGATTCCTGCAGTATCGAGGCGTTCCGCGCCGAGGTCGAGCGCCGCACCGACCCGGCCGACTATCCGCATGCGACCGATTGCCAGAAGAACATCCTGATCTACGACAGCGCCAGCCTTCTTGCCGATTGCGGGACGGACGACAGCCGGCGCGCCGCGCTGGCGGAGATTTGCGAGGTTCTGGCCGAAGGACCTGGCGTTGCGGTGTTCAAGCGCGCCTTCGCTGATACGAGTGTCATCGACCAGGCAAGCCGCATCTTCGATGAGATCATCGAGGAGCAACACCGCACGAACCGCGGCGGCGGCGACCATTTCGCCAAGCCCGGCGCCAACGACCGCATCTGGAATTCACTGGAGAAGCATTGCCTGCGCTCTCCCGAAAACTTCGCGGCCTACTACGCCAACGCGGTTGTCGCACTCGTCAGCGAAGCCTGGCTCGGGCCACATTACCAGATGACGGCGCAGGTCAATCGCGTCAATCCGGGCGGAGCGGCGCAGTCGGCGCATCGGGACTATCACCTCGGTTTCCAGACATCAGCGGTCATCGAGCAATATCCCGCACATGTGCACAAGCTTTCGCCCGTTCTGACGCTACAGGGCGCCATCGCCCATTGCGACATGCCGCTCGAAAGCGGGCCGACCTTGTTCCTGCCCTACAGCCAGAGCTATGTGCCCGGCTATCTCGCGCTGAAAAGGCCCGAGTTCAAAGCGTACTTCGACGAAAATCATGTTCAGCTTCCGCTGGAGAAGGGCGATGCGGTGTTCTTCAATCCTGCGCTCTTCCATGCGGCGGGAACCAACCGCTCGGTGGACATCAAGCGCGTCGCAAATCTCCTTCAGGTCTCCTCCGCCTTCGGACGCGCGATGGAAACGGTCGACCGCGAACGGATGTGCGGCGTGCTCTATCCGGCCCTGAAGGCCCTTGCAGCGGACGGAACGCTCTCGGCCGGCGAAATTGCCAACGCGATTGCTTCCTGCGCCGAAGGCTATTCGTTCCCGACCAATCTCGATCGCGACCCGCCGCTCGGCGGCTTGGCGCCAAAGACGCAGGCACAGTTGATGCATGAAGCGCTGGCAGCCGGCTGGGAGACCGTGGCCTTCGTGGAGGCACTGGCCGTCCAGGCCGAGAAAAAGAAAAGCTGAGGGACGCCACAGAGCTACGCTCCCCAACACTTCGAGGGCGGCAGCTTAAAAACGCAATCATCCCAGGGAGGATTTCATGAGCACGGATTATGGTCGTCTCGACGGAAAAATTGCCATTGTTACCGGCGGCACACAAGGGCTCGGCGCGACAATCGCCGCTCTCTTCGCCGAACGGGGCGCGACCGGTATCGTCATCTGCGGGCGCAACGCTGCCAAAGGCGAGGCGAAGGCAGCCGAAATCAGTAAGGCGACCGGCACCAAGGTGGTTTACGTGGCGGCCGATCTCGAGCGGGTCGAGGATGCCCGCAAGGTTGTCGATGCTTGCGACAGGGAATTCGGCCGGGTGGACGCATTGGTCAATGCCGCTGCCATCACCGACCGCGGCACGATCCTCGACACGACGCCGGAACTCTTCGACCGCATGTTCGCGATCAACATCCGCGCGCCCTTCTTCCTTATTCAGGAAACGGTGAAGGTGATGCGGCGCGAGAAGATCGAGGGCACGATCGTCAATATCGGCTCGATGTCGGCAAAGGCGGGTCAGCCCTTCATCGCCGCCTATTGCGCGTCGAAAGGCGCCCTGGAGACACTGACCAAGAACACGGCCTACGCGCTTCTGCGCAACCGCATCCGCGTCAACGGTCTTAACATCGGCTGGATGGCATCGGAGGGGGAGGATCGCATCCAGCGCGAATATCATGACGCACCCGCGGACTGGCTGGAGAAGGCGGCAGCGAACCAGCCCTTCGGCCGCCTTGTCGACCCGGCCGAGGTCGCGCGCGCCTGCGCCTATCTCTCCTCGGCGGAATCCGGCCTGATGACCGGTTCGGTGATCTGCTTCGACCAATCGATCTGGGGCGCCTACGACGGTTCCCCGCATCCGGCGGCGCCGCTCTGACGAGAACTCTCCGGCGCGAAGTCTCGGGGTAAGGCGAACCGTTCGGCTCGCTTGCCTTTCGCCAGCGGCTGTGCCCATATGCAGCCGTCAGGTGCCCGCCACGGCGGGAGAATCGGGAATCCGGTGCAAGCCCGGAACGTGCCCAACGCTGTGATGGGGACGGTCGCGCCATACAGGTTCTGATTTTGTCTCAGGACATTGCCACTAGATCCTCAAGCGATTTGGGAAGGCGGCGCGGCTGGATGATCCAGAGTCAGAAGACCGGCCTGGCGAGATAGACCGGCCCCGCGCGGACGGCGGGAGGTTGTGCATTGTTGGGGATCGAACGATGCTGCCTGAACCGAAGGGCTGCCTGACGGCGGCCGAAGCCTTTTCGCCGGACGAGCGTGCCGCCGTCTACCGCGCAATCGAAACACGCCGCGACGTGCGTGACGAATTCCTTCCCGATCCACTGCCGGACGAACTCATTGCTCGCCTGCTTGGCGCCGCCCACCGGGCGCCGTCGGTCGGCTTCATGCAGCCTTGGAACTTCGTGCTCGTCCGTCAAAAGGAGACGCGAGAGAAGGTCTGGAAGGCGTTCGAGCGCGCCAACGAGGAAGCGGCGCTGATGTTCTTCGGCGACAGGCAGGCGCAATACCGGTCGCTGAAACTCGAAGGCATTCGCAAGGCACCGCTCAGCATCTGCGTCACCTGCGATCGCACGCGCGGTGGAGCGGTCGTGCTTGGACGGACACACAATCCGCAGATGGATGTCTATTCGACCGTCTGCGCGGTCCAGAACCTCTGGCTTGCCGCACGCGCGGAAGGTGTCGGCGTCGGCTGGGTCAGCATTTTCCACGAGCAGGAGATCAAGTCGATTCTCGGCGTGCCCGAGCATGTCGAAATCGTTGCCTGGCTTTGCGTCGGATTTGTCGACCGGCTCTATCAGCAGCCGGAACTCGCGGTAAAAGGATGGCGTCAGCGCCTGCCTCTCGAGGACCTTGTCTTCGAGGAAGCGTGGGGCATTCAAGGATAAACAGTTCGTGAGTTCAATACGATAGACGTCCTACCTGCACTACTTTGAAAGCATGGGATGTGGCGGGCCCAATCGGTCGAGTTGCCGCTGAAAGCTCAATTGCCCTGGGTCGGCTGGTAGCTCGGGCCAAGTGGATGTTTCAGGTCGATTGCGCTTTTTTCCTGCGGCAGGAATGTCGGGCCTACGACGCGGACTTTGCTGTTCGCCGGGTCGTAGGGTCTCTCAGGCCCCGGCTTTGCCTGTGCGGATCCCTGAGCCGGCTTCCGGTCGCCATTGATCGTGATGATCGAGGGCTCGCTGCCTGTCGTCGCCTTGCCGCGATCTTGCGTTGCGGTAGGATTCGGAATCCGGCAGCCGCAAACCCCTGGCGCGCCGACGCCGCGCGCCCGGTAGGCGAAGGCCGTCGGCAACTCGGTATAGGGCCTTCCGGTCGAGGCCGAGACCATCTGGTCGGCCTCCTCCGTCTCAAGGACGTGGTAGTAAAGTTCCGTCTCTGCGCCGGGGCAGCGTGCCTGGCAAAGCTCGGCGTCACGGGCAAAGTCCGACGGCGTCGCATTTGACGAGATCGGGAAAAACGCTCCGTCGCAGGTGCGTACGCACATTGTCCTGAGACTGCCAATCGGCTCCTCGTGCAGCAGCGGAAAATCCTGCATGTCGCTGTCGTCATTCAGCAGCGGATAATCCTCGCTATCCGGCGGAAGATCCCTGAGGATATTGCGGTGGAACTCGGCATCATCGACGGCCGCGCTGGCGAACTCGTCCTGCTCCTCTATTGGATATGGGCCGCCGCGGGCCTCGTCGTGGCAGCCGTTCAGTTCCAGCGCCGCGAGAATGCGCCGGCGCGTGTCGCCCATGTCGCCCGATATCAACGAGCGGCGATGCGCCTTCAGCCTTTGAAGGTTGTCCTCCATGCGGGCGATGGTGTCATCAAGCGCCGTGCATGCATCGTCGTTTTCGCCACCAATGACGACGACGCTGCCGGTGCTGCATTCCATCCGGCGTCGCTCATTCTTGGCCCGGCGGAGCTCGATGTTCTGGCGGGAGACGGCGCCGGTGAAATCGCGGAGGTTGGCGGTCGGAGCGACGATCGTGGAAAGATCGGTAAGCCGTTCATTCAGACGTTCACAAACGGTCGACGCCGACGCGCCGCCTGCGATTGCCAGCAGCGCCGGGAGCAAGGCGACCGCCGCACATTTGAGCTTCCGGTACACGAAACTCCGGGACACTGGCGCTTGTCTCTTCTGCTTTGGCGCGCGGTCCCTTCTTTGAGGACGTTCGCCGCCGCCAACTCCTGTTTCCCCTTATCATAAGGCCTTGACGTAACAGCGCAACGTCAAGGCGAAGTTTTACGTTAACATGGCAAACAGCAGGCGACGGAAGGGCCGGGCCGCGAACGCGGCCCGGCAAGAGGTGTCAAGCTGCCCGTGCTGTTTCGAGCGACATCGGGCGCTCAAGCACGGTGCCCTCGATCGCGGCGACCTGCTTCATTGTTTCGAGCAGCTCTCGGGTCACTTCCCACGCCACGGCCACGGCGTAGACGGAGCCGATCCGGTGCGGGTCGGCAATGCGTTCTCCGGGGCAACCCATCCGACGGAACATCCTTTCCAGGAACACGTCGGTCACGGTGACGATGTGGCTGATGCCGGAGGCAAGGCCAAGCTCACCCACGCCACACATCAGTTCCGCAGCAGCGACCGTCACCTGGTTCGACGAGCGATCCTGCGAGATATCCGGTTCGATGCAGAAGCGGCTCGATTCCCACACGGAGGCGCTGCGGATCTCAGGGTTGTCGCCGAGCAGGATCGGAAACGTATCGTCCAGCATGTTCGGCCCAAGGGTTGGCAGGAGCCGCAGCGATCCGCGCAATTTTCCGGTATCCGGCGCGTAGGACATTACATAGAGGGGGTTTGCCTTGTCGTAGTGGTCGATTTCCCACTCGCCGTCCGTCTTCACGTCCCACTTCAGGAAGTCGTGGAACACGCGCTTGCGCAGCCGGAACATTTCGTCGATGGCCTGCGGGTGCCGTCCGCGAGCGTTACCGTTCACAATCCTGATCATCTTTCGCTCCATCGTTATTGCGCGATATGGGGCGATGCTGTCAGGCTCAAGTGACACATGTAACTGTCGGTAGTGACAGTTCAAAAGCCGATTTTTTCCTACTAAATTTGCGGGGCTTTTGTCGGAAGGGCGGCGGTGATGGTTAATTCGACCCGTCAGATGGTAGGGATCAGGGCGTGACGAACCGCCTGTGCCACGGCTTGCGTATTGGAGACGACGTTCAACTTGCGGCGCGCATTGGTCATGAAGAAGCGGACCGTACGCTCGGAGATGCCGAGGATCGTGGCAATTTCCCAATAACTCTTGCCGGCCGCCGACCAGGTCAATACCTCGGTTTCGCGACCTGTAAGACGCATGTCGCGCTCATCGATCGCGCCGGCCGTGGCCGCATGCTCCAACATAGACGCGTGGAAGAGGTTGGCGGCCAGCTGAAAGTCGCGCAAGTGGCAACGTCGGTAGATGGACCATTCCACGGGCGACATGTTGGCGTTGATGGCGAGAAGTGCCATGCGTCCGGCGGGGGAAGGCAGCGGCAGCGCGACGCCTTCCGCCGAAATTCCGATCTCCTCCGCTGCGTGAAAGAGCGGTTCGCACTCCGGAAAGCGTCGGCGGGCGGTCGTCCATTCGACAGGTCTCACGCCGCCAAGCGCAAGTCGCAGGATCGGATCGATGCGGTGGAGAGCTCTCGTCCGATAGATTTCGGCGGCATAGGCGCCGAACGTGTGGTGCAGACGGCAGACCTTCAGGCCGTCGGCAAGGGGTTCAGCTTCCAGATATAGCAGGTGCGCGATCTTGAAAGTGCGGCGCATCAACGCGAAGAATTGCTCGGGTTCAGCGCAGCCCCCGTACTCCACAATGTCCAATAGATCGAGGACAGCCTGTTGATCCGTCATGCCCAACACCGAATCTTGCCCCTAGATAAGCATGGTAATGGGGGCATGCTTTGTCTAGTGCAATATTTCGTAAACGCTGCAAACTATTGCCCTTTCTAAATTCATGGTTGAATTTTGATCGGGATAAACGTCAGCGCCGCCCGGTCGGCAGCGCTGACGTGTGCCTATCCGTTACACCGGATGGCTTGCCTCGACGACCGCAAGAGCGGCCATGTTGACTACGCCGCGCGATGTGACCGACGGCGAGAGAATGTGCGCCGGCAGGGCGGAGCCGAGGAGGATCGGCCCGACATGCAGGCTGTCCGTCATCGTCTTGACCACACCAAGCGTAATGTTCGCCGCATCCAGATTGGGGAATACGAGCAAGTTGGCTTCGCCGTTAAGCGCGCTGTCCGGCATCACACGCTGACGTAGTATCTCGGAGATCGCGGAGTCGCCGTGCATTTCGCCGTCGACTTCGAGGTCGGGTGCAAGTTCACGTACAAGCTGCAGTGCCGCGCGCATTTTCGAAGCGCTTTCGGAGTCGCGCGAACCGAAATTCGAATGCGATACGAGCGCCGCACGCGGCGTGATGCCGAAGCGGCGGATTTCTCCGGCCGCCATCACGGTCGTCTGCGCGATCTCCTCGGCGCTCGGATTGTAGCTGACATAGGTGTCGGTGAAGAAGGTGGCGCCGCGCTGCGAGATAAGCAGGCTCAGGGCCGAGAAGTCGAGAACACCCGCGCGCTTGCCGATGATCTGCGAAACGTCACGCAGGTGCTTGCTATAGCGTCCTTCCACGCCGCAGATCAGCGAATCCGCTTCACCTCGCTTGACCGCAAGCGCGCCGATCACCGTCGTGTTCGTGCGCACAATCGTACGCGCCGCTTCAGGAATGACGCCGCGGCGGCCGACGAGTGCGAAATAATCGTCGACGTAGTCGCGGTAGCGCGGGTCGCCCTCGGGATTCACGACCTCGAAGTCGACATCCGGGCGAATCCGGAGACCGTAGCGCCGCAGACGCGTCTCGATGATCTGCGGGCGGCCGATCAGGATGGGATTGGCGGTGCCTTCCTCCAGCAGCACCTGAGCGGCGCGCAACACCCGTTCGTCTTCGCCTTCGGCAAAGATGACGCGGTTTTTCGGGGCGTTCTTGGCCGCCGCGAAGACCGGCTTCATGATGAAGCCGGAGCGGAAGACGAAACGGTTCAGTTTATCGAGGTAGCCGTCGAAATCCTGGATCGGGCGGGTCGCGACGCCGCTTTCGGCCGCAGCCTTGGCGACGGCCGGAGCGATGCGGAGGATCAGCCGCTGGTCGAAAGGCGAGGGGATGAGGTAGTCTGGTCCAAACACCGGCGTCTCACCGGAATAGGCGCGGGCGGCGACATCCGACGGCTCCTCGCGCGCAAGGCCGGCAATTGCCCGCACCGCCGCCATTTTCATCTCCTCGTTGATCGTGCGCGCGCCGCAATCGAGGGCGCCACGGAAGATGTGCGGGAAGCAGAGGACGTTGTTGACCTGGTTCGGGAAATCGGATCGTCCGGTGCAGATCATGGCGTCTGGCCGGGCGGCGCGGGCCACCTCCGGCATGATCTCGGGAGTTGGGTTGGCAAGCGCCATGATCAGCGGCTTCTCGGCCATCTGGGCAAGAAGTTCGGGCTTCAGCACGCCGGCGGCGGAAAGCCCGAGGAAGACGTCGGCCCCGCCGATGCTGTCGGCAAGCACCCGCTTGTCGCTGTCCTGTGCATAGACGGACTTCCACTCGTCCATCAGCGTTTCACGTCCCTTGTAGACGAGACCCTCGATATCGTGGACCCAGATGTTTTCCCGCTTGGCACCGAGCGTAACGAGCAGGTTCAGGCAGGCGAGGGCGGCCGCGCCCGCGCCGGAGGCGACGATCTTCGCCTCGGCAATATCCTTGCCGGCAAGTTCGAGGCCGTTCATAACGGCGGCAGCAACGATGATCGCGGTGCCGTGCTGGTCGTCGTGGAAGACCGGTATCTCCATCTTCTCGCGCAGGCGCCGCTCCACCTCGAAGCATTCCGGCGCCTTGATGTCCTCGAGATTGATGCCGCCGAACGTCGGTTCCAACGCCGAGACGACATCGACCATGCGATCGACGGTCGGCGCGTCGATCTCGATGTCGAAGACGTCGATGCCGGCGAATTTCTTGAACAGCACGGCCTTGCCTTCCATGACCGGCTTAGAGGCGAGCGGGCCGATGTTGCCGAGGCCGAGAACGGCCGAGCCGTTGGAGATCACCGCGACGAGGTTGGCGCGCGCGGTGAAATCGGCAGCAGCTTCGGGATTGTCCCTGATCGCGATACAGGGCGCGGCGACGCCGGGCGAATAGGCGAGCGCCAGATCGCGCTGGTTGCCGAGCGGCTTGGTCGGCTGGATCTCAAGCTTGCCGGGGCGCGGGTAACGATGGAAGAAAAGCGCCTGCTGGTCGATGTCCCCGCTTGCCGGTACCGGTTTCACTTTGTCGCCCGTATTCATGCCTTGCATTCCTTCTTCTTGATCGGCGCCTTTTGGCATGAATTGCGGGCGGCGTACAGTTATGCTCTGGTTCATTTCCGACACCGGATTTGTCGCACGCACATGTCGTGTCATCTTCCTGAAACACGAGTCTGGTTTTGACGGTCATCAAAAGGATCAACCAAGACGAGGCTCGCATGACCGCGGCATCGGCATCCCAACAGAACTCGGTCCGGAAACTGCGGACGCTCTTCATCTCCGACGTCCATCTGGGCTCAAAAGCGGCGAAAACCGATTACCTGCTCGACTTCCTGCGCCATCACGAGGCGGAAACCATCATCCTCGTCGGCGACATCGTCGACGGTTGGCGCCTGAAGCGCAGCTGGTATTGGCCGCAGCCCTGCAACGACGTCGTCCAGAAGCTGCTGCGCAAGGCCCGCAAGGGCTCCCGCATCATCTACATTCCCGGCAATCACGACGAGTTCATGCGGGATTTCCCGGGCGTCCATTTCGGCGGCATAGAGGTGGCCCAGCGCCACATGCACAAAGCCGCCGACGGCCGCACCTATCTCGTCCTGCATGGCGACGAATTCGACGTCGTGGTGCGCAATGCGCGCGTGCTCGCCTATCTCGGCGACTGGGCCTACGACATGGCGATTGCCATCAATATCGGGCTGGCCGCGATCCGCCGCCGTCTCGGCATGCCGTACTGGTCCTTTTCCTCCTGGGCAAAGCTGCAGGTCAAGCACGCGGTGAATTTCATCGGCGAATTCCAGAAGGTCGTAGCCGACGAGGCGCGCCGCCACGACGCGCAGGGCGTCATCTGTGGCCACATTCACCACGCGGTGATCGAGGACATCGGCGATATCCGCTACATCAACACCGGCGACTGGGTCGAAAGCTGCACGGCAATCGCCGAGCATCACGACGGCAGGATGGAGTTGATCACCTGGCACCGGATGCGCGGCGGCATGATCGAGGTGGAAGCGTCGGATGAGGCTGAAAGGATGCTGGCGCATATCCTCGCGCCACAGGCGGCCTGATTCCTAAATCGGCTACGATTTAAAGGAAACATGCGGCAGCGGAATGCGGCGCCAGACGGTTTCGTATCTTTCTCTTCGTTCTTTTCAGAGAACGGCCTGTGGCGAAAACTAGCTTATGGTGAGTTGCGGCGCGGTTGTGCTAGAGGATGGCCTACAGCCATCAGGTCACTCCATGATTCCCTCATCCGCGCCCTCGAATGTGGGGCCTCCGCCGCGTCGTTTCGCGCTCCGCATAGCGCTGCTCTTTTGCGCGCCGTTGATCGTCAACGGCTTTGCCATGCCGTATTTCCCGGTCTGGCTCAGCACCATGTCGATGAGTGATTTCGAGATCGGCGTCGTTCTCGCCGTCCCGATGTTCATTCGCGTCATTACAGCGCCGCTCGCCGGTTTGCTTGCGGATCGGATCGGCGAGCGGGTGATCGTGTTGATCTGGTCGGCCGTCCTGTCCCTCGCGACCGCCTTCATTCTTTTCTACGCGCACAGCTTCTGGCCAGTTCTCATCATCTACGCGCTGCAATCGGCGGTCTATTCGCCCTACGTGCCGATCGTCGAGGCGATCGCGCTTTCGGGCGTGAGGCGCTGGGGCTTCGACTATGCCCATATGCGCGTCTGGGGATCGGTCGCCTTTATCGGTGCGACCATGCTTGGCGGCTGGATGATCGGCAGGTTTGGCGGGCCCATGGTCTTGCCGGCGATGGCCGCGGGCTTCGGACTGATGATCGTGATCGCTCTTTTGGCGCCGCGCGTCGGGCGGCCGCGCCGGCCTTCGCCGATCACGGCGCTGACCGAACCGCCGCCGAAATCGCTGCGCCAGCCTGATCTGCAGTTGCTGCTGATCGGCGTCACACTGGTCAACAGCAGTCATGCCATGCTCTTCGCTTTCTCGGCCATCTACTGGCAGCACATTGGCTTCAGCGGTACGCAGATCGGGGCTCTGTGGAGCGCCGGCGTGGCAGCCGAGGTGCTGATGTTCTTTTTCGCCAAGGCAATCATCCGGCGCTTCAGCGTATGGACGATGATCTTCTCCGGCTGCGGACTTGCCGTCGTCCGCTGGCTGATCTTCCCGATGGATCTCGGTTTCTCCGGCTATTTCGTGCTGCAGTGTTTCCACGCCTTCACCTATGCGATCATGCATACGGGCATGCAGCATAAGCTTGTGGAGAGGGTTGCGGAGGAGCAGGAGGCGTCGGCGCAGGGCCTCTATTTCTTCTACACCGGCTTCTTCACGGCGATATTCACGTTCCTCTCGGGCTATTTCTACGCCTGGTTCGGCGTCAACGGCTTCTATTCGATGTCGGCCGTCGCCTTCACCGGCTGCTGTTTCGCCTTTGCCGGCTGGTACCTTCAGCCCCAAAGACTGGCATCAGGTGGAAAGACGAGAGAAGCTTCGTAGCGCAGGCCCGGCTTGCAGTCTTCCGCGAGCAGGAGCGGGCCATCGAGATCGACGAAATCGACGCCCTGGGCGACGAGCATCGCCGGCGCCATGGCGAGCGAACTGCCGACCATGCAGCCGACCATGATCTTGAGCCCAAGCGCCTGGGCTGCGGCGCGCATGCGAAGCGCCTCGGTCAGGCCGCCGGTCTTGTCGAGCTTGATGTTGACGGCATCGTAGCGTCCGACCAATGCCTCGAGATCGTCTGTTCCATGCACGCTTTCGTCGGCGCAGACCGGAACCGGGCGCGCAATCGAAGCGAGCGCCTGGTCGCGTCCTGCCGGTAGCGGCTGCTCGATGAGGGAGATGCCATTTTCCGCGCAGGTGGCGAAGTGGACGGCGAGGTTGTCCTCAGTCCAACCCTCGTTCGCGTCGAGGATTATCCGGCTTTCCGGCGCTCCCTGGCGGACGGCGCGAATGCGCGATGTATCGTCGGCAGTGCCGACCTTCACCTTCAACAGCGCGCGATGGGAATATTTTTGTGCCTGCTTCATCATCTGCTCCGGCTCGCCGAGAGAGAGGGTGTAGGCGGTGGTGAGGGGGCCGGGAGCGGCGACACCGGCCAGTGCATGGACGGGCTTGCCAATTTGCTTCGCCTCAAGGTCCCAAAGGGCGCAGTCGACCGCATTGCGGGCAGCGCCGGGCGGCATCGCCTGCTGGAGACCAGCGCGAGTCAGGCCGGCCTCGACCGACGGACGTACGGCCTCGATAGCAGCCAGGACAGATTCGAGCGATTCGCCATAGCGGGCATAGGGTACGCATTCTCCCCAGCCGGTCGCGCCGCCGTCGCTGATCTCGCAGGTGACGACACTCGCCGTCGTCTTCGAACCGCGGGAAATCGTGAAGACGCCGGCGATCGGAAAGTGCTGGACGGTTGCGGTAAGCGAAAGTGGCATTGGATCTTCTCCGACGGGGCCGTGGACGGCAGCTTCGCCATCACGCGCTCTGCATTTTGGGAACTTATTTGAGCAGTGTAGCTTTTCAGCCGCACAAAGCCCGCTTTACGACTTTGAATTTCTGCATGATTTGGTCCTTAGATCGAATCTGGTTTAAGGAATTATGCAAAAGCCAACCGGGAAGACCAAGATCACGTGACGCGTTCCCAATCCCAGATCGTTGCAGATGTCACGCTCGATGAGAGCGCCGGAGCAGAAGGCCGGCGCTATGTCTTCAGCGGCAACTGGCGACATGAGACAGCCGAGGAGATGGCCGCGAAGCTGAAGAAGCTTGGGCGGCCCTCGGGTGGCCGGTATGAGTTCGATTTTTCCGGCGTCACGGCGATGGATACGGCGGGCGCCTGGATCATCCGCCGCTTCATGAACGGTATTGGCGGCGAGGCGGGTGCGGACGTGCATTTCGCAAGTGGCGGCCAGCGTTATGTCGAACTCGTGCAAGCGCTGCCGGCGAAATTGCGCTCTCCCGAGCGCGACACAGTGAAACCTCCGCTTTTCCAGTGGCTGTTCGCGCCGCTTGGCGAGGTGGTCGTGTCGATATGGACGGATACGGTCGCGGCGATGTTCATCCTGGGCTCGGCAGTGCGCGGGGCTCAACTCAAGCTCGGGCGTCATGCGGGGGTTTCTCCCGCCGCCATCGTGCACCAGATCGACCGCATGGGCGTCATGGCCGTGCCGATCATTACGCTCATGTCGTTTCTGATCGGCGCCATCATCGCGCAGCAAGGAGCCTTCCAGCTCCGGTCCTTCGGCGCCGAGATCTTCGTCGTCGACCTGGTCGGTATTCTGCAGTTGCGCGAAATCGGGGTGCTGCTGACCGCGATCATGATTGCCGGCCGGTCCGGCAGTGCGATCACGGCCGAAATCGGTTCGATGAAGATGCGCGAAGAAGTGGATGCGCTGAAGGTCATGGGCTTGAGCCCCGTCGGCGTTCTGGTCTTTCCGCGCCTCGTGGCGCTCACGATCGCGCTGCCTCTGCTCACGATCATCGCGAACTTCGCGGCGCTGGCCGGTGCGGCGCTCGTTGCGTGGAGCTATTCGGGCATCACGTTCGCGACATTCCTCTCGCGGCTGCAGGAAGCCGTCGACTTCTCGTCGGTAGCGGCGGGCATGATCAAGGCGCCATTCATGGCACTGATCATCGGCGTCGTTGCCGCCGTCGAGGGGCTCAAGGTCGGCGGCAGCGCCGAGTCACTCGGACGTCGCGTGACGTCGTCGGTCGTCAAATCGATCTTCGTCGTCATCCTGGTCGACGGGTTGTTCGCCATGTTCTATGCGGCAATCGACTTCTGAGGCGGACGGAACATGGTTCAGGCAGTTATGGAAAAGCAAACGGACAACCCGGCGGAACAGCGCGAAGCCGTGCTTTCCGTTCGAGACCTTACGGTCGGTTTCGGCGACAATATCGTCCTCGACAAGCTCAATCTCGAAGTGCTGCGCGGCGAGATTCTGGGCTTCGTTGGCGCTTCTGGTACCGGCAAATCAGTGCTGATGCGCACAGTGCTCAGGCTATTGCCGAAGCGTTCAGGCACAATCGAGATCCTTGGGGCCGAATACGACAAGATGAGCGAGGCCGATCGCATCGCACTCGACATGCGGCTCGGCGTTCTTTTCCAGCATGGTGCGCTCTTCTCCGCCTTAACGGTGCGGGAGAATATTCAGGTGCCGATGCGCGAATATCTCGATCTGCCGCAGGACCTCATGGACGAGCTTGCGCGGCTCAAGGTCGAATTGGTGGGCCTGGCGCCGGAGGCCGCGGATAAGTATCCGTCGGAGCTGTCAGGCGGCATGATCAAGCGCGCGGCGCTTGCGCGCGCGCTCGCCCTCGATCCGGATCTCGTCTTTCTCGACGAGCCGACCTCGGGTCTCGATCCGATCGGTGCTGCGGAGTTCGACGAGTTGATTGCCAAGTTGCGCGACACGCTTGGATTGACCGTGTATATGGTGACTCACGATCTGGACAGCCTGTTTTCGGTCTGCGACCGGATTGCGGTTCTCGGAAAGAAGCGCGTTCTGGTTTCCGGCACGATCGAGGACATGCTCGCCTGTGAAGAGCCATGGGTGAAGTCCTATTTCCGGGGCAAGCGCGCGAGGTCGATCGTTCGCGAACATGACTGATGTTCGCAAGGTGCAAGGTGACAAGCTTCGGACAAGCCCGCTTGTCGAAGCAGTGTGAATGAGCGGCTACAGCGCCGCGCGTCTCACCAGACGCGCAAAGGACGCTGTAGCGCTTTGAATTGCTGCATGTTTTTGTCCTTAAATCGGCTACGATTTAAGGACAAATGCAGTAGAGCATCCCGCTTTCAAATCGAGTCGTTGAAAGCGGATAAGATGCGCTAGAATCAAAGTGCTAGAGCTCCTTTGTGCATTCATTTGAACGCACGGCGCTCTAGAAGTCGCGAAGGTAGTCGGAGCCAATGGAAACCAAAGCGAACTATGCCATTGTCGGCTTCTTCACCGTACTCGTCATCGCGGCCGCGTTCGGATTCGTCTACTGGATGTCGCAGTATGGGCGAAGCGGCCAGATGGTTGAGCTGATCGTCAACATCCCGGGCTCGGCCAATGGCCTTTCGGTCGGCTCGCCGGTGCGATTCAACGGTATCAACGTCGGCACCGTCCGCAACCTCGCGATCGATGCGAACGATCCGCGCTTTTCGCTTGCCATCACCGAGGTTTCCGCCGACGCGCCCGTGCTGAAATCCACCAGGGCCACGCTTGAGGTGCAGGGCTTGACCGGTGCTGCCTATATCGAACTCAGTGGCGGCAACAAGGGCGACGAGAACATCCTGAAAACCGCCCTTGAAAACGGAACGCAGGCTCGCATCCTTGCCGATCAGTCGAGCGTCACCAGCTTGCTCGCAACTGCGGACGCGATCCTCGACCGCGCGAACAGCGCCATCACCGATATACAGGGCTTCGTCACGGACGTACGCGGCCCACTCACCACGACGATCGGCAATGCCGAGCGCTTTTCCAAGGCGCTTGCCGACAACTCCGGCGCGATCGACGATTTCCTGAAGAGTGTCGGGGAACTCTCGACAACGGTCAGCGCCGCATCCCAGAAACTCGACGCGACGCTTGCGGCCGCCGACACGTTGATCAAATCGGTTGACCCGAAGAAAATCGACCGCATCGTGAGCAATGTCGAACAGGTAAGCAATGACCTCAAGAACGCCTCCGGTGGCGTTTCCGAGACGATCGCCTCCTTCCAGCGGACGGTGGAGACCTATCAGGAGGTGGGCAGGAACGCCCAGCAGACACTGAAGCGCGTCGATACACTGATCGAATCGGTCGATACCCAGAAGGTCAAACTGGTCGTCAACGACATCTCGGCCGCGAGCGCCGATGCCCGCCAGACCGTCGCGCGGATATCGGACTTCGCGTCGAAGATCTCCGCACGGCAGGAGGATATCGACCAGACGATTACCGATTTCACGCAGATGTCGAACAAGCTGAACGCGGCATCGAACCGGGTCGACGGCATTCTGGTGAAGATCGACGGCTTCCTGGGCGATGCCAACGCGCCGTCGCTTTCTGCCGAGGCGCGTTCGACGCTCGAGGCGTTCCGTAAGGTGGCCGACAGCCTCAATGCGCAGATCGGTCCGATCACCGAGAACCTGAGGCGTTTCTCGAATTCGGGACTGCGCGACGTGGAGGCCTTGGTGACCGAGACACGCCGTACAGTGCAGGGCCTGGAGAGTACGATTTCAAACTTCGATAGAAATCCGCAGAGGCTGCTTTTCGGGGGCGAAACGGTAAAGCAGTATGATGGCCGCACGCGGCGGTGATTCGCGTCGATCGAGTGTTGCAAGCGGTATGCACCCGACGGGTAGACTGAGAATTGCGCCGGAGTGGATGGGGATATTGGCAGTATGGATTTTCGGGGGCTGGTAGTTGTGCGTAGGGGGAGGGCGACCCGGTCTGCCGTAATCTTCTCATTGGCTATGGCGCTCGCGGGTTGCGGCACGCGCGCCGCCGTCAACGATACGTTCAGTCTTGCGTCGGTGCCCATCGTCCAAGGGCAGGCATCGACCAAGAGACAGATCCTCGTGCCCGAGCCCGCCGCGCTGCAGACCCTCAACAGCGATCAGATCGTAATCCGGCTGTCCCGGTCGGAATTGCAATATCTCGCAAAGGCTCAATGGGGCGACCGGCTCCCGAAGATGGTGCAGGACAAACTCGTCCAGACCTTTGACAATTCCGGCAAGGTGGGAGGCGTCGGCAGGCCGGGCCAGGGGCTGGCAATCGACTACCAGCTCATCACGGAAATCCGTTCCTTCGAGATTTCCACCGAAGGGGCGGATACGGCGGTGGTTGAGATCTTCGCAAAGCTGCTCAACGATCGGGACGGGACGGTTCGGACGCAAAAGGCATTCCGGGCTGTCGCGCCGGTACAGGGCGCAGGCAGCCCCGCCTTCGTCGCCGCCCTCGACGCGGCCTTTGCGCAGGTCGCAGGCGAGATCGTCGGCTGGACGCTCAGCTCTATCTGAGTGCTGAATTTCAGGTTCTTCGCCGTTTCAGTTTACGCGGATAATGGCCGATGGCGCGCCGTTCAGCCCGTGCCGACTTTCGAAATCTCGATGTGGTTGATCACCTCGGCAACACCCTCGACGGCCGCTGCTGCTTCCTCCGCGCGGGCAACTTCATCGCTGGTCGCCACCGTTCCGCCGAGCACGACCGTGTTGCCCCTGCAGGTGACCGTGACGTCAATCGCGTCGAGCCCCTGCGAGACAGCAAGATAATGCGCAACGCGGCGTTCGAGTTCAGCGGGCTGCTCGGCCGGCTGTCTCTCCGGGTCGTCGCCGAAGAACGTTCGTTTCTTGAAAACCATGCGCCGGTCCTTCTCTCTACTGCTTGTTTGCCTAAATCGCAGCCGATTTGGATAAAAACATGCAGCATTTCAAAGTGCTACAGCGCCCCTTTGCGCGTCTGATGACACGAGCGGCGCCGTAGCGAGAAGAACGCTGGTCGCGGGGATTTTGTTCACATCGTTTTGCTCGACACGCGCGACGCCAGTTTCGCGTCAAGGCCAGCGCACAACCGGTGGCAGGGAGGAGAGGATCGATTCTACGTTCCCGCCAGTCTTGAGCCCGAAAATCGTACCACGGTCGTAGAGCAGGTTGAATTCGACATAACGCCCTCGGCGAACTAGCTGCTCGTCACGATCCGCTTCCGTCCACGGCGTATTGAAATTTGCCCGGACGATTTTCGGATAAACAAGTGCAAAGGCTTTGCCGACATCGCGGGTAAAGGCGAAATCCGCCTGCCAGCCGCCGACTTCATCATCCGAACGCAGCCAGTCATAGAAGATCCCGCCAGTGCCACGCGGTTCGTTCCTGTGCTTCAGGAAGAAATACTCGTCGCACCATGCCTTGAACTTCGCGTGATCGGCGACCGCGTGGCGGCTGCAGGTGATTTCCATCGCCCGGTGGAAGAGCGCCGTATCCGGATCGGTCATCACACGTCGGCGGTCGAGAACCGGCGTGAGGTCGGCACCGCCGCCGAACCAGTTGCTGGTCGTCACGACCATGCGAGTATTCATATGCACGGCGGGGACGTTGGGGTTGACCGGATGGGCGATCAGCGAAATGCCGGACGCCCAGAAGCGCGGGTCTTCGCTGGCACCGGGAATCTGGCCGCGAAACTCGGGAGAAAATTCGCCGTAGACGGTCGATGTGTGGACGCCGACCTTTTCGAAGACGCGACCTTCCATCATCGACATACGGCCACCACCGCCGGCCCCGCCCTCGCGCAGCCAATCCTTGCCGACGAAGCGGCCCGCTGGCTGATCGGAAAGCGGTCCGGTCAGGTCGTCCTCGAGCGCCTCGAAGGCCGCGCAAATCGTGTTGCGCAGACTTTCGAACCAGGCCTTCGCCTCGGCCTTCTTCTCTTCGATGTCGGCAGGCAGGCCCTGCGGCAATTGCGGTCTTTCCATGGGAATTCAGCTTCCATTCGCAGCTTCTCGCACGGGAAAAGCCGCCGATTCGAGTGGTTTCGCCACAGTTCATATTTTTGCCCGAATGGCAACGGCAGCGCGACGCCATGGACAGTCTACCGCAGGAATGAGCCCTAGATGGGAATGATTTGGCCAAGACGGAATCGTCGTCGGCTTGATGTCAGTTATGCGAGAACGCCTGCGGAAGGATTGCCGGCTCGGCGCCTGAAAAGATCGGCGCGTCCTCCGGCGAGGGCTGGCAATGGCGTCGCGGTCATCCTATCTTCGTTGCAGAGGTATCGCCCATGGCAAGAATACCCGCAGGACCGCCGCTCGAAGGCTTGCGGCGTCAGATTGCCCGGCACCGCCGGGAAAAACCCACGCGGAGCGACAGGCTCTTCGTGAGGGAGACGTTTCGGCTCGAGCGAAGCGCGGCCCGCGCCAAGGCGCGCGAGTGGTTCGAGACCTGGCCCAAGGCGGCCTATTGGACCGAGGTGGAAAGCTGGCGCCAGCTCGACGGCGATGAGATCGAGTTCACCATGCGCCGGCTACCAAGCGCCGACTGATTCCTGCCGACTCCGCTTCTCTGCTCCCTTGGCACCCTGGCAAGCATGGTTGCGCTCGACCTTATGAGGCGGCTTGACGTTGATCCGTTCCATCCATCGGATCAATCAGGCGCGGACCGGCTCCTTCACCGCCGAGCACGTCGTATGGATTGCGCAAGGGACACTCGCGCATCGAAAGGCAGCCACAGCCGATGCACCCCGTCAGATGGTCCCGCAGCGCCGTCAGCTTGGCAATGCGCTCGTCCAGATGATGTCGCCAGGTGATGGAGAGTTTCGTCCAGTCCTCGACCGTCAACGGCCGATCATGGGGCAAGACGGAAAGCGCCGATTGAATCTCTGCCAGCGGAATACCGGTGCGCTGAGCGACCTTGATCACGGCAACGCGCCTAAGCACCGCGCGCGGATAGCGCCGCTGGTTGCCGCGGCTGCGGTTGCTTCTGATCAGCCCTTTGGTTTCGTAAAAATGGAGCGTGGAGACCGCAAGACCGCTGCGTTCGGCGACCTCGCCGACCGTCAACTCCCGCGCAATATCGCCGACCTTGCCTTTTTCCATGGGATCCTATTGACCTCAACTATGGTTGAGGTTCTATAGCATGAGCTCCCTGATAGCGACAACAAGGAGCTGATTCCACATGACAGAGAAGATGACCCTGGCTGTGATCTACGGCAGCGCACGGCAGGGCCGGTTTTGCGATACGGTCGCGAGTTGGCTCATCCGTGAAATTTCGACCTCCAGCGTCTTCAGCCTGACGATCATCGATCCGGTGAGATTCAGGACCTCTCGCGGTGCCGAAAAAGCGGTCGACCCTGCCGAATGGATGGAGCGGAAGGTCGCCGAGGCGGATGCCTTCATTGTCGTCACACCCGAATACAATCACGGTTATCCGGCCGCGCTGAAGGAGCTGATCGATTCGGTCTACGAACCGTGGCACGCGAAGCCGGTTGCCTTCGTTTCCTATGGTGGCGCATCCGGCGGCATCAGAGCGGTTGAGCAGCTCCGTCAGGTTTTTGGCGAACTGCATACGGTCACCTTGCGTGACGGCATCACCTTCCCGAAAGCCTGGTCGAAATTCGATGCAGCCGGAAACCTCTACAAGCCTGACGAGATGCAGGCACCGTTGTTCCTGATGATGGATCGGCTGACCTGGTGGGCGCGCACCCTGAAGAGCGCCCGCAAGACGACGCCTTACACCGAGATTGCGGCATGAGTGGCCCAACCTTCCATGTAGCAGTAGCCGCAGAAGGCGTGCTTTCCGCCGAAACCAGGGGCCGCAATCTCACGCTTCTGTGTGTGAGCGCCTTGACCATCATGTCGGGCGCGACGCTCTCCGCTTCCTTGCCCGGCATCGAGGCTCACTTCGTCGAGACCGAAGACGCGGCGCTCCTCAGCCGGCTGATGCTGACGCTCCCGGCGATATTCATCGCCGGACTCGCACCCGTTGCGGGCCTCATTGCCGACCGGTTCGGCCGAAAGCGGCTCTTGCTTCTGTCTCTTGTCGTCTTCGCGCTTGCCGGATCGTCGGGCCTCGTCCTTGACAGCCTGCCGGCCTTGCTTGTCGGCCGCGCAGTGCTCGGCGTTTCCGTCGCCGGCATCATGACGACGGCAACCGCGCTGGTCGGCGATTTCTTCGAAGGGGTCGCGCGCGACCGTTACATGGGGTTCCAGGCCGCTTTCGTCGGTATCGGCGGAGCCATCTTCCTGTCGGGCGGTGGTCTGCTCGCCGACATCCATTGGCGCGGACCATTTGCGATCTATTGCCTGGCTTTTGCGCTGTTGCCGGCAGTCTTGGCGCTAATCCCGGAGCCGCACAGACACCGCGCCGCGCCGATTGCGGATGTCAAACGGGAGGAACGCCGCGGCATTACCCTGCCGCTCGTCTTGCTGCTTTTCGCGGCATGCCTGCACTTTGCGATCTTCTACATGCTGCCGACACAGTTACCCTTCTATCTCAAAAACCTCGGTATCGTGCAGCCGAGCCGCGCCGGCATGGCGATCGGAGCGGGGCAGGTGGTTGGCGTCCTAGCGGCGCTTTCCTTTTCGCGGGTGAGGAGCCGGATCGGCCGGATGGGCGTCTTTGCCCTTGGTTTCGCAGCGCTCGGCGCTGGCTACATAGGATTGGGAAGCGCCCAATCCTATGCCGGCATCCTTGCCGCAACGGCGATAACCGGGATCAGCATGGGGTTGATGACGCCGAACCTCTCGGCTTCGCTGCTCGCGATCGCGCCGCCGGCACTGCGCGGGCGACTTTCGGGAGCCCTGATCGCCGCAATCTTTGCCGGCCAGTTCATCGCACCGCTCGCAAGCCAGCCGTTCGTCCGTGACTGGGGCTATGCAGCCGCGTTTACGGGCGCGGGTGTTTTGCTCGGCGCCCTCGCGCTGGTCTGCCTCGTAAGCCGGATGCTGCTCGCTGTGCGTCCCCGGAGACAAGAGGACAGGATATGACGTTCTTGCCCACCCTGTCAGTCAGGCTCGGTTTGGCGGATCGCTTCGCCGACGATCATGGCAGCCGACATGGCAATATTGAGCGAACGCTGGCCAGGCGCCATCGGGATGACGACACGGCCATCGGCCCGCTCGTGCACGTGGTCTGGCACGCCGGCGCTTTCACGTCCGAACAGCAGTATGTCGTCGGCGCGAAAGCTGAAGCGCGTATAGGGCTGCGCCGCCTTGGTCGAGGCCAGCACAATCCGGCGGCCGGTGGTCGCCCGCCAAGCTTCGAAACGCTCCCAGTTGACGTGGCGGGTAAGGGTGACCGCCGCAATGTAGTCCATGCCCGCGCGCTTGAGGTTGCGATCCGACAGATCGAAGCCGGCAGGCTCGATGATATCCACCGCGATTCCGAGACAGGCGGCGAGCCGCAGGATCGTGCCGGTGTTGCCCGGAATGTCCGGTTGATAGAGCGCGATGCGGAGACTGTTCATAGGGCTTCACCAGAACGGAAGGGAGCATGTGATAGCGACGGTTTCTATGACAGCGAATTGTCACGCGATCCAGCCGCGGCCTGGCGGTGGGACGACACATTTCCTGTCGCTGGTTTTTGGCTCGCTAATTTGTGCCGTATCGGCAACAGCCGGGACGGTGATTATAAAATGGAGAGGAAAATACCCGCGACAATCTGGCGCGGGCGCGCGAATAGGTTTAAAGCTCGCTCATCTTCAACGCGAACCTTTGGAGGCATGCATGCATATTCCCGTGATGACACGCCTCTGGGCCGGGTCCTTCCTGGTCTGACCGGTTCCGCGCCTTTTCTTTCTATCGATCGATTGACGCGCGCTCCGGTTCTCCGGAGGTCGTAGCCTGTTTTGCGGGCCCATTTCCGGTTTCGATTTTTCCAGATAAGAATGCGGGGCGACCCGCCTTCCTTCAAAAATACTCTGAAGGAGCTCGATAATGTTTGGCTGGTTTGAATCCCGCCTCAATCCCTATCCGACGGAAGAGCCGACGCTTCCGCCGAAAGGTCTTTTTGCCTTCTGCTGGCACTATACGAAGCCTGCCGTTCCATGGCTTCTGATCATGTCGGTCTGCACCATGCTGATCGCAATCGGCGAGGTGGCGCTGTTCCAGTTCCTCGGCAACATGGTCGACTGGCTCTCCAGCGCCAACCGCGACAGCTTCCTGGCGGCCGAAGGTGGCAAGCTGTTCTGGATGGCGGCGCTCGTCCTCATCGGCCTGCCGAGCCTGGTCGCTCTCGATTCCTTCGTCATGCATCAGGTGCTGCTCGGCAATTACCCGATGATCGCGCGCTGGCAGATGCACCGTTACCTCTTGCGCCAGAGCATGACCTTCTTCGCCAACGAATTCGCAGGACGCGTGGCGACGAAGGTGATGCAGACGTCGCTTGCCGTGCGCGAGACGGTGATGAAGATCCTCGACGTCTTCGTGTATGTCATCAGCTATTTCGTGACGATGCTGATCGTCGTGGCGACGGCTGATTGGCGACTGGTTGCGCCGCTCGCCGTCTGGCTTGTGGTCTATATCTCGATCGTCAGCTACTTCGTCCCGCGCCTCCAGAAGATCTCGAAAGAGCAGGCCGATGCGCGCTCGATGATGACGGGCCGTATCGTCGACAGCTACACCAACATCGGGACCGTCAAGCTGTTCTCGCACGCAGGTCGCGAGGAGACCTATGCCCGCGCGGCGATGGACGAGTTCCTCGATACCGTCCACCGGCAGATGCGGAAGGTGACGCTCTTTCATGTGTTCGTCTATACGAACAACAGCCTGGCGCTTTTTGCCATCGGCGCGCTTGGCATCCACCTGTGGCTGACGAGCGCGATCTCGGTGGGCGCGATCGCCATCGCGGTCGGCCTTGCGATGCGCATCAACGGCATGTCGCAATGGATCATGTGGGAGGTCTCGGCACTGTTCGAGAATATCGGCACGGTCTATGACGGCATGGGCATGATGACCAAGGCGCACGACATCATCGACCAGCCGAATGCCGCGCTGCTGAAGGCAGACAATGGCGCGATCAGCTACGACAACGTTCGCTTCCACTACGGCAAGGCGAAGGGTGTCATCGATCGGCTGTCGCTCGACATCCGCCCGGGCGAGAAGATCGGCCTGGTCGGGCGGTCGGGCGCCGGCAAGACGACGCTGATGAACCTCCTGCTGCGCTTCTACGACCTTGAGTCCGGCTCAATCCGCATTGACGGCCAGGATATCTCCACCGTCACCCAGAATAGCCTGCGCGCGCAGATCGGCGTCGTCACGCAGGACACGTCGCTGTTGCATCGCTCTATCCGCGACAACATCGCCTATGGGCATCCGGAAGCGAGCGATGCGGACATCGTCGCGGCAGCGAAGAAGGCGAACGCCTGGGACTTCATCCAGACGCTGGAGGACAACCTTGGCAGGCGCGGCCTCGACGCGCAGGTTGGTGAGCGGGGCGTCAAGCTTTCCGGAGGCCAGCGCCAGCGCATCGCGATCGCTCGCGTCTTCCTCAAGGATGCACCGATCCTGATCCTTGACGAGGCAACGTCGGCGCTCGATTCCGAAGTCGAGGCCGCGATCCAGGAAAACCTGTTCGCGCTTATGGCGGGCAAGACGGTGATCGCGATTGCACACAGGCTCTCGACATTGACCGAGATGGATCGCCTGGTGATCCTCGAGGCCGGTCGCATCGTCGAAACCGGCTCCCATGAAGAGCTCGTGGCCAAGGGTGGGCTCTATGCCGATCTCTGGTCGCGCCAGTCCGGCGGCTTCATTGCCGACGATCTGGAGAAGGAAGAAGCGGCGGAGTAATCCGCCGCTTCCATTGGCCTTTGGCAACAAACAGTTGTGGCGTTTTTCTCAAGTTCTTTCGGGCAAGCGCCCCTGCGGAACTTACACATTTGTAATATAGCCGGCACCGGAAATCGTTTGCCGCTGTTTCAGAACCACCTATATCGGAAAACATGCTGCGCGCCATCGTCATCATCTTCGAGAACTGGATCAAGCCGTTCGCGCCGCGAGAGAGGCTGCAGCCACCAAAATCGTTGTGGGGGTTCGCCTGGTTCTATGCGAGCCAGGCAAAGGGACCGTTCATCGCCATGGCAGCGCTTGGCGGTCTGGTGGCGATGCTGGAAGCCGGGCTTTTCTACTTCGTCGGCCGACTGGTCGATGTCCTTGACACCGTGAAGCCGGAGGCCGGATGGAGCGGGTTGATTGCCGCCAATGGACCGGAACTGCTCTTCATGCTCTTGACGGTGCTGGTGTTCCGCTTCCTTGCGGTTGCGCTCGCCGCGCTCGTCGAGGAACAGGCGATCATCACCGGTTTTCTCAACCTGGTGCGCTGGCAATCCTACGTTCACGTCGCGCGCCAGTCGCTAACCTTCTTCCAGAACGACTTTTCCGGCCGCATCGTCACGAAGGTCTGGTCCGGCGCGCAGGCCACGAGCGACCTCATCGTCTCGCTGTTGCAAGTGGTGTGGTTCATCGTGATCTACACGGCATCGACCATGGCGCTGATAGCCCAGCTCGACTGGCGGCTTGCGGCAATGGTGGCGTTCTGGATTGTCGTCTTCCTTGCGCTTGCCCGCTATTTCGTCCCCCGGGTACGCAAGCACGCCCGCGAGACGGCCGAGATGGCGTCGATGCTCAATGGTCGTATGGTCGACGCCTATTCGAATATCCAGACGCTGAAGCTCTTCGGCAGTGACGAGGAGAACGACCGCTATATTCGCGGTGGCTTCGACCGGTTCCAGGGCGCGGTAATCCCCTTCACACGGTTGCTGACGGCCGTGCGCTCGTCGTTGGCGCTGCTTTCAGGCCTCATGATCACGGCCATCGCCGTCTATGCGATCCATCTGTGGCTCGCCGGCTCTGTCAGTTCCGGCGCGGTGGCGTTCACGCTGGCGCTGGTGCTGCGCCTCAACATGCTGCTCGGCCGCATGATGTCGCAGTTCAACGCGATCATGCGCAATATCGGCACGATCCAGAATTCTGCCGAGCTCGTCTCCCAGCCGATCGGCCTCGTCGATCGACCGGGTGCGACCGGTCTCAAGGTCCACCGGCCGGAGATCCGCTTCGAGCACGTGAAGTTCCACTACGGAAAGGGCAGCGGTGTCATCGACGATTTCTCGCTCACCATTCGGCCGGGTGAGAAGGTCGGCATTGTGGGTCGGTCCGGTGCCGGCAAGTCGACGCTCGTCAACCTGCTGCTGCGCTTCTACGACCTCGAGGGCGGCCGCATCTTGATCGACCGCCAGGACATTGCGGGTGTCCGCCAGGAATCGTTGCGCGCCCATGTCGGCATGGTCAGCCAAGACACCTCGCTTCTGCACCGGTCGATCCGTGACAATATCCTCTTCGGACGGCCCGGCGCGAATGAACCGCAGCTGATTGAAGCAGCCCGCAAGGCGGAAGCATACGAATTCATCGTGAATCTCCAGGATCAGCGTGGCCGAAAGGGGTTCGACGCGCATGTCGGCGAACGCGGCGTCAAGCTTTCCGGCGGCCAGCGGCAGCGAATAGCGATTGCCCGCGTCATGCTCAAGGATGCGCCGATCCTCGTTCTCGACGAAGCGACCTCCGCGCTCGATTCCGAAGTGGAAGCGGCCATCCAGTCGAACCTGGAGCGCCTGATGGAGGGCAAGACGGTGCTTGCGATCGCCCATCGGCTGTCGACGATCGCTGCCCTGGACCGGCTTGTCGTGATGGACAAAGGACACATCGTCGAGGATGGCACCCATGCGGAACTGATCGCGCGCGGCGGGCTCTACGCCGACCTCTGGTCGCGTCAATCGGGCGGCTTTCTGGCGCGCGAAGAAGCGGCGGAATAGGGCGCTCGAACGCCGCCCGCCGACCGTCCGCGACACCTCCCGGGAAAAGGCCCGTAACCCCGTCAAGTCCTTGTGCCAATTGGTCGCGCTTTTACCCGCGACAATCTGCCCACATGCCCTTGTCAAGGCTGGACATAATTTGCGATCAAGCATAGAACGCGCCCGATTGACGGGGAATCTGCGTCCAGTGCGTACGTATAATTTTCCGGATACTGGTGCCCGGTCTACGCTTGTCTCGGCAGGCCGGCCAGGGCGCCAGAGAATTGAGAGGGCGTGGTTCCTTGGCTCGGGCGATGGCCTGAACAGGAATCTCGCCGGGGCGGATGCGGTTTCCGCAACATTGCGTGAGAGGATGGTTTAGCCGTGAGCGAACACGACACTTCAAGCGAGACCTTGGGCGAGCCGACTCGCCGCGATTTCCTTTACCTGGCCACGGGTATGGCCGGCGTCGTCGGCGCCGCTGCCGCTGCCTGGCCGTTCATCGACCAGATGCGTCCCGACGCATCGACGCTTGCGCTCGCCTCGATCGAGGTCGATGTCTCCAGCCTGCAGCCGGGCATGTCGCTGACGGCGAAATGGCGCGGCAAGCCGATCTTCATCCGCAACCGCACGGACAAGGAAGTCGAAGACGCCAAGGCCGTTCCTCTGGACGACCTCAAGGATCCGGTTGCGCGCAACGCCAACCTTGCCTCCGACGCCCAGGCCAACGATCTCGACCGTTCGGCCGGCGAGGGCAAGGAGAACTGGATCGTCATGATCGGTTCCTGCACGCACCTCGGCTGCGTTCCGCTCGGTCAGGCCGGTGATTTCGGTGGCTGGTTCTGTCCCTGCCACGGCTCGCACTACGATACGGCCGGCCGTATCCGCAAAGGCCCGGCACCGGAAAACCTCCCCGTGCCGACCTTCTCGTTCGTTTCCGACACAGTTATCAAGATCGGTTGAGGGGACTACTGATAATGAGTGCTGATCATTCAACCTACACGCCAACGACAGGCATCGAGAAGTGGGTTGATTCCCGTCTTCCGCTGCCGCGTCTCGTCCACGACTCGTTCGTCTCCTATCCGGTTCCGCGCAACCTGAACTACGCCTACACCTTCGGCGCCATGCTGTCGGTGATGCTGATCGTCCAGATCCTGACCGGCGTTGTGCTGGCCATGCATTATGCGGCGGAAACGTCGGTCGCCTTCAACTCGGTCGAAAAGATCATGCGCGACGTCAACCACGGTTGGCTGTTGCGCTACCTGCACGCCAACGGCGCGTCGTTCTTCTTCATCGCGGTCTACCTCCACATCGCCCGCGGTCTCTACTACGGCTCCTACAAGGCACCGCGTGAAATCCTCTGGATCCTCGGCGTCGTCATCTATCTCCTGATGATGGCAACCGGCTTCATGGGTTACGTTCTGCCCTGGGGTCAGATGTCCTTCTGGGGTGCGACCGTTATCACGGGCTTCTTCTCGGCCTTCCCGTTGGTCGGCGAGTGGATCCAGCAGTTCCTGCTTGGCGGCTTTGCCGTCGACCAACCGACGCTGAACCGCTTCTTCTCGCTGCACTATCTGCTGCCCTTCATGATCGCCGGCGTTGTGGTCCTCCACATCTGGGCCCTGCATGTCGTCGGCCAGACCAACCCGACCGGCGTGGAAGTGAAGTCGAAGACCGACACCGTCGCCTTCACGCCCTATGCAACGCTGAAGGATGCGCTCGGCGTATCGGTGTTCCTGATCGTTTACGCCTGGTTCGTGTTCTACATGCCGAACTTCCTCGGCCATCCGGACAACTATATCCCGGCTGACGCGCTGAAGACCCCGGCTCACATCGTTCCGGAATGGTACTACCTGCCGTTCTACGCAATGCTGCGCGCCATCACCTTCAGCATCGGACCGATCGACTCCAAGCTTGGCGGCGTTCTGGTGATGTTCGGCTCGATCATCGTCCTGTTCTTCGTGCCCTGGCTCGACACGTCCAAGGTCCGCTCGGCCGTCTACCGCCCGTGGTACAAGCTGTTCTTCTGGATCTTCGTCGCCAACGCGATCATGCTCGGCTGGCTGGGCTCGCGCCCTGCAGAAGGCCTCTATGTCGTGATGTCGCAGCTCGGCACGCTGTACTACTTCGCCTTCTTCCTCGTCATCATGCCGGTTCTCGGCCTGATCGAAACGCCGAAGCGCATTCCGAACTCCATCACCGAGGCGGTGCTGGAAAAGCAGAATGCAAAGGCGCAGCCGGCAACCGTACGCGCTTGATCAGAACAGTGATTGATAAGGAACCCACAACAATGAAAAAGCTTGTTACAGGCATTCTGTCACTCGCTGTCGTCGCCGGTCTCGGCCTGGGCGCCGCCGTCGCCCAGGAACCGGCAGGCGGAGAGGAGCATGCCACCAGCGGCACGCCGCACTTTCCGATCCACAAGCCGGAACAGCAGGATTGGACCTTTGCCGGCCTCTTCGGCCACTACGACCGAGGCCAGCTCCAGCGCGGCCTCAAGGTCTACACCGAAGTCTGTTCTGCCTGCCACTCGATGAACCTCGTCGCTTTCCGTACGCTGGAAGATCTGGGCTATTCCGAGGCTCAGGTGAAGGCGTTCGCGGCAAACTACGAAGTTCAGGACGGACCGAATGCGGACGGCGAGATGTTCACGCGGAAGGCCGTTCCGTCGGATCACTTCCCGTCGCCGTTCCCGAACAAGGAAGCAGCGGCTGCCGCCAACAACGGCGCAGCACCGCCGGACTTTTCGCTGATCGCGAAGGCACGCGGGATCGAGCGCGGCTTCCCGCAGTTCGTCTTCGACATGTTCTGGCCCTACCAGGAAGGCGGACCGGACTACATCCATGCGCTGTTGACCGGTTATCAGGAGCCGCCGGAAGGCGTCGAGGTCGCTGAAGGAACACATTACAACCCGTACTTCGCGAACGCGGCAGCGCTGGCCATGGCCCCACCGATCTCCGACGACCAGGTCACTTATGACGACGGCACGCCGCAGACGGTCGACCAGTACGCCAAAGACGTCGGGGCATTCCTGATGTGGGCGGCCGAGCCGCATCTCGAAGATCGCAAGCGCACTGGCTTCATGGTCATGGTGTTCCTGCTCATCTTCACCGGCCTCATCTATCTGACGAAGAAGTCGGTTTACGCGAACAAGGAGCATTGATCGAAATCCGGCAATGCCGGCTCGGTCATCAGAATTTTCGAAAGGCCCCGGTTGGGGCCTTTCTTTTTGCGCGAGTATGGTTCTGGCCCCGCCAGGTTCCGAACCCGCCAGCGAACCGCCGGGCTTTCTCGGCGCGCGTCTCGGCAGCATTCAATCGGCTACCGTCCATTGCGGATTCCAGACGATCTCCCGGAGATGGCCGTCCGGGTCGTGGAAATAACCCGAATACCCGCCCCAGACGCGTTCATGCGCCGCATCGGTAATGACTGCGCCGGCCTTTTCGGCCTGCTTCATGACGGCATCGACCTCGTCTCTCGATTTGGCGATGTGGCCGATGGACACCGCACCGAGCCGCACTGGCGGTGCGGTTATCTTCGCATCCTTCGCAAGTGAAGTCGTCGGGAATAGCGCCAGGATCAGGTCCTCGCCCATATGGAAAAAGACCACCGCGCCATCTTCGAATTGCTGGCCGACAATCCCCTCCGTCGGCAGGCCCATTCCGTCGCGATAGAAGGCGAGCGACTTTTCGAGATCGCTCACGCCAAGGGTAAGGACCTTAATTCGCGGCTTCATTTCCGCCTCCTTTGAGCGCCGCGCGTTCATCCAGCGCGCAAAGCTCATTGCAGCATTTGAATTGCCGCATGATTTTGTCCCCAAATCGGCACCGATTTAAGGACCTTGCGCCCTCCGGGTGCGGCGGCCTTGGTGAGGCGCGGTTTCGTCGGCGAGCAATTGCCGCCACCACCTGTGCATGCTGACCATTTCCCGCAGCGCGGATTTCGAGACAGCGAACGGACAAGAGCGCGATTGGCCGGACGCCACCGCAATGCATCGCCGGCGAGGAAGCAATCGTCTGCACTGAGCAACCACAGCCGACGATGCCGAGGTCGCGTTGCACGCGCCTGTGAGGAGGTGGGTTGCTCTGCGATACGGCGAATACGAAAACGGCCCCGTCTTTCGACAGGGCCGTTACCTGCAGATCTCTCTGCCGGATCAGCTGAAGCGACCAGCCGCGTGGGCGAGCATCGTATAGACCTTGCCCGTATCGGACGTCAGATAGGTCTGCGTAATGCGCTTGTCGGGGTCGTTTCGCGCGACATCAGCGAGCAGCTTTTCGAAGTCGGCGATGTAGCGGTCCACCGCCGTCCGGAATTCCGGTTCGCGATCATACTTGCGCTTGATCTCGTCGAATGTCTGCTGGCCCTTGAGGGTGTACAGGCGGCGCGTGAACACATCGCGTTCGCCGCGTTGATAGCGCCGCCAGAGATCCACCGACGCGTCATGGTCGATCGCCCGGGCGATGTCGACCGAGAGCGAGTTCAACGACTCGACCACATGGCGCGGATTACGGCTGTCACCGGGGCGCACCGAAGGCTGGCTTTCCGCCGGCCGCTGGCGCGCGGTGGCGGGAGCTTCTTCACGCGAGGCCGCGCGAAGCAGATCACGCATCCAGCCGCCGCCTTCTTCCGTGCGGTCCTCGGCGACATCCTGGCGGGCAGGCGTCTGCGGGCGTGTGGCTTGCTCCAGGCCCAGGCTTCCACGCAGGGCCGGAGCCGGTGCTGGTGCGGGGGCCGGCTGCTCACGCCGCTCCTCCGCGACCGGCTGCTGGACGGCGGGGCGGGGGGAGACAGGAGCCGGAGCATTCGAAACGGCCTGCTGGCGAACCGGCTGCGCGACCTCGAGCTGCGTGGAGGACTTGCCGATGATTTCGGAAAGCTCCTGCAGCGCCTTGATCTGTTCAGAGACGGCGCGCCGCATCATCGAGGCGTTCTCCTTTGCCTCTTCGGGCAAATCGAAGGCGCCGCGCTTCAGCTCCTCGCGGGTCATGTCGAGTTCCTTGCGGATCTCGGTGGCGGAGCGGCGGATTTCGTCGGTCGCACCGCTGAAGCGGTTGATCGCCTCATCGATTGCCTGACGCACGGCCTCGCGCAGTTGGGCGGCAACGCCGTCAGACTTCTTGCCGCTTTCAGCCAGCATGCGCTCGATGTCGGACACCGAGGCCCCAACGCTGCCGCGCAGGCGAGACGCGACTTCCTTCGAACGTTCTTCGGCATTTGTGAAGGCGCCCTCGATCGACTGACCGGCATCCTCCCCAGCCTTGGCGATCGCGCGGCGAAGCGCCTCGGAGGCACTGAGCGCGCGGCCTTCCACCTGCGACAGCGTCTTGTTGACATCGGCGAACGAGGTCTCGACGCCGGAGCGCAACGTATCGGCGATCTGGCGGGTCCGCTCCTCGGCCTGCGTGAAGACGCCTTCGACCGACGCGCCGGCTTCTTCGCCAGCCTGCGCCAGAGCGTTGCGCATCGCTTCGGCAGCTTCGTTCGCACGCTGTTCGGTGCTCGACAGCAGCCGGCCGACGTCCGCGAAGGAGGACTGGATGCCGCTGCGAAGATTTCCGGCGACCTGGCCGGAGCGTTCTTCGGCACGCTGGAAGGCGCCATCGACGAAGCCTTCCAGTGCCCGCATCGTGCGTTCGATTTCCTCCGAGCGCTGCACTAGGCCGACGGAAAGGGTCCGCAATGCGCCCTGACGCTCTTCGAGCGTGCTGACCAGGTTCGACTGGGCGGCGGCCAGCAGGTCGGACGCCTGGCCGAGAACCTTCGAATGATCCTCAAAGCGGCCAACGATCCCGCCGATCTGAGAAAGCGTCGAACCGGCGATGTCGGAGAGCTTGTCGACCCGGCCTTCGATGAGGCGCGCGGAACTCGACAGCATGTCGGACGCCTGCCGTGTCGTTTCGGAGAACTTCGATGCCGTCGCCTCAAGGCGCTGGTCCATGTCGCCGAGATTGTCGCTCGCCTGATCGATAACGGTCGCGATCGCCGAATTGTTGGCGGCGAGCTGGTCGATGAGACCCATCGCCGTCGACTGGAGGCGGTTTTCGACCATCTTCATGGCCTTGGCCGTTTCCTCTGC
Source organism: Sinorhizobium mexicanum (assembly GCF_013488225.1). Taxonomy (NCBI): domain Bacteria; kingdom Pseudomonadati; phylum Pseudomonadota; class Alphaproteobacteria; order Hyphomicrobiales; family Rhizobiaceae; genus Sinorhizobium; species Sinorhizobium mexicanum. Next base: position 2,193,425 of record NZ_CP041238.1, on the reverse strand, counting down.
GCGCAGCGTTATGGCGTTGAGCGTTTCGTCGGTCCGCTCGGTAATCGCGTTGATGAGCGCCGCGTTTTCAGCGCGCAGGCGATCCGCGCTCTCCTGGGTGAGGGCAGCGATCCGCTCGGCCGCCTCCTTGCCGGTTGCCGCATACTGCTCGATGACGGGCCGTGCCTGCTCGTCCAGAAGGCGCGACAGCTCGAGCGACCGGCCGGCGAGCATCGAATTGAGTTCGCGGGTGCGTTCGTCGAGTGTGCTGCGGATGGCCTGGCCACGGGCGTCGAGCGCCTTTTCCGCGTCCGACAGGCTCTGCTGGATGCCCAGAGCGTGGTTGGCAACCTGGTTATGAGTGGAGGCAAGCCGTGCGGTTGCCGTATCCACGGCGTCCGTAACCGAGCGGGCGAGGTCGGCATGGCGGGCGGCAGTGGTCGATGCGGTTTGCTCGATCGAGGTCGCGAATTCGGCGTTGCGGGCGGCAAGCGCGTCTGCGAAATCCACGCCAGCCTTGGACAACAGATCGGCCGAACGGGCAGCTTCCGCGTCGAGCTCCTGCGCTGCGCTGCTTACAGCGCCGCGCAGGCTCGTTACGAGGGCTGCGGCCTTGCCTTCGATCGTCCGATTGACGTTTTCGAGACCGATGTTGAGGGCGCGGTCCATCGTACCGAGCCGCTCTTCGATACGGCCCGTACCGGCCTCGATCGCCGTCGAGATGCGGGCTGCCGCCGTCTCGCTGACCCGATCAATCTCGCCGGCGCGCTCGCCAAGGCTATCGGCGATCCGTTGTCCGGCAATGTCGACGATGGCGTTGACGCTGCCGACACTGTCGCGGATGCGTTCTTCGAGCGAACCGAGGCTCGTTTCGATACGCGCGCCGGTGTCGTCGACGATCGCGTTGACATTGCCGACGCTGCCGCGGATGCGCTCTTCGAGCGAACCAAGGCTCGTTTCGATGCGCGCGCCGGTGTCGTCAACGATGGCGTTGACGCTGCCTACGCTGCCGCGGATGCGCTCTTCCACTGCGCCGAGGCGGTTTTCGATGCGGATACCCGTATCGTCGACGATGCCGCTAACGGTACCGACGGTCCCGCGAATACGCTCCTCAAGCGAACCGAGGCTCGTTTCGATACGCGCGCCAGTCTCATCGACGAATGCGTTCACGCTACCAACGCTGCCCTGAACGCGATCTTCGAGCGAGCCGAGGCTCGCCTCGATGCGGGCGCCCGTATCGTCGAGACGGTTGTTGATGCCGTTGATCGAGATGTCGACGCGATTGGTGAGCGTGTCGGCCGCAAGGCTGATCTGGTCGGCCGTCTCGGCAAGGCGGTCCGCGATGGTGCCGGTGGTGGAGCGCATGCGCGCGTCGAGCGCTTCGGCGCTGCGGTCAATGACGCCGGCAATCGACGACTGCCGCTCCTCAAGCGACATTTCCAGCATGCTGGCGCTGGTCGCGAGCGTCGTCGCGATCGCCATGGACTGATCGGACAGCAGATCCTCGAGGTTTTCGCGTCCCTGGCCGACGGCCAAATTGATCGCGTGGATCCGATCGTCGAGCGTCGCCCTGATCTGATCATGCGTCGTCGTGAGCGTGTCGCGCAAATGTTCGGTCTTGCCGGAAAGCGCCTGCTCGATTTCTGCAGCCTTGCCGGCGAGCGAGGCGGTCGCCTCGGATGTGCGGGCAGTAAGCGCTTCCGCGATCTCGGCGCTGGTGCCCGTCAGGGCGTCCGAGATCTTCCCGACGCGACCGCTCAGATCTTCGGCGATCCGAGCGCTCGTTTCGGTGAGCGTGCCTGCAATCTGGCTGACGCGGCTGCCGAGGTTCTCGGCCACCTCGGATACGCTTTGTGAAAGCTTGTTCTCGATCTCGCCGACCCGGTCCGTCATCGTCTCGGCGACGGCCATTGCGCGGAACGTCAGGTTGTCGGCAACGTCTTCGGCGTGGCGGCTGAGCGTGTCCGCCATTTCATTGGCGCGGGCCGACATCGTCGAGTTGATCTGTGTCGCACGCTCTGAAAGGACCCCATCGAGCGCAGTCGTCTGGTTGGTGAGCACGTCGGTGATCGCGTCCCCACGTTGCGAAAGCACGCCTTCGAGCGCTTTGGTCTGGCTGCTGAGCGTTTCGGAGATCGCCTCTCCGCGCTCGGAGAGGACGCGCTCCAGCCGATCAGCGGTACCGGCGACAGCACCCTCGACGAGGCTCGCGCCGGAGGTGAGGGCGGTCGAGATGGCGGCAGTGCGCTCCGAAAGCGTGTTGTCCAGGCGATGTTGGCTTGCCGCTATGGCGCTGGTGATTTCATCGGTCGTGCCTGTGAGGGTCTGTTCGATCCGCGCATGCGCGGATTGTAGACCGTCGATGAAGGCGGACGTGCGCGAATCGAGCCCCTCGGTCAGGCGCTGCTCGCTGGTCGTGAGGGCATCCGCAAGCGCATCGGCACGGCGGCCGAAGCCACTCTCGATCCGTTCCTGCGCCTCCGTGAGCGCACCCATCAGCGAACCGGTCTTGTCGGAAAGCACGCTCTCGATCCGGTTCTGCGCACTGCCGATAAGATTGCTGAGCTCGGACGTACGGCCGCCGATGCTTTCCTCGATGAAATCCTGTGTCGCGCCAAGTGCCGTGGCAAGCGTCAGCGACTGGTCGGAGAGGGCCGAACCGATCTTCTCAACACCGCTGTCGAGGGCGTTGCCGATCGCGTCCGAGCCGCCGGAAACGGTCTCGTTGATCCGGTGAAGGCTTTCCATCAGCTTGGTGTCGAGCAGGTTTGCGCGCTTGTCGAAAGCACTCGCGAACTCGTGGAAGCGTTCGTCGAAGGCCGTCGCCAACTGGCCGACCGTCGTCTGCAGCTTTTCTTCGAAGAAACCGCCGCGAAGATCGAGATCCATGATCGCATCGTCGGCGCTCGACTTCAGGCTCTGTCTGAAGCTTGCGCCCTTTTCGTCGAGAGCGCCATTGAGCGTGGCAAGCATGTCGTCGAGCCCGCCGGTGATTGCCTGCTGGCCGACACTCAGGCTCTCGTTGAGGTCGCGGGTCCGTGCGATCAGCGTTTCGTTGAGCTGGCGCGCACGCTCATTGAGGGCGGCATTCAGCTTCTCGGTGTTGGCATCCAGGCTGGAAGCGCGGGTCTCGAACTGGCCGAGCAACTGCTCGCCACGTTTTTCCAGGGTCTCACTGAGGGCGTCGAGACGTGCATCGAATTCATTGCTGAGCGCGACGCCAGCCGTTGTCAGTCCGGAAAGGAGCGCATCGGTGCGGGTGGACAGCATCGTGCTGATGGTCTGCAGCGAATTCTCCGACCTTTCCGTGAGGGCGGCGGAGCGTGTATCGATCAAGGAAGCGAAGGCTTCGCCGGACAAAGCGATGCGCGAGGCGATATCCTCGCTTGCTAGTTCCAGATCGTCCTTCAGCTTGGTGTGCGCACCGGCGATCGAGGTGCGGATACGGTCGGCGTGGCCGATGATCGCTTCCCGCTCAAGTCCCAGTTCCTGCACGAGGGTGCGAACGCGAAGTTCGTTTTCGCTGTAGCTGCGTTCAAGCGCATTAACCTCGGAGTGGACCAGCGTTTCGAGTTCCGTCGCGCGTGCGATGGTGCGCTCGATACCTTCGTTCATCGCTGACACTTCGCGACGGACAGCCTGGCCAACGGTCATCACGCGGTCTGCGGCGGTTGTTTCCGGCTCGGCAAGACGGAGGGCGACCTCAGCCATCGAGCGCGCCGCGTTGCGCAGATCCTGCGCTCTCGCAATCATGATGGCAAAGGAGAAGAACAGCATCACGGGCAGGGCGATGCCGATAAGAACACCGATTGCACCCGGCGTGGCGGCGAGATCGGCAGGCGAACGGATTTGCCAGATCTGCGGCGCATAAAGGAGATGGGCGACGGCGAGACCAGCGAAGGCCCAAAGCAGCGACACCAGCGCAGCGGTGCGGATTGCCGCGCGGCTGGTGCGAACTTCGAGGGAACGCAGCATCGCGGCGGGCGATCGGCGTGTATCGTCATTTGCCGGTGAAAGCGGCGGCTGCTTCGGAGCGGGCTCGGACGCGAGGCTGCGTACTGCCTTCGGCGCTTCCGGCTGCGCCTTTGAAGCCTGCGCCTGATCAGATGCGGCAGCCTGCTTGCTGGGCTCAGACACGGTTTCCTCCGGTTCATCCAAGGAAGTCTTGTCATTCAGAGCCGACTTAAGGTCGTCAAAGTCGATCTTCAGGGCCGCTTCCAGTGCCTGGAACGCCTTTTCGTCGATCGACTCACTGCTCTTTTTCGTCGCCATAGGGATACGCCTCACTACTATTGCCCGCCGATGGCCATCTCCACGGCGCCGCACCGGCGATCGCGAAGACATCCGAAACAGGGCGGTGACGCCAGGGACACGCGCCACATCCGCGCAATATCCTGCCTGATCACCCATTCCATTGCCTTGATGGATAGCCCGAACTAAGGCCTCACGGCACCGAGCACAGAGCTTATCCACCGGAACAGTTGCCACTTTCGTACGCAAACCCGTTCCTGACCGTATCGTAGTGACACATTAGCCAGGTTCTTACAATTAAGCGCAATCCGCATTCATTAAAATCCTAATGATTTCTTAACAGGATGACGGCTTCCCGGTGGGAAAAGCCAAGGAAATCAGCCCGTTTAACCTGCGTTAACCATTTCCTCAGATTCCTGCGTCAATTGCATCGCGCTTTAAGCTGATGGCAGCGGCGCCGGTCGATGATCCACGCATGCTCTATGCGGTGCGACAGCGTCGGCGAACGTGACATCTATTGACAGGAAACTGACCCATGGCGGCACTCAAGATAGCCTTCGAGACACCAGACAACCCAGGAAGCTCTTCCCTCGGCAGAAAACCCATCGACTTCGCCCAGCTCGGCAGACAGACGATGGGGGACAAGGAACTGGAGATCGAAGTTCTGCAGCTTTTCGCGCGGCAGGCGCGGCAAGCGGTCGGCGAGATCGCTGGCAGTGACACCGATCGGCGCGTCCAGGCTGCCCACCGGCTGAAGGGTTCTGCGCTCGCTGTCGGCGCCGTTGACGTTGCGGAGGCGGCGGCCGCGATCGAACGGGAACCGGGGAACACGATCCTTGCGGGCGCGCTCGGTGCAGCCGTACTCGTGACCGAGCTTTTCATTCTGAAGCTTTGCCGCTGACTTCAATCCTCTTGCGAAGCGGCGCTTGGACACCTCCCGCGGCCGCTCATACGGGGATGTGCCACCGGGCGGGACCGGCTGTTGTTGACTGGCTGGCCAATTTGTTGGAAGAACGTGCGCTGAATTCGCGCCGTCGCCGCCTGCAGCGGCAGGATCTTGCGCTGGCGGCCACTCCTACCAATCCATTCCGGAAAGTGAAATGACAAAACTTACGATCGTAGCCTTTGACGGCACGCGCCACGAACTCGATGTCGAGAACGGCTCCACGGTCATGGAGAACGCGGTTCGCAATTCCGTGCCGGGCATCGAAGCCGAATGCGGCGGCGCCTGCGCCTGTGCGACCTGTCATGTCTATGTCGACGACGAATGGGCTGCTGCCGTCGGCGCGCCGGAGGCAATGGAAGAAGACATGCTGGACTTCGCCTACGACGTGCGTCCGACATCGCGGCTTTCCTGTCAGATCAAGATGAGTGAGGCTCTGGACGGACTGGTCGTCCATGTTCCGGAGCGCCAGGCCTGACCCCCGGGCTACCGAGCAGCTATTCCGGCACAGCACAAAAAAATGCCTCGCTGGTCGCATCGACGAGCGAGGCAAGGAGGGCGTATCGCAGACAGATGAGGGAGGGAGCATCTGCTGCACCAGGACACGCCAGGAGAACCTGTTTTTGCTTCATTGCTTGGGCCCTGAATTAAAAGCCTGAAGCAACGATGCGAAACCAAAATAAAGCCAAATACGAGCACGACGTCTTGCTACCGGCCGACAGCCAAACGCTTGTCTCGTCGAAAGGTTGAACTTCAATTCTACCTCTCACTTCATGGTCTCAATATAGCTGAGTCGGCGTCTCGCTGCCATCGTTAGAATTCGCCAATAAAATACCGTGGGTTTTGCGCGGCCGGCTTGCACGCTGCCAGACTATAGTCACCCTGTTCTTGGGGTGCGATTTCTTGCTGCTTAAACAAGCCGGACAATCCCGTTGTGGATCACTGTGCGTTGTGCACGAAGGCAGGTGGAATGACCTCAGCGCCCGCCCTTGAGGCCTTCCAAACGGTATTGCAGCAACCGAATCATGCGGCGATCGAAGTTTGCAGCCTCGGTGCGGTCAAAGCGTGCCTGATCCTTGTCGTGCCTTTCGACTTCGGTCGTACTCGTTCGAGCCACTTTGGCCTGCATGCGCTCGCAATCCGCTTCCGGTTTCAGCGCTAGGAACGCTTTTTCCATCTGGCGCGCATGATTGCGGGCGATCTCCGCATGCCGCTCCTCATGGCGCTTTATGTCGCTTGCGAGCGTGTCCCAAACCAACGCAAGATCACGGCCCGCCTGTTTGCGATATTTCCAGCGCGGCAGGATGATACGCGTGTTGAGCGTGACGCGCGCCGTACCGATGGCGCAGCGCCCGCCGCGGCTGACATAGGTGATCGTGCCACCGAATTTGATCCGCGTCGCTCCGGGATGGCGCGCGCCCGTGCTTGTCATCACCGGGCCGGCCGCAGCAAGCGCCTTGTCGAGTTCCGCAGCCGTGCGACCGCCGATCGAGAAGTAGGTGAAGCTCTTGCTGAACACGGTCTCTGCCGCGGCACCCCCCAGCGGAAGGCCGACGAAGAGCGCGACGAGAGCGGCTTTCAGCGGAACGCGAACTCGGTACATCAATAGGTGTTTCTCTTTGGTTGAAGTTCGTTGAAGCTTGGGGCATAGCCAGCACGAGCGCAACACAAATCGACTGGACGTAGCGCTCAGAGCTTTCGGAGTAGCCTGAAGAAAGCCTCGCAACTCTTTGATATTTAACAGGCTGATCTATTCTTGGTGGGGCCATGGAATATGGGCTCTCGGCATCGCGGGGATCATGGGAACATGACGAACACTCCATTTCAGGTGTCTCGCTGGAAATTGGCGCATGGGCGCAATCTCGAACTAGGGCCGCGTGGCGTTTTGATGGCGATCATCAACATCACTCCGGATTCGTTCTCCGACGGTGGGCGCTTCATCGATGCCGCTGCGGCCGTAAGCGCAGGCCTGCGTGCGGTGGAGCAGGGCGCGGAAATCCTCGATATCGGCGGTGAATCTACTCGCCCGGACGCCGCGCCGGTGACCGCCGAGGAGGAGCAAGCGCGCATCCTTCCGGTGATCGCCGGGCTGGCTCGTGAAACGGACGCGATCATTTCGGTCGACACCTACCGCGCCGAAACGGCGCGTCTCGCCGTGGAAGCGGGCGCCCACATCGTCAACGACGTGCACGGGCTGCAGCGCGAGCCGGCGATCGCTGAGGCAGCAGCGGCAACGGGCGCAGGGCTCTGCATCATGCATACGGGCCGCGAGCGGCAGAAGCTCGATGATGTCGTCGATGATCAGTTTCATTTTCTCGACCGATCGCTTGAGATTGCGGCCGGGGCCGGAATCGCGCGGGAAAGAATCGTTCTCGATCCGGGTTTCGGCTTTGCCAAGGACACCGATGAGAATCTGGAACTGATGGCCCGTTTCGGCGAGTTGCATCGCTTCGGCTTGCCGATGCTGGTCGGAACGTCGCGCAAACGCTTCATCGGCGCGGTCACGGGACGAGACGCACCGGCGCGTGACGTCGGAACGGCCGCGACGACCGCGCTTCTCAGGGCTGCGGGCGCTGCGATATTTCGGGTGCATGATGTCGCAATCAACAGGGATGCACTGGTAATGGCAGATGCTATGCTGGCGGCAAAGAACAGCCGACGGGATACGAAGCCATGACTGCGACCTACATTATCACCTTGAAGAATTGCGCCTTCTTCGCCCGCCACGGCGTGCTCGACGAGGAGGAGTTTCTCGGGCAACGCTTCTTCGTCGATGCCGAACTCGAGGTAGAGCAGGGCACGGCACTCGCGGAGGATTGCATAGACGACACCGTGCATTACGGCATCGCCTTTGCGGAAATCGAGAGAATCGTCACCGGGCGCCGGCGCTACCTGATCGAGGCGCTGGCGCTAGAGGTTGCAAAGACCCTTTGCGCGCGCTTCCGGCAAATCCGGCGCGCGAAGGTCTCCATCCGCAAGCCGAACGCGCCGGTCCCGGGCGTGCTGGATTACGTCGAAGTCACGGTCGAGCATGTCGCAGAGTAGGACCTGGCGTCACGCTACGCTCGGTCTGGGCGGCAATCTCGGCGATCCGCCGCGGGCTATGGCGCAGGCATTACGCGCACTCGATGAAAGACCGGACTGCAAGATTACGGCTGTGTCGCGGCTCTACCGAACACCACCTTGGGGTAAGACCGATCAGGCCTGGTTCTTTAACGCCTGCGCCGAGGTGGAGACGGCACTCGATCCCGAAACGCTGCTCGACACCTGCCTTGATATCGAGCGTGCGATGAAGCGGATCCGCAAGGAGCGCTGGGGGCCCCGCACGATCGATATCGACTTGCTGACCTTCGAAGGAGTGAGCTCAACGAGCGAAAAGCTGGAATTGCCGCATCCGCGCATGACGATGCGCGGTTTCGTGCTGATGCCGCTCGCCGACTTCGCGGCCGACCTTTGCATACAAGGGCGCGCGGTCCGCGAGTGGCTGAACGACGCCGATGTTGCCGGAATTGAAGTGGCCAATGCCGACGCCGATTGGTGGCGCGAGCGTAATTGAGCGCGAAAAACACCGCGGGCAATAAAATAAGCCCGGCGCTGAGGCCGGGCCGCTTGCATCGTCTTCCGTCGCTACTTGATCGAGCCGACGGCGATGTTGTCCATTTGCCGGTTGAGGTTGACGCCGATGACCGGGATCATGGTGTTCTCGACCTTGACGGAGATCGTGATGTTCATGGTCTCCGCATCCTGCAGCCGGGCGATCATCGCGCCATTGAGCTGCTTGCGATTGATCCCTACAACGACCTTATCCTTGGCGACATTGCCGGAGACCACGTCGAGGCCCTTGCCGTCGGCGCCATCGAGGAACTTGCCCGTATAGCTGCCGCCCTTCTGCGTAATCATGGCAGACATCGGCTGCTTGAAGACGCCGACCCGGCAGAAGCCGTCAAGCTTGATCCCGGCGTCTGCACCCGATGTCGGTTCGCCGGTGAGGTCGCAGGTAAATTTCGTGCCTTTGTATTTGCCGGCGACGATCTCGCCGGGACCTTTCCACTGGCCGGCCACCCTCTCAAAAAACGCCTTGTCGCGGGCGCCGGAAGACGCCGGCGTCGCAAGGCCGACTGTGGCAGCAAGCGCAAAAGCGGCAACGCCGCGAACGATCAAAGAAGGGCGCGAGAACATAATCGATCCTTGATGGGTCAACGTCCGAAACTGGTAACCACATTTGCGCTGAAATGGTTAATGGACGGTTTCTTTATTGCTCATATACATACCAGCCCCCTGGACAGCGCCTATGAAAAAAACGCCGCTTGGGTGGCTCACGCAGGCCTCACCGGGAATTGCGTCGATGAGGGCAGACGTGTTTTTGAAACTTTATCGCTGCCTGTTACGTCATTGTCATATCGCGGGAGGTCTTGGACATGGCAACGGCGATAGACAAGCATGACACTAAGCTCCAGCGGACGACGATTCGTCGGCATGGGCTCGCGACGCGGATCACACACTGGACATGGGCGGTCGCGCTGTTCTTCCTGCTCCTCAGCGGATTGCAGATCTTCAATGCCCACCCATCGCTTTATATCGGCGAGCAATCCGGTTTCGCATTCGACAATAGCGTGCTGTCGATCCGCGCGGTCAGAGGAGCCGACGGTAACGCCGAAGGTCTGACAACGTTATTCGGTCGGCCTATCGACACCACCGGCCTGTTCGGTGTCAGCGGACCGGAGGAGGACCGGGCGTACCAGGCATTTCCGGCCTGGCTGACCGTGCCGTCCTATCATGATCTCGCGACAGGCAGGGTCGTCCACTTCTTCTTCGCCTGGCTGTTTGCGGCCACGTTCGCCTCGTGGTTTGCTGCGAGCCTGATTAACGGCCACCTGCGGCGCGACATCCTGCCGACCTTCTCGGATATTCGCGGCTTGCCGGGCAATGTCGTCGAGCATTTGCGGTTCCGTTTTCATCACGGCCGCTCTTACAACGGTCTTCAGAAAATCTCCTATGCGATTGTTCTTCTCGCACTTTTCCCGCTTATGATCCTCACGGGACTGACGATGTCACCGGGAATGAACGCGGCACTGCCCTGGCTGACGGAGATCTTCGGCGGCCGCCAGACGGCGCGCACCATCCATTTTGTTGTCATGCTGCTGCTCGTTGGCTTCTTTGCCATCCACATCCTCATGGTCTTTGCCGCCGGACCGATCAACGAGCTGCGCTCCATGGTGACCGGGCGTTACCGCATCGACCGGGAGGCGGCCGAGGGAAGGTCCGAACGATGAGCCGGATCAACATCAACCGTAGGCGGCTTTTGACCGTGGCAGGTGTCGCAGCATCTACGTTGCCGCTTGCTGGATGCGATGCATTGGACGGCATGCTGGCGAGCGGAGCGACCGCGCGTAATGCCATGGCCAAGGCGAATGGCCTGACCTATCGCGTCCAGCGCTTCCTGATCGGTGCCGACAGCCTGGCAAAAGAATATTCGGAGAGCGAGATCCGGCAAGGACAAAGGCCGAACGGCTCGACCGACCCAACGGACGCCACCTACATCGCGCTTCGGGATAGCGCTTTCGCCGGCTACCGTTTGGACATCGGCGGGCTTGTCGACCGGCCTCTCAGCCTGTCGCTCGATGAATTGCGCAACATGCCTTCCCGCACGCAAATCACCCGGCACGATTGCGTCGAAGGCTGGAGTTGCATCGCGAAGTGGACAGGTGTCCCGCTCGCCACCGTTCTGGACGAAGCAAGGGCGAAGCCGGAGGCACGCTACGTCGTGTTTCGATGCTTCGATACGATGAGTCTCGGCCTCTCCGGGGAGGTCGCCTACTACGAGTCGATCGATATGCTGGATGCGCGCCATCCACAGACGATCCTCGCCTATGGATTGAACGGCTCGCCGCTCCCGGTCGCGAACGGCGCGCCCTTGCGCCTGAGGGTGGAGCGCCAGCTCGGATACAAGATGGCGAAATACGTTCGCTCGATCGAACTCGCCTCCGACCTCGCTCCCTACGGTCAGGGAAAGGGCGGTTTCTGGGAGGACCTCGGCTATGACTGGTATGCGGGCATATAGAGCAATTCCAGGAAAAGTGTGTAACGGTTTTCCGTCCGGAATTGCGTAGTTTCAAAGGGTTAGATCATTTCACTGTTTCAATGAAACAATGAAATGATCTAGCGCCGCCGGCGGGCTGTATTCGTCCGTAAACAGCCATGGTTAGCCCGCCGCCACTGGTGGCGATCAGCTCTCGGGTCGATCTGCCGAACGCGACGCACCGGGCGCGAGATCGGAAAGGAAGTCGCCGATCCCCGGACGCTTCAGCGCGCGGAATGGCATGGGGCGGCACAGATCCATCGCCGCTATCCCGATGCGCGCGGTCATCAGTCCGTTGATGACCCCCTCGCCAAGCCGCGCGGAGAGTTTGGACGCGAGGCCGTGGCCCAAAACCTGTTGGATGAGGCTGTCACCGGCGGCGATCGAGCCGGTGACGGCGAGATGCGCGATGACGTCGCGCATGAGCCGCAGCATGCCGAGCGTGCCCGGGCGACCGCCGTAGAGTTCCGCCATAGCACGGATCATCCGGGCGGATTCGTAGAGGACATAGCCGAGATCGACGAGTGCGCGCGGGCTTACGGCGGTGACGATCGACACGCGTTTCGAGGCGGCCAGAATGATCCGGCGCGCCTCGCGGTCGAGCGGGGTCAGCAGTTCCCGCTCGGTCAACTCTATGAGGTGAGGGCCGTCGATGATCTCGCCATCGGTTTCCGCGAGCCGCGCCCGGCCTTTCGCCGTGCGGGGATTGGCGGCCAGCAGGTGGACAAGCCTCGCGGTTGCGGCACGCGCAGTCTTGGCGCTGGCCGCAGAATCACTGACATCCTTTTTCAACTGCTGTATCGCTGTCAGCTGCATCATCCCGAAGAGCTCGCGCACGACCGCGCCCAGGAAGGCGAGGGCACCAATCGCGACGATAGCGATCGCGCCGTAGCCAAGCCAATCGGCGCGGGAAAACAGGTCGCGAATCAGGCGATCGACCCACAAGCCCAGGGCAAGCGAAAGCAGTATTCCCAGCGCGCCCGCGGCCACCTTACCGAAAGAAAACCGACGGCGACGCGGGCTGGCTTCCGGCGGATTGAGTGCCTCGATCGCTGCCGTCGTCTCGATGAAGGGATCTTCAGCATCAGGCGTCATGACGACCCGGTCGCCGAAGCTTGCCGGCGCGCGGCGTTGTTGTTGTCGCTCAGCATGTTCGGTCTGTTCGTCAGGCTCGACGGAGAAGGAGGCGGGCTTGCGCCCACGGTTCTTGAAATCGTCGCTCATGCCAGGCGATCTCCGAGCAGGAACTGCATCGCACGGTCGAGCCGGATATGTGGGACCGAGAGCTTCAATCCGCCGCGCGTCTCTTCCAGATGCGGTGGGCGGAAGCGCACGAAGTTCAGCTCAGGCATTGAGCGCTCCGCTTCCGTGGGTTTCGAGGTGTTGTAATGCCCATCCATTTGCTCAAAAAGAACTTCAGGATCTTCCGGTAAGTCACCGGGAAATATCGCCGTCTTTCTTTCTCCGTCGAATACGTCGCCATTGATCCTCTCGCCGGCGATCGGGGTGCCGACGATCACCGGAAGCGTATGGCCGTTGTGGTTTACCGTCGCCTCGCGCGTCGCGCGTACGGATGCAAGCGCCATCACTTCAAGACCTGCGCCACTCATGCCGATCCGTTCAGCCGCGCGGCTCACGAGCCGGGCGGTGATGCGTTCGAGCCGGTCGTGGCTTTCGTGGTGCAGATGGTCGGCCTTGGTAGCGGCGACCAGGACCCGGTCGATCCGGCGCGTGAACAGCGACGAAAGCCAAGAATTGGTGCCGGGCCGGAAGCAGGCGAGCACGTCGGCAAGTGCCTGTTCCAGATCACTCAGCGCTTCCTGCCCGCGATTGATCGCTTGCAGAGCGTCGACAAGGACGATCTGGCGGTCGAGACGGGCGAAGTGCTCGCGGAAGAACGGGCTGACGACGTGGGTCTTGTAGGCTTCGTACCGGCGCTCCATCATCGCCCAGAGCGATCCCTTCGGCGCGCGGCCAGCAGGCAGATCCGGAAGCGGCGAAAAGGTCAGCGCCGGCGAACCCTCGAGGTCTCCGGGCATCAGGAAACGGCCCGGCGGCAACGTCGAGAGGGATCGCTCGTCGGCCTTGCAGGCTTGGAGATAGGCAGTGAAGCTTTCGGCAAGCCGCCGGGCGCTGCCCTCGTCGGCTGCCGCAGTGGCACCACTCACCGACGCAAGCGCCAGCCATTCGCGCGAAAGACTTGCGCGTGTGCCGGCACGCGCCCGCTGCACCGTGCCCTCGCTGAACTGCCGAAAATCCTGCGCGAGCAGGGGCAGGTCGAGCAGCCATTCCCCCGGATAGTCGACGATGTCTATCGACAGCCGCCCGGGCGAGAACATCCGATTCCAGCCGCTGGCGCTTTCATAGTCAAGCGTGATGCGCAGCTGCGAAATCGCCCTCGTCGAATCGGGCCAGACCCGATCCCTGACCAGAGCGGCGATATGATCCTCGTATTGGAAGCGCGGCACCGCATCGTCAGGCTGCGGCTCCAGACGGACCTTCGAGACCCGCCCGGATCGGATGGGTTCGAACACGGGCAGGCGACCGCCATTCAGCAAATTATGGACGAGCGACGAAATGAAAACGGTCTTGCCGGCACGCGACAGGCCGGTCACTCCGAGCCGGACTGCGGGATTGACGAGCCCGGATGCGCGATCGGCAAGATTGTCCAGCGCAATCAGGGCATCATCTTTGAAGCTGCTCAAAATGGGCGCCAAGTCTATCCGTTCCTCGGGATTGATTCCGTCGCTATGAGAATCTTCTGCTCACCTGCAGCCATTAGATCATTGAAACTACGCAATTCCGGACGGAAAACCGTTACACACTTTTCCTGGAATTGCCCTAAAGACGCCGCGCACATGCTTTGACCGTGGTGCGATATAGGAAATCTTTCCGCCACTGCAACGACGTAGTCGGATTTTCGGGTGGTGGGCAGGATTTCGTCACGATCTTCCCGGCTCCCCCGGCACGGGCAGCAACAGCGTCGAAAGCCTCGCCAACCATCTGGCGCCCGCGCTCGGGGGTGCCGAAAAGTCGATGACTGCCAAGGCGGCCGGGGGGTAGCCGTCCGCGAGGATCCTGTCCGCGGCGGCGTCGCCGAGGAGACGCCGAAACAGTTCCTCGATCATCGGATTGTGACCGATGAGCATCAGCGAGGCCAGGCTGGAATTTGCATCGAGAAGCTCGGCGTAGACGTTCATAGATCCCGTATAGAGCGCATCGATGTATTGAAGGTCGATGTCTTCGCCGAGCGTTCGGTAGAGCGGTTCGGCGGTCTGGCGACACCGCACCGCGGTCGAGCATAGGATCAAGTCCGGTCGAATGCCATGGTCGGCAGCACTCTGGGCGATCAGTTCCGCCTCGGCGAAGCCGGTATCGTCAAGCGTGCGATCGAAATCCCGCTGGCCCGGCAGCGCCCAGCCCGAACGGGCGTGGCGGAGAAGGAAGAGGCGAAATGCCGGGGCGACGCTGTCTTGCATATATCTTCCGGGGGCGGCCAAATCGCCCGAGGGTTGGAGGCACCTATTGTGGCCGGATCCCAGTCGCGAGTCCGGCAGGATCGGTACCTTGTCCCGCGGCCGCAGCAAAGATCAAGCCGTCGGCTTACGTTTTCCTTGGAACCTAAACCTATTGAATTGACGCCCAGGGCACACCAGATGTCGCAATCCAATATCTCGCCGGCATCGGCCGGCGGTTCGGGGTAGAGCGGCCAGCCTTCATCGGCGATCAAGACTTCGTGTGTAATTTTGATGAAATAATCGCCAGTTAGCCTGAAATGCAAGCATTGTTAAAATGCGGTTGAGTGTCTGGCACAAGGCTTGAATCAGAGCTTCCATAGGTCTATACACCGCCGCAATGAGATGTTCTTCAGGAGAATCGCGTTGAGTGAGAAGATCGATCTTAGTACCTTTGTCCTCTCCGAGGACGAGGAATTCATGAATGCAAGCCACCGGGCATATTTTCGTGCAAAGTTGAATGCCTGGAAAAATGATATCCTTCGCGAAGCCCGTGAGACACTGGACCACTTGGCAGAGGAGAGCGCCAACCATCCGGACCTCGCGGACCGAGCTTCTTCCGAAACAGACCGGGCCATCGAATTGCGCGCCCGGGACCGGCAACGGAAACTGATCGCCAAGATCGATGCTGCATTGCAGCGGCTTGACGAAGGCACCTACGGTTATTGTGAGGAAACGGGCGAACCGATCGGTTTGAAACGGTTGGACGCCCGGCCGATTGCAACCCTCTCGATCGAGGCGCAGGAGCGCCACGAACGTCGCGAGAAAGTCTATCGGGACGAGTAACGGATACAGGTTCTTCCTGATCGGAAAAAACGGCGCAGTTAACTGCGCCGTTTTTCTTTATGGGGCCACTTAATGCATGTCGCCTAAAAGTATGCAGCGGTCTTGAACAACGACATAGGTGAAAACAAAGACCGAAGCCCGTCACATGAGGCCGCTTAAACGCGAAGCACTTTCAAGGCCTACATGCCTTCGAGCAACCAGCGCTCAGGGCTTACGCCCGGCGGAAATGTCGGCGAGCATGCGTGTCATTTCGTCTTCGATCGTCGGCTCCTTGCGGATATTGTCCGGACTGCCTCCGAGCAAGGGTTCCTGACGGCCAGCCGCGATCGGCCGGCTCTCGGCCTGGGGCCCAACAGTGGGCGCCAGCCGTTGAAGATCGCCGCTGATCTCCGCATCGAGAATCCGCTCGAAGTCCGAAACCCTATCCGACGCCGCCGGTTGAACCGGCATCGCCGGTGTCTGCGCCGCCGGCACGAAGGCCGTTTGGATTGAGCCCTGCTGCATGGGCGCCTGCTCGCGCCGCGGCGCGGCTGGCAGCACCCGCTCGCGGGCGACGTCGAAAATATCTTCCGCACGTTCTATGGCGGAGGTGGTGGGAACCGCGGACACGGGCGGCGTGATCCTGGCGGGCGGCTGTTGCTGGAGTGGCTGCGCCGCCGCCGCGGGTCTTTGCTCCGCAGCAAGACGGATCGGCGGTGCCGGCTCCACTCGGGGAGCCGCTAGCTGCACCTGCTCTTCCACGCGCGCTGCTGGGCGCATCTGGGCAGGGGCTCCCGTTTCTGCCGGGATCGGTGCCGGCGCCGGGGCATGCCTTGGTTCGGGTCTCGGTTCAGGACTGGGGGCGACCTTCGGCGCCTCGACGGCCTTTTGTTCCGCGGGGACGGCGGCGCCCGTCTCTGCCGGTGGGGTCCTACCGGGCGCTATTCGGCTTTCGACGACGATGTCCGTCGGGCCGCCGATCATGATGAGATGTTCGACGTCGTCGCGGCGAACAAGCACCAGGCGGCGGCGCGCATCGACGGCAGCGGCATCGAGGACGGCGAGTCTCGGCTGTCTGTTCTTGCCGCCGCGCACAAAGGGAGAGGAGGGCCTGTGGCGCATGATCCAGAGCACGGCTACAAGGCACAAGAGCCCGACGGCAACGGCCGCGGCGGCGATGATGAAGCGGCTGCCGTTGTCCCCGACAATGGTTTCGATCATAGGCTGAACTCCTTCTGCCTCCCCCGCATGTCAATATTTGACGGCTTTTTTCAGGCCGGTACAAGCGCGCGCCCGACATTCCCTGTGAATTGACCGCGATGCTTCCGCAGAGACGCTTTTTGCTGTTATCTCTGATTGTTAAAGATGATTCCAGTTCGATGATCCGAACGCGGGAAAAGCACTTGCGGATTTCGCGAAGCGTTGGTCGAACGCCGGCTACTGCATGATTCCTTAAGCCGGGATCGATTTGAGGATAAGTTATGCAGCAACGCAAAGGATTGCAGCGAGTCTTGCACGCCTGAACAAGGAGCGCGCGGCCGCAGCGGCAGGTGAGGACCCGATGACGAAATTGCGGCAGTCAGGTGACTACCAGATGCCGGTCGTTGACCGCGGCGTCCGGCCCGGCACGGTCTTGCGGATCATCCTGCTGGCGATCGTTCTCACCGCGTCGGCAGCCGCCTTCGTCGTCTTCAAGAACCAGCTCGAAAACGAAATCGTCCTCGGCATCCTGGGCGTGCTGGCGATGGTCGGGATATTCTTCCTGGTCTCGTCGGTGATCGGCTTCATAGAGGTCATGCCGCAGACGCGTCCCGACGAGCTCGCGCGTGCCTTTCTCGATGCCCACGAGGATGGCACGATCGTCACCGACCGCAGGGGGCGGATCATCTATGCCAATGCCGCCTACGGCGCTCTGACCGGTGCCAAGAGCGCCGCCGGCATCCAATCGCTCGAGACCATTCTCTCCAGGAACCGCGAGGCAACCGAAGCGATCTATCGGCTCACCAACGGGCTCCACGAAGGCAAGAAGGGGCACGAGGAATTCCGGCTGCTGAAGCCGCTCGCAAACGGTGCATCGATCGCCTCCGGCGCCCACTGGTTCCGTCTGAAGGCTCGCGTGCTGCCTTTGGAGGACAGCGACAGGAACCCGCTCTATCTCTGGCAGATCGCCGACATCACCGCCGAGCGCGACGATCAGGAGCGCTTCTTCAAGGAACTGCAGAACGCGATCGACTATCTCGATCACGCCCCTGCAGGCTTCTTCTCGGCCGGACGCAAGGGCGAGATCTTCTACATCAATGCCACCCTTGCCGATTGGCTCGGCATCGATCTCACCAAGTTTCAACCGGGGTCGGTCAGCATTGCCGATGTGGTCGCCGGCGAGGGTCTCGCACTCGTCCAGTCGGTCCAGGCGGAACCAGGCTTCAAGAAGACGAAGGTGCTCGACCTCGACCTGCGCAAGGCCAACGGCCAGAGCCTGCCGGTGCGTCTGATCCACCGCGTTTCGTCCACCCGTGACGGTGCGCCCGGCGAAAGTCGGACGATTGTCATGTCGCGTGAAGGCGATGATGGCGATCAGTCGGCTTCGAACGCCGCCATGCGCTTCACGCGCTTCTTCAACAACACCCCGATGGCGATCGCCTCGGTCGACGGCGACGGGCGGATCCTGAGGACCAACGCTCCGTTCCTGAAGCTGTTTGCTGGGCTTGTTTCACAGGACGACGTCGAGCGCGGCGCGCTGATCGAAACCGTCGTCCACGAATCCGAAAAGGGCCGCCTTCAGGAAGCACTTGCGGCGGCGAAGGACCGGCAGGGCGACATCGCGCCGATCGACGCCTTGCATCCGAGTGACGAGGCGCGGCATTTCCGCTTCTACGTCAACGCCGTGATCGACCAGAGCGATCAGGCGCCGGAGGAGACAGCGATCATCTATGCGCTGGAGATCACCGAGCAGAAGGCGCTCGAGACCCAGATGGCGCAGACGCAGAAGATGAACGCCGTGGGGACGCTCGCAGGCGGCATCGCACACGATTTCAACAATGTCCTGACCGCGATCCTGCTTTCCTCCGACCACCTTCTGCTTTCGGCGCGCCCCGCGGATGCCACCTTCGCCGACCTGATGGAAATCAAGCGCAATGCCAATCGCGCCGCCGTGCTCGTGCGGCAGCTGCTTGCGTTCTCGCGCAAGCAGACGATGCGCCCGACGGTGCTTAACCTCACCGACGTCATCGGCGACCTGCGCATGCTTGTCGACCGGATGACCGGTACCAATGTCAAGGTCGAGGTTGACTACGGGCGAGACCTTTGGCCGGTGAAGACCGATCTCGGTCAGTTCGAGCAGGTCCTGCTCAATCTCGCCGTCAATGCGCGCGACGCCATGCCTGAAGGCGGAACTATCACGCTGCGGACGCGAAATCTGCCGGCAAGCGAAGTGGCGGCGCTCGGACGACGGGAGCTGCCGGAGGACGACTTCGTCCTGGTCGAGGTCGCCGACCAGGGCACCGGCATTCCCCAGGAGATCATGGACAAGATCTTCGAGCCCTTCTTTACGACGAAGGAAGTCGGCAAGGGCACCGGTCTCGGCCTTTCGATGGTCTACGGCATCGTCAAGCAGTCGGGCGGCTATATCTATCCGGAATCGGAAGTCGGCAAGGGCACCACCTTCCGTATTCTGCTGCCGCGCCATGTCGAGGAAGTCGCAGCCGAAGTGACGTCGGCAACCGAGGCGCCGATGCCGGCGGCCAGTAACCTGGTCGTGGCGCCCGCGCCTAAGGCTGAATCGGAGCCCGCGGACCTCACCGGCGATTCCGCTGTCGTGCTGCTGGTCGAGGACGAGGAAGCGGTGCGCCGCGGCGGCAAGCGCATGCTCGAAACGCGCGGCTACACCGTTCACGAGGCCGGATCTGGTGTCGAAGCGCTCGACATCATGGACGAACTCAACGGCGCGGTCGACATCGTCGTATCGGACGTCGTGATGCCGGAGATGGACGGGCCGACGCTGCTGCGTGAACTGCGCAAGAAATACCCGGACTTGAAGTTCATTTTCGTGTCGGGTTACGCGGAAGACGCGTTTGCGCGCAACCTCCCGGCCGACGCGAAATTCGGTTTCCTGCCGAAGCCATTCTCGCTGAAACAGCTGGCAGTGGCCGTTCGCGAGATGCTGGATTCTTGATCGGGCGTTGATCTCTAACGCGTTCATGAAAAAGGCCCGAGCCAATGCCGGGCCTTCTTCGAGCAAATTCCTGGAAAAGTGTAACGACCTCTCGTCAGGGTTGCGTTGCGTTACTTACTTCGCCGTCAGTGCGACCGCGATCTCGGCGGCGAGACGGGCGTTGTTTTCCACGAGCGCGATATTGGTGTCGAGGCTGCGGCCGTCGGTCATGTGGAAAAGGTTGTCGAGCAGGTAGGGCGTGACGGCCTTGCCGACGATCTCGTCACTCGCCGCATTGTCGAGGGCACGGGTGATGTAGATTTCCATCTCCTCGCGCGGAATTTCGCTCCCTTCGGGAACCGGATTGGCAACAAGCATGCCGCCGTCGATGCCGAGCAGGTCGCGCATCTTCTGAAAATTGGCGATCGCGGCGGGGCTGTTGAGCATCAATGGGCTCTTGATACCGGAATCGCGCGACCAGAAGGCCGGGAAGGTTTCGCTGTCATAGGTGACGACCGGAACACCGCGAGTCTCCAGCACTTCAAGCGTTTTCGGAATGTCGAGAATGGCCTTGGCGCCGGCGCAGACAACGATCACGCCGGTGCGGGCAAGTTCGTCCAGATCGGCGGAAATGTCGAAGCTCTCTTCCGCGCCGCGGTGAACGCCGCCGATCCCGCCGGTGGCAAATACGCTGATGCCGGCGCGCGCCGCAGCGATCATCGTCGCCGCCACGGTCGTGGCGCCCGTACGGCGTTCGGCGATCGCGAAGGCAAGATCGGCACGCGACAGCTTCATCGCGCCTTCCGTTTTCGAAAGTGCTTCCAGCTTCGCGTCGTCGAGACCGATGTGAAGGACACCGTGAATGACCGCAATGGTCGCGGGCACGGCGCCCTGTTCACGGATGATCGCCTCGACGCTGCGGGCCATGTTGAGGTTGCCGGGGTAGGGCATGCCATGGGTGATGATCGTCGATTCCAGCGCGACGATCGGCGCACCGCGTGCCTTTGCGGCCGCCACTTCATCGGAATATTCGATCGGCAGGGACGGGGAGGAGGGCTTGCTCATGAATCTATCCTTAAATCACGATCATGCTCGGCTGAATCGAACCAAAATCATCGAGATCGTTTGTAAAAAAGGTGAAAGTGAGAGCGGGCGGAAAGCTGCGCATGCTTTCGTCCCGCCCGGCGTTCAACGTCGGTTCTCATGACAGCATTTGCGGCGCCGGCACAAGGGCAATCGCCTGTTCGAGATTGCCCCGAGACATTTCTTCCGAAACGGCAAAAGGCGAGCGAAGCGCAATCCCGGCCGCGGCTATGCCATGGCGCAGGCATCCGGCAAGATCGAAACCCGAAAGCCGCGCCGTGAGGAACCCCGAGGCCAAGGCGTCGCCGGCGCCAGTGACATCCGCCAGCGCCGGGAGGGCTGGCGGGAAAATGACGCTTGCCTCGCCGCGGTCGAAGGCGACCGCAGCGGCGCCGCCGCGTGTTACGACGCCACCCCTGAGGCCTGCCTCCCGCAACAGCGTTGGCCAGTTTTTGGCGTCGCTGGCGTCGATCCCGGTCAGGGCACGCGCTTCCGCCTCGTTCATGAACAGGAAGCTGAGCCCGCTGAGGCATTTCCTGAAGCGCATCACCTTTGCCGGCGACACGGCGATGCCGGCCACAAGTCGGCCGTCCCCGGATGCCGCGTTGACCAAGGCGACAAGCGTTTCCTCGGGGAGGTTGGCATCCATGAGCACCAGATCGCTTACCGCCAATATTTCGCGTATCGCGCGCTGCTGCAGCCGGCGCGGCGAGAACAACTGGTAGAGCTCCATGTCAGCAAGCGCGATGACGAGGTTGCCATCGTTTTCGAGGATCGCCGTATAACTCGGCGTTTTCCGATCGAGAAAGGTGAAGGGGCAATCGATGACGCCTGCCGCGGCCGCGGCCGCCGCCACCATCTCGCCTGCTGCGTCGCCGCCACGCGGGCTGATCATTCGTACGCTGTGACCGATGCGGGCGAGGTTTCTCGCCGCATTGAAACCGCCGCCTCCCGCTTCCTCGAACCACGAACCGGGATTGCTCGCGCCGGGAGCGGTCACGCCGCTGATGCGGCCGCGGCGGTCGATGTGGGCGCCGCCGAACACGGCGATTTCGCGTTTCTTCATAAAAGCTCCTCTTTGGACTGCTTCAATCCGCATTCACAGAGGCGGCACGGTCGCGAATCGCGCTAGTGTAGCCAAGCCCGGCCGAGCTTCGGCATGGGCTTTGCGGAAATGTGGTACAATGCCCGTGAACAAGAATCGAACGCAACGAGAATAACCGTTATCATTCAATTGGTTGCCACTCTATTGCCAAAGCAGAACAAACCATGTACAAAAACTCCTGCGGCGGCTTCATTGCCTCGGTAGCTTCAATAACCTAAAGGTGGGACCAAATGGCACAAAACTCTTTGCGGCTCGTAGAGGACAAATCGGTGGATAAAAGCAAGGCACTTGAAGCGGCTCTCTCCCAGATCGAACGGTCGTTCGGCAAGGGATCGATTATGAAGCTCGGTTCGAAGGACAGTGTAATCGAGATCGAAACTGTTTCGACCGGATCGCTCGGCCTCGATATCGCGCTCGGCATTGGCGGCCTGCCGAAAGGGCGCATCATTGAAATCTACGGCCCTGAAAGCTCGGGCAAGACGACGCTGGCGCTGCAGACCATCGCCGAGGCACAGAAGAAGGGTGGCATTTGCGGCTTCGTTGACGCCGAACATGCGCTCGATCCGGTCTATGCGCGCAAGCTGGGCGTCGATCTTGAAAACCTCTTGATTTCGCAGCCGGACACCGGCGAACAGGCGCTGGAAATCACCGACACGCTGGTCCGTTCCGGCGCGATCGACGTCCTCGTCGTCGATTCCGTTGCAGCTCTCGTGCCGCGCGCCGAAATCGAAGGCGAAATGGGCGACAGTCTGCCGGGCATGCAGGCCCGCCTGATGAGCCAGGCACTGCGCAAGCTCACTGCGTCGATCTCCAAGTCCAACTGCATGGTTATCTTCATCAACCAGATCCGCATGAAGATCGGCGTCATGTTCGGTTCGCCGGAAACGACGACGGGTGGCAACGCGCTGAAGTTCTATGCGTCAGTTCGCCTCGATATTCGTCGCATCGGCTCGGTCAAGGAGCGCGAAGAGGTCGTCGGCAACCAGACCCGCGTCAAGGTCGTCAAGAACAAGATGGCACCACCCTTCAAGCAGGTGGAATTCGACATCATGTATGGCGAGGGCGTTTCCAAGACCGGTGAACTCATCGATCTTGGCGTCAAGGCCGGCATCGTCGAAAAATCCGGCGCCTGGTTTTCCTACAATAGCCAGCGCCTCGGCCAGGGCCGGGAGAACGCGAAACTTTTCCTGCGTGACAATCCCGATCTTCTGCGCGAGATCGAGATGGCTCTGCGGCAGAATGCGGGCCTGATCGCCGACAAGTTCCTGGAGAACGGCGGACCGGAGAGCGATGACGACGGCGATGCGGCTGCCGAAATGTAAGATCTGAGGCGGGCAAGTTTTGAATGAAGCCGGTCGTTTTTCTAGACGGCCGGTTTTTTGCTGCCGTCTGGACAGCGTGAGACACGGAAGATAAAAGCCTTTGGTTCCAGCGACCGACGTTGCTGGAGGGCGTGTCTATTGCCGATAGACGCGGGGTTGAAGATAGCGGTGCGCGGCCCGGCAAAAGTGCGGTCGCGACCGGGAATGGTGCACAGATAGGACGCAAGATGAGCGGCGTGAATGAAATCCGGTCGATGTTTCTCGACTACTTCCGCAAGAACGGTCACGAGATCGTGCCGTCGAGCCCCCTGGTGCCGCGCAACGACCCGACATTGATGTTCACCAATGCCGGCATGGTGCAGTTCAAAAACGTCTTTACCGGCCTGGAGCAGCGCCCCTATTCGACGGCCGCGACCGCGCAGAAATGCGTGCGCGCGGGCGGCAAGCACAACGACCTTGACAATGTCGGCTACACCGCCCGGCACCACACCTTCTTCGAGATGCTCGGCAACTTCTCGTTCGGCGACTATTTCAAGGAACGCGCGATCGAGCTCGCCTGGAACCTGATCACCAAGGAATACGGCCTCGACGCCAAGCGACTGCTCGTCACCGTCTATCATACCGACGACGAAGCCTTCGGCCTCTGGAAGAAGATCGCCGGCTTGAGCGACGACCGGATCATCCGCATTCCGACCAGCGATAACTTCTGGGCGATGGGTGATACCGGCCCTTGCGGCCCGTGCTCGGAAATCTTCTATGACCATGGCGAGCAGATCTGGGGCGGACCGCCCGGTTCGGCCGAAGAAGATGGCGACCGCTTCATCGAGATCTGGAATCTCGTGTTCATGCAGTACGAGCAGGTCACCAAGGAAGAGCGCATCGATCTTCCGCGCCCGTCGATCGATACCGGCATGGGACTGGAGCGTGTTGCTGCCGTCCTGCAGGGCCAGCACGATAATTATGACATCGATCTCTTCCGCGCGCTGATCGCTGCGTCCGAAGAAGCGACGGGCGTCAAGGCGGAGGGCGACCGCCGCGCCAGCCACCGCGTCATCGCCGACCATCTGCGCTCCTCCGCCTTCCTGATCGCCGACGGCGTACTGCCGTCGAACGAAGGCCGCGGCTATGTGCTGCGCCGCATCATGCGCCGCGCGATGCGGCACGCGCAGCTGCTCGGCGCGCAAGAGCCGCTGATGTGGAAGCTCCTGCCGGCACTCGTCGGCCAGATGGGCCGCGCCTATCCGGAACTTGCCCGCGCCGAAGCGCTGATCTCGGAGACCCTGAAACTGGAAGAGACCCGTTTCCGCAAGACGCTGGAGCGCGGTCTGAACCTCCTTTCAGAAGCCTCGGCAGATCTTTCCGAGGGCGATCAGTTCAACGGCGAGACAGCCTTCAAGCTCTACGACACCTACGGCTTCCCGCTCGACCTGACGCAGGACGCGCTGCGCGCCAAGGGCATCACCGTCGATACCGATGCGTTTTCCGCGGCAATGGAACGGCAGAAGGCGGAGGCCCGTGCAAACTGGGCCGGATCCGGTGAGGCCGCAACCGAGACGATCTGGTTTGAACTCAAGGAAAAGCACGGCGCGACAGAATTCCTCGGCTATGACACCGAGGCAGCCGAAGGCGTGATCCAGGCGATCGTCCGCGACGGTGCTGTGGTCGAATCCGCTGCGAAGGGCGAGACCGTTCAAGTGATCCTGAACCAGACACCCTTCTATGGCGAATCCGGCGGTCAGATGGGCGATACCGGCGTCATCGCGACCGACACTGGCAAGCTGACGGTCACTGACACCCAGAAGCGTGGCGAGGGGCTCTTTGTCCACTACGGCGTTGTCGCCGAAGGCAGTGTGAAAACCGGCGAGGCGGCCGCGCTGACCGTCGACCATGCGCGTCGCACGCGGCTCCGCTCCAATCACTCCGCGACCCACCTGCTGCACGAGGCGCTGCGCGAGGTGCTCGGCACGCACGTGGCGCAGAAGGGCTCGCTTGTGGCGCCGGAGCGGCTGCGCTTCGACGTATCGCATCCGAAGCCGATGACGGCCGACGAGTTGAAGGTCGTCGAGGAGATGGCGAACGAGATCATCGTTCAGAATTCGCCGGTGACGACGCGACTGATGACAGTCGACGACGCGATTGCGGAAGGCGCAATGGCGCTCTTCGGCGAGAAATATGGCGACGAGGTCCGCGTCGTCTCGATGGGACAAGGCGTTCGCGGGTCGAAAGCCGGAAAGCCCTATTCGGTCGAACTCTGCGGCGGCACGCATGTATCGGCGACGGGCGACATTGGTCTTGTGCGGGTCGTTTCTGAAAGTGCGGTCGGTGCCGGCGTGCGTCGAATCGAGGCACTGACGGGCGAGGCGGCTCGCGCCTACCTCAACGAGCAGGATGAGCGGGTGAAGACGCTGGCCTCCGCGCTCAAGGTCCAGCCGGCGGATGTTCTCGGCCGGGTCGAGGCCCTGCTCGACGAGCGCCGCAAGCTGGAGAGGGAACTGACCGAGGCGAAGAAGAAGCTGGCTCTCGTCGGTGATGGCCAGAATGGTTCGGCCGATGCCGCCCGTGATATCGCAGGCGTCCGCTTCCTTGGCAGGGTCGTGTCGGGCGTCGAGCCCAAGGACCTGAAGAGCCTCGCCGATGACGGCAAGAAGACGCTCGGTTCGGGCGTTGTCGCCTTCGTCGGTGTTTCCGGCGACGGCAAGGCAAGCGCGGTGGTGGCCGTTACCGACGACCTCACCTCGAAGGTCAGCGCCGTTGATCTGGTGCGCGTCGCTTCGGCCGCACTCGGTGGCAAGGGCGGTGGTGGACGCCCGGACATGGCTCAGGCCGGCGGACCGGATGGCAACCGCGCAGCCGAAGCGATCGAAGCGGTCGCCGTGGCGCTCGCCGGTTGACCTTGCGCTTGAGCAACCAAAGGAAAGGGCGCTGCGGCGCCCTTTTTCACGCGCTCTTTTCGCTGCGGATGCTTTCGAGCGCCGCCTGGATCGAGGCGCGCATCACGACACGCGGCGGGCGAACGTCATGCTGGCGGAGGGCGCGACGCACCTGCGACCTGGCGCCGGTGATGAAGAAACGCACGCCCGTCCGCTCTGCCTTCCGCAGTGTCCCCTCGATGACATTGGCCGCGGTCGAGTCCATGAAGGGCACTTCCGAGCAATCGAGAATGAAATTCCGACGCTGGTCGGCGATGCGGTCGAGGACCGTGCCGACGGTTGCGGCCGAACCGAAGAAGAAGATGCCCGAGATCCTATAGATGACCGTGTCCGGATCGTCCGCGACGACCGGATGTTCCTTCTCTCCATTCTCCTCTTTCAGGGCCTCCAGTGGTTTTGTTTCTCCGACAGAGATGCTCTTTGCCATGCGGTCGATGAAAAGAACCGCGCCAAGAGCGAAGCCGATCACGATGCCTTCCGTCAGCTCGCGGAAGACGACGATGATGAAGGTCGCCAGAAGCACGACCGCGTCGCCGTAGGAGGATCGCAGCAGCGCCATGAACGCGGGCTTCTCGATCATGTTCCAGGCAACGACGGCGAGCACGCCGGCCAGCGAGGCGAGCGGGATGTAGCTCGCGAGCGGAGCGGCGAGCAGCATGAATAGAAGGAGAAAGATGGAATGCAGCATGCCGGAGACCGGGCTGGTTCCGCCTGCTCGCACATTCGTCGCCGTGCGGGCGATCGTCCCGGTCACGCAGATCCCGCCGAAGAGCGCCGAGCAAAAGTTCGCGATTCCCTGCGCGATCAATTCCATGCTCGAACGGTGGCGGCGCCCGGTCATGCCGTCGGCGACAACGGCCGACAGCAAGGACTCGATTGCACCGAGGAGCGCAAAGGAGACGGCATCCGGAAAGACGGCGGCGGCCTTCTCGAGCGAGAAAGGCGGAAATGTCGGTGAAGGAAGGCCACGCGGAATGCCGCCGAAGCGCGTGCCGATCGTTTCCGCCGGCAATTGCAGGAGAGCGACGAAGGCGGAAGCGGCGGCAACGGCAATCAGCATGCCGGGCCAATGCGGTCGCAGCTTGCGCAGCGCGAGAATGATGCCGATCGTTAGCGCTGCCGTCAGAACTGCTCCCCAGTTGACCGTACCGGCGGCAAGTCCAAGCGTCGCGACTTTCTCGATGATGGGCCCGGGCTCTCGGCCGCTGAGTGTCAGGCCGAAGAGGTCGCGCAATTGGCTGGCGAAGATGATCACCGCGATCCCGGCTGTAAAGCCCACGGTAACCGGGTAGGGGATGAACTTGATGTAGTTGCCAAGCCGCAGGTAACCGGCCGCAACAAGCATGATGCCCGACATCGCCGTAGCCAGCAGCAGGCCGTCGAGGCCGTGCCTCGCACCAGTGGCAGCCACGAGCACGATGAAAGCACCAGCAGGGCCACCGATCTGCACGCGGCTGCCGCCGAGGAGCGAGACCAGAAAACCGCCGACAATCGCGGTGTAGAGCCCGCGATCAGGCGTAACACCCGAGGCAATCGCGATGGCCATGGACAGCGGCAGGGCGACGATAGCAACGGTCAACCCGGCAAAGGCGTCCGCCTTCAGGCGAGCGCTACCATATCCTTCTCTAAAGACGCTTACCGTTTTGGCGACGAGAGAATCGGGCATCGACGAGACTTTCGGGAATCCACTATGGCGGGCAACGCGTGCTGGACACCGTCAGACTATATGAGTCGCTCCGCCGAACAAGCAGTTGCAATCGAGCGCTCGATGTCCGCAGGATTTGTCAATTCCATCTATGCTTTATCGATTTCCAAGCGAAACGCGAAAGGTTCGGCATGAATGAAGAAACGGCATGGGCGGGCTATGAGAGGCGACTTCACCGCGTCTCCGCTTACATCTATGCGCATCTCGACGAGGAACTCGATCTCGATAGGCTGTCGGAAATTGCCTGCATGTCGCCGCACCATTGGCATCGGGTCTATCGTGCAGTCCATGGAGAAACTCTGGCCGCGACGGTGAAGAGACTGCGGTTGCAGCAGGCTGCCGCCGATCTCGTCCAGACCAGTCTTTCAGTCGAAGCAATCGCGCGACGTTCGGGCTACCCGAATGTTCAGTCCTTCAATCGCACTTTCAAGGCCCTCTATCGCCTGCCGCCGGCGCGCTACAGGAATGAAGGGAGCCACAAAGCCTTTGAAACCACTTTGATAGAAGGAAATCCTGATATGTATGACGTCACCTTACGGGAAGTCGACACGCTCGCGCTTGTCGGCGTGGCCCACACTGGCTCCTACATGGCCATCGGCCAGGCCTTCGAGACGCTCTATGGGACGCTATTTTCGCGTAACCTGTTCCGACCGGGCATGGATATGATTGGCATTTATCTGGACGACCCCGAACTCGTAGACACGGACAAGCTCCGTTCATTTGCCTGCGTCACGACACACGGTGAGTTTCCGGTCGAAGCGCCACTGACGCCGCAAAGTATCGAGGGTGGCCACTATGCGGTGCTCCGCCACAAGGGGCCTTACGCCGACATGCCGAAGGCCTATCAGTGGCTCTACGCGACCTGGTTGCCGCAATCTGGTCGGGCAATCCGCGACAGCGTGATGTTCGAGAAGTATCTCAACAATCCACGGGAGGTCGCGCCGACGGAACTCATTACGGAAATCTTTCTTCCGCTGAAATGACTATCCGATTTAAGGATAAGTGCTGCGGCGTCCCTTGCGCGTCTGGTAAGACGCGCGGCGCCGCAGGGGCGGGTCGAAGGACCGAATCTATTCGATGACGCCCCAGTGGCGCAGCCCTTCGAGCACGCCGTCGGCGTACGAATTCCGCGCGAGAAAATGCCGCCGCTCGTGCTCGGCGACCCGGCGCAGTTCGGCAAGCGCATTGGCGACCACCACGCCGCGCACACGCGGTATGTCGAACATTTCGCGGTCGTTGCCGGTGTCGCCGGCCACGACCACCTCGCCGAGATCGACTGTAAGCTCCCGGCAGATCCAGGCGAGCGCGCTGCCCTTGCCGCCGGCGCGCGGCAATATGTCGAGATCCCGGCTGCTGGAATAGATAAGCTTCACGTCCAATCCGGCGGATGCCAGCCGTTGCCCGATGGCAGCGATTTCCGCTTCTCGTGCCTCTGGCAACCACCAACTCGCCTTGTGGGCATGTTGGTCAACGGCCGCTTGCGGCACTGCGCCTTCCACCGTCTCCATGATCGCCGTCACCGCCTTGACGTCGATGGGAGAGCCAAGCTCCGCGGTGAACGCCTGCAACCGTTTCCTTTTACGCCCGTCGGCCATCATCGTACCGACGCCGCCAATCACGTAGTCAGGCGGCGGTAACTGGTCGACATCCACGAGCGCCAATATGTCGTTGATCGGTCGGCCGCTATTGTAGACGAGCAGCGGCCTCTTGCGTCCATCGAGCGCCTGCCAGGCCGAACGAAAGCGGTTCGCAGCTTCATCATCGCCAAGAAGCGTGCCGTCTATATCGAAGGCGACGAGCCTTACCGGCTTTGGTGCCGCTCGGTCCATCCGCTCATGCCCACAGTTGGGGACGTCCATCGGGAAATGATCGAGTGCCGTAAGCGTTCCCCCGCGGCGCGGCTGCCCTCATTCCCGGCTGTTGGTCGACCCTAAAGGACCGATAAAGGCAAGAAACCCGGCGCATGGCCGGGTTCCGAGACGTCCTATCAGGTTGGCCTGCTTACGCTGCCATTGCCTTCTTGAGGTTCTCGTCGATCTTGTCGAGGAAGCCGGTGGTCGAAAGCCACGGCTGGTCGGGACCGATCAGCAGAGCGAGGTCCTTGGTCATGAAGCCGGCTTCGACCGTTTCGACGCAGACGCGCTCGAGCGTGTCGGCGAACTTGGCGAGTTCGGCATTGCCGTCGAGCTTGGCGCGGTGGGCAAGGCCACGGGTCCAGGCGAAGATCGAGGCGATCGAGTTGGTCGAGGTTTCCTCGCCCTTCTGGTGCTGGCGGTAATGGCGGGTCACCGTGCCGTGCGCGGCTTCGGCTTCGACCGTCTTGCCGTCCGGCGTCATCAGCACGGAAGTCATCAGGCCGAGCGAGCCGAAGCCCTGGGCGACGATATCGGACTGGACGTCACCGTCATAGTTCTTGCACGCCCAGACATAACCGCCGGACCATTTGAGGGCCGAAGCCACCATGTCGTCGATCAGGCGATGTTCGTACCAGAGTTTCTCCGCCTTGAACTGCTCAGCGAACTCCTCTTCGAACACCTTCTGGAAGATGTCCTTGAAGCGACCGTCATAGGCTTTCAGGATCGTGTTCTTGGTCGAGAGGTAGACGGGAACCTTGCGCTGGAGGCCGTAGTTGAACGAAGCGCGGGCGAATTCGGTGATCGATTCGTCTAGGTTGTACATGGCCATCGCGACGCCGGCGCCGGGGGCGTCATAGACGTCGTGCTCGATCGTCTGGCCGTCTTCGCCGACGAATTTGATCGAAAGCTTGCCCTTGCCCGGGAACTTGAAGTCCGTCGCGCGATACTGGTCGCCGAAGGCGTGACGGCCGACGATGATCGGCTTGGTCCAGCCGGGAACGAGGCGCGGCACGTTCTTGCAGATGATCGGCTCGCGGAAGATGACGCCGCCCAGGATGTTGCGGATCGTGCCGTTCGGCGACTTCCACATCTTCTTCAGCTTGAACTCCTCGACGCGGGCCTCGTCCGGCGTGATCGTCGCGCACTTGACGCCGACGCCATGCTTCTTGATGGCGTTGGCGGCGTCGACTGTCACCTGGTCTTCGGTCGCGTCGCGGTTCTCGACGCTGAGGTCATAATATTCGAGATCGAGGTCGAGATAGGGATGGATCAGCTTGTCCTTGATGAACTGCCATATGATGCGGGTCATCTCGTCGCCGTCGAGTTCGACAACCGGATTGGCGACCTTGATCTTTGCCATGGATATGCCTCGTAGCTTGCGGAGCATCGCACGCGATGCCCCCCGGGTGGGAGAAATCCAGAGCCCTATAGCACTGTGAACCGGCAAGGCAAAGCATGCTTCGGTGAAACTTTGGATGGAGAAGGAACCGTAGCCTCGGACCGTCCGCACGCAGGACGCGCATCGTTTGGTGAACCCGCGTCGGTCCTTGAAAAGATCGCCCAGGAAGATATGCAGAGGGTGACGGTGGCGTCCGGCATCGCCCCCTACGCGGAAAGGCAGAAGGCGCCTCATGACGTTTCGGCTTCGTTTGCGTGATTGGCTGCTGGCCAACGATCCGGCCTTTTCCCGGCTTCGGCAGGCATCGCGCATCACGTCCACGATCGTCATTTCTGTTTGCCTGCTGATGGCGTTCCACTTCATCGTCGCCGCGTTACCGCCGGCGGCCTACGGCCTTGCCGTTTCCCTGTCGATCGAAGGCGGACTCGCCGTCAGGGATCGCACGCCGCATGAACAGATGATCACGCGCGTCATTGCCGTCCTCGCCAGCGTCGCAATGGTTGCTCTCGCGTCGGCCCTGGAAAGCCACCGCTACCTCTCCGACGTGATCTTCCTGGTGATCATTTTTCTGGCGGTCTACGGACGGGGTTACGGGCCGCGCTGGTTCGCTGTCGGCATGTTCGCCTTCATGTCCTACTTCATCGGCGCCTATCTTCGCCCGACGCCTGACCAGTTGCCGGCGCTCTTCATGGGCGCGGCAATCTCCGCAACCGTCGCACATCTCGTGCGAACCCGCCTTCTTCCCGACAATCGCTACCTTGACCTCATGCGCGCCGCCGCAAGCATTCAACGACGGGTGGATCAGATCCTCGTCGAGCTGGCCGAAACCGCCCGCAGACCGGTTTTCACCGAAATCGACCGTCGCCGCTTGCTGACGCAGGAAGAACGGCTGAAGGAAGCGGTGCTGATGGCCGAGAGCTTCATCCCGACGGAGAACCGGCGGCCGGAGCCGGCGCCCGGCCTCGCCTCCTCGGACCTCGTCATCGATCTGTTCGACATCCATCTCGCCGCCGAGAGCGCCATCGTCCTCAGCTTTCAGGCAATGGCACCGGCAACCCTTGTTGACGCGATGCTGACGCGCGACGCCCTGAAGATCGAAGACGAAGTGCAACGGCTTGACGGCGCAAACTTGAAGCAGATCGAGACGGCCAAGGCCTTGCTTTGGCTTCGTGACGTCCGCCGGTGGCTCCAGCGGAGCCTCGCCGCGCTCGACGAAAGCGACCTGCAGGAACCGACGGCTGCTCACGGCGGCGTGCCTTCGACCAGTCGCTTCCGTTTTTCCTTATCCGATCCCGCGCTGCGGACGGCGATCCAGATAACGCTTGCCACGGGCATCGCCATGCTCTTCGGGCTGATGCTTTCGCGGGACCGCTGGTTCTGGGCGGTTCTGGCGGCGTTTCTCGTTTTCACCAACACGCGCTCGCGCGGCGACACGGCGGTCAAGGCGCTGCAGCGCTCGGCGGGCACGCTGTTCGGTATCGTCGTCGGAATCGCGCTTGGCACAGTGGTCGCCGGCAATTTCTACGTCATCCTGCCGCTCAGCGCCGTTTGCATCTTCCTCGCCTTCTATTTCCTGGCTGTGTCCTACGCGACGATGACATTCTTCGTCTCGATCGTCCTCGCGCTTCTCTACGGCCTGATGGGCGTGTTGACGCCGCACCTACTGCAACTGCGTCTCGAGGAAACGCTCATCGGCTCGGTCGCCGGCGCGGCGGTCGCGTTTCTGGTTTTTCCGACGCGGACGCGGACCACCCTTGATGCGGCAATCAAAGGCTGGTGCGACACTTTGATCGCGCTGCTTGAAGATGCAAAGAAGGGTACAGCGGGTTTGTCGTTGATTGCCCAATCGCAGGCCCTCGATCGCGCATACAGGGATCTGGCGGCGGCGGCGAAGCCGCTCGGCGCCTCCTGGCAGCTCGTCACGCGGCCGGGCCAAGTGCGCCAGACGCTGGCGGTCTTCATGGGCTGCACCTATTGGGCCCGCATCTTCGCCCGCCGAATGCCGGAGGCGGCCGATGGCGACGCGCCTCAATTCGTCGCCGAGATCGAAGAAAACCTGAAGATCGCTAAGCAGGTCCGAGGGAATGGCGCCGCCTACTTCTATGAAACCCGCCGGGTGGGAGCGCCTGTCGAACGCCACTTGCCGATTTCCCGGGACGACGCCCAACTTGGACTTGAGATGATCTCCATATCTCTGCGGCGCCTTCACATTGCTGACGTGTAGTCATCTTGCAGGCTGAAGGCCGGCATGACTTTAATTTCGTGAACAATTGTGCAAGGGAAGCGCCGAACAGAAGGCGAAGGCTTAGGCAATGGCAGGTACGAACAGCGAGCGCGAACTCTTGACGGAAGGTCCGGCGATCATCCTCGCTTACCCCCAACTCGGCGAGAATATCGGCATGGTGGCGCGCGCGATGGCCAATTTCGGGCTGTCGGAACTGCGCCTCGTCAATCCGCGCGACGGTTGGCCGAGTGAAAAGGCGCGCTCCGCCGCAAGCCGCGCCGACCATGTTATCGATGGCGCCAAGCTCTACGGCTCGCTTGAGGAGGCGATCGCGGATTTGAACTTCGTCTACGCTACCACGGCCCGCGACCGTGACGGCTACAAGCCCGTACGCTCGCCGATCGTCGCGGCACGGACACTGCGCCAGCGGTTTAGAGGCGGGGAGGCGATCGGCATCATCTTCGGCCGCGAACGCACGGGCCTCACCAACGAGGAAGTGGCGCTCGCCGACGAGATCGTGACATTCCCGGTCAACCCGGCCTTCGCCTCGCTGAACCTCGCGCAGGCCGTGCTGCTCATGTCGTACGAGTGGATGAAGACCGGCATGGATTCGGAAGAGGAAACGTCGTTCCAGGCGATCGCACAGCGTCCGGCGACCAAGGAACATCTGCAAGGTCTGTTCGATCATCTGGAGGACGCCCTGGAAGCGCGCAATTACTTCCGCTCCGCCGACAAAAAGCCGAAATTGGTCGAAAATCTCCGCGCTGTTCTGACGAGACCATCCTTTACCGAATCCGAAATCCAGGTGCTGCGCGGCGTCATCTCTTCGCTCGACCGGTTTACGCGCGAAAATCCGCGCGGCTCCGGCGCGCCGGCGGGTCGCAGCAGGAAAGTGCAAGGCGGCGGTGACAACGACTGAACTGAAACCCATACTCGTCTTCGACAGCGGGATCGGCGGGTTGACGGTGCTGCGCGAGACGCGCGTGCTGATGCCGGAGCGGCATTTCATCTATGTCGCCGACGATGCGGGTTTTCCCTATGGCGGCTGGGAGGAGGGGGCCTTGAAGGAGCGCGTGATCGCGCTCTTCGGCGAACTGCTCACCGCGCACGACCCGGAAATCTGCATCATCGCCTGCAACACCGCCTTCACGCTCGTCGGTACCGATCTGCGTGCAGCTTACCCGCAGATGACGTTTGTCGGCACGGTGCCGGCGATCAAGCCGGCGGCGGAGCGGACGCGTTCCGGGCTGGTCTCGGTTCTCGCAACACCCGGTACGGTCAAACGCGCCTATACACGCGATCTGATCCAGTCCTTTGCGTCGCAATGCCATGTGCGGCTTGTCGGCTCAGAAAACCTGGCGCGCATGGCGGAGGCGTATATTCGCGGCGAGAAACTCGAGGACGAGACGGTCCTGGCTGAGATCGCCCCATGTTTCGTCGAGAGGGACGGGAAGAAGACTGATATCGTCGTGCTCGCCTGCACGCATTACCCCTTCATGGCGAATGTTTTCCGGCGGCTGGCGCCCTGGCCGGTCGACTGGCTCGATCCGGCAGAGGCGATTGCCCGGCGCGCCCGCTCGCTAGTGCCGCTGCCGAATGGCTTCGAGCCGCTCAACGGCGAGGATCCTGCGATCTTCACCTCCGGCAAACCCGATTTCGCCACGCGCCGGCTGATGCAGGGTTTTGGCCTGACTGTAAGGTAAACAAACTCATATCTGTGGGTTTTGCCCATTGCGCCAAGCAAAGCGCAGGGAACGGTGCTAGACGCTGGTACGTGCCCACGGTTGTCCCGTGGAGCGGATATACATTTCTTGACGAGGTGGGAATGAAAGTCGGCATCGACATGGGAACGACGTCCGAAGGGACTTCGGCCTCGCTCGATATCGAGGAGCTTTTGGCGACGCGCCTTCTGGTGCAGGGCAATTCCGGCTCTGGGAAGTCGCATCTCCTGCGCCGCCTGCTCGAACAGTCCGCCCCTTGGGTGCAACAATGCATCATCGATCCCGAAGGTGACTTCGTCACGCTCGCCGACAAGTTCGGCCATGTGGTCATCGAAGGCGAGCGCACCGATGCGGAGCTGATCGGCATCGCGACGCGCATCCGGCAGCACCGCGTCTCCTGCGTCCTCTCGCTGGAAGGTCTCGACATCGAGCAGCAGATGCGCAGCGCCGGCGTCTTTCTGAATGCGATGTTCGATGCGGATCGCGAATACTGGTACCCCGTCCTGGTCGTTGTCGACGAGGCGCAGATGTTCGCGCCGTCGGTCGGTGGCGATGTCTCGGAGGACGCCCGCAAGGTATCGCTCGGCGCGATGACCAATCTCATGTGCCGCGGCCGCAAGAGGGGGCTCGCCGGCGTCATCGCCACGCAGCGCCTGGCGAAGCTCGCAAAGAATGTCGCGGCCGAGGCCTCGAACTTCCTGATGGGGCGCACCTTTCTCGACATCGATATGCTGCGCGCAGCCGATCTCCTGGGCATGGACCGCCGCACGGCCGAGATGTTCCGCGACCTGAAGCGCGGCTCGTTCGTTGCGCTCGGGCCAGCGCTGTCGCGTCGGCCACTGAGGGTGACGATCGGCTCGGTCGAGACCTCCGCGCGGTCCACCAGCCCGAAGCTGATGCCGCTGCCGGAAGCGCCGCAGGATGTCGAGGACCTGATCTTCACGCCGGATCCGGAAGAATTGACGCGACCTGTCCTGCGCCGGCCGACGCCGCAGCCGCGTCCGGCGACCGACATTCTGGCTGAACTGTCGCGGCCGCGGCCCGAGCCTTTGGCGCCAGTGGAAACCAAACCTGCCCCGCCGGAAATGTCCGCTGAGGAGCGAGACGCGCTGCTCGACAGCCTGTTCGCCGAAATCCTCGCCAATCCGGACGCGGCGTTCCGGCCGGACGCAGAACTCTTCCAGGATTTTCTCGTTCGTTGCCGTATCCGGCGCGTGCCGGGGCCGGCACTCTCGTTAAACGCATTCCGCCGCAAGATGGCCGTCGCCCGGTCCGGCGTCGATGCCGACACGGCTGCGACAGAGACGTGGACATCGGCGCTCCGCCTTGCCGACCGCGTGAGCGACGACTTGCAAGCGGTGTTCCTGATGATGGCGCAGGCCGCTGTGCGCGGCCTGCCGTGTCCTTCGGACGCGATGATCGCGCGCGCTTACGGCACCCATTCCGCCCGCCGCGCACGGCGGCTGCTCGGCTATTTTGAAGAGCATGGCCTCATCGTCGTGCATGCGGATTTTTCCGGCAAGCGTATCGTGGCTTTCCCCGATCTCGGGAGCGAGACCGCGCCCGGCGACGCGAATGGTCCGGGCATCGGCAACGGGGAACGGGCAGCCGCCGAGTAACGACAACCTGCAGCGCCGTGCGTCCTATAAAGACGCGTAAAGGTCGCGCTGCAGTCGCGAAAATCGCTATGTTCCTGTCATATTCCGTTGACAAATCAGCGACCGGTGCGTAAAGACCCGCCCAACGCCGGGCAGCGATGCCCGGTGTTTCATTTGACATGTCCCGTGGTTTCTCCGGCAGCGTGATCGTGAGAGGCCTGTCAGAACTCCCAAAATGGGTTCAGAGGAGGGCGTGTTTCCTTGATCCGGCTTGGCAACAGGCCGGTGTAACCGTTTGAAAGGAAATGCGATGAGCAAGCGCGAATCGTCCAAGTACAAAATTGACCGCCGCATGGGCGAAAACATCTGGGGCCGCCCGAAGTCTCCGGTCAACCGTCGTGAATACGGCCCGGGCCAGCACGGCCAGCGCCGCAAGTCCAAGCTTTCCGACTTCGGCGTGCAGCTGCGCGCCAAGCAGAAGCTGAAGGGCTACTACGGCGACATCCGTGAAAAGCAGTTCCGTGCGATCTTCGCCGAAGCTTCGCGCCGCAAGGGTGACACCCCGGAAAACCTGATCGGTCTGCTCGAATCGCGTCTCGACGCGATCGTCTACCGCGCCAAGTTCGTTCCGACCGTCTTTGCCGCTCGCCAGTTCGTCAATCATGGCCACGTCAAGGTCAACGGCGTCCGCGTCAACATCGGTTCCTACCGTTGCAAGCCGGGCGACGTCATCGAAGTCAAGGAAAAGTCCAAGCAGCTCGTTTCGGTTCTCGAATCCGTACAGCTCGCTGAGCGCGACGTTCCGGACTACATCGATGCCGACCACAACAAGATGGTCGCGACCTACGTCCGCGTTCCGGTTCTCACCGACGTTCCGTACCCGGTCGTCATGGAACCGCACCTGGTCGTCGAATTCTATTCGCGTTAATCCGAGGCTCTGGCCTTGTGAGCGTTCGAAAAACCGCCCGGCGACGGGCGGTTTTTTTGTACGATGTGCCGATCAATCCGTGTCGAGGGATGCCGCATGCCGGAGCAGCAGGCGCCGCAAGATCTGCAGGCGATCATCGATGACATTTATCGCGAACTGACGCCGCGCCTCGGCGAAGGCAAGGTGGCCGACTACATCCCGCAACTCGCGCGCGTCGACTCTCGCCGTTTCGGCATGGCAATCGTGACGACGAGCGGTCAGATCTATCGCGTAGGCGATGCTGAGGTGCCGTTTTCGATCCAGAGCATTTCCAAGGTGTTCACCCTGACCCTCGCGCTCGGCAAGCACGGCGAGAACATCTGGCACCGTGTCGGGCGCGAACCCTCCGGCTCGGCCTTCAATTCGATCGTGCAGCTCGAGCACGAAGGCGGCAAGCCGCGCAATCCCTTCATCAATGCCGGCGCGATCACCATCAGCGACCTCATCCTCGCAGGCCACACGCCGAAGGAGCTGATCGGTGAAATCGTGCAATTCGTCCGCTATCTTGCCGACGACGACAATATCGTCATCGACCACGAGGTAGCGCGCTCGGAGACGGCAACCGGTTTCCGCAATGTCGCTCTTGCCAACTTCATGCGCTCCTATGGCCGGCTCGATCATCCGGCCGAACACGTGCTCGGCGTCTATTTCCATCATTGCGCGCTGGCGATGACCTGCGTGCAGCTCGCCAAGGCCGGCCTGTTCCTGGCAGCCGGCGGCGCCAATCCCCTGACGGGGCATTCGGTCGTCTCGCGTCAACGTGCGCGCCGCATCAATGCCCTGATGCTGACCTGCGGCCACTACGACGGCTCCGGCGATTTCGCCTATCGGGTCGGCCTGCCAGGCAAGAGCGGTGTCGGCGGCGGGATTATGGCGGTCGCCCCGGGCAGGGCTTCCATCGCTGTCTGGTCGCCGGGCCTCAACGAGAACGGCAATTCGCTGCTCGGTTCACTGGCTCTCGAAATGCTCGCAGCGCGCACAGGCTGGTCCGTTTTCGGCCCTTGATCATGCCGTTCCAGACCGTTTCCCCTTGATCTCCAGCGCCGGACAGGGCAAGTGCTGGTTGATGCACCGGGGCGCTGCCGTTGCCGCCCGCCTAATCCGAGACTATCGCCATGGAACTCGCACGATCGTCACAGCACGATGGGATGAACATCATCGTAGATGAGGAAGACGCTGGCCTCGATGCCGACGCCCATCCGCTTTTTGCCCGGATGCCGTCGTCCGTGTCCTTCAACAAGCTTCGCAAGCGGCTGTTGCGGCAAACGCGCCAGGCGCTCGACGATTTCGGCATGCTGAGGGGCGCGAGGCGCTGGCTGGTCGGCCTTTCCGGCGGCAAGGACAGCTACAGCCTGCTGGCCCTGCTGATGGACCTGCAGTGGCGAGGACTACTGCCGGTCGAACTCATCGCCTGCAACCTCGATCAGGGTCAGCCGAACTTCCCGAAGCATATCCTGCCGGAATACCTGACCTCGATTGGCGTCAAGCACCGCATCGAGTACCGCGACACCTATTCCATCGTTAAGGAAAAAGTGCCGACTGGCGCGACCTACTGCTCGCTCTGCTCGCGGCTGAGACGCGGCAACCTCTATCGCATCGCGCGGGAGGAGGGGTGTGATGCCCTGGTCCTCGGTCATCATCGCGAGGACATCCTCGAAACCTTCTTCATGAACCTCTTTCACGGCGGGCGCCTTGCCTCGATGCCGGCCAAGCTTCTCAACGACGAAGGCGATCTCATGGTGTTGAGGCCGCTTGCCTATGCGGCGGAAGACGATCTCGCAAAGTTTGCGGCGGCCATGGAATTTCCGATCATCCCCTGCGATCTCTGCGGTTCGCAGGACGGCCTCGAACGCAATGCGATGAAGGCGATGCTTGCCGACATCGAGCGGCGCATGCCCGGCCGCAAGGACACGATGTTGCGCGCGCTTGGCCATGTGAACCCGTCGCACTTGCTTGATCTAAAACTTTTCGATTTCCAATCCCTTGCTCCGGAGCCCAAAGAATGAGCCATTCCGTCGACATCGCCGCGCTTGCCAACCTTCTGCAGGAGGCGGCGGTCAAGGAAATCCTGCCGCGTTTCCGCAATCTTGGCTCGGGCGATGTGCGGATGAAGTCGGAGGCGATCGATCTCGTCACCGAGGGCGACGAAGCCGCGGAAAGGCTCATCAAGGCCAGGATCGACACGATCGCGCCCGGCGCCGTCTTCATCGGCGAGGAATCGGTCGCCGCTGACCCGGCGCTTCTCGACAAGCTCGCCGGTGCCAATTTGGCGGTCGTTGTCGATCCGATCGACGGCACCTTCAATTTCGCGGCTGGCCTGCCGCTCTTTGGCGTGATGGCAAGCGTGGTCGCCAAGGGCGAGACCGTCGCCGGGATCATCTACGATCCGCTCGGCAACGATTGGGTCATTGCCGAGAAGGGGGCGGGCGCCTGGCTCTGCCGGCCAGACGGATCGCAAGAGAAACTGGCAGTGACCGCTGGCGTGCCGCTCGAGGCCATGGTCGGCGGCGCTTCGACCGGTTTCTACAAGGAAGACGACCGCCGGATCGTCATGGGCAATCTGGCCAAGGTCAGGATCGCTACCAGCTATCGCTGCGCCGCCCATGAATATCGGATCTTTGCCGGCGGCCATCTGCATTTCCTGATGTACCAGAAGCTGATGCCGTGGGACCACTTGGCCGGCACGCTGATCGCCGAAGAGGCGGGCGCCTATGCAGCGCGCTTCGATGGCTCGCGCTATCTGCCCGCCCACACGAACGGCGGCCTGCTTCTGGCAACCGACAAGGAAAGCTGGGACGTGTTGCGTCGCGAGGTTTTCACCGTCTGAGCAGGATTCGCAGGTTTCTCAAAAGAAAAGGCCCGCCCGGACGCTCCGGGTGGGCCTCTTCGTTTACATGTTGCCGCCGCCGTGGTCGTGCCCCACGTCCTTGTCACCCGGATGCGTGAAGAGCTTGCCGTTCTCCGCCCAGAGCGTAGCGAGAATGGTGAGTAGGCCGAACAGCGCGAACCCACCGAACAACGGCTGCAGCGTGCCGTTGAAGAGCTGGCCAACGCCGGCGCCGAGTAGTGTCCCGCCCGTGGTCGACACGAAGCCGGTAATCGCGGTCGCCGTCCCTGCGAGATGCCCCATCGGCTCAAGACTGATGGCTGTGAAGTTCGTCGCGATGGCGGCGAAGAACATCAGCAGTATCGAAAACAGCAGATAGCTGATGGCGAAGGCGGGCGTGCCGGCGAGCGACAGCACGAAACCGATCGACGCCAGCGACGTGAAGAGGATCATCGCTGCATGTGAGATGCGGCGCATCCCGAAGCTGCGGACGAAGAAGCCGTTGGCGAAATTGGCAACTGCAATGCCGCCCGCGGTCCCTGCAAAGGCGATCGGCAGCCAGTCGCCAAGACCGTAGACCTCTCCGAAGACCTGCTGAACGCTGACGACATAGGCACAGATCACGGCGGAAAAGAGCGTAAGCCCGATCATATAGCCGCAGGTTATGCGGTTCGTCAGTACCGTGCGGAATCCGGAGAGGACGGCGCCGACCGAAAGCGGCAGACGCTCCTCTGGCGGCAGGGACTCCTTCATCCGGGTAAGCGCCCAGATGAAGAGCACTGCGCCGATGCCGCCTATCAGGATGAAGATCCAGTGCCAGGTTGCGGAGACGACCACAAGCTGGCCGAGGGACGGAGCGACGATCGGAATGATCATGAAGACGATCATCACGTAAGACATGACTCGTGCCATCTCGCGGCCACCGAAACAATCGCGCACGATTGCCATCGTCGTGATGCGGATGGCGGCTGCACCGATCCCTTGGACGAAACGCATCACAAGCAGCGCTTCGAAACTCGTGGCCTGTGACGCGGTGAATGAGGTGAGCGTGAAGAACGCAAGGCCGCCGAGCAGCACGATGCGCCGCCCGAAGGCGTCGGAGAGGCTGCCGAAGAAGATCTGCGAGAGGCCGAATCCGAGCAGGAAGA
This sequence comes from Sinorhizobium mexicanum, assembly GCF_013488225.1. Lineage (NCBI taxonomy): Bacteria > Pseudomonadati > Pseudomonadota > Alphaproteobacteria > Hyphomicrobiales > Rhizobiaceae > Sinorhizobium > Sinorhizobium mexicanum. Next base: position 2,151,858 of record NZ_CP041238.1, on the reverse strand, counting down.
TGCCGATGACGAGCTGCGCGTCGTTCGGATTTGCAACATCGAACGATTGACCAATGCTCTGAAGGGCGGGCAGCATGCTGTCGATCGCAAGCGCCACGCTGGCGGTCATGAGCGCGATCGTCACGATGAACTCGGCGAGCCCCATATGGATGCGTGCCGCGCCCGAAACCCCGTCGACGTGCTCGGCGTGCTTGGAAATGGAAGATCGTTCTGAGACGGAGGACATTGTCGAATAACCGTAATCTGAGCTTGGGAGGAAAGATCGGCGCGTCAGCCATGGAGGCGGGTGACGCCCCCATGCCGCGTTTCGGGTTAACCGGCCGGATGGTGTGGTTTGAAGAGCCGACCACCCTCCGCGATCAGCACGAAGGCGAGGGCGAAAATGGCGACGGTGAAGCATCCGACTGCAAGGGGCGTCACGGTATCGTCGAAGGCCTGGCCGATGAACGCGCCAATCACCCCGCCGCCGATCGTCTGGGTGAAGCCCAGCACGGACGACGCGGTTCCGGCCACATGACCGAGCGGTTCCATCGCCATCGCGTTGAAGTTCGCGGCGATCAGGCCGAACTGGAACATCACACCCGCGTAGAGGATCATGAAGAGCGCCAGCGGCATCGGCCCGATCAGCGAAAGGGACATCAGGACGAAGCTCGCCAGCGTGAAACCGATAAGCGCCGCATGTGAGAGCGCCCGCATGCCGAACCGCTGGACAAGCCGCGAGTTGGTAAAGGAGGCGACCGCCATCATCCCGGCGAAGGCTGCGAAGACGGCGGGAAACCAGATACCGAGCCCGTAGATGCCAACGAGAATTTGTTGCGCCGAATTGACGAAGCCGAAAAGGGCTCCAAGCAACACGGACGTCGCCAGCGTGTAGCAAAGAGCGAGCCGGTTCGTCAGCACGACACGGAAACCGTTCAGTATCGCCGAAGCGGTGAAAGGGCGCCGGTTGGCCGGAGCCAATGTCTCGCGGAGACGCAAGACCACCGGCGCCGCAACGGCCACGGCGAAGAGCGCAATGACGACGAAGATCATGTGCCACTCCGCAAAAATCATGATCAATTGCCCAACGCTCGGCGCAATTACCGGAACGATCATGAACACCATCATCACGAGGGACATGATCTCTGCCATCTGTCGACCGCCGTAAACATCCCGCACGACCGAAACCGTGATCACGCGGGTCGCCGCAGCGCCGACGCCCTGCGCAAAACGCAAGGCGAGCAGCGCGCTGAACGTCGGCACGAATGCGATCGCAAGCGCACAGAGGCCGTAGATTGCAAGACCGGCCAACAGCGGCGCCTTACGCCCAAGCCGATCGGAAAGCGGGCCAAAGAACAGCTGCGCGAAGCCCATGCCAATCAGATAGGCCGTGATGACATATTGCCGACGGTTCTCGTCGGCAACGCCGAGGCTGGCGCCGATCTCCTGCAGCCCCGGCAGCATGATGTCGATTGAGATCGCGTTGATCGACATCAGCATCGCCATCAGCGCGATGAACTGGAACTTCGTCAGTCCCGAGAGGGTGGCGGTCTGATCAATGGGCCTCGTCATGTCATTTGTCCTGCTGATGGCCGGGGCATGGCAATCGGGTCTTGAAACTATTTGCTCCCCGAGTGCGGGGAGGGCTGCAACGCGTTGAATTTCCGCATCTGAAGCCGGCCGCGCCCGGCCCGAACGATACGGTCGGAGGTCCCGAACAGACTGGCGCCCGGCGAATGCCGATCGCCACGTCAGGTGTGGAGGTAGGACGCGCTCACTCGTCAGAACCGGCGGCGAGCGGAGGTCCGGGCAAAGCGGTATCCGCTTTCTTATGCCCTTGAATAAAAAGGTGCCCTCGCGGGCAGCTTATACCAGGCTATCGAGAAGGCTCCCCCGCAACCGGAAATTGCCAGTCACTCAAGAAGCACATTAGAAATTAGACAGTCGAAATATAGCTTCAGAATCAAAAAAGGCGGTCGCCCGCCTTTCCCGATATTTGGAAAGATTCCTTCCGGGTCAGGCGGCACCCTTCACCGAAATACCCTGTCCCTGAAGATGCGACTGCAATTCACCGGCCTGGAACATCTCGCGGACGATGTCGCAGCCGCCGACAAATTCGCCCTTCACATAAAGCTGCGGAATAGTCGGCCAATTGGAATAGTCCTTGATGCCCTGGCGAAGATCCGCATCGGCAAGCACATTGATGCCCTTGTAGTCGACGCCGATATAATCGAGGATCTGGACAACCTGGCCGGAGAAGCCACACTGCGGAAACTGCGGCGTGCCCTTCATGAAGAGAACGACGTCGTTCGTCTTGACTTCGTTGTCGATGAAATCGTGAATTCCGCTCATTTTGTCTTCCTTCCTGCGCCGGCTTCAAGGACCGGATGTCGATTGGGGCTTAGATAGCATGCGTGCGTGTGATTTTCACCACCCAATCGCAACAAATATTGATGGTCCTCAAAATGCGGCTTTGATACCACTCGCTACGAGGAGCGGCGGCGCAGCTTGCTCCTCGCGGCGGCCGTGCGGCGACGGCTCACCTGTTTCTTCGCTGGTTTGCGGACCGCAGCTTCGATGATCTCGGCGAGCAGACCGCCGCCCGCACTGGCCTTCCTGGTCCGGCGCCTCGTCCGCTTCGTCGCGGTACGCCTCGTGCCGGTCTTCTTCAGGATCTCCTTCAGCGCACTGTCAACGACACCGCTGACGAGTTCCTTGATCAGATCCGCCATTTAAACTCACTCCGGCGCGCTGGTCTGGAGGGCGAGCGCGTGAAGCACGCCACCCATATTGCCCTTCAATGCGTTGTAGACCATCTGGTGCTGCTGCACGCGAGTCTTGCCGCGAAACGCTTCGGCCACGACTTCGGCGGCATAGTGGTCGCCGTCACCGGCCAAATCGCGGATCGTGACCTTTGCACCGGGGATTCCGGCCTTGATCAAGTCTTCGATGTCGCCTGGTGTCATGGGCATGATACGCCAACTCCCTTTTTATTCTGCACCGCTGCCGGCGCCTTTCATCGCTTCAGGGAACCACGATTCAGGTGCGGAAAGCAAATGCTGAATTGCTTGCACACAGAACCCTGCGCGGTCTGCAAATATGCAGAAGCCGGCCGCGGCAATGCCGCCGCAGGGTGCCGGACAAAGAGAAAGACAAAGGCCGCGTTCCAGGGCCTCAGGCGGCGGGCCACCGCCGTTTGATTGACGTTGAGACGCGTGCTGCGGCGACCGTGGAGCCCCCGCGCACACCGGCGAGGAGATGTTTCAGATCGCTCCAATCGAACATGGCGCGTCCGGAAATTCTTCCCGCCTTGGACAGGCCCTCAGTTCTCGGGCGCCATTTCACCGGCCATGAACTCGGGGAACCAAGCTTCATGGGCGGTGCGCAATTCGCCGATGGAAACTGCCTTCGCGTCGCCGAGCTTGACCGCAGTGCCGCCTGTCCTGCCGATGACAGGCAAGGAAACGCCAGCGGCATTTGCCCGCGCCGCGACCGCCTCGGCGTTGCCGGCAGCGACGGTCAGCACGTAGCGGCCCTGGTCCTCGCCGTAGAACACCGGGATGGGATCGCGTCCCGTGGATGCCTCGACCGTCGCGCCGACGCCCGAGGCGATCGCCATTTCCGCCACGGCAAGCGCCAGGCCGCCCGAGGAGCAGTCATGCACGGCCGTAACCAATCCGTCCTCGATCAGGCTGCGGACGAAATCGCCCACCTTGCGTTCATGCGTGAGATCGACATGCGGCGCCGGACCGTCGGTGCGGCCATGGATGTCGCGCATGTAGACCGATTGGGCGATATGGGTACCCCAGCCTTCCGGCGCACCGGCGAGCAGGATGATCTCGTCCGCCGCGGCAAAGCCGATGCGCGCCATCTTCGACCAGTCCTTGATGAGACCGACGCCGCCGATCGTCGGGGTCGGAAGGATCGCCTGGCGGTTGGTCTCGTTGTAGAGCGACACGTTGCCCGAAACGATCGGGAAATCGAGCGCGCGGCAGGCTTCGCCGATGCCTTTGATTGCATGGACGAACTGGCTCATGATTTCCGGCCGCTCGGGGTTGCCGAAATTGAGGTTGTCGGTAGCGGCGAGCGGCAGCGCGCCGGTTGCCGTGAGGTTGCGCCAGCACTCGGCGACGGCCTGCTTGCCGCCCTCGAACGGATCCGCCTCGACATAACGCGGCGTGACGTCGGAGGAGAAAGCGAGCGCCTTCGTCTCATGGCCTTCGACGCGGACAACGCCGGCGTCGCCACCCGGGCGCTGCAGCGAATTGCCCTGGATCAGCGTGTCATATTGCTCGTAAACCCAGCGGCGCGACGAATTGTTGGCAGAGCCGACAAGCTTGAGAAGCGCTTCGGCGACGTCCGCCTGCGGAATGTCGTTGGTGGCGAGCGGCGAGGCGGTCGTTGCCGGCGTCCACGGACGATCGTATTCCGGCGCCTGGTCGCCGAGTTCCTTGATCGGAAGATTTGCCACTTCCTCGCCCTGATGCAGGATGCGGAAGCGCAGGTCGTCCGTGGTCTTGCCGACGATTGCGAAATCGAGGCCCCACTTGACGAAGATCGCCTTGGCTTCTTCTTCCTTTTCGGGGCGCAGCACCATCAGCATGCGCTCCTGGCTTTCCGAAAGCATCATCTCGTAGGCCGTCATGCGCTCCTCGCGCACAGGCACCTTGTCGAGTTCGAGTTCGATGCCGAGGTCTCCCTTGGCGCCCATCTCGACCGCCGAGCAGGTAAGGCCTGCCGCGCCCATGTCCTGGATCGCGATCACGGCGCCCGTCTGCATCAGTTCGAGACAGGCTTCGAGCAGGCATTTTTCGGTAAAGGGATCGCCGACCTGCACGGTCGGGCGTTTCTCCTCGATCGACTCGTCGAATTCGGCCGACGCCATGGTCGCGCCGCCGACGCCGTCTCGGCCGGTCTTGGCGCCGAGATAAACAACGGGCAGGCCGACGCCTTCCGCCTTCGAATAGAAGATCGCATCGCTCTTCGCGAGACCGGCGGCGAAGGCGTTGACGAGAATGTTGCCATTGTAACGCGCGTCGAATTCAACCTCGCCGCCGACGGTCGGGACGCCGAAGGAGTTGCCGTAGCCGCCAACACCGGCCACAACGCCGGACACCAGATGGCGGGTCTTGGGGTGATCCGGCGAGCCGAAGCGCAGCGCGTTCATTGCTGCGATCGGACGTGCGCCCATGGTGAAGACGTCGCGCAGGATGCCGCCGACGCCGGTCGCAGCCCCCTGGTAGGGTTCGATATAGGAGGGGTGGTTATGGCTCTCCATCTTGAAGACAACACAGTCGCCATCATCGATGTCGACAACGCCGGCGTTTTCGCCCGGTCCTTGAATGACGCGCGGCCCCTTGGTCGGAAGTGTCCGCAGCCACTTCTTCGAAGACTTGTAGGAGCAGTGCTCGTTCCACATCGCCGAGAAAATGCCGAGTTCGGTGAAGGTCGGCTCGCGCCCGATCAGGCTCAGGATGCGCTCGTATTCATCGGGCTTCAGCCCGTGCGAGGCGATAAGATCCGGGGTGATGGGGCGGGTGTTGGAAATCGTCATCGTCGACCGTCAATCCTTCGGGCGGCGCGCAACCCTTCCATTAGGGATACGGCGCGTGCGAACCGCAACAGACACAACTGCTACAGCGACCTTTGCGCGTCTGATAAGGACGCGCGGCACTGCAGGGGGCGCTTTGCGGCTTCTTTAGCCTATGCTGCGGCGCGGCGCGACAGAAAAATAAGGTCGATCAACAGGGCGCCGGAGCGTGCATCCGCGGGCGACGGCGCAAAGTTCCTAGCATCAAAATTTGTAGCCGAGCATTACGCCTGCACGCGTCAGGCCGTCATTGGGGCCGTTGCAAAGATCGGCATTCGAGGCATGCTCAAGCGTTGCCGAGAGATTCCAATGATCGTCGAAGCGATAGCCGGCAGCCGCGTACTCGCGAAACAGCAGACGGCAGCCGAGCTTCGGTCCGCTCGTGCCGTCATCGTGCAAGTCACCATCGTGAACGGTGGCACCTACGCCAAGTTCGACAAAAAGCCGTTCAGTGAGATCGGCATCCCAACTGAAACCGCCATAGACCTCATTGACGCCGCTGGAGGAGGTTGCGATCGACGCGCCGGCGTGAATACGCGGCCGCAGGATCTTTTCCGCAATGCCGGCGGCGCTGTCGGCTCCGAGGGGATCAAAGAAGATCGTGAAGGACGGGAAGACGCCGCTCTCGTGATTGTCTCCGTTGCCGATCGAGGTGGTGGCACCGAAGCGCATCTCATCGAAAATGCCTTCTGCCGCTTTCGCCTGGGATGCGCCCGCCGCCAGCCCGGTCGAGAAGAGCAGGGCGACCGCGAAATGGAAAGACTTGCCCTGACCTGCGAACGAGCGTGGATGCGCCATGCAAAAAATCCTTCAACCGAATCAATTTTACGCAGCACAGCAATAGATTGCCGTGGCTTGCGCGAAAGTCACCTCCAAAAATTGACTTCAATCGAAGCTGTCGTAGCCGGTGCGGCCGCTGTCGAGCAGCCGCCGCAGGACCTGAAATCCTCTCTGTACTTCGGACCGCTCGGGCGGTGAAGAAAAGCCGACGCGGATGCGGTGAAAGGCGCGCTCGGCGCGCCCCGCCTTGAACTCGTCCTCGTCGTCGACGAGCACGCCCTCCTGCAGCGCCGCCTGCTTGAAGGTTCCCGATAGCCAGGGATCCGGCAGCTTCAGCCAGAGGAAGGGCACCCTCGGATGGGAATTGAATTCGAGTCCCGAGAAGATTTCGCGCGCCATCGTTTCACGCGCGGTGATTTCCGCGACGGCGCGGTTGCGCAAGGCGGATGCGGCGCCGGACAGAACCAAGCGCGCGCAAAGCTCGGCGAGAATGAAGGGAAGGCCGCCGCTCACCATCTTGTGCGCGATGCGGATGCGCTGGCTGAAGTTCGGCGGGCAGGCGACCCAACCGCCACGCACGCCGGCGGCGACGGACTTCGACAGGCCGCCAACGAGGAATGTTCGCTCCGGTGCCAATTCCGCCAGCAACGGCACCCGATCGCCCGTCATCGAACCATAGACTTCATCCTCGACGAGCCAGACGCCGTACTTTCGCGCGATCTCTGCGACGGCCAGACGCCTGTCCAGCGGCATGACGGCGACCGTCGGGTTCTGGGCGCTCGGCATGAGGAAGACAAGTTTCGGATGCTGCTGGGCGCAGACGCGTTCGAAATCGTCCGGGACGAGGCCGAATTCGTCGCTTTCTACCAGTGCCGTCCTGCGGCCGACCAGGCCTGCGCTGCGGCTGACCTGCGAATAGGTCAATGTTTCGAACGCGATCCGGTCACCAGGAGAGGTGACGGCGGAGATCACCGCAATGACGGCGGCATGGGCGCCGAGCGTCGGCACGATGCGATCGGGTTCCGGTCGGAAATTGCCGCGCGCGAGCCATTGGCACCCCGCCTCGAACCAGTCGTCGGGGAAATTGCGGGCATAACTCGCAATGTCCGCGTGGTGCTCGCGGCTGATGTCACCCAGCAATTTCGCCAGAATGTCACCCTGGCCGACATCGGGCGCCGCCGTGCTGTCGAACCGCAACTTGCCCGGCGGCGCATTGATCGGCCGCGTTCCGGCCAACGAGGTCGTCAGAGGATCGGCCTGTTCGGGTGGGCGGCTTTCCGGGTGATCAAGGACATACGTGCCGCGGCCGACCTCGCCGCTGACGAGTCCCCGTTCGCGGACAATATTGTAGGCCCGGCCGATCGTCCCGATCGTCACGCCTATGTCGAAGGCAAGATTGCGCTGCGGCGGCAGCTTCGTCCCCACAGGCAAGTCCCCGCTGCCGATCGCCTGTTCGATCTGGTCAGCGATCCGGGCGTAGAGGGGGCCTTGACCCTGCTGTATATCGGGCAACCAAGTTGTCATAGTGACAATTGTCTATATTGCATCGAAATCCGTGTCAATTATCTCTAGGCAATAGCTAAATAGATACAATGGCAATGGACAATGTTTACAATGAATACAATCGTTGCGATTCAATCCTTGCGACCGCGGGCGGTGGCGCCCCGCAACGCAAACTTCGCCTGCGAGCATCAGGGCCCGGCACGAAATGTGTTCTCGCGGCTCTGGCGCCGATATTGCGCACTGGCCGCGATGAGGCGCAGTCGCCTGGCGCTTGATGAACTGAGCAAGTACCAACTCGACGATATCGGCGTGACGGAAGAGGAAGCACGGCGCGAGGCAGCCGTACCATTCTGGCGCTCGCGACTCTTGTAGGCGATACTCGGTTCTCGCTCTCCGGCGGCATATGTTGCCAGGGCCGCGGGGATGGTATTGTTCCTCCCCACACGGTCTGCTGCATGTTTCCTTGGGGAATGGGAGAAGAGCGATGGCGAAAGGATACTGGGTGGCCTCCGTCGATGTTACTGACCCAGAGGGGTACAAGGCCTACATTGCCGAGAATGCGAATGCCTTTCGAAAGTACGGTGCACGCTTTCTCGCCCGCGGTGGTCAGCGCGAGACACCCGAGGGAAAGATGCGCTCGCGCATTGTCTTGATCGAGTTCCCCACCTACAGCGCGGCGCTGGAGTGCTATCGTTCGCCCGAATATGCTAAAGCGATGGCGCTGAGGCAGGGCAAGTCGGAGATGGATCTGGCAATCGTCGAAGGTTACGACAGTCCCTGATGCGTATCGCGCAAAGGTGCAGCGGTTTTGGGACAACGACATGCATGAAAACAGGGACCTAATGCGCGTCGCATGAGCCCGTTTAAACGCGACGCGCCTTAGCCTCAGGTCCTTGAAGCGGGAGCCCGACGGCCCACGATCAACTGCAGCCCTCATCGCCGGCCGCCCAACGGCGCACATCCGTCGTTATGCGCGTGCCCACCGACTCGCTGAGGAGCGGACCGAAAGCCTGGAGGCGGGCAGGGTGCCCTTCAGCCTGGATAACCGCGAGCGGACGCGCCTCGGGCGACTTGCGCGGCACGATCAGGATGCGCGGACGGCCCGAGAAGGAGTTGAGCTCCGGTGCGAGGCGATAGGCCTTGAAGGCCGGGTCGCCCGATTTGAACCAGCAACCATTGGCGCCGAGCGCCACGCGCTCCATAGTCGGCAACGCGGCGGAACTCGCCGACGGCGTCGCCGGACGATTCGATTGGCAACCGGCGACAAGCGTGAAGCTCGCGACGGCGCAGGCAAGCACGGTGAGGCGTGCGGAGGAAAATGAAGGCATCGGCGGTCTCGATCGTCGGGCGGTGGCGGGAGGCCGTCTTCTATCAGCGCGATGGTTAAGCAGCGATTACGTCGAGGGCGGAGGCGAAGATCCCGCGTCCGTCCGAGCCGCCATGTGCCGCCTCGATCAGGTTTTCCGGATGCGGCATCATCCCGAGCACGTTGCCCTTCGCATTCATGACGCCGGCAATGTCGTTGATCGATCCGTTCGGATTGGTGCCTTCGGCGTAACGGAACACGACCTGACCGCTGCCCTCGATCGCCTTCAGTGTCTCTGCATCGGCGAAATAGTTGCCGTCATGATGGGCAACAGGGCTGCGGATGACCTGTCCCTTCGAATAGGCGCGCGTGAAATACGTGTCGGCGTTGACCACTTCGAGCTTCACCTCGCGGCAGACGAACTTCAGCGAAGCATTGCGCATCAGGGCGCCGGGCAAGAGGCCCGCTTCAAGCAAGATCTGGAAGCCGTTGCAGACGCCGAGAACCTTGACGCCTTGATCGGCCTTGGCCTTGATCGCCTGCATCACCGGCATGCGCGCGGCGATTGCACCGCAGCGCAGATAGTCGCCATAGGAAAAGCCACCGGGTATGACGATCAGGTCGACATCCGGAATTTCCGTTTCCGTCTGCCAAACGGTCACAGGCTTATGGCCGGAGATCTTGGTGAGCGCCGCGATCATGTCGCGATCGCGGTTGAGACCGGGGAGCTGGACGACGGCAGACTTCATGGGACGTTCATACCTTGCCTTGGCCTCGGCGCCTGAGCAGGTCGAGGCGGTTTCAATGCGCAGTGGACCTACAGCGCCGCGCGTCTCATCGGGCGCGCAAGGGTCGCGGTAGCACTTTGAATTACTGCGTGCCTTTGTCCTTAAATCGAGGTCGATCTAAAGAGGCACGCTGCAGGGCGGGCGACCAGCGGATCACCAGCGAAGGCCATTCCCCCGCCGTCAGGCGAGGGAGATGGTGTAGTTTTCAATGACAGTGTTGGCCAGCAGCTTCTCGCACATGGCCTTGAGGTCGGCTTCCGCCTTGGCCTTGTCTGCCGTTTCGATCTGCAGATCGAAGACCTTGCCCTGACGAACCTGGCCGATGCCGTTGAACCCGAGCGCCCCGAGCGCACCCTCGATTGCCTTGCCCTGAGGATCGAGAACACCGTTTTTGAGCGTCACGGTTACACGTGCTTTGATCACTTCGCTTATCCCCGAAATTACTTGACCAACACCGGGCCAGAACCGCGCGGCGGCTCGTTCTCGTTGATGATGCCGAGGCGGCGCGCCACCTCCTGATAGGCTTCGACGAGACCGCCCATGTCACGGCGGAACCGGTCCTTGTCCATCTTTTCCTTGGTTTCGACGTCCCAAAGGCGGCAGCTATCCGGAGAAATCTCATCGGCGAGGACGATGCGCATCATGTCGCCTTCAAACAGGCGTCCGCACTCGATCTTGAAATCAACGAGCTGGATGCCGACGCCGAGGAAGAGACCGGAGAGGAAATCATTGATGCGGATGGCAAGCGCCATGATGTCATCAAGTTCCTGCGGGCTTGCCCACCCGAAGGCGGTGATGTGCTCTTCGGACACCATCGGGTCGTCGAGCGCGTCGGCCTTGTAGTAGAATTCGATGATCGAGCGCGGCAGCACAGTGCCTTCCTCGATGCCGAGGCGCTTCGCAAGCGAACCGGCGGCGACGTTGCGCACGACGATCTCGAGCGGAATGATTTCCACTTCCTTGATCAACTGCTCGCGCATGTTCAGGCGGCGGATAAAATGCGTCGGAATGCCGATCTTGTTGAGATGCGTGAAGATGTACTCGGAGATCCGGTTATTCAGAACACCCTTACCGTCGATGACGTCATGCTTCTTCTTGTTGAAAGCGGTCGCGTCATCCTTGAAAAACTGGATCAGCGTGCCCGGTTCCGGACCCTCGTAAAGGATCTTGGCCTTGCCCTCGTAGATACGGCGGCGACGATTCATGGAATTTGTCTCTGTGGTTGGTGGCGCTCTTGGGTCGCGCAATTGGAATTTTCTCAGCGGGTCCATATCTGAAAAGAACGCATTTCACAATCGGCGTATCTTCCCATCCCCCGATTTAGATTAGGGTATCATGAAAGTCACCAAAGGCGAAAACTTCGCATTGCACTGTGTTTTGGTTTATAGCGATAACTGTTTCCGGCAAGGAATTCTGAGGGAGAATAGCTTATGACGACGATGCAGGACCGCGAAAAGGGCTTCGAAGCGAAGTTTGCACTGGACGCAGAGCTGAAGTTCAAGGCGGAAGCTCGCCGCAACAGACTGCTCGGTCTTTGGGCCGCAGGTCTCTTGAACAAGGCCGATCCGGAAGCCTACGCGACGGAAATCATTACCATCGACCTCGCGGCGACCGGCCACGAAGACGTGGCGCGCAAGATCAAGGCCGATTTCGACGCTGCCGGCGTCCTAAAGTCGGAAGACGAAATCCGGTTGCGGATGATGGAGTTTCTCGCCCAAGCGATAGAGCAGGTTCAGAACAACTGATCCTGCAGCCCAAGAAAAAGAAACGCGCCGCCCGGCAGCAAAATCGGGCGGCTTTTTTTGTCCCGGCGCCTGACGCTGGAATTGCAGAATGCCGTCACCGTATCCGGCGCGCTTCAGAAAAGATGCGCGACACGTTGAAGCCGCCTTGGGCCATTTTCTCGAAATCCTGCCGGCTCATGGGTTTCGCCAGAGCATAGCCTTGCAGGACGTCGCAGCCGAGATCGGCGAGAAGCGCGGCGTGGGCCCACGTTTCGACCCCTTCGGCTACCACCTTGATATTCAACGAATGGCCGATGTCGATGATGGCACGCACCAGCTTTTGCTGTTTGCTGTTTTCCGTGACCGGCCCTACCAAGGCGCGATCGATCTTCAGGCGCGCCGGGTTGAGTTTGAGGAGTCCGATGATCGACGCGTGACCGGTACCAAAATCATCAATCTCGATGTCGATGCCGAGTTCGTTCAAGGCCGCGATCGTTTCCGCAACTTCGTCCTCGAACTCGTCGAGAAAGATCGACTCAAGCAGCTCGAACGACATGACGCCATGGGGGATGTTCATCTGTCGCAGGTCAGAGACAAGCTGAGGGTCCCGCAGGCGGCGTGAGGAGATATTGACCGAAATCTTGGGGACCGCGAGCCCTTGGCGCTGCCAGCTTTGAAAGTCGGCGTAAGCCATTTCGACCACCGTCCGGTCTATTGCTGCGAGAAGATTGATGTCTTCGGCGACTTTCAGGAATTGCATGGGCACCAGCACGCCGCGGTGCGGATGGTTCCAACGCACCAGGGTTTCGACGCCCGTGACTTCCAGCGTTCGGGCGTCGAACTGCGGCTGGTAATAAGGAACGAACTGCCCTTTTTCGAGCGCCTCGCGGAGCTCGTCGCCGATCCGCTTGGCGGTCAGAATCTGGTTCTGCATCTCGTCGGAAAAGAGTTCGAACCGGTCTCGGCCGAGGCTCTTGGCGCGATAAAGGGCGATGTCGGCGTCCATCAAGAGCTGCCTGGGATCGGTAAGCCTGCCTTCGTCCAGGGCAACGCCGATGCTCGCGCCGAGGCGGCATAATTGATCGGCGTAGGGGACGGGACGGCGAAATGCCTGGATGATGCGCCCGGCAAGCTCTGCGAGTTGCATCGAACCCCGGCCGCTGCGGCATACGATGACGAATTCGTCGCCACCGATGCGAGCGATGAAATCGTCGCTCTCGGCGTGTGACCTCAGTACGGTCGCAGCATGAATAAGCATGGCGTCTCCGGCCTGGTGGCCGAGCGTATCGTTGATCTGCTTAAAGCGATCCAGATCGAGATGAAGAATGGCGTTGACGACGCGCGCCTCCGACAGGATCCGATCAAGATAGCGGCGGTTCGGCAAGTCCGTCAGATGATCGTGCAGCGCGTTGTACTCGATGCTGACGCGCGCCGCCTCAAGTTCACAGTTGCGCGCCTCGGCAACGGATTTTGCCCGCCTCAGCTCCTCCTGCAGGGCGATATCATCCGTCACGTCCCAATTGGCGCCAACGAGCCTCGTTGCGCCGTTGAGATCAGTATGAAACGCGGCATTCGAGCGAATGTGGCGAACGGCTCCATCGGGCCTGATAATGCGGAACGCGTTGGTGAAGGGCGTGCGGCTGGCGATCGCATCGTCGACGCGTCCGATCGCGGCGGCTTTGTCCTCCGGGTGCAAAACGCTCTCCCAACCGGCAGACGAGGGCGCTTGGCCGGCAGGGTCCAGGCCATACATCCTGAACATGGCCTCGTCCCAGTGCGAAACGCCGGTATCGAGATTGTGCTCGAAGACGCCGATCTTCGAAATGTCGAGCGCCAATTGCAGGCGGCGCGAAACCTCCGCGAGCCGGGCCTCCGCTTCCTTGCGTGCGGTTATGTCGGTATCGGTGCCGATGATGCGGCATGGCTTGCCGTCGGGCCCATAAGCGACCGATGCGCCGCGGCTCTCGATCCAGACCCAGCGTCCGTCCGCATGGCGCTCCCGGTATTGGAATGTGTTGAACTGGACTTCGCCGGAGTCTTGCCGCGCGATGCAGGCGAGAACGTGCGCGCGGTCGTCCGGATGGACATTTTCGATCCATTTGTCCAGCGTGCCGTCGACCTCCGCGTCATCCGCCAACCCTCGCAGACGCCGCCAGGTCGACGAATAGAACAGATTGCCGGTTTCGAAGTCGTGATCCCAGACGCCTTCCAAGGCGCTTTCAAGGGCATATTTCCAACGTGTCTCGTCCTTGCGCAGGCTTGCGATTTCGGAAACGAGGCTGTCGGCCGGAAGCATTGTCAGTATCGTCGTCGCGTCGGTTCCCGGTGCCGGCAGACGGGTGAGGCAAACGAGCATGGAAAGCGTGCCTGATTTACCGAGGAAGCGGATGACCGCAGGCTGCGCCCCCTCCAACGCAACGATTACTGGAAGATCTCCACCGTGAACGAATGCGGCGATCGGTGCGCCGATGACTTCTTCAGCCGTCCGCCCGAGCAGCCGGAGGGCGGGCGCGTTGGCCGCGCGTATGGCATCGCCTGCGCCGACAAGGATCATACCCGCCGGGACTTGATCTATCGCGTCCGGCACCAGGCTGTCTTGTGTCGTCGGCCTATTGCCGGTGTCGATCGGTTCGTGCGGCTCGGTCACTTATCCCGGATCCTGAGGGTTGCAAGCCGATGATGATCTGCAGCAATGAAATTCGGATTAATGGCGCGCGCTCGCCGCTCCACGCTCTACGGCCGCAGCCGGCTGAGGAACTGGGCAAAGACCATCGTACCCTCGGGCCAAGGGCCGTGACCCGATTCCGCGTTGATGTGCCCGGCTTCGCCGGCATCGACCAAGAACGCACCCCAGGCGTTGGCGATGTCTCCGGCGTGCTCGTAGGACCCGAAGGGATCGTTGCGGCTTGCCACCATCAGCGACGGGAAGGGCAGAGGGTCGCGCGGGTAGGGGCCGAAGGTCATCAGATGCTTCGGGCGGATCTTGGGATTGGCGACGTCCGGCGGCGCGACCAGGAAGGCGCCTGCGATCTTCTTCGCGCAATGGGGCAGGGCATGGATCGCTGTGGCGACACCCAGGGAATGCGCGACGATCACGACCGGCCTTGGCGCGGCATTGACTGCCTCGACCATCCGCGCCACCCAATCCTCGCGCACGGGCTTCGACCATTCGGCCTGCTCGACACGGCGCGCCGTCGAGAGCTTTCGCTCCCAGCGGGTTTGCCAATGCTCCGGGCCGGAATTGGTGTAGCCCGGCACGATCAGGATGTCAGCTTCTGAAATCTTCATGATTGCGGCGATTTGGAGGTGAAAAGCGCCGAAGTCAAGGCACAGGCGACAGAGGCCGCATTTTCTGTATAATCGAAATGCCGGTCGCGGTTGACAGCGGCTAGTTTCACCGTTGTCGCGAGTCCGTGGCCGCTCTGGTTCGTTGAGGAGTGTGAGCCATGACAACCTTCCATGTCCTGTCGGGGGCGAATGCGAGAGTCTCGCATCCCGGAATACGAAAGATTGGCATTGCGGATGTGTTTGACGCGTTGCGTCTCGGACTGAATGATTTTCGCGAGAAGCCGTCGCATTATGTTTTCTTGTGCTTGATATACCCTATTGCCGGTGCGGTGCTGATAACCTGGAGCGCGGGCGCAAACATGCTGCCGTTGCTCTATCCGCTTGCTTCCGGCTTCGCCCTCATCGGTCCTGTCGCGGCAATCGGCCTCTACGAGATCAGCCGCCGCCGTGAATTGGGCATGGATGCGTCATGGCCGCACGCCTTGCGACTGCACCGCTCGCCGGCGCTGCCCTCGATTTTAGCGGTCGCCGCCATGTTGTTCGTTATCTTCATTGCCTGGCTTCTGGTTGCACAGGCGCTTTATGTGAGGATTTTCGGAACGGTGCCACCGATGTCGATTGCAGCCTTCTGGAACGGCATTATCGGCACGCAAGAGGGTTGGAATCTCATCGTTGTCGGCAATGCCGTCGGGTTTGTCTTCGCCGTGATCGTGCTCTCGATCAGCGTGGTTTCATTCCCCTTGCTGCTTGATCGCGATATCGGCGCCGTCGCGGCCGTCGAGACCTCTATCCGCGCGACGCTTACCAATCCGGTGCCGGTCGCCTGCTGGGGCCTCATCATCGCGGCTGGACTGGTGATCGGCTCGATTCCGGTCTTCGTCGGCCTTGCCGTCATCATGCCGATCTTTGGCCACGCCACATGGCATCTCTATCGGAAGATGGTGGAACCGGATCCTGCCGGCCGCAAGGCCTGAACGGCGGGTCCTCCAAAGACATCGCGGCGATCTTGAATGACCCAAGATCGCCGCGATTGTTTTTATGAGAATTTTCCGGCTCGCCGCACGACTGCGGCCACTGTCACGGGCGGAAAAATTTATAGTAAGACGAAATTTGCGCCGCGGTGTTCGACGAGAGCTTGAGTTTGATGCCGATCTTGTCGCCGCGATACCAGCGCACAATCCCTGTCAGATAGCCGAGCTCTTCACTCTGAATCGTGACTTCCTGTCCCGTCTGGGCGCCGATGTCGAACAGGAGTTGGAAACAGATACCCTCGTCAGAGAGGTCTCTAACAACCCCGTTGCTCGACCCGAACTTGCATGTAACTTTGCCTGTTATTTTCGTCTGCGTGCGCTGTGATGCGCGTTGAACACTGTCCCTGTACGTCATGGCTTCCCCGAAACCTGATTTGACAGATCTGGAAGCTCTCACACCACTTATGAATAACTTGCTAATAAGCTCGCCCGCACTCGAACAAATTGCATCGAATGCGAGCGCTTACAACACGCGACAACGTCACCGTGTCTTGTAACGGGACAAGATGCCCCGTTCGCATCAGCCAAAGACACGCTTGAAGATCGTGTCGACGTGCTTGGTGTGGTAACCGAGATCGAATTTCTCGCGGATTTCCTCTTCCGAGAGTGCGGCCCGAACTTCAGTGTCGGCCAGCAACTCCTCAAGGAAATCCTTGCCCTGTTCCCAGACCTTCATGGCGTTGCGTTGAACGAGCCGGTAGGCATCCTCGCGCGAAACGCCGGCCTGGGTGAGCGCGAGCAGCACGCGCTGCGAGTGAACAAGACCGCGGAACTTGTTCAAGTTCTTCATCATGTTCTCGGGATAGACGAGCAACTTGTCGATCACACCGGTCAGCCGGGCCAGTGCGAAATCGAGCGTCACCGTCGCGTCCGGTCCGATCATGCGCTCGACCGAGGAGTGCGAAATATCGCGCTCATGCCAGAGCGCCACATTTTCCATGGCCGGCACGACGAAGGCGCGGACCATGCGGGCAAGTCCGGTCAGGTTCTCCGTCAGCACCGGATTGCGCTTGTGCGGCATGGCTGAGGAGCCCTTCTGGCCCGGGGAGAAATATTCCTCGGCTTCAAGCACCTCCGTGCGCTGCAGATGGCGGATTTCCGTCGCCAGACGCTCGATCGAGGAGGCAATGACGCCGAGCGTCGCGAAATACATGGCATGGCGGTCGCGCGGGATAACCTGCGTCGAGACCGGTTCCGGCTTCAGGCCGAGAGCCTTTGCGACATGCTCCTCGACCCGCGGGTCGATGTTGGCAAAGGTGCCGACAGCACCGGAAATGGCACCGGTCGCAACTTCCTCGCGTGCAGCGATGAGGCGCTGCTTGCAGCGATCGAATTCCGCGTAGGCAAGCGCCAGCTTGATGCCGAAGGTGGTGGGCTCGGCGTGGATACCGTGCGACCGGCCGATGGTGACAGTGTCCTTGTGCTCGAAGGCACGGCGTTTCAGGGCGTCGAGCAGCTTGTCGAGGTCAGCGAGCAAGAGGTCCGTCGCACGAACCAGCTGCACGTTGAAGCAGGTATCGAGAACGTCCGACGAGGTCATGCCCTGATGGACGAAACGACTGTCCGGCCCGACGAATTCCGCCAGATGGGTGAGGAAAGCGATGACGTCGTGCTTGGTGACGGCCTCGATTTCATCGATCCGGGCAACGTCGAACGTTGCCGCGCCGCCCTTTTCCCAGATCGTCTTCGCCGCGTCCTTGGGAATGACACCGATTTCGGCGAGGGCATCGCAGGCATGCGCCTCGATCTCGAACCAGATGCGGAATTTCGTTTCCGGCGACCAAATGGCCACCATTTCCGGCCGGGAGTAACGGGGGATCATGGGCTTAAGCTTTCGTCGTCAGTGAAGGATGGCTGTGCGTCTATCAAAGATGGCGCTTAAGCTCAACGCCGTTGGCGCATGTCCGATTGCGCCAGCCAAA
Source organism: Sinorhizobium mexicanum (assembly GCF_013488225.1). Lineage (NCBI taxonomy): Bacteria > Pseudomonadati > Pseudomonadota > Alphaproteobacteria > Hyphomicrobiales > Rhizobiaceae > Sinorhizobium > Sinorhizobium mexicanum. Next base: position 2,133,947 of record NZ_CP041238.1, on the reverse strand, counting down.
GACTCGCGGCGACAACGGCGACGAGGCCGAACGGCAGATAGAGCCGAACGCCCAGAACCAGAAACTGATACAGGGCGGCGAGAAACGTGAACAGGAACTGGAAGAGCCATGTGCGCGTGCCCGTGGCCGCATGCCACTGCGCATAGAATATCCGGTAGTCGAAGGTGAAGAGACATGCCGTCGTAGCGACCGTACCTGCGATGAGGCACAGGAGAAAGGCCGAGAAGCGGGTCTCGACCTCTCGTTCTTGTGCTGCAAAACGCGCCGCAAACAGCGAAAGCGGCCAGGCAAACAGGCCGCCGAGTGCGTAGAGCAGCAGGACGTCCCTGAGGTGGAGGGCCGCCCCGTTTCCACGCAACCAAAGCGCCAGGCAGGCGGAAATTGCCATTGCCAAGGCCCAGCCGGGGGCACCGATCAGCACTTCATGCGGTTTGGGGAGCGAGCGCACAAATCTCGATCGTTTCGATGGTGCGACATCCGAAAAGAGCGCGGGCGATTTGGCAGCCTGCTCGTCACTCGTCATTTGGGAAGCCGGACGGGCAGCGCAATCCAGCGGCCATCGGTCGAGCCCTCGAAACCGAGCGATTGGACCAAGATCATCACCACGTGGACCTCGGAACCATCATCATTGATGCGGGTCACGACGCCACCGATGCGATAACCCGTCGGGCAGCGACGGCTCTCGGGGATGCGTGTGTCCTCCTGCAACACGTCCGTTGCAGGTTTCCCCGCCTTCTCCGTCATCACCAGCCGGAAGCCCTTGACCTCCTGCAAGAAGCTGCTGCACACACCCTGTGGCTCGAAGCTCTTCTCCTCAAGCTTCAGCGCGTAGCTCCTACGGAACGGCTCATTGGCCGGAAACGCATCATAGCTTAGCGTGTGGGGCGCGCTGCTTCGTTCGGTTATAGGGTTATATGCCGCCAGTATGCCGGGTGTTTCTTGCAGACGGTAAGCATCGATCAGTGGTGCGGCACGGCGGTGCGCCTCGCGGCGCGCTTCGTGCAGTGACGCTCCATCTTTCTCGATGATGGCGCGGACAGGTGCGCCCGGGAGGAAGGCGTCCTTGCGTGTATCGAGGACGTAGACGGTCGAATAGGGATAGCCTGAACCGTCCTGGACGCCATATTCCTCGAAGGCGAACACATTGCCATCAGACGAAAATCCGATCGGCTGCAAGGCGGCAAAGTCTCCGGCACGCACTTCGGCAGTCGCAATCGTCGCCGCTGCCAGAAGCGTTGTGATGACTACCGCCCGCTTGCTCATCCGCGCGCCTTCTCCGCCGATTTGCGGATCGCCTTGATCGCGCTGCGATAGGTCTCGACGGAATCGCCCTTGAAGACGGCCGAGCCCGCTACCAGCACGTTGGCACCAGCCTTGACAGGCAGCGCGGCCGTCTCAGGCGTGATGCCGCCATCGACCTCGATCTCGATCGGCCGATCGCCGATCATCGCCTTGATGCGCCGGATCTTCTCTTCGGTTGCGTGAATGAATTTCTGTCCGCCGAAACCTGGATTGACCGTCATCACCAGGATCAGATCGACCGTGTCCAGCACATATTCGATAGCGCTTTCCGGAGTGGCTGGGTTGAGCGAGACGCCGGCTTTCTTGCCGAGCGATTTCACGGTTTGCAGCGACCGATGCAAGTGGGGACCGGCCTCGGCGTGCACCGTGAGGATGTCGCAGCCAGCCTTGGCGAAGGCTTCAAGATAGGGATCGGCGGGCGAGATCATCAGATGGCAGTCGAAGGTCGCGTCCGTATGCGGACGCAGCGACTTGATGACGTCTGGGCCGAAGGTGATGTTCGGCACGAAATGACCATCCATAACGTCGAGATGGATCCAGTCAGCGCCGGCTTCGACGACATCGCGAACCTCCTGGCCGAGCTTGGAGAAGTTGGACGCGAGGATCGACGGGGCGATACGGATAGGGTGGGTCATGACGGGCTCCGATGTTTCCCGCGCCATAGCATTCCCCCGACGCGCAAACAACATCGGAGGCAAGCCCCGGGGCTCAGCGCCTTATCGATTCTAATAAGTTGAGACGCGGGACGCGGGCCGTAAACCGCGCACACTGTTCCTCATCCCGCTCTATTGCGACCAGGACGGCTTCGTATCGTTGTCGGCCGCAACCGCATCGTAAACGCCGCGTGCGATCGCGCGCGCCATTGTCGAGGCGGCGGCAGCGCCGAGATCGATGAAATCTTCAAGCAGCGGCGCCTTGCCGCTCGCTCCAGTCGCCAAGGCGAAGACAAGGTCGCCGTCGAGCGGCGTATGCGATGGCCAGAGCGCGCGAGAAAAGCCGTCATGGGCGGCGATCGCCAGTCGTTTTGCCTCGGCCTTGCCGAGCACCGCATCGGTGGCGATGACGGCGATCGTCGTATTCGCAGCGGCCGATTGTTTCTCGCGGAACTTGAGGCGTGGCAGCGCCGCATCCTGCGGCATTGGGGCAGGATAGCCGAGCCCGCCGAACTCGCCGTCGAACTCGAAGGGCGCGGCCCAGAAATGGCGGGTGTTGCCGATCGTCGCCGAGCCTAGCGCGTTGACGGCGACAAGTGCGCCGACCGTGATGCCATTGGCCAGCACGGTCGATGCCGACCCGAGGCCCCCCTTGAAGGTGGCGGTCAGCGCACCCGTGCCGGCACCGACAGTCCCAGTCAGAAATGTGGCACCGGCAGCCCGTACGGCATCGTAACCAAGGTCGCGATAGGGCGAAAAGCGTCCCCAACCCTTGTCGCCACCATTGACGAGATCAAAGAGAATTGCCGCCGGAACGATCGGAATGCGGTGGGGACCGACCTCGAAACCGCGTCCCATCTCCCGCAGGGCGGCCTGCACCCCTGAGGCGGCATCCAGACCGAAGGCCGAACCGCCGGAGAGCACGACCGCATCCACACTCTGAACGGTGTTTTCCGGCGCGAGCAGGTCGGTCTCCCGTGTGCCCGGCGCGCCGCCGAGAACCTGAACCGCTGCCGTTGCCGGCCGTTCGCAAAGCACGACTGTGACACCGGATTTCAACCGGTGATCTTCTGCGTTGCCGACCAACAGGCCAGCGACATCAGTAATCAGATTGTTCGGCCCCTTGCGCATCACTCCGCACCGCCTGCGCCCGTGGCGGCGACGAAACGGCCATCGTGCCATTCCATCAGCCGATAGGGCGTGTCGGTCCTCTCGTGGCTGGCGTTGAACTTTACCGGCCCCAGGATCGTTGCAAAGGGCCCTTTCAGCAAGGCTTCGGAAAGCGCGCTGCCGTCCTTGGCAGCCTGATCCTTCGCCTGTTCGAGCAGCGACATCGCGGCAAAGGCCGGCAGGACATAACCCTCGGGTTCGATTCCGCTTGCGCGCATTGCCTTGGCGATGGCTTCTGCTTCGCTCGACCGAGACGCCTCCGGAACCGTCACGGCAAGCACTCCCTCTTCGAGTGGTACGTCAAGGTCGGCCGCATTCAGTACGTCGCCGCCGAGCAGTGTTATCGGAACATTTTCAGCCCTTGCATCCCGCGCGATCACGGCGGTGTCGTAGCGGTCGCCTCCGGTAAAGACGTGGGTGGCGCCGCTCTTCGCCAGTCGACGGACGAGGCCAACCTGCTGCTCCTGCGCCGGACGGTAAGTGTCGGTGAACACGGGTGTCACCCCGATCTCCGCAAGCGCGTTCCGAACGCTTTCGACGAGCTCTCGGCTATGGATCGTGCCGTCGTCGATGAGCGCGAGCGGTTTGCCCTTCCAGTTCGCCACGATGACGTCGGTGACCGCCGCAGTTTCGGCCTTTCCACTCGGCGCCAGCCGGAAAAACGGCCACTCCTTCTTTAACGCGTCCTCCATCAGAATGTCGGAGCGGACGCTAAGCGTGATGGCGGGAATGCGAGCCTCGGCTAGGGCAGGCAGGGCAGCTTCGAGGCTCTCCGTGCACAGAAAGCCGATCGCAGCTTCCGCGCCGCTCGCCAGCAGCGCCTTCGTCAGCGCCTCGCCGCCGGCAGGATCGCAGCTTTCGGCGATCGGGATAACCTGACTTCCACGATCCTCTGCCTGAAAAGCGGCGCCGTCCACCATCTGCTTTCCAAGCGCGGCGAAGGGCCCTTCGGCGGGAGCGACGACGGCAACTTTCAAACCCGCCGCAAGGGCAGGGGAGGCCGATATCAATCCGGCAACGACGATGCTCTTAACAATCAATCTAAACATGCATTTTTCCCGCAACGACGCCATGTTTTAAGGATGTGTCTCTCTCCGTCAAAGGAAAAGATCGCACAATAAGAGCTCGCCATTCCGATCACGCCATGACTATGCCGCTGCTCCGCAAGAATCTCGCGCGGCCGGGTTTCATATTTTCCGTGAGAGTCTATGTATGTGCAAGACATCAATCCGGAGAGAGATGTGTTGGAGAAGACCCGACTGGACCCAATAAGTTACCGCGACGCGATGAGCCGCATGTCCGCTCATGTGGACCTCATCACCACGGCCGATGGGCGCACGCGGCGCGGCGTCACGATCACTGCGTCCTGCTCGGTCTCTGACGATCCGCCGACGATCCTTGCCTGCCTCAATGCAGCAAATCCGCGCAACGATATCTTCGCACGCTCCGGTGCTTTCGCGCTCAACGTGCTTGGCGAGCCGCACCGGGCGCTGGCTCATGCTTTCTCCGGCCGGGACCAGCTCGACATGGACCGGCGCTTCGCGTTCGGCCAATGGACGCAGCTCACGACCGGCGCGCCCATTCTTACCGACGCCGTCGTCGCCTTCGACTGCCGACTCATCGAGGTCAAGATCATGGCGACCCATCTCATCCTCTTCGGCGAGGTCGTCGATATGCACCTCGGCGAGAAGCACCCACCGCTCATTTATGTGGACCGTGGGTATCACACGCTATAAGTTTTCTTCGGCTGTGGAGGAAACATGGCGAAACACGAGACGGGAAAGCTGCCGCAATCCATCGACGAGACGATGGCAATGCTGGAGGCACAGAATTACCTCGCCGGAACTCAACTTGCGACGGTGCTTTTCCTGGCGCTGAAAATGAAGCGCCCGCTGTTTCTGGAAGGCGAGGCCGGTGTCGGCAAGACCGAGATCGCCAAGGTCCTCGCCCGTTCGCTCGATCGCCCGCTGATCCGGCTGCAATGCTACGAAGGGCTCGACGTCTCCTCAGCCGTCTATGAATGGAACTATCCGGCGCAGATGCTGGAAATTCGCCTTTCGGAGGCGGCCGGCACGGTCGATCGCCAAAGGATCGAGGGCGACATCTTCTCCGAACGGTTTCTGATCCGCCGCCCGGTGCTTCAGGCAATATCCGCTGGCGTGGGCCGGGCCCCGGTGTTCCTGATCGACGAACTCGACCGCACCGACGAAGCTTTCGAGGCTTTCCTTCTGGAAGTGCTTTCCGATTTTCAGGTTACGATCCCCGAGCTCGGGACGATCAAAGCGGATGAGCCGCCGATCGTCATCATCACGACCAACCGCACCCGCGAAATTCATGACGCCCTGAAGCGACGCTGTCTTTATCACTGGGTCGACTATCCGAAGGCGGCACAGGAACTGGAGATCATCCGGCGCAAGGTGCCCGGCTGTAGCGCCACTCTCTCGCGGGAAGTCGTCGCCTATGTCCAAAGACTGCGGGCGATTGATCTCTTCAAGAACCCCGGCGTGGCGGAGACGATCGACTGGGCGACGGCGCTCACCGAACTTGACCGATTGGCGCTCGATCCGGAAACGATAGCCGACACGCTCGGCACGCTGCTCAAATACCAGGATGATATCGCCCGGATCGAGGGTGCGGAGGGGCGCAAGCTGCTTGCCGAGGTCAAGGCCGAACTCCTGGCTCAGGGCTGACCGTCATGGTGGACGACCAAATAGTTTCTTCGGTCGCAGTTTCTTCTGTCGCGCCGGGCGACGGCAAACTTGCCGACAACATCGTATTCTTTGCCCGCGCTCTTCGAAGGGCAGGAATGAGAATAGGTCCCGCCGCAATTGCTGACGCCATCGATGCCGCTACCTTGATCGGGATCGGGTCTCGCAACGAGTTTTATGCCGCCCTTCAATGCACGTTCGTCAAGCGTCATGAGGACCAGCTGCTGTTCGACGAAGCGTTCAACCTCTTCTGGCGGTCGCGCGACCTCGTCCAGAAGATGATCGCTCTTCTGTCGCCGATTGCACCCGAGCGGCAGGGGGAAGATCGCGCTAGGCGTGCGGGCGCGGAGCGACTCCGCGAGGCACTCCTCGCAGGAAGGGACGACGCCCGTCCGCCGCGCGACGAACCGGAAATCGAGATAGATGCCCGCGACACGGTCTCCGGTCGCGAGCTCTTCCGCAAGGCGGATTTCGCGCAGATGACCGCCGCGGAGATCGCGGAGGCGCGGAAGGTCTTGTCATCCCTGATATTGCCGCTGGATCGCGTCCGAACCCGTCGCTTTCGCGCTGCCCATCGGCCAGCGCGGATCGATCCGCGCGCCACCATGCGCGATGCAATGCGCTTTGGCGGCGAGTTGATTCTGCCGCGCTTTCGCGAGCCGCGCCTTGTTCACCCGCCGCTCGTCGTGCTCGCCGATATTTCTGGATCGATGAGCCAGTACACGCGGATTTTCCTGCATTTCCTGCACGCGCTGACGGAACAGCGACAACGCGTTCACACGTTTCTTTTCGGGACGCGGCTGACGAATGTCACGCGCCAGATGCGCAACCGCGATCCCGACGAAGCGCTCGACGAATGCGTGGCAGCGGTCAAGGATTGGTCTGGTGGCACACGCATTGGAGAAACGCTTCACGAATTCAACCGGCGTTGGTTGCGCCGGGTGCTCGGGCAGGGTGCCATCGTCCTCCTGATCACCGACGGCCTCGAGCGCGATGACACGGCAGAACTCGAAGTCGAGATCGATCGACTGCATCGCTCTTGCCGGCGCCTCATCTGGCTCAACCCGCTGCTGCGCTTCGACGGTTTTGAAGCACGCGCCCGGGGCGTCCGGGCCATGCTGCCGCATGTTGACGAATTCCGGGCGGTGCACAATCTTGAGTCTGTGGCCGAACTGGTGAAGTCGCTGTCCGGTCAAGGTGTGCAGGGCGCCGATCCGCGACGCTTTCTGCGTGCGCGAACGGCATGAGACACAAACAACGGGTAGCCAACATGTCGAATGAGCCCAATATTCTTGACCCGCTGAAGATCGCCGAAACCTGGTGCAACGACGGACGCAAAGTGGCGCTTGCGACCGTCATCGAGACATGGGGTTCTGCACCGCGACCGATCGGCAGCCATCTGGTGATCGATGAAGAAGGGAATTTCCAGGGATCCGTCTCAGGCGGATGCGTCGAAGGCGCCGTCATCGCCGAGGCAATGGACATCATCGAATCAGGAACACCCAAGATCCTCGAATTCGGTGTTGCCGACGAGACGGCCTGGCGCGTCGGCCTTTCCTGCGGCGGCCGCATCCGGGTCTATGTCGAAAGAGTTGACGGCTGACGATGGAACGCTCCACCCTTCAAGCAATCAATGCAGCGCGTGCCGCGCGACGGGCGGCCGTGGTCGTCACCGATCTTTCGGACGGCGCCAGTCAGGTTTTTCTCGAAGGCGCGCGCTTTCCGCCGGAATGGGACGGCCTGATCGTCGCGGCATTGCGCTCGGGACGCGCAGGCGTTGCGGCGGTCGAGGGACGATCGCTCTTCGTCAATGTCCATCTGCCGCCACCGCGCATCGTTGCGATCGGCGCCGTTCACATCTCCCAGGCGCTTGCCGAGCTGGCGACGGTTGCCGGATTCGACATGACGATCATAGATCCGCGCACTGCGTTCGCGACACCTGAGCGGTTCCGTGCCGTCGAACTCCTGGCTGAATGGCCGGAAGACGTTCTGCCTTCGAGGCCACTCGACCGCTACACGGCACTCGCCGCGCTTACGCATGATCCGAAGATCGACGATCATCCGATCCGGGCGGCTCTGGAAGCGCGCTGTTTCTATGTGGGCGCGCTCGGCAGCCGCAAAACGCATGCAGCACGCGTCGAACGATTGGGACAGGCAGGCGTGCCCACGGACGCCATCGATCGGATCAAGGCCCCGATCGGCCTCGACATTGGCGCGGCGAGCCCCGCCGAAATTGCCGTCGCGATCCTGGCCGAGATCATCGAAGCCCTGCGCCGCCGTGATCCGACGGGCCGGGCGGGAGGTGCAAGATGAGATTTGGTCCCGCACGGCTCGCCGATGCCGAGGGCGCTGTTCTTGCACACGCAATGAAAACCGGAGCGCAGCGATTGCCGAAAGGCCACCGGCTGAGCCGAACGGACATCGCGACGTTTGCCGAAGCCGGTGTGGAGGAGGTCATCGTCGCCCGGCTCGATGCCGATGACCTACTCGAAAACGAGGCGGCGGCACGCATCGCCGCGGCGATCGCTCCCGACCACCTGCGCTTTTCAAAAGCAGCGACCGGCCGGGTGAATGCCCACGCCACCGTTTCTGGCCTTTTCGTTGCAAACCGCACTGTCGTCGACCGGCTGAACCGGATCGATCCGGCGATCACGCTCGCCTGTCTCGCCGATCACACGGCGGTTGAAACGGGCGACATGGTGGCGACGATCAAGATCATCCCACTGGCGGTAGCGGAGCCGTTCGTCGAACAGGCGGAGCGTATACTGCGAGCGGAGCCTGCCTTTGAGGTGAAACCGTTCGTGCCACACCGCGCGGGACTGATCGCAACCGAGTTGCCGTCGCTCAAGCCGCAAGTGATGGACAAGACCCATGCGGTTCTCGCAGCCCGGCTCTTGCGCTCCGGAAGCCATCTCGTCACGGAACGTCGTGTGGCGCATACGGAGGCGGCGGTTGCCGCCGCCATCGCCGATCTCAAGCCGGCCCATGACCTGATCGTCATCTTCGGCGCTTCGGCAGTCTCCGATCCGGACGACGTGATTCCGGCGGCAATCCGACGCGCAGGCGGAGTCGTCGAACATGTCGGAATGCCGGTCGATCCGGGCAATCTTCTGGTCCTGGGCCGAATTGCCGAAAGTCCTGTCGTCGGGGCACCGGGTTGCGCACGCAGTCCCAGGGAAAACGGGTTCGACTGGATTCTCGACCGCCTGCTTGCCGGTGAATGGCCGAATTCTGAGGATATAACCGGCCTCGGTGTCGGCGGCCTTCTGAACGAGATCCCGACGCGGCCGCAGCCGCGAGAGCAAACCGCCAATCCACCGCGAGGCCCGGCACGAATCGTCGTCCTGGCTGCGGGGCGGGCAAGCAGGATGGGGGCTAGCGGCGGACACAAGCTCCTGGCCGAGTTCGACGGCGTTCCACTGGTCCGGCGCACAGTCGAAACCGCACTCGCCGCCGATGCCGGAAAGGTGGTCGTCGTAACCGGACACCGCGAAGCGGATATTCGCGCCGCGCTCGCAGGCCTGCCTGTGGAGTTTGCCTCGAATCCGGACTACACCGCCGGCATGGCCTCTTCGCTGGTAGCAGGCGTGACCGCGCTCGGAACGGAGGCAGGCGGCGCTCTCGTGATGCTGGCGGACATGCCGGGTATTACCGCCGATCACCTGCACAAGATGATTGAAGTCTTCGACGGCGAAGGCAGGCAAGCGGTCGTGCGCGCCGTTTCGCAAGGCCAGCGCGGCAATCCCGTCATCCTGCCGAAAGAGACCTTCGCCGCGGTCAGGCAACTCGTCGGCGACGTCGGGGCACGGCATATCGTCGAACGATGCGGGCTCCCGGTCATCGACGTCGAGCTTGGTGAAGCGGCGCGCCTTGATCTCGACACCCCGGACGCAATCATCGCCGCAGGCGGCGTACTGAAGGAGTGACGATGGACAATGCGGCGATCGAGGAGATGTTCGAAACGCTGGGACCGGTGACGATCCGCCGCATGTTCGGCGGCAAGGGCATCTATTTCGAAGGCGTGATCTTCGCGCTCGAAGTCGACGGCGAAATCCTTCTCAAAGGCGACGCCGAATCGGCGCCCGAGTACGAGCAGGCGGGCTGCCGCCAGTGGGCCTACGACGGCAAAGGCAAAAGCGTGAAGATGCCCTATTGGAGCATTCCCGATCCGGCACTCGACGACCCGGACGAAATGGCGCGCTGGGTGAGGATCGCCTACGCGGCGGCGCTCAGAACAAGAAAGTAGAGTGGTGCTGCCCGAACTAACGAGGCCAAGAGCTCAGGCGAGGGCCCGAAGCGCGTCGGCGGCGAAACGCGAGAGCGGCTGGGGCAGGGCGGAAAGATCAAACCAGCCGATGTCGGAGAGCTTGTCCGGTTCGGTGAGATGCGGCTCACCTGAAAAATCTTCCGTGACGTAGATGAGCGAAATCCAGTGCTGCTGGTCGGCTTCGATCACCTGTTCGCTGACGCAGAGAAAGCGGGTCGAATGGATCGAAAGGCCGCTTTCCTCTTCCGCCTCTCGGCGCGCCGCATTCTCGGCGCGTTCCATATGGTCGACCTTGCCCCCGACGATGTTCCAGTGGCCCGCCTCTGGCGCCTTGAGGCGCCGGCAAAGCAGGATCTTGCCGTCGCGCACGATTGCGAGTCCGCAACCAACACCGGGGAAATCGACGCCGGGAAGTGCCATGAGGCCGAAAGTCAAGCCTTGCCGGCGATCAACATGAAGGCCGGGATCTCATCGCCAAAACCGACGGGCGTCGGACCGTCGTCATGATCGCGACGATGCCGGTTGCGGCGGTCGCGGTTGTCGTCATTGGCGGCATTCTGCGCACGGCCAGGCCGATCGTTGCGGCCGGCATGGCCGCGCCCATTGTCTGCATTGCGTTCCGGTTTCACCGCTTCCGCCCTTTCCGCGACTGGTTCGAGTTCAGCCGCACTATCGGCATAGGCAGTATCAGATCTATGTTCGGAGCGGCCCCTGCCGGAACGTTCCACATCTTTTTTGCGGTCCTTATGACGATCGCGGCCACGATCCTTGCGACCGGTGTCATGGCTTTCCATCGGTTCCGGAAGCTCGGAAAGATCGCCGTTCAGCCACTCGACCTTCTGGCCGATCAGCTTCTCGATGGCATCCGAGAATTTCGTGTCGCGCTTCGTGACGAGCGTGAAAGAAGCACCGGAACGGCCTGCGCGGCCGGTGCGGCCGATACGGTGAACATAGTCTTCCGCGTGAATCGGGACGTCGAAATTGAAGACATGGCTGACATCGGGAATATCCAGCCCGCGCGCGGCTACATCTGAAGCGACGAGCAGCTTGATATTGCCGTCCTTGAAATTGGCGAGCATCGCCATGCGCGAGCGCTGATCCATGTCTCCATGCAATGCGCCGACGGAGAAGCCGTGGCGATCGAGCGAACGGAACAGATCAGCAACGTCCTTCTTGCGATTGCAGAAGATGATTGCGTTCTTCAATTCGTCCTGGGCGCGGATCAGATCGCGCAGGACGGCGCGTTTCTCATAGTCCTTGGCATGTGCGGCAACGAACCGCTGCGTCACGGTGTTCGCGGTAGAGGCCGGACGGGCCACCTCCACACGCTCCGGATTCTGCAGGAAGCGGTCGGCAAGCTTCTGGATTTCCGGCGGCATCGTCGCCGAGAAGAACAGCGTTTGGCGTGTGAAGGGAATGAGCTTCGCGATTCGTTCGATGTCAGGGATGAAACCCATGTCGAGCATGCGGTCCGCTTCGTCGATGACAAGGATCTCGACGCCGGTCATCAGCAACTTGCCGCGCTCGAAGTGGTCGAGCAGGCGGCCGGGGGTGCAGATCAGCACATCGGCTCCGCGCTCGAGCTTGCGGTCCTGTTCATCAAAGGAAACGCCACCGATCAAAAGCGCGATGTTGAGCTTGTGGTTCTTGCCGTACTTGTCAAAGTTCTCCGCGACCTGCGCGGCGAGCTCGCGCGTCGGCTCGAGGATCAGCGTGCGCGGCATGCGGGCGCGGGCACGACCCTTTTCCAACAGCGTCAGCATCGGCAAAACGAAGGACGCCGTCTTGCCGGTTCCGGTCTGTGCTATACCCAGAATGTCACGGCGTTGCAGCGCCGGAGGGATGGCCCCGGCCTGGATCGGAGTAGGAGTTGCGTAGCCCGCATCGGTAACGGCGGAGAGAACTTTTTGGCTCAGGCCAAGGTCAGCAAAATTGGTCAAAGGGGAAACTGTTTCCGTTCCGGTTCAATAGAACACTGCTCGATCGATGGAAAATGCGCCACCACGTGGCGGCGCTCTTAAGCCGAAAGGCGCCGAAAGTCAAGAAATCCAGCACGTTGAAGCAATGAAAGGTAAACGAGTGCGAATCTGTCCATTTCTTGTCAAGCGTAAGGAGACGATATTAGCGCTCGTAGACGTCAGTTCATCAAGCCCGCGAGCTTCGTGCCGGCGCGAAGAAAATGCACTGGATCGATGGCGCGGCCGTCCAAGCGAACTTCATAATGCAGATGCGGACCCGTCGATCGCCCGGTGCTTCCGGACTTGGCGATGACGTCGTCTGCTCGCACATGGTCGCCGACATTGACGAGAATGACCGACAGGTGGGCATAACGGGTTACGACGCCGTTGCCATGATCGATTTCGACCATATTGCCGTACCCGCCCGTCGGGCCGGCCGTGGTGACGGTCCCAGCGGCCGCCGAGCGAATGCGCGTGCCGATCGATACTCGAAAATCGATGCCCGCGTGAAGCGCCAGTCGCCCCATAAACGGATCCAGCCGGTTGCCGAAATTGCTGGTGACATCGCTGGCGGGTGCCGGACTTAGGAGCGGCAACTTGCGGGCGGCGTCGCGGGTTTCCTCCAATTCCAAAAGCGCGCTATCGAGCGCGGCAAGCGATTTCCCGAACGGGTCCTCATCCTGCGGTTCGACGAACGGTCCGCCGATCGCATTTCCATCGACCTTGCTCGCAGCAGCCTCCGTCGTGCCGGCCGACAGTGTGACGCCGGTGCGCTCAACGATCGTCCTGATGGTTTCAGACGTCCGGTTCGCGCTGCTCGTCAAATGCTCCATGCGGGCCATCTGATCGCGCTCGACGTCCTTGAGCGAAAGCGTGACTTTGGAAAATATCCGGTCCGCCCGATCGGAGACGGTTTCCTTTTCGCCATTTTCGGGCTGGGCAGGTGCGTAGCCGAGGGCGCCGAGGCGGATCGGCGTTGCGCCGGCCTCCCTGTTCAACCCCATGATCTCTTCAATTGCCTCCACCCCAGCTTTCGCATCTGCAGGCTTATCGAAAGCGAGCGGGTCAGCCGCAGGAGATGCCTCATCGCCTAGGCCTTCGGAAGTGTCGGCACTTGCCGCCAAGGCACCAAGCTTGTCACTGCGCGAAGATAGCGCCGACTGCTGCTGCAGGAGCTTCTCGACTTTGTCCTCGACGACTTGCTGGTCCAGCAATTGCCGGCTCGTCACCCGATCTACTTGCGCCCTGAGAGCAGTGATTCGGTCTTCGTATTCGTGTTGCATACGGGCTTGGCGAGCGATCGTGCCACCAATGAGGTCGTCGCGCAGGACTAGGTAGGTCGTGGCCGCCAGATAACCAATGCTGAAGACCCCGATGACGGAGGCAGCCAGCGCCGCCATCCACGGGCGGACGGTCATGTGTCGCACCTTGTCGCCGCTCGCCAGGATAAGCACGTGGCTTTGCTTGCGCTTTCGAAAGGCGCCGTTTGCCGAACGACCAGACACCACATCACCCCCAGCCGGATGCGAACCACCTCGCGTTGCCCGGGAGCGATTACACTTTATTAGGGTTAACAAACGATTGAGCGTGGGCCGATATCAGATGTTGGTGGACGCTGTCATCGAGCGATAGAAGGACGGCGTCAAACCAGCTTCCGCGCGCGCAATATCATTGAACGGGGCCTTCAGCGGTCCGCGAAAATTCGCCCGCACGAGCGCCTGAAACGTTGCGGCCGGATCTTTCTTTTGTCGGGCGCACAGGAAGCGGAACCATTTTGCCCCGACGGCGACGTGCCCCTTTTCGTCTTCGTAGATCACATCCAGAACGGCAGCACTTTCGTGATCGCCGGTTTCGCGCATTTTCGCCTGCAGAGCCGGCGTGACGTCAAGACCGCGGGCTTCGAGTATGAGCGGGACGACGGCAAGGCGCGCGGTCAGGTCGTTCCGCGTATCGTGCGCGGCCTGCCACAGCCCGTCATGCGCGGGCAGATCGCCATAGTCCGCACCAAGGTCGTTCAGCCTCTGCCGCACCATCCGAAAATGTTTCGCCTCCTCGAAGGCGACCTGCATCCATCCGTCGAAGAAAGAATTGGGCACAGCTTCCGAGGCAAAGCGGGCGACGATATCGAGCGCCAGGTCGACGGCGTTCAATTCGATATGCGCGATCGCGTGCAGGAGCGCGATGCGCCCTTTCAATGAACCGAGCGAGCGCCGCTTGACCTGGGTCGGCGGCGTGAGCACGGGTTTCGCCGGACGTCCTGGACGCTCGGGAACCGAACGATCTAGCGGGGAGCGCAACGACAGCTTTCTCCCTTGCCAACGTCGCGCCGCCGCCTGCGCCAACTCAGTCTTTTGCTGAAGGTCCGGCGTGCGGATCGCCTCGACGGCAGCGCCTCGCAAACTGTGGAACTGCGGAAGGTCGGTCATCTCTCGCTTCTCTCGGTTCAAAGCGTCTTCGCGGCCGCCAGAACCTCGCTCGCGTGGCCGGCAACCCTGACCTTTTTCCAGACCCGGTTGATGGTCCCATCCGGGTTTATCAGGAATGTCGTACGCTCGACGCCCATGTATTTGCGCCCATACAGGGTCTTCTCCGCCCAGACGCCGTAGGCATTGACGACGTTCTTTTCTTCGTCCGCCGCCAGCATAACGGTGAGATTGTGCTTCTTGGCGAAGCGGTCGTGCCTTTTAACCGAATCGGGCGAGAGCCCGATCAGAACGACGCCCGCCGCCGCGAAATCGTTGGCGAGGCTCGAGAAGGAGATCGCTTCCTCGGTGCAGGCCTTGGTATCGTCCTTGGGATAGAAAAAGAGCACCACCGGTTTGCCGCGGAGAGCGGAGAGCGAGATTGAACCACCACCGTCGCGAGGAAGTTCAAAGTCGGGTGCGACATCACCTGGTCCTAATCGTGCCATGATTTAACCTTTCTTACGCCAAGTTTTGCAGACATTCGGCAGCTACTGCATGTTTCCTGAAATCGCAGTCGATTTAAGGACAAAAAACATGCAGCGATTCAAAGTGCTACAGCGTCCTTTGTCCGTCTGAAACGACGCACAAAGGACGCTGTAGGGCATATCGAAAATCAACGACGGCCGTCCAGCGCATATGTGATAAATTTGACAGGCGGCGGACGGCTTCCCCGGCTAGGAGTCTGGTCGGCGTTTCGTCATGCAAAAACCGGGGCGGTAGCGAGCCTTTCCACAGCATCGGCAGGGACGCGTGGTGACGTGGCTCGACAAATTGTGATCTACATGGGTGAAAGAAAGGTCCGGCCCTCGCGCGCGGCGACTGGTCTTACAAGGAAATATGCAATGCCGCACTTAGCTGGAGGGCGCCGGCACCGATGAGCGATATCCGCGGCGAAAGGGTTTGCTTTCGCAAGGAAGACATCATCGCGCTGCACGAGCTGCCTTCGGCGCAGGCCCATGATCCGGTGATCGTGCATGCGCCTCGGCCGGGCGGCGCCATGCGTTTTCTCGGCAAGATCATACTGTGCTGCTCGCTGCTCGCTTTCCTCGTCGTGGCGTCCCTTGTCGCCGCCATCGAAAGCGGCCTGGTCGACGGGCCGCTCAACCGGCGGGCGCGCACGGCGCTGAACGCCGCTCTTGGCGAAAACTACAATGCCGATGTCGAGAGCACCGTTCTCCGCATGACCAGCGGTGGTGCGCTTGCACTAAAGGCGCGCGGGGTGACGCTCAAGGAAAGAGGGTCGGGCCGCCATCTCGCCAAGCTCGGCGCAATTTCGATAGCACTCGATCCCTTCGCCCTGATGACCGGACGCATCGCCGTGTCGCGTCTCGAGGCCGAAGAAGGCCAGCTCGATACAGGTTTGCTGCCACGCGGCGAACCGATCGACCTCACCACGATCCGCATCGCCGATGTCGGCGATGCGCTCGAGAAGTTGTTTGCGCAGGCCGATCGCATGTCGCGGCTGACCGCGGGCAGGGCGACTCAAACCGTGCTGCTCTCCGATTTCAGCCTCTCAGTCACGGGCTCGCGTGGTCGCGTCGTTCCCGTGGAAGTGAAAACGCTGGAGTTCACGCACGACCCCGACAGCTCCATGCGCGTCGACGGAACGGTCGCGATCGACGGGATCGAAGCGCAATTGACCGCCAGGGCCCTCGGCGAGAATGGCCGCATCGGCGGCTTCGAAGGGACCGTCAGTGCTTTGCCGCTCTCTCCCTTTCTCTATCACGGCAAATCGGGAAGCGAGGAAGCCTTCGGTGTCGAGGCGGCGGCGGACGTCAGCCTGAAGGCCACCCGCGCGGCTGACGGCCAGAAGCCGGCGCTGGACGTCGGCATCAGGACATCGCAGGGGTCGTTCCATGCCGGTGGCCTTGTTTCCGCGCTCAATCCCTCGGAACTGAATGTCTCCTATGATTTTGACCGCGCCTCGGTCGAAATATTGCCGTCCATCGTCAAGATCGGACGCTCGAGCTTTCCTTTTACCGGCGCCCTCATCGATCTCGACAAGGTTGCAGAGGCCAGCCAAAAGGGCTTCGCCGTTGACCTTCTGTTGAGGAACGCAAGCTCGGACCCTGAAGACATACAGGATAGCCCGCTTGCCTTCGACGCTAAGGCAAGCGGACGCTTCGAGGCCGGCAGTCACAGGCTTATTTTCGACCAACTGGCGATATCGAGCCCGCTTGGTTCCATGGCCGGTTCGCTGTCTGTGACCTTCGGCAAGACGTCGCCGCAGATCAGCTTCGCCATGCTCAGCGATCAGATGCATTCCACCGCCGTCAAGCAATTGTGGCCTTGGTGGATTGCCAAGGGAGCGAGACGATGGGCGATCGGCAATCTCTTCGGCGGCACGGTTACCGACGCGCGGATCGAGGTTTCGATAGCCGAGGGACGGATCGCCAACAACAAGGGCGACCTCAGGCTCAACGAGCATGAGCTCAACATAAACTTCGACATCGAAGACACCCGGATCAATATCGCCGGCGATATCCCGCCGCTTCGCGACACGGCGGGCCATTTCAAGCTCAGCGGCGAGCGCATGGTCGTCGACGTCGAGCGGGGGGCCGCCTATTTCCCGTCCGGGCGCTCGGTCGCGTTGAACGGCGGCGACTTCATCATACCCGATGTCTATTCAAAGCCGTTGATGGCGGAAATGAAGATCGAAGTCGGCGGGCAGGCCGACGCTATTGCCGAACTGGTCGCTTACAAACCGATCCGTGCTCTCCAGAAGACACCATTCGTGCCTCAGGATTTCACCGGGCCGATGACCGCCTTGGTTGGGGCGCGGTTCGGCCTGATTTCGGATCAGAAGCCGCCGTCGCCTCTCTGGCAGGCGGAGATGCAGCTACAGGACGTGACGATTAACCGTCCCATCTCAGGTCGTTCCATCGCGAACCTGGCGGGCACCATGCGGATCGACAACGCCCAGGCGGTACTTGAGGCCGATGCACTGATCGACGGTTCCAAGATGCGGATCGCACTGACCGAGCCGGTGGACAGCAAGGCAAACGTGAAGCGAACACGCGAAATCTCCGGAACGCTCGACGACGCCGCCCGACGGAAGATCGCTCCGGCCTTGTCCGGCAGCGTCAGCGGGCCAGTGGGTGTCGACGTATCGATGGCGGACGACGGCAGCCAATCCGTCAAGGCGGATCTCGGCAAGGCGTCGCTGTCGCTGCCCTGGATCGGCTGGAGCAAGGGAGCCGGAATCCCAGCCAAAGCCCAATTCACCGTCAAGGCAAGCGACGGAGTAACCGAGATCGGCGATTTCGATATCGCTGGCGACGGGTTCGGTGCTGCAGGTCGTCTGCGCGTCGACGACGCCGGCCTTGCATCGGCCGAGTTGAACGGTGTGCGCCTTGCAGGCGGAGACAATTTTGCCGTCACGATCGATCGGAACAAGGGCGGTTATGCTGTTGGCCTGACAGGTCGGGCAGCGGACATCAGACCGGCGCTGGTGCGCGTGAAAGCCGGATCCGACTCGGCTGACAGTGGCAATATCACGCTCAAAGCCCGGCTTGACCAGGTCACGGGCTTCAATGGCGAAGTCTTGTCCAATGTGCGCTTCTTCTATTCGGCCCGCGGGCAACAGATCGAGGATATCGACTTTTCGGCTGTGACCGGGAGCGGGCAAGCGGTTGTCGCCAAGAGCGCCAAATCCGGCGCCGACAACATACTGGAACTGACAACCGGTGACGCAGGCTCGCTGGCGCGCTTTGCCGATATCTATCGCAACATGCGCGGCGGCCTGATGAATCTTAGGCTGCGCGACCGTGGCGCGCGTTCCTGGCGCGGCGCTGTGGATGTGCGCAAATTCTCGCTCGTCGGTGAACAGCGGCTGCAATCCATGGTCTCGACGCCGGCGGGAGAGGATGGCCGTAGCCTTAATGAGGCGGTTCGGCGTGATATCGACGTGAGCACCGCGCAGTTCGACCGCGGCTTCGCTCAACTCTTCCTGGATCAGGGCACGATCCGCGTCGAAAGCGGCATCCTGCGCGGCGTCAATGTCGGGGCGACATTCCAGGGCACCGTCCGCGACTCGCGGGATCGGATGGACATGACGGGTACCTTCATGCCGGCCTACGGCCTGAACCGGCTGTTCGGCGAACTTCCACTGATCGGAGTTCTCCTCGGCAACGGCCGTGATCGCGGCCTGCTCGGCATCACCTTCAAGCTGACCGGCCAATTCACGCAACCCCAACTCACGATCAACCCGTTGTCAATCATCGCGCCCGGCGTGTTCCGCAGCATTTTCGAGTTTCAGTGAGACGATCGATCCGGACCATGGCGGTATTACCGCGGAGTCCATCGACAGCAAAATGCAAAAACGAGAACGGGAGGGGAAGCTGCAGCTTCCCCTCCCGTTCTATAGCGGCGCGCGTCTTATCAGATGCGCAAAGGACTCTCCCATGCGGCTCAGGCCGGTCGCACCAGGATATGCTTCTTCTTGCCGAGCGAAAGCTTGATGACGCCGCCGGCGATGTCGTCATACGCCACGACACGACGTTCGTCGCTGATCGCTTCGTCGTTGATTCTCACAGCACCGCCCTGGACGTGGCGTCGCGCTTCGCCATTGGAGGCCGCCAGACCGGCCCGCACGATGAGCGTCAGTAACCCGACGCCGGCCTTGAGTTCGGAGCCGGGGACTTCGACCGACGGCAGGTTCTCGGCAAGCGCGCCTTCCTCGAAGGTCTTGCGCGCCGTTTCGGCTGCCTGCTCGGCGGCCGGGCGCCCGTGCAGCATGGCCGTGATTTCCGTCGCGAGGATCTTCTTGACCTCGTTGATCTCGGAACCGCCGAGCTTGGCCAGACGATTGATCTCCGTCATCGGCAAGGTCGTGTAGAGCTTCAGGAAACGGACGACGTCAGCATCCTCGGTATTGCGCCAGTATTGCCAGAAGTCGTAAGCGCCGAGCATATCGGGATTGAGCCAAATGGCGCCGGTGACCGACTTGCCCATCTTGGCGCCGGACGCCGTGGTCAGAAGCGGCGATGTGAGCGCGTACAGCTGCGGCGTGCCCATGCGGTGGCCGAGATCGATGCCGTTGACGATGTTGCCCCATTGATCCGAACCGCCCATTTGCAGCCGGCATCCCGTCCGCTTGTGGAGTTCCACGAAATCATAGGCCTGGAGGATCATGTAATTGAATTCGAGGAACGACAGCGACTGTTCGCGATCGAGCCGCGTCTTGACGCTGTCGAACGACAGCATGCGGTTTACCGAGAAGTGGCGACCGACATCACGCAGGAATTCGAGGTAGTTGATGCCAAGCAGCCAGTCCGCATTGTTGATCATCAATGCGTCCGTCGGTCCTTCTCCGTATTTCAGGTAGTTGGAAAATACCGTCTTGATGCTGGCAATGTTGGCCGCGATCGTCTGCGGCGTCATCAGTTGCCGCGCCTCGTCCTTGAAGGACGGATCACCGACCATGCCGGTGCCGCCACCCATGAGCGAGATCGGTCGGTGCCCGGTCGCCTGCAGCCAGTGAAGCATCATGATCTGAATGAGACCGCCCGCATGGAGACTCGGTGCGGTAGGATCGAAGCCGATATAGGCAGTCACGGTTTCCGTACGGAACAGCTGGTCGAGCCCGGCATCATCGGAGGTCTGATGGATGAAACCGCGCTCGCTGAGCGTATGGAGGAATTCGGACTTGAACTCGGACATAACCTGTTTCTTTCGGCTGGGTAGGACGTCTGCGGCCGGCGTTTATCATTGTTTTGTCGAAAGTGCACGTTTTTGGTTGGCGGGCATTTTGTTATGAACGGCGAGGCGGACGAGGAACAGTGTCTGTTCCTGCCGGCATCGATCGAGGCGACCAGCGCGGAGGAATCAATGGGCAAGCTCTTGACGGCGATCGGCCTGATGAGCGGCACGAGCATGGACGGCATCGACGTCGCGCTGCTCCGGACCGACGGCGAGAACATCGTTGAGAGAGGCCCTTCGGCCGGATACGCCTATGATGCGCATTTTCGAGCACGGCTGAAACAGGGGCTTGAAGACGCCAAATCGATCACCGTCCGAACGGAAAGGCCGGGGACACTCGCCCAACTGGAGCGGGACTTAACGCTGCGCCATGCGGAGGCAGTCATGGCATTTCTGCGTGAAAACAATCTATTGCCCGAGAATATTGATGTAATAGGTTTCCATGGGCAAACAGTCCTGCACCGCCCCGACGAGGGATTGACGGTGCAGATCGGCGACGGAGACCTGCTGGCGCGCGAAACACAAATCGACATCGTCTACGATATGCGGGCCAACGACATGATCCATGGCGGCCAGGGTGCGCCGCTCATTCCGGTCTACCACGCCGCGCTGGCACATGGCTTGTCGGAAAAGCGGGCGATCGACGCACCGGTTGTCTTCGTCAACATCGGTGGTATCTCCAACCTCACTTTCGTTGGCGCGGACGGGCGAATCGTCGCCTATGACAGCGGTCCCGGCAATACGCTGATCGACCAATGGGTGGAGGCCCATGCCGGTGTCCCTTATGATCAGGGCGGCATGATCGCGAGCGAAGGCACGATCGTGCCAGAACTCGCCGACCGCTATCTCTCTCATCCGTTCTTTACCGCGGAGAAGCGCCGCTCGCTCGACCGTAACGACTTCGCGCCACCCTCGGGCGCCGACGCAGGCCTGGAAGACGGCGCGCGCACGCTCGCCTACGTCACCGCCGCAGCCATTTTCAAATCGGCAGGGCATCTTCCGGAGGCACCGGCGACCTATGTGATCTGCGGCGGCGGCCGGCTCAATCCGACCATCATGAAGGATCTGACGGCGCTCGCCGATACCGCGCACGGCCGCGTGCTTACCGCTGAAGCACTGGAATTAAACGGCGATTCGATGGAGGCCGAGGCGTGGGCGTATCTGGCAGTGAGGTCACTGCGTGGCTTGCCGTTGACCTACCCCGAAA
Organism: Sinorhizobium mexicanum; assembly: GCF_013488225.1. Taxonomy (NCBI): domain Bacteria; kingdom Pseudomonadati; phylum Pseudomonadota; class Alphaproteobacteria; order Hyphomicrobiales; family Rhizobiaceae; genus Sinorhizobium; species Sinorhizobium mexicanum. Next base: position 2,112,517 of record NZ_CP041238.1, on the reverse strand, counting down.
CGACCGGCGTCGATCGCCCCGTGAGTGGTGGTCGATTTGCATCGCAGGCGATAGATACCGAACCTGATCAAGGGACAACATACGGCGAACGGCCTTGACAGCAACTTCACACTTTTCCTTGTGCTCTAATTGTTTCTTCGTACTCCGCCGCTAGGATAGCTTCCCGTGTGTGAGACTTATGCGGATCGGTGATTCGCAATCGGAGCTGTTCGGAAGCTGTCGAATGGGTGGTGCGATTTCCCTTCTGGCCGTGAATTTTATTGTCGCCCAGATTTTTGTGGTCGCATTCCTCGTCGTCGCGGCAAAAAGCCGCTCGGGCCGGCCGGCGATCTGGATAGCTGCCTGTTTCGCTGTCGCCTCCTTGGCGGCGGTGTTTGAAGCGGTTCTGCCTTTCAGCCCGTTTCCCCGCCTGTTCGCGATAGCCGCTTTCGCGAGTGTCCTCGGGGGCTTCAGCCTGCTTCGCGTCGGGCTTGGGCTGCTTTATCAGGTGCCGGCCCGGCCGGCGCTGCTTGCAGCTTTCTTCATCGGTTCGGTCATCGTGGATCTCCTGATTTACGACCTTCCGCGCGGGACCTTGCAGCACGCTTTCTTTTACCAGATGCCGTTCTTCCTGATACAGGCGTGGTCCGCGTCGGCTATCGTCCGGTCGCGGCGGAAAAACTACGCCGACCGAATCCTGCTCTGGCTTCTGATGTTGAGTGCGGCCTACTACCTTGCGAAGATCTACGCTGCCGTGGCAGCAGGCGCAGGAAGAACGGCAGCCGATTATGTCTCCAGCCCGTTCGCGCTGATTTCGCAGGCTCTTGGAGCCATGCTGATCGTCGGAACCGGCCTCGCAATGCTCGGCGTCATGGTCAAGGATATCATTGACGACGCCAGGGCCAGCTCTGAAATCGACGCCCTTTCGGGCCTCTACAATCGCCGGGGCTTCATGGAGCGTCTTGCTCCGATGCTGGAGCGACGCGGCGCCGAAAATCCTGGCGCTCTCATCCTTACCGACCTCGACCATTTCAAGCAGGTGAACGACAGTTACGGCCATCATGCCGGAGACGAGGTGATCCGGCGGTTTTCATGCCTCCTTCACGACCTGATGCCGAGCCGCGCCGTTGCCGGACGCCTTGGAGGCGAGGAATTTGCCGTGTTTCTTCCCCTCACGAGCCTGTCCGAGGCGCGTGTGCTCGCCCATGGCATCCGCGCGGCGATGGCATCGATGCAGATTGACGGCCTGCCTGACAACGCGACGGTTACCGCCAGCTTCGGCGTCGCTACTGTCGTCGTAAACGAGCCGCTTGAATTGGCCATGCGACGTGCGGACAAGGCGCTTTATGCCGCCAAGGCCGCTGGACGAAACAGGGTTGAGTGCGCCGAAACGCCGACACACGTCGTCAAGCCGGCAGTCCCGCATTGGGTCGGACGGAGCTAGACGCCGCCTTTTGTTAAGCGCGTCTCGCGTGCTCATCCGCGCGCGAGACGGCTTGGTACAATCCATCTGTCAGCGGATGCGCTTGGCGGCCGGCTCCGGCGTCAGTTCGCCGTTAAGACGGCGATCGAGATAGTCTTCGCATTCGGCCATCAGATTCTCGATCTGGCCGTTGAAGAAATGGTTCGCGCCGGGCACGGTCTTGTGCGTGATCAGGATGCCTTTCTGCGCCTTCAGCTTGTCGACGAGGCCGTTGACGTCCTTCTCGGGGGCAACCTTGTCGGAATCGCCGTTGATAATCAGCCCGGACGAGGGGCAAGGGGCGAGGAACGAGAAGTCATAGATGTTCGGCTGCGGCGCGACCGCCATGAAGCCTTCGATTTCCGGACGGCGCATCAAGAGTTGCATGCCGATCCAGGCGCCGAAGGAGTAACCGGCAACCCAGCAGCTCTTTGAATCGGGATGCAGGCTCTGCACCCAGTCGAGCGCAGACGCCGCGTCGGAAAGCTCGCCGGCACCATGATCAAACTCACCCTGGCTTCGCCCGATACCGCGGAAGTTGAACCGGAGCGTCGTGAAACCGCGCTTCTGAAACATGTAGAAAAGCTGGTAGACGATCTGGTTGTTCATCGTGCCGCCGAACTGGGGGTGCGGGTGCAGGACGATGGCGATCGGGGCGCTCTTCTGCTTCGAAGGCTGGTAGCGACCTTCCAGTCGACCGGCTGGTCCGTTGAAGATAATCTCGGGCATTGGCTCTCCGGGAATGTTTCTGGTTCGAATTGCGGTTTCAGTGCCGATCTTGTCTTGACGAAAGCAGTCAGCTTTTCTAAAACCTAGTTTAGAACCGTTCAAAACTTCGGTGCGGGCATTCCGCCTTGTGCTTCGTCTCATAAGGCAAGCGACGCGGAAAATTCAAGGAAAATGCAACAGCACCGATTGTAACGGCAGAGCCGTTTGCCCTAACGAAAGAAACGATGTCGGGATCGCGCATTTATATGGACTGGAACGCCACGGCGCCGCTTCTAGCTGAAGCGCGCGAGGCCTTCCTGTCGGCGCTTGATCAGGTCGGCAACCCGTCTTCGGTTCACGGCGAGGGTAGGGCGACGCGCGCGCTTGTCGAAAGCGCGCGGCGTGATGTCGCTGCACTTTGCGGCGCGCAAGCCGCCTCAGTCACCTTCACCAGCGGCGCGACCGAGGCCGCCAATATGGTGCTGACCCCGGATTTCCGCATGGGGCGGACGCCGCTCAGGATCGCCAAGCTCTACGCGTCGGCGATCGAGCATCCGGCGATCCGCGAGGGCGGGCGTTTCGCGCGCGAAAATGTTTGCGAGGTGCCGGTGACGGCCGCCGGTGTCGTCGATTGTGCCGTGCTGGAAACATTGCTTGCCTCCCATGACCGCCAGGCCGGGCTGCCAATGGTCGCCGTGATGCTTGCCAATAACGAGAGCGGTATAGTCCAGCCCATCGCCGAGGTGGCCGCCATCGTTCGCGCCCATGGCGGCCTCCTGGTCGTCGATGCTGTACAGGCGGCCGGACGTCTGCCTTTGTCGATCGAAGCGCTTGGCGCGGATTTCCTCATCGTCTCTTCACACAAGATCGGCGGACCGAAAGGTGCGGGCGCGCTCATCGCACGTGGCGAAGTGATGATGCCTTCGGCGCTGATCCGCGGCGGCGGGCAGGAGAAAGGTCACCGTTCGGGTACGGAAAATGCGCCCGCACTTGCCGGCTTTGGAGCGGCTGCCCGTGTGGCTGCCGGTAATATAGACGGACGAATGGCCGCCGTTGCCGCGCTGCGCGACCGGCTCGAGGCCGAAATGCAGTCGTCGGCGCCGGATGTGGTGATCCATGGACGCGATATTGCTCGCATCGGCAACACGACCTTTTTCACGCTTCCGGGCCTGAAAGCCGAAACCGGCCAGATCGCCTTCGATCTCGAAGGCGTGGCGCTATCGGCGGGATCGGCCTGCTCCTCCGGCAAGGTCGGGCAGAGCCATGTGCTGACAGCGATGGGCTACGATCCTCGACAGGGTGCGTTGCGTATTTCAATCGGCGAGGCAACCACGGAGGCCGAAATCGAGCGCTGCGGGGCGGTGTTCGCGAAAGTGGCGGCCCGCCGTCGCTCGACCGGACAGGCCGCATGAAGCAAAACGATTGAATGAATTTGCGGAAAAGCAACTTTCCGCTTGGCAAACGGGGTGAAAAGCGCCTTTTAGCCATTACATAAGCGGTGCGCAAAGTTCGCATCGTGTTGACAAGCTGCCGGACCTTGGATCCGGCGAGATTGGAGAACGACATGCCTGCCGTGCAGGAGACCATTGATCAGGTCCGCCAGATCGACGTGGACCAGTACAAATACGGCTTCGAAACGCTGATCGAGAGGGACAAGGCACCGAAGGGCCTGTCCGAGGAGATCATCCGTTTCATTTCGGCCAAGAAGAACGAACCGGAGTGGATGCTGGAGTGGCGCCTTGACGCCTATCGCCGCTGGCTGACCATGGACGAGCCGAGCTGGGCGCGTGTCCGCTATCCCAAGATCGACTTCAACGACATTCACTACTACGCCGCGCCGAAGGGCACGACGGGTCCGAAGTCGCTCGAAGAGGTCGATCCGGAACTGCTTGCGGTCTACGAGAAACTCGGTATCCCGCTCAAGGAACAGGAAATCCTTGCTGGCGTGCAGAAGTCGAAGATCGCCGTCGATGCGGTGTTCGATTCCGTCTCGGTCGTCACCACCTTCAAGGAAGAGCTGAAGAAGGCCGGCGTGATCTTCATGTCGATCTCGGAAGCCATCCGCGAGCATCCGGATCTGGTCAAGAAGTACCTCGGCTCGGTCGTTCCGCCGACGGACAACTTCTATGCGACGCTGAACTCCGCTGTCTTCACCGATGGCTCCTTCGTCTACGTGCCGAAGGGTGTGCGGTGCCCGATGGAGCTTTCGACCTATTTCCGCATCAACGAGAAGAACACGGGCCAGTTCGAGCGCACGCTGATCATCGCCGACGAGGGCGCCTATGTGTCCTATCTCGAGGGCTGCACGGCGCCGCAGCGCGACGAGAACCAGCTTCATGCCGCGGTCGTCGAATTGATCGCGCTCGATGATGCCGAGATCAAGTATTCGACGGTGCAGAACTGGTATCCGGGCGACAAGCACGGCAAGGGCGGCGTCTACAACTTCGTCACCAAGCGCGGCGATTGCCGCGGCAAGAACTCGAAGATTTCCTGGACACAGGTGGAGACCGGCTCGGCGATCACCTGGAAATATCCGTCCTGCATCCTGCGTGGCGATGGCTCGCGCGGGGAGTTCTACTCGATCGCCGTGTCCAACGGCCACCAGCAGGTCGACTCCGGCACCAAGATGATCCATCTCGGCAAGAATACGTCGAGCCGCATCATCTCGAAGGGCATCGCCGCCGGCGTTTCGGACAACACCTATCGCGGTCAGGTTTCGGCCCACCGCAAGGCCGAGAACGCCCGCAACTTCACGCAGTGCGACTCGCTCTTGATCGGCGACAAGTGCGGGGCCCATACGGTGCCCTACATCGAAGCGAAGAATTCGACGGCGCAGTTCGAGCACGAGGCAACGACGTCCAAGATTTCCGAGGACCAGTTGTTCTACTGCCTGCAGCGCGGCATTCCGGAAGAGGCGGCGATCGCACTGATCGTCAACGGCTTCGTCAAGGAAGTCATCCAGGAACTGCCGATGGAATTCGCGGTCGAAGCGCAGAAGCTGATCGGCATCTCGCTTGAAGGCAGCGTGGGCTAACGCCTCGAACTGACTATCGAAAAGCGCGCACGGACTTGCGCGCAAAAACTATTCGCTTCCCAAGAGGACGATTGAAAATGCTTGAAATCAAGAACCTGCACGCACGCATCGCCGAAGACGGCACCGAGATCATCCGCGGCCTGGATCTGACCGTGAAGGCCGGCGAAGTCGCCGCCATCATGGGACCGAACGGCTCCGGCAAGTCGACGCTGTCCTATATCCTTTCGGGGCGCGAAGATTATGAAGTGACCGAGGGCGACATCCTCTATAACGGCGAAAGCATCCTGGAGCTCGACGCTTCGGAGCGCGCAGCCAAGGGTATCTTCCTCGCCTTCCAGTACCCGGTCGAGATTCCCGGCGTTGCCACCATGCAGTTCCTGAAGGTGGCGATGAACGAGCAGCGCAAATATCGCGGCGAGGATGAACTGACGACACCGGAATTCATGCGTCGCGTCAAGGAAGCCGCCGCCGAGCTGAAAATCGCACCGGAAATGCTGCGCCGTCCGCTCAACGTCGGCTTCTCCGGCGGTGAGAAGAAGCGTGCGGAAATCCTGCAGATGGCGCTGCTGGAGCCGAAGCTTTGCGTGCTCGACGAAACCGACTCGGGTCTCGACATTGACGCGCTCAAGGTCGTCGCCGATGGCGTCAATGCGCTACGTTCGCCCGATCGCGCCGTTATCGTGATCACGCACTACCAGCGCCTGCTCGACTACATCGTTCCCGATACCGTCCACGTTCTCTACAAGGGCCAAGTCATCAAGTCGGGCGACAAGACGCTGGCGCATGAACTGGAAGCCAACGGCTATGCCGATCTGATCGAGGCAGCAGCCTGACGCCTGTTGAAGGAGTGTTCGAATGAATATGCAACAGGCCATCAAGATGACGGCCGCCGAAACGGCGCTGGTCGATGCCTATACTGCGCAGATCGGTGATCTGCCCGGCGACGGGGCCGTGCTGTCGCTCCGCGACACGCTCGTCCACGAACTGCGGACGGCAGGATTGCCGACCCGCCGCATCGAGTCCTGGCACTATACGGACTTGCGCACGCTGTTGCGCGCGGTGCCTGACGCCGATCCGTCCGCCTTTGCCGATCGGGTCGATGCCGTCGTTCCGGGTTCGTCGGTGCTTTCGGTTCGCAGCGGTCAGGCCGACGTCAAGAGCCTTCCCAAAGGCGTGACGGCACGCTCCTACACCGAGAGCCTGATTGACGGTTCGGCTATCGCCGGTCTCGCTGTTCTCGGTTCGGATGACGCAATCGGCCGGATCAACGGCGGGCTCGTCCGCGGTGGTCTCGAGATCGAGCTTGCGGAAGGCGCCGAACTGGAAGCGCCGCTCGAGATTCAGGTTGTTCAGAGTCATGGCCAAGCACACACGCGCTTTCCCGTGTCCTTCGGCGCCGGCTCCAAGGCGACGGTGATCGAACGGCACCTGTCGACGAATGCGGAGCCGAGCTTCGTTTCGTCGGTGAGCGACGTCACCCTCGCCGAGGGTTCCGACGTGATCTGGATCATCGTGCAACAGCAGGGCGCGGCCGATACCCATCTCGGCCAGATCCGCTTCAACCTCGGCAAGGACGCGAAGCTGCACCTCTTCGTCATTAACGCCGGCGGCAAGCTGGTGCGCCAGGAGATCCATGGCAAGACGAGCGGCGAGGGTGCTGATCTGACGCTGCGCGGCATCAACCTGCTTGGCGGCGAGAGCCACACGGACGTGACGTTCACGCTCAGCCACGACGTGCCGCACACCACCTCGAGCGAGATCATCCGCAACGTCGTTTTCGACCGGGCGAAGGGCGTATTCCAAGGCAAGATCCTGGTCGCCAAGGATGCGCAGAAGACCGACGCGAAGATGTCCTGCAATACGCTGCTCTTGTCCGACGATGCCGATCTTTCGGCAAAGCCTGAGCTCGAAATCTTTGCAGACGACGTGCAGTGCGGTCATGGTGCGACGGTCGCCGATATCGACCATACGCAGCTCTTCTACCTGCTCGCCCGCGGCATCCCGGAGAACAAGGCGCGCGCGATGCTCGTTAACGCCTTCGTCGCCGAGATCGTCGAAGAACTTGACGATGACGAGGAACTGGTCGAGGCGCTGGAAGGCATAATCTCGACCTGGCTGGAAAAACACGCCTGATTGGACGAAAGACATGGAACATATCGTGCCGGTGCCGGCCTATGACGTCGAAGCCATCAGAAAGGATTTCCCGATCCTTTCGCGGACGGTCTATGGCAAGCTGCTTGTCTATCTCGACAACGGCGCATCGGCGCAGAAGCCGCAGCTCGTTATCGACGCCGTCGCCCATGCCTATGCCAATGAATACGCCAACGTCCATCGCGGCCTGCATTTCCTGTCGAACGCCGCGACGGAAGCCTATGAGGCGGCGCGCGAAAAGGTTCGCCGGTTCCTGAATGCGCCGTCGGCCGACAACATCATCTTCACCAAGTCCTCGACCGAGGCGATCAATACGGTTGCGTACGGCTACGGCATGCCGAAACTCGGCGAAGGCGACGAGATCGTGCTCTCGATCATGGAGCATCACTCCAACATCGTTCCCTGGCATTTCATCCGTGAGCGCCAGGGTGCGAAGCTCGTCTGGGCGCCCATCGACGACGACGGTACGTTCCACATCAAGGACTTCGTCAAGTGCCTGACGGAACGCACGAAGCTGATCGCCATCACCCACATGTCGAACGCGCTCGGCACGGTCGTGCCCGTAAAGGAGATTTGCCGCATCGCCCGTGAGCGCGGCATTCCGGTGCTGATCGACGGTAGCCAGGGCGCTGTGCATATGCCGGTCGATGTTCAGGACATAGACTGCGACTGGTACGTAATGACCGGCCACAAGCTGTACGGTCCGTCCGGCGTCGGCGTGCTCTACGGCAAGATGGATCGCCTGAAGGACATGCGTCCCTTCATGGGCGGCGGCGAGATGATCGAGGAGGTGACCGAGGACCGCGTCACCTACAACGATCCGCCGCACCGCTTCGAGGCCGGTACACCGCCGATCGTGCAGGCGATCGGCCTCGGCTACGCACTCGATTATATGGATAAAATCGGCCGGGAAGCGATCCGGGCCCATGAGGCGGATCTCACGGCTTACGCCCGCGAGCGGCTGTCGTCGATCAACTCGCTGCGGGTCTTCGGCGATGCACCGGGCAAGGGCAGCATCTTTTCCTTCGAGATTGCCGGCGTTCATGCCCACGACGTTTCAATGGTAATCGACCGTGCTGGCGTTGCCGTCAGGGCAGGAACACATTGTGCTCAGCCGCTCTTGAAACGCTTCGGCGTTACCTCCACATGCCGTGCGTCCTTCGGCCTCTACAATACGCGGGCCGAGGTCGATGCGCTGGCCGATGCGCTGGACCACGCTCGCAAGTTTTTCGCCTGAACAGACCGCTGCAGGGCGTCTGTTGATGTTGTTTTCTCGCGGGCTCTTACCGGAACACTTTCGCGGAGCCTGTCTAAGGAGGCCGATATGAGCCTGGATGCAACGCAAGAAAAGGTCGATGTCCGCGAAGGCATCGTTCACTCGGCTATTCCTGCCGAGGAATTGGCGCGCCTCAGCGACGACATCATTGCAGCGCTCAAGACAGTCTATGACCCGGAGATCCCGGCCGACATCTTCGAGCTCGGTCTTATCTACAAGATCGACATCGAAGACGACCGGATGGTGAAGATCGAGATGACGCTGACCGCTCCGGGCTGCCCCGTGGCGGGTGAGATGCCGGGCTGGGTCGAAAACGCTGTCGGCGCCGTCGAAGGTGTTTTGGGCGTCGAGGTGACGATGACCTTCGACCCGCCGTGGACGCCGGACCGCATGTCGGAAGAGGCGCAGGTCGCGCTCGGCTGGTACTGAGCTTCAGCCTGATATTGATCCGTTAAGGCGCGGGCACTACATTAGATTCTGGAAAGCGCTGGGCCTTTACCCCGGTGATATGAAGGAGAAAAAGCCGATGGGCTTTGCCGTGATGAGCTTGACCGATGCGGCCGCCGGCCGCGTACGGGCGATCGTCGAGAACGCTGGAAGCGATGCCAAGGGCATCCGCGTGAGCATCAAGAAGGGCGGCTGCGCCGGCATGGAATATGCCATCGACCTGGTGACCGAGCCGAATAGCAAGGACGATCTGGTCGAGCATCTCGATGCCAGGGTCTGGGTCGCGCCCGAGGCGGTGCTCTATCTGCTCGGCACTCAGATGGATTTCGAAGTGACGCCGCTGCGCTCCGGCTTCACCTTCAACAACCCCAACCAGACTTCCGCCTGCGGCTGCGGCGAGTCCGTCGAGCTCAAGCCGGCCGATCTGGCGGCGCTTGCGTCCCGCGGCGATGCCGTCGTTCGCGCGAACTGACCGTTTCGCAAGCGTGAAGAATTTAAGAAAGCCCGGTTTCAGCCGGGCTTTTTCGTTTTATCGCGATTGTCGTTGACGGGGCGGCGGTCGTGCACGTGGCACGCTCCGCCGCGTCACATCATTCCGCCGCTTCCGCGTAGCTTTCGATCGGCGGGCAGGTGCAGACAAGATTGCGGTCGCCGTAGACGTTATCGACACGGTTAACCGGCGACCAGTATTTGTCGACCCGGAAGGCACCGGGCGGGAAGCAAGCCTGTTCGCGAGAATAGGGCCGATCCCAGTCGCCGACGAGGTCTTCGACCGTGTGCGGCGCATTCTTCAGCGGGTTGTTGACCTTGTCCATCCGGCCTTCCTCGATCGCGCGGGCTTCCTCGCGGATCGCCAGCATCGCATCGCAGAACCGGTCGAGTTCCGCCTTCGTTTCCGACTCGGTCGGCTCGATCATCAGCGTGCCGGCAACCGGCCAGCTCATTGTCGGCGCATGGAAGCCGCAGTCGATCAGGCGCTTGGCGACATCGTCGACGGTGACGCCTGCGCTGTCGACAAGCGGACGCGTGTCGACGATGCATTCGTGTGCGACACGGCCCCTAGCCGACTTGTAGAGCACATCGTAAGCACCCTTCAGCCGCGCGGCGATATAGTTGGCATTGAGGATCGCCACCTTGGTCGCCTGGGCCAGGCCTTCGCCGCCCATCATCAGGCAGTAGCTCCAGGAGATCGGCAGGATCGAGGCCGAACCGAAGGGAGCTGCGGACACGGCACCCTCATGACCGTCCGTTTCCGGATGGCCCGGAAGGAAGGGAGCAAGATGCGCCTTCACGCCGATCGGTCCCATGCCTGGGCCGCCGCCTCCGTGCGGAATGCAGAAAGTCTTGTGCAGGTTCAGGTGGCTGACGTCGGAGCCGATGTCGCCGGGTCGGGCGAGACCGACCATGGCGTTCATGTTGGCACCATCCATATAGACCTGGCCGCCGTGCTTGTGAACGATCTCGCAGACTTCGCGCACATTCTCCTCGAACACGCCATGCGTGGAGGGATAGGTGATCATGCAGCAGGAGAGATTGTCGGCATGTTGCTCGGCTTTGGCACGGAAATCGTCCATGTCGATTTCGCCGATGTCGCTGACCTTGACGACCACCACCTTCATGCCGGCCATCTGCGCGGAGGCCGGGTTGGTGCCGTGCGCCGAGGTCGGAATGAGGCAAACGTCGCGATGATCGTTGCCGTTGGCGATGTGATAGGCGCGAATCGTCAGAAGACCGGCATATTCACCTTGCGCACCCGAGTTTGGTTGCATCGAAATCGCGTCATATCCCGTGACTGCGCAAAGTTTTTGCGACAGATCCTCGATCATGTGGCGATAGCCGAGCGCCTGGTCCGCCGGAGCGAAGGGATGAATTTCGGAAAATTCCGGCCAGCTGATCGGCAGCATTTCCGCCGTAGCGTTGAGCTTCATCGTGCACGAGCCGAGCGGGATCATCGCCCGGTCGAGCGCGAGATCGCGGTCCGCGAGGCGGCGGATATAGCGCGTCATCTCGCTTTCAGCGCGGTTCATGTGGAAGATCGGATGGGTCAAATATTCGCTGGTGCGCAGCAACGGCTGCGGCAGGCGATAGCCCGGCTCGAACTCTTCCACCCTGAAATCACCGCCGAAGGCGCGCCAGACGGCTTCGAGCGTCACCGGCCGCGAGCGTTCGTCGAGGCTGATGCCGATTTTCGTGCTGCCGATCTTGCGAAGGTTCACTTCCTCGGCCACCGCCGTCTTCAGGATGATGCCCTGCAGCTTGCCCACCTCGACCGTGATCGTGTCGAAGAAGACGTCCGGCTCGACAGTGTAGCCGAGCTTTTCCAGCCCCATCGCGAGACGCACCGTCTTCTGGTGGACGCTCTGCGCGATCGCCTTGATGCCCTGCGGGCCGTGGAAAACGGCATACATCGACGCCATCACGGCAAGCAGCACCTGCGCCGTGCAGATGTTGGATGTCGCCTTTTCGCGGCGGATGTGCTGTTCGCGCGTCTGCAGCGACAGACGGTAGGCGCGGTTGCCGCGCGAATCGACCGAAACGCCCACAAGACGGCCCGGCATCGAGCGCTTGTAGGCGTCCTTGACGGCCATATAGGCTGCATGCGGGCCGCCATAACCAACCGGGACGCCGAAGCGCTGCGTCGAGCCGATGGCGATATCAGCGCCCATGTCGCCGGGCGACTTGAGCAACGCCAGCGCCAGCGGGTCGGCCGCGACGGCCGCGATCGCGCCCTGTTCGTGCAGCTTGGCGATCAGGGTGGTGAAGTCGCGAACGTGGCCGTAGGTGCCTGGATACTGGAAGATCGCGCCGAAGACATTGGCGGCATCGAGATCCGCGAAGGGATCGCCGACAACGACCTGCCACCCGAGCGGCGCAGCACGGGTTTTCAGGAGCGCGATCGTCTGGGGGTGGCAATTCGCGTCGACAAAGAAGGTTTTCGCCTTCGACTTCGCAACGCGCTCGGCCATGGCCATGGCTTCCGCAGCCGCCGTCGCCTCGTCGAGCAGTGAAGCATTCGCGACATCGAGCCCGGTCAGGTCGCAGACCATGGTCTGGTAATTGAGCAGGGCTTCGAGGCGGCCTTGGCTGATTTCGGGCTGATAAGGCGTATAGGCGGTGTACCAGGCCGGATTTTCCAGAATATTGCGCTGGATGACCGGCGGCGTGATCGTGCCGTAATAGCCCTGACCGATCAGCGAGACGAGTTTCTGGTTGCGGTTCGCCGTTTCGCGCAGCTTGTCGAGCGCCTCGCGCTCGGTCATCGGCGTGCCCCAGACGAGCGGTGTTTTTTGACGGATCGCCGGCGGAACCGTATCGTCGATGAGGGCGTCGAGGCTTGGATAGCCGACAACCTTCAGCATCTCATCCATTTCCGCGGGCGAGGGGCCAATGTGACGCCGATTGGCGAAGTCGTAAGGTTTGTAGTCGGTAAAGGTGAAGTCCTTGGGCATGCTCATCAGGCGACGAGCTCCTTGTAGGCCGCTTCATCGAGAAGGGCGTTGACGGCACTCGGATCGGCGAGTTTCAGCTTGAAGAACCAGGCAGCACCCTGCGGATCACTGTTGACGAGCGAAGGGTCGTCGACGATCGCCTGGTTGACCTCGACAATCTCTCCGTCGAGCGGACAATAAACGTCGGAGGCCGCCTTGACGGATTCGACGGTCGCGGCCGAATCGCCCTTGGCGAAGGAGGCACCGGCTTCCGGCAGTTCCACGAAGACGAGATCGCCGAGCTGCCCGGCTGCGTGCTCGGTGATGCCGACAGTCGCGACGTCACCTTCGATCTTCAGCCACTCGTGTTCCTCGGTGAATTTCAGCATTGGCGCTCTCTCCTGATCAGCGTTTGTAGGTTTGTTTTACAAAGGGCATGGCGGTGACGGTAAGCGGCAGGTATTTGCCCCGCACCTCCGCGTAAAGTTTCGTGCCGTTTCCGGCCTGGGCGGCGTCGACATAGCCCATGGCAACGGGGCCATCGACGCTCGGGCCGAAGCCGCCGGAGGTGACGGTGCCCACGGGCATCTTGCCTTCGGCATCAGCGAAAATCTTGGCTCCGCCACGAACAGGCGCGCGCCCTTCAGGCTTCAACCCGACACGGCGGCGCGCGGCTCCGCTGGCGAATTCGGAAAGGATGCGCTCGGCACCGGGGAAACCGCCGGCGCGATCGCCGCCCGAGCGGCGGCTCTTCTGGATCGCCCATTCGAGCGCCGCCTCGACCGGCGTCGTGTCGGTATCGATGTCGTTGCCGTAAAGACAAAGACCCGCCTCGAGGCGAAGCGAATCGCGCGCGCCGAGACCGATCGGCATGACGTCCGGATGTTCCAGCAGGCGCTGGGTCACGTCGGCGGCCGACTGGACGGGGATCGAGATTTCGAAGCCGTCCTCGCCGGTGTAGCCGGAGCGAGAAATGATGCAGCTCACGTCGTGGAGGTCGGCCTCCGCCACATCCATGAAGCGCATGGAGGCGACGTCTGCCCAGAGCTCGCACAGCACCGTTTCCGCACGCGGTCCCTGCAGCGCAACTAGAGCGCGGTCATCGAGCATGGTGACCTCGCAACTGTCGCCAAGACCCTTCTTCAGGTGCTCGAAATCCGCGCCCTTGCAGGCGGCATTGACGACGAGGAAAAGGTGATCGCCGCGATTGGTGATCATCAGATCGTCAAGGATGCCGCCTTCGTCATTGGTGAACAGGCCATAACGCTGGCGGCCCTCCGCCAGGCCGAGCACGTCGACAGGCACGAGTTTTTCGAGCGCCCGCGCCGCGTCCTCGATGCGACCGGACTTCGGCCGGACGACGATCTGGCCCATGTGCGACACGTCGAAGAGGCCTGCTGCGGCGCGAGTGTGCAGGTGTTCCTTGAGAACGCCTTCCGGGTACTGCACCGGCATGTCGTAGCCGGCAAAGGGCACCATGCGCGCACCGAGTGAAAGGTGCAACGCGTTAAGCGGCGTGTGCTTCAAATGGGAAATATCTTCCAAATCCGGCCTCCAGGTCTGGCGCATCCTGCGCCGGCTCACACTACCGGCGTCAAACGCCGAGAAATTTGAGCCCCCTCTGTCCCTTTGCCTGAGATTGTTATCCCTTCGGCGAGCGTGACCGCTTCTCTCCAGAGTCCTACCGGCACCTTGCTGGTCCTTTGGCCTGAGAGTTTCCGGGGCGGTTGCTCCTTCGGCACCGGATTGAACCGGTTTCTCCCAACAAGATCGTCTCCAGATAACGGCGAAGGCCGGAACTTGGCAAGAGCCTATGTCGCGACCAAACATATTTTTGTCGCGTGAGCTTCATCACCGCCGCTAACAACGTGCGGCAATTCGGCCTTTGCAATTCTGGTCGGCTGGGGATAACGAATTGGCTGACCAAGGGGAGATCATGGCAAGGCGCGTGGACAAATGGCGGATTGCGGTGCGGGTGCTCACCGCCTTTGCGCTCGTTTTCCTGTCTTTCGCCCACAAGCCGGCTTTCCCGAAAACGCTGGGCCCAGAGGATGCTGCCGAGTATCTGCTGCCCGACGGCACATTCGCGGATATCTGCTTCGGCACGGACGGTGTCGATCATGACGCGGGACAGGAAAAAGCGCCCAAGATCGCCCCCGTATGTGAAGCCTGCCGCCTGGCCGGATCGGTCATGCTGCCAGCGCCGCCCCAAGAAAGCGCCCCCGCTGACAACGGCAACTGGCTCGTTCAGGCGCCAGCCATCAAGACCGAAGTGGCGCTTCCCCTATTCCGGCTGTTGCCGCCGTCACGCGGTCCGCCAACAGCTGTCGTAAGCTTCTCCTGACGCATTCCATTTTTCATTCAACCGCCAAGGCGGTGTTGACCACAAGGGTCCGAGACCCGCGTGGTTCGGAGATTACGACATGACCAAGATCAAATTGACCCTGCTTGCCGCCGGCCTCAGCCTTACCGCCACCACTATGGCGCAGGCCCATTCCACCTTCCAAACCGCTGCCGAAACAACTTCCAGGGCCGTTCTCCAGTTTGACCAGGTGGCGGCCGAGGGCCCGGCACCGACTGTGACGCTCGCAAGCAGCACGCACGCACAGGGCGAGCAGGACAATCAGCAGATGGCCGGTGGGCCGGTCGGGGCCGGGGACCTCGAAATCTCCGGCGGCGCCGTCAAGGCAATGCTGCCAGGCGCGAAGGTCGGCGGTGGCGGATTTGTCGTGAAGAATACCGGCGGCACTGACGATCGGCTGCTCGCTGTCGAGAGCCCTGCTGCAGGGCGGGTAGAACTGCATGAAATGAAGATGGAAAACGACGTCATGAAGATGCGCAAGCTCGATGACGGCGTTGCCATTCCGGCAGGCGCGACCGTCGAACTGAAGAGCGGCGGCCTGCACCTGATGTTCATGGAGGTGAAGAAGCCCTTTGCCGAGGGCGAGACAGTGCCCGTGACGCTCACCTTCGAAAAGGCGGGCAAGGTCGATTATGTGCTGCCAGTCGGCGCCGCCACCGGCGGCCATAAGCACAACTGAACCTCGTCCGCTTCAGACCGTCACGATCCCTGGATGAATTGATCCAGCATCGCGGCGATCTCATCGTCATTTTCTCTTTCGTCGCCGGCAGGATCGTCCTGCCGGCTTTCCTCTTTCTCGCCGCGTTCATCATCCATGTGTTCGAGATAGCGACGCAGCGCTTCGGCCTGCGTCTCTTGCGGCGGGCGGCCATCGGCGCTGATGAGCATTAACCCGAGGGGCAGGGCGCCCTTGACCATGGCAATTGGCGCTGGCGCGGCGTGTTCCTGCCTGCGCACCGAAAGCAGCGTGATCGCCTCATCGGTCGGGCCGTCGCCACGCACGCGGGCCGACGGCTTCACGGCTTCCGCCGCGTATGCCGCCGTTGTCGCGGAGATGGAGACGACCTGGGTCAAGATATCCCGCCTCGTTCAGCGCCAAGCGCCTTTTCGAACCTCAACAATCCTTCTTCTGTGCCAGATTTCGCTTGCGAGGCGGTGAAATCGGGCGGGCGGATTTTATACAAATCTTAACGTTTGCGTCGACTGCAGCGGCGGCCGGCAAAAAGTTTGCGCTGTGCTGTCGGCAGATTATCCGCCGGGCCGTCCTTGAGGCATGACACGCCACCTAGGGCGATCCAAACTGGAGGATGAGACATGCTGAAGACGACCTTGGTCAGCCTGATCGTTGCGACGATAGGCGCACTTTGCACGCCCGCGACAAGCGCCGCCGAAGAGGCGACAGTGGAACAGAAGGCAACCCCGGCGCCAACGAGGAGCGGGCACCTCAAGCTGAACGGCATCAACTACTACTATCAGGTCTACGGCGATGGCGAGCCGGTACTGCTGCTCCATGGTGGTCTCGGGATCATCGAAATGTTCGGGCCTAATCTCGCGAAGCTTGCCGAGAGCCGCCAGGTGATCGGCGTCGATCTCCAGGGACACGGCCGTACGCCACTCGGCAACCGCCGGATCGATCTCGCCGCGATGGGCGCGGACATGGGCGCTCTCGTCAAGGAGCTCGGCTACGAACAGGTCGACGTGCTCGGCTATTCGATGGGCGGCGGCGTCGCTTTGCAGATGGCGGCGCAGGCGCCCGGGAGCGTGCGGCGGCTGGTGCTGGTCTCGACGCCCTACGCCAAAGACGGCTTTTATCCCGAAATGATCGCAGCGCAGGCCCAGGTCGGCGCAGGCGCGGCCGAGATGATGAAGGAGACGCCGATGTACAAGTCCTACGCTGCCGTCGCGCCGGACGTGTCGGAGTTCCCGAAACTGCTCGACGCTATGGGCGACCTGATGCGGCGCGACTATGACGGGTCAGCAGCCGTGGCCAAGCTCACCATGCCCGTCATGCTCATTTATGGCGACAGCGACATGTTCCGGCTTGAGCACGTCGTCGATTTCTACCACAAGCTCGGCGGCGGTCTGAAGGACGCCGGCTGGATGCGCGAGAACATGTCGAAGAACCGGCTGGCGATCCTGCCCGATCTCACCCATTACGACATCTTCGTCTCGCCGAAGCTTTTGGAAGCAGCCTTACCCTTCCTCAACGGCGAGAGCGGCGCGAAGAGCTGGGCGGAAGAGGTCCGGGGGAAATAGACCAACGCATTCGCATGCTGCGATGGGTGCCCGAATTCACCCAATAATTTCTATACCTTCGGTTGAGCAACATAGTACAATCACAGTCGCAACGAAGAAAAGGGGCCGCCAGATCCTGCGCAAATGCATGAGCATTGGGGGACGTCACTCAGCCAGGAAAGGACGAAGGTCTATGCGCGTGATCGTGTTGTTGGTAGCGCTTTCTGCACTGTGCGCGTGCTCGCAAACCTCAAGGTCGACCACGGTCGACCGGTACGAACGCGGGGAAGGGGATTACTATCCGGGCATCGTACCGCCGACCCCATTCTAGAACGCCAACCGCATTCACGTTACGGAAGTCGTGACGCAGGGGGGCCTCATCGACCGGGCTTCCTGCCCCGCTGATCGCGTCTCCTGAATGGACGCACTCCATTTGAGGCATAGCCGATGCTCTGTCGCAAATCTTCGCTTGGCCAATGAGTGAGCACATCCAAAAGAATGGCTCCCGATCACCCGTAGGGAATTGATCCCGCGCCAACGCCGGAATATCAATGATCGTCAATCCGTTAGCAAAAAGTACGAGACCTATGCGCAAGATCCTGTTGTTGCTCGCAATCGCCACTCTCGCGGCATGCTCGCAAACCGTCCACGTCGGAGGCGAAGGGGAGTACTACCAGGGCATCGTTCCGCCGCGGTGATTGTTGGCCCGCATCGGCAGAATCTCCGACAGCAGCCGCGCGGGGCCAGGCAAATCGCCAAAGCCTCTCAGACCGCAAATGTCGGCATTTGGCCAGAAAGCGCTTTCGCTGAAGTCCTCGAAGTCGGGCTTTCATGGAAGCCGCGTCCGAAACTCGCGCGGGTCAAGTCATATACCGACATCCGCGCGTGCCGGGGCAGGTGCTTCCCTCGACGCGAGATCGTCACCCATGTCTTAGGGTCCGGGCCGGACAAGAAACATTTGGTGGAGTCGAAGGGATTCGAACCCTCGACCTCCGCAGTGCGATTGCGGCGCTCTCCCAACTGAGCTACGACCCCATCACCTGAAGTGTATAGGAGAATTCCGCGAGGGGCGCCAGTGTCCTGTGACACGAAGGTGAGCGAGACTGGTCTCTTCGTCAGGAGACGCGTTGATGCCCAGGACACTTAGTCACCTGGGCTGGTGCCAATCCGAGAGCAAAGTGATGCCGAACCTTGGCGAAGCCTCGCGCAGGCGCTCGATCTCCTCGGGTGTCGGCGGCCCTGCGACTTCGCCCGGTCGAAGTTCGTGGCCGGCTTCCTCGACAAACCGGTCGAACAAAGCGGGCGTCCCGATCAAGATGTATCTGCAAGGATTGCCGCTCATGTTCATAAGCTGGTGCGGAATGCCGCGCGGCAGGAAGATGCTCTCGCCTGCGGTCAGGCGCCGACGCTCGCCGTCGATCACCGCAGTCAGTTCGCCCTTGACGATGTAGACCGTCTCGTCGTCCTTGGCGTGGACATGGATCGGCGTCCTCGTGTTTCCGTCGCTGTTGTTCTCGAAGAGGCAGAACTGCCCCGCTGTCTGTTCTCCGGACAGCAGGCGTTTCATGACGATGCCTGCCAGAACGAACTGTTTGCCGTCGACATCTCTCATCGTTCCTTCCCTCCCACGGCTCGGCTACAGCGCCGTGCGTCCTTCAGGACGCACAAAGGACGCTGTAAGTCTTTGAATCTACGCATCGTGCTTTCCGAAAATCGATTCCGATTTTCAGGCCGATGCGCTGAGGCGCGCGTTCGTTGCCGGCGCACGCGGGTGCAAGTCCTTCCCCTGCAGCCGTCTGCCCATGATCAGACACACGCTGCACGGGTATGTAGCGCGGCGAACAAGCTGAGCCAGACATGCGATATAACGCATAAGAGCGGCCGGGTGGCCGCTCTCTGACTTTTCTTTGCTAGGTGGTGTTCAGTCCCGCAGCAGCATCATCAGCAGCAGCCGGGGCGCAAGTGTCATCAGCTGCACCCGCTCGTCGCGCCGCAGGTGTCGCACTTCTCGCAGGTGCCGTTCCTGACCATCGTGAAGTTCTGGCACTCGGAGCACATGTTGCCGGTGTAGCCCTGCATGATCGAGCGGGCGCGGCGTTCGGCTTCGACCTTCTTGGCGTCGGCCTTGGCGGAGGCGGCCTCAGCGGCGGCCTTGTCGGAGAAGAGGGCGGTTACGCCCTCGTCCGAATCGGCCGCAACGTCTTCGGCAAGCTCCGCGGCGCGTTCTTCATAATCGCGCTTGAAGGCGAGGGCTTCCGATGCAGCAGCCGCCACGGCCGGTTCCAGCTTGCGGGCGGCGTTGCCGGCGATCGAGGTGATCGTGGCACCGCCGGAAGCACGCGCCGGTGCGGCGGTCGATGCACCCTTCGGCTCGGAGAGGGTGCGATCTGCCGTGCCGCCGACGATGGTCGGCTTGTAGCCGCGGGTCCAGCCGGTCGAGACGAGGTTGGTCTTGCCTTCCTGAATGCCGCGGCCCAGTGCGGTGTTGCCGAAGTCGGAGGTATCGACGTGCGCAAGGTCGTGGCGGCCGAGATAGGAGACCGCGAGTTCGCGGAACACGTAGTCGAGGATCGACGTCGCGTTCTTGATCGCGTCATTGCCCTGGACCATGCCGGCCGGCTCGAACTTGGTGAAGGTGAAGGCCTCCACATATTCTTCGAGCGGCACGCCATATTGCAGGCCGAGCGAGATGGCGATGGCGAAGTTGTTCATCATCGCGCGGAAGGCGGCGCCTTCCTTGTGCATGTCGATGAAGATCTCGCCCAAGCGGCCATCGCCGAATTCGCCGGTGCGGAGGTAGACCTTATGGCCGCCGACGATCGCCTTCTGGGTGTAGCCTTGGCGGCGATTCGGCAGCTTTTCACGGGCGCGGATGACCTTCTCGATCACGCGCTCTACGATCTTCTCGGTCACTGCGACAGCCTGGGCGGCCGCCGGTGCCTGCATCAGCTCTTCGATTGCTTCCTCTTCCTCGTCGTCCTCGATCAGCGAAGCGTTCAGCGGCTGCGACAGCTTCGATCCATCGCGATAAAGGGCGTTCGCCTTCAGCGCCAGCTTCCAGGAAAGCATGTAGGCGTTCTTGCAATCCTCGACGGTCGCCTCGTTCGGCATGTTGATCGTCTTCGAGATCGCGCCGGAGATGAACGGCTGGGCGGCCGCCATCATGCGGATGTGGCTCTCGACCGAAAGGTAACGCTTGCCGATCTTGCCGCAGGGGTTGGCGCAATCGAACACCGGCAGGTGTTCGGCCTTCAGGAACGGCGCGCCTTCGAGCGTCATCGCGCCGCAAACGTGGATGTTGGCGGCTTCGATGTCCTTCTTGGAGAAGCCCAGGTGCTCGAGGAGGTTGAAGTCCATGGAGGCAAGCTGTTCGTCGGTGACCTTCAGCGTGCCCTTGAGGAAATCTGCACCAAGCGTCCACTGGTTGAAGACGAACTTGATGTCGAAGGCGGACTTCAGCGCGGCGTTGACGGCTTCGACTTTCTCGTCGGTGAAGCCCTTGGCCTTGAGCGTCGCCGGGTTGATCGCCGGCGCCTGGTTGAGGTTGCCGTGGCCGACGGCGTAAGCCTCGATCTCGGCGATCTGGCTTTCCGAGTAGCCGAGCGTGCGCAGTGCTTCCGGTACCGCGCGGTTGATGATCTTGAAGTAGCCGCCGCCGGCGAGCTTCTTGAACTTTACGAGCGCGAAGTCAGGCTCGATGCCGGTGGTGTCGCAATCCATTACGAGGCCGATCGTGCCGGTCGGCGCGATAACGGTTCCCTGGGCATTGCGGTAGCCGTGCTTCTCCCCGAGTTCGACCGCCTTGTCCCAGGCGCTCTTGGCGTGGGTGATCAGGTCCTGGTCCGGGCAATCGGCGTGGACGAGAGCGACCGGGTTGACCGACAGGCTCTCATAGCCCTTCGCCTCGCCGTAGGCGGCACGGCGATGGTTGCGCATGACGCGCAGCATGTTGTCGCGGTTCGGCGCAAAGCTCGGGAAGGGGCCGAGCTTGGCCGAGATTTCGGCCGAAGTGGCATAGGCAATACCGGTCATGATCGCGGTCAGCGCACCGGCGATGGCACGGCCTTCGGCCGAGTCATAGGGAATGCCGGACGACATCAGCAGGCCGCCGATATTGGCGTAGCCGAGGCCGAGCGTGCGGTATTCATAGGAAAGCTCGGCGATCTCGCGGGACGGGAACTGCGCCATCATCACCGAGATTTCGAGAACGAGCGTCCAGAGGCGGACGGCATGTTCGTAATCGCCGATGTTGATCCGCTTGGTGGCGGCATCCTTGAACTGCATCAAGTTCAGTGAGGCGAGATTGCAGGCCGTGTCATCGAGGAACATGTATTCCGAGCATGGGTTCGACGCGCGGATCGGGCCGGCAGCCGGGCAGGTGTGCCAGTCGTTCATCGTCGTGTTGAAGTGCAGGCCCGGGTCGGCCGACGCCCAGGCGGCGTAGGAGATCGACTCCCAGAGATCGCGGGCCTTCAACGTCTTCATCACACGGCCGTCCTTGCGGGCGGTCAGTTTCCACTCACCATCGGCCTCGACGGCACGCAGGAAGTCGTCCTTGATCGACACGGAGTTGTTCGAGTTCTGGCCGGAGACGGTGAGATAGGCTTCCGAATCCCAGTCCGTGTCATAGGTCTTGAACTCGATATCCTTGTAGCCCTGGCGCGCGAACTGGATGACGCGCTTGACGTAGTTTTCTGGAACCAGCGCCTGCTTGGCGGCGCGGATCTCACGCTTCAGCGCCGGGTTCTGCTTCGGGTCGAAGCAGGCGTCGTCGCTGCCGTCACAATTGACGCAGGCCTTCATGATCGCCTTCAGATGCTTCGCGACGATCTTGGAGCCGGTGACGAGGGCAGCGACCTTTTGCTCTTCCTTGACCTTCCAGTTGATGTATTCCTCGATATCCGGATGGTCGATGTCGACGACCACCATCTTGGCAGCGCGGCGCGTCGTGCCGCCCGACTTGATGGCGCCGGCGGCGCGGTCGCCGATCTTCAGGAAGCTCATGAGGCCGGAGGACTTGCCGCCGCCCGACAGCTTTTCGCCTTCGCCACGCAGATGCGAGAAGTTGGAGCCGGTGCCGGAGCCGTATTTGAAGAGGCGCGCCTCGCGCACCCAGAGATCCATGATGCCGCCCTCGTTGACGAGGTCATCGGCAACGGACTGGATGAAGCAGGCATGCGGCTGCGGGTGCTCGTAAGCGGATTTCGACTTCGTCAGCTTGCCGGTAAAGGGATCGACATAGAAGTGGCCCTGGCCGGGGCCATCGATGCCGTAGGCCCAGTGCAGGCCGGTGTTGAACCATTGCGGCGAGTTCGGCGCGACGCGCTGGGTCGCGAGCATGTAGGCGAGTTCGTCACGGAAAGCGGCAGCATCTTCTTCCGTGTCGAAGTAGCCGCCCTTCCAGCCCCAATAGGTCCAGGTGCCGGCCAGGCGATCGAAAACCTGGCGCGCATCCGTTTCGGAGCCGTACTGCTCATCCTTCGGCAGCGCCTTCAGCGCATCGGTATCGGGCACGGAGCGCCACAGGAAGGAGGGTACGTCGTTTTCCTCGACACGCTTCAGCTTGGCCGGCACGCCCGCCTTGCGGAAATACTTCTGCGCCAGAATGTCGGCGGCGACCTGGGAGAACTGCGCCGGCACATCGATGTTCTCGAGGCGGAAAACGATCGACCCATCCGGGTTCTTGATCTCACTCGTCGCCTTGCGGAAATCGATCTCGGCGTAGGCGGTTTGCCCGGCCTTCGTGAAACGGCGTTCGATCTTCATGGTCCCGTGTCCTTTGTTGCCATGCGCCCGAGGCGCAAATATCCCCGCCCGGCCGCGAGGTCCCGCAGCCAGCTCCAGCTTCCGTCATTTGAAGGAAACCCACGCCCTGGGTCACCCTGTATCTTGTGATTATGCTGGCTGCAAACACTAAATATAGTATTAACAAGTCATTTATGCCAGCCTGAATGTTGTCCCGACGGCCCGAAAATCGCGCAAAACTCCCCCGCCGCGGCCACACGGATCATCCGTGCGGATCGCATGCCAGGACCGACGATTTGGGGAGATGAACCGGCCTCTTAACTTCCCGGTCCGCCGCCGTCGCAACGTGAAATCCATTAACCGTGAATCGGCTCGGGGCGTCAAGGGGTGGTTTGTGACGGAAGTTTGAGCGCTATATGTTGTGTGGATCGACTGTGGAAAACGGGGACATTGGTCAAGCCGTTGAAAATCAGGGACTTCAGCAGGTTGCCTGCGACAATGCCGCAACGGCAGGGGCAAGATCAAAATTTTCAGGGGTAAAAAAGCAGATGAAGGCTATGCCGTACCGCTACCCGCGATTGCAAACACGGTCCGTCTATGACCGCACCTTAGTGATTCGCTGTGCGGTGACATCGAAGAGGCAGCTCCGTGGCGATTTGAGCGAGCGCCCACGACACTACAGCGCCGCGCGTCTTATCAGCTGTAGCACTTTGAGCTGCTGCATGTATCCTTAAATCGGCTCCGATTTAAGGATACATGCACTAGCGTCGCCGCGGCGACCCCGCTGCAGCGAATCACCTTGTGCTCGGCGCTACGCCGTTCGAGATAGCGGCGGGGCGGGCTAACCCACCCGCTTCTGCAGTTCTCGTGCACCATTCGGCGCGTTGATCTTGCCCGAGGTTATGAAGAAGGCAAAAACGTCGCGGGACTGCTTGTCTGCGTTGCGGTCCGGCGCACTCTTCTCGAGCCCTTCCGGCTCGCCGCCCGCCGCAAAGGTTTTCAGCCGTTCGGCCCAGAGATCCAGGTCCTTTGGCGGATAACAGGTCTTTATGTCATCGCTGCCGATCTGCAGTCGCGCATAGACGAAGTCCGCGGTGACGTCGGCGATCATCGGATAGTCCGCATGTTCGGCGAGCACGACCGCCACCTTGTATTTGTTCAGGAGTCCGATGAAGTCGGGCGTTTGAAAGGACGGACTGCGGACCTCGACCACATGGCGAAGCTTCAGCCCATCCTGCTTTTCCGGAAGGAGCTTGAGAAATCCTTCGAAATCGTCCGGCTCGAATTTCTTGGTTGGCGCGAACTGCCAAAGGATAGGGCCGAGGTGCTCGCCCAGTTCCGTCAGGCCCTGGGTCAGGAATCTCCCCATCGATTCACCGGCTTCGGCGAGAATCTTGCGATTCGTCACGAAGCGGCTGGCTTTCAGCGAGAAGATAAAATCGTCCGGGACTTCCGCCGCCCACCGGGCAAAGGTTTCCGGCTTCTGCGAGCTGTAATAGGTACCGTTGATCTCGATCGTCCGCAGTTCCTTGCCGGCGAATTCGAGCTGGCGCTTCTTCGGCAGGTCGGAAGGGTAGAAGGTGCCTTCCCAGGGCTCGAAGGTCCAGCCGCCGATGCCGACGCGGATTTTCCCGGATTGTGTCATCGTCTCCTCCTCACGGCCCTTCGGGGCGTTTCACCTCATTGCCGCCAAACGGCTCGACGACACTCGCAATCAGCGTCGCCGATCCCCGTCAGCACGGCCACCCGTTTCCGAGCGAGCGTCAGTTCCAACCGAGCGCCGCGTTCCACCCCGTGTCGGAAACGCGGATCGGCCGTAAGCCGGTCACTCCGCCGCTTCGACCTTCTTGAGCGGTCGACGCTCCAGCAGCTCTTTCAGGAATTGCCCGGTATAGGAGCGGGGCTCCTTCACCACGTCTTCCGGCGTACCCCTGGCGATCACTTCGCCGCCGCCGTCGCCGCCCTCCGGGCCGAAGTCGATGATCCAGTCGGCCGTCTTGATGACTTCCAGATTGTGCTCGATGACCACGACCGAATTTCCCTGATTGACGAGCTCATGCAGAACTTCAAGAAGTTTCGCTACGTCGTGGAAATGCAAGCCCGTTGTCGGTTCGTCGAGGATATAGAGCGTGCGGCCGGTCGACCGTTTCGACAGTTCCTTGGCGAGCTTCACGCGCTGCGCTTCGCCACCCGAAAGGGTGTTCGCCTGTTGCCCCACCTTGATATAGCCAAGGCCCACCTGGTTCAGCGTCACGAGCTTGTCGCGCACTGACGGCACGGCCGAGAAGAATTCGACGCCTTCTTCGACCGTCATGTCGAGCACGTCGGCAATCGACTTACCTTTGAAATGCACGTCCAGCGTTTCGCGGTTGTAGCGCTTGCCATGGCAGACGTCGCAGGTGACGTAGACGTCCGGGAGGAAGTGCATCTCGATCTTGATGACGCCGTCTCCCTGGCAGGCTTCACAGCGGCCGCCCTTGACGTTGAAGGAGAAGCGTCCCGGCTGGTAGCCGCGCGCCTTCGCCTCGGGAAGCCCTGCAAACCAATCGCGAATCGGCGTGAAGGCACCGGTATAGGTCGCCGGGTTCGAGCGCGGCGTGCGGCCGATCGGCGACTGGTCGATATCGATCACCTTGTCGATATGCTCGAAGCCGTCGATCCGGTCGTGCTCTGCAGGATTTTCGCGTGCGCCCATGATGCGGCGTGCGGCAGCCTTATAGAGCGTTTCGATGAGGAAGGTCGACTTGCCGCCGCCCGAAACGCCTGTGACCGCGGTGAAGACACCGAGCGGGATCGAGGCTGAAACGTCTTTCAGGTTGTTAGCCCGCGCGCCTACGACCGTAATTTCCTTCTTCTTTTTCGGCTTCCGCCGTTCGCTCGGAACGGCGACGGCGAGTTCTCCGGAGAGGTATTTTCCGGTGAGCGATTTCGGATTGGCCATGATGTCGGACGGTGCACCTTCGGCGACAATCTCGCCGCCGTGGATGCCGGCCGCCGGGCCGATATCAACGACATAGTCTGCCGTCAGGATCGCGTCCTCGTCGTGCTCCACGACAATGACCGTGTTGCCGATGTCGCGCAGATGCCGGAGCGTCTCGAGCAGGCGGGCATTGTCGCGTTGATGCAGACCGATCGAGGGCTCGTCGAGCACATAAAGCACGCCGGTCAGACCGGAACCGATCTGGGAAGCAAGCCGGATGCGCTGGCTTTCGCCACCGGAGAGCGTGCCGGAATTGCGTGAGAGGCTGAGATATTCAAGCCCGACATCGTTGAGGAAGCGCAGCCGCTCGCGGATCTCCTTGAGGATGCGCACGGCAATCTCGTTCTGCTTGGCGTTGAGGTGTTCAGGCAACGCATCAAACCAGTCGCGGGCGACTCGGATCGACATCTCGGTGACTTCGCCGATGTGCAGTTTGTTGATCTTGACGGCAAGCGCCTCCGGCTTCAGCCGATATCCGGCACAGGCCGGGCAGGGGGCCGCCGACATGAAGCGCTCGATCTCCTCGCGCGCCCAGGCGCTATCGGTCTCCTTCCAGCGGCGCTCGAGATTGGGCACGATGCCTTCGAAGGTCTTCGTCGTGTTGTAGGAACGCGCACCATCCACATAGTGGAAGACGATCTTTTCCTCCGTGCCATGCAGGATGGCCCGCTGCGCCTCCCCGGAGAGTTCGCTCCAGCGGCTACCGAGCTTGAAATCAAAGACCTTGCCCAGCGCCTCCAGCGTTTGATTGTAATAAGGCGAGGAGGATTTTGCCCAGGGCGCAATCGCGCCGTCGCGCAAGGTCCGGTTCGGCTCCGGGACGATCAACGCCTCGTCGATCTTCTGCTGGCTGCCGAGCCCATCGCAGGTCGGGCAGGCGCCGAAGGGATTGTTGAACGAAAAGAGCCGCGGCTCGATCTCCGGAATGGTGAAACCGGAGACTGGGCAGGCGAATTTTTCCGAAAACAGCACCCGCTCGTGTGTCTCGTTCAATGATTTGTTGGCAGAGCCGCCGGCAGCGGTTTCTTCCGGCGGCAGAGGTTTGTCAGCGAATTCGGCGATCGCCAGGCCATCGGCAAGCGTCAGGCAGGTCTCGAGGCTGTCGGCAAGACGCGTCGCGAGATCGGGCCGCACCACGACACGGTCGACGACCACATCGATGTCGTGCTTGTATTTCTTGTCGAGCGCCGGCACGTCGGCGATTTCATAGAATTGGCCATCCACCTTGACGCGCTGGAAGCCCTTCTTCATCAGTTCGGCGAGTTCCTTCTTGTACTCGCCCTTACGGCCGCGCACGAGCGGTGCAAGAATATAGAGACGCGTGCCTTCGCCGAAGTCCAGCACGCGATCGACCATCTGGCTGACGGTCTGGCTCTCGATCGGCAGACCGGTGGCCGGCGAATAGGGCACGCCGACGCGCGCGAAAAGCAGGCGCATATAATCGTAGATCTCGGTGACCGTGCCGACCGTAGAGCGCGGATTGCGCGAAGTCGTCTTCTGCTCGATCGAGATCGCCGGCGACAGGCCGTCGATCTGGTCGACATCTGGCTTCTGCATCATTTCGAGGAACTGGCGGGCATAGGCCGACAGACTCTCGACATAGCGGCGCTGGCCCTCGGCGTAGATCGTATCGAACGCGAGCGAGGACTTGCCGGATCCGGAAAGCCCGGTCATCACGATGAGCTTGTTGCGCGGCAGATCAAGGTCGATGCCCTTGAGATTGTGCTCGCGCGCGCCGCGAATGGAGATGGTCTTGAGTTCGCTCATCGGAAGCCAGCTTTGCATGTCGTTGAAAGCCTCCTATGTAATGACGACAACGCCCATGTCGAGGCGCAATCGGCAAAGAGGCGGCTCAATTGCGATTCGGTTGACAGGATAATAGGGGAATATTAGAACAAAAAAAGAACAAATGTCAGGGCTAATCTTGCAAATCAGCTGTGGATTATGCGCTATGCGGGGCGTATCAACGGCGGCGGGCCGCTAAGATGCGCGTTCTTGAAATATTGGAGAGCCGGACCGGCGGTTCGGCGGAAAACACGGGAAAAGCGATATGGCTGGTAGCGTCAACAAGGTGATCTTGATCGGAAATGTCGGGGCCGACCCGGAAATCCGGCGCACGCAGGATGGCCGCCCGATCGCCAACCTGCGCATCGCCACCTCGGAAACCTGGCGCGACCGCAACAGCGGAGAGCGCCGAGAGAAGACGGAATGGCACACCGTCGTCGTCTTCAACGAGGGCCTCTGCAAGGTGGTCGAGCAATATGTGAAGAAGGGCGCGAAGCTCTATATCGAAGGTCAGTTGCAGACCCGCAAGTGGCAAGACCAGAACGGCAACGACCGCTATTCGACCGAAGTCGTACTGCAGGGCTTCAACTCGACGCTGACGATGCTCGACGGTAGAGGCGAGGGCGGTGGCTCCGGTGTCAGCCGTGGCGGCGGCAGCGACTACGGCGGCGGCTATGAGGATTACGATCAGCCGCGCCAGTCTTCGGGCGGCCGTTCTGGCGGCCAAGGCAGCCAGGGTGGTCAAAGCGGCGGCAACTTCTCGCGCGATCTCGACGACGACATTCCGTTCTGATGTGTTGCCGCTCGCAAGGGCGGCTCACGTCTGTTTGTACGCGATAGGCGGCGAAGTATCAGAAAGCCGGTCCAAGAGGGCCGGCTTTCGACGTTTTTTTGACTTTTCCACTCCATTGCCGCTTGGGCGCGCCGGCCCGCAGACAATCCAGTTGTTGGTGCGCACGGGATCGCTGCGCAACAGGGCTTCGGTTCTGCCATGCGAGAAGCGCGCTACGCCAGAAAGGCCGAGCGTACGCCGTCGACGACGAACTGCACTGCCAGTGCAGCCAGGATGACACCGAGGAGACGCGTGAGGATGGCGCGCCCGGTGACCCCGAGAAAGCGGTCGATGCGTTCGGCGATGACGAGTGCCAGAAACAGGAGCGCCATCGACGCGGCGATGACGAGGAGAAGCTGGACTCGGTCGACGACGGAGGGAAACGAACTGCCGAGCAGGATCGTGGCCGAAATCGCGCCCGGGCCGGCGATCAAAGGCAGGGCGAGGGGAAAGACCGCGATGTTGTGAAGATGGTCCTTGGTCACTGCAACTTCGCCGGCCTTTTCCTTCCGTTCCTGACGTTTCTCGAAGATCATCTCGAAGGAGATCCAGAAGAGCAGCAGCCCGCCTGCGATGCGAAAGGCGCCGATCGAGATGCCGAGCAAACCGAGGATGCCATCACCGAAGAGAGCGAAGGCGGCAAGGATGAAGAAGGCGATCAGCGAGCCACGGGTGGCGACCTGAAAACGCTCCTGACGGCTGAGACCCACTGTAAGACTTAAGAAAATCGGCGCCAGGCCCGGCGGATCGAGCGTGACAAGCAAAGTCGTCAGTGCATTGATCAAAAGATCGACATTGAACATCCGTTTCCCCTCCCGGATTGCTACCCCGGGTTTTCCCGGTGGCATGGACGCATTGTTAGGCAAGCGCAGCGAGCTTGGAAAGGGGTGGCTAGCCAACGGTCGATCAATGGCTTAAACCGGGCTGGGCGCGTCGATTGTGGCCCTGATCGTCAGGGACGCAGGTGCACATGGGAGGCAGACGCAGATCTCGTTCCGATTTCCGGACGAATGCCCTAGAAAAGCCTGTTCTGGCGGCAAAAGACTGTTCACAACCAACTGCAAAAATTGGCGCTTAGAGCCGCATTCGGCTATAAAAAATCGACTGATTCTGAACAAAGATCGTGATCAACATTGACTGAACAAAGCAATCCCGGCGGCGGAAAAAATCCGCCAGGCATCGAGCCGATTTCCATCATCGAGGAAATGCAGCGGTCCTATCTCGATTACGCCATGAGCGTAATTGTTTCCCGCGCGCTTCCCGATGTGCGCGACGGTCTGAAACCGGTTCACCGGCGCATCCTCTACGGGATGAGCGAACTCGGCATCGACTGGAACAAGAAATACGTCAAATGCGCCCGCGTCACCGGCGACGTGATGGGTAAATATCACCCGCACGGCAACATGGCGATCTACGACGCACTGGCCCGCATGGCGCAGGACTGGTCGCTCAGATTGCCGCTGATCGACGGCCAGGGCAATTTCGGTTCCGTCGACGGCGATCCGCCAGCAGCTGAACGCTATACCGAGTGCCGGCTGCAGAAGGCGGCGCATTCGCTGCTCGATGATCTCGACAAGGAAACGGTCGATTTCCGCGACAACTATGACGGCACACTGCACGAGCCGGTCGTCGTCCCGGCGAAGTTCCCGAATCTCCTGGTAAATGGCGCGGGCGGCATTGCCGTCGGCATGGCGACAAACATCCCGCCGCACAATCTCGGCGAAGTCATCAACGGCTGCATCGCACTGATCGACGATCCGGCGCTCGAACTACCGGAACTGATGCAGATCATTCCCGGGCCGGATTTTCCGACCGGCGCGCTCATCCTCGGTCGCTCAGGTATTCGCCAGGCCTATGAGACTGGTCGCGGCTCGGTCATCATGCGCGGACGCGCCCATGTCGAGCCGATGCGCGGCGATCGCGAGCAGATCATCATCACCGAGATCCCCTATCAGGTGAACAAGGCGACGATGATCGAGAAGATGGCCGAACTGGTGCGCGAGAAGCGCATAGAGGGCATTTCGGACCTGCGTGACGAATCCGACCGCCAGGGCTATCGCGTCGTCATCGAACTGAAGCGCGACGCCAATGCCGAGGTCATCCTCAACCAGCTCTACCGCTATACGCCGCTGCAGACCTCGTTCGGCTGCAACATGGTGGCGCTCAACGGCGGCAAGCCGGAGCAGATGACGCTGCTCGACATGCTGCGCGCCTTCGTCTCTTTCCGAGAAGAAGTCGTTAGCCGGAGAACAAAATACCTGCTGCGCAAGGCGCGCGAGCGCGCGCATGTGTTGGTCGGTCTCGCGATCTCGGTCGCCAACATCGACGAGGTCATCAAGCTTATCCGTCACGCGCCAGATCCGCAGACGGCGCGCGAGCAGTTGATGGAGCGCCGCTGGCCGGCGCATGACGTCGACGCTCTGATCCGCCTGATCGACGATCCGCGTCATCGCATCAACGCGGACGGCACCTACAACCTGTCGGAAGAGCAGGCCCGTGCCATCCTCGACCTGCGCCTGCAGCGCCTGACCGCGCTCGGCCGCGACGAAATCGGCGATGAACTCAACAAGATCGGCGAGGAAATCAAGGACTACCTCGATATCCTCTCCTCGCGCTTGCGGATCATGTCGATCGTCAAGCAGGAACTGGAAGCCGTCCGCGACGAGTTCGGGACGCCGCGCCGTACCGAGATCGCCGAGGGCGGTCCGGATATGGATGACGAAGACCTGATCGCCCAGGAGGACATGGTCGTCACCGTGTCCCATCTCGGCTATATCAAGCGCGTGCCACTGGCGACCTATCGGGCACAGCGTCGCGGCGGCAAGGGCCGCTCCGGCATGGCAACGCGGGACGAGGATTTCGTTACCCGGCTATTCGTTGCGAACACCCATACGCCGGTGCTGTTCTTCTCGTCGCGCGGCATCGTTTACAAGGAGAAGGTCTGGCGGCTGCCGATCGGCACTCCGCAATCGCGCGGCAAGGCGCTAATCAACATGCTGCCGCTCGAACCCGGCGAGCGCATCACCACGATCATGCCGCTGCCCGAGGACGAAACGACCTGGGAAAACCTGGACGTCATGTTCTCGACCACACGTGGCACGGTCCGCCGCAACAAGCTCTCGGACTTCGTCCAGGTCAACCGCAATGGCAAGATCGCCATGAAGCTTGATGAAGAGGGCGACCAGATTTTGTCGGTCGACACCTGCACCGAGTTCGATGACGTGCTGCTGACCACGGCGCTCGGCCAATGCATCCGCTTCCCCGTCTCCGACGTGCGCGTCTTCGCGGGCCGCAATTCGATCGGCGTGCGCGGCATCTCGCTCGGCGACAACGACCGGATCATCTCGATGGCGATCGTCGGCCATGTCGATGCCGAGCCTTGGGAGCGTGCGGCCTATCTGAAGCGCGCAGCGGCCGAGCGGCGCACGACGAACGGCGAAGAAGAGGAAATCGCACTGGTCGGCGAGGAAGTTACCGACGGCGGCGAGCTTTCCAACGAGCGCTACGAGGAACTGAAGGCACGCGAACAGTTCGTGCTGACAGTTTCCGAGAGAGGCTTCGGCAAGCGTTCGTCTTCGTACGACTTCCGCACCTCCGGCCGCGGCGGCAAGGGCATCCGCGCCACCGATACGTCGAAGACGGCAGAGATCGGCGAACTGGTCGCCGCCTTCCCGGTCGAGCTCAACGATCAGATCATGCTCGTCTCCGATGGCGGTCAGCTCATTCGCGTGCCCATCAACGGCATCCGTCTGGCCAGCCGCGCGACAAAGGGCGTTACGATTTTCTCGACCGCCAAGGATGAGAAGGTCGTGTCGGTCGAGCGAATCAGCGAACCGGACGGCGAGGACGAGGTCGTGGACGCTGCGAATGGCGAAGGTATCGCGCCGGAGCCACCTGAAGCATCTGAAGACTGATCGAACTGACCTTCGAGACCTGAAAAGCCCGCCTCGCCGGCGGGCTTTTTCGTTGCGTCTATCCGTTGGCGTTATTGCCGGATATAGGCCTTTAGACCCTTGGCCAGCGCGTCGAAGGCAACACGGCAGCGCGGGCTTGCGCGCAGATTTTCGTGCATCACGAGCCAGGTTTCGAGCTTCATCTCGAACGCGTCGGGAAGTACATGGACAAGCTGAGGATCGCGGGTAGCAAGAGCGTTCTGGCAGATGCCGATGCCGAAGCCGGCGCGTATCGCAGCAAGTTGCGCGACATTGCTGTCGGTCTTCAATGCAAATCGCGCTGCTGGCAGGTTCGGCGTCCTTGCCATGATCGCGCGGATCGCGGCGGTTTGCCGGTCGAAACCGATGAGACTGTGCCGGGAGAGATCATCGATCTTTTCAGGCACGCCGCGCCTTTCGAGATAGGACCGATGCGCGTGGAAGCCGAGCGGCACCGCGCCGATATGAAGAGCGATCAGCGCATCCTGCTCCGGCCTGACCATACGCACGGCGATATCGGCTTCCTGGCGCAGAAGATCCTCCACCGCATCGGACGCGGAAAGCTCGATGGAGAGGTCCGGATATTCTCGGTTGAGTTCGGCGAGGATCGGCGGCAAGACCTCGATGCCGATCACCTCGCTGGCGCTGATGCGCACGGTCCCGCCAATCGCGCCCTGCTGGCCAGAGGCGGCGCGAAGCAGGGCGGAGGAGGTGGCTGCCATGGTCTCGGCATATGGCTTCAGTTCCAGGGCCGCATCGGTCGGCAGCAGCCCGTGCGGCGAGCGCGTGAACAGCGCGAAACCGAGAGCCGCTTCCAACGCGTCGGTATGACGGCCGACGGTCGGCTGCGTCAGCCCAAGTTCGCGCGCGGCGGCCGACAGCGACCCCTCACTCAGGACCATCAGAAAGGTGCGGTAAAAATCCCAGCTCGGTTCATCCTTGTTCATGAATTTAAGTATAGCCGCCATAGGCATTTAGACAATTCCGTTTGACCTCAATAACCACGATGCTTGATCCATCCGAACCGATGGAGAGAAACGTGACGGAAACACAGGACAAGATAGGAACGGTTCTCGTGCTGGGCGCGACCGGCGGGATTGGCGGCGCGGTTGCCCGAGGCCTTCACCTTCGCGGGTGGATGGTCCGAGCCTTGAACCGGGACGCCGCGAAGGCGTCCAGAAGGGCGCCCGCGTTCGAATGGATCCAGGGCGACGCAATGAACGTCACCGACGTAATGCTGCCGCCGAGGGCGCGGCGGTCATCGTCCACGCGGTCAATCCACCCGGCTATCGCGACTGGGGCAAGCTCGTATTGCCGATGCTCGACAACACGATCGCAGCGGCCAGGGCGGCTGGCGCGCGCATCGTCCTGCCCGGTACGATCTATAATTTCGGGCCCGATGCATTCCCGGTGCTTGACGAAGATGCGCCACAGAACCCGAGAACGGCAAAGGGTGCCATCCGCAAGGAGATGGAAGCCAGGCTGAAGGCTGCTTCCGAAGCCGGGGTTGGTGTCGTCATTCTACGGGCAGGAGACTTCTTCGGCCCGGATGCCGCCAACAACTGGTTCTCGCAAGGGCTTGTGAAACCCGGAAAGCGGGTGACCGCGATCACCTATCCGGGGAAGGCGGGAACGGCCCACCAATGGGCCTATCTGCCGGATGTGGCAGAGACGATGATCCGATTGATCGAGCGGGCGGAAAGCCTCCCACCATTTGCGATCTACCACATGCGCGGTTTCTTCGACGAAGACGGCACGAAGATGATTGCGGCGATCCGGCGCGCCGTTGAGGACCCTGATCTCAAGGTCAAACGGTTTCCCTGGTGGCTCGTGATCATCGCGTCGCCCTTCGTGCCGTTTTTCAAGGAGCTCAAGGAAATGCGCTATCTTTGGCGCGAGCCGCTCGAGATGCGCAATGATCGGATGATCGCCACGCTCGGCGAGGAGCCGCAGACGGCGATTGATGACGCTGTCGCGGCGACGCTTACATCGCTCGATTGCCTTCCGGCTGCAATACGCGTGCCGATCGCGGCTCCGCTGCGTCGCGAAGCCTGAACGTCAGTTCTTGAAAACGATGCAGGCGCCGCCACTCTTGCGAATGGCGGCGCAGAGTTCGTTTGCCTCTCCTTGCGTCTGGCGGCCGATGCGGGCGGCGTACCGTCTTCTCGCTCCAAATGCGCCGTTGCGCTCCCGCACGAGGACTGCCTTCTCGGTGTTGATTGGCGCCGGTAGTCTTTTCACCGCGTGCAAGAACAAACGTTGCGCAACGGATTTCTGGTAATGCGCCGAGAGCTGGACGCCCCAGGGCGCCCAGACCGCCTCGTCGGCGATGACGAGCTCGCGCAACCGCCGGGTGTTGGCCAGCGCGACGCAGCCGTCCAGAAAGCTCTTGTCCTTTTCGAGCTCAAGATTGAGCGACTTCGGTGGATTGTCGCGCCAGTCTTCGACGGGAAAAGCTGTGATCGCCAAGACGTAATCGCGCGTCTCGTAGGGCAGCCGATCGTTTTCGAGGAAGCGCTCAAGGCCGGCCTCACCAGCGTTGTAGGCCGCTGCGGCAAAGCCGAGATTGCCGTAGCGCGACTTCAGCTCACTCAAATACTCGGCCGATTTGCCGAGTGCCGCCACAGCATCGAAACTATCCGACAGGCCGCGCAGCTTTGCCGTTGCCGGCATGAATTGCGCGATTCCCTCCGCACCCTTCGGACTGATGGCGTCCGGTTGAAAAAGGCTTTCGCGCCAGATCAACCGGGCAAAGAAAGGAGCTGGCAGGTCGTTCGCGACGGCATAGTGCTCAATGATGCCACAGACATCTCGGGCAAAATTATCGGGACTGATGCAGAGACGAAGCGACGGGTTCGTAGCGGAGACGCCTGAATAGAGGCACTTTCGCGGAGGAACCGGCGGCGCATCTGTGCGGGCCTCGGCAACCGCCGCGACAGTGGCGCAAAGCCCCATTGCAACCAACGCAGCCCCCGCAGAGCGCGCCAGACGTCCCATTCGGTTGCCCCAGATGCGGCATCTGCCGACTCTGTTGTGTTCGACCATGCGGCTCCTCAGCGACGGACGAGTGAGCAAACATAGCATCTTCGTCGATCACGAAAAACAGGCGAAGGCAATCTCAGCTCGGCGCACCGGTGCGCAGGGTGAGTTGCATGAAGGTCAGATCAAGCCAGCGGCCGAATTTTGTGCCGACTTCCTTAATGTGGCCAGTTTGCTCGAAGCCCAATTGCTCGTGCAAACGGATCGAGGCGAGGTTGCTCGATTCGATCCCGGCGACCATCACGTGCTTGCCGAGTGCCTCGGCGCGCTCAATGAGCGCCACCATCAACGCCCGGCCGATGCCGCCGCCGCGCCGGTCGCTGCGTACATAGACAGAATGCTCGACCGTATGGCGATAGCCGTCGAAAGCACGCCAATCGCCGAAGGAGGCGTAGCCGATGACTTCGCCTGCATCGGAGGTCGCAACGATCACAGGAAAACCTACCGATTTTCGCGCCTTGAGCCAGGTTGCACGGTTGGCGACATCGACGAGCGTCTCGTTCCAGATTGCCGTCGTGTTCGCCACCGCGTCGTTATAGATGTCGCGAATGGCCTCCAGATCGCTGTCGGCCGCATCCCTGATTTGCATGTTGCTCTCCCTGGCTGCTCTCGATCAACAGCGCCGCGACGCGGCGCCATCGAGAGCGCCGCGAGCTTTAACGGTTCAGTGCAGCCGCGGCAATCTCCGCCATCGCAAGCGGACGTTCCGCACTTTCGCCATCCTGCAAAAACCAGGCTGCCGACAGGCCTGCGTAGGCGAGAACCCAGTGAAGAACCCGCCGCGGGTCGAGCCGCGCCTCCTCCGCTACGACAGCGAGCTGTTTCTCCAATCGGCCGGGAGCGGTGACGATCGGCAACTCGGGATTACAAAATAGGTTCGCGTAGTCGAACCCACGTTCGCCGTGAAGGCGCTTCGGATCGATCGCGAGCCAGCCGCGTTCGCCAAAATCGAGAATGTTCCCATGGTGAATGTCGCCGTGCAGCACGCTCGGCGGATGAGGATCAGCGAAAAGCGCCCTTGCTGCCCCGGCGCAGATCCCGAACAGACCGCCCTCGGCACGCGCCACCGGGTCCAGTGCCTCGAACCATCGCTCGAGCGGAACGAGTTCCGGAAGCGGCTTTGAGCGTGGGGAATGCAGCGCGGCTATCGTGCGGCAAATGACACGGGTTGCAGCGTCATCGCCGCCGGTCATGGCCATGTGGAAAAGGGACCGCCGACTTTCCGCGCGTTCCAGGAGGATCGCGTCACCTTCCGCAGCATGGACGCGTGCTGCACCGTGGCCGTCCCACCATTGCATGAGCGGCCCGCCGAATTTTTCCTCCGCCTCCTGCGCAATCTTGAGCATTGCCGGCAGACCGTGCCAGCGCACCGGCAGCAGGCGGCTCGAACGGGTCGTGATTGCCTCTCCGTCAGGCGCAAGCGCCCATTTTTCGATCCAAGGAGCAAACATCGGGGCAGGATAGGCGATTCTTCATGCGAAAGGGCCCCGCATCGCGCAGGGCCACTTCATCCGACTTAAGTCTCAAGCCACCTGCTCAAGCAGCGGATAATCGGTGTATCCCTTGGCGCCACCGCCGTAGAAGGTTGCCTGGTCGGGCGCATTAAGCGGCGCGCCGTCCTTCAGCCGGCGGACGAGATCCGGGTTGGCAATAAACGGCTTGCCGAAAGCGACCAGATCAGCTTCACCACTTTCGACGGTTCTGACGGCCAGGTCGCGGTCGTATCCGTTGTTCGCCATCCAGGCAGCCTTGCCGCCGGCTGCTGTGTATGCAGCACGAAGCCCGGCGTAGTCGAAGGGGCGATCGCCCTGCTGGTGATCACGCGCCCCGCCCGTCGCGCCTTCGACGACGTGAACATAGGCAAGCGGATAGCCAGCGAGTTTTTCCACCACGTAAGTGAAGAGCGCCTGCGGTTCCGGGTCAAAAGCATCGTTGGACGGAGTGACCGGCGAAATGCGGATGCCGACACGGCCCGCGCCGATCTCCTTCGTGACCACGTCAACGACCTCGAAGAGGAAGCGCGCGCGATTCTCGAGCGAGCCGCCGTAGGCGTCGGTGCGCTTGTTGGAGCTGGAGCGAAGGAACTGGTCGAGCAGATAACCGTTCGCGGCGTGTATTTCGACACCGTCGAATCCGACATCGATCGCGGCGCGTGCGGCCTTGCGGTAATCTTCGACGATTCCGGCAATTTCCGCCAGTTCCAGCGC
This sequence comes from Sinorhizobium mexicanum, assembly GCF_013488225.1. Taxonomy (NCBI): domain Bacteria; kingdom Pseudomonadati; phylum Pseudomonadota; class Alphaproteobacteria; order Hyphomicrobiales; family Rhizobiaceae; genus Sinorhizobium; species Sinorhizobium mexicanum. The sequence goes on along the minus strand of NZ_CP041238.1, from coordinate 2,074,915 downwards.
GCGGGGTTCGGACGTTTCGGCGAAGCTGCCGGTTCCGTCGCCGTTGACGAGATAGGTCTTCGACTTTGCCCGGATCGCCGACGGAGCCACGGGCTGACCGCCATTGGGCTGGAGGGAGGTGTGCGAAATACGGCCGACATGCCACATCTGGACGACGATCTTGCCGTCAGCCTTGTGAACGGCATCCGTCACCTTGCGCCATCCTTCAAGCGCCTCGGATGTATAGAGGCCCGGAACGTCCGCATAGCCTTGCCCTTGATGTGTGATCGCCGTTGCTTCCGTAATCAGCAAGCCGGCGGAAGCGCGCTGCTCGTAGTAGGTTACGTTCAGCGTATTGGGGACCGCTTTCGGCGAGCGATTGCGAGTGAGCGGAGCCATCACGACCCGGTTCTTGAGCGCGATATCACCGATCGTGATCGGGTCGAAAAGAGAAGCCATGAAAGTGTCCTTTCCGTTTCGGTTGAGACTTGGGAGGAGATGAGACTTGGGAGGAAGAATGGCGTCAAAGGTTGCCGATGGCCTTGAGGAACTCGGCGATCGTTTCTTCGTTGCGCTTGTAAAAGATCCACTGACCGACACGGCGGGTCGTCACCAGGCCGGCGCGCTGCAGCACCGCAAGATGAGACGACACAGTCGATTGCGACAGTCCGCAACGCTCGAACTGCCCGGCGCAGACTCCCATCTCGAGAGGATGCTCCTGACCGGAAAAATGCACCTGTGGCTCCTTCAGCCATGTGAGGATGTCCATGCGGGCCGGATGCGCCAGTGCCTTCAGGATTTCGTCTTTATCCATCGTAAATCGTCGTACCTAGTTTTATCGATATATGTATCGCAAAAATTAGATATACAAATCACATGCTCGTGATTTCGAGGAAGCAGCAGAGCAATCGTCGGGAGTCGATCCGAAATCACGCTGTTTCATGGCAAAAAAAAGAGGGCCACAAGAAAACTTGGGCCCATACAGTTGTGAAGGTCTAAAAACCTCCAGAGGGGAACAGCTGCTGCGGCGGCTGGGAGGAGAATGCCGCCATATGCATCAGCCAAAAGGCATATGGGGAGTGCGAAGGCGGCTTTCAATAGCTCGTCTCGCGTTTTTCTCAACTGATGGCTGTGAGCAAACGGCGGGCAAAAAAAGAGGGCCGCAAGAAAACTTGGGCCCTTGTAGTTGTGAAGGTAATAAGAACCTCCAGAGGGGAACAGCTGCTGCGGTGGCACTGGGAGGAGAAGCCACCAAAGATGCATCAGCTGGGTTTGGTATGCTGTTTTTTTGGGCGCGCAGCAATCATTTAATATGCATGACAGCCATGTCGTGCGCGCATTCCTGCACATTTTTGCGGCGCACAATGCCCCCAGCCTCCGGATGTCTTCTTCTTCGTCAGAATATTTGTTTTTAAAACAAGAATTTACGACTTCGCTGAGCAATTGCCCACAATTCAAGCAACTGCAGCAGACGTTAAAAATTCCAGTTGCGCGCCTTGGCGACGATATAGTCACGGAAGACTTTCAGCTTCGCCGCGTTCTTCATTTCGTCGGGATAGCAGAAATAGGTATCGAAGGAGGGGATGTCCGCGCTGATCGGAAGCTGAATCAGCCCGGGGTCGCGGCCGACGATGTAATCGGGAAGCATGGCAATGCCGATCCCGAGCAGGCAGGCGCGCTTGATCGACGTCTGGCTGTTGATCTGGAGATGCGAAATACGCGGATTGTCGTGATCGCGTCCGGCGATCTCCAGCCAGTTCACATCGAGCAGGTAGTTGGGCGCCGGCTCACCGAAAGTGATGATGCGGTGATTGTCCAGATCCCCGACGGATTGGGGCTCACCGTATTTGTTGATGTAGGAGGGAGCGGCATAGACATGCATGTGCACCGTGAAGAGTTTGCGCTGGATCAGATCCGACTGCTGTGGCTGGCGCAGCCGGATCGCGCAATCGGCATGCCGCATGTTCACGTCGAGCTCTTCGTTGTCGAGGATGAGTTGGACCTGCACGTCCGGGTGCAGCGACATGAATTCCTGGACCTTGTCGGTCAACCAGCCCTGGCCGAGGCCGACCGTGGTGGTGATGCGCAGCTTGCCGGTAGGTTTGTCGGTCGTCTCGGTCAATTGCACCTTGACGCTCTCGAGCTTCATCAGCACCTCGTGCGCGGTGCGGTAGAGGATCTCGCCCTGTTCGGTGAGAATGAGGCCGCGCGCGTGGCGATGAAACAGCTTGATGCCGACATCCTGTTCGAGCGAACTGACCTGCCGGCTGATGGCCGATTGCGAAAGATGGAGTTTGTCTGCCGCGTGCGTGAACGAGCCTGCCTCGGCCGCCGCATGAAATATGCGCAGTTTATCCCAGTCTAACGACATGAAAGCCCCCATAAACGACCACTCCGGGGGGCTGGCTGGTCGCCCTCCGGTTGTGGCTGATACACCTGTTCCCACGCGGGACGCGGCGCCTTACGGCGCGCGTCCCGATTCGCAGCTTCTATTCGGCTGCAATTGCGACGGGCATATGACCCGCCAGATATTTCTCCGCCTCGAGCGCCGCCATGCAGCCCATGCCCGCCGCCGTGACTGCTTGGCGATAGACGTCGTCGGTGACATCACCGGCAGCAAACACTCCTGCGACATCGGTCGCCGTCGAATCCGGCGCGGTCCAGAGATAGCCATTCGGCTTCTGCCGAAGCTTGCCCTTGAACAACTCCACCGCCGGCGCGTGGCCGATCGCGACGAACACGCCATCGGTGACCATATCCGTGGTTTCGCCGGTCTTGGTGTTGCGAAGCTTCACGCCGTTGACCGAAGCGGGCATCGGCGGCTTTGCGGGCGTACCGAGATATTCGATAACCTCATGATCCCAGATGACCTTCACGTTCGGCTTGGCGAAAAGACGCTCCTGAAGGATCTTTTCCGCCCGGAACGCGTCGCGGCGGTGAACGACGGTGACGGTTTTTGCCAGATTTGAAAGATAGAGCGCTTCTTCCACCGCGGAATTGCCGCCGCCGACGACGATGACATCCTTGTTCCGATAGAAGAAACCATCGCAGGTAGCGCATGCCGAAACGCCGAAGCCCATGAAGGTCGGTTCGGTTTCGATGCCGAGCCACTTCGCCTTGGCGCCGGTGGCGATGATCAATGCATCCGTCGTCCAGTCGTTGCCGCTATCGGTCTTGATGCGAAAGGGGCGGACGGAAAGATCGACATCGGTCACAAGGTCATTGACGATCTCCGCACCGACGTGCGTCGCCTGCTTCAGCATCTGTTCCATCATCCAGGGCCCCTGGACCGGATCGGCGTAGCCGGGATAGTTCTCCACGTCGGTGGTGATCATCAATTGACCGCCCTGTTCCATGCCCGCAATCAGCACCGGCGAAAGCATGGCGCGTGCCGTATAGATCGCCGCAGTGTAGCCAGCAGGGCCGGAGCCGATGATCAGCACTTTGGTATGGCGGGCGGTCATGAACGTGTCCTTAAAAGGCCGGAGAGCCGAGTCAGCATCATCCGGTTCCGTGGTTACTGGCAAAATATTGCCTTACTTTAGGTATTCACCGCTCGTACTTTCAAGAGTGCGGCCGCCAATACACACAAGTGCTTGGGCCATAGGCAGCGTTTTGGCACCAGATCGGGCATTTTTGCATCGTTTTCAACGTTTCGGCCGTCCACGGTGTGCGATTCCGCCGCAACGGTAACCCGTTCATTTACACGGCCTCCATCCCGGAGGAGATTCCAACGCGGCGACTGCGCGACCGCCCTGGAAACCACGATTGTTTTCGCTCGGTTTCCTCAAGGGCGCCATGCGAAGGTTTTTGTGCATGCGGCAGTGAGTGCTCTCGTTTTGGCGTCAGGTTGCATGCTACTCACGGAAACGAAATTAGCCGCTTGCAGGAATGGCAGACCTGTCGCATTCGTGGCGACGGCGCTATCGTCCTCTTGCGGATTTGAGGTGGCGATTGGCGCAACATTTCGCCAGGACAGTTGCAGCAAGGCTGCCTCGTCCTGTCTACGATCCTGCTGGCGGGCAAATAAGGCCTCTTCGCCAAGGCCGATGAAGAAATGGGGATGCTAGGCAATGGTCATACGCGTCGAGCTCGATGCCATCGATATGAAAATACTGCGCGAACTGCAGAGCAACGGCCGGATGACGAATGTCGAGCTCGCCGAGCGCGTGGGCATTTCGGCGCCCCCTTGTCTGCGTCGCGTCCGCAAGCTTGAGGAAGCCGGTGTCATTCGAGGCTACCGCGCACTTCTCAATGCGTCGGCGCTGGGCTACGACCTCGTTGCCTTCTGCATGGTCGGGCTCAAGCATCAATCGGACGCGAACCTGAAGGCATTCGCCGCCCGCACCGCTTCATGGCCGCTCGTCCGTGAGGCATGGATGGTCTCGGGCGAATCCGACTTTCTGCTGCAGTGCGTGGCCGAGAACCTTGCGAGCTTCCAGGATTTCGTTATTGAGGAGCTAACGGCAACCGACAATGTCGATACGGTGCGCACGATGCTGACGATCCGCCAAGTGAAGGACGCGTGCCAAGTGGAAATCTAGCCGCGCGGCCGGCACTCGCCGCATTGAGCTTGCGGCCCCTGTAGGAAAAGTACTCGTGAAAACACGCTCCCGCTTGGGGAAAGTGCCGGAATGTTTCGTAGGCCGAGCCGGATCATTTCGCAAACAGCTTGAAAAGGCAGCGGCGTGACCTCCAAGCTTCCGCTTTCCGCTTTCATCATCTGCCTCAATGAAGAGGGCTATCTGGGCAATTGTATCGAAAGCCTGGATCAATGCGCCGAGATCGTCATCGTCGATTCCGGCTCGACCGACGGCACGGCGACCCTGGTGCAGTCCTACATCGACAAAGGTTGGCCGATCCGCTTCATGTATGAGCCGTGGCATGGCTATGCGGGACAGAAACAGTTCGCGCTGGAGCAATGCAGCCAGCCCTGGTGCTTCAACATCGATGCGGACGAACGGCTGGATGCGCCGCTACGCAAATTGCTGCCGGATCTTCTCCAAGCCCCCGCCGATACGGTGGGCTGGCGCGTCGCGCGTCGCCCCTATCTGATTGGCTATGGATACACGCCGGTGCAGGTGCATGAGCGGCGGAACCTGCGCCTGATCCGCCGGGGCAGGGGGCGATACGATCTCAGCCAGAAGGTACATGAGGGCATCGTACCGGATGGCAAGGTTGACAATGCCCGCTCCGGCAGCCTTCTTCATTTCCGCCCTCTGATGATGGACGAGCAGATCCTCAAGGAAAACAAGTATTCGAGCCTGAAAGCCGACCAACAGTTCGAGGCCGGCAAGCCGCCCAGGTCCTACAAGCTCATCTTCGGTCCGCCGCTCTACTTTTATCGCCTCTATTTTCGCAACGGCCTTTGGCGCTGTGGCCTGCCGGGATTCATCGAGGCGATGACCGGAGCGGTCTACGCTTTTCTGACGGCGGCCAAGATCTATCAAAGGCACGCTCTCAAGGCACGGCCGAATACCGACGACGCGCTTTCCCACTAGTTAAGTCCGGGAAGCGTGACCGAAGCCTCGAAAGGTAATCCATGAAGGTCATGCATATTCACTTCGGGAAGGAAGGCGGCGCAGAACGATTCTTCGTCAACCTCGTCAATGCCCTGCATGACAGGGGCGTCGAACAAAGGGTGCTCATCCGGCCCGACCGCAGTTGGCGCAAGGATATCGAAGGCAGCGCGACAGTCTACGAAGGTGTCTTCCGCAGGATATCGCTTTCGCGGTTCCTTCTGCAGTGGCGGATGCGGCGCATCCTTCGCGATTTCCGGCCTGACGTCATCATGGCGTGGCAGTTGCGGGCGAGCCGTTTCATGCCGGCATACATGGACGCCATGCGCATCTCTCGCCTCGGCGACTATCCGGAGCATCTCGGCTACTACACCAATGTCGAGACGCTGGTTTGCATCACCCCGGACATGGCCGCGAAGGTTCGCGAACTCGGATGGAAACGCGGCATTGAAGTCATCGCGAATTTCACCCGTGCGATACCGGTCGCTGCGATCGCGCGCAAGGAGATGCAGACGCCGGCCGACGCATTCGTGGTCGTCGGCATGGGGCGGTTCGTCAAGCGCAAGGGCTTCGACGGGCTCATCCGCGCGGTCAACAAGGTCGACGGCGCCCATCTTTGGCTCGTAGGCGACGGACCGGAGCGCGAGCGGCTCGAAGCTCTGACGGACGAGTTGGGGCTGCGCGATCGCGTCCGTTTTGCAGGCTGGCAGACCAATGCCTACGGCTATCTCGCGGCCGGTGACGTTTTCGTCATCAATTCTTCGCATGAGCCACTCGGCAACGTGTGCTTCGAAGGCTGGGGCGCGGGGAAGGCGACGATCTCCGCCCGCGCGGAGGGTCCATCCTGGGTGATGACGGACGAAGTCGACGCGCTCATGGTGGACTGTGGCGACGACGAGGGTCTGGCAAATGCAATCCGCCGGCTACGCGACGACCCGGAGCTTCGGGAAAGATTGAGTGCCGGCGGTCGCGAAACATTGCGCACGCGCTTTTCCGAGCAGGCGATCACCGATGCCTATCTCGAACTCTTCTCGAGAGGTGCGGCGCAGCGATGAAGGTCATGCACTTCCATTTCGGCAAGGATGGCGGCGCCGAGCGTTTCTTCGTGCATCTCGTCAACGCGCTTGCCGAACGCGGTGTGGAGCAGACGTCCGTCATCCGGCCGCGCCGTCTTTGGCGCCCGGAAATCGAAGGCGCGACCAAGATCGTAGAAAGCCACTTCCGGAACCTGTCGCTGGATCGCCTGCTCCTGCCGCACAGGGTGATGCACATGGCGCGGCGCGACAGGCCGAACGCCCTAATGGCCTGGGCACCGCGTGCCAGCGAGTTGATGCCGGCCTACAAAGGATGCATCAAGATCTCCCGGCTCGGCGATTACCCGCCACGCCTCGACTATTTCCGCAACACCGACTGCCTCGTCTGCAATACGCCGGGTATTGCCGAGCATGTTCGCAAACTCGGCTGGAGGCGGGATATCGAGATCATCTCGAATTTCACCAGCACCGAGCGCGTCGATCCGGTCGCCCGGGCAAGGCTCGACACACCGGAGGAAGCCCCGGTCGTCATGTCGATGGGCCGCTTTGTCGAACGCAAGGGGTTCCACACGTTGATCCAAGCGATCGCCAAGGTGCCGGGCGCTTACCTCTGGCTGCTCGGTGATGGTGAGGAGGGCGACAACCTTCGCAAGCTTGCAACCGATCTTGGCGTCGCCGCCCGGGTGCGCTTCGCCGGATGGCAGAAGGACACGAGGCCCTTCCTCGCGGCAGCCGACATATTCGTGATGGCTTCGAGCCACGAGCCACTCGGCAATGTCATTCTGGAAGCATGGGCGCAGGGAACACCGGTTGTCTCAAGCCGCTCGGAGGGACCTCAATGGTTCATGCGCGATGGCGAAAACGGCCTGATGGTCGACGTCGGCGATGCGGACGGTTTCGCGCGTGCGGTCGAGCGCATTGCTAACGACGATGCCCTGCGGGCAGACCTTGCCGAGCGCGGGCACCAGACACTGATGAGTCAATTTTCCAAAGAGGCCATCACCGACGCCTATCTGAAGCTCTTCGCGTCGAAGCGGTAGTTTTTTCCTGTTCCTCAGCGCATAAGCTTTTCGTAGATGGCGCCTATCGCCCGCGCTTCGCCTTCGATAGCGAACCTCTCCGAGGTCCGCGACAGGCCATTGGCACCAGCGACCGCCAATCTCGGCAGGTCATCCATGAAGGCGGTGGCGCCGTCGACCATCGCGTTCACATCGTCGGCTGGAATGACGACGCCCGTTTCCTCGACGCCGCCGGCAATCAGTTCCGAGAAAGCGCCGACGTCGGTAGCCACCACGGGGACGCCGCTTGCCATGGCCTCCAATGGTGTCAGACCGAAGCCCTCCCAGCGTTGCGGCGCGATGAACAGGTCGAGCGCCCGGTACCAATCGGGGATGTTGGTGTGCTCGCCGACAAAGAGGATGCGATCTGCAAGGCCCGCCTTGGCGACCTGTTGCTTCAGTTCCGCCTCGAAGGCGAGATGCTGTCCTGTCGCGCGCCCCGCAACGACCGCGCACCAATCGGGCCGGCTGGGCAGGAGCGCAATCATGCTGTCTACGAAAAGATCCGTGCCCTTTTGACGGCGAACGCGTCCGAAACAGCCGGCAATCTTCTTAGTTGGATCCAGCCCGAGTGCACGTTTTGCTTCCGCTTTGTCGGTCGCCGGGCGAAAGCGTTTGGTGTCTATGCCGTGCAGAATCACGGTGTTCGGCACTTGCAGATAGGCGGCCGTCTTGCCGCTCGTCGCAATCACCGCGTCCATCCTGCCGATGAGGAACTTGCTCCATCCCGTATGCCGCCGTTGCGAGGCGGAAGTGAAGACGATCCTGATTTTCATGCGCAGCAGATCGCGCAGGATGATCGCCGGTAGCATTTCAACGTTGCGGCGCGCGTGCCAGACGCGGCAAGGCCGGCCCGCCGGTGTCTTCCACAGGTGGATCAAATCCCGAAACCGGATGGACGGCAATGTCGCCGGAAGTCCAGGGCCAAGGACCGCAATCTTCTGGCCGAGCGCGCGCTGGACCGGAACGAGCTGAATGATCGTCGAAGTGACGCCGGAGAGGCGTTGTTTGAAATTGGGCGCTATGACCTCAATGTCCCGGATATCGGCCACGTGAGCGCTCTCCTCGCGCATGCGACAATCATATTTGCAAAGGGAAGGGGACGGAAGGAACCTCACGTCCCTTAAGCGGGATGAGCGCACCCCGCTTTGGTAACATCGGGTCACGTTTGGGTTGTCTCAACCCGAACTTGTCGTGACGTCGGAGCCGGTCAGCCCCAGTGGATGGCGAGGATTTCGTAGGCCTTGGAACCGCCCGGCGCGTTGACCTCGATCGAGTCGCCGACTTCCTTGCCGATCAGGGCGCGAGCAATAGGGGAGGAAATCGAAATGCGACCCGCTTTGACATCGGCTTCCTGATCACCGACGATCTGGTAGGTCTTCTCCTCGTCGGTGTCCTCGTCGACGAGCTTCACCTTGGCGCCGAACTTGATCTTCGACCCGGACATCTTCGAAAGATCGATAACCTCGGCGCGCGCGATCAAATCCTCGAGCTCGGTGATCCGCCCCTCGTTGTGGCTCTGCGCTTCCTTAGCAGCATGATATTCAGCGTTTTCCGACAAGTCGCCATGGGCGCGGGCCTCGGCGATCGCTTCGATGATTCGCGGGCGTTCTCCCTGCTGGCGCCAGCGCAGCTCCTCCTGCAGATTGGCGAATCCACCCTGTGTCATCGGCACTTTGTCGACCATTTCATCATCCTTCATCAAACACGCAGCGCCACCTTTCGGCGGCGCCAACGCAAAAGAAAACGGTCTCCGGCGCGTAAGCGTCGGAACCGTCCGAAACATCCGAACCGCACTTATAGCAGAAAGCCAATTGCCATTGCCAGATTTTTCAATCGGCTAAGGGTCGCCGGTCGGCGACGCCAGCAACCGACGTACGAGAGGCGGCAGGCGCGAGGAAGCCGTCCAACCGATGATCCGCCTCGTCATCGCCGGCACGGGTTTCCTACAGCGCCGCGCGCCTTATCAGACGCGCAAAGCGCTGTAGCCCTTTGAATTGCTGCATATTTTTTTGTCCCTGAATCGGGTACGATTTCAGGAAACATGCAGGAGCGGCTGCGGGCCTAGTTGAAATAGCTCTGCAGCGGACGGACCTCGAGGTTTCCTGCCTTCAGGGCCTTGATCGCAAGCGCCGCCGCTTCGGCACCGGCCATCGTGGTGTAATACGGCACCTTCTGCATCAGTGTCGCACGACGCAGCGATTTCGAGTCGGAGATCGCCTTGTTGCCGTCCGTCGTATTGATGACGAGCTGGACCTGTCGGTTGCGGATCGCATCCTCGACATGCGGCCGACCTTCGAGCACCTTGTTGATCTTGGTGGCGGCAATGCCTTGCTCGCCGAGGAAGCGGGCTGTACCACCGGTCGCCATCACCTTGAAGCCGATTTCCGCGAGGATGCGGATTGCCGGCAGCACGCGCGCCTTATCCTCGTCGCGAACGGACACGAAAACTGTTCCGTCACGCGGCAGATCGACGCCCGCCCCGAGCTGCGACTTGGCGAAGGCAAGTGCGTAGTCCGTGTCGAGGCCGATCACTTCGCCGGTCGAGCGCATTTCCGGCCCGAGCAGCGTGTCGACGCCGGGGAACCGGGCGAATGGGAAGACTGCTTCCTTGACCGCTATGTGCTTCAGATTGCGCGGATCCGGTTTCGGGCCGTAAGCGGCAATCGCCGTCTCCAGCGCTTCGCCCGCCATCACACGCGCGGCGATCTTCGCAATCGGCGCACCGATGGTTTTCGCCACGAAGGGGACCGTGCGCGACGCCCGCGGGTTCACCTCGAGCACGTAGATCGTGCCGTCCTTGATGGCGAACTGCACGTTCATCAGGCCGCCAACGTTGAGCGCCTTGGCGAGTGCTGTCGTCTGGCGCTCAAGCTCGTCGACAAGCTCTTTGTCGAGCGTGTGAACCGGCAGCGAGCAGGCGGAGTCACCGGAATGGATGCCGGCTTCCTCGATGTGCTCCATGATGCCCGAGACGAAAACGTCCTTGCCGTCACACAGGCAGTCGACGTCCACTTCAGTCGCATTCGTCAGGTAGCTGTCGAAAAGCAGCGGGTTCTTGCCGAGCAGCGTGTTGATCTGACCGGTCTTGTCGTTGGGATAACGCTGCTTGATGTCCTCCGGCACCAGCCCCGGAACGGTGTCCAGCAGGTAGGTCTGCAGCATGCTTTCCGAGTGGATGATCTGCATCGCGCGGCCGCCGAGAACATAGGACGGACGCACGACCAGCGGAAAGCCGATCTCCGCGGCGACGAGGCGGGCCTGCTCCACCGAATAGGCGATGCCGTTGTTCGGCTGGTTAAGATCGAGCTTCATCAAGAGCTTCTGGAAGCGATCGCGGTCCTCGGCGAGGTCGATTGCGTCGGGAGCCGTGCCGAGGATCGGAATGCCGTTCTTTTCCAGCGCTTCGGCAAGCTTCAGCGGCGTCTGGCCGCCAAACTGCACGATGACGCCATGCAGCGTGCCGTTTTCCTGTTCGGCCCGCATGATCTCGATTACATCTTCCGCCGTCAGCGGCTCGAAATACAGCCGGTCGGACGTATCGTAGTCTGTCGAAACCGTCTCCGGATTGCAGTTGACCATGATCGCTTCATAGCCCGCGTCCTTCAGCGCGAAAGCCGCGTGGCAGCAGCAGTAGTCGAACTCGATGCCCTGGCCAATCCGGTTCGGCCCACCGCCGAGGATGACGACCTTCTTGCGATCGGAAACCTGAGCTTCCGAGCGCGCGGCGCCGACGAAGGGCGTTTCATAGGTCGAATACATGTATGCGGTCGGCGAGGCGAACTCGGCCGCGCAGGTGTCGATGCGCTTGTAGACCGGGCGGACGTTGAGCGCATTGCGCCGTTCGGCCACTTCCTTCGGACGCTTGCCGGTGAGCGTCGCAAGGCGGGCGTCCGAGAAGCCCATGGCTTTCAGCATGCGCAGATTTTCCGCATCCTCCGGCAAGCCGTGCTCGCGAATGCGTGCCTCCATGTCGACGATCGCCTTGAACTGGGCGATGAACCACGGATCGATCTTGCAGGCCTCGTGCACTTCCGCCTCGCTCATGCCGAGACGGAGCGCCTGGGCGACCATGCGCAGGCGGTCCGGCGTCGGCGTGCCGATCGCCGCGCGGATGGCATTGCGGCCGTCGCCATTCTCGTCGAAGTCCGGGATGTCAATCTCGTCAAGGCCGGTCAATCCCGTTTCGAGACCGCGCAGCGCCTTCTGCAGCGATTCGGCGAAGGTGCGACCGATCGCCATGACCTCGCCGACCGACTTCATCGCAGTCGTCAGCGTCGGTTCGGCACCGGGGAACTTTTCGAAGGCGAAACGCGGGATCTTGGTGACGACATAGTCGATCGACGGCTCGAAGGACGCCGGCGTCGCGCCACCGGTGATATCGTTCTCCAGCTCGTCGAGCGTGTAGCCCACGGCGAGCTTTGCCGCGATCTTGGCAATCGGGAAGCCGGTTGCCTTGGATGCGAGCGCCGAGGAGCGCGACACACGCGGGTTCATCTCGATGACGACCAGGCGGCCGTTCTCCGGGTTGACGGCAAACTGCACGTTCGATCCGCCGGTCTCGACGCCGATCTCGCGCAGCACCGCGATCGAGGCGTTGCGCATGATCTGGTATTCCTTGTCGGTCAGGGTCAGGGCCGGCGCGACCGTGATAGAGTCACCCGTGTGGACGCCCATCGGGTCGATGTTCTCGATCGAGCAGATGATGATGCAGTTATCCGCCTTATCGCGGACGACCTCCATCTCATATTCCTTCCAGCCGAGGACCGACTCCTCGATCAGCACTTCCGTCGTCGGCGACGCATCGAGACCGCTGCCGACGATCTCGAAGAACTCGGAACGGTTGTAGGCGATGCCGCCGCCGGTGCCGCCGAGCGTGAAGGAGGGGCGGATGATCGCGGGCAGGCCGACGTCGTCGAGCGCCTGCGCAGCAATCGCCATGGCGTGATTGAGGTAGCGCTGCTTGCGGTCGCCTTCGCCGAGATTCCACTGGTTTTCCAGCTCGTCGAGCGCCTTGTCGAGTTCGGCGCCGGTCAGCCGAGCTTTCAGCTCCGCCCGTTCCGCCTCATGCGCCTTGCGATCCAGATCCTTGATGTCGGTCGCGTTCGCAAGCCGCGATTTTGGTGTTTCGAGACCGATCTTCGCCATGGCCTCGCGGAAGAGGGCACGATCCTCGGCCTTGTCGATCGCCTCCGGCTTGGCGCCGATCATCTCGACATTGTAGCGGTCGAGCACGCCCATCCGGCGCAGAGAGAGCGCAGTGTTGAGCGCCGTCTGGCCGCCCATGGTCGGCAGCAGCGCGTCGGGACGTTCCTTGGCGATGATCTTGGCGACGACTTCGGGCGTAATCGGCTCGACGTAGGTCGCATCCGCCAGCCCCGGGTCGGTCATGATCGTGGCAGGGTTGGAGTTGACCAGGATGACGCGGTAGCCTTCCTCTTTCAGCGCCTTGCAGGCCTGCGTGCCGGAGTAGTCGAATTCGCATGCCTGACCGATGACGATCGGCCCCGCGCCGATGATGAGGATCGATTTGATATCTTGGCGCTTCGGCATGGCTCTCATCCGTTTCTAGCTGCGCGAAAAACCGGCCAGGGTGGGAGGTCACCGGCCGGGCGCGCATTTATGGTCTTTTCAGGCTAGAAGCGGCTTATAGGCAAATGTTTCTGCAAACGAAACCCCGAAAATTTCGGAATCGACAATAAAGCAAGGATATTTGCGGCGCTCACTCCACACCCATGGAATGGCCGCAGGAAGACGGAAAAGTTCGAAGAATTCCGGGTAGGGTAGGACGGTCGCCGAGCCAAAGAAGAACGGCCGGATGAAACGGCAAGGCGGCGATAGCGTTTTACAAGGATTGCCGCTCGGGCATATAAATCATTCAATGCATTAAGCCGATGCGACGCCTGGAGGACTGATCATGGAATGGAAGGGCCGCCGCCAATCCGGAAACATTGAAGATCAGCGCGGGGCGAGCCCCGGAGACGGAGGCAACCCGTTCGGCCGTGGCGGTGGCTTCCGCCTGCCGGGCGGGGGAGGCGGCATGCGCCGCGCCGGTGGGGGATTAAGCTTCGGCACCATTATCTTTCTCGTCATTCTCTACTTCGTGCTGCGGGCCATGGGCATCGACATGCTCCAGGTCCTCGAGGGCGGCGGACCCGGGAGCATGCCTGGCTTTGAGCAGAGCGACGGCTCACAGGTGCCCCAGGGCTCGGCCGAAGAGGAAGAGATGAAAGCCTTCATGGCGACGGTACTCGCTGAAACGGAAGACACCTGGAACGGCATCTTCCAGGCCAGCGGCGAGCAGTATGAGGAACCGAAGCTTGTGTTGTTCAATGGTTCCGTCCGTTCGGCCTGCGGCTTTGCCTCCGCCGCCTCGGGCCCGTTTTATTGCCCCGGCGACCGCAAGGTCTATCTCGACATGAGCTTCTTCGACGAACTCGCTCAAAAATTCGATGCCGCCGGTGACTTCGCCCAGGCCTATGTGCTTGCCCATGAGGTTGGCCATCACGTGCAGAACCTGATCGGTGTCTTGCCGAAATTCAACCAGATGCGGCAGCGCATGAGCGAGGTCGACGCAAACCAGATGTCGATCCGCGTCGAGCTGCAGGCCGATTGTTTCGCCGGAATCTGGGGCAAATATACGGAGCAGAAGGGGCTCTTGGAACGCGGCGATCTGGAGGAGGCGCTGAATGCCGCCACGCAGATCGGCGACGATACGCTGCAAAAGCGCATGCAAGGCTATGTCGTCCCGGAGAGCTTCAACCACGGCACCTCGGAGCAGCGGATGAAATGGTTCCAGCGCGGCTTCGACAGCGGCCAGATGTCGGCCTGCGACACCTTCTCCGGTTCCGTCTGATCGGATCGTCCGGACCGGGCGCTTGAGCCCGATCCGGTCAGCCGTGCCGTTCGCTGTCCATGTGCGCGAGTTGCGCTTCCGGATAGCGGCCACCGGCGGCGGCGTCCTTCGGAACGGCACGCTCGATCGCCGTCAGGTCGTCCGCATCGAGTCGAACAGCCAGCGAAGCAAGCGCTTCGGCAAGCCGATCGCGGCGGCGTGCACCCACAAGCGGCACGATATCGGCACCTTGCGCGGCGACCCAGGCGATCGCGATCTGCGCGACGGTAACGCCTTTCGCGTCTGCGACGCGTCGGAGCGCCTCGACGAGAGCCAGGTTCTGCTCGACATTGCCTTCCCGGAAGCGCGGGCTCATGGCGCGGAAATCGCCGCCCTTGGCCGCACCTTTCTGCCAGTGGCCGCTGATCAGGCCGCGCGAAAGAACGCCATAGGCGGTGATGCCGATACCGAGCTCGCGGCATGTCGGCAGGATTTCGTCTTCGATCCCGCGGGAGATCAGCGAGTACTCGATCTGAAGATCGACGATCGGATGGACCACGGCTGCGCGCCGGATCGTCTCGGCGCCGACCTCGGAGAGGCCGATGTGGCGAACATAACCAGCCTTCACCATATCGGCGATCGCGCCAACGGTATCCTCGATCGGGACATCGGGATCGAGGCGCGCCGGTCTGTAGATGTCGATATAGTCGACGCCCAGGCGCTGCAGCGTATAGGCAAGGAAGTTGCGCACGGCCTTCGGCCGGCCGTCGTAACCGGCCCACGCACCGGCGGCATCGCGCAATGCACCGAACTTGACGCTCAACTGCACCTGATCGCGATCGCGTCCCTTGAGCGCCTCTCCGATCAACATCTCATTGTGACCCATCCCGTAGAAATCACCGGTGTCGAGCAAGGTGATGCCCGCATCGAGCGCGGCATGAATCGTGGCTATGCTTTCAGCGCGGTCTGATGGGCCGTACATGCCAGACATGCCCATGCAGCCAAGCCCGATCACGGAAACTTCCGGGCCGTATTTTCCAAGCGAAACCCTTTGCATCTCACGTCTCCTTCGATGAGGCCCTTGTCCGGCCGTTTCGTTCGCCACCGTATTTACTTCAGGTGGCAGTGTGCGATAATCCTCTGCAAGCCAAACAGCTTGTCCATAATTCCGCACAATGAACGACCTCCCGCTCGCAGATCTTGATGTCTTTGCCGCCGTTGCCCGTGAACGCAGTTTCCGTACTGCTGCCCGCAAACGCGGCGTTTCGGCCTCTGCGCTCAGCGAGGCGCTGCGGCGACTGGAGGCACGGCTGGGCGTGAGACTGCTCAATCGCACGACCCGCAGCGTCACGCCGACGGAGGCAGGAACGCGGTTGCTCGAACGCCTGTCGCCGGCGCTTGGGGAGATCGCCGGAGCGCTCGATCAGGTGGGCAGCCTCCGCGACAGCCCCGCGGGCACGTTGAGGCTGAATGTGCCGACAATCGTCGCCCGTGAAATCCTGCCGCCGCTTGCCGGTCGGTTCCTCAAGGCCAATCCGGCAGTTACGCTGGAGGTGACAGCAGAGGATGGCTTCATCGATGTTCTCGCTGCAGGATTCGACGCCGGCGTGCGCTACGAAGAGCGACTTGAGCGAGACATGATCGCCATCCCGATCGGCCCGCGCGTACAGCGTTACATCACCGCCGCTGCGCCGGATTATCTTGCCCGACATGGCATACCGCAACATCCGCGCGACCTTCTCGAACATACCGCCATCCGCCACCGTTTCCAGAGCGGCGTTGCCTTGACGTGGGAGTTTGGAGAAGGTGAGGCCGCTCTGACAATCGCACCGCCCGCGGTCATCCTTGCCAACGTGATCGATCTCGAGGTCAGAGCAGCGATCGACGGTCTCGGAGTGATTCGAACATTCGAGGAATTTCTGGCGCCGGAGATCAAAGCGGGGCGGCTTGTGCCAATTCTCGAAGCGTGGGTAACCAGTTTCCCGGGACCGTTCCTGTACTATGCCAGCCGTCGTCATATGCCGGCCCCGCTCAGGGCCTTCGTCGACTTCCTGAAGGCGGAACAACGACGTTCGGAACAGTAAGCCCCCGAGCAGGAAGCATCAGCGGACGCGATTGTTTCGATCATAAACTTTGAAATGTTCACGCATTGTTTCGATTTTAACAATGCGATACACCTTATTTGGTGACGTCGTTCACGTTCTGTCTCCACACTGACGATGCACAGCGGGGAGGGGCTTCATGCTCGACAAGAAATTCGTGCGGCGCGGACTGATTCTCGTCTTTCTCATCCTCTTTCTCGACATCATGGGCATCGCCATCATCGTGCCGGTGCTGCCGACCTTTCTCAAGGAACTGACCGGCGCAGACGTTGGCGAGGCCGCTATCGACGGCGGATGGCTGCTGCTCGTCTATTCGGCGATGCAGTTTCTCTTTGCGCCGCTGATCGGCAACCTGAGCGATCGCTTCGGGCGTCGGCCGATCCTGCTTGCCTCCGTTCTCACCTTCGCGATCGACAACCTGATCTGTGCGCTTGCAACGAGCTATTGGATGCTTTTCACCGGGCGTGTCCTTGCCGGAATCAGCGGGGCAAGCTTCGGAACGGCGTCCGCCTACATTGCCGACATCAGCGACGACAGCAATCGCGCGAAGAACTTCGGATTGATCGGCATCGCTTTCGGCACCGGCTTCGCGCTCGGCCCCGTCATCGGCGGCTTTCTCGGAGAGCTGGGCCCAAGGGTGCCGTTTTACGGCGCCGCCGCGCTGTCCTTCATCAACTTCATGGTCGGTCTGTTCTTCCTGCCCGAGACCCTGGATCGCGCCAACAAGCGGCGGTTCGAGTGGTGGCGCGCCAATCCGCTCGGCGCGCTCAAACAGATGCGCAACTATCCGGGCATTGGCTGGATTGGCCTCGTCTTCTTCCTCTACTGGCTGGCCCACGCGGTCTACCCGGCGGTCTGGTCGTTCATCTCATTCTATCGTTACGGCTGGAGCGAGGGGCAGATCGGGCTGTCGCTCGGGATCTTCGGTATCGGCGGAGCGTTTGTCATGGCCGTTGTCCTGCCACGTGTCGTGACGAGGTTCGGAGAACGGCGAACGGCTGCGCTCGGTCTCGTCTTTACCGCGCTCGGAATGGCCGGCTATGCCGCCGCCTGGCAAGGGTGGATGGTGTATGCCGTGATCGTCGCGACGGCACTTGAAAGCCTGGCCGACCCTCCGTTGCGCAGCATCGCATCTGCACACGTCCCGCCGTCGGCCCAAGGCGAATTGCAGGGAGCGCTCACCAGCATTTCGAGCATCACGACGATCATCGGGCCGCTGATCTTCACGCAGATCTTCGGACATTTCACCAGCCCGGCCGCTCACTTCTCGTTTTCCGGCGCACCCTACGCCCTGGCGAGCTGCCTCATTGTCGCGGGGCTTGCCGTTTTCCTGCTTCGCGTGCGACCTCTACCCGACAAAGCGTTTCAAGATAGCGTGCCGAAACCAACGACAGGCCTGATGCCGGGCGAGGCAACGCCTTCAAATTGATCAATTTTTTTGATCCTTCGATGAAAAATTGAGCAGCCAGGCCTTTCGCGCTGGCACTTTCATTGGCGCTGCTCTATCTCGGATGTTCTTCCACCGAGTTGATTTGCAGCCGATCTGCCGCGACAGAACGGGATATAGAAAAATGTGAGCGGTTTTCCGCCCGCATCCCGCTCTAACCTTTTGAAATTGATGACGTTTGTGATTTTGGATGCGTCCAAGGCCATGAACGTGATCTGGAGCCAGGTTCCCATGCTGACCACGAACACGAGCCGAATGCAGCTGCAGAACGACAATTCGTGGAGCAACCACTTTCGTGCAAGCTTCTATCTCGGCGTGCCCTTCATCGGTGCACAGCTGGCGCAACTCGCGATCAATACGACCGACGTGCTGATGGTCGGCAAGCTTGGAGCTACCGAGCTGGCGGCGATCATCCTTGCGACGCAGACGTTCTTCACCGTTTTCATTTTCGGCAGCGGATTCGCCAATGCCGTGGTACCCATGGCCGCGCAGGCGCAGGGCCGCGGCGACAAGGTTTCCGTCCGCCGCGCGGTGAGGATGGGCATATGGGTGGTCCTGCTCTACGGCGCACTCACAGCACCGCTCCTTTGGATGGCCGAGCCTATTCTTCTCTTTGCGGGCCAAAAGCCCGAGGTCGCGAAGCTCGCCGGGGGGTACCTGCATATCGCACAATGGGCGATATTTCCGAGCCTCGTGTTCATGGTGCTGAGGGCTTTCCTAAGCGGATTGGAGCGGGCAGGTATCATTCTCTACGTGACCCTTGCAACGCTCGTTCTCAATGCGCTGCTTTGCTACGTGCTGATCTACGGACATTTCGGCTTTCCGGCGCTTGGCATATTCGGCGCAGCCCTCGCGGCCCTCGGCGTCGCCTTGCTCGGTGCGGCCCTCACGATCGCCTATATCGGCAGCCGGCCGGAACTGAACCAGTACGAACTCTTCGTGCGCTTCTGGCGTCCGGACTGGCCGGCGTTCCGAGAGGTTGTCTATCTCGGCGTTCCGATCTCCATGACGATCCTTGCCGAAGTCAGCCTGTTTACGGCCGCGTCGCTGCTCATGGGCAATATCGGCACGATGGAGTTGGCTGCGCACGGGATCGCGCTTCAATTCGCCTCGATCGCCTTCATGATCCCTCTCGGTCTCGCGCAGGCTGGAACAGTGCGTGTCGGTCTTGCCTACGGAAGCGGCGATATATTGGGCGTCAGACGGGCCGCCATCGCCGTCCTCGTTCTCGGCTGTCTCTTTGCCGCCGTCGGCAGCACGATCTTCGCGCTTTTCCCCCGCCAGCTTGCAGCCCTTTATCTTGATACGAGCCGGCCCGATGCGGCGGAAGTGCTCGCCTTTGCCGGTCCGTTGATCGTCATCGCCGGGGCTTTCCAGCTTGTCGATGGTCTCCAGGCCATCGCCGCCGGCATGCTGCGCGGCCTCAAGGACACGACGGTACCGATGATCCTGGCGATGATCTCCTACTGGCCGATCGGCTTTTTCTGCGCCTGGGTGTTCGCCTTTCCGCTGAACTTCGGCGGCGTCGGCGTCTGGTTCGGCTTTGTGCTCGGATTGGCCGCGGCGGCCCTGTCGCTCAATTGGCGTTTTTTCCGCCTGCTTCGCTCGATCCAAGCAAAGGCCTTTTGAACCAAGGTCTCGTGGGAAGACCTAAACCAGCCGGCGCGCCCTACATACACCGTGCTTACGGAGTAAAAAGAAAAGCCGGACGGGCAGGGGAGGCCGTCCGGCTTACAAGAGCGACCTCAGCAGGGGAAGATATGAGGCCGCTTATTTCGAAACTTCCGGCAAGAAGTTCCTGGAGGCATTCACAGATTAAACCAGCGGTCTTGCTCGTTGCGGACACGCGCCTCGTTGCGAAGCGCATGGATTGCGGCAACGGACATCGTGAAAAACATGGTCATCGAAAACAGAGCAAGTGCCATGGCCGTAATCCTTTCAGTTCCTAAAACGGCATGTCTCCAAAAAAGGTTCCGTTCATTCTCGCCTCACGGTACAACTTCCGGTGTGAAACCATCTTGAACACTGTATTCATCTAGCATTCATTCTTTCCCGCGTGCTGTTTCCGAGGGAACAGGCGAGACGCGGCTCGCCCTGCCCTTGCGGTCGGCCGCCGTCCATGACAAAAGGCTTCACCAAACGGAAACAGGTGCGATGACCACGGCTTTCTATCCCGGCTCCTTCGATCCGATGACGAACGGGCATCTCGATGTGCTTGTGCAAGCACTGAACGTCGCGGAGAAGGTCATCGTGGCGATCGGTATTCATCCGGGAAAGACGCCGCTCTTTTCCTTCGAAGAGCGCGCCGACCTCATCCGCCGCTCGCTGAGCGAGTTTCTGCCCGAAAGGGCAGGCGATATCGCCGTTGTTTCGTTCGATAATCTTGTGGTCGACGCGGCCCGCCATCACGGCGCGACTCTGCTCGTGCGGGGCCTTCGCGACGGTACGGACCTCGATTACGAGATGCAGATGGCGGGCATGAACCGGCAGATGGCTCCGGACATCCAGACACTGTTTTTACCGGCGGGTACCGCATCGCGGCCCATTACGGCCACATTGGTCCGCCAGATCGCGGCGATGGGCGGCGACGTAAGCGCGTTCGTGCCCCGTGCGGTCCATCAGGCGCTGCAGGCGAAGCGTAAGGCCTGAACGCGCGGACAGCTCACACCACTCAGGGAGAAACCATGAAAATCCTCCAATTCGCTTTCGCAGGGGCCTTGGCGCTCGCCACCCTGACGGGGACGGCTTTCGCGCAGTCGAGCGACAATGTGATCACGATCCAGCTGAAGGACGGCCCGGTCGTTGTCGAGCTGCGCCCGGACATCGCGCCGAAGCACGTTCAGCAGATCAAGGATCTCGCTGCTGCAGGCGAATACGACAATGTTGCCTTTCATCGCGTGATCAAGGGCTTCATGGCCCAGACCGGCGACGTGCAATATGGAGACATAAAGGACGGCTATCAGGCCGAACTCGCTGGAACGGGCGGCTCCTCCAAGCCCGACCTGCCGGCGGAATTCTCCGACGTGCCCTTCGAGCGTGGTACAGTGGGTATGGCGCGCTCGCAGGATCCGAACAGCGCCAACTCGCAGTTCTTTATCATGTTCGCGCCTGGCGACTTCCTCAACGGCCAATATACGGTCGTCGGCAAGGTCGTCGAAGGCATGGAAAATGTCGACAAGATCAAGCTCGGGGATGACGCCAACAACGGCGCCGTCGCCGATCCAGACCGGATGATCAGCGTCAAGGTCGGCAAGTAAAGTCAAACAGAAGGAGAAGAACCATGGCCGAGATCAAGGATCCGGAAAACACGATTATCATGGAGACCACGAAGGGCAAGGTCGTGATCGAGCTTCTGCCGGACGTCGCTCCGGGTCACGTCGCTCGCATCAAGGAACTGACGCGCGAGGGTGCCTATGATGGGGTCGTGTTTCATCGCGTGATCGAGGACTTCATGGCGCAGACCGGCGACGTGCAGTACGGAAAGACCGGCAGCGAACAATTCAATCCAGGCCGCGCCGGCATGGGTGGCTCCTCCAAGCCCGACCTGAAGGCTGAGTTTTCCGACAAGAGCCACGTGCGTGGCACGTGCTCGATGGCCCGCAGCCAGATGCCGAACTCGGCAAACTCCCAGTTCTTCATCTGCTTCACCGATGCACCTTGGCTCAACAAGCAGTACTCGATCTGGGGCCAGGTGATCGAAGGCATGGATAACATCGACAAGATCAAGCGCGGCGAGCCGGTGCGTGATCCCGATACGATCGTGTCGATGCGGGTTGCCGCCGACGCCTGATTTGCGCTAATGCACAGACCCGCCCCTGTCGCGTCAAAGACGCCGGGGCGGGTTTGCTTTTGTCTGACACCATCGATGCGCGTAGACCTGTTCGACTTCGACCTGCCGGAAACTTCCATTGCGCTGCGGCCCGCAAATCCGCGCGACAGCGCCCGCATGCTTGTCGTACGGCCAGACGGCGAGCCTGTCCTGAGCGATCACGGCGTTCTCGACCTGCCGTCCTTCCTGCGGCCCGGGGACGCACTGGTCTTCAACGACACCAAGGTGATACCGGCGCAGCTCGAAGGCCTTCGCAGGCGTAGCGAAGAAGTTGTCACACAGGTCTCGCTGACGTTGCATATGCGCGTCGCCCAGGACCGTTGGAAGGCTTTCGCACGACCGGCGCGCCGGCTGAAGCCCGGTGACCGGATCTCGTTTGGCCATAGCGGAAACAGTTGCCTGCTCGGCACGCTCGACGCCACGGTCGAGGAAAAGGCCGACGCCGGCGAGGTTACGCTTCGCTTCGACCTTTCCGGACCGGCGCTCGACGAAGCGATCATGGCCGTGGGCCATATCCCGCTGCCTCCCTATATCGCATCCAAACGTCCGGACGACGCGCGGGACCGAACTGATTATCAGACCGTCTATGCGCGGGAAGAGGGGGCCGTCGCGGCTCCAACCGCAGGGCTGCATTTCACCGAACGCCTTTTCTCAAGGCTCGACGAGGTCGGCATCGAGCGCCATTTCGTAACGCTGCACGTGGGTGCGGGGACCTTTCTGCCGGTCAAGACGGATGACACCGACGATCACTTGATGCACGAGGAAATCGGCCATGTGAGCGCGGCGACCGCAAACAGCCTGAATGCAGTGCGGGCGAGGGGCGGGCGCATCGTCTGCGTCGGCACGACGTCGCTCCGACTGATCGAAAGCGCGGCCACGAAAGAAGGCGAAATCCGGCCCTGGTCGGGGGCGACCGGCATCTTCATCACGCCCGGCTACCGCTTCCGTGCAGTCGATATGCTGATGACCAATTTCCATCTGCCGAAATCGACGCTCTTCATGCTTGTTTCGGCCTTCGCCGGGCTCGACACGATGCGCGCCGCCTATGCGCACGCAATCGCCGCCGGCTACCGCTTCTATTCCTATGGCGATTCCAGCCTGCTTTTCCGGAAAGACTAGATGACCGAGACGTTCCAATTCAAGCTGCTAGCAACCGACGGCAAGGCGCGCCGCGGCGAGGTTTCGATGCCGCGCGGGACGATCCGCACGCCTGCATTCATGCCGGTCGGAACTGTCGGTACGGTCAAGGCCATGTATCTCGACCAGGTGCGCGAACTCGGCGCCGACATCATCCTCGGCAACACCTATCACTTGATGCTGCGTCCCGGCGCCGAACGTGTTGCGCGGCTCGGCGGACTGCACAACTTCATTCGCTGGGACCGGCCGATCCTGACGGACAGCGGCGGCTTCCAGGTTATGTCGCTCTCCAGCCTACGCAAGCTCAACGAGCAGGGCGTGACCTTCAAGAGCCATGTGGACGGCGCGCTCTACCACATGTCGCCTGAACGTTCGATCGAGATCCAGGGGCTGCTCGACAGCGATATCCAGATGCAGCTCGACGAGTGCGTTGCGCTGCCTGCCGAACCCAACGAAATCGAGCGGGCGATGGAAATGTCGCTGCGCTGGGCGGAACGCTGCAAGGCGGCGTTCGGGGACCAGCCAGGCAAGGCCATGTTCGGTATCGTGCAGGGCGGGGACATCCCGAAACTGCGCGAGCGCTCGGCCCTTGCTCTAAGAGATCTTGATCTCAAGGGCTACGCCGTCGGCGGCCTGGCCGTTGGTGAACCGCAGGAAGTCATGCTCGACATGCTCGACGTCACATGCCCGGCACTGCCTGCCGAAAAGCCGCGCTACCTGATGGGCGTCGGCACGCCGGACGACATCCTGAAATCCGTCGCGCACGGCATCGACATGTTCGACTGCGTCATGCCGACCCGTTCCGGTCGCCATGGCCTGGCCTTCACCCGCTACGGCCGCATCAATCTCCGAAACGCACGCCACGCCGAAGATACGCGGCCGCTCGACGAGCAATCGACCTGTCCGGCAACGCGCGACTATTCGCGCGCCTACCTGCATCATCTGATCCGCTCGAATGAATCGCTCGGCGGCATGCTGCTCAGCTGGAACAACCTGGCCTATTACCAGGAACTGATGGCAGGCATCCGCAAGGCGATCGAGGAGGGGCGTTACGCCGATTTCATGGCGGAAACCCAGGAAAACTGGAAGCGCGGTGACTTGCCGCCCGTCTGATCTCTTTCCGGCCTCAGAGCTGAGGGCCCGACGCAGTCTGCAGCATCATCACGCCATTGATCTTGTAACTGCCATCCGGCTGGTGGATGAGATCGTAGATCGCTGTCCAGTCCTTGCCGTCCGACCCCGAAATCAGGACCTCCTGAAACACCTCTTCGCCGACTATCTTCGATCGGCCGAAGGCGAAGTTACCCGGGCGGTAGAGGTGCTGATAGCTGCGCTTGACCATGTCGAAAAAGATGATCTTGTCCGGGAATTTTGTCCTGATAGCCGGCGAGGCGAAAGAATAGGCCGTGTCCGCATCGTCATCCAGGAAAGCCTTGATCTGAGCGCGGATTACGGATTGCGCCGTATCGACAGGTTCATCACCGAGAGCGGCACCCGCTGCAATCGATAGCGTCAGACAAAGCGCAACAAACACGATCCTGACCATCGCAGGCCTCCATCCGCTTCTTTGTCATCAAGGATAGGCGTAACACGGACGTCGGTAAGTGCCCCGCCGCCACGAGATCAATACATCTCATTATTCTCATATACGAATATTAGTTTTATTTCAATAACTTGTTGTAAAAAACTAACCTACATCCTCAGATATCATAACTTCGTGATACTGCGAATGCGCATGAATATAGGTTGGGTCGTGCAACCCAGATTCCAGCGATGATCATCTTCGACAAGATTAACCCGGTATAGCTCTTGGATGTATCGTGTTGGTAATTGAGACGAGACAGCACCTAATAAGGGGACCTCGCGTGAGGTAGCGGCCGAGACACGGACCGCCAGTTTATCGGAGATCTGCGCGATGCCTGGCTCCACAACAAGCCGCGATGGTTTGTGGAACGCAATAACGCCGTTGATCGTCAATGGCAGCGTACTACAGCAGCCGGATCAGGTTTGAGCAGATCGGCGCCGATCGAGATAGATCGGCAGATCGATGACTATCGCGCCGCCGACCGATCTAGCCAACGGAGACCTTGCGTTCCATGAACTGATGCAACGTCGGCGATGGGAAGGTGAAACTGACAAATCGACATCCAAGATTCTTCAGGGCGAAGCCATCATTTTGTAGGCAAGTCGATTCGTCCTTGAACCCACCCGGCTACATACAATGTCACAGCTATTTAAAGCTTAGACAAAGTAGTCAACTTAGAAACGCGACATCATCCTAATCATTATTACTGTGTTTGCAAGTTTCTATATTTACAAAGTACGAAGACGCGAGCCGCCGGCCGGGTGGAGCTGGTCAGGGTTGCGCAGCCCGGTCGGCGGCGGATGGCTCCAGCTGCAAGATAAACTTCAGCTTTGACACCCATCACTCCGCCGCTTTCAGCTGCGCAAGGGCTTGCTGCCGCTTTGCGATGACCACGGGATCGTTGGTGAAATCCGTCTTCCTGCCAGGCTTGGTGCCGCGTTGGCTGCCGTCGCGAATGCCGAACATATGGTCCGTCTGGCCGGTGCGGCGCGGCCCGCCCTTGCTGCGCTGTTGCTCTCGTCCGGCCTGCATCTCGGCGACCAGCGCCAGCACGTCATCGAGGCGCTTGTTCTCAACCACCTCGGAGCGGTGCACCGAGCGCAGCGTGTCGAAGGTTCTATAGGGCAGGGACGTCCCTTCGTGGGTGATCTCGAGGCGGCCGTCGGGATAATCGCAGACAATGAGCTTCTGGCCGGCCAGCGCCGTGGCGAGGTCGGTTGGATCGAGGAGGAACATCACCTTGTCATAGCGCAGCGTCAGCGAATTCGACAGCTTCCGAACCTCCTTGCGGCACATCGCACCATCGAGATTCTCATGATCGGCAAACGGCCGATGCATGTCCTTCGGATTACGCGGCTCCTTGCCAAAGCGACGATTGAAGTCGGCGATGAACTCCGGCGCATAGGCATTGGCCGCCGCGATCGTGTCGATGCCGCGCAGCCGCAGTTCCTTGACCAGGCGATCCTGCAGCGTCTGGTTGGCGCGCTCGACGCGCCCCTTGGCCTGCGGGGTGTTGGCGCAGATGATGTCGATGTTGAGCTCGTAAAGCGCTCGCCCGAACTGCGTCAGGCCGCTGGTTCTGTCCTGCTTGGAAGCATGGGTGGTGCGGAAGATGCCATGCTTGTCGCTGTAGAAGGCGGTCGGCTTGCCCTATTGCTGCAAGTAGGCCTTCGTCGCGTGCAGATAGTCGAAGGTGTTCTCTGACGTCGCAAAGCGTAAGTGCAACAGCTTGCCGGTGGCATCGTCGATATAGACCAGCAGGGCGCATTTGGGACCGCGGCTCTCGAACCACCAATGCAGCGAGCCATCGATCTGGACGAGTTCGCCGAAGCAATCGCGCCGGCCGCGCGGCTGGAAGACCCGCTTCTTGCGTTCGCGGCGTGACGTCCAGATGCCGGCTTCGATCATCCACTGACGCAGCGTCTCCTTGCTGACGGCAATCCGGTGGCGTTCGATGAGCTTCTCGGCGGCCAGCGTCGGTCCGAAATCCACGTAATGCTCACGCACCAGGTCGAGCACCAGATTGCGGAAGTCCTCGCTGTGGCGCCGGTTGCTCGGCCGGCCGCGCTTCTTCGAGACGAGACCGTCGGCGCCGGCTTGGTCATAGGCCTGCAACAGCCGATGGACCTGGCTGCGGCTAAGACGAAGCAACGCGGCCGCCTCGACGACGCTCAGGCTGCCACCGCGAATCCGCTGGATCAGTTCAAGACGATGCAATTCCTTCTGCGACATGGTGATCAAACAAGACATGACGACTCCGAACGCTCATGGTCTCAACCCACGCTTCACGCCGCCAGTCTTCCTTCCAAACATTGACGTTTGACCAGCATCCCGAGAGGCGACGACTGTCGCATCTCTAACCGGCTCATATGTCGCATCTCTAAAATGCCACTACATCAGAAGATCGCATAAGATAGATTATGGAACTTGCCTGCATGGCTCCCATTCGCCTGATTAGCGCGAAATCAATGGCTTGGAGCCGCATTCTAAGGTCTGATGTTATGCTTCTTCGGCGGACGGCATGGCGATCTCGAACTCGATACGCATCATGTCGTAAGCCGGCTCGACGTGATCCGGCGTCTCGTTCTGCACCGTTTCATAGTCCAACGGCACGTGCATGTGCGTGAGCACGGCACGCTTCGGCCGAAGCCTCGCGATCCAGCCGAGCGACTGCACCAAGGACAAATGGCTCGGATGGAACTTGTATTGCAGCGTATCGAGGACAATCAGATCGAGATCGAGCAACTTTCCGACGGTCTCCGGCGGAAAATCGCTGACGTCGCTGCAATAGGCAAAGTCACCAACTCGAAAACCGAGCGAATGGGTATTGCCGTGAAATTGCATCAACGGCGTGAACGAAATCGACCCGCCGTCACCGTGAACGGTGACTGGCGACAGATCTTCGGTGAAAAGATGCGGCTCGACGATTGGCGGATAGCCGCTTCCTGGCGGCGATTCCACGCAATAACGAAATCTTTCGCGGATTGCACTCATCGTGGATGCATCCGCCCAGATCGGCACGCGTCTGCGATTTTCGATCACGAAGCCACGTAGATCATCAATTCCGTGCAGATGATCGGCGTGAGCGTGCGTGTAAAGCACGGCGTCGATGTGGCGAACATCGGCGGCAACCATCTGAGCGCGGAAATCCGGGCCGGTGTCGATAGCGACGGTCGTCTTACCGCCGTCTGGCGCGAACTGCTCGACGAGCAGCGCCGCTCGCATACGGCGGTTCAACGGATTTGACGGATCGCAGGCCCCCCAATCGCCGGTAATACGCGGTACCCCAGGCGAGGACCCGCATCCGAGAATGGTGAAAACCCGCCGAAACGCCACGTCAGAGCCTCGGCATTTTCGAAAAGACGCAGAAGGCGTTGTCCGTCGTGATCTCGGCAATTTCCTCGGTTGAAACGCCGATCGTTTCGGCCAGCACCTCAGCGGTATGCACGACAAAGGCCGGCTCGTTGCGCTTGCCACGGAACGGTTTGGGCGCGAGGTAAGGTGCATCCGTCTCGACGATCATCCGATCGCGAGGGATCGTCTTCGCGATATCCCGGATCTCCTGCGACTTCGGGAAGGTCAGAATGCCGGAAAAGGATACGTAGCCGCCGAGTTCGACGCCCACACGCGCGAGGTCCGGACCCGAGGAGAAGCAATGAAGCAGGAAAGGGAAGGCCCCCTTCCCGCTTTCCTCGGTCAGGATCGCCGCCATGTCTTCATCTGCCGACCGGCTGTGAATGACGAGCGGCAGCCTTGTCTCACGCGCGGCCGCGATGTGGCGGCGCAGCCCTTCCGCCTGCGCGTCGCGCGGTGCGTTGTCGTAGAAATAATCGAGCCCCGCCTCGCCGATCGCAACCACTTTCGGATGCGACGAGAGCCGAACGAGATCTTCCGTGGTGACGTCGAGTTCCTCGTCCGCGTTGTGCGGATGGGTACCGACGGAACAAAACACATTCGGATAGGCTTCGGCGATCGCCACGATCGTGTCGAACCGCTTCACGCGCGTCGAAATCGTCACCATCTGCGCCACGCCGGCCGCCGCAGCACGTTCGATGATCGCATCGCGCTCGGCCTCGAAGTCCGGGAAGTCCAGATGGCAATGGGTGTCGATCAGCATGCGTCGTACTCTCTTACACTTCCGGCGCCACGTAGCGCGGGAAGACCGGTTTCGGCGCCTCGAGCGGCGTTCCGGAAACGAGACGTCCGGCTTCACCAAGATGGGCAAAATCGCGCTTGTCGGCCGGTATGGCGACGAGATCGAGGAGCTTGCCTGACGATTCGGGCATGAACGGCTGCAGCAGGATCGCGATCTGACGGACCACTTCCGCGGTGACGTAAAGCACTGTCGCCATCCGCTCCGGGTCCGTCTTCTTCAAGGCCCAGGGCTCCTGACCGGCGAAATAGCGGTCGGTTTCGGAAACGACAGCGATGATCGCGGCGAGCGCGCGGTGGATGAGCTGTTTGCCCATGTCCTCACGCGTCGCCTCGAGCAGGGCGTCGGCAGAGGCCAGCATTGCCTTGTCCTCATCTGAGAGCGGCCCGCAGACTGGGATCTGGCCGTCGCAGTTCTTCACGATCATCGACAGCGAACGGCTGGCGAGGTTGCCGATGCCGTTGGCAAGATCGGAATTGATGCGTGTCGCGATCCCCTCCTCGCTGTAGCTGCCGTCCTGGCCGAAAGAGACCTCGCGCAGGAAGAAGTAGCGAATCTGGTCCAGCCCGAAGTGTTCGACCAGATTGAATGGATCCACGACGTTGCCGAGCGATTTCGACATCTTCTCGCCCTTGTTGAGCAGGAAGCCATGGGCGAAGACGCGCTTCGGGAGCGGCAGACCGGCGGACATCAGGAAGGCCGGCCAGTAAACCGCGTGGAAGCGGATGATGTCCTTGCCGATGACATGGATATTCGCCGGCCAGAACTTTGCGCGCGGACCGGTCGGATCGGTGAGATAGCCCGTCGCGGTGATGTAGTTCGTCAGCGCGTCCACCCAGACATACATGACGTGGGCCGGATCGTTCGGCACCTTGATGCCCCAATCGAAGGTCGTGCGTGAAACCGAGAGATCCTTCAGCCCCGACTTGACGAACGAAATGACCTCGTTGCGCCGTTCGGCCGGTCCGATGAAATCCGGGTTCTCTTCATAGTGCTTGAGGAGCTTTTCCTGATAGGCGGAGAGGCGGAAGAAATAGCTCTCCTCCTCCACCCACTCGACCGGAGTGCCCTGCGGCCCATAGCGCACGCCGTCGTCACGCAACTCCGTCTCGTTTTCCTGATAATAGGCCTCGTCGCGGACGGAGTACCATCCGGCATAGGAATCCTTATAGAGATCGCCCGCCTCGCCCATGCGGGTCCAGATTTCCTGCGAAGCCTCATGATGCCGTTTCTCCGTTGTCCGGATGAAATCGTCGTTGGAGGCGTTGAGAAGCACGGCCATCTTCTGGAATTCCGCCGAGTTGCGATCGGCGAGCTCCTGGGCGGAAATGCCTTCCTTCTTCGCCGTCTGCTGCATCTTCTGGCCGTGCTCGTCGGTGCCGGTCAGGAAGAAGACCTCGCGCCCGTCCAGTCGCTGATAGCGCGCCATCGCATCCGTCGCGATCAACTCATAGGCGTGCCCGATATGCGGCCGGCCGTTCGGATAGGAAATCGCGGTGGTGATGTAGAAGGGGGAAGTATCTCTCATGATGGGCTTCGACATATCTCGGATCTTGGACTAGGGCAGCTATTAGCGCATCGCCTTCAGGTAGGAAACCGCCGCGCGCATAAAAAGCCCACTGATGCGGCGCGCTGCGGAGAAATCCGCGTCCCTTGGCTCCCGTCCCGCCTAAGAAGCG
Source organism: Sinorhizobium mexicanum (assembly GCF_013488225.1). Lineage (NCBI taxonomy): Bacteria > Pseudomonadati > Pseudomonadota > Alphaproteobacteria > Hyphomicrobiales > Rhizobiaceae > Sinorhizobium > Sinorhizobium mexicanum. The sequence goes on along the minus strand of NZ_CP041238.1, from coordinate 2,044,558 downwards.
TCCTTCAGATCTTCGAGCAGCGACAGGATCGTCTGTTTTCGATCGAGATTGTAGGCGTCGCTCACAGTCAGACGCTCCGCGAAAGTACTGGAGAGGCTTGCAAGGCGCTCGGCCCTGCCGATATCGCCGGCGAGCGCCGCGTCACGCGCCTGCTGCATGACGCGCCCGGTCAATAGGGACGAGAAGAAATCGAAGATCGTTTCACTGTCCCTTGCCGCCAGAATATCCGCGAGCTTGTGCATCTGCCTCCGCACCGCAGGTCCGTCTCCCACCAGGATGTCTTCGAAGGCGACGGCGATATCGAGACCGCCGTAATTGATGAGCTTTAGCGCCTCGGACACACTGCCGTTTGCCGCGGCGAGAATCCGCTCGACATTCGGCCCCGTCATATCGAAGCCGAGATGCGCAAGCGCCTGGCGCATGGCCTCGTGGTCCAGGGGCTTCAATCGCAACGGAAGGCAGCGCGAGCGGATGGTCGGCAGGAGTTTCCCAGGTGCGTGCGTGAGCACCAGGAAGAGCGAGCGGCGCGGCGGCTCCTCGAGTATCTTGAGGATGGCATTGGCTGCGTTGCGGTTGAGATCGTCCGCCGGGTCGATGATGACGATGCGCCAATTCCCCGTGCCGGATGTTTGGCCGAAGAACTTTCCGACGCGGCGCACTTCGTCCACGGTGATCGCCCCTTTTGCCCTGCCCGTTTTCTCATCCACGGGGCGCGTGAGATGAAGCAGGTTGTGCGATGCGCCGGAAGCAAGTTGCCGACTGACGATCGAAGCAGGATCCGGATCAGCGAGTTGATCGGGCGCCGTCGTCGGCTCGGGATGGTTCAGGATGTGGTTGGCGAAGCGGAAGGCAAGCGTCGCTTTGCCGATGCCCTCCGGCCCCTCGATGAGGATCGCATGGTGCCCTTTGCCGGACTTGTAGCTCTGGGCCAGAAACTCTTCCGCCTGAGGATGGCCGAACAGCTTGCTGTTTTCAGCAGGGGCCACGGCTCCTTCCAGCACACCGGGACGTTCCCCCGTCATGACGCAGCTTCCGCGTTTGACGACCGTGGTTCGTCACCCTCCGACAGCAACGACTCCATGATCTCGCGCACCTCGGCGGCTATGACGTCCGGCGGCTGTGCCGCATCGACGACACGACAGCGCCGAGGGTCGGCCTCCGCGATGTCGAGGAAGGCCTCGCGCCGTTTCTCGTGCGTCTCAAGCTGCTCTTTCTCGAAACGATCAGGGCTGTTGCTGGCAGCTCGGCGACGCGCGCGTTCGAGTCCGACGGTGGCAGGCAGATCGAAAATGATTGTTCGGTCCGGAATCACACCGTTGACGGCCACGCGTTCGAGCGTTTCCACGAATGCCGGTTCGAGGTTGCCGGTGATTCCCTGGTAAACCCGCGCGGAGTCCATGAAGCGATCACACAGGACGATGGTTCCCTTCTGGAGCGCCGGCCGGATCACCTCTTCGACGTGATCGCTTCGCGCGGCCGCAAAGAGAATCGCCTCCATGCGAATGCCGAAAGACTCGGCCGCCCCGGAAAGCAGCACGTGGCGCACTGCCTCCGCGCCGACGGAGCCGCCAGGCTCCCGCGTGGTCAGCACGTCGTAACCACGCGCGCGCAGCGAATCGGCCAGCAGGTGCATCTGGGTCGACTTGCCGGCCCCTTCTCCGCCCTCAAACGTTACAAACAAACCCTTCGTCAGCGCCATACGTTCCCAAATCGGCCGACTGCATGGTTCCCTGCATCGGTGACGATTTGGGGATAAAAACATGCAGCAATTCAAAGCGCTACAGCGTCCGGTACGCGTCTCAGGAGACGCGCGGCGCTGCAGCTATCGGCCCTGTTTAGCCGATTGGTTCGCCGGAAGGAACGGTCGCGCGCGCATTTGTTACAGCCAGAAGAAAAGAAGCTCCTGAAGCGCATCGACCGCGCGGTTGGTCAGCGTACCGACCTCGACAGCGCTGCCGGTCTTCAGCGGCACTTCTACCAACAGCCGCTCACCGTTCCAGAGCTTGACGACGCCGACCTCCTGACCGGCCGCGACCGGCGCCCTGAGCGGCCACTTGTAAACGATGCGCGCGGTGAGCCGTTCAGCATTGTTGGCCGGGAGAAGCACATCGATCGGCCCGGCCGCGATGAGGCCGACATGCGATGCTGCGCCGCCATAGACGCTTGCTTCGCCGATCGTCTCCCCATTGGCAAAAATGCGCCGTTTCTCGAAGGCCGTCATCGCCCAATCGAGCACCCTGCGGCTTTCTTCCGTACGTTCCTTGTCGGTTTCGAGCCCGCCCATGGCGACATAAACGCGTCGGTCGCCGCGCTGCATCGAGGCGGCCAGCGAAAAGCCGAAACCTTCTGCAAATCCCGTAGCGAGCCCATCGACGCCGACATTGGCGGCAATCAGCGGGTTGCGATTGCGTTGAAGGATCTTGTTCCATTCAAACTCGGCTTGGGAATAGAGCCGGTAGAAATTCGGGTGAGCCTCGCGCAGGTGCCGCGCCAGCGTTACCAATTCCCGCATCGTCACCTTGTTGGCGGGATCCGGGAGACCGGTTGCGTTGTTGAACGAGGCAACGGGCATGCCGAGTTCGCGCGCCCGCGCCGTCATACGCTTGGCAAAGGCAGCCTCGCTGCCGGTCATGCCTTCCGCGAGAATGATACAGGCATCGTTTGCCAGTTGTACGGTAGCGCCTTGAATGAGATCCGCAACGCGGATCCTCGACTTGATGGCGGCAAACATCGTGGAGGTGCCGGACGGTGCGCCCCCGGTACGCCAGGCGTGTTCGGAGACCTCGTACGTCGTCTCGGGGCTCAGTTCGCCCTTGTCCAATGCTTCGAAGACCACTTCCATGGCCATCAGCTTGGCGAGCGATGCCGGCGGCACGGGTTCGTCTTCGCCGCGCGCGAAGAGCACTGTGCCGGTCTCCCCATCGACGAGATAGATCTGTTTCGCCTTGGTATCGAATGCGGGCGTCTGCGCGACCGCATTTGTCGAGACGGTCGCCGCAAGAAAGGCCACGACCGCAAGCAACTTTATGCGCATGAGAAACTCCGGCTTCTTCATGGGCATAGCAGTGCGCACAAGCCTCTTCAACCGAAGTTGGCGCTAAACACCATCCCTGTTCTGGCGCTTTGCATAGGCGACGATGGAATCGGCCGTCAGCGGGTTCGGATCGACCATGATCGCCTCGAAGGGCGAAGCCTTGTCGCTGACGCGGACTTCGACATAGGCGGCGGCATAAGCCATGCTGCCGTCAGGCATCGGGATCAGCTCCGGCCGCTCGGTGGGGATCGGCCCGATCTCCGGGAGCGAGACAAATTCGCCGAAAGACTGCGGCATGGCGACCTGCGGCGCCGGCTCGGCCAGCGCCGTCACCGGCACGCCCGTATCCAGCATCGATCTCTGAGGGACCGGCACATTGGCGAGATCCGGCACCTGGTTGCGGAACGGCTCGTTCGACGCAACCATGACACCGGTCGCGATCTGTCCTTCCGGCATCACGCCGGGGCTGCGGTCACCCTTCTTGACGTAGGAGGCCATCAGGTAGGGCATATCGTTGCCTTCGAGCGGCGCGCGACCGACATATTGCACACGCACCTTGGCGCTGCCCTTGCCCTTGATGTCCAGCATATCCGCTGTCTTCGAGGAGACGTCGATGATGCGGCCGTATTCGTACGGGCCGCGGTCGTTCACGCGGACGATGACCGATGTGCCATTCTCCATATTGGTGACGCGGGCATAGCTCGGCAGCGGGAAGGTCGGGTGCGCGGCAGACAAGTGGTACTTGTCGTAGACTTCGCCGTTCGCCGTCAGTCGCCCGTGAAAGGCCGAGCCGTACCAGGAAGCGACGCCAACCTTGTTGTAGCCGAAATCCTCCTTCGGCTGATACCACTTGCCCTTGACCTGATAGGCATTGCCAACCTGGTAGCGCCCGCCGCCCTTCGGGATGTTCCGCCCGGTCGCGACCCGCGGGCTCGCTTTGACGCCATAGACAGACTCGGCAAAGTATTCCTTGCTCCGCGCTTTGCTCGTCTGGACACTCGACGCTGAGCCACAGGCGGCAAGCGTCGCGCAAAGCAACGGAACCGCAGCAACACGTAGACCCCTCGAAAGAAGTGCTGCATCTCTACTGAATATCATCTGTCCCCAATATCGTTCGCAAAGCCGTATTTCGAAAACATTCCGCTCTAGCCCCCGCGGAAAGCTCGGCGTCTCGAAACGAGACAGTCGATTAATCATGTCAGCAAGACGGCAAAATTGCGAACGGGAAGCCCGAAGCGCGCCAAAAATGTTCCGTTATGGTTTACAAATCGTATAAATCGGTCCGCGAAGCCTTTCGTGGCGGTCCTTTGCCTCTTCGGGGGTACGAGATATTTTCCCAACCGCATGGTCCTGCAGCCTCTTCTCCTGCTCGTGCACCGTTACGGGCAATTCGCATAAGGCGGCGGGCCTTGCTGGATCGCGCGGGTCTGGAGCTGGAGACGATAATAGGCGAGCACCTGGTTGGTCTCGACATAGGTAGGGTCGGTCACGTTGCCCCAGAGATAAAAGATCGAGGCATCGCTCGGCGTCAGTATGGCGTTGGGATCGCCCTGAACGCCCTTCCATGTCGCCTGCGAGACGGGCGTGGGGAAGAGCGACGGATCGATCACCATCTGCTGCGTCCAGAACCAGCCCCGGCGCACGCACAGCGTCGGCGCGACATGCCAGCCCCAGTTCACGAAGCAGTTCGGATTATTCTTGGTGGCGACGTGCAGGTTCCCCTGTATCCACACCTTGCGCGGCTTGCGGCCCATGTTGATCATCAGTCGACACATCTCGTGCGCGCGGCCCCAGCAGCCGTCATCGGGATAGAGAAAAGGGATGCACGGGGCCGGCACAGTGAGCGGCGGGCAACTTGTGGCGCTCATCGCATCGAAGATCTGCTGGGCCGTCGCTTTCGAAACGCAGCGAAACCACCACCAGGGCCAGATCGGCCAACGCCAGATCCAGTCGAGCAGACGCCGCCACCACGGCCATATGAGCGGCGGCAGATCCGGTTTGGGCCATGGCGGCAGCGGCGCGTCATCGGGGCCCGGCGTGTAGCCACGTACGTCAACGATGTTGTGCGCATCATCCTCGGTGATGGTGAGCCGCTGCCCCGAATCGAGGGCGGCGCGCAGCACCGGCTCGATCGTTGCAAAATCGGGATTGTCACGCCTCAATGCATGGCGCGCATGCGACCTTTCGAGCGTGACCTCGTAGCCCTGGTCACTAGGACGCATGCTCATCGGGCGCGTCACATGCGGGATCAGCAGCCGAGTGATTGCCGAGCTGCTGGGGTCGATCTCCAGATAGACCGGCGCCTTCAGCCTGGCGAGGCCGTCAAGCACCTGAACGAAGCCGCTCGATCGGGCATCGCTCGGGTCAAGCCGGACGCGGCGCTCCCCTTCGAGCTCCACCCAAAGCCCGGCGCGCAGCAGCTCGGCAACGGGCCGGTCGAGCGGGGGATCGAAAACAATGCGGGTCGAAACGATCGCATTGGGATTTGGCATGGCACACCCTCCCCTCCCCCAGATGCGCCAGAATACCAGAGCGATCCCCGCCAACATACCTAGAGAATTTACGGCCAGCCGACGGATCAAACCGCGCCGCTTGGCGCCTGGCGGCGACAGGCGCGCGTCGCGCGTTCACACGGGGGGAGCAAGTGAGGCGAGCTTGCCCAGGCAGAGGGGCAGTCGAGGCTCGGCATCGTGCTGGAGCACGTTGACGCGGCGATCAAAGCTGCTAAAAAGCCAGCCGTCGAATGATCGAGTAGCAAGCGGTTGCCGTTTTCATGGAATCAACAACCGTTGGGCTTCTCAACCTTTTCAATCGACTGGAGGAGTGGCCGAGCGGTTTAAGGCACCGGTCTTGAAAACCGGCGTGCGTGAAAGCGTACCGTGGGTTCGAATCCCACCTCCTCCGCCAGTCATGTTGAAATCATTGTCATTTTTGCGATCTCTTCATAGGAGATGGCCGGAATCAGGGGGCGGAGCCGCCGGGCGCTCGAGCGCGGCGGCCGTGTTGAGGGTGACGCGTTTCACCGCTTGAGCCGTGATTATTGCGACCTTCCCTACCCTCGCGGGTGCTACCGGCTAGAAGTTAAAATAGAGGCTGACTCCAGGGCGCCTGTGGTAGCGGTAATAATCACCGTAGTACCCGTATTGGCGAGGGTAGCACCTGCCGTAATAGCGGCAGGAACGCCAAGCGTACCGCCGGTTCCAGTGGCGGTCCGCGCGCCAATGACGATAGCGCCAATGTCTGACCTGTTCGACGGCGCCGGTCTGTACTTTGTCGGGTTGCGGCACGAACATCGGCGCGGCGTTTAGCGGTAACGCGAAAGACGCAGCCAGAATTGCGGCTGTGAGGGCGGATGAGAGCTTTTTCATAGTCAACTCCTCCTCTCTGGCTATCAGCTTGAGCCTTCCAGCCTGAACCTCCGATGAACGGCTGCGCGCTTTAGCGTCGGACGGAGAAACGGCAGACGGCAACCGGCCGGCGCAGTGTCAGGCGTCCAGTGACATCAGATCCGCAAGACCGGTCGCCTTTCGGAGATCGCGGACCGCGCGCATCTGTCAGGGTGTAGAAACCCCGACTTGCCACCGTCATGATCGGCGCCTACATTCAGTTTCAGAACGTCCCCCGTGCCGTTGACCACGGATGTACTGGCAACGACATGGGGTGACGACGAAAGGTCGGGGCCACCCGGCTTTTTTGTTGCTTGACGCATATTTGCCGGCAGTGAACACAGGCGGGGGCCTATGCTTCTACGGACAGGCCCCGCCCTAAATCGCTTCTGAAATAATTAGGTTCTTGTACCTGCGCATTGCCGACAACCCACAAAAACCTAGGGTGTCGTGATCGTCGATCTATGGGACCTTAGTCCGGCGCAATATCGCCAAAGGTCTTAAGCGGATTGCCGCATGTTCCGGGGACGTATATTGCGGTCGCGGATCATCCCGCCCGCCCCTGTTCCGATGCGCGCATCCCTAATCCCCTTTCGCGAATAGCACAGCGATCTCGTCCGCTGTATCATGCCGGCCATGCTCCTCGCGGGAGGCGAGTTGAGCGAGGGAGGACAAGCCATGCGTATGTCTTCGGTACTGCGTTTGCTGCAGACAGTTTGTCTCGCAGCGGGCGCTTCTTTCATGTCTGCACCGCTGGTGAGTGCAAACGACCCACTTCCGCCCGAGTTGGAGAAGCTGAAATCAGCCCTTGAGAAGTACAAGGACCCCGTTGCTGCTGTACACGACGGCTATTTCTCGACATTGGGATGCGTCACGTACTCGTCGGGCACGATGGGGGTACACTTTCTGAACCCCGCGCTGATCGGTCCCGAGCCCGATCCAATGAAGCCGACTTTGCTGGTGTATGAGCCAAGTGGCGACAAGCTGGAACTCGTCGCTGTCGAATGGCTGATTCCGCTTGCCACTGGCGTCAAGCCGAATCCCGAGCTCTTCGGGCATCCCTTCGACGGACCCATGGAGGGGCATGAACCGCTTCTGCCGGCGCAACTCCACCATTACGACCTGCATGCGTGGATCTTCAAGCCGAACCCGCTCGGCCTGTTTCATCCGGTAAATCCGGACGTCAAGTGTCCTGAAGGACCCTATACCTTGCTGGAAGAGATGCCGAAGATGTTGCCTCATCCGGCGTCGAGCAAATAAGGGTCGTTGGACATAGGCGGGCTTTGAGATTCCCCCGCCAAACGCCTCCGCGCTATCTCGAAAGCGAGTGCGGAGGTGGCGTGGGAGTGATAGCGTTCGCGAACGCGAGAGGCCTTTCGCTTCGCAGCGTGGACGCTTGCGCGTTGAAACCACACCTACAGACGGCGCTGTAGTCGCGCCAAACGCGATCGAGGCAACGCCGGCAAGCCCTACCTCCTCTCATAATACGCGACTGTTTCCCGTTCGCACCCTCTCAAAAAGCGCGTAGACTGTCGTGACCGGCAGATTTGCCCAGAGAGGAGATCGGCCATGAACCCTTTCAATAACTTCCGAGATTATCCCATTCTTCCCGGTGAAGTCGCGATCCTGGAAGGCGTCCTGCACAAGGCGCTGGAAGAACGCAACCTGACGATGGGCAGTGACGAGGCTGAAGAAGTCGCCCAAAGGATCATCAAGCTTTACCAGAGCGGCGTCAGGGACCCCGACCAGATCTGGCAGATGATCCGCACAGTGTAGATCATTCCATTGTTTTCACAGTGGGATGATCTAACTCTGTGAAACTGCGCGATTCCGGACCGAAAACCGTTACGCACTTTTCCTGGAATTGCTCTACAGCGCCGCGCGTCTGATCAGACGCGCAAAGGTCGCTGTAGCACTTTGAATTGCTGCATGTCTTTGTCCTTAAATCGAGGTCGATTTAAGGAGACATGCAGTGGGGAGCGATAAGAGGCATGAACTCAGTCGCAGATCGCGATCACCTTATGCTCGGGGAAGGATGCGCGGACGCGGTCGCCACGATTGAGGCCGATCGAGGGATGCGTTCGTGCAATCAGGTTCTGATCGCCATCCACGCCGATCGTATATTCGGCGACCTCTCCCAGGAAGACCTTGCCCTGAATGTGGCCGTTGACACTGTTCGGCGCCGCATCGCTCAGAATGCCGTTGAGCGGCTGGAGTTCGATGTTCTCCGGCCGGATGACAAATGAAATCTGGTGGCCGGCAGTCATGCTCGAGGAAAACATGCATCTGATCGTGCCGATCGACGTGTGAACGGCGGCGATATCACCTGCCCTCACCTGGCTTGCCAGCTTGCCGCGCAGAAGATTTGTCCGGCCGATGAAGTTGGCGACGAACTCGCATCTCGGCCTGTCGTAGATGTCGATCGGCGTTCCCATCTGCGCGATCACGCCGTTGTTCAGCACGGCCACCCGGTCGGACAGCGCCATCGCCTCGCTCTGGTCATGCGTCACGTAGATCGTCGTGACCCCCCATTCGCTCTGCAGGCGCTTGATTTCAGAGCGCATCTGCTCGCGAAGCAGTGCGTCGAGATTGCTGAGCGGTTCGTCGAGCAGAAGCAGTTTCGGCTCGCGCACCAGGGCTCGGGCCAGCGCCAGGCGCTGCTGCTGCCCGCCTGAAAGTTTGGTGGCGGACCGGTTGCGGTATTCGGAAAGCCCGACCATTTCGAGGGAGCGCATAACGCGGGATTCGATCTCTTCGCGCGAAAGATGGCCGTTGCGGCGGGTGCGCAAGGGATAGGCCGCATTCTCGAAGACGCTCATATGCGGCCAGATCGCATAGGATTGAAAGACCATGCCGATGTCGCGCTCGTACATCGGCAACTGTACGTCGGCACGGCTGTCGAAGAGGTCGCGGCCGGCAAGCTGGATCAGACCGCTATCGGGATGTTCGAGGCCTGCAATCGACCGCAAGGTGGTGGTCTTGCCGCAACCGGAAGGCCCAAGAAGCGTGAAGAGCTCGCCCTCCTTGACGTCGAAGCTGACGCCGGACACCCCGCCTTTTCGTTCCCCTGCTTCGTTGATGTATTGTTTTACGAGATTGGCAACTCTCAGCATAAATTCCACCTCCCTGGAACGCGACTATGCGGTGAGAATCCTGTAACGGCGCGCCACCAGATAGAAGCATCCGCTAACGCATGTCATGAGGGCAACCCAGACCGTGCCCATGGCGGCGAGTTCGGTGACCTGCCCGTTCTGCCAGAGATCGAACAGGCTCACGGCGACCAGCGAGCTTCCGGGCCCGACGAGAAGAAGCGGCAGCGACATGGCCCGCACCGCAAGCAGGAAGACGAACAGCCAGCAACTGATCATCGAGGCCGACAACAACGGCAGGACGATCCTGATGAAGGTCTGCATCTGTGGCGCGCCCGAGGCTGTCGAAGCTTCTTCGAGATCGGAGTGGATCTGCAGCACTCCGGCATAGGCGTAGCGCATGCCGTAGGGCAGATAGGCGACGGCCGAGGCGACGATCACAGAGGTCAGCGTTCCATAGAACGGGAACGGCAGATTGACGAAGACCTGCAGGAAAGCGACACCCATGACGATCGACGGGAAGGTCAACGGTGCGGTAGCAAGCTGGTCGAGCACCCATGCTGCAGGTTTGCGGCGAACGGCAAGCCATGCGCAAAGGGCCGTGAAGGGCACGACAATGCTTGCCGTGACTGTCCCGAGCACCAGTGTATTGACGAGCGTCGAGCGGAAAAAGCCTGGGCCGATCACGGTCGCATAATTCTTCAGCGTCCAGCGCGAGAGGCTGGCGACGTTGAAACTCCCGAAGAAGGGTTTGAAGGATACAAAGACTATGATCGCCAGCGGCAGTCCGATGACGAAGAGCAGGATGGCGATGAGAACCAGCATACTGGCATAGCGGCCACGTCCGAGATCGATCACACGCGGACGGTATCCCTTGCCGGTTATCGTCTGGTAGCGGTGAGCGTGCCGGGAAAGGCGTCCGTAGAAGTAGAGCAGGCAGGCAAGGAAGGCGAGCAGACAGACGGAATAAGCGCCGGCCTGGCCGAAATTCGGCGGCGTCGTCGCACGCGAACTCTGGTAGATGCTCGTGCTCAGGACTTCGATGTTGCCTGCAAGGCCGACGATTGCCGGAACCTCGAAGGATTCGAAAGCGCGAATGAAGCTCAACAGCAGCAGCGCCAGCACGCCGGGCATGCCCATCCTGAGCGTTATCTTCCAGAAGGTCGCGATCGGCCCTGCCCCGCTCATCATCGATGCTTCCTCGAAAGCGGCATCCGTCGAACGCAGGACCGCGGACATCATCAGGAAGGTCAGCGGCACGAATCCGACGCCTTCGATCAGAATCATGCCCGGCAGCGAATAGACGTCGAACGTCGGCGCGGAAGCCCCGAAGATCGCCTTCAGCATCTGGTTGAACGGGCCCGATTTGCCAAGAATCATTAGCCAGGCAACGGTGTAGAGCACGTGCGGGATCGCAAGCGAGATGACGGCACCGAGGAAGGCATATTTGCGGCCTGGCGTGTTGGTTCGTTCGACGATGATGGCGAGCACGGTGCCAAGGACGATCCCGACGCAGGCGGAACCGAGCGAATAGACGGCCGTGTGCATGAGACTTCGCAGGAAATAGGGATTGCGAAGGAGATCGGCAAAAAACTGAAAGGTGAACTGGTCGAAAGAACCGTCGAAATTCGTCGTGTAAAGGCTCGAGGCGACCAGATAGGCGGCCGGCGGAATGATGAGCACCAGCAGGATGGCGGCCAGAATGAGCACGACGGGCGAAAAATTGATCTTCCTGACTGTCGGCACCGTTGCGGCGGATAATTGAAGCGTTTTCATGTCGCTTAGAACTCTCTCGTCTATTGCCGGTCAGAGAGGCCGCCGGATCGGCGGCCTCGCTTCAATTATCGAAAGTACGTCTGGTACAGTTCGTCCGACTTCTTGCCATTGTTGACGAGCGCCTCCGGACGGACGAGGTTTTCCTCGTAGCCGACTTCATGCGGCACGATCTTCTGAAGCATTTCCGATGGCAACACCTTCGGATGGGCCGGGAAATAGTCGGCGCCGAGCAGGATCTTCTGACCGTCTTCCGACAGGAGGAAATCGGTAAAGAGCGCCGCGCCGTAAGGATGCCGGATGTTCTTCGGGATCAGCAGCGTAGCCGTCGTCGAGGCGACGGGGCTCATGAGCTGTGAGGCGACGGGCGCACCGTCTTCCGCACTGATCAGCGGATGATGACAGAAGACATTGAGGGCCATCGCATATTCGCCGGCGATCACCCGGTCGACGAGCGTGCGCGCGCTGCCGGCGCCGAAATTCACGATCTTCTGAGCCGAAAGCTTCTTGAGATACTCTTCCGCCTTTTCCTCGCCCCAGGCAGAACGAAGGTTCGTGATGAACAGTGGCGTGCCGCTCTCGCTGCCGATGCGCCAAGCGATCTGGCCTTGCCATTTCGGGTCGAGAAGGTCCTCGTAGCTCTTCGGGACGTCGGCCGCATTCACCATGTCGGTGTTATAGGCCATGCAGTAATAGCTGACCCGGGTCGCCGCCCACAGATGGTTGGGATCGCGGTAGGAATCCGGATACTGATCGAGCATCGGCGAGGTGAAAGTCTGAACCGCCTCGGCCTTGATCAGGTTTTCGCTGACGCTGGTGCCTTCGACGACGTCGACGACGACATTGTTGGCGCGCTCTTCGGCAAGCACACGCTGCGCGATATCCTCGGAGTCGCCGCGCCAGAAGGTCACGGTCACCGATGGATATTTCTTCATGAAGGCGTCGGTGAGCGGCTGCAGGGCCTGATCGGCAATCATTGCCGAATAGACAACGAGTTCACCTTCCTTGGCGGCGCCTTCCGCGAGAACCTTCTCTCTATCGGCACCGGCGTAATGCAGGATCTCCTCCTGACTCTGCGCAAACACCGGTGTCCCGAGACCCGCCAAAAGCGGGAAAGCCATGACTATGCTAACTGACTGCGTAATGCGGCTCCGTCTGTTCATTGTCTTCCTCCCAAAGACTGCTGGTGATGATGAGGGCGTCGGCTATCTTCACACCCCTCCCCTGGGTGCGAACGAAGACCGGATTGAGATCGATGGCCGCAAACTGGCCGTCGGTCGACGCCACGAAGTTCGAGAACGCGACGAGACAATCAATCAGGGCTTCTCTATCGAGTGGGGGGGCGCCGCGGAAACCGTCGAGCTGAACGGAAATCTTCAGCCGGGCGACCATCTCGGTGGCCTGCTGACGGGTCAGCGGAGCCAAACCGACACTTGCATCCTTGAACACCTCGACCATTACGCCGCCGCCGCCCACGACAACCAGCGGGCCGAATTGTTCGTCATACGTCATGCCAATAATGAATTCCGCGCCTTCACCAACCATTTCCTGGACGAGGATACCGTCGATGGCAGCCTTCGGACAGGCCGTTTTGGCATTTGTCAAAATCTTCTGCGACATCATTTCGGTATCGTCGACGGTGGCGCCAAGATGGACGCCGCCGACATCCGACTTGTGCGGGATATCGCGGGATTGGATTTTCAGGGCGACGCGGCCGCCGATCTTCTCGGCCAGGACTTTTGCTTCCTTTGGCGTCGCAGCAAGATATTCCCGCGTTATCGGAAGGCCGGCGCGGCCGACGATGCGCTTGCTTTCCGCCTCGCTGAGGGCAACAGCGGCGCTGACATTCCCGGGCGCGGGGCGCGTCTGCGGTGGCTCGCGGCGCGTGGACATGTTGTGCCGAAAGGCCGCGTAATCGGTCAAGTGGCGGATCGCGCGCAACCCGAGTTCGATATCCTCCACAAGCGGCAGCCCCTTCTCTCTCGCATAGCCGCGCCAATGCGCCGTCAGACTGTTCGAGATGAAGGAGAGTGCCAGCAGCGGCTTGCTTGCCGTCCTGGCGATCTCCGCCATGCGCCCGACGAGCCTTTCGTGATTCTCGGCGCCTTCGAGGCGCATGCCAAGGACGAGCCCGATGACATCGATCTCGGCAGTATCGAGAAGCGCGCCGACGACGCCTTCGATCGCGCCCTCCTGACGTAGGCGTGGCATGCCGACCGTATCGAGCGGATTGCCGAAATCGCGCAAAACGCCGAGCGCCTCGCCGACCCGGCGGCTGGTCTCCTCGTCGATCCGTCCGAAGGTGACGCCGGCCCGCTCGCCGAGATCGCCGATCAGCGATGTGGCGCCGCCCGAGACAGTCAGCAGGCAGACGCGATCACCCGCAGGCAGGGGCGCCGTTGCCAGCAGCGCTGCCGTTTCCACCAGTTCATCGAGGCTTGAAGCGGCAGCGACGCCATTGGCACGAAACAGTGCCTCATAGGCCTCGTGCCTGCCGGCAAGCGTGCCGGTGTGGGCGAAGGTGGCGGCCTGACCGGCGGTGCTCTGGCCGAGCTTCAGGATGACCAACGGTTTGACTCTCGATGCCCGCTCGACCGCGGCGCGGAACCGCCGCCCGTCCTTTGCACCCTCCATGATGCAGGCGATGACGCTCGTCTTCGGGTCATCCGCAAGGAAATCGATATAGTCCGCAAGATCGAGAACTGCCTGGTTACCGATGGAGATCAGATAGTTCATGCCGATGCCGCGATTGGCACTGAGTTCGGCAACCGCATTGAGCAGGCCGCCGCTCTGCGAGACGAGCGAAATGCCGCCGGCATCGAGTTTTGCGGGAATGTCGGCCATGGTCGCGGCAAACCGGTGGGCGAGCGTCGCGATACCCATGCAATTGGGTCCGGCGATCGCCATGCCCGAAGCCCTCGCGATGGCTTGAAGACGCTCCTGTCGCTCCCTGCCCTCGGGCGTTCCGGCATCGGCAAAACCCTCGGACACGACGAGAGCGGCGCGAACGCCAATCGATGCGGCCTCCTTGACAAGGGCGAGCACGCCTTCGGCCGGAACCGATATCACGATGCAATCCGGCACGGCAGGCAAGGCGTTGAGGCTGGGGACGCAGGGCACGCCGGCGATCTCCGAGGCGTTGGCATTGACCGGCCAGATCTTGCCTTCGAACCCGGAGCGCAGCGCCGAATTCAGCATCTTGTTGCCGGCGCCGCCCTTGGCGGATACCCCGACAAAGGCAACGGAACGAGGCGCAAGCAGGCTCCTGGCAAGAAGGGAATGTATCTGGCCAGTCATGTGTTCCTCATTCCCTCACGACACGGAACTTGGGGAGCGTGAAGCCCTGGGCGGGATGGTCCTCGTAGACGATCTCCACAATCTGCCCGATCTTGTGGATGTCGGTCGGCAGGTCGCCGCCGACGAGCTGCGAGCTGATCAACGGCCCTTCGTCGAGCTCGATCAGCGCGTAGACGTACGGCACCTCTTCCTTGAAGCCGGGATGGAAAGCCCAGTGATGGATGTTGAAGGCGAAGATCTTGCCGCGCCCGGACGCCTCCGTCCATTCGCAGTTGGCGGCGAAGGGTTCGTTCTCGTGGTTCTGGCAATAGGCCTTCGGCCAGTAGACCGCGCCGCATTGATTGCATTTCCAGACGAGCAGCTTGTGCTCTTTCAGCCCGTCCCAGAAGGCTTCATTGTCATGGTCGATGCTGGGATAGGGCTTCTTCCAGTCGAGATCGACCGTGTAGGATTGCGGATTGACGTTCATGCGTGCCTCCCGAGCAGCGTGCAGGTGTGGATCGAGCACATGCCGGGAGAGACAAGCTCGCCGCCATGGCCGGTGGTCAGAACGATGTCGCAATCCTCGATCTGGCGTTCGCCGGCTTCGCCGCGAAGCTGCCGGACGGACTCGGCAAGCCCGGTCAAATCGCCGAGGTGGTAGCAGGAGAGCAGGCCGCCGCCGGTGTTGACCGGGATCGAGCCACCGGGCGCCATGTTGCCGTCAGCGACGAAGGCGCCGCCCTCCCCTTTCTTGCACCAGCCGTAGTCCTCGAGTTGGAACAGAACCTCTGCCGTGAAGCAGTCGTAGAGCTGGGCGCAGTCAACATCGTCGAGCGTGATATCGGCCTGGCCGAAAGCCTGCTTCTTGGCTGGCTCGACGGCCATGTGGGTGAAATTCTTCTTCTCCCACCACAAGTCGGCGGAGACTTCGCCAAATCCCTGGCCGAGCACGTAGACTGGCTGCTTGGCGCAATCTTTGGCGCGGTCCGCCGTGGTGAGGATGAAGGCGATCCCGCCATCGGATACCTGGCTCATGTCGAGCAGATGATAGGGTTCAGCGACCAGCGGAGAGCTCTGGTGATCCTCGATGGTGATCGGACGGCCATACATCTTGGCTTCCGGGTTCATGCAGGCCCACTCCCGTTGGGCGACGGAAATGGCGCCGAGCTGGGCGCTGGTCGTGCCGTAGACGGCCATGTGGCGGGCCGCCATCCAGCTGTGGTGGCTGACAGCGCGGGAGTCCCCGAGCGGCTTTCCCCAGTAGCCTCGCTTTTCAGCATGCGCCATGCCGCGAAACCCCTTCTTGCGGGTCTCCTGCGATTGCGACCAGTCTGTGACCGCTCCCATCAGCACGACATAGTCCGCGATGCCCCGGTCGAGGTATGACATGGCGGCGGCCATGCCGAGACCGGCCAGTGCCCCGCCTCGCCCACAGGTGAAGTAGAAATTGTTCTTGATGCCGAGAACACGCGTGAAGGCGTCCGAATAACTGGCGCGGTCGCCGCCGCCGCCCGTACGTCGAAGATCGATCGCACCACCGATATCGGCCCTTGTCAGGCCGGCATCGGCGATCGCAAGCCTCGCCGCCTCTGCCGCGATCATTCGTTCCGATCGGTCCGGCTGCGGCCCGGCGACGACGCCGAGACCAACGATCGCGTATTTTCCAGAAGATGCATGCTTTCCCACCTCGATCATCCTTTCGTCATCGTGAACGCTTCGTAATTCTCGGTCGCTAGGCCCTGCGTGCTGGCATCGATCTTTTGCACTCCCGTTCCGGGGCCGGACGGTAGGCGGAGCACCCCATCTTCGACCGACAAGCCACCAAAGGGGTCGCCGAGTAGTCGCTCGAACTCGCCGAGCTCGCAGGCGTATTCCGCCCCCGGAAGTGCGCAGGCGAGATGAATGGCGAAGGAGGAGAGCAGCCGGCTGCCGACGGCGGCACCCATCCGGTACCTTATGCCCGCCTGCTCGCAGAGCGCGGCCGCCGTGAGCGTGTTTCGGATACCACCGAGCTTCGGGATCTTCAGGCTGATCGCATCGACACGTCGATGCTTTGCCAGGTCATAGACCTCTGCGAGAGAGCCCGCCGCCTCGTCGGCCTCGACGGCGATCGGGACCATCCTCGTCACAAGTGACAAGCCTTCGAGATCCTCGGCTGGCACCGGCTGCTCGACGAGCTCGATGCCATGGTCCGCCATTTTAAGGATCGCGGTTATTGCATCCTTCGGCGAATAGGACTGGTTGGCATCGATCGTCAGATGCACGTCTGGGCCGACCTCGGCACGGATGGCCGCGACCCGCGCGACGTCCTCATCGACTTCGCCGTGCACCTTGATTTTGAGGTAACGATATCCTTGGTCGACCAGGCGCCTTGCCTGCGCAGCCATCTCATCCGGTGACTTGATGGCGAGAATGCGCAGGATCGACACCTCGCTGCGCAGTTTGCCGCCAAGCAGCGTCGCGAGCGGGACATTCAACGTCCGTGCGAGAAGGTCGTGGAGCGCGCAGTCGACAGCGGCCTTGGCCTGTGGAGCCCCGCGGAGCCTGCGGTCGAGCCTCTGCATGATGGCGCCGATCTCGTCGGCGCGGCTGCCGACCACCAACGGACGAAAATGACCGAGTTCGGCAACGAGCGTGGACTTAATCGAGCCCATATGGGCGGTGGCCGAGGCATAGCCGAACCCCTCCGCCTCTGCGGTTGCGATGCGCAGGATCACACCTTCCGTGTTCGGATTGGCACCAAGCGCGAACTTCCATTCCGGATCGTCCTTCTTCAGGACCACCGGCTCGACATCGAATGCGACAATTTCCATGATTCAGCTCCCGTTGCGCGAAACGTCGGCAGAGCAGAATCCTCAGGTGGTCGCGGCCTCGCCATTGATCGCAACGACGCGGCGGCCGAGATAGTGGGCCTCGGGACCGTAGAGCAGGTCGCGCACGTCGGTAGGCGTCAACAGTTTGATGAGCTGGTCGGTCTGGCCGCTCAGCGGCAGCACCAGCCCGCCCGCCTGCGCAAGGTCGAGAACGACGTCCATATCCTTCTCGTGCCAGGTGAACCGAGTTCCGTCCCAACGCTCCAGCGTATTGTTGTAGCCGGGGCTCTTCAGCAGAATCTCGCGCATGCGCTGCGCATCGACGCCGTAGCGCTTGGCAAGGAGCAGCGCTTCGTAATTGCCGACACAATGGATCCAGTGCAGCAGATTGTTGCAGGCTTTGGCGAGTTGTCCGGAGCCGACATCGCCGACATGCAGGACGTCGCGGCTGTAGCTCATCAACACCGGACGCGCCATTTCGACATCGGCCTCGCGTCCACCGCAGAGCGAAAGAAGCGTACCCTCGCGCGCTCCCTCCAGACCGTAGACAACCGGCGCGTCGATGAACCGGACACCATAGCCGTCACAGTAATCGCTGAGTTCGCGCATCGTGCCCGGATTGTTGGTCGCGGCGATCGCAATGACCGAGCCCTTTTTGGCGAGGGGCGCCAACTCCCTGGTTACGGCACGCGACTGGTCATCGGTCGCGACGACGACGATGAAGACGTCGGCCATCGTCGCGAGATCGGCGAGGTCTTTCGCGGCCATGATATCCGCCGCCGAAGCCTTGGCGAGACAGTCCGCATCAAGGTCGTAGGCAGCCACGGCGAAGCCCGCCTTCAGCACGTGCGATGCCATGGCCAATCCCATTGCGCCGACACCCACGAATCCAACTCTTACTGACATGCAATCCTCCCCGTGCCTACTGCATGTTTCCTTAAATCGGATCCGATTTAAGGATAAAAACATGCACTAATTCAAAGTACTACAGCCGTTTGCGCGTCTGACGCGGTGCTGTAGAAAAGCCAGCCGAGACCCTTGGGACGCGCGGCGCGTTCCCTGAAGGCCGACCATGATCAGGCGATGATTGAATCCGGACTGTCCGGAAATACTCCTCCTCGACCGTCGCTTCGATTGTGCGACACCGTCTCCTCACGGCTTCGTACAACCCCGTCCTGAAGGATTTCTCGCTTCGGTCTTCCCTTGCGGAAATCGATTGTGGCCGCCGGGAATGATCGAAGTCTGCGGTTGGGAAGTTCTAAAATCAAGAAGAATGATTTGATATCGTTCAAACCAAAAGTTAGAACTGACTATCGTCAAATCCAGTTTCTCGGGGAGGTGAAATATGGATCTGCGTTCGGTCAACCGATTCCTTGCAGTCGCTGAATTGGGCAGCCTGAACAAGGCCGCGCAACGCCTCAATCTTTCCCAGCCGGCGCTTTCGAAAAGCATCCAGATGCTTGAATATGCTTTCGGCGTCCCTCTGCTCGACCGCGGGCCTCGCGGCATCACGCTCACCTCTTTCGGCGAAGCGGTGTTCGATCACGCCCGGCGCATTGCGGCCGAGATGCGCAAGATGGAGAGCGATATCAAAGCGCTCCGCACGCTCGGCTCGGGCGAGATCAACGTCGGCGCTCCGCTTGGCCCCGACAGCCGCACGCTGGCATTCGCGATCCTCAGACTTGTGACTGACGAGCGGCGCCTCACCATCAACATCGCCAATGGTACCCGCAGCGACCTGATCCGTCCCTTGCTTCTCGGGGATCTCGATTTCCTGATCGCCACCCTCTTCGAGCCAGAGGATCTTCCGCCCGATGTCGAACAGAGCGAACTCTATCTCGATTCCATGATCCTCGTCGTACGCGCCGGTCACCCCATGCTCGAGGGCCACCAGATCGAGCTCAGCGAACTGACGCAGTATCCTTGGGTGGTACTGACCGGCAACCGCGATCTCGAAGGCGCGCTCCGCAAGCTTGTCGGTACCGAATTCAATAAATCGGTATTGCGCAGCGGCTCTCCGATGTTCGTCAAGAACATTCTTCAGAAGAGCGAGTTCATCGGCCTTGTGCGCCAGGACGCCGTGCGCATCGAGCTCGAGACCGGTTCGTTGGTCGAGATCGACATATCCGCTCAGCTCGACATCCACGAGCTCGTGCCACCGCAAAAGGTGGGGCTGATCTTCCGATCGGACGTCTCGATTCCGGTCGCGAGCCAGGCCCTGATCCAGGAGATCACGGCGGCGGCGCGCACAAACCCCGACGCCCTTACCAAGCTGACGAAAATATAAGACCGGAAGCGCGACCCTGCCCTTTTGCGGACGGCGAGGCAGTCGGCGGAACGGTCGACGCGTCTCCACAGGAATTCGCGATAGCCAGATATTCACGGAATTTTAGGCACTTGCGGAACACATATGGAACAGATAGTGTCTGTTCTTGATTTGTTTCGCGATTCTGGAGTGACGCGCCATGCTAACCCGCAAGCAGCAGGAATTGCTTCTGTTCATTCACGAACGAATGAAGGAATCCGGGGTGCCGCCGTCCTTCGACGAGATGAAAGACGCACTGGACCTCGCCTCCAAGTCGGGCATCCATCGGTTGATCACCGCGCTTGAAGAGCGCGGGTTCATTCGCCGTCTTCCCAATCGGGCGCGCGCACTAGAAGTCATCAAGCTGCCCGAGGCCTACACGGCGAACCCGCAGCCTCGGCGTGGCTTCTCGCCAAGTGTGATCGAAGGCAGCCTGGGCAAGCCACCTGCCGCGCCTGCCGCCACAGCCAAATCGGCGTCGCCGAGCGATACTGCATCGGTTTCAGTGCCGGTCATGGGGCGAATCGCAGCCGGTGTCCCGATTTCCGCGATCCAGAACAACACACACGATATTTCCGTCCCGATGGAGATGATCGGCAGTGGCGAACACTACGCGCTCGAGATCAAGGGCGACTCGATGATCGAGGCGGGCATCTTCGACGGCGATACCGTGATCATTCGGAATACGAGCACGGCCAATCCCGGCGACATCATCGTTGCACTTGTGGATGACGAAGAGGCAACCCTCAAGCGGTTCCGCAGAAAAGGCGCGTCCATTGCGCTCGAAGCGGCCAACCCGGCCTATGAAACGCGTATATTCGGGCCGGACCGCGTCAAGATCCAAGGCAAGCTCGTCGGCCTTATTCGCCGCTATCACTAATTGAGCCGGGCTATTGCCCGGCAAAAGTCGGGCACCGCGATCCGACTTGCGCAGGCCAGCGGGCGCCTACAGAGCCCTGCGTCTTATCGCACCGCAACGGTCGCTGTAGCACTGAATTGCTGCATGTCTTTGTCCTTAAGTCGAGGTCGACTCAAGGACAAAGACATGCAGTAGAAAATCACGCTGCAACTTTGGGCGGCCAAGCGAACGGCCTTTACAGCCTTAGGCGCCGATCGCGTTCATGACAGCACCGATCGCCGCGAAGCGCGTTTGCGCGCCGAACGACTGTGCCGTCAGCCAAACAACAAAGCGTCTGCCTACGCACTTGTCATTGATTTTCTTGAAATAAAGCTTTGGAGGCCTCGCCCGGAATTGAACCGGGGTACAAGGATTTGCAGTCCTCTGCGTCACCACTCCGCCACGAGGCCTCACACGCCCGATCGATCAAGCGATGGCCGGCGTTTAGAACGAATCTATGAGGAGTGCAAGGGGGAGTGGTCCGAAAAAGGGTGGGACGACGCGAGGTCATCCCCGTTCTCCGCAGCGTTCCGACAATGCGGCCCCTGGCGCTCCGCTGCCGCATGTGCCCTTTCAGGATTTGTCGGAAGAATTTTGCTGGCCGCGCCAGCGCGCCCACCAGACCGCCAGCTTGCGGCGACGGCGGCGGATTGCGGGTATGTCGTGAGAAAGCACGAGCAGTCCCAGAGGAATCATCCAGAAGCCTAGTACCGGCAGAAAACCCAGCAGTCCGCCCAAGACAAGGAGCGTGCCAAAGAGAATCCGCAGCACCGGCGAGTCGGGCAAGTTCATACGCCATTTGCCGAGGACGAGTTCGTGCGTCTGCGGATCAATGCCGAAATGCCGTTCTTTCCTGTCGTTCGTCATTATTGCTCTTTCATACTCCTCCCCAGAATTGGGGCCTTCTCCACAGCCTCGCAACCGACGTTGTCATTTTTTTTGAAAAACCGCTTGGCAAATCGAAAAAGCATTTGTATTAGCAGCCTCACTTCTGCGGCGCAGATGATCCCTGGTAGCTCAGCGGTAGAGCACTCGACTGTTAATCGATAGGTCGCCGGTTCGAATCCGGCCCGGGGAGCCAGTTTCAAAGAGCCATTCGCGGCGAAGGCCCGAATGGCTCTTTTCGTTTGTCGGTATAGTCTCTGAAGGTTCCTCATGCGTGTTGCATGGCTTTTCCTGATTCTCGCAATCACGACAGAGGTCGCCGGTCTCACCGCGATGAAGGCTGCTTCCGCCTCCGGCTCCTATGTCGGGCATGCGATCATGTACGCCTCGATCGCGCTCTCATACGTGTTCCTTGCCAAGGCCGTGAAGACGATCTCCGTCGGCGTCGCCTATGCCATCTGGGAAGGGTCCGGTGTCGCCCTCATCACGCTTGTCTCCGTGTTCGTCTTTGGCCATGTGCTGAGCGGTCGCGAGATGCTGGGCCTGTCAATGGCTATCGTCGGAATACTGCTTGTCAACGCCGGTGAGGTGCCGGAAGAGGAAGCGGAGGGAGAAGCAGCCCGATGAGCGCAGACGGCTTCTATTTCGCTTTCGCGGTTATGGCGGGCATCCTCGACGTCGCAGCGAATCTGGCGTCCACGAAGTCGAACGGCTTCGCGCGGCGCGGTTGGGGGGTGCTTTCGATTCTCCTGGTACTTGCCGCATTCGCGCTGCTCGCCGAAGCGATCAAAGGTATGGAACTTGCCATCGCCTATGCAGTGCTCGGCGCGACCGGCATCTTCGGCACAGCGATCTGCGGGCGCCTCTTCTTCGGTCAGAAACTGAAACCTGTCGGCTGGGTCGGCTTGTCGCTCGTCTTCGGCGCGGTACTCGTGCTTCACACTGCCTGACGAGGCCGCCCCTTTGAACGGGATTGCTCCTTTTTCATGGCGGCTGCGGGTGCACGCTGGGGGATTAGCCAGTTGAGAAGCGCAAAGTAGACGCCATAAGGCAGGAACCGCACCAGCTTAACGGCATAGGTAAAGCGTTTCGGGAAGGTGATCTCGAAGCGCCCGGATTTCAAGCCGAGGCATATGCGCTCCGCCGCCTCATCGACGCTCACCAGAGCCGGTCGCGGGAACTTGCCTCTGGCCGAAGCGGCCGTGTCGACAAAGCCCGGACAGATCAACTGCATGCGGATACCGAGACGATCGAGGTCGAATTTCAAGCTCTCAGCCATATTGATGAGTGCCGCCTTGGTGGCTCCGTAAGCGGCGCTCATCGGCAGGCCGCAGTATCCCGCCACCGATGACACGACGGCGATCTGGCCATGACCGTTCGTCTTCATGTGCTCGACAACGGGCACGAGGCAATTGACGACGCCATATAGATTGACGGCGAAGCTCTTGTCGAAGGCTTCCCGACCAAGATCATCGCCGCGCACCGGAATCGCGACCCCCGCATTGAGCACGGCCAAAGCCACCCGCCCGTGGTCGTATTCGATGGCGGCCAGCAAGCGCTCCATGTCACGCGGGTCGGTGACGTCGCCATCGAGAACGACGATCCTGCCCGGTCCTGAAGCCTCATGCTGAAGTGCCACGAGCTTCTCGTGGCTGCGTGCCGTGACGACCACCGAGTAGCCCTCCTCAACCAGCCTGAGGGCCACGGCGCGGCCGATGCCCGAACTCGCCCCTGTTATCCAGACCAGTCCATGCTCGGGTCGGGCTGTGAATGCTGTCGTCATTTCGTCCTCGCGTCCATCGGGAAGGGCTTTCCCTTCCAAAGCCCGTGGCTGTCTCCCCCGGCCCGGGCTCAATACCTCTCCGACGGCAGCGCCTTCCCAAATTTTCCTCGTACGACCGATCTTTTCACGACCGAGACGAATTTTGCCCGGGACAGGTTAGCTGCGAAACGCTATTTCTTGCCTCGTGCACAGGCTGAGCCGAAAACACGCCAATATTTCGGCGATCTTGCCTGTAAACCAAATGTTTATCGGATCGTCGTTCATCAGGGATTATGCTGGGTTGAAACCCGGTGTCCGTTCCGTCCAGCGTGAGGTTTGCAAAATGACCGTTCTTCCGTCCGTGCTCGAAGCGATCGGCAACACGCCGTTGATCCGGCTCCAGGCCGTTTCCGAAACCACCGGCTGCACCATCCTCGGCAAAGCGGAATTTCTCAATCCGGGGCAATCGGTCAAGGACCGCGCCGCCCTCTGGATCATCCGCCAGGCGGAAAAATCCGGGCAGTTGAAGCCCGGCGGCGTCATCGTGGAAGGCACCGCCGGCAACACTGGAATCGGTCTCGCGGTCGTCGCGAGCGCGCTCGGATATCGCACGGTCATCGTCATTCCCGAAACGCAGAGTCAGGAAAAGAAGGACGCGCTGCGCCTGCTGGGTGCCGAACTCGTCGAAGTTCCCGCAGTGCCGTACAAAAATCCCAACAACTACGTGAAGATTTCGGGGCGACTGGCCGCCGAACTTGCCAAGACAGAACCGAACGGCGCGATCTGGGCAAACCAGTTCGACAATGTCGCGAACCGCGACGCGCATGTCGAAACGACAGCGCCGGAAATCTGGCGTGACACCGACGGCAAGGTCGACGGCTTCATCTGCGCGGTGGGCTCTGGAGGCACGCTCGCCGGCGTGGCGCAAGGATTGCGGGCCAAGAATCCGGCCGTCAAGATCGGTATTGCCGATCCGGAAGGGGCCGCACTTTACAACTACTATGCACATGGCGAGCTCAAGGCGAGCGGAAGCTCTATCACGGAGGGTATCGGTCAGGGCCGCATCACCGCCAACCTCGAAGGTTTCACGCCAGACTTCGCCTACCAGATTCCCGATTCGGAAGCTGTGCCCTACGTCTTCGACCTGATCGAAAAGGAAGGGATCTGCGTCGGGGGCTCGACGGGCATCAACATTGCCGGTGCGGTACGGCTCGCCAAGGATCTCGGCCCCGGCCACACGATCGTGACGATTCTCTGCGACTATGGTAACCGCTATCAGTCGAAGCTCTTCAACCCCGACTTTCTGACCTCCAAGGGCCTGCCAGTACCGAACTGGCTGAAGTCCACTTCGAATGTCACCGTGCCATACGAACCCGTCGGATAAAATTTGCGATGACCAACACCGTTACCGCCCTCTTCCGTGAAGATTTCTACCTCTCGACCTGCGAGGCAAACGTGACCGGAATTCTCGAGGACGGGGGGATCGAGCTTGATCAGACGTGCTTCTACGCCACCTCCGGCGGGCAGCCGGGCGATACCGGCTTTCTCGAGCGTCGCGATGGAAGCCGAATCGCGATCACAGGCACCCGGCACGGCGCCACCAAAGACGTCATCATCCACGCCCCGGCAGAAGGTCAGGCTTCGCCGGCGATCGGCGAAAAGCTGGTGCTCCACATCGACTGGCCGCGCCGGTACCGATTGATGCGCATGCATACCGCCTGCCACTTGCTTTCCGTCGTTTGCCCTTTCCCGATCACCGGCGCCGCCGTCGGGGAGGACGAAAGCCGTGTCGACTTCGACATGAGCGAGACGATCGACAAGGACCAGGTGACGGCCGCGCTCATGAAGCTCGTTGACGAGAACCACCCCGTCTACGTGCAATGGATCACGGATGAGGAGCTCGCCGCCAACCCCGGCATCGTCAAGTCGAAGAATGTCCGCCCGCCGATGGGGCTTGGCAGGGTGAGCCTCGTCTGCATCGGAAAAGACTCCGCCGTCGACAGCCAGCCCTGCGGTGGCACGCACGTTTCCGAGACCCAGGAGGTGGGCGCGATTCACATCGCCAAGATCGAAAAGAAGGGTAAGGAGAATCGGCGTTTTCGGATACGCTTCGGAACGCCGGACGAACGTGCGGCCGTCTGAGTCGGTGGAGTGACGACAATGGATAACAAGAACGAGAACAAGAGTGCTTTTGTCGTCTCTGCGGACTGGCTCCAGCAGCGTCTTGGCGAACCGTCGGTGAAGATCCTGGATGCTGCCTGGTACCTGCCGGCGCAGAACCGGGATCCGAAATCGGAATACGCGGCCGCGCACATCCCAGGTGCCATATTCTTCGACCAGGATAAGATCGCCGATCAATCGAGCGGTTTGCCGCATACCCTCCCCTCGCCGCAAGCCTTCGCCCAGGCCGTCGGCGCCATGGGCATCGGCGAGAACGATACGATCGTCGTTTACGACGGGCCGGGAATCTTCACCGCGCCGCGTGTGTGGTGGATGTTCCGGATCATGGGTGCAACGAACGTTTTCGTTCTCGATGGCGGGATGGATGGCTGGAAGGCGGAGGGACGACCGACGACAAAGGAAGTCCCGAACCCGACGCCGCGTGTCTTCAATGCTACGTTCGATGCGGCCGTCGTCACCTCTTTCGAGCGCATGAAGGAAGTTGTCGAGAACCGGCTCGCGCAGATTGCCGATGCGCGCGGCGCAGGCCGCTTCACCGGCGAGGAACCGGAGCCGCGAGCCGGCATGCGCTCGGGGCATATGCCTGGAGCCAGGAGCCTGCCATCCGGCGTTTTTTCCCAAGGAGGCAAGCTCAAGAGCCTCGGCGCCTTGCGCCAAACCTTTAGTGATGCCGGCGTCGACCTGACGCAGCCGGTCGTCACCACTTGCGGGTCCGGCATCACCGCGGCGATCATAACTCTTGCCCTTCAATCGTTGGGGCACACGGACAATACGCTCTACGATGGCTCCTGGTCGGAATGGGGCGGACGACCCGACACGCCGGTCGTGACCGGCAGAGAGTGAATGCCATGCCAGGATCGAAACCTGCAGCGATCACGGCGCACGTGACCGAACTCGAAATGACGTCACCGCCCAAACAAAGCCTGCCGATACCCGTCAATATCCACACGGCGGTATTGCGTGTACCGGACATCCCGCTCGCCTACTACCGCTTCCTTTACCTTCGCGTCGGCAAGCGCTGGCATTGGACGGAGCGCCTGCGGATGAGCGACGAGGACCTGGCGGAGGTGCTCCACAACAAGGCAGCGACGGTCACCGTACTCTATGTCGACGGTGCGCCGGCTGGCTTCTTCGAACTGCACGAACGCGAAGACGCTGTTATCGAACTCACCCATTTCGGCCTGATGGAACACGCGCTCGGTCTCGGCCTGGGCAAATGGTTCCTGCTGCAGACGTTGCTGGCGGCCTGGGCGATGAACCCCAGCAAGGTCAAGGTGATGACGAACAATCTCGACCACCCGCGCGCCCTTCAGCTTTACCAGCAGTTCGGTTTTTCGCCCGTTGCGACGCGGGAGGCAATTGTCGAACCGTTGAGTGACGACGAGTTGCTGGCCTTGGCAAGAAAGCTCTGACGGATACGGCACAGCGCGCAGCGCAGCAGCGCTCTAAATTCCAGCACGGTTCCCCATAAATCGGGCTTCCGATCGAAAACATGCGATAGGCAAGTTTCGGGTGTCGGTACGACCAGAAACGGCGCATCCATCTCCTCAAGATTGCTTTTGACGAGGAGAACCGCCATGGCCCTGCGCTACATCCCGATGCCCGACGACGACGCAGAACGACTGCGTGGTAGCGGTCTTGATGCTTATGGGAACCACCCTGAGCAGCGTATTTCGGATGGCGCCGGCGTTCCCTGCCGGCATTGTCTCAGCAACGTCGATCGCGGCAAACCCTATCTTGTCCTGGCTTATCGGCCCTTTACGTCAGTGCAAGCTTACGCGGAGACCGGACCGATCTTCCTGCATGCCGACGAATGCCCGGCACACGACGGGCAGTCGCTGCCGCCCATCCTCGCATCCAGCAAGGAGTATCTGTTGCGGGGATATGGTAGCGACGATCGCATCGTCTACGGAACCGGTGGCGTCGTTGGCGTGGAAAGCCTGACGGAGCGCGCCGAAGAACTGCTCGCTCGGGCGGACGTCGCCTACGTGCACGTGCGTTCCGCCAAATACAATTGCTATCAGTGCCGTATCGAGATTAGCTGAGACTAAAGCGCGTCCTATGAGACGCACAAAGGCCCGGCATGAACGCCGGGCCCGCAAAGGAAGCGTGTCAGGCGACGTTGAGAACAGCCTCGGGCGCGTGGGCATCATAGCCGAGAGCCTCTGCCACAGGCCCGTTCGTTACCCGGCCTTTGTGCACGTTCAGACCGGCACGCAGGTGCCGGTCCTCGGCGATCGCCTTGAGGCCGCGATCGGCGAGTTGCAGGCCGTAGTAAAGCGTGGCGTTGTTCAACGCATGCGCCGACGTCACCGGCACCGCGCCCGGCATATTCGCGACGCAATAGTGCACGACGCCGTCCACCTCGTAAGTCGGATCGGAATGCGTCGTCGCGTGCGAAGTCTCGAAGCAACCGCCCTGGTCGATGGCAACATCGACGATAACCGCGCCCTTTTTCATGCCGGAAAGCATTTCGCGTGTGACGAGCTTGGGGGCGGCAGCCCCTGGGATGAGCACGGCGCCGATCACCAGATCGGCGGAAAAGACTTCATCCTCAAGCGCATCGATCGTCGAGAAGCGGGTGTGAACTCGGCCGTTGAAGATATCGTCGAGCTGACGCAGGCGCGGGATCGAGCGGTCGAGGATCGAAACGTCCGCACCGAGACCGGCAGCCATCTTGGCGGCATGCAGCCCGACAACGCCACCGCCGATGATGGCGACCTTGGCGGGCAACACTCCCGGCACACCGCCAAGGAGGATACCACGGCCGCCGTTCGCCTTCTGAAGCGACGTCGCGCCCGCCTGGATGGCAAGCCGTCCGGCGACTTCCGACATCGGCGCAAGCAACGGCAATCCACCGCGCTCATCCGTTACCGTTTCGTAGGCGACTGCCGTGACGCCCGAGTTGAGTAGTCCCCTTGTCTGCTCGGGATCCGGCGCAAGATGCAAATATGTATAGAGAATTTGGCCTTCCCGCAGTTGGGTCCATTCGGAAGGCTGCGGTTCCTTGACCTTGACGATCATGTCCGACTTTTCGAACACTTCCCTGGCCGCCGAAACGATCCGCGCCCCTGCGGCGCGATAAGCATCGTCGTCTGCCCCGATCCCTGCCCCGGCCTTGGTTTCGACGATCACCTCGTGACCATGGGCGACGTATTCCCGTACCGAACCGGGGGTCAGACCAACACGGTATTCATGGTTTTTGATTTCCTTCGGGCAACCGACACGCATCTGAGCGTTCCTCTCCTTTTGTGGGCTTTGCGCCGCATTGATGATGCTTCCAGCAAAACAGATGGTCTAGCGAATGTCCTTGCAAAGAGATGTCGGACAGCGCATTGGTTTCGAATATTATTGCGTGCTTAAGCGAAATGATGAAGGAAATCACGCATGAGCGAGCTCGACACCATTGATCATGCGATTCTGCGGATCCTTCAGCTGAACGGCAGGATATCCAATGCGGATCTCGCCGCGAAAGTCGGCCTTTCCCCGTCTGCGTGCTCCCGGCGCGTCGACATCCTCGAAAAATCGGGCACGATCAGCGGCTACCACGCCCGCATCGCGCACAAGGCGCTCGACTACAAGATCATGGTCATCGTGCACATCTCGCTGTCGGGCCAGTTCGCCAAGACGCTTACGGAATTCGAGGCTGCCGTAAAACTCTGTCCCAATGTGCTGGTCTGTTACCTGATGTCTGGCGAATACGACTACATCCTGCGCGTCGCGGCCAAGGACCTCGAGGACTACGAGCGAATTCACCGCGACTGGCTGTCGGCCCTGCCGCATGTGGTGAAGATCAATTCTAGCTTCTCTCTTCGCGAGGTCATCGACCGGCCGAATGTCGGCATTTGAGCGTCTTCGGCGTCCAATGCCATTCCGCACTGAGGCGTCGAATAGGCAAGATTCTGCCGCTTTGCCTTGCGGGCGCCTTCCGCCATAGTCCCCTACATTCCAATGCTTTACTGCCGGCTTGTGCCACGTCCGCGCAGAGTTTTTCAACATGGAGACAGTGATGCAGTCGATCACCGCCCCTCATCCCATTTCGCGCCGTTCGCTGCTTGGTGGGCTCGCCGCCTCCTCCGCCCTCGCGATGCTTCATCCTTTTTCCGCACGCGCCGCGGCGAACCAGGCACACCTGCGCATCATGGAGACGACGGATCTGCACGTGCACGTCTTTCCCTATGACTATTACGGCGACAAGCCGAACGACACGGTGGGCCTTGCCCGCACCGCCTCCATCATCGATGCGATCCGTGCAGAGGCAACGAACTCCGTCCTCGTCGATAACGGCGACTTCCTTCAAGGAAACCCGATGGGCGATTACATCGCCTACAAGCGCGGCATGAAGGAAGGCGATCTGCACCCCATCATCGCCGCGATGAACGTGCTCGGATATGATTGCGGCACGCTCGGCAACCATGAATTCAACTACGGCCTGGACTTTATGTTCAACGTTCTCAACGGGGCCAATTTTCCAATCGTCTGCGCCAACCTGACCAGGGGCGCGCTCGCGGCGAACGCACGTGAGGACGCGCTCTTTCTCAAGCCCTATGTCATCCTCGACCGCAAGGTAAAAGACGGCGCCGGCCAGGAACATGCAATTCGCATCGGCCTGATCGGTTTCGTCCCACCGCAGATCATGACCTGGGATGCGAAGAACCTCGAGGGCAAGGCGAATGCACGCGACATCGTGAAGGCGGCGGAAGCCTTTGTGCCGCAGATGCGTGAGGAAGGCGCCGATATCGTCGTCGCGCTTTCCCACTCTGGAATCGGGCAGCAGGACTATGCCGAAAACCTCGAAAATGCATCGGTACCCTTGGCTGCGATCGACGGCATTGACGCCATTGTGACCGGTCACAGCCACCTCGACTTTCCCGGACCTAAATTTGAGGGCTTCGCCGGTGTCGACAACACGAAGGGGCTGATTTCCGGCAAGCCGGGCGTGATGGGCGGCTTCTGGGGCTCGCATCTTGGCCTGATCGACCTGCTCCTCGAGCGCGATGGTACCGCGTGGCGGGTGATCAGCTCGACGAGCGAAGCTCGCCCCATCTATCGGCGGGAAGAGAAGAAGGTGATCGCTCAAGTCGGCGACAAGGCGGACGTTCTGGCCGCCGCGCAGAAAGATCATGAGGCGACGCTTGCCTATGTCCGCACCCCGGTCGGCAAGACCTCGGCACCGCTCTATTCCTATTTCGCCCTTGTCGCCGACGACCCCTCGGTCCAGATCGTCAGCCAGGCGCAGATCTGGTACATCCGCGACATGCTCAAGGACACCGAGCACAAGGACCTGCCGGTGTTGTCCGCGGCGGCTCCGTTCAAGGCCGGCGGTCGTGGCGGCGCCGACTATTATACCGACGTACCGGCAGGCGACATTGCCATCAAGAACGTTGCCGATCTCTACCTCTATCCGAACACGGTACAGGCCGTCGTCATCGATGGAGACCAGGTGCGCAATTGGCTCGAAATGTCGGCCGGAATTTTCAACCAGGTTGCTCCCGGATCGGTCGACGCGGAGCTGATCAACGCGGGATTTCCGTCCTACAATTTCGACGTAATCGACGGCGTCACCTATGAAATCGACCTCACCCAACCGGCGAAGTTCGACAAGGACGGCAATCTGGTGAGCGCCGCGGCAACGCGCATCCAGAACCTGCAATTCGACGGCAAGCCGATCGATCCCACGCAAAGATTCGTGGTGGTGACCAACAACTATCGCGCCGGCGGTGGCGGCAACTTCCCCGATATCGCTTCCGACAAGGTGATCTTCGTCGCGCCAGACACCAATCGCGATGTCATCGTCCGCTACATCGTCGAACAGGGAACGATCAACCCGTCGGCCGATGCGAACTGGAAATTTGTGCGGCTCAAGGACACGAGCGTGGTTTTCGACAGTAGCCCAAAGGCGAGACAGTTCCTGTCGCAGGTAAAAGCCGTTGCGATCGAAGACGCTGGCGAAAGCGCGGAAGGGTTCGCCCGATTCCGTATTAAGCTCTGAGACGCCCGAACGTGGAGGTGGGCCGACAGGCGCTATATTGAGAAGCCGGCCCGCCGTGTTCACGTTCAGAATCTTGCCGCGAGATGCGAGGCGCGGTTGGAAGCTAACGCAAAGGTTCAGAAAAACCCTCTAAACGGCATTATGCGACGATATTCATCGACTGGCGCCCGGCGACGGCGGCGCTACACCGGCCTGGATGGCGAGTCGTCCTGAAAGAGCGCGGCGCGTTGCTCGTCGACGATCTGCCGGCCCTTTCTGAGAGCTGCATCGATGGCATCCTGTTCGGACGCGAAAAGATCGGCACGAATGAAGGTGCGCACCTTCACTCCGGCATCGGGCATCGTCTTTTCGATGCTGCCCGCCAGGCGATATTGCGGTCCCTCGCGCATCGGAGTCGCGCGGATCAAGCAGTCCCCATAGGATTCCGTCTTGCCGGCGGCCTGCGCCGTTTCTTCTTTGGAACCACCACCGGAGAAGCCGAACAATTTCGAGAAAAACGATGCCATATCTCATGGTTAGCCGTGGCCGCTGGCGCTGTCAAAGGCTAAGTGCGCGGCAATGCCGTCCACCAGCAGCAATTCAGAGTGCTACCGCGTCCCCTGCGCGTCTGACTAGACGCGCGGTAGACGCAGAGATCAAATGACGAGATTGGCGAGAATCTCGTTCTCGGTAATGTCCTGGTAGCGCAGGCCAGCCGCGTCGAAGCGCGCCTTCAGAGCCGGGAAGTTTTCCGCGTGCCTGGTCTCTATGCCGATGAGGACCGAGCCGAAATTGCGCGCCGATTTCTTCAAATACTCGAACCGGGCAATATCGTCCTCGTCGCCGAGCAGATTGAGGAAATCGCGTAGCGCGCCGGGGCGCTGGGCCATGCGCAGGATGAAATATTTCTTGAGCCCGGCATGCCGCATCGCCCGCTCCTTGACGTCGGGAAGGCGTTCGAAGTCGAAATTGCCTCCGGATACGACGGCAACCACCGTCTTGCCTTCCAGCCCTTCGCGCCCGAGGATCTCCAGCGCAGTTATGGAAAGCGCGCCGGCCGGCTCCAGAACCACGCCCTCGACGTTCAGCATGTCTATGATCGTCAGGCAAATCGCATTCTCCGGCAACAACATCACCTGCTCCGGCGCAAAGGCAGCCAGCGCGGCGAAGTTCAGGTCGCCGACTCGCGCGACAGCCGCGCCGTCGACGAAGTTGTCCACCTGGTCGAGCGTGATCACGCTGCCGGCCTCCAGGCTCCGCTTCAGGCTTGGCGCTCCCGCCGGCTCGCAAAATACGAAACGATCGGACGAAAGCGTGTCGGCGAGATAGCCGGTGACGCCGGCGGACAACCCGCCACCGCCGACCGGCAGGGCGACGAGATCGGGAACGACACCCCCCGGCAACTGCTCGGCAATTTCGGCGGCTACAGTTGCCTGCCCCTCAATGATGTCCGCATGGTCGAAGGGCGGCACCATGACGCCGGCAATCGCTTCGACATGGTCGCGAGCCGCCTGATAGCACTGGTCGAAAATGTCGCCGACGAGACGGATGGAAATGAACTCGCCACCAAACATGCGAGTCTTGTCTATCTTCTGCTGCGGCGTCGTCACCGGCATGAAGACGACGCCCGGAACGCCGAAGTGACGGCAGACAAAAGCAAAGCCCTGCGCGTGGTTTCCGGCCGAAGCACAGACGAAGGTCTTTCCCGCAGCCCCGGCGGCAAGCGCCTTGCGGAAGAAGTTGAAGGCGCCGCGGATTTTGTAGGAGCGCACGGGCGAGAGATCCTCGCGCTTCAGATAGACTGTCGCACCGTAGCGGGCACTGAGGTGATCGTTGAGCTGCAGTGGCGTCGCCGGAAAGATTTCACGGAGCGCGAGCGCTGCATTTTCAACATCCTGCTTCATCACGTAGGCTCATCCATTGCGTTTACCGAGGCTCACGCTATCGCACATTGACTGGCGCGAGGCCATCGATTTGACACGAATCGATCGGGCAAGACAGTATGGCCACCGCTCTGGGCAACCGCTGGCCTGTTCGACAACTGTTTCCGGGAAATCGAAGCTTGAATGCAACCCTGTTCCGGCACGCTGTCCACATCGCGGCGATCCTCGGCCTCTACCTTTCTGGCGCGATGTTGGTCCCGGCGCTTGTCGACCTCTACTACGGACATGCGGACTGGCAGATCTTCGCAGTAACGGCCTTCCTGACCGGCGGCCTTTCGGCGGCGACCTTCATGGCGACACGCGCGGGACCTCCGCCGTTCTCGAAAAAATTCGGCTTCCTTCTGGTCAACCTGCTCTGGCTCGTCTTTTCCGTCGTCGGTGCAATCCCGCTCTGGCTCTCCTCGCTCGACATTGACTTCGCGCAAGCGCTGTTCGAGTCCGTTTCCGCGGTAACGACGACCGGTTCGACCGTCATTGTCGGGCTCGACAACGCACCGCCCGGCCTTCTGGTATGGCGCTCGCTCCTTTGCTGGCTCGGCGGCATCGGCATCGTCGTTCTCGGCCTCTTCGTCATCCCCTACCTGCGGGTCGGCGGCATGTCCTTCTTCAAGATGGAATCCTCCGACACGAGCGACAAGCCATTCGCACGCATCGCAAGCTTCAGCCGCGCCTTCCTCACCGTGTATCTCACGATCACACTGCTCTGTGCGATCGGCTACAACATCACCGGCATGAACCGTTTCGACGCGATCAACCACGCGATGTCGACCGTCGCGACCGGCGGCTTTTCAACCCACGACGCGTCATTTGCCTATTTCGGCAGCATTCCGCTGCTGTGGACCGGCACCTTCTTCATGACGCTCTGTAGCCTCCCCTTCTCGATCCTGATCGTGCTCGTCGTCCGTGGACGCCTCGACGCGCTGCGCGACCCGCAAATCAGCGTCTTTCTCGGCTACCTCACTGTGTTTTCGGTGGCGGTGGCCGTCTACCACCGGTTGGCGAACGGCGTCGAATTTCATCTCGCGCTGGCGCACTCCTTCTTCAACATCAGTTCAATCCTGTCGACCAGCGGCTATGCAAGCGAAGACTATAGTCTATGGGGACCTTTCGTCGTCATGACCGCGTTCATCGCCACCTTCATGGGGGGTTGCTCCGGCTCGACCGCCGGCGGCATCAAGGCCTATCGATTCGTCGTGCTCTTCAACGCGATCCGCTCCGGATTGAACAAACTCGTCTATCCCAATGCGATCTATGCGGTGCGCTACGGCAGCAACACCGTCGATGGGGATACGCAGCGCGCAATCTTCCTGTTCTTCATAACCTATATTCTCCTTTGGGTTTTCGGGAGCCTGGTGATGGGAGCGCTCGGCTATGATCTGGTCACGGCAGTCTCGGCCGTCATTACCTGCCTTTCCAATGTCGGTCCCGGGCTTGGCAGCATTGTCGGTCCCGCCGGCAACTTCTCGACGCTCGAAGACCCGGAACTCTATCTTTTGTCGCTGATGATGCTGCTCGGACGCCTCGAGGTCCTGACCGTTCTCGTCATCCTGACCCCGATCTTCTGGAAACACTGAGCGCCTCGATTGGTCTCGACTTGGCAATGCCTTGACTTGCCTTGCAAATACCGAAAGTCTTGAGGCAATGGGCACAGGGGAGGAACTCGATGCCGAAACACCTGCTCTTGCTTGCAACAGTAAGCGCGATGGTAGCGACGACCGACGCGGCGGCGCTGGCCGGTCCGCTTTCTGATGCCGCCACGAAAGCGGAACAGCAGGCGACCTCTGGCGACGTGGCGGGCGCGCGGGAGACGCTGCGCCAGGCAGTGAGCGACTTTTCCCAGACCCTTCCCTTCGCGATCGGCAAAGCGGTCTTCGTTACGGCCGAACCGGCGGGTTACGCGATGTACGAGCCCAAAACCGACCCGATTTTCAAGACCGGAGAAGCAATCGTATCCTACGTAGAGCCGGTGGGGCTCACCTGGAAGGAAGCGAGCGTCAAGGGCAAGATCCAGACACGTTTCACGGTGGATTTCGATATCCTCAACCCAAAGGGCGAAATCCTCGCCAGCCAGAAGGCATTCGGCGATTTCACCTTCACCGGTTACCTGCGCAATCAGGAAATCTACTCGACGCTGACAATCGACGTGACCGGCGCGCCGGCCGGCGACTACGTGCTGCGCTTCCATTTCAATGATATCAACAGCGGCAAGAGCGCAACTGTCGACCAGCCATTCAAGATCGCCGCGCAATAGGTCATGCCGAACAGGATTACGACAATCGGTTTCGATGCCGACGATACGCTGTGGCAGAACGAACAGTTCTATCGCCTCACCGAACAGCGTTTCGTCGATTTGCTGAAAGACCACACCGACGCGAATGAATTGCCCGCGCGATTGCTCGCGGCCGAAAAGCGCAATCTCGGCCTCTATGGCTTCGGCATCAAGGGCTTCACCCTGTCGATGATCGAGACGGCGCTCGAGGTAAGCGGTGGCAGCCTGCCGCCGTCCGTGATCGCCGAAATTCTCGCCGCCGGACGGGAAATGCTTGGCCATCCGGTCGAACCGCTGCCGAACGTCCAGGAGACACTCGAGGCCCTCGCCGGTCGCTTTCGCCTCGTCATGATCACCAAGGGAGATCTCTTCGATCAGGAGCGAAAGCTCGCCGCCTCCGGTCTCGGCGACTTCTTCGCCGCCATCGAGATCGTGAGCGACAAGACCATGTCCACCTATGAGCGGATATTCTCGCAACACGGCGACGGACCGTCGAGGAGCCTCATGGTCGGCAATTCATTGAAATCGGACATCGTCCCTGCGCTCGCGGCAGGCAGTTGGGGCGTCTACGTCCCGCACACCCTCACCTGGTCCTTCGAACATCACGAGAAACCGGAAGGTCACCCGCGCTTTCGCGAAATTGCCGACCTCAGTCAGCTTGAAACGCTATTGCGCAATATTGGCGGATGATTGATAG
The DNA here is from genome assembly GCF_013488225.1 of Sinorhizobium mexicanum. Classification (NCBI taxonomy): domain Bacteria; kingdom Pseudomonadati; phylum Pseudomonadota; class Alphaproteobacteria; order Hyphomicrobiales; family Rhizobiaceae; genus Sinorhizobium; species Sinorhizobium mexicanum. The sequence continues at coordinate 2,008,273 of NZ_CP041238.1, read as the reverse complement.
GCCGGCCGCGCAAGGGGGCCTTGGTGCGGACGACGGGGATCGAACCCGTACGGTGTTAACCGAGGGATTTTAAGTCAAAAATCCCTCGTTCTGGCTTGTTATATCTCATTACGCTAAATTATCTTGAAAGCATTGATTTCCAGCGTGTTGAACGGTATTAGCTGTATCAACTTGGTATGAGATGGAACAGAAAGTCCCTGCGCGTCCCGTACCCTAATCCGTACCCTAGCCGACCGAGGGATTTTTCATGAGCAAGCAATATCACATCACCGAAAATTTCGTTGAGCGGAAGGTTCACGGCCTCATGGACGGCGCGACGGAAAAGCTGTTCAGGGACTCGAAAACGACCGGCTTTGCCCTTCGTGCAAGGAAAGGCGCCAAGGGTCTCGCCCTCACCTACTTCGCGATCTATGACGACGGCCGGAAGATGTCGATTGGCGCTCATGGTGTCTTCACCGCCGACACGGCGCGGGCCGAAGCGCAACGCATCTTGCAGACGGCGGCCGGCGGCGACGATCCGAAGTCGCTTCGGGCTGAAAAGAAATCGGCACCGACAATCGAACAGCTTTGGGAGCTGTTCGAGACCGAGCATCTGGCACTCAAGGAACCGTCAACGCGCAAGGACTATGCCGGCCGCTATCGCCGCATCATCCTGCCGACCTTCAAGGGCCGCAAGGTGAAGGATATCACCCGCGCCGAGATTGCGGCGATGAAGCTGAAATTCAAGCACAAGAAGACCGACCTGAACCGGGCCTTGGCGGTTCTGTCGAAGATGTTTTCGCATGCGATGCTGCACGACATTCGCACCGACAATCCTTGCGCCAAGCTGCCGCGCTTCACCGAGACCGTGAACGATACATGGCTTGACGAAACACAGTTGCCGGCCTTCATCGCGGCGTTGATGACGCGCACCGGCCCGGTTGCCGACCTGATCAAGTTTATTACCGTTTCCGGCTGGCGGATTTCGGCGGCGCGGCTCCTCCGGTGGGATCAAGTCAATCTGAAACGCATGGAAGTAAGACTCGGCGACAAGGCGACGAAGATCACCGCCACGGCGCTTTCCAGCGACGGCGCGACGATCATCGCGGCGCAAGCGCATAAGGTTGGTTTTGTGTTTAGTAATTCAACCGGGCGGATGCCGGTGAGCTACAAAGACGTGCTGGCGATGCTGGAGGAAATCTGCAAGGAAGCCGAAATTCCACGCATCGGCCCGCACCGGCTTCGGGCGACGATTGCCACACACAGCGCCATCGACGGCGCCAACGTCGCCGAGCTGATGCAAGCCTATGGCTGGAAGACCCCGGCAATGGCGATGCGTTACGTGAAAAAATCCGAAAGTTTGGCCCGCAAGGGAGTCGAGCGCGGCGCCAACGTCATCAATCTGTTCGGCAAGGAAAATGCTGAAATCGTTAAGATAAAGCACTGATATATTGTCCCGCGGGCAATATTTACCGCGTTCTTTGGTATAATATTGTCCTGCGGGCAATATCTTTTTGTGTGTTCTTGTATTGTTTCTCTTCTTGCTAGTGTGATAGCTTCTGCGCTGTTCTATTGAGGAACACGCGCCATGACTGAGACAGCAGAACTATTCAACCGCCGCGCGGCCTATTTTGCTGAACAGGGGTTTTCCGGCGGCGATGTCTTCGACAAGCTGGCGGCCGATCCCGCCTTGCCGCTCATGCTCACCATCTACGATATTGCCGCCATTGAAGGCATCGGCCCCGATGCCATCCGCGCCCGGCGCCGTCGTGGCAAGGGGCCGTCTTGGTATCGCGAGGGCAACGTGCTGCGCACTTATGCGACACGAGTATTGCCGCTATCTTCGCGACCGATATGTGAAGCCTGGCCCGGTGATCGCCGCCGAGTGAAGTGAAGACCTTTAGCCACGGCAAGATCGCCAAGATTAACCAAGCGGCCGGCAAGGCCCGCACAAAACCCCGGCTTGATGGAGAGAACCAAAAAGCCGTCGCCTTGATGAGGCGACGGCCGGGAAACCACACGATATTGTCTTGAGGACACGATTCTGCGGTTTCCCGGCCTCCTCGTCAAGGCGACTTGGCAGGAGAGACTCCGACAATGGATCACAATCGTTCTTTCGCTTTACCGTTCGGCTATCGCGTGACGTTCAAGCTCGACGGCAATCACCTCGAATGCGGATGGGAACCGGATTTCCCGGATGCGATTCGGCAACCACGCGCCCGGCGCCGTTTCCTTGCCGCCTATCGCGAGGCCCGCGCCGATTTCTTGAGCGATGTCGCCACCGTTGCGGGCATCCGTCTTGCGGTGATCGATGTTGACGGCGTTGCCGTTGTCGAGCCGGGAACACGGCAATGAGGCACGATCCGAACGACGGGGGAAATGGTGGAGGCGGGCAGACCCGAAAACCGCCGCTCCTGCCGCTCGTCAAGGCAAGCGAATTTGCCTATGGCGAACCGCCGCCGCTCGAATACGTGGACGGCCACGGCCTGTTTCTGCAAAACGACGTCAACTATCTGACCGGCGCCGGGGCCGTCGGCAAAAGTCTCCTCATGCTGCAGCTCGCTTGCGCCGTCGCGCTTTCCCCTCGGGATTACCCGGAAAGCTTTTGGCTCGGACGTCCCGTCAATTTGCGCGGCCCGGTGCTCTATCTCACCACCGAGGACGATCAAGACGAATGCTGGCGACGCATCCGCGATATCGCCGCATCCGAGATTTTCGAAATTCGCAGGCTCTACCGGCTGCAAATCGCCGATCTCGTTATGCACGACAAGGTGCTGTTTCAAGGCCGCAATGCCGTCAAAAAGACGCCGCTGTTCGACACGCTACAAAACACCGTCGACGCAATCACCCCGGTGCTTGTCATCATCGACAACCGAGCGCAGACCGCCGAGGTGCAGGAACTCGACCGTTCGGCCGCGACCAAGATCGGCGGGTATCTTCGCCGTCTCGCCAAGGGATGGGGGACGACGGTGATCTTGCTTGCGCATCCGTCGCTTTCCGGCATGCGCGACAAGACCGGCAACTCTGGTTCCACCGGCTGGCTGAACTCCATCCGCAATCAGATCGACATGTGCCGCCCGGACGATACCGAAGGGCCGGATGATGACGGCCGGCGGCAGCTCGTCAACAGGAAGTCGAACTATGGCCCGTTGGGCCGCGTCGTGAACCTCAAATGGGAACTCGGCTGCTATCGCTGCACCGACAAGCCCAAGCGGGCCGGCGCCGATATCGGGCAAGCGGACAGGGCCGAACGGGTGTTCCTGGCCTTGCTCTCGCTGCATACCGGACGCGGCATCAATGTTTCCGCCAATCCAAAGGCACAGAACTATGGGCCGAGGGTTTTTGGCGGCCATCCGAAGCGGGAGGGAACGACGCCGAAGATGTTGGCGGCGGCAATGGAAGCGCTGTTCGACAAAGGCAAAATCCGGGCCGTCCGCTACGGTGCGCCATCGGACGATACATGGCGGTTAGAGGTTGTAAATTGCAACTTCTAGTCCCTCGCTCCACGCTAATTTTTCGGCCTCTCCATGCAAACGGGTTTCGGCAATGAAAACAACGACATGCAAACTCTCTCCACTACCCCCTATATCTTTGATATAGAAGGGGCGCTTTCAAGCGCGCCCCTTTTCGAAGATCGAGGATGAAGCGAAAGCGGTTGCATCGGAGGCACAGGAAGGGAAGGCAATGAACGCGGCGCAAAGTCAAATTGCTTGTGGGTAAATCGCCCCACCCCTGAAATGGGACTCCCGCGCTCACCCGGCCTCAAGTTAGCTTTCGCCCTGTGATCGAAGAACTCAGCGCAATCGCGGATAAGATGGAACGTTTGCTGCCGCTATTCGAGGATGGCGGCAACATGTTCGGCCGGATTCTGCCAACGAACCATGCCGCAACGTTCAAGGCACTGGCACTAGAGGCAAAGGGGATACTGGCCGATGAGCTTGGAGGGATCAACGATTACTCGATAAGTCTTATAACCACCGCCAACCTTGGCCTTAGCGGGATGTTTGATGATGGCCCGTCCTATGCATCGGTGCAGGAGGCGGCGCAAATTGTTCGGGCCGGCGCACGTGCGATAGAGCGTAAGAGGATCAAGGCGCCGTTGTCGCAAGCCACTCCTGCCAAACCGTACGTTGACCCTTCCCGGATCGTCGCGCTTCAATCTCTCGGCAATGGGCCGTGGGACTTTGCCCGGCTTGTGGAGCTATGCCGTGAACTGAATGTTGCCGCCGCCAATCGGTGTCACCTGTCAACCGCAATGCTTCTCCGCACGATATTGAACCATGTTCCTCCTGTGTTTGGTCTCGGCACCTTCGCGGAGGTGGCGAACAACCATGGAGGCAAGTCCCTCAAGGCTTCGCTTGAACGTCTCCAAGGCTCGCTTCGCAATATTGCAGACATGCATCTGCATTTACCGATCAGACCACGTGAAGATGTGCCGACCGCTGTTCAGGTGGATTTCTCGACCGATCTCGATGTGCTGCTTGGTGAAATCATTCGCCTCAGCCGGGGGCGTACCGGGGGGGATGGTCCGAAATAACCGCGGTTGCGTTGGGGTCCGGGCGGGGCAGTCGAACGGAGTCGTCCGGGCGACGTTGCGGCCTTATGCGGTCAAGCTGATTTCGACGTTCACCGAGGATTTGGCCGAACGTTCGCAGCCGTCGATTGAAGCCCTGCTTCGCAAGGTGCTCGGCGACGCGGTCGGTACTTGTCTCGACGAAACCTTTTTCGGCGATCAGGCGGCAACGGCGGTTGCCCCGGCCGGCATCCTTGCCGGGGTGACAGTGACGCCGCCTGGAACGAGCTTCGCCGAGGATGCAAAAGCGCTTGTCGCGGCGCTTACCACCGTCGCCGATCCGGTCTTCGTCGTCAGTCCGGCGACACGCGCGGGCCTTGCGGCCGGCGGCGGTCTCCTCGGCTTCGACTATCCCGTTTTTGCCTCGTCCTCCGTCCCGGATACGCGCATGATCGCGGTCGATGCCGATGCGCTGGCGACGGGCTTCGGTGGCGAACCGACGTTTTCGGTTTCGAGGGAAGCAACGCTCGTCGAACAGACGCAAGACACGGTCGGGCCGATCTCGACACCGGGAACGCCGAACGTTGTCGCCGCCCCGACGCGATCCTTGTGGCAAACCGACAGCGCCGCGCTGAAAGCGGCCTTGCCGGTGAGCTGGTACGCGCGATCAGGCGGTGCCGCCTTTGTCGAACCGCTCGGATGGTGACTAAACGGAGTGTGTCCACTCAGGGAGGCGGCCATGCAGTATCACGAGATGACCCCCGACGAATTCGAACAGGCACTTGAAGGCTATTCGCCGGACGCGCAACGGATGATGCGCCGCGACAGGCGAGCCGGACTTGAGGCCGCCCGGCGGCAAGCCGAGGAGGTCCGGCGACAAGCGGCGGAAGATGCAATGGCGGCAAACGCCAACGTCCCGGCGCCCCGCCGTTCCGCGTCGCAAGCCGGTCTTAGGCGGTTCGGCGAATTCGTCGGCGCCCGCTTCGCCGAGGAACGCAGCAATTTAGCTGCCGAATTTGATAAGCTCACGAAGCATGCGGGTGAGCGTTTCCGCGAGGAACGCGACCGCATGCACCGCGATTTCGCCGATCTGGAGCAACGGCTTATCACACGCGTCGAGCGCGTCGAGGCCCGGCTTGAAACCGATGTCGCCTTGCGCGCCGAGGTCCAGCGGCTCAAGGGCGAAATCGAACGGCTCAAGGGCGCCGGCTTGCGCGCGGTGAAGTAAACAGGCGAGCTTGCCAGTTGTAACCCTCGTCAGGGGGCCAAGATGAAAAACCGGATTGACACCCTTCCCGACGCTTTCGCGCGCCATCGCCATGCCTTTAACGGCGGCGGTGTTTTCATCCTTGCCGTCACGCCGGACGGGTGGGGCTTCCGCTGCTATCCGGTGGAATCGGGGCTTGAGGCCGAAGAATTGAGCCGCGCCGACATGATCGCCGCGTTGATGGAGCTTTATAGCCCGGCGGCATTTCGGGCGCTTTGATTGTGCCGTGCATACAGCAGCCTTGGATTTTCCGATGAGCTTGGGCCGGACCGCCTCGGGGAAGTTCGGGCGGGGATAGACGCCTACCCTCTAAACTGGTGGGCATCTGCAAGAAAACCTTCCAGCCAAGGAACTTCGTGGTATCGAAACTCAAGAAATTCTTGTCGGACAAAGGATTCGGCCAAAACTGGTTTTTGGCTACGATAGAAAAGCTGATCTTTAGAATATATTTGGACGAGATCGTTAAAGGATAAAACTTCTTGTTTTGTCAGCCTAATGGTCATTAATTTCGGCTGCGTGGAATATCGCGTCGGCTTTGTATAAATTACAGTCATAACGGGTGTTATCGGCGTGACCGTCTTTTGGTGGCCGATAGAATGTTCGTGGGCCATATTTGTATAAAACCCATCACCAAATATGAATTCGCACTCGTCGCTGTACGCGATAATATATTTTCCTCCACTGAAGTTGGGGCCGATCAAATCAAATTTGTGCGCTAGATTCATATTAATTAGGTTTTTGCTCACCTCTGGCTCAGAAAACCCCATCCGGCTCCTGTAGTACTCTGTCGTCAATGCAATCGTGTTGCGATGTCGCGGGCTACGCACGATTAGGGAAGCGAGTGTTAGCCCAATCTCCCGGAGAAATTCTTCCGAAACCGCATGAGCTTCAAGCCTGTCTTTGATCGATTCCGTGTCGTTTGATGGCTTGGCTTCAAATGCCAGCAACTCGGTTGTTAGATATGGGAGTCGAGAGTCAACAGCATCAAATTTCGATTCAAATGAATAGGACCACGGGCCACCCAGCTTTATTGCATGCCCATTGGTAATGCCGCCAAACTTCGCCGGCGGCGATCTGAGTTCAGTACCCTGCGGGGTGATACGCGTGACACAATCATCATCACCGACCCAGAAGCCCGAAAGGCCCTTCGGCCACCAGTGATGCAAGCCGGTTTTGATCATTCCGATATTGGCCTCGGACAAGGAATTCAGCCTGATAGGATCATGCTCCGGTCCGTCACCGGAGCTTCAAGCAAAACTAGGTCCGAAGCGGAATGTTTGAGTAGGAAACCTTCGTCTCCGCATCCTTTACCCCTGCTTTTTCAAGTTCAATCACAATGGCGTCCTTTACTGGCATAGGAAACTCAGTTGGGCCGATAATAACGTGCTCAAGTAGGTCGGGTATTGAGATGCCGGTCATCCCGCTTTCGAGATGATCTTTCAAGGGTATCTTAAATACGGGCTGGGGAACGCCATTGATAATTTCGACCTCCCGTAAAAGCGCGCCTTGCTCATCCAGTCCCTGAGTGTGCATTATTCGCCACTCCTTTTCCTCATGGAAGCCGGGGTGTTTCGTGCACATAGCGATTCCACGCAGCAACATACAGAAATAGCCTTTGACTTCGTCAGCACCTTTGGATGCCAGTAAATCCTTGTTCGCCGTGACATTTGAGGCAATTTCAAAAAACGTATCCCTAAGTTCTACATCACCAAAATAGTAAACAGGACTACTGAAAGCCCCAAACGTTTGACTCAAACTGTATAGAGGCAGAGGATTTATAATTAAGCCGACGCCGACCTGACTAGCAGTATAAGACCTCCACATGGACAAACGTCCATATTCATTTTCCGATGGATGATGTTCGGAGAGGCACGTGACATAAGTCTTGTTTCGAAGCGCGAACAACCAGCCATTGAACCAGTCGATACAGTCTTTGGATATTTCCGGGAAAATCGCGTCAAGTGCCGCCGCGACGGCGCGAAGCCCTCGTTCGGATTCGGAGTCTACCGGCGGCTCGAACGAACGCCGCATCAACTGGAAGCCATGCTCGACCTCCATGTAGTCGTTCATGCAAAGAACGTTGCGCATCCAGACCGCGCTGTTCCGGATGATCGAGACGGCGGCCGCCGCCGACGTGTAGTGGATCAGGCGCCGGTTAAGCTGGAAAAGCTCATCGCGCCGTTTCGCTTCATGAGGGGCGAAGATATCGCTAAGTTCAAGAGCTTTCTGTAGCAAACTAGGATACTCCGAATCACGTGCAACTTGTGCGATTGTACAAGAACAGTTGCACGATGACTTCGCACAAAGGGTGAGTTTTTGCAGCTTTCCCCCAACTGGATGCGCCCGCACCGTTCAATGGATTGGGAAGGTTTCGCGATCTCGGCTAAGAGTGCTTGCCGCAGTAGCAGCGAAAGAGCCGGTCAAGCTTTGCCCGTGTCTGATCAAGCACCTTGCGGCCGAGCATGATGTTGCGCAATTGGCTTCTGGATACGCCGATCATTTCGGCGATCTCTTTGCGTTGCCGGCCGGTGGCGATCAGCTCCGCCAGCTTGCCGGCCTCGGCGCCGTTGGGCATCCTCTCGCTTGCCATAGCCTTTCCACCTCCCGGCCGATCCTGTAGCTCGGTTGCGAAGAAAGCCCCGTTTCCAGTCGCCAGACGGTGACGCGGGAGATATGCAGCTCACGGGCGATGGCGCCCGGCGTCATGCCCTCGGTGCGCAGACCGGCAATCATTCCTTCGAAATCTGGTTCATCGGGCGGGGTTTGAGGCATGCGGAAAATATACCGGCCATATGCTCGAAATGAGCAAATCACGCAAAGGGCGCCGAATCATCCAAATGCGCTAAGTCCGGTTCAGGCGCCCCGGCCTCGGAAAGAGGCGAAAAAGAAGTTATCACCGGCCGAGGGATTAAGAAATATTTTTCTCCCTTGGGTGTACCCTAATCCGTACCCTAGAAATTTTCGAGCTTTCGCAAGAAATCTCTAATGTTGCAGTTTTATGTAATGATTTCAATATGGTGCGGACGACGGGGGTCGAACCCGTACGGCCAAGGCCGAGGGATTTTAAGTCCCTTGCGTCTACCAGTTTCGCCACGTCCGCCTGCGGCCTAGATCAAACACTTAGGAGATTCAGTCAAGGGAATGTTTTGCGGCTCATTTCCGTCCGTTCCACAGCCTCCGGTTCTGCAGTCTGTTCGGTAATCGAGACCACTCCGTAGCGCCCGGCCGAATGACGCGTCCTCGTCTCGAGCGAAAAATTATATGAACCCCTGATTCGCCAGGGGTTCAATCGCTGCCCGTTGCTGGCAAGCTAGGCTGCCTCGAAATTTTGTCCTTGCATTGATGACAGAGGGTACTGGCGTGCGTCCACTGCAAGCGTCATCTGATGTGCCTTTGCTTCCCGAAGACTTGAGCGCGCTTCAGCGTGTTTTCGATCGCCTCTGCGACGAGCACCGATGGCCGCGCGACAGCGCGCCTGCGCGAAGGTACGCCAGAATGCTGATCGAGGCCTATCAGGCCGGAACCACCAACGAGCGCCATCTTCTCATGGCCGGTCGCTTGTTCGTGAGCAGGTCGCGCGAGGCAAGGAGTTTCGTGTGATGACGGATGTCCGGCTCAACCGTGATGAAGTGGACGAAAAGCGCCGTCGCATCGATGCGATGAAGGAAGCCTTTGCCAGCGCCATAGCTGCGCGCCAGGCCGAATTGCACGCGCAGAAAGCGCTCCGTCGGCGCTCGGTCTGGAAGGCCCTCCTCCTCGGGAAGAAATCCTGAATGGCCAGGAGCCGTAGAGCCTTTCTCAAAGATTCAAAGTTTTGCGAGCCTTTTCTCGCAAACGAGGTGAGCGGTCTAATACGCGAATCGATCCGCCCGAATCACTGTGGTACAGCCCGGAATGCTGACAGAAATTGACAGCATCGGCTCCTATGATCCTGCTATCGGAAAAAAGGAGACAACCGTGCTCAAGCCCAACCTCATCCTCTTGTACGTTCAGGATCCTGCGGAAAGCTCTGCATTTTATTCGCGCCTGCTTGGCCGCCAACCGTCGGCATCGTTTCCCACCTATGTCGCGTTCGAGTTTGACGGCAGCCTCAGTTTGGGGCTGTGGTCGATGAGTGCTGAGAACTTCCACACGTCCGGGGAAGGCAACCGCACCGAACTCGCTTTCATGGTGGAGAACGATGCCGCCGTCGAACGGCTTTACGACGCTTGGCGGCAAGAGGGCGTGACCATAGACCAGGAACTGATGACGGCAGTCTTCGGCCGTACATTCGTCGCTCTCGATCCCGACGGCCACCGGCTCAGGGTCTGTACACGGGACGATTGAAGGCCGGAGGCGCCGCAGCCGCGCAGAAAACGTCCCGTCATTCGCTCGGCAGGAATGGCGGGATAACGGGCTTGCGCGAGGCGAGACATCAACATCTCGCGGTGAGATTCCTGCCCGGTTTCAGTGATAATAAAAACAATCGCAGTCGGCCTTGTAGGCGTCTTCTCCGCGCCAGACTCTGACCGCCAGTTTCGACGATTTTCCGTTATCGTCCAACCGCAACCCAAGCAGCGACACCGCCGCTGCCTTCGGATTGGGTGCGTCGACTTCGATAACCGATCCGACCTGATGAACGCCCAACCGGGCGGTCCAGGTGAAGATTTGAACGCTATAATGCATTGGAAATCCTCCGTGGCGTTGTCACCGCGTGCGGGGATGGCGTCGTCAGGGGCAATACGCTCGCACCCAACTGCCCCTTCAAGCGTCTTCAGCCATCCTCGACGGTTGCTTCAGGTCGATCTCCCCCATCGGCGTGTTCGAAATGCCAATTTCCCTTCTCATCCTGGAAGCTGATTTCCTCGTCGTCGCCGCCGACTTGTTGTTCCGCCGCTGCGGCCTTTGCGGCCGCTATTGCCATCTCGCGACTGGGAAAGGACTCTGAATACGCGTCGGCTGCCTTGTAGGCCCAGCCTCCGTCGTGTGGAACGATCGAGTACGTGATCCGCGCCATTCTTCACTCCCCTGGATTTCCCGGGACAGTCCATGCCCCGGCAGACCGTCGCCGCACGGTCCTGCTGCTCCTCCTTATGGATGGCATTTACATGCCGAACGGCGGTGATGTTAGCACAGAATGACGTTGCTAGGCCACTTTTGCGATGATCCTCGCCACCTTTCGAAGCCTTCACGGAAGCTCAAAGGCGCAGTCCTCATTGGACCGCGCCAAGAGTGCCTGCAACGGCGGTATCAGGACGCGAGTTTTGCGGCAATCTTCGCGACATGCGCGCCCTGGTAACGGGCGGCTTCGAGCTCTACCTGTGAGGGCTGGCGCGAACCGTCGCCGCCAGTAATGGTCGAGGCGCCATAGGGAGATCCGCCCTTGATTTCGTCCAGTCCCATCTGTCCCTCGAATGCATAGGGAAGACCAACGACCACCATGCCGAGATGCATTAACGTGGGGATCAGGCCGAGGATCGTCGATTCCTGGCCGCCGTGCTGGGTTGCCGACGAAGTGAAGGCGGAGCCCACCTTGCCGACGAGCTTGCCCTGAGCCCAAAGACTGCCGGTCTGATCGATGAAGTTGCGCAACTGCAACGCCACGGTCCCGTAGCGCGTACCCGAACCGAAGATGATCGCGTCATAGTCCGCCAGTTCATTGACGGTCGCAATCGGCGCCACCTGATCTATCTTGTAATGGGAGGCTTTTGCCACGTCCTCCGGTACGAGCTCGGGGACACGCTTCACGACAACGTCTGCGCCGGTCGATTTGGCGCCTTCTGCGACGGCGTAAGCCATCCGTTCGATATGCCCGTAGGCCGAATAGTAGAGAACCAGTATCTTAGCCATCATGATACTCCTGTTAGGCAATTCCACTTGATCGTCACCTGACTCAAGTTTTATCAAATGGCATATCGTCGCCAGAGCGTGGGTGGTCGACAGACTGTCAAGCTTTCTTCAACAGCGATGAGATCGACCGGGCGGTCGCCAACAATTCAGGAGCACCAATGACCACTGCAAGGATCGTCACCGCAGCCATGCTTGCCATTGGCGATGAGCTTCTGTCCGGCCGAACGAAGGACAAGAATATCGGCCATCTGGCGGAGATGCTGACAATGGTCGGCATCGATCTGCGTGAGGTTCGCATCGTGGCGGATGACGAGCAGGCAATTGTGGGGGCGGTCAACGCCTTGCGAGGCCGTTATGACCATGTCTTCACATCAGGCGGCATCGGACCGACGCATGATGACATCACCGCCGATGCGATCTCCAGGGCATTCGGAGTCGAGTGCGTCCACGATCCCGACGCGATGGCATTGCTTGGCGCCATGTATGAACGCCGTGGCATGGAGTTTACCGACGCGCGCAGACGGATGGCCCGCATGCCGGTCGGTGCTACTCATATCTCCAATCCCGTGTCCACTGCGCCCGGCTTCAGGATCGCCAACGTCTATGTCATGGCCGGCGTGCCGCAGGTCTTTCAGGCGATGCTCGACAGCTTGCTGCCCAGCCTGCAGACGGGGACACCGGTGCTTTCACGCACCGTGCGTTCGCCCTATGGCGAAGGCGAAATTGGCGGACTGTTGACAGAAGTCCAGAAGAAACATCCGGAGACGAGCATCGGCTCCTATCCCAAGTTCGACGGCAAGAACTTCTCGACAGATATCGTCATCCGCGCTCGCGACGCTGCCGTGCTCGCTGCGGCGGAAGTCGATGTCATAGCAATGATCGAGACAATTGCCGGTTCCCGCTGACCATCATCCATGCGCGGCCCGGCGCTTGACAAGCGAACGAGCGCAGGGGGGCCAAGCGATGGATGGACAAGCCTTGCGTTCCGGCCTTGCCGCCCCTTGCGTTCCAGGCTTCATTTTCAGTATTGCATATCCAAATCGTGACGAAGCGCGTTGCGCGACCTCCTGGTCCGCCGCGGCGCTTCGCAGCTTGTATTCGACTTGAAGCCGGAGCCCGCCTATGTCTCTTCCAGATAAAGCCTTTCCAGTATCCTGGGATCAGTTCCACCGCGATGCCCGCGCGCTCGCGTGGCGGCTGGCCGACAACGGACAGGCATGGCGTGCGATGGTCTGCATCACCCGCGGAGGGCTCGTTCCGGCTGCAATCATCTGCCGTGAACTCAATATCCGCATGATCGAGACCGTCTGCATTGCCTCCTATCACGACTACGACTCGCAGGGCCAAATGAAGGTCCTCAAGGGCATTTCGCCCGAGATCGCCAAGGACGGCGGCGAAGGCGTGCTGATCGTCGATGACCTGACGGATACCGGCAAGACAGCCGCCGAGGTGCGCGCTATGCTGCCGAAAGCCCATTTCGCAGCCGTCTATGCGAAGCCGAAAGGACGCCCGCTCGTCGACACTTTCGTGACGGAAGTCAGCCAGGATACCTGGATCTATTTCCCCTGGGACATGGGCTTCACCTACCAGGAACCGATCGCCAAGGGCACGCGCGGCTGAGCTCCACGGTGCCGGTCATGGAAGCGGCGGGATGCACTCGATGAGCGTCTCCGCCGTCATGCCGCGACCTGCGCGCGTCCCGGCTTCCCCGTGACGCCAGACCGCCGCGGCGGCGGCCTCGAAGGCCGGCATGCCCTGCGCCAGGTGGGCGCCGACAATGCCGGCAAGAACATCGCCCGATCCCGCCGTCGCAAGCGATGGCGGAGCATTGGCGTTGACGACGGCGCGGCCCGACGGAGCGGCGACGACCGTGTCGGGTCCCTTGTAAACGATGACCGCGTGGCTCAGCCTCGCGGCAGCTTGCGCCTTTTCGATCTTGGATAGCGCGGCGTCCGCGGCGATCTCGGGGAAAAGTCGCGCGAACTCGCCCTCATGCGGGGTCATTACCAACCGCCCCTCGCCGCGGGCCGCTCGTTCGAAGAGGTCTGTCCGGTCTTTCTCGAAAGACGTCATTCCATCGGCGTCGAGGACCAGCGCCCGATCGCACAGCATCAGGGCGAAGTCCCTCGCCTGCTTGCCGACGCCGAAGCCCGGCCCCAGCACGAACGCGTTCACCCGCTTGTCCTTGAGCCAAGCCGCAAGCTCTTCCGTGCCCTGAATTTCCCTGAGCATAACCGCCGTAAGGTGGGACGCATTGACCGCAAGCGCTTCTGCCGGTGACGCCAGCGTCACCAGACCGGCACCTGCCGCAAGGCCGGCGGTTGCCGACAGGCGCGCCGCACCAGTCGAGAGTGATCCGCCCGAAAGCACACTCAGGTGGCCCCGTCGGTACTTGTGCGTGGCCGGATCAAGAGCACTTGCGTGCAACCCCCATGCCGCTGGTGTGTTGAGCCGCAACTCACCGGTTCTCTCGCTGACCAGCCGAGCCGGGATGCCGATGTCGAACACCTCCAGCGTGCCGCAACGCACGCGCCCGGGCATCAGCAGGTGACCAGGTTTGCGTGCCATGAATGTGACGGTGTGCGCAGCCGTGAAGCTCGCGCCGCGGATCTCTCCCGTGCGCCCGTCGACACCCGAGGGCAGATCAACGGCGATTACCGGTATCCGGCGCTCGCTCACCCGCGCAATGGTTGCTTGCGCCTGTTCCGGCAGGTCGCGGGTAAGCCCCGCCCCGAACAAGGCATCGATGACGACGTCGCCAAGATTAGGTTCGTAGGCGGCAAGCGGCAGCACTGCCAGTGGACATGCGCCTAGCGCTCGTGCCGCATCGCCTTTTACCGTCCCCGGATTCCCGAGCGCGAACACGGCCACGTCGGCACCTCCGTCCGCAAGTGCCGAAGCTGCGACATAGCCATCGCCGCCGTTGTTGCCCGGCCCGCAAAGCACAACGAAACGAAGCGCTTGCGGAAAGAGCCGCAAGGCGGCTGCCGACACCGCCATTCCGGCTGAACGCATCAGCGCAAAACTATCGACGCCCGAAGCGGCGGCCGCATTATCGATCGCCGTCATTTCGGCCGGTGTCACCAGAACGTCTCGGAGCGCATCAAGCATGAACCAGATCTAACCGCGCCGAGCGCATCAAGGCAAGAAGGCGCATGCCACCACACATGATGAGCATTTTTTATGCATTTGCACAGTAATAGTGCTCAAATAACGTGCTTTTGGAGCCCGTCGCAGCAATGTCGCCAACATCGAATGATCAAATTTCATAAAAAATAGGCAGAATGGCCCGGGGGGCGCAGCGCAATCTCGCCTACAGCGCCGCGCGCCTTATCGGGCGCGCAAGGGGCGCTGTAGCCACCTTGAATTGCTGCATGTCTTTGTCCTTAAATCGAGGTCGATTTTAGGAGACATGCGGTAGGCCGATGAAGCTGTGAAAATTCACCATCCGGGGTTTCATTCTGCGACAAAACTGGCACGTTACGTGCATATTGGACGCCGAGCGGGCATGAACCTGCTTTAAAGGGAGAAGCGGAGAGATATTTTCTCATGAAAAAGATCGAAGCGATCATAAAACCCTTCAAGCTGGACGAAGTGAAGGAAGCCCTTCAGGAAGTCGGCTTGCAGGGGATCACCGTCACGGAAGCAAAGGGCTTCGGGCGACAGAAGGGACACACGGAGCTTTACCGAGGCGCCGAATATGTCGTGGACTTCCTGCCGAAGGTAAAGGTCGAAGTTGTGCTGGCAGACGAAAACGCAGAGGCCGTCATCGAGGCCATTCGCAATGCAGCGCAAACCGGCCGTATCGGTGATGGAAAGATTTTCGTGTCCAATGTGGAGGAAGTCATCCGAATCCGCACCGGCGAAACAGGCCTCGACGCCATCTAATCACCTAATCACGCCTTCAAATCCCGAGGGGCCGTCCGGCCCCGATTTTTTCAAACCTCGTCATCTCAAAACAGGGACTTACAAAAAATGACGACTGCGAGTGAAGTTCTGAAGCAAATCAAGGACAACGACGTCAAGTTCGTCGACCTGCGCTTCACAGACCCGAAGGGCAAGCTGCAGCACGTGACGATGGATATCGTCTGCGTCGATGAAGACATGTTCGCCGATGGCGTGATGTTCGACGGCTCCTCGATTTCCGGCTGGAAGGCCATCAACGAGTCCGACATGGTGCTGATGCCTGATCCGGAAACGGCTCACATGGACCCGTTCTTCGCCCAGTCGACCATGGTCATCCTCTGCGACATTCTCGATCCGGTTTCGGGCGAGGCTTACAATCGCGACCCGCGCGGCACGGCGAAGAAGGCGGAAGCCTATCTCAAGGCCTCCGGCATCGGCGACACGGTCTTCGTTGGTCCGGAAGCGGAGTTCTTTGTGTTCGACGACGTGAAGTACAAGGCCGACCCGTACAATACTGGCTTCAAGCTTGATTCTTCCGAACTGCCGTCCAACGACGATACCGATTACGAAACCGGTAACCTCGGCCACCGTCCGCGCATCAAGGGCGGTTACTTCCCGGTACCGCCGATCGACAGCTGCCAGGACATGCGCTCCGAAATGCTGACCGTGCTTACCGAAATGGGCGTCACGGTTGAAAAGCATCACCACGAAGTGGCCGCTGCCCAGCACGAGCTTGGCGTCAAGTTCGATGCGCTTGTTCGCAACGCCGACAAAATGCAGATCTACAAATACGTCGTGCACCAGGTTGCCAATGCCTACGGCAAGACCGCGACCTTCATGCCGAAGCCGGTCTTCGGCGACAACGGTTCCGGCATGCACGTCCACCTCTCGATCTGGAAGGACGGCAAGCCGACCTTCGCCGGCGACGAGTACGCCGGACTTTCGGAAACCTGCCTCTATTTCATCGGCGGCATCATCAAGCACGCCAAGGCCCTCAACGCCTTCACCAACCCCTCGACGAACTCCTACAAGCGTCTCGTCCCGGGCTATGAAGCACCGGTTCTGCTCGCCTATTCGGCCCGCAACCGCTCGGCTTCCTGCCGCATTCCGTTCGGCACCAACCCGAAGGCAAAGCGCGTCGAAGTCCGCTTCCCCGACCCGAGCGCGAACCCGTATCTTGCATTCGCGGCCATGCTGATGGCCGGCCTCGACGGCATCAAGAACAAGCTTCATCCGGGCAAGGCGATGGACAAGGACCTCTACGACCTGCCTCCGAAGGAACTGAAGAAAATCCCGACCGTTTGCGGCAGCCTGCGCGAAGCACTTGAAAGCCTCGACAAGGATCGCAAGTTCCTGACGGCCGGCGGCGTCTTCGACGACGACCAGATCGACTCGTTCATCGAATTGAAGATGCAGGAAGTCATGCGCTTCGAAATGACGCCGCATCCGGTCGAATACGACATGTACTATTCGGTCTAAAGAAAATGGACCGGTCGGCACGTCCGGTCCGCTTACGACGATGAAAAAGGGCGGGCCTCATTCGAAGCCCGCCTTTTTCATGAGCAATGCCCTCAAGAATGGTTGACCGCAGACCTATTGATGTTCGGCACGCGGCAACCCAGATTATTGTCTGAAAGGATGTGTTGCGTCATGAAACAAAGAAACGCGAAATTTGAGATCGGACAGGTGGTTCGCCACCGGGTCTTCCCGTTCCGCGGCGTCATCTTCGACGTCGATCCGGAATATGCCAACACGGAGGAATGGTGGAATGCCATCCCGCCGGAAATTCGGCCGAGCAAGGACCAGCCCTTCTATCATCTCTTCGCCGAGAATGACGACACCGAATACGTCGCGTATGTTTCCGAACAGAACCTCGTTTCCGACGAAAGTGATAGACCGATCCGCCACCCACAGGTGAGCGCCTTGTTCAAGAAGGAAACCGTCGGACATTACAAGCCGAAGGCGACCTATCAGCACTGATAAGGGATCGGGGGCCCTGCCTGATCGCCCACTGAGACGCTCCGGCACTCCGGTGCCGGAGCGTCTTGTTGCGCGACCAACAGAGGCAGGAGCAGTCCATGATGCCGGCGCAAGCTTCGCCCA
This sequence comes from Sinorhizobium mexicanum, assembly GCF_013488225.1. Classification (NCBI taxonomy): domain Bacteria; kingdom Pseudomonadati; phylum Pseudomonadota; class Alphaproteobacteria; order Hyphomicrobiales; family Rhizobiaceae; genus Sinorhizobium; species Sinorhizobium mexicanum. Next base: position 1,990,676 of record NZ_CP041238.1, on the reverse strand, counting down.
CCCAAGGAATCGGACGATGGGTCTCCGACAAAAAAACGCCCGGCAAATACCGGGCGTTTTTTGATCCAGGAATGACCGCGATTATTGCTGCTTGGCGGCCTTCTGAGCCTCTTCCAGCTTCTTGCGGGCGTCTTCCGCCTTCTTCTGCATTTCTTCCTGCAACAGGCGCTGGCGCTCCTCCAACTGCGACTGCTCGATCGGCTCACCGTCAAAGACGCCGGTGAAACCTTCCAGGGTCATCTTGATCGGGTTCGGGGCGCGCTGGAAGTTGACCGAAGTAAAGACGACTTCATTGCCCTTCTTCAGGTTGGCGATCAGCGCATCGGAAAGCGGTGCTTCGGCAACACACTTGTCGGGCATGCAGATCGCATAGTCGAGCTTGACGCCCTTGGCACCATCGATCTGCATCTGAACGCCCGGCGGAATCATGCGAGCAGAAGGTACGGAAACCTGCAGGACCTTGCGGTTGATCTTGCCGGAGACGGTGATGAGGCCGACCGCCGTGATGAGCTGACCATTATTGGCGGTGAGCAGGTTCTGAACGATGCAGACGTCGTTGTCTTCCTGCTTGGTGCAAACCTTGAACCAACCCTGCGGCGGCTTGCCTGCCTGCGCGAAAGCAGCGCCTGGCGCGCCGGCGGCTGCAACAGAGAGCGCCAGCGCTGCCATCGCCGCGCGATTGGTGAAGTTCGACTTGAAGATCATTGTGATTCCGTCTCCTGAAATCCGGTTCCGGAACAAACTGTTCCGATGGTGAATATCGTCAGCCGCCGTTGTCCTGTTGGCCAAATGAGGCATTTGAATGGCCCCGTTTCCGGAAACACCTGTTACATTGGCTCGTGGCGTTTATCCAGTGTTTCGTTGCATTTTTGCAGCCGCCGAAGCTGGAAATACCCAGGCTTCAGGGTCTATCAGGATTGACCTGATCAAGAATCGCGGTCGCCGATTCCTGATATCCAAGGGAGATTCCTGAACGCGCATATCGGGGGACAAGATGATGAGCACATCGGACCGTCGAGTCGTTGCGCTTCTCAGGCAAGTAGTTGCCTGGCTTGTCGCTCGAGATTTCGTTGCTGTTGAGGCTCGCTCAAGAGGTGTTCAACTATCTGCTGAGCTGATGCGACAAGCTGTCGAGGAGTACGGCCGGACGCTGGTCATGCCTCCTGATGAAGCATTCTTGGACATTGATGCCATCGCTGCAGCAAATTCCGACGGGCGAATTTGGTCCATTAGGTTCGACCTCTGGACGCAGGAAGAAGGGCGATCCGATCTATCGCTCGAATGCAACGTTGTCATCGACAATGGCACGCTTGATATAGAAGTCGACAACATCCACGCCCTGTAGTCGCAGGAAAAAAGAGATGGCTAATGGCCTGAAAAAATTCTTCAGGGCGGGCGACGGCGCGATCAGGCTGCACGGCTGCGCCAACAGGCGACGCATGCCGAGCGCGCTGATGGACGCCGTCGAAAACCGTCCCACACTTTTCCCTGGTCAGACTCCGCGAAGGTTGGAAATGTGTGCCCGCATTGGTAACGTGGCGGGAATCGGCCTGTAGAAATCCCTCGGGAGGTGAAGTTGCGCGCAGTTCTTTCCGGTCTTGCCATGCTTGTGGCCGCCAGCACATTCGGCAACGAAGCCCTGGCCGCGCCGGTGCATGCCATTTCCATGCACGGCGAGCCTGCCCTGCCCGCCGATTTCAAGAACTTCCCTTACGTCAACCCTAACGTGAAGAAGGGTGGAAAGATTGCGTACGGCGTCGTCGGCACGTTCGACAGCCTCAACCCCTTCATCCTGAAGAGCATGCGGACAACCGCCCGAGGGATGTGGGATCCGGCCTTCGGCAACCTCGTCTATGAATCGCTGATGCAGCGCTCCCAGGACGAGCCGTTCACAATGTACGGACTGCTTGCCGAAACTGTCGAATGGGACGACGATCGCACCTTCATCCAATTCAACCTGAACCCCAAGGCGCGCTGGGCCGACGGCCAGCCCGTGACTGCCGAAGACGTCATTTTCACTTTCGAGTTGATGCGCGACAAGGGGCGCGCGCCCTTCAGCAACCGCCTCTCCAAGGTCTCGAAGATGGAGAAGGTCGGCGACCGCAGCGTCCGCTTTACCTTCAACGAGGATGTCGACCGCGAATTCCCGCTGCTGCTCGCGCTTTCACCAGTATTGCCGAAACATGCGATCAACGTCGAAACATTCGACAAGACCACGCTCGAGCCGCCGCTCGGCTCTGGCCCATATCGTGTTGCCGAGGTAAAGACAGGCGAACGCATCGTCTACCGCCGGAATCCCGACTACTGGGGCAAGGACCTGCCCTCCAAGATCGGCTTCGATAATTACGACGAGATCTCCGTCGAGTATTTCCTCCAGGAGAACTCGCTTTTTGAGGCCTTCAAGAAGGGCGAGGTTGATGTCTACCCGGAAGGTAGCGCAACCAAATGGGCACGTGGCTATGATTTTCCGGCGGTGCGCTCGGGCGACGTGATCAAGGACAGTTTCACGCCGAGGACCCCCTCCGGCATGCTCGGTTTCGTCTTCAACACGCGCAGGCCGATGTTCGACAACATAAAGCTGCGCCAGGGTCTGGCTCTCGTTTTCGACTTCGAATGGGTGAACAAGAACCTTTTCGACAGTGCCTACACGCGAACCCAGAGCTACTGGCAGAACTCGTCCCTTTCCTTCCTCGGTGCCGCCGCAGACGACCGTGAGCTTGGCCTCATGGGCGAGGTCAGAGAGAGGATCAATCCAACCATTCTCGATGGGACCTACCGGCTGCCGGTCACCGATGGGTCCGGCCGTGATCGCAACGTGCTGCGGGAGGCGGTGACGCTGCTTCGTGAAGCCGGCTACGCCATCAAGGACGGCAAGATGGTCGACGGCAAGGGCACGCCGCTTGCCTTCGAAATCATGAGCCAGAACGCGGGGCAGGAAAAGATCGCGCTGGCCTACCAGCGGTTCCTCGCTCCGCTTGGAATCGTCGCGACCGTGCGCACGGTCGACGATTCCCAATACCAGCAGCGCAGCCAATCCTTCGACTACGACGTGATCATAAAATCCTATCCCTCTTCGCTGTCTCCAGGGACCGAGCAGATATCGTACTGGGGATCGGTGTCGCGCGACCGGCAAGGCAGCTCCAACTTCGCCGGCGTTGCCGACAAGGATGTGGACAAGCTGATCAACAATATGTTGCAAGCGCGGACGACCGAGGACTTCACAGCCGCAGTCCGCTCGCATGACCGGCTGCTGGTGTCCAACGCCTATGTGGTGCCGCTCTACCATCTCGACGCCCAATGGGTCGCCCGATGGAAGCATATCGGGCGCCCGGCCACGGTTCCGCTCTACGGTTACCAGCTACCGACCTGGTGGGACGAGCGCGCACAGTAATCAGGCTCCCTTTTGCTAACGCATTGAAAGCCTCGCCTATCGGCCTATGTCGAAGATTTACTAAGCAAGAAAGGCTGGAGCGATGGAAACCGTCAAAATCGATATCGTCTCGGACGTTGTCTGTCCGTGGTGTTACCTCGGAAAGAGTCGCCTCGACCAGGCGGTTGCCAATGTCGCAGGAGACGTCCATGTCACGGTCCAATGGCGCCCCTACCAGCTCAACCCGGACCTGCCGGCAGAAGGCGTCGATCATAAACGGCACCTTGCAGCAAAACTCGGCGGCCAGGACGCGGTCGACAAAGCCCACAAAACGCTCGAAGGACTCGGTCGGGAAGATGGCATCGATTTCAACTTCGAGGCCGTGAAGATCAGCCCCAACACGCTCGACGCCCATCGACTGATTCGCTGGGCAGCAACCAATGGCGAGGAAGCCCAGGCGGAGGTCGTGCGCCTGCTGTTCAAGGCCAATTTTGAAGAAGGCCGAAATGTGGGGGACCACGCAGTGCTTCAGGAGATTGCCGAGCGGGCAGGCCTCGACGGCCCCGTCATCGCCGCCCTTTTGACCTCCGACGCGGATAAGGATGCAGTGAAACAAGAGATCGACATCGCCCGCGAGATGGGCGTCAGTGGCGTCCCCTGCTTCATCATCGACCAGCAATATGCGGTGATGGGCGCCCAGTCGGTCGATGTGCTGACGAATGCGTTGCGGGAGATCGCGCAAATGAAAGCCAGCGGCCCCACACAATAGAAGGTCTGCGGTTTTGCGGCCGCGTCCAGCTCAACTTATCAAGATGCCGCCGCCCAATCCGGGCGGCATCTTCGTTTAGGCGGGCCTCGCGAGCCCGGCGAGCTGCGTCATCACCGTTGCTGCTCCCCAAAGTCTCTTCTCCGCCGTCGCAAGTTCGCGTTGGAAGAAGATGCTCTGGTCCGGGCGGATCTTCGCCACGGTTCCCTGTTTGGCGATATAACCGACGAGAGCGGCGGGGTTCGGAAACTCCTTGTTGCGGAACTGAACAACCACACCTTTCGGCCCGGCATCGAGCTTTTCGACATTTGCCGTGCGGCACAGCGACTTGATGTAGACGATCTTCAGGAGATGCTGAACCTCAGTCGGCAGCGGCCCGAAGCGATCGATCAGTTCCGCACCGAAACCGTCGATCTCCTTGAGGTCCGTCAACTCGCCAAGGCGGCGGTAGAGTCCGAGCCTCAGGTTCAGGTCCGGCACGTAGTCTTCCGGTATCATGACCGGCGTCCCGACCGATATCTGCGGCGACCAGCCGGTGTCGTGGATTTCCTCCTCGCCCTTGAGCTCGGCAACGGCCTCTTCCAACATTTGCTGGTAAAGCTCGAAGCCGACTTCCTTGATGTGGCCGGATTGTTCCTCGCCGAGCAGGTTGCCGGCGCCGCGGATATCGAGATCGTGGCTGGCGAGCTGAAAGCCGGCTCCCAGCGTGTCGAGCGATTGCAGGACTTTCAGGCGGCGCTCTGCCGGCCCTGTCAAAGTCTTGTTGACCGGCAAGGTGAAGAGTGCAAAGGCGCGGACCTTGGACCGGCCTACCCGGCCGCGAAGCTGGTAGAGCTGGGCGAGGCCGAACATGTCGGCGCGGTGCACGATCAGGGTATTGGCGGTTGGCACATCGAGGCCCGATTCGACGATCGTCGTCGAGAGAAGCACGTCGTAACGTCCTTCATAGAAAGCGTTCATGATGTCTTCGAGTTCGGTAGCCGGCATCTGTCCGTGCGCCACCGCGACCTTCAGTTCCGGAACATCGGATTTCAGAAAATCGTGGATCTCCGAAAGGTCGCTCAACCGCGGGCAGACATAAAAGCTCTGGCCGCCGCGATAATGCTCGCGCATCAGTGTCTCGCGGATCACCAGCGCGTCGAAGGGCGAGATGAAGGTGCGCACCGCCATGCGGTCGACCGGTGGCGTCGTAATCAACGACAATTCGCGGACGCCGGTCAAGGCAAGTTGCAGCGTGCGCGGAATAGGCGTCGCCGACAGGGTCAGCACATGCACGTCGGATTTCAGCTCCTTGAGCCGCTCCTTGTGTTTGACGCCGAAGTGCTGCTCTTCGTCGACGATCAACAGGCCGAGATTGGCAAACTTGACCGAGGAGCCGAGCAGCGCGTGCGTGCCGACGACGATGTCGGTCTTGCCGTCGGCCACTTCCTTCTTCGTCAACGCGAGGTCTTTCGAGCCGACGAGCCGCGAGGCCTGTTGGATGCGGACCGGCAGACCGCGGAACCGCTCACTGAACGTCCTGAAATGCTGTCGGGCAAGCAAAGTCGTCGGAACCACGACTGCGACCTGCACGCCATTCATTGCGGCGATGAACGCGGCACGCAGCGCTACCTCGGTCTTGCCGAAGCCGACATCACCGCAGACCAGGCGGTCCATCGGGCGACCGCTTCCAAGATCGTCGCGCACGGCGTCGATCGAGTTCATCTGGTCCTCGGTTTCATCGTAGGGGAAGCGCGCGGCGAACTCGTCATAGACCCCGTCCTGAGCGGCCAGAACAGGCGCGTGGCGCGTATGCCGTTCAGCAGCGATGCGGATCAGGCCTCCGGCCATATCGAGCAGCCGCTTCTTGAGCTTCGCCTTGCGCGCCTGCCACGCGACGCCACCGAGCTTGTCAAGGATTGCATCCGTGCCTTCGGAGCCATAACGCGACAGAAGCTCGATGTTCTCGACCGGCAGAAAGAGCTTGGCACCCTCCGCATAGACGAGTTCGAGACAATCGTGCGGGGCGCCGGCCGCCTCGATCGTGCGCAAGCCAACGAAACGGCCGATACCGTGCTCAGCGTGGACGACATAGCTGCCCTCGTCGAGGCCTGTCACCTCGGCGATGAAGTCGGCGCCGCGCTTGCGACGCTTCGATCGGCGCACCATTCGGTCGCCAAGGATGTCCTGCTCGCCGATGACCACGAGATCGCCAGTCTCGAATCCGGTTTCGAGGCTGAGGACGGCGGAGGCCGCCTCGCCCGGCTTCAGCGAGCGAACATCGGACAAAGCCTTGATAGGACGAATGTTTGCGAGCCCGTGCTCGGTGAGAACCTGCAAGAGGCGATCGAGCGATCCTTCCGTCCACCCCGAGATCACGACCTTCGCGCCCTGCGCTCGTCTTTCGGCGATGTGCTTCACGGCTTGATCGAAGACATTCGCGCGTTCGCCGTCACTCTCGACCTCACCCGCCGCCTTTGCCCAACGCAGTCCCTGACGCGCTTCGATGGCGACGACCTGTCGCGCTTCACCTTCATGCTCGTTAAATGGCGACAGGCGGACGGCGCTGCGTTCAGAGAGCATCGCGCCAAAACCCTTGGCGCTGAGGTAAAGCAGTTCCGGCGGCACCGGCTTGTAGGGTGTGCCTTGGGAGATCTGGCTCTTGCCCGGTGATGCCGAGGCAAGGCGGGCATCATAGTAATCGAGGATGAGCTTCGACCGCTCCGCCGCCGCTTCGCGCACCAGATGATCCGTGACGATGCGGAAACCGTCGAGATAATCGAAGACTGTCTCCAGGCCGTCATAGAAAAGCGGCAGCCAATGCTCCATGCCGGCGTAGCGGCGCCCTTCTGATACCGCCTGGTAGAGCGCGTCGTCCCGCGTCGCGGCACCGAAGAGTGACAAATATTGCTTGCGGAAATGGCTGATCGTTTCCGGCGTCAGCGACACTTCGCTCATCGGGTTGAGATCGAGTGAGCGCACCTGGCCGGTCGTGCGCTGGCTCGCCGGATCGAAGGAGCGGATCGTCTCAAGCGTGTCGCCGAAGAAATCCAGGCGCAACGGTTCGCCGCTGCCGGGCACATAAACATCGAGAATGCCACCTCGGACGGCGAACTCGCCGACCTCGCGCACAGTCGGCACGCGCTCGAAGCCGTTTCGCTCCAGCCGCGCCGCGATATCGTCCATCCGGACCTGGTTGCCCGGCCTCGCCGAAAAAGCGAGGCTCTCGATCACGTCCTGCGGCGAGATCTTCTGGAGGGCCGCGTTGACGGTGACCAGCACGATCGCCGCATGCGGTTTCGCCCGGTGCGCGATCAACGCGCTCAAGGCGGCCAGCCTCCGCGCGGAGGTGTCCGCACTCGGGGAAACACGGTCGTAGGGGAGGCAATCCCAGCCCGGCAGGGTGAGAACCGGAATGTCCGGGGCCACGAAGCCGAGAACCTGCTCAAGGTCCGCAATCCGCTGACCATCGGAAAGGATATAAGCGACGGGGCTCCCCGCTCGCGCCAACTCGGCAAGGATCAGGGCTTCGGCGCCGGACGGCACCGGGCCGATCGTTACCTCCCGTGTGGCAGAAAGGATCTTCTTCGGGTCAAGACCAGATATCATTGCTCAAATCTATTTCGTTTCCTGACGAAGCTTGTCGAAGTCGGGGCGATAAGCCGCGATCCGGCTGAACAAGGGCGTCGCATAACGCGCCGGCAGGGGCTGTTCGCCGGTGATCCATCGGACGAGATCGTTGTCCTCCTCGCGCATGATCGTTTCCAGTTCATCGAGTTCCGCATCCGACAGGCTCACCAACTCCGTTTCGGCGAATTGCCCAAGAATCAAATCCATCTCGCGAATGCCGCGATGCCAGGAGCGAAAGAGGATCCTGCGCCGACGTGGGTCGAGATCGGCGCTTGTGCGTGTGATGCCGGTCATGGAAATCCTTCCTGCCGCCCGCAGCCACGGTGGCGGGTTTTTAGTCATTGGGCTCTATAAACGCTGGAAGGCAGGTTGTCAGCCTTGCCAAAGCCGGAATTATCGTCGCAATTTCATCGTCATGCGCCCTGCCCTCCTCGACCCGCTGTTTTCGCCTCTCGACACGCTGCCCGGCATTGGCCCGAAAACCGGCGAGCTCTATGCACGTCTGCTTGGCCGCGAAACGATCGACGATTGCCGGGTGATCGATCTTGTCTTTCATGCGCCTCACTCGCTGATCGATCGGCGCCAGCAACCAGGCATCGCCCATGCGCCGCAAGGGGCGGTCGTCACCATCGCCGGCCGCGTCGACCGACACCAGCCGTCGCCGCGCGGCAGACCGAACGTACCCTACCGAGTGTTCCTACACGATGACACCGGCGAACTGGCGCTCACTTTCTTCCGCGTCAAGGGAAACTGGCTGGAAAAGACGCTGCCCGTCGACGAAACGGTTATCGTCAGCGGCAAGGTCGATTGGTTCAATGGCCGAGCGTCGATGGTGCATCCCGACTATATGGTGAGGGTCGCCGAGGCGGAAAATCTGCCGCTCGTCGAGCCGGTCTATGGGCTGACTGCAGGCCTCTCGCCGCGAACATTGCGGCGCTCCATCGAGGCGGCGGTGGCGCGAGTGCCGGATCTGCCCGAGTGGCTCGACGAGGCGCTGCTCCGTCAGCAGGGATTTCAAAGCGCAACGGAAAGTCTCCACCGCCTGCACGAACCCCGCGATGAAACCGATATCGATGCGCAGGCTCCCGCCCGGCGACGGCTCGCCTATGACGAATTTCTTGCCGGGCAGCTCTCGCTTTCGCTTGTGCGTCAACGGCTGCGCAAGGTCGCCGGAAGCCCCGTTCATCCGACCGGCAAATTGAGCCAGCCGGTTATCCGTGCGCTGCCTTTCTCGCTCACCGCGAGCCAGTCGGCCGCGATCGGCGACATACTTGCCGACATGTCCGGCAGCGATCGCATGCTGCGCCTGCTGCAGGGCGATGTCGGTTCCGGCAAGACGGCGGTGGCGCTGATGTCCATGCTTGCGGCGATCGAATCCGGCGGCCAGGCGGTGCTGATGGCGCCGACCGAGATCCTTGCCCGGCAGCATCATGCCACGCTTTCGAAAATGGCCGCGCCGGCCGGTATCGGGATCGACGTCCTGACCGGGCGCACGAAAGGCAAGGAGCGCGATGCGATCCTGGAACGGATTGCGTCCGGCGAAACGCAGATGGTGATCGGCACGCACGCTCTGTTCCAGGAGGCCGTGAACTATCATCAACTCGCGCTCGCCATCGTCGACGAACAGCATCGTTTCGGCGTTCACCAACGGCTGCGACTCACCGCCAAGGGCATTTCCCCACACATGCTCGTCATGACGGCGACACCTATTCCGCGCACGCTCGTGCTCGCCGCCTTCGGCGACATGGATGTCTCCAAGCTTACCGAGAAGCCAGCCGGGCGAAAGCCGATACAGACGGTGACCATTCCCACCGAGCGCACGGACGAGATCGTCGACAGGCTCGATGCGGCGCTCGGTCAAGGCAAGAAAGCCTACTGGATCTGCCCGCTGGTAGAGGAATCCGAAGAAAGCGACGTAATGTCCGCGGATGAGCGCTATCAAAGTCTTGTCCAGCGCTTCGGCAATGACGTCGGCCTCGTTCACGGCCGCATGTCCGGTCCGGACAAGGATGCCGTGATGCTTGCCTTCAAGAACGGCCAGATTCGTCTGCTCGTGGCGACAACGGTGGTGGAAGTCGGCGTGGATGTTCCCGATGCGACGATCATGGTGATCGAGCACGCCGAGCGTTTCGGTCTGGCGCAACTGCATCAGTTGAGAGGCCGCGTTGGCCGAGGTGATGAGGCATCGACCTGCATTCTCCTCTACAAGAGCCCGCTCAGCGAGGCAGGACGCGCGCGTCTTTCCATTCTACGCGAGACGGAGGACGGCTTCCTGATTGCCGAGGAAGATCTGAAATTGCGCGGTGAAGGCGAGCTTCTTGGAACGCGCCAGTCCGGCACTCCCGGTTTCCGTATCGCAAGCCTCGAGGCGCACGGAGACCTGCTGGAGATCGCCCGCAGGGATGCGGCCTATGTCATAGAGCGCGATCCTGAGCTCACGTCCGAGCGTGGTGAAGCGCTGCGCACGCTCCTCTATCTCCACCGCCGCGACGAGGCGATCCGTTTTCTGCGCGCCGGTTAGCGCCAAGTTCTAGGCTGTCTTCTGATGGGGTATGGATCGCGGAGGCGCGTTGGCGAGCGGCTTATAATCGGGGGCAACAAGGCCGCCTGAGATGAGGAGTTTGGCTGCGTCCTCGGCGCTCATCTGAAGCGGTATGATTTTATCGCGCGGCACGAACAGCAGGAAGCCAGCAGTCGGGATCGGCGTGGGCGGAAGGAAAACCGTGACCATGTCCATGCCCCGTTCATCGAATTTCGCGGCGATTTCACCCTTGACGTCTGTCGCGATGAAGACCAGCGACCAGAGGCCTGGACTCGGATACTCGATCAGCCCTGCCCTCTTGAAGGACGAAGACTGTTCCTGGAGAACGGTCTGGAAAATCTGCTTCAGCGATTTGTAAATCGTGCGGACAAGTGGCGTCCTGTTGAGGAGCGACTCGCCGAAAGAGACGATCGACCGTCCCACGAGATTGGCCGTCATGAATCCGACGAGTGTTATGACGATCACGGCAACGAGGAGGCCGAAACCGGGTATGGCCACCGGCGAATACGTGTCCGGGTTGTAAAAGTTCGGTAGGTAAGGTTTGACCCAGCTGTCCGCCCATTCGATAAAGGAGCGCACCAGCCAGACCGTGATCGCCACGGGTGCGCAGATGATAAGCCCGGTCAGGAAATAATTGCGCAGCCGGGTCGCTATGATGCCGCTTTTGGAGCCTTCCGTCATGCCGTTGCCATCAATTCGTCACATCGGCCCAAAGGCCGGATGATAGGCGACATTGCCGGAAACCGTCGTCTTCGACAAGGCCAGAACTAGAAAATATTGCGGCGCACAACCCGGAAAAACAAGGGTGGCTTCATGTCGAAAGCCGAACTTCTGGTAAAACTCCGGCTCGCCAACGACGACGCAGCCCGACGCACCGGATTTCCTTAACATACCAAGTCCCTGGCGGATGAGCGCGCTGCCCACGCCGCGTCCTTGCCTGTCTGGCCGCACCGAAACGGGACCAAGGCCATACCACCCGGCGGCGGAGGGATTAATCGTGACCGGCGAGAAAGCGACGTGCGCGATCACCTCGCCCGCGTCTTCCGCAACAAGCGACAGGGCAAGCGCGCCGGCGGCGCGCAGGCGCTCGATAATGAGCGGTTCCGTCTGGTCACTGTGTGGATGACCGGCAAAGGCGGCCGCGGTCACGTCGCGGATAGCCCCGTGATCGTCGCTCCGCTCCGGCCGGATGATCATTCGACCGTTACCGACTTGGCCAGGTTACGCGGCTGATCGACATCGGTGCCCATGAACACGGCCGTATGATAGGCAAGAAGCTGGATCGGCAGCGCGAAGATCATCGGCGCGATGATCTCGTCGACGTTCGGCAACACGATGGTATGCATCGTGTCGAGCTTCGACGCCGCAGCCCCCGCCTCGTCCGTGATAAGAATGATCCGCCCGCCACGAGCGGCGACCTCCTGCATGTTCGAGACCGTCTTGTCGAAGAAACGGTCATGCGGCGCTATGACGATGACAGGCATGTTCTCGTCGATCAACGCGATCGGGCCATGCTTCAGTTCGCCAGCGGCATAGCCTTCCGCATGGATGTAGGAAATCTCCTTGAGCTTCAGCGCGCCTTCCATCGCTAGCGGGAAGCTGGTGCCGCGGCCGAGGTAGAGCACGTCGCGGCACTTCGATAATTCGCGCGACAGGAACTCGATCTTCGGCTGGATGCTGTTCAACACCTGGCCCATGATGCGCGGCATCTCGGCAAGGCTTTTCACCAACGCCTGTTCTTCCTGCTCGCTAACCGTGCCTCTGGCTCTGCCCGCCCCGATAGCGAGCGCGGCGAGCACGGCAAGCTGGCAGGTGAAGGCCTTGGTCGATGCGACGCCGATCTCGGGACCGGCGAGGATCGGGAAGACCGCGTCGGACTCCCGCGCGATTGTCGATTCGCGGGTATTAACGACGGCACCGATCTTCAGGCCGTGTTCCTTGCAATATCGGAGCGATGCCAGCGTATCGGCCGTTTCGCCCGACTGCGAAATGAAGAGAGCGGCCGATTGCGCCGAGAGCGGGATCTCGCGATAGCGGAACTCCGAGGCAACATCGATTTCGACCGGCAGACGCGCGTAACGCTCGAACCAATACTTGCCGATCAGCCCGGCGAGATAGGCGGTACCGCAGGCGGAAAGTGCAAGACTGGGCACTTTGGAGAAATCGATGTCATCGGAAACAGCCGTCACACGGTTTTCGATGAAGTTGATGTAGTGGCCGAGCGCGTGGGAGATGACCTCCGGCTGCTCGTAGATTTCCTTCTCCATGAAATGGCGATGATTGCCCTTGTCGACCATATAGGCCGCAGCCGTCGAAAGCTGACGCGGGCGCGCCACGGCGTTGCCGTCGATGTCGAAGACGTGCGCGCCGCTCTTGCCGATAACAGCCCAGTCGCCATCGATCAGATAAGTGATTTCATTGGTAAAGGGCGCCAGGGCAATCGCATCCGACCCAAGGAACATTTCGCCGTCGCCGTGGCCGATCGCGAGCGGCGGCCCGTTTCGTGCCGCCATGATCGTCGACGGATCGTCTTCGAAGAGTACGGCAAGCGCATAGGCTCCGGTGACGCGCTTCAGCATCGCATGCATCGCTTCCCGGCGCCCCATCCCGTCCCGATGGTACTTCGCCAGGAGGTGCGCCACGACTTCCGTATCCGTGTCGGTGCGGAACTCGGCGCCTGACTCCGCGAGTTCATCCTTCAATTCCGCGAAGTTCTCGATAATGCCGTTGTGGACCACGGCAACGCCGTCGGTGAAATGGGGGTGCGCATTGCGTTCCGTCGGTGCGCCATGCGTTGCCCAGCGCGTGTGGGCAATGCCGATCCTGCCCGCCAACGGCTCCTCTTTCAGCTTCGCTTCGAGATTGAACAGCTTCCCCTCGGCACGGCGGCGCTTCAACCGGCCTCCGTCGATGGTTGCGACGCCGGCCGAATCATAACCGCGATATTCGAGCCGCTTCAGCGCATCGACCAACCGCTCCGATACCGGCTGACTACCCACGATGCCTACAATACCGCACATATCCCTCTCCGCGTTCTCTTCGCGCCTGTCACAGCGCAGTCATCACCCAGGCGATGCTTGCCGCCTTTGGGCCTTGGTAGCGAAATTGCCGCGCGAGGCAATCCGGTTCGTTTTCACTTTCAATTTCAGTATTTAACGAGGTCTATTCGGCGGTCTTCGCCTTCTTCTTCGCGGCCTTCTCCGCTTCGTGGCGCTCACGCAGGACCCGCGCCCTGCCCGGCTTGACCTCCTGGCGCGCGCGCCCGAAGGCGACTGCGTCGGCGGGAACGTCCTCGGTAATGACGCTGCCGGACGCGACAAGCGCGCCATCGCCGATCGTGACGGGAGCCACAAGCGACGAGTTGGAGCCGACGAAGGCATTCTCGCCGATGCGGGTCACGTGTTTGTTCACCCCGTCGTAGTTGCAGGTGATGGTTCCCGCTCCGATGTTCGATCCGGCACCGACGAACGCGTCGCCGATATAGGTCAGATGGTTGACCTTGGCGCCGGCACCGATTTCAGCCTTCTTCACCTCGCAGAAATTGCCGACCTTCGATTTCGGGCCGAGATCGGCGCCGGGACGAAGTCGTGCGAACGGCCCGACAGTGGCGCCCGCGCGGACAAGTGCGCCCTCGATATGCGAGAAGGCATGGATAATCGCCCCGCTCTCCACGCTGACGCCAAGCCCGAACACGACGCTCGGTTCCACCAGGACATCTTGGGCAAGCTCGGTATCCCAGGAAAGGAATACCGTTTCCGGCGCGATCATCGACACGCCTGAGAGCATCAGTTCTTGCCGCCGGCGCTGCTGCCAGAGACGCTCGATATAGGCGAGTTCCGCCCTTGTGTTGCAGCCCGTCAATTCCTCCTCGGGCGCTTCGACAGCCACCGCCCTCCCCCCGACGGCGCGGACGATCTCAACGAGATCGGTCAGATAGTATTCGCCCTTGACGTTGGCATTGCCAATACGCCCGAGAAGATCGAGGGCCTTGCGGCCGTTGATTGCCATCACCCCGCCATTGCAATAGGTGATCCGACGCTCGGCTTCGGAAGCATCCTTGTGCTCCCGGATCGCGACCAGCACCCCGTCCTCGACGATCAGGCGCCCGTAACCGGTCGGGTCGGCGGCCTCGAATCCGATGACAACCACGTCGTTGCCTTCGGCGAGGCCCTGGCGCGCTGCCTTCAGCGGATCTGCCGTGATGAGCGGTGTGTCACCGAAGACAACCAGAATGTCGTCATAACCTCTGGCGATGGCCTCGCGAGCCGCAAGCACAGCATGCCCAGTACCTAGCCGTTCCTTTTGAAGAAACGAGGCGACAGTAACGCCGGCTTTCTGGGCAGCGGCAGAAACGGCCTCGGCATCGCGGCCAACGACGAGGGCGACATCCGAGATCGAGGCGCTGGCGAGCGCGTCGACGACATGGGCGATCATGGGCCTTCCCGCCACAGGGTGCAGCACCTTCGATACGGACGATTTCATCCGCGTGCTCTCGCCAGCCGCCAGCATGATCGCCAGGCACGTCCGTTCCATTCGCATTTCTCCTTGGTATTAGCTGCAGGCGGAATGCCCTATCGCCTGACTCGACCGTGTTCTTATAGGCAAGATATTGCGAGAAACACAATTCTCACAATCACGTCGCGTAACCCCGGTTAAAACCTGACGAACGTCGCCGGACGCGAACTCAAGCCTCCGGGCGCAGCCTGCTTTCCGTCAAGAGACCGCTTTCTTCGAGAATGGGGTAGGCGACGGACGCTATGTGAGCGTTGATGCGCTTAAGGTCCCTCAACATGTCGAGGTGGAGCGAACTCGTCTGCACGCTCTCGAGCAGGCCGTCGCGTAGGCGCTCGAGATGCCGCTCTGCCGAGCGTTTTTCCATGTGGCGGACATCGACCTTAACCTCGACCAGGTGGCGAGCGAGGTCCGCATTGCGGCTAACAAAGATCGTCTGAGCGATGCGCAGGTTGTCGATCGTCAGGTTGAACAGGCTTTTCAGCTCCTGATAGCCGTCTTCGGAAAACTTCAATCCGTTGGTTACCTTCTTGCCGATCTGCTCGCAGAGGCCTTTTTCGATGATGTCGCCCATGTGCTCGAGATTGATCGCATAGTCGATGACGACGATCGAGCGGCGACCGTCCTCGGGACCTAGTCCGTCGCGCCCGAGCCGGGACAGAAATATCTTCACCTCCTGCTGGAGGAGATCGACCTGCTTTTCCATTCTACCGATGTCGTGCAGCTCACCGAGATCGTTGTTGTTGAAGGCGTTCGATGCGCGTGTCAGCATCGCTTCAACCAGATCGCCGACACGCAATACTTCGCGCGTCGCCCCGGAAAGTGCCATCACGGGCGTGTCGAGCATCGCTTCATCGAGATAACGCGGCCCCGTCTCACCAGCTTCCTCGTCGGGAACGAAGCGGCTCATCAGCTGCGCGAGCAATCCTGCGAACGGCCAGGAGACGATCGCGACGACGAGATTGAAGACAAGATGGACGTCGACCGGCAGGTTCTGTCTCGGCAACGGCAGATGCTGCAGCCACTCCGCACCGATCCCTGCGATCGGAAGCGCAATGAGGCAGCCCATTCCGCGCACGGCAAGGTTGCCGAGCGTGACGCGGCGCGCGGGCGGTGCCGAACCGAGCGTGGCGATAACCGGCGGAATCGCTCCCCCGAGATTGGCGCCAAGCACCAACGCGACGGTCAGTCCGGCGGAAAGCACCCCGGCAGAAGAGAGGGAAAGTACAAGCATCACGGTCGCCAGACTGGATGAGGACGCGAAGGCGATGCCCGCCGAGATGATCAGGGCAACCGGCCAGGCGCTGTCGAGCATGCCGAGAAACGCCGCGAGCGCGCGGGATTCGCGCATCGGTTCCGTTGCGGCGGAAAGCAGGTCGAGCGACAGCAGCATCAAACCGATGCCGACGAGCGCGAAGCCTGCACCCTGACGCGCACTCGACCGGCTCATCCGGTGCACAACGACGCCAGCGAGAATGATTGCCGGCGACAGCCAACCGATCCCGGTAGCAACGATCCAAGCCGTCATCGCCGTGCCCACGTTGGCACCGAGAAGCACGATCTGCGCCATCCGCGCGCGTACCAGCCCCTTCTCCACGAAGGACGCCGTCATCAAGGCCGTGGCCGTCGAACTCTGCAATGCAAGGGTCGCGATAAGGCCGGTAACAAACGAACGAACCGCGCCGCTCGTTCCCTGTGCGAGACCGGTGCGCAGCCTCGATCCGAATGCACGCGTGACGCCATCCTTGACGAGCGACAGGCCGAACAAAAGCAGCGCCACCGCTCCGAACAGATTGACCATCACGATCATTGACTGCATGGCGTGATTTCCCGTACGGCCACTGGAATTAAAGTAGTTTACCTCATTATCGAGCGCAGGATCCCCGTTTCGTCGCTACGCGATGTGCGCTCGCAACTGACAATTTTGCAGAACGATTTCTATTGCCGGCTAACGAATCCGACATCAACTTGCTCGTTCGCGACCGATCCTGCTGGGGCTCCGTGATTTTCCGGAGGGCGAGCACATCGCCGCACGCTGTGCGCCGGAAGGTCGCGGTGAAGGAATGAATGCCGGCGGCCCGAGCGACGGTGTCGCAATTTGCCCGCAAAGCGCCCTTCAATTCCTGTTTGGTTTGTTCTAAGGAACGAATTCGTTTTTGGCGTGACGCCACCGTACTGCAACAAGGTTTCTGCCCCTATGCTCGAATCGCTCAGAAAAGCTTCCCAGACATGGATCGTTAAAGGCCTGATGGCCATTCTCGTCATGTCGTTCATGGTATGGGGCGGTCAGACGCTGATGGTGGCGAGCACTCCCAACGCTGTGGTGACGGTCGGTGACGTCAAGGTCTCTCCGAGCGACTTTCGTCTGGCATACGAGCGCCAGCTGAGCCTGCTTTCAAGGCAGCTCGGGACGCCGCTGACACGCCAGCAGGCCCGTGCCTTTGGCATCGAGTCTCAGGTTTATTCTCAGTTGGTCGCCGGTGCCGCCCTCGATCAACTCGCTCTGGATATGAACCTCGGGCTTTCAGAGGATCGGCTCGCGAAGCTCATTGGCGAGGATCCGGCGTTTCACAGTGTCAACGGCCAGTTCGACCGGCTGACCTTCTCGAGCGTTTTGCGCAACGCGGGCTTGAGTGAGCAAGACTACATCAACAACCGCAGCCAGGTTGCGGTACGGTCGCAGATCGTCGATGCGCTGTCCGACGGATACACGCCTCCTAAAGTACTTACCGACGCCGTTGGCAAGTATCGCCACGAAAAGCGCTCGATCGACTACCTGCTGCTATCGAATGCGAATATCGATGCGGTCAAGGCGCCGGCCGACGACGTGCTTGCGCCCTGGTTCGAGAGCCACAAGGCGAACTATCGCGCTCCCGAATATCGCAAGTTCAGCTACATAAAGTTGGAACCGGAAGACCTGATCTCGACCGAGACCGTGTCCGAGGAGGAGTTGCGCGCCGACTACGAGAAACGCAAGGAGACTTTCCGCTCGGCGGCAATGAGAACCGTCGAACAGCTCGCCTTCCCGTCGCGTGAGGCGGCAGACGCCGCGGCAACCAAGCTCTCCGCCGGCACCTCCTTCGACGACCTGGTCAAGGCCGAAGGCAAGACTGCCGCGGACGTTCTCCTCGGCGAATTCACCAAGGAGCGCATGCCCGACGCCAAGATCGCCGATGCCGCCTTCGCCGTTCCGGCAGAGGGTGGCGTTACACCGGTCGTCCAAGGCACGTTCGGCCCGGTCATCCTGCGCGTAACCAACATCAAGCCGGAAGCCACACGCAGCTTCGACGAAGTGAAGGATGAACTGCGGAAGGAAATCGCCCTCTCAGCCGCGCGCGAAGAGGTCGTCAGCCTTCACGATCGGATCGAGGACGAGCGCGCCGCCGGCGCGACTGTCAAGCAGGTCGCCGATCAGATGAAACTGAAACTCGTCACGATCGATGCGATCGACGCCACGGGCAAGGACCAGAATGGTGACGAGGTCCAGGGAATTCCGGAGGCGCGCGCGCTTCTTCAGGAAGTCTTCAAGGCCGAAGTGGGCCTGGACACGCTCTCCGTCAACATTGGTCGCGACGGCTCTGCCTGGTTCGATCTCGAAGAGATCATCCCCGCCCGTGACCGCACGCTGGATGAAGTTCGCGATGAGGTGGCGGCAGACTGGACTGCCGAACAACAGCGGGCCGCCCTTGCCACCAAGGCGGCCGAACTCAAGCAGCGCATCGAGAAGGGTGCAAAGCTTGCCGACATAGCGAGTGAACTTGGCCTGGTCGTCGAAACGAAAACTGGCCTGACCCGCTCGACCGAAGATGCTGCGTTAAGCCCAGCCGCAGTCGCAGCGGCCTTTGGCGGCGCCAGCGGGCATGTTGCCAACGCGCCGGGCATTGGCGGAGAAGGGCAAATCCTCGTTCAGGTAACGGCTGTCGACGACAGCGACCCGGCGAACGTCCTCGACAACGACAGCCGTCAAATCGAAGCCATCGCGCGCGCAAGCGGGGACGACATCCTTGATCAGATGGTCTCCACCCTGCAGACGGCTTACGGTGTAGCGATCAACCAGACACTCGCCGAAACCGCATTGGCGCAGCGCTGACAGGTATAAAAGCTGCGGACAGGGGAACGAACTCATGAGTGATTTGAAGCCGTTCGTCGCGAAAGTGGCAACTCGCGAGGCACTCAATCGTGAAGACGCGCGGGCGGCCTTTGAGATCATCATGTCCGGAGCGGCGACGCCTTCGCAGATCGGCGGTTTCCTGATGGCGCTTCGCGTGCGTGGCGAAACCGTCGACGAAATCGTCGGAGCGGTTGGCGCAATGCGCGCACGGATGCTGACTGTCGAGGCGCCGGAAGGCGCGATCGACATCGTCGGCACGGGTGGTGACGGGGCCGGCACCTACAACATCTCGACGCTCGCTTCCCTGATTGTCGCCGGAGCCGGCGTCCCGGTCGCCAAGCACGGCAACCGGGCGCTGAGCTCGAAATCCGGTACGGCCGATGCGCTGTCTTGCCTGGGCGTCAAACTCGACATCGGGCCCGACGCGATTGCCCGCTGCATCAGTGCGGCTGGCGTCGGTTTCATGTTCGCCCAACAGCACCATTCCGCGATGCGGCACGTCGGTCCGACGCGGGTCGAACTCGGTACGCGAACGATCTTCAATCTGCTTGGTCCGCTGTCGAATCCAGCCGGCGTCAAGCGGCAGCTCGTCGGCGTTTATGCGCCGCAATGGGTAGACCCGCTTGCTGAAGTACTGCGCGATCTCGGCTCGGAGAACGTCTGGGTGGTTCACGGCGAAGGGCTCGACGAAATCACGACCACCGGCGTCACCAAGGTCGCCGCGCTCCAAGACGGAAAGATCACGAGCTTCGAGTTGACGCCGGCCGATTTCGGCCTTCAGATGGCCACGCTCGAGGCACTGAAAGGCGGCGACGGAGCCCACAATGCCGTGGCGCTGCAGGCCGTTCTCGACGGCGCGGAGAATGCCTATCGGGACATTTCGCTTGCGAACGCCGCCGCTTCATTGATGATAGCGGGGCGCGCCAAGGATCTCGCCGAAGGCATGGCGCTCGCCCGGCAGTCGCTCTCGAGCGGCGCGGCGAAGACTGCCCTGCAGCGGCTGATCAGCGCCTCCAACGCCGCTTGAGGAGAGATGGCTTCATGACGGACATCCTGCGGAAAATCGAAGCCTACAAGCGCGACGAGATCGCCTCAGCGAAATCGCGCGTTCGCCTTGAGGAGTTGAGGGCGCAGATCGCGGACCAATCGCCGCCGCGGGGCTTCCACGCCACTCTCTCCTCGCGTCGCACGAAAGGCCAATTCGGGCTGATCGCCGAGATCAAGAAGGCGAGCCCTTCAAAGGGACTGATCCGTCCCGACTTCGATCCTCCGGCGCTTGCTAAAGACTATGCCGCTGGCGGCGCAGCTTGCCTATCCGTCTTGACGGACAAGCCGAGCTTCCAGGGCGCGCCGGAGTTCCTGACGACGGCACGGGCTGCCTGTGAGCTTCCGGCGTTGCGCAAGGACTTCATGTTCGATCCCTACCAGGTGTTCGAAGCACGAGCCTGGGGAGCTGACTGCATCCTGCTGATCATGGCGTCCTTGAGCGACGACGATGCGCGTCGCCTCGAGGACTCGGCGTTTGCACTCGGCATGGACGTCCTCATCGAAGTGCATGACGCCCGGGAAATGGACCGCGCATTGGCGTTGACCTCCCCGCTCGTCGGCATCAACAACCGCAACCTCCGGACATTTGAAGTGGACCTCGCCGTGTCTGAACGACTGGCGGCAATGGTTCCACAAGATCGGCTTCTCGTCGGTGAAAGCGGCATCTTCACGCACGAGGATTGCCGGCGGTTGGGACGGAGCGGCATCACCACCTTTCTTGTCGGCGAGAGCCTGATGAGAAAGGATGATGTCGAGGCGGCAACGCGGGCACTGCTGACAGGCTCCGGAACCGTATTGGCGGCAGAATAATGAGCGGTCCGTCCCTCACCCACATCGACAGCGCCGGCGAAGCGAACATGGTCGATGTCAGCGACAAGACCGAGACCGTGCGGGTCGCCGTCGCCGAGGGCTATGTCCGAATGCGCCCCGAGACGCTCGCGCTGATCCTTGAGGGCAATGCCAAGAAGGGCGACGTGATCGGCACGGCACGGCTTGCCGGGATCATGGCCGCGAAACAGACGTCCAATCTCATTCCGCTCTGCCATCCGCTAATGCTGACGAAGGTCTCCGTTGATATCGCGCCGGATGACGCCCTGCCGGGGCTTCGCGTCGAGGCGATGGCAAGGCTGACGGGGCGGACGGGCGTCGAGATGGAGGCCCTGACCGCCGTCAGCATCGCCTGCCTGACGATATACGACATGGCGAAGGCTGCGGATCGCGAAATGGAGATCGGCGGCGTTCGGCTGGTCAGCAAATCGGGTGGACGTTCGGGCGATTACCGGCGCCAAGGAGACAACCGCTGATGTCGCTGCTTTCGGTTGAGGATGCGCTCGCCAGGGTGATTGAAAAAGCTCGCCCGCACGGGCGGACAGAACGGCTCCCCCTGCACGATTGTCTCGGTCGCGTGCTGGCCGAGGATATCACCGCACGGGTCACGCATCCCGCCTTCGACAATTCCGCGATGGACGGCTATGCGGTTCGCCACGAGGATATCGTCAATATAGGCGCACAGCTTGTGGTGATCGGCCAGTCGGCCGCGGGGCATGGATTTCAGGGAGAGGTCCGCGCCGGTGAAACCGTTCGCATCTTTACCGGGGCCCCTCTGCCCGCCGGTGCGGACACTGTGATCATCCAGGAGGATACCGAAAAGCTTTCGGGCGGGAAAATCCGCACATTGTTCGCCCCGGCAAAGGGTCGTCATATTCGCCTTGCGGGACAGGATTTTGTAGAGGGCGACATTGCGCTGGCTGCCGGCAGCGTGCTCGACGCGGGGCGCCTGACGCTCGCCGCCAGCACGAGCCATGAACGCCTGCCGGTGTTCGAGAAACCGAGGATTGCTATCGTCGCCACCGGGGACGAGCTCTTGCCACCGGGAAGCGCCCCTGGTGCGGACCAGATCATCGCATCGAATACTTATGGCGTTGCCGCCATTGTGCGTGAGAACGGCGGCGAAGTCCTTGATCTTGGCATCGTGCCCGACGACGAAGCGGCAATTTCGGCCGCTGTCGCCAAGGCGCAAGATGCCGGAGCGGACGTTCTGGTGACGCTCGGCGGAGCCTCTGTCGGCGACCATGATCTTGTTCAATCGACTCTTCTGTCGCGCGGCATGGTGCTGGATTTCTGGCGGATCGCCATGCGTCCGGGCAAGCCGCTGATGGTTGGCGAGCTTTCCGGCATGACGGTCCTCGGCTTACCGGGTAATCCTGTCTCGAGCCTTGTGTGCGCGTTGCTTTTTCTAGAGCCGCTGACGCGGCATCTGGCGCATCTGCCGCCTCGCTCGCGGATGACGACGGCGCGACTTGCGACCCCCCTGCCCGCCAACGACCGTCGCCAGGACTATGTCCGCGCGCGGCTGACCGTCGAGTCTGACGGCTCGCTCGTCGCCCACCCGTTCGCGCGCCAGGATTCCTCGATGATGAATGTCTTCGCGCAATCCGACGGGCTCATCGTTCGCGTCCCGCATGCCGCGGCGACTTCGAGCGGCGATCCATGCAACGTCCTGCGGCTGCGCTGAACGCGCTCAACCCGCAGCCATTTCCGGTGCCTTGTCATATGGCAGACATGGAATGCGTATAGGAAAGAAATCACTCAATCATCTGTCCCGGCGGCTGACTACGGATGAACTAGCAGGCGCCAAGACAGTTTGAGGAAAGGTCGGGTATCGCCCGGCCTTTTGCTTTTTTTGGCCTTGCGCTGCGCGTCAGGCCGCGTCATCGACGCAGCGGGAGACGAGAATCTTGTCGATCCGGCGTCCGTCCATGTCGATAACCTCGAAACGGTAGCCATGGGCCTCGGCGATGTCGCCTTCCTCCGGCGTCTTGCGCAGTTGCTGAACGAGAAAACCCGCGATCGTTTCGAAATTGCCGTCCGCGTCGATGCCTTCGATGCCGATTTCCAGATGAATCTCGTCGATCGGCGTGCGCCCGTCGACAATGTAGCTGCCGTCTTCGCGGATCCGGATGAGCGCGTGCTCGATATCATCGTAGTTCGATGGCAGCACGCCGACGATCGCTTCCAGGATGTCAGCCGTCGTGATGATGCCTTCAGTGCTGCCATACTCGTCAACGATCATCGCCATGTCGATGCTCGTTGTCTTGAAGGCATCGAGCGCCTTCAGGCATGAGGCCGTTTCCGGTAGCGTCAGGATTTCGCGGACGTGGCCACGCAGATTGAACGACGCGTTTGCGGGAATGTTCAGAACCTCCTTGGCGAGAATCGCGCCCAGAACATCGCCTGTGTGACCATCCATAACGGGATAGCGGGAGTGGCCGAACTCGCGGACCTTGCGCCGGATCACTGCGAGGTCGTCGTTGACGTCGATGAAGCGCATCTCGGTACGGTGGGTCATGATCGACTTTACATTGCGATCACCAAGCCGAATGATCCGGCGGAGCATTTCATGTTCCGTCTTTTCGATGGCGCCGCTTTCGACGCCCTCCGCCATGATCGCCTGAACTTCCTCTTCCGTAACGTGATCCGGATCGTCCGGACGCATGCCGAATAGACGCATGGCCATCGCAGCCGCGGTCTCGAAAAGATAGACGACGGGCGCAGCTATGCGGGAGAGCAAGGTCATCGGTCTTGCGACGAACATCGCAAGTGCCTCGGAATTCCTGAGCGCAAGCTGTTTCGGGATGAGTTCGCCGATGACGACCGAGAGAAAGGTGATGAGCGTCACCACGAGACCGACGGCGACCGTGTGGCCATAGGGCTTGATCCACGCCACTTCATCGAAGAACGGCGCAATCTTGGCGGCGATCGTTGCGCCGCCGTAGGCGCCGGCCAGGATGCCGACAAGAGTGATGCCGACCTGCACCGTCGAGAGGAATTTCCCGGGATCCTCGGCCAGCTTCAGTGCGGCCTCCGCCCGTCGATTCCCCTGTTTGACCATTTGGCGAAGCAGCGGTTTGCTTGCCGAGACGATTGCCATTTCCGAGAGCGCAAAGAAGGCGTTGATCAAGAGCAAAACGAAAATCACAAAAATCTCGGACATGGTCTCCAGGTCGCCGTTGATACAGGGCCGCCCCGCACGGAACAACCGTCTCCCAGATAGGCTACGCGCGGAGATCGGGCAAGGTCACGCTACAATTTCCTGGCGAGCGGATCAGCCGGCCTTTCATGCGGTATCCGCATGCAGCGCCTGTCGAATGCGATCGCGCCCGACCTTGATGACATGTTCCATGGCCGAACGCGCGGCCGCCTCGTCGCGTCTGCCGATTTCTTCGACGATTCGAATGTGATTGCGGGCCACCTCGTCGATTCCGCTTTTTTCGGCGGTAGGCGAGCTCAACTTGAATACGCCAACTAGCGCCGCCTCGATCAAGCTGCCCACCGTTCGCAGGAAAGGGTTCCCGGAAGCGTCCAGAACGGATAGATGGAACTTGAGGTCGGCAACGGCGAGGCTTTCCGCGGTATGGTTCGCGTCACCCATGGCAACGGCAAGACGCATCATGCCGGCGATCTCCGCGTCGGTCGCATTTCGCGCCGCCAGCGCCGCGGCATGCGGTTCGAACGCAAGCCGAACCTCGCTGAGGTGATAGAGGAATTCGTCATCTACGCCGGATGCAAAATGCCAGGTCAGGATGTCGCTGTCGAAGAGGTTCCAGTCATTCCTCGGCCTCACGCGCGTGCCGATGCGCGCGCGGGGCACCACAAGCCCCTTGGCCGCCAAGGTCTTCATCGCTTCGCGCAGGACGGTCCTTGAAACCCTGAAGCGAGCCGCCAGTTCCGGATCGCCGGGCAGAATGCTGCCGACCGGGAACTCCCCTGACACGATTGCCTTTCCGAGTTGGTCCACCACTTGCGCATGGCTCGTGCGCTTCGGAGCACCGGATATCACTGTTTCAAACAGGCTCTTGCTCAACCCGTTCTCCCCTCCCAAGAATACCTCCGCGGAGGCCGCGCACTCGTCAATCGGTGGGTGGCGTTTGCCGCCATCTTCATCCCCGGCGCGAAAGTAGCCAACTCTAGTTCGAATAAGCGATTCCTCAAAGCCGATCCGACACCACCCCGACGGTCGGTTTGTCGCACCTGATACCGCTCTGCGAAATTGGAAAAACCCCGCGTTTGCGACGCGGGGTTTGCCGGCACTGGAAACGCACTACTTTACAGCCTGGACCATGGGTCCCGTCAGCTTATTGCGGCAGCTTGTCGTCGACGCCTTCGACGTAGAAGTTCATGCCGAGCAGTGTCGCGTCATCCGAGCTTTCGCCGGCCTTCAGCCAGGCGCTGCCATCCTGCTTGTTGAGCGGACCGGTGAACGGCTTCAGTTCGCCCGACTTGATCTTGGCCTCGGTTGCCTCAGCCATCGCCTTCACGTCGTCCGGCATATTGGTATAGGGCGCCATGGTCAGGATGCCGTCTTTCAAGCCGTCCCAGCTCGACTTCGTTTCCCACTTTCCGTCGAGGAAGGCCTGCGTACGCTTCACATAATAGTTGCCCCAGGTATCGATGATGGCGGTCAGCTGCGTATTCGGGCCTGCGGCGATCATGTCGGAGGCCTGACCGAAGGCCTTGATGCCGCGTTCGGCGGCAACCTGCATAGGCGCGGTCGTGTCGGTGTGCTGCGTCAGGATATCAACGCCCTGGTCGATCAGTGCCTTCGCGGCATCAGCTTCCTTGCCGGGATCGAACCAGGTGTTCGCCCAGATGACCTTGATCTTGAAATCCGGATTGATCGAGCGGGCGCCGATCACGAAGGAGTTGATGCCCATCACCACTTCGGGAATCGGGAAGGACGCGATGTAGCCGGCGACGCCCTTCTCGGACATCTTGGCGGCAATCTGGCCCTGGATGTAGCGGCCTTCATAGAAGCGGCTGTTATACGTCGCGACGTTCGGGAGCGTCTTGTAGCCGGTCGCGTGCTCGAATTTCACGTCCGGAAATTTCGGAGCGACCTTGACCGTCGCCTCCATGAATCCGAATGACGTCGTGAAGATCAGGCCGCAGCCGGAACGCGCCAGGCGTTCGATCGCGCGTTCGGCGTCGGGGCCTTCGGGCACGTTTTCGAGGAACTGCGTCTCGATCTTGTCGCCGAGCTCCTTCTCGAGCTGCTGACGGCCAAGGTCATGCGCCTGGGTCCAGCCACCATCGGTTCTCGAGCCGACGTAGACAAAGCAGATCTTGGCCTTTTCCTGGGCACTTGCTGCGGATGTAAAGCCGAGCACGGCAGTTGTTGTTGCGAGGGCGAGCAGTAGTTTTTTCATTTTTACCTCTGTCGGTTGAGTACGTCCGTCTGGCTTGTTGTTGTTCACCGGTCCGGCACAAACGGCTTACCGAGCGATGCCGGCGTGTTGATCAGAGTCATGCGCCGGTTGTGTGAGATGAGGATAAGTACGACAACTGTCGCAACATAGGGAAGCGAAGAAAGGAATTGCGAGGGAATTCCGATGCCGAAAGCCTGCGCATGAAGCTGGCTGATCGAAACCGCGCCAAACAGATATCCGCCGGCGACGACACGCCAGGGGCGCCAGGACGCGAAGACGACGAGGGCAAGCGCGATCCAGCCGCGGCCGGCCGACATGTTTTCCACCCATTGCGGCGTGTAGACCAGCGAGAGCTGCGCGCCGGCGAGACCGGCACAGGCGCCGCCGAACAAAACAGCCAGGTATCGAGTGCGAATGACATCAACCCCAAGGGCATGGGCAGAGGCATGGCTGTCACCCACAGCGCGCAGCTTCAGCCCCGCGCGACTCCTGAATAGGAACCAATGGACGCCTGCGACGATCGCGATCGACACGTAGAAGATCGCGTCCTGCCTGAAGAGCAGCGGACCTATGAACGGTATTTCCGAAAGGACCGGCGTCACGATCGGCTGTAGCTTGATGCCCTGCATTCCGAGGAAACTCTCGCCGAGCATCCCGGACACGCCGAGGCCGAGCAGCGTCAGCGCGAGGCCCGTCGCAACCTGATTGGCGACAAGCGTCAGCGTAAGGAAACCAAAGAAAAGAGAAAACAGCATCCCGGCAGCCATACCGGCGAGAGCCCCCAGATATGGGGAGCCCGTAAGCTGCGTGGCAGCAAAAGCGCAAACCGCGCCCATGATCATCATGCCCTCGACACCGAGATTGAGGACGCCCGATCGCTCGGCGACGAGCTCGCCAATGGCCGCAAGCACAAGCGGCGTCGCCGCAGTGATGACGCTCAAGAGGATTGCTTCAGCGATACCCATCAATGCGCCTCATCCGTCTTGATTGCAGCAAGCCTCTCCCAAACCAGCCGGATGCGGTAGTGAATGAGCGTGTCGCAGGACAGCACGAAGAACAGCAACAGCCCCTGGAACACGCGCGTCACCTTTTCAGACACGCCGATCGAAAGCTGTGCTGCCTCGCCGCCGAGATAAGTCAACGCCAGGACGAGCCCGGCGGCGATGATGCCGAGCGGGTTGAGGCGCCCGAGGAAGGCGACGATGATTGCCGTGAAGCCGTAGCCCGGCGAAATCACCGGCCGCAATTGCTGGATGGCGCCGCTGACTTCCGCAATGCCGGCAAGTCCTGCCAGTGCTCCCGAGAACAGCATCGAAAACCAGATCATCTTGCGCGACGAGAAGCCGGCAAAGCGCCCTGCCCGCTCGGACTGGCCGAGCACGGTGATCTCGAACCCCCTAAGCGTGTAACGCATCATGAACCAGACGAGGACCGCGGCGATAATCGCGAAGGCGAAGCCCCAATGCGTGCGCCCGGAAGCGAGCATTTCAGGAAGGATCGCATCGGCGGCAAACGTGCGGGTTTCCGGAAAGTTCATGCCCTGCGGATTGCGCCAGGGACCGCGTACGAGCCAGTCGAGGAAGAGCTGGGCGACATAGACCAGCATCAGGCTCGTCAGGATCTCGTTGGTGTTCATATGCGCCTTGAGGAAGGCCGGTATGGCCGCAAAAAGAGCGCCGCCAAGCATGCCGAGCAGCATCATCATCGGCAGCACCAGCGGCGATTGCCAGTCGTAGAAGACGACGGGCAGGATCGAGCCGGCGATCGCCCCCATGATGAACTGGCCTTCGGCACCGATGTTCCAGTTGTTGGACCGGAAGCACACAGAGAGGCCGACACCGATCAGGATCAGCGGCGCAGCCTTGATCGCCAGCTCGTGCAGCGACCAGACCTCACTCAAGGGCTCCACAAAGAAGCTGTAGAGCGCGCTCACCGGATTCTTGCCGAGCAGCGCGAACATGAGACCGCCGAAGACGATGGTCAGCGCAAAGGCGATGAACGGCGAGAGAATTGAGAACAGGGTCGAAATCTTCGCCCGCTTTTCGAGTTCAATGCGCATGCGCAGCTCCCGCGGATCCGGTTTCGCCGTGTATGCCGCCCATAAGGAGACCGATCTTCTCGCGCGAGAGTTCCCGAGCCGGATAGGGATCGGAAAGACGCCCTTCGCTGATGACGGCAATCTCGGTCGCCACCTCGAATATTTCGTCCAGATCCTGGCTGATGACCAGCACGGCGGAACCTGTCTTGGCGAGATCGACCAAGGCTTGGCGAATGCGGCTCGCCGCGCCTGCGTCGACGCCCCAGGTCGGTTGGTTCACCACTAGCACGGATGGCTGGCGGTCGAGTTCGCGGCCGACGATGAATTTCTGCAGGTTGCCGCCCGAGAGCGAACCCGCCGGAGGGTCCTCGCCGCTCTTGCGAACATCCATCGCCTCGGAAATCCGCCTCGTCGCAGCCTTCACCGCGCTCTGGCGAATGATCCTGAGGAATCCGCCGCCGAGAAATGCGCGCTTGTCGGATTGATTGCGTGCGAGGACAAGATTATCCGATAGCGAAAGCGCTGCGACCGCGGCGTGCCCATGCCGTTCCTCGGGAACGAAGCCCGCGCCCATCAGACGCCGGGCGTTGATGTTCCTTGTTCCGACGGGCCTCTGCCTTATCAGTACCGCGTTATCGTCCGCGGCCGGGTATTCGCCCGACAAGGCATCGAAAAGCTCACTCTGGCCATTGCCGGCCACGCCGGCGATCGCCAGCACTTCACCCGCCCGGACCTCGAGACAGACGTTCTTCAATGAAACCGCGAACGGCGTGCGCGCCGCGACCGAAAGATCACGCGCTTCCAGCTGGACGTCGCCCTTTGTGTTGGTACCTTCCGAGGTCACCGGCGCAACATCGCTTCCGACCATCATCCGCGCCAGCGAGGCTGGCGTTTCCGTGCGCGGATCGCAAGCCCCCGTCACCCTGCCGTGTCTCAAGACCGTCGCCCGGTCGCAGATGCGTTGAACCTCCTCGAGACGATGGCTGATATAAAGGACCGAGCGGCCTTCCGCCTTCAGCTTTTGCAGTGTCTCGAACAGACGGTCGGCCTCCTGCGGCGTCAGCACCGAGGTTGGCTCGTCGAGAATGATTAGCCGCGGATTCTGCAAAAGCGCACGTACAATCTCGATCCGCTGGCGCTCGCCGACAGAAAGATCCGCAACATGCGCCTTGGGGTCGAGAGGCAAGCCATAGGCACGCGAAAGCCGCGACGCCTCGTCGGCGACACGGGCAAGCGAGACGTTCCGATCCATCGAAAGCGCGATATTCTCGGCGACGGTCAGCGCCTCGAACAAGGAAAAATGCTGGAAAACCATGCCGATACCGAGCTTGCGCGCGTCACCGGGGCTGCCAATACGGACCGGTTCACCCTGCCACGCAATCTCGCCTGCCGTGGGCGCGAGCACGCCGAACAGCATTTTCACCAAAGTCGACTTGCCCGCCCCGTTCTCGCCAAGCAGGGCGTGGATTTCTCCCGGCTCTATCTGCAGATTGATCGCGTTGCAGGCTGCGAACGAGCCGAATAATTTCGTCAGGTTGCTCACGGTCAACAACGGACCGCTCGCAATTTGTCCCTTACCAGGCACGCTGCCCTCTTTTCCCCTCTATTGATCCCTGCCCACCTTCAGGTTTCGGTCACGGAATCAACAACGTCGTTCCACTCGTTTTTCTTGTTTCCAGATCCGTATGCGCCCGACCGGCGTCGGGGAGCGGATAGGTCTGATTGATATTGATACGCACTTTGTTGCTTTGCACAACATCAAACAGGGAATTTGCGCATGCCTCCAATGCCGGCCGCGTCGAGACATAACTGAAGAGCGTCGGGCGTGTTGCAAAGAGCGAGCCCTTCTGCGCCAGGATACCGATGTTGAACGCCTCCACCGGCCCGGAAGAATTGCCGAAGCTAACCCACAGCCCGCGCGGTTTCAGGCAGTCGAGCGACCCCGGGTAGGTATCGCGGCCGACCGAATCGTAAACGACATCGACGCCGCGGCCGCCGGTCAGCTCTTTGACGCGAGAGATGAAATTGTCCGTCCGGTAGTTGATCACATGGTCGTAGCCGTGCGCGAGCGCCAGCTCGATCTTCTCCTGCGAGCCGGCCGTGCCGATCACGGTCGCGCCCAGCGCCTTCGCCCATTGCCCGGCAATCAGCCCCACGCCACCGGCTGCCGCGTGGAACAGCAAAGTCGTCTCCGGGCCAACCTTGAAGGTCTGATTGAGCAGATATTGGGCCGTCATGCCTTTCAGCATCATCGCGGCCGCCGTTTCCAGGCTGATCCCGTCGGGGACCTTCACCAGTTGCGATGCGTCGACATTGCGTTCGCTCGCATAGGCGCCATCGGCTGACGCATAGGCAACGCGGTCGCCGATCGAGAACAGGCTCACCCCATCACCCACGGCGGTGACGATGCCCGCGCCTTCCTTGCCCGGAATGAAGGGCAAGCCGGTCGCCGACTTGTAGAGGCCGGTGCGGAAATAGACGTCGATGAAGTTGAGGCCGACTGCCACTTGCCGGATCTGGACCTCGCCGGGCCCGGGCGGCGAAAGCGTAACGCCTTCCATCTTCAGAACCTCGGGTCCACCGAGTTCGCGAACAACGATCGCCTGTGCCATGGTCAACTCCTACGCGCGGCCGAGGTTGGGAAATATCTGCAGAACAAAACCGATGACGTAGAGGTAGAGCCCAGTCGCCACGACGCCAATAGCCACCCAGTCAGGTGTCTCGAAATGCAGAAGCAGAGCATACATGCCAAGCACGGACCAGGCCAGGAAAACGCCGAGATTGAGCGGCCTTAACCTTTCCACGCGCACGGGATGGAGAAAATTGATCGGCAGGAACGTCAGCACGACGGAAAGGAAAACGACGATTGACGCCGTCACTTCGCTCGCCTGGATGACGAAGAGCGTGAAGACGATCATGTTCCAGACAACCGGAAAACCGGAAAAGAAATACTCGTCCGTCTTCATTCCCATGTCGGCATAATAGATCGCGCTCGACACGACAATGGCGCCGGCGGCCACGAATGACCACGGTTCGCCGATCATGCCGCTTTGATAGAGCGCGAATGCGGGCAGCAAGACGTAGGTCACGTAGTCGATGACGTTGTCGAGCGTGTCGCCCGACCAATTTGGCAGCACTTCCTTGACCTGCACCTTGCGTGCGATCGGCCCGTCGATGCCGTCGACGAGCAGTGCCAGCCCGAGCCACCAGAACATGTCGACGAAGCGATGTTCGGCCGCCGCTACGACCCCGAGGAAAGCCAGGAACGAACCGGAGGCCGTAAGGATGTGGACGGAGAAGGCCCGTATCTCGGCATAGGGCACTCTTCTGTAATTAAAGAACTTCATGGGCGACGTCGCCTATCCCCTACATCCCCGCCTTTTGCGCGACCAGGCCACACCTTAACCGCATCGCTGGCGCTTTGGCCGTAATATGCACCGTTTGCAATGCATCGCCAGCAAAATTCAACTGCAAAAGCGTCGCGATGGAATTGTCTTGTGGACACGCGACGCTTGCTTCCGCGTTGATTCAGCCCATTTATTTCAATGAGCTATGCGAGTAGAACGACTACCGAGACTTTAAGAGAATGCGCAGGGATGCGCACGGGAAGAGGCCCCTGTCGGCTATGGATCATTATGACATCGTCATCATCGGAGCGGGCCTTGCCGGCTCGCTCGCCGCAATCGCGCTGGCGCGAAACGGCCACAGGGTCGCGCTGATCGGGCCGAAGCCCGTGATCGCCGACGGACGCACCACCGCCCTCATGGACCAGTCGATTGAATACCTCAAGGAGCTCGATCTCTGGGACGAGACCGTGCCGCTGACGGCGCCGCTCGTCGCCATTCGTATCATCGACGACACAAAGCGTCTGCTGCGTGCGCCGCCGGTCAATTTCAGGGCATCGGAAGTGGGGTTGGACGCCTTCGGCTACAATATTCCGAACGCGCCCTTCCTCGAAATTCTGGAGAAGCATGAAGCCGGGCTGCCGACGCTCGACCGAATGACGGCGGCGGCAACGACCTTCGACCTCGCGGAGGAGGAAGTCCGGATCGGAGTCGACGACGGGAGGACGATCACTGCCGACCTGGTCATCGGCGCCGATGGCCGGCGCTCTGCCGTGCGCGAGGCGGCAGGCATTTCCGTGCACACATGGTCCTATCCGCAGACGGCCGTCGTGCTGAATTTCGGCCATGAGCTTCCACACCAGGACGTGTCGACCGAGTTCCACACCGAAGCTGGCCCATTCACCCAGGTTCCGCTTCCGGGGAACCGCTCGAGCCTCGTCTGGGTGCAGAAACCGCGCGATGCTGACGAGACGCTGAAGCTTGCGCCCGATGTGCTTTCGCGCGCGATCGAGGATCGGATGCAATCGATACTCGGCAAGGTTACAACAGAAGGCATCCCACAGTCCTTCCCGCTCTCGGGCATGACGGCCCGCCGCTTCGGCAAGGGGCGCACGATGCTGGTTGGCGAAGCTGCCCATGCCTTTCCACCGATCGGCGCCCAGGGCCTCAACTTGAGTCTGCGGGATGTCATGACGCTCGTCGAACTCGTCGGATCGTCGACCGGCGGCAGGCTGCCGGCCGACACCGGCGACCGGTTCGACAGCCGCAGGCGGATCGATATCGTCAGCCGAACCGCCAGCGTCGATCTTCTCAATCGCTCTCTGCTTTCCGGATTCCTTCCGGTTCAGGCGCTGCGCGCTGTCGGCTTGCACCTGCTCTCGTCGGCCGGTCCGCTTCGCGGGCTGCTGATGCGCGAAGGCATTCATCCGGGCAGCGCGATTCATGCGCTCAAGGCGGGTCTACGGGAAAAGATCAGCGGGAAGAGCGCCTGACCGGATCAGAAAAAGCAAGCCGGTTACGGATGCGACCGAAAGCAGTGTCGTAATGAGGATTGTCGCCGAGGCGCGCTCCTGCCAGACGTGATACTGGTGGGCGATCACGAAGACGTTCGTTGCCGTCGGCAGGGACGCGAGCAGCACGGCCGTCTGCACCCAGACAGGATCGTAGCCGCCGCCGAGGCTGAGCGCGACATACATCAAAACGGGATGAAGGATGAGCTTCACCGGGACGATGTAGCCGATTTCGACAGGGATCCTCTTGATCGGCCGCAGCGCGAGCGTAACGCCCATGGCAAACAGTGCGCAGGGAGCGGCGGCCTGCGCCAGATAATCGATCAGCCGCTGAACCGGCACTGGCGGCTGTACTGCGAGGAACGCCGCGGCGACGCCGGCCAAGGTCGACAGAATGAACGGATGCAGCACGATCCTCCGCATAATGCCGAGTGCGAGGGTGGCGGGCGGCTCCTTACGACCACCCGTAGCCGCCATCATTGCCGGTGCAACGGTAAAGTGCGCCGCATTCTCGAAGCAGAAGATCAGCGCGACCGGGACAGCGGCAGCCTCACCGAGCGCAAGCAGCGCCAACCCCGGCCCCATGTAGCCGATGTTGCCATAGGCGGCGGCAAATCCCTGGATCGTCGCCTCCGCAATCGTGTTCCGGCGTAGAAACAGCCCGACTGAGAAGATCAGAGCAAAGAC
The DNA here is from genome assembly GCF_013488225.1 of Sinorhizobium mexicanum. NCBI lineage: Bacteria > Pseudomonadati > Pseudomonadota > Alphaproteobacteria > Hyphomicrobiales > Rhizobiaceae > Sinorhizobium > Sinorhizobium mexicanum. The sequence goes on along the minus strand of NZ_CP041238.1, from coordinate 1,956,933 downwards.
CACATAGGTCGTCCCGACACTGGTCAGGATAAAATCTGCGCGCGTCAGCTCTTCGACAGGTGTGCGCGAGACCAGCTTGAAGAAGAGCGCAGGCAAGGCCAGGTAGACGATGAACGTATTCAGCCAGCCCATCGCCTCGCCGGGATGATCGACAAGGCGAGCAGTAAGATAACCGAGAAAGATCAGCCCGAAGAACGGCAGCACCAGACCTGCAATTTCCGTCATGTGCCCTCCCCGCCCGCAACAATGCCTAAAGCAATTCCGGTTTTCCGGCCGGAAGTGCGTCGTTTCAAAGAGTTAGAGCGTTTCGCCAGTTCGATGAAACGGTGAAAACGCTCTAGCCGATTTGCATCAGGATCGGAAAGGTCTGTTGGAACCAGATCGCAACCGAACTGATCAAGCCGAACAGGAAGGCGAGGCCCGCCAGAACGAGCAGTCCGCCCATCAGTTTCTCGACGAGACCGAGATGGCGCCGGAAGCGTGAGAGAAAATGCATGAACGCTCCGGAAAACCCGGCCGCGATCCAGAACGGGACGGCAAGGCCAAGCGAATAGACCGCCAATAGCAGTGCGCCGTCGCTTACGGTGTCGCGTGCGGCAGCGACGCCGAGAATGGTACCGAGAACAGGGCCGATGCAGGGTGTCCAGCCGAAGGCGAAGGCAAGGCCCATGATATAGGCGCCGGACAGTGTCGCGGGCTTGCCGCCGCCCTGAAAGCGCGCCTCGCGGGCAAGCAGACCGATGCGGAAGACGCCAAGGAAATGCAACCCCATGACGATGATGATAACACCGCCGATGCGCGACAGCAGGTCTATGTATTGCCGCAGCAAGAGTCCGATCGACGACGCCCCCGCGCCGAGCGCCACAAAGACGGTCGCGAAGCCGAGTGTGAAGAACAGCGCCGCCGGCAGCACGGCGCGCCGGGTGCTGGCGATCGCGACGGTGTCACCACCACGAAACTGGTCCACGGAGACGCCGGCCATATAGCAGAGGTACGGTGGAACGAGTGGCAGCACGCAGGGTGAAAGAAAGGACAGCGCGCCTGCGAGAATGGCGGTCCAGATGGAAATATCGGCAATGGACAACGGCTAGAACTCCGGCACTCGGCATATCGCCTCTCTATACGTATACCTATACAGTGAAACCAATCACCTTTTGGCGATCATTTTGCCGCACGCGCCCGGCCCTTGACCGAAACCCGATCAATGGAATCCGGCTCCGCGGCATGCAGCCACACCATTTACGCGAATCGGTCGCATTCTTGCTTTCCGGTCGCGTCGCTCCGCATGGATAAGCATGGTGTGATTGTATTTTTTAGGTTGACCGCAGCCAAGCTCGCGTGCATATGTCCGCCCACTTCCACCGGGCTTCACGGCCGCGGCGCGGGAGCGCGTAGCTCAGCCGGTAGAGCAACTGACTTTTAATCAGTAGGTCCAGGGTTCGAATCCCTGCGCGCTCACCAATAATTTCAATAGTTTACTGAATATACTTCACGCAAAGCGCTATCTTTGTTTGGCATCGCGTAACATTTTCGGGCTCAGGAAGCGTCACAGCCAGCTCCTGCCTCCGCTCGCGTCTGAAGCCGATTGTGGGAGGTTCTTCGGCACAGACGCGAGGCGCCTAACATTCGACGAATCTCGAACTGTGGCTCATACACATCGCAGGGCGGATATCGCCTGGACTCGCGAAATTCGCTCTTCCTTAACTGCACAATCCGGTCTCTATCAGATGGAACTAATGAGCCCTCCAACTGTTTTCCCCCTCCAGTTTGCGTCAAAAGGACCGCCCTCATGTTTACCGCCCTGTTCGTCGCTTCGCTCCTGGCGCCCACGCAGGTGCCTTCGAACGTCGCCTCGGTGGACGACTTGCAAGCGGACTTCGAACACGCCGTCGCCTGTGAGCAGATAGACGGCCGCAAGGTCTGGAAGGGTGAGATCGCCTATTACATTCAGTCCTATGTCTACGAAGGCGATGCCACGGCGCAAACCGATGCCGCCGACGCCGTATTGCCCGGGGACAACACGCCCGAAACGGTCAAGGAGTTCGAACGGGCCTGTGCGGCGAGCGTGTCGGCCCGGTCGTCCCGCTGACACCTGTCCCGCGTCTGAAACCGGGAGCGAATTTGCTCTACGGCCGTGCCACGTCCCCGCCTCGAGAAATTTCTCCGCGGGTGACACTTCGCATCTTCAACGGGCTCGATTGATATTCGCGGCTGTAAGCGCGCGAGAAGGCAGAGAGGCTATCGAAGCCGCAACGCAAGGCAATGTCGCGTATCGGAATCGCCGAATCGCGAACAAGCCGGTGCGCCACCTGAAGCCGAAGGCGGAGATAGTAGGCCGCGGGACTGATCGAGAGCCCCCTTGCGAAGAGGAGTTCGAGCTTTCGCCGCGAGATGGACAGCCGCCGCGCCAACGCCGCGACGGTCAATGGCCGCTCCAGCGTGCGTTCCATCAGCCTTATCGCTCCGGCAAGTTCCGGATCGCGCGCCTCGATGCGGCCAAGCGACACGAAGGGCTGGACATCTGTAGCGCTGTGCATCTGGTCGTAAACGAAGATGCTGGCCACATCGAGCGCCAGGGCCGGCCCCAACCTCTCGGTGATCAGATGCAGCATCATGTCGAACGTCGGCGAAGCGCCACCGGAAGTCCAATATTTGCCGTCGGTTACAAAGCGGTCACCGATGACGGTAAGCGCCGGAAAGGTCTGGCTGAAATCCTCGAGTTCTTCCCAGTGCGCCGTTGCCTTGCGGCCATTGAGAAGCCCCGACCGCCCGAGCAACCAGCAGCCGGATTCGATCCCCGCGACAATATCGAAATGACGGGCGCACTCCTGCAGCGTCGCGAGAAACCGCTTGCCGGCATGCTTGTTGAGATTGAAGCCTCCGATCACCAGGAGAAGATCACCGCCGAGCGGCGGCGCGAATCGACCCTCGGCATTGATCGGAACACCGCAAGTCAGCATTGTCGCCTCTCCGTCGCCGGACAGGAGCCGCCAGCGAAAGACCTGCCTGCCTGCGACGCGATTTGCCGCGCGCATCGGATCCAGTACCGAGGCCAGAGACATGATCGACGACTCGGGCAGCACGACAACCACGACCTCAATCGGAGATTGTTTTTCGATGCGCTTTGACATGCGGATAACGTCAAATTTTGTGCGTGATATGTCAATTACGAAATCGCGATTCGGGCATTATCGAGAGGCAATCGATCTCCCTTCGCGCGGCATTTTGCAGCCCCGCGCAGAGACGTTCCCCTTTCCGCGATTTTTCCGGGACGGGCCGGTCGGAATCCAACCCCGCCGGTCCGTTTTTCTTTGCGCTATGCGTGGGATGCCACCGAACTGATTTTTGGCAGACTCGTTCCTCATTAGTTGCTACTCTTTGTAGTTAGACAACGGAGACATCTGGAATGAGCAGAACCGTGCTTGTTGCGATCTTCGGCGCGTCGCTGCTGGCGGGAACGTCTAACGCAGCGGACCTGACGGAGGCTCCAGCGCCGGCGCCGGTTGTCGAAGCTGCCCCCACATTCGTCTGGACCGGCGGCTATGTCGGCCTTCAAGGCGGCGGCGGATGGCTCAACAGCGATTTAAGTGTGCCCGGGGCAAGCGCGTCGGAGGACTTCAATGGCGGCCTTCTCGGCGCATTCGCCGGATACAACTACCAGCAGGGTGATTGGGTTCTCGGTATCGAAGGAGACGTCACCTACAACTGGAACGACAAGACTATCAACGCTCTTGGCGCGAACACCGGGGTCGGAACCGACGTCTCCGGATCGGTGCGCGGGCGCGTCGGCTACACCTTGAACGAAAAAGCCTTGCTGTACGCGACCGGCGGCTGGGCGGTGACCCGCGGCTTCGTGGATGTTCCCGGCGCGCCGAAGGAGAAGGAGACCTTCAACGGCTGGACTATCGGAGCCGGCGTCGATTACGGCTTCACCAACAACGTCTTCGGTCGTGCCGAGTATCGCTACAATGATTTCGGCGACGAGGACATCGACGGCGTCAATGTCGATCTCGACCAACATCAGTTCACCGTGGGCGTCGGCGTGAAATTCTGACGGCTACAGCGCCGCGCGTCTGATCAGACGCCCAAAGGACGCTGCAGCACTTCGAGTGGGCTGCATGTTTCGTTAAATCGGCTACGATTTACGGAAACATGCAGTAAGATTATTTCGATCGACGCCCCCGGCCCCAATTACCGGGGGTTTTTTCTGAGGACGGGACCACCAGCCGGACGCCAGGTATCAGGCAATTAAACCGTGGAACCAGCGCACGAAGGCAAACGAAAACCGGGAGGAACAATGGGAAAGTTTCTCGAATTTCTGGGCGGCGTCATCGCGATCGGCACGCTCGCTTTGCTTGCAATGACGCTGGTGCCCTCTCCCGACATCAGAACCCTGCTCACCGTGCTCCCTTGGGCGTTCCCTGCAATAGCCGGCGGACTCATTCTGGTCGCCTTCGGCTCGATGCTCGACCATCTCGCCGCGATTCGTTCAGCTGCGGAAATGCAGGCGGAAATCTTCCAGAAGCTCTTGGATCGACGAGTTCCGCCAAAGACCGAATAAGAATCCTCCTACGGAGCAGCCGCCGCAGTACAAGTTCCGCGCGAATCATTGTAAAGTCGAGGTCCTCTACTGCTAGCATGACCTAAGAACGCCGCTGCAGTCTTCGGTAGATTGAGGGCGCCTTTAATTCTACTGGTTGAAAAATCTGACTTCTGGCCCAATATTCACGTTGAGACGACCAACCTGAGGAGGAGTCGCCATGAACAGAAATGTGGTCATCGGCATCATCGTTGTCGCACTCATCATCCTTGCCGTAATTTATCTGATGCCGGGAACCGGTCCACAGACAACCGAAACGACTCCAGCTCCAAAGACGACGGAACCAGCAACTCCGCCGGCAGCGCCAGCACAACCAACAACACCAGCACAGCCAACAACACCAGCACAGCCAACAACACCAGCACAGCCAACAACGCCAGCGCAACCGGAAACGCCAGCCCAACCGGCAACGCCACAGCAACCCGCGACGCCACAGTAGGCTTTCGTACTCGCGGGCCCCATCTGCTGGATGAGATCGCGCCGCACGTCATTGAGACGCACGGCGCGGTGACTTTGAGTTGCTGATCCGGTTCAGCGCATGAGGCGACCATCAGCTTCGGACACGCTTAATAGTAGGGCGAGACGCACTGCTGGCGGGGCCCGTAATAAGGCTGGAAGCTGTTGTCGTACGCCTGGTAAGAGCGGTACTGCGCATAGCACCAATCGACATGAGCACGGCTCGCGTCTCTATAGACGCGTCGCGGTGGTGGCGGTGCTGCGATTGCGCCCCCGATAACCATGCCCGCTCCAAACGCTGCCAGTGGATACCACCACCCGTCACTATGCCGACGATATCCGTCGCGCCGGTAGCGATAACCGCGGTAACCGTTGTAATGACCATAACGAGGTCCGTCGTTGCCGCGCCAACCGTGACGCGGTCCGCCATGGTGCCATGGCCTGTGATGGACCAATTCCATCCCGCTCGGCTTCGACTGCGACACTGGTGCAACGGGTATGGCCTGAGCCGGTGTGTAGCCAGTGAATGCGGTAACCGCCGCAAGGATGAATACACCGATCTTCTTCATTCATATCACCGAATCTGTTTCCGATCCGGCGATCTTTCCCTGCCGTGACTGAACCGGGCATGAACGTCCACAGAAGTCGGTGAAACCCACATCGTGATGGAATTGGCCATGCTGCCGGTCGCCTCAGCGGCCAAGGTCTCAAGGCGCCAGGCGCGACTGTGGTCAGACTGCCGGCGTAAAGAATTTATTGTCAGCTCGCATCCGCAATACCCCCCAAGTGCCGCCGTGTCTTATCAGACGCGCAAAGGCCTTGAACTGCTGCATGTTTCTTTAAATCAGCTACGATTTGAGGAGGCATGCAGCACTGATCGATATTAGACTCGGTAGGGCGCGTGCCGTCGCGTGCAAGCGCTAGGACAGGCCTCCCGGCCGGGAGACGATCGCTAAGCCTAGCCTATACGAGGGCAACCTGGCCGGTTTGCAAAGTATACGGTCGTGTATCGGCCGCCCCGCCCAACGCCGTCGACGACGACCTGCCTGCGGGTAATGGCGTCAATCTCAGGATCACGAAGCCCTATCCTGTAGGCACGGCGAATGGCCTGGCGTTCGCTGCAACCGCGATAAGATCGATAGTCGTCGCGGTCATAGTCTCGATCGCGCATCTGCACGTCAGGCCCACCCGGGCCAAGATACAAGTCCAGTGACTGTGCCGGCGAAGCGGATGGCAGGGCCATAAGGGCGCCGGCCATCGTCAATCCGGTTGCGAGAACCTTGCCGATGTTCATGGCTTCTCCTCCATGTCCTCATTTAAGTTGTCTCTAAAGCTGAACGGTGCTGGAACGGATAAGTTCCCGATGCGGCCTGCCTCCCCGTCCGTTGGCGCGTCAGCCTCTCCGGCTACGGGTCAATTCTGTGCCTCACGGACCACCTGCCATTGATCCGACGACCACCATCACCACCGCGTCGACATCGATTTCACCATTGACGGTGAGTTTGCCCGCGGTTCGGCTCACACGCAGTTTCGAGGGATTTTCGGCTGCCTGCCGTTCAAGTTCTTCGGCGACCGCGGCGATCGCTTTCGCCTCCAATGTGTCCTGATTTAAATCGCTGGTACCCATTTCCAGAAAACACCCTCCTTGCGTTCGGGATAATGCTTGAATTCACACTCGAATCGCCGGCCGTAGGAGGCAGCTTCCGCCAGCGCCGCCGAAGCCGGCGGATTCATTCCCGTGCCTGGGCCAAACCAGTCTTCAATGAGGTCATCGGGAACATAGGTCCCTGTCCTCAAGGGAAGACTGGCCAACACGAAATCCATCTCCTTTGGCGGTGGCATGCGCTCCTCCTGACCTGGCAAACAAGACTACCGCCCAAAAGTTCCGCCGCCTTGCTGTGTCAGCCTTACGGCTGCCACACGCCAAGGCAGCGAGATGGCAGGTTCGCTGCAAAACCGTAACGAACCTCCCGGTTCGGAATCGCTACGCCAGGACCACAACGACTTTAAGCGACGAAGGCTCGACGATTACGATTCGGCCGTCGGCCAAGACGAAGAATCGATAGCCCTTATATCTTGGCACGATCCTCACGATACGCTGCGGGAGAGGTCTCAGTTCGACGGTTTCGGGGACGGCTGCGCCGACCGTCACGTTAAAATCAACGTCGACAGGCTCGACCTTCTCTTCCTTGACGATCTGCGTGATCTCCGTCTTCTGCTCCACCGTCACGTTGACATCGCCGCCGCCAGTAGCCTCGCCCTTCTGGGTCTGCTGCGATTCACTCTCAGCGGGCTGATCGGTTCCGCCCTGCTGCTGCTCGGTTTGACCCTGATCGGGTTGCTGCTGTTTGGTCTGCCCTTGATCGGGTTGCTGCTGGTCCGTTTGGCCGTCCGCAGGCTTCTTTTCGGTATTGGATTGGTCCGGCTGCTCTGTTTCCGGAGCGGCTTGATCTTGCTGCTGTTTTTGCTTGGACGTGCCGTTATCAGGTTGCTGCTGCTGATCCTGCTGCAGCTGCTGTCCGGTTCCGCCCTGCTCAGCGCCGGGCTGCTGATCTTGCTGGCCTTGGCCGGTAGCTTCACCGCCCGGTTGCTGCGCATCGGGCTGCTGCCCCTGTGCACCGCCTTGCGGACATTCGGTTCCTGCCGGACATTCGGTGGATTGACCTTGTGCCGGCTGCTCGGTCTGCGCGAAAGCAGGCGTGTAGGTGACGCCCAGGCTCAAAGCGATTGCGCTTTTAATGAGGATACCTTTCATCATCGGAAGTACTCCAAGTAAAATCCCTTCCGAAACCGAACCCGTTGAATTCAAGAGTGTTCCGGCGACCGCCGCAGGAGGCAGCCGAAAAAGGACATGTGTCGGACCTTAGTCCCAGGCTGCACAGCCATAGGTCCTAAGGCCGTTGCGGAACGTTCCTCCTGACACATATTGCAGCCGTTGAGCGCCAACGGCGGATTATCCCAATGCCGGCGTGAGCGCGTGAGGTCCCAGAGCGACGCCCCAATAGTCCCTTCTGCCCCGTTCTGGGACCTTCATTTCTTCCTCGCGTTGAGGCGATGGTTCGCCGCGTCGCGTCGGGCAGCCGAACTCGGGCGCGATACCGAGCTTTGCCCCCGGGCGCCGCCGCCGCATGCGCCATGTTTAAGTGCCTGCGGGGCATCTCCACCGTGATGGTCGGGCAACGGCTCGGCATCAAGACGCTCTCGTCGGCTTCATCCACCATGATCCACAATATCGGGACGCCTGATTGCATCACGCCTTTGTCACGCTCTCGTCACGTTCAGCAACTAAAAGAACAGCCATATCGCCATTGACCACGGATGTACTGGCAATGGCTGCAGGAAGGTCGGGTTCAGCCCGGCCTTTTTTGTTGGTAGGTGCCACTGCTTAGAGAGCGCTGACGAGGATGCCACTTTCGCTTCCTCAATCCAGAAATTGTGGCCGCCAAGGATCGATCGCGCGATGGGTTCTGCCGCCGGGCGCAAAGAACAAGCGAGAAATCGGCGGTCAATCCCGTTGCAGGCGCCAGCGGAAAAGACCTTTTACGATGCAGATGCAATAGAGACTGCAACGATATCGGTCGGCGCCCCAACCTCGGGTGCAATCGCGACTAACGTCACAATCACGAGCAATGCTGCACCAATTCCCATGAACAACTCGGTCAGATCGGCGTCCATAGTCATCTCCCCGAATTAGGCAGAAGGAATATTGGCGGTTCGATCGTCTCGACTCAACTCTCAGATTTTAGTGGTTGAGGACTGCACATGGGCCGCGATACGCGGTTCCGCCTGCAGGAGGTCCCGTGTGTTGAGAGTGTCGCCTGCCTTCGCGGTCATCCCACGGACATTCTTTTTTGATAACTAGCCCACCAATCGCCCGTAGCGAAGATGGCGATATCCGCGTCGCTGGACCGCAAATTCGAAGTTGAACCCGGGAGAGACGCTATGCGGCAGAAAGCTCCGGATTTCGAGTCAAACAACTCAAATGAGCCGGAGGAGATCGAGCAGGCCGGCGCAATCTGCATCCGCCGCAGTAAGACGGCGAGGCCAGAAGTCCTCCTCGTGGGCAGCCGTCGCAACGGCCGATGGGGATTGCCGAAAGACCATATCGAAGACGATGAGGATTCGAAATCGGCCGCTGAGCGAGGGGCTTTCGAAGAGGCGCATCATCGGCTCGGCTGATGCCAGCCCGCTCGGGAGCTTCTATTATTTCAAGGACAGCAGCACCCGGCGATACAGGGTGACGGTCCACGTGCTGGAAATGCAAACGTTGGCCAAGTCGTTTCCCGAAAAGGCGGTTCGCAAGACCAGATGGTTCTCTCTTGATGAGGCCGCGAGGGCGGCCAGTCAGCTCGGCCTGCGGACACTGCTGCTGAAACTGAGATAGGTCTGCTCCCGGCGCAGCGGCGGTGATGACAGGTTACACCAATGTGACGAATATTCCGTGTTCCGCAACCGTTTGGCGATTGTTCGCCTTGCGTTCATTCAACGTTTAGAGATCGCTAAATCTAGATTTGTCAACGTGAGCGCCCGAAAGCTACAACGCAGGTTGCAGCCGCCCGCGCTACGATGAAGGCCCTCGACATGCGGCCTCAGTTGCGGCGACCTCCCGCGGTCTCACCAATGCGCATTTCCACTTTGAATTGCCAAAACAGCATGGCATCTTCCAGCGGCACGATTTTGGCTCGGGCTGCGGGGTGCCGATGTCGGACGAACTGTTCTATCTGCTGTTTCTTTTTGGGTTCTACGCCACGACAGTCGTTACCTATTTCGCCCTTGGCTATGGCCTCACCTGGGTCAACGACCGCAATCCTGAGCGAAAAATTCAGAAGGGGCGCGGTTCCGACAAACGCCGCAATGCGGAAATCCGCCAGAGCCTGGCTTCGATGTTCAGCGCTTGCCTGCCACTGACCATCGGCCTCTACGCCCAGCAAAAGGGTTGGACGCCGGCGCCATGGGCCTTCACTTGGTGGGCGGCGGTACCGCTGTTTGTCCTGTGCATGTTTCTCTACGACACTTGGTTCTATTTCATGCACCGGCTGCTCCATACGAAGTGGCTCTATCCCCTGCACGCGCTTCATCACAAGAGTGTCGCGCCGACGATCTGGAGCACCTATTCGGAGGATGTCTTCGACAATTTTCTACTACAGGGGTTCTCGGCCGTGATCGTTTTCGTCGTGCCGTTTCCGCCAGCGATTCTCATCGGACAAAGGCTGTTCGAACATTTCAACGGCATGTTCGGACACTGTGGGTTCGAGTATTTCGCCTCATCGACCGCGCGTTATCCGTCGCCCTTGCTGTGCACGACTTTCCACGATCAGCATCATTCGGGATTTCGATACAACTACGGCAACTATTTCTCGTTCTGGGACCGCCTGCTCGGCACGATTTCGCCGAACTACGACCAGCGCGTGAGGAGGTTCGAGGAGGACGGACCGCCGCTTCAATTCAGCCAGACCATCGGCGGTGACCTACGTCAAGCGGCCAAGCGCAGCCCAGCGAAAAGAGGCCGTGCCTCCGATGAGCCACCAGCCACAGAGGAACACGAGCCCGGCGATGGCAATGTACGGCTGAACCCTGCTCCCGATGGCCGAGGTCTACGCGAAGGAAGCCGATAAGAAGCGCCTCGCATTTCCGATTGATGGCGGGAAGACGACCAAATAGCGCGTCAATTGATCCAAGGCAGATGTCTCAACCCCTCGCCCCCGCCTTGGCAATGCCCATCCATTCTCGAACCTCCCGAACGGCCCCCGGGTGGCGCGGCTTGCGAGGCGAGACCAGATAAAAATCTGCTTCAACCCGCAATTCTGTCTTGAATGGATTGACAAGGCGGCGGGAACCCAGGTCCTCCGTCACGAAGAACAGGCTGGCAAGTGCGAGGCCCTGTCCAGCGGCCGCAGCATCGATCGCAAGCGAGGTTTGGTTGAACCGGATGTTCTTGCCCGAAGTGGCGGCCCCTCCGGGAAAGGCGACATCCAAAAACTGAGGCCAAAAATCGTGGGCATCATGTAGCAGCGCGTAATGCCTAAGATTTTCAGGCTCTGCCGGCGGTCCGAGCTTCTCGATCAATAGAGGACTTGCGACAGCCACAATCACGTGTTCGTAGAGAAGGTCGGCGAGAAGACCGGGTCCGAAGGGCGGACGCCCGTAACGCACCGCCAAGTCCACCGCGTCGGTTTGGAAATTGGAGATCCGGTCCGTCGCCAGGATGCGCAGGTCGATGTCGGGATGCATCTCTGTGAACTCCGGCAACCGTGGGATCAGCCAGCGCGACGCGAAGGTCGGTGTCACGCTGATTGTAAGATGACGAGGTTCCGGTTTCAGGGCATCCGTCGCATCGGCGATCAGCTCGAAGGCCCGGCGAATGTTGCCGACATAGCCGCGCCCAGCTTCAGTGAGTGCAAGCGTCCGGGGATGACGCTCAAACAGTTTCAGTCCGAGGATAGTTTCCAAGCCGCGCACTTGTTGCGCTACTGCACCCTGCGTCACTCCGAGCTCTTCAGCGGCGAGCCGGAAGTTTAGATGTCGCGCTGCGACGTCGAAGCGCGCAATGCGTTCAGCGGAGGAAGTCGCCGGATATCGTCAGGCATACGATAGTTTTTCTACTGGATGATGAGCATCGTTCTGGTTCGTGTGCTTACGCGGCAAATGTTATCAGTTTGCGGAGTTCTCGCAAATTTCTGATGTCAGGTGTTGATCCTGTCAGGCGTCAGCTTGATCCAGTGGACATCGCGATCTTTGCCCAAGCCGCAGCGCCAGTAACCGCATTTGCAAACAAGGATCCCCAGATGAGATGGAAGCGCAGCCTGAACGTCGTCGATTGCCACTGTGAGGGCGAGGTCGGTCGCGTCATCACGGGCGGTGTGGGCCAGGTGTCCGGCCAGACAATGTTCGACAAGAAGCTATACTTGCAGGAGCATATGGACGACATCCGCAAGATGGTGCTGTTCGAACCACGCGGCGCGGTCTGGCACAACGCTAACGTGATATTGCCCTCAAACAATCCCGCGGTGGCGATGGGTTATATCATGATCGAGACCACCGAATATCCGGCCATGTCCGGATCGAACACCATCTGCGTGGCCACGGTGCTTCTGGAAACCGGCATTCTGCCAATGAAGGAGCCGGTGACGGAGCTGGTGCTTGAAGCGCCTGCCGGGCTGATATCCCTGCGCTGCGAGTGCAAGGATGGCAAGGTCACCAGCGTGCGGCTCGTGAACCAACCGGCCTTCTGCTATTATCGCGATGCGATGGTCGAAGTCGAAGGCCACGGCAGCGTGCGCATGGACATCGCTTATGGCGGTATGACCTTCGCCATGGTCGAGGCGACGGATTTCGGCTTCGCCATCGAGCCTTCCGAAGCGCGGGAGCTTTGCAACCTTGGGCAAAAACTCAAGGCCGCGGCAGCCGAGCAACTACCGGTCGCCTTTCCAGGCAACCCCCACATAGCCGGCATCACCGCCACCGAGTTCATGGGTCCGCTGCGCCGCGAGAATGACCAACTGACAGCGCGCAACACGGTGATCGTGTCGCCGGGACGCTGCGACCGTTCACCCTGCGGTGCCGGTTCGTCGGCCCGCCTGGCATTGATGCATGCGCGCGGCGAACTGGCCATCGGCGAAACTTTCATCCATGAATCCATTACCGGCAGTCGCTTCACGTGCACCGTCGACGAGTTGGCGGATGTCGGTCCCTATCGCGGCGTAATACCGGCCCTCGCCGGGCAGGCGTGGATAACGGGACTTTGCCAGATGGGGATGGACCCGACTGACCCCTATCAGCAAGGCTCAACGCTCAGCGACACATGGTTTGGAGAAGTTAGATGAAGGTGCTGGTCATTTTCGACCATCCCCGTCGTACGTCCTTCTGCGGCGCCGTGCTGGATGCATTCGTTGGAGGCCTGCAGGACGCCATCGCCCGTCATCAACCAGCCATTGAAACCGCTGCCCGTCTCCGGCACACAAGTGGAGAGAAGCTGGGTTCCCTCCCAGTAGGTGTCACGGACGCCACCGAACACGAAATAGTCGGCGGCTACCCGGCAAGCATGCTGGGGTATCGAGTTGACCTCTCCGTAGATAAAACCTGGGGCACGAGATTGTCACCCATGTCTTAGGGACAAACTGTTACCACTGTCTCCGGGCCGGAAAGAACGGAAGTGGCGACCCCTGCAGGACTCGAACCTGCGACAACCTGCTTAGAAGACATTGAGCCACTGCCCAACGGGCAGGAAGTCATGATCCTGAATAATCAACGCAAATCGGTTGCTTGCGTCTCGCCGCCAAAGCTTGTTCGGGACAGATTTCGGGACTTGGCGTTGCGTTCGAGTGCCTCGGCGACCTCGTCGTCCATGACGTGCGCGTACTTCGCGGTTGTGGTTATATTGGCGTGGTTCAGTACCCGCTGAACAATCTTCAGGTTTCGGCACTCCCGAAGTAGCTTTGTCGCCCGGTTGTGACGGTGATCGTGAAGGCGCGCATTTTTGACGCCGGAGCGCGCGCGGTCCCCCTGCCATTGACTAATCGCGCCGTGATAGGTGATCGGATACCGCTGTCCGCCGACTTTGCCTTGACTCGTCGCCCTCGCCACGAATGTGAACACAAACTCCGGATGATGACCACGGCAGGATTCGAGTATCTCTCGTATGCTCGGGGTGATCGGCGTCCAGACTTCGACGTCACCCTTGCCCATCGTCCTGATCTCGCCGGATTCCCAGTTGACGTCGGACCACCGAAGGAGTGTTTCCTTGAAGCGGCGGCCGCTCAAATGAAGAAACTGGTACCACGGCTGGTAATCTTCTCTGATGGAACGGTCCAGTGCCTGCTGTTCTTCGGGTTGGAATTCCCGCACGCGCTCCCTCGGCTCTTTCAGCAGATGTTCTTTCCACTGCGGTTCATGCGGCAGATGGTATCCCCACAGTACCCTGGCACGTCTGAAAATGGCCTTGAGGGGAACTAGCGTTTGCCGGTTGATCGTGGCGTTTGAGAGGGTCTTCACTTCGGCGTGCTTGAGTTTCGATTTTCCCCATCGCAGCTGTTTGCGTTGAAAGGCGACCAACGTAATGATCGCGTCGTCGTCGATTTCGTCCAGCCGCTTGTCCTTGCCGAAATATTGGACAAGACGCTCAAGGACCGCAAAGAAATACTTCCTGTCGACCCGATGCTGGGCTTTTTCGGTCCAGTAGCGGCCGACGGCGATGTCAATGGTGAGCGGCACGTTTCCCGTCTTGCGGAACTGCTCGACTTCCTGCTTTGCCTTCTCCTTCAGCAGACGCTCGAAGGCTTCCGCATCTCTTTTGTTCCGGGCCTTGGTAGTTCCGTGAAAGCGACGCCCACTGATCTGGAAATCGTACTGATAGAAGGGGCTGACTTTGCTCTTGTAGACGGACATGACGTGACCTCCCTTGTTTGACTGGCTATGAAGTCGTGGAGTTGGCGGGGTGCGAAGCGAAGATGTGCGCGCCGTCCCGTTCCGACGTCGACGCAGGCAATCCGAGCGTCTTCGACGTGGCGCTGGAGGGTCTTTTTCGAGATCGAAAGAAATGCCGCGACTTCCGCGGCCGTCATCAAGCGCTCGTCATTCATAGGGACCGGCAACGGCGATACTCCTCTTCACGGAGCCGCAGCCGACAATCAGACGCCTGCCTCGCCTCGATGCTTTCTCCGCGAAATTGGCGCTTTGCGGCAACGGACAAGATAAAGGGAGCACAAACGAAGAAATTTTCAAAGAAAAATTTCAGTCTAACGGCAACCATAAAATCTTGTGCTGCTACACAGACGAAATTTTTTTTCAGAACGAAGTCTTGAATTAAATTACAGCGACCGGAACGAAGTCTTGCATTCAACAAATCGTCCATGTTGGCTCGTTAATTCAAGACATAAACTTACGCCTTAGTTCAGAAATATTGAACGTAGGTGGACATAAATCCAATTCTTTCGAGATTTTTTTCAGCAGCGAAATTACAGATTTTTCCGATCTCATCCGTTGAAATCGTCTCCAAGGCGCGTTTCGCTCTGCCGGAGCGCCCTAAAGCCCTTCCCGGCGAGGGCCCTTCTGCCGATAATTCTCGGCAGGATACGTGAGAGAAGCCGCAACTTGAAATATTGCCTCCGTGTGTTTTCAACTCATGCATTACGGTGTTTAGTAAGACGATGGCCGTCATCGTCGGCCGAAATGGCCCTTGCGAATTACATTGATGAGTCAGAAACTTTACCTGCAGAAATCCGTCGCCGAGCTCGAAAGGCTGTTTGAGGAAAGCCTCACCGACCTGACTCTAAGTTCCGGACTCAACCAGCCCACCACATGAGTGTTGCGGCGAGCTCGACGGCGGCGATGAAATTTCGCGCGAGCTTGTCGTATCGGGTGGCGATGCGACGCCAGTCCTTGAGCCTACAGAACATGCGTTAGACCAGGTTTCGCCGTTTGTAGGCGTTTCTGTCGAAGGGATGGATGCATTTGCGCGTGGGGTTATTGGGAATAACCGGGATGTCGCCGCGCTCGAGGAGGAACTTGCGCAATCTGTCTGCGTCATAGGCGGTGTCGGCCGCACAGGAATGCGATGGGGGTAACGCAGTCAGTAAGGGGATTGCGGCGCGCACATCACCGCGCTGGCCCGGCGTCAATTCGAGCGCGATGGCTTTGCCGAGGCTGTCGCAGACCACATGGATTTTCGTGCTTCTGCCCCTGCGGGACCGCCCGATGACCTGCGTCTCCGTCCCCCTTTTCCACCGGCCGCCGCGCGATGGGCGTTGGCCGTGGTCGGGTCGATGGCGTGAAAGTCGTCATCCGGGGAGAGGGAGCGCAACGCCTCGAACAGCTTGCGCCAGACCTTGCGCCGCGACCAGCGGTTCCAGCGATTGTAGACCGTCGTGTAGGGACCGTAGACCCAGCGGCAGCCGGATTTCAGGACATGGATGATGCCGCTGAGAACGCGCCGATCGTCCACCCGGCGCGCGCCGGTTGGTTCTTCGGCAAACAAGGCTCGATCACCGCCCACTGTTCGTCGTTTAGCCAGAACTCGTTCGCCATGGTTCATCCCTCTGCACCGCTGCGACACAATCTCGGCGCTCTATTGGATGGTTTTGGCTCCAGGTCGGTCGGTACGCCAGAACGAGACTCCAACTACGCCGGCCTCTTCGAATGCCTCCCGAGCGGCTGGTACCCTCGTGGTTTCTCCGGCTTCCAAAAGACCTTTTGGGATGTGGCTCTGTTCTCCGACTCGAATCGGCAGGCCGTCATATCCGTCAACTCCGTAGCTCAGTCCTCAACGCCGGTCCTCATACGACGCTGCAAGCCGACTGGCGGCAACATCGGCCATTACGGACAAAGCCAGCGAACTGGCGTCCCGGGTTGGCCCGAACACTCCGATGGGAGCCTTGATGCGATCGATGTCCGTGCTTGACCAGCCGTTAGCTTGGAGCCTTTGAACCCGCTTCTCGTGGGTCCGCGTGCTACCCAGAGCACCTATGTAAAAAGCCGAAGAGCGAAGCGCCTCATTCAAGGTCGCCTGCTCGGCTTCGAGATCGTGACGCAACAGGACGACCGCAGTGAACTCGTCGATTGAAGCGCTCATTTCTTTCCGGCCCTGTCCCGTCCGGACGACGTCGTATCCCGCCGCTTTTCCGATCGATGCGACCGCCATGGCCTCTACAGTCTCGCCGCACACGAGAATTCGTGGGCGCGGGTGGTACACCGTTACGAAATCCCCTCCAATCCAGCGGGGTCGCCCGCCGGACGGGACAAGATCGAGAATCTGCCCGCAAGGCGAGTATCGGAGTGCTGCCGACAGTCGCTTATTCAGCAATTCGAGAGTCTGGAGGATCACCGAAACATCTTTCAGAACATGAATGGCGATCGTGATCCCGCCGCCGCAGGGTAGAACGATGTCGAAAAAGCGAGAGCCAGCGCCGAATTTGACGATCTGGTCCTTTCCTGCGCTCATCGCGAGCAAGGCTTCAGACGCGACAGCAGCTTCCACGCAGCCACCTGAGACATATCCACAGAACCTACCGTCCGACGCCACCGCGATCTGAGACCCTAGCGATCGAGCCGCGCCTCCCCTCACCGCGACAAGTGTCGCCAACGCCACCTTCACGCCCTGTAACATCGCGTCGGCTGCAAAAGCGAGGATTTGCTCGGGGTCATCTGTCGGCAACGCTCTGACTGGAGCCGGAAGTATTACATTGGCATTCATAGCGGATAGACCACCCGACGTTCGGATTTCCTGGGGGTTCACAAGGAGTGCGTCAGCGGATGAAGCCAACTCTCTCGGAATCTATCGAAACTTGGTCGGGGCGTTTTGAAGGTTTTCCAGGTTCTTTGTGAGGATCGCGAAACCGGAGCGCGGCTGGACCTAGCGGCCACGCGTTCTGCGAAAGGTTCCGTAGCAAGCAACTGCTCCAAAAAGCTGAAGTTTGTGTCAGCGAGAAATATGGAGAGGCTGCGACGCGGCAGAAGCCACCGACGGCGCAACTCGTTGTTCAAGAAATGTGAAGAGTGAACGCCGGAGCCTGTGCGACGGAAAACGATCGCGGTGCTCGGCTTTGCCGGTTGCGGAGAACATTCCAGTGAAGCAAGGAACGTTCAATAGCAAATTCTGAACCGAGCATACTCTCCTCTTGTGCAATACAGACAGGAGTAGAGGATGTTGGAGCGTCGAAACCGCCAAGCGGCGGAAGAGTTTTACACGGTCTTCCCAATAACAGTTATCGTTGCCATCATGGCATGCATCGTTTGTTACCTGTTTGTTGGAACGAATTACCTGGATACTCCGCAGCACGCAAACGTGTACTTCGATATTACGAAAAAGCAGCCGTCCAATAAGCGGGTTGTAACGCCGCGCGATGAGCTTTCGGAGTGAACGACATGCACGTGACCTATCATATCGGAATACACGACGGCGGCTTCGCGTACCGCGTCGGAACAGTTTGGTCCGAGCCTTACGCGACCCATCACGACGCGGTAATGGCCGCCAAATTCGCTGCAATGCGACAGAGGATCGGCGGAGCGAACGCTAAGATCATCTACCAGGGAGACGATGGGGTCTGGCGCTCCGAATACGTTAAGGGGAGCGAGCGTCCCGAGACCGACGTTGTCGACGATACCGTGATTTCGCGATTCCCACGAGGAATGCCCTTATAAGCGGTCCTTCACAGGCTCGATCAGTCTTATTAGCTCGATGATCGAGCCGACCTGCATTTTCTTCATCATGCTGGCGCGATGGACCTTGATCGTGATTTCGGTGAGACCGAGATCGTAGGCGATTTGTTTGCTCATCAAACCGGACGAAACGCCCCGCAGCACGTCCCGCTCCCGTGCCGATAATCCCTCGACAAGGGCGCTGACCTCGATCAGTCGCCGGGCCTCCGCCCTGCTGGACCGGTCCTGTTCGATGGCCCTGTCGACTGCGGCCAGCAACTCGTCGGCGTCCACTGGCTTCGATAGGAAATCGATGGCTCCCGCCTTCATGGCTCGAACCGAAGTCGGGACGTCGCCAAATCCGGTTATGAATATGATGGGAATCGACCGCCCGTTGGCATTGAGTTGTTCTTGCAGGGCAAGGCCATTGAGATCGGGGAGTTGGACATCGAGTATGATGCAGCCTGGGCGATCCGGTTTCCCGAAACTCAGCAGTTCCCCAGTGCTTCCAAAGCTAACGCTGTCGACGCCGGCGCTGCGCAGTAAGTCGGCGATCGCCTCCCGGACGCTCTCATCGTCGTCGACGATCAGAACGAGGGATTCCTCTTCCGTCATGATGCCGCCTCTTGGGAGACCAGCTCGTGGGAGGCACCGAGAGCTGGGAGCGTGAACTCGAAAACCGCGCCATCGAGAAGGTTGTAGGCTCTTATGCGACCTCCACGACGCTCCACGGCATTCTTGGCAATCGACAGCCCCATCCCCATGCCGTCCGGCCTTGTCGTGAAAAGCGGGGCAAAAAGCCGGTCGGCCACGGACTCTGGAATACCGGGTCCGCAATCAGCGACCGTAAAGGTGATAGCGCCGCGGCCGTCCGATGACGTTTTCAGTTGGATTCGTCGACGTGCAGCATCGGCATCCCTGAGCGCTTGCAACGCGTTTGAAACAAGGTTCACCAGGACCTGCTGGAGTTCGACGCGCGGACCGGAAATCTCGCCCGAGCCGTGTTCCATGCTGACTTCCAAGCGCACATTTGCTGCGCGAAGTTCATCCTGCATTATCTGGGCGACTTCCTTCACCAAGCTCTCAACGTCGACGTCGTCCGCCTGTGTCCCGGTGTCGCCTGAGAGCCGGGATCGGGTGAACTCGAGAATGTCCCTGGCCCGTCGAGCGTCGCGGAGGACCCTTTCTAGGGAGTCTACTGCGCTTCGGATGTCGCCCTTCTCCCGCAGCCATCTCAACGACGTCTGTGCGTTCATCATCATGCCGGCGATGGGTTGGCTCAGTTCATGCGTGATCGTCGCCGACAGCGCGCCCATCTCCGAAAAGCGCTTTGCTGCCGTGAGGGCAGCCTGCGCTTCCCGAAGTTCGGAAAGCATGCGCTGGCGTTCCGTGACATCGATCATTCCTACAATGACCCGGGCGACGCCGCCTCGTTTGATCGGGAACCTGATCGCGACGTATGCCGTAGATACGTCTCCGCGCGGACCTCGAAGTCGTGCGAGGCCCTCATAACGTTCACGGCCGTCCATCAAGGCTTGAAGCGCCTCGATAAACAGTGAAGCGTCTTCCGGAATAAACCTATGTAGCCCTCCGAGGAGCTCGTTTGGGGAGGCTGCCCCCAACATTTCGACCGCCGCTTGGTTCACCGCTCGCGTCGAAATGCGTCTTGCACACTCCGGGCCGAAAGAAGGGTTGTCGCGAGCGTATTTGGCGAGATCGACTACCCCGCTTGCCTTGATGGCATGCAAGTGTTCCACAATTTCAGTGAAATCCTGCTCCAAAAGGGCGACGGGACTTAGGTCGAATGTCTGCTTGAATCGACGAGCTTGATGCTCCAGTTCAGCGGCCGCGGTTTCGAGGCGAACGCCCACTCTCTGGTGCGCGGAGATAAGGCAGGCCGAGATCACGATCGTTCCCCACGCGGCGAGGAGTTCGACACCGTCTGCGAAGCTTCGAAGGCTGATGCTTGCGAAGGCCAACATCGCACAGAGGACCGCACTGGCTGATAGCCTGTTTCCGCCATTCGTTCCTGCTGCCGGCAGCATTCCGGCGACGTAAAACAAGGGTGCAACGCTTTGGAGACCAGAGGGTCCGTCGATCGACTGGGCGACCACGCCGAAGGTGATTGCCGCCAAGCCGATGACGACCTTTCTCCATTCGGCAGGTGGCTCGGTCTCATCTGAAAAGATCGAGAACATCGTATCCTCAAGTGCATCGTCCTCAGGAGAAGCGGCTCGCTCCGTCGTCGAAACGGGGTTCGGGCTCGCAATCGGCCGGCGAGAGTCACGTGCGACATTACCCGGCGTGCGCGCTGCGTCTTGTATCTGGAAACACGCATTTGAACCTCGCGTACCAGTCAGCATGCTCGGCTTCGCCAGCGGTTCCCGCGTTCAACGAACTCGCAATCTGTTCAAGACGCAGCGATCGCGCTCGAGCAAGTTTCGGCAAACAGCTCAATACACCGATCGACAACAATTAGTCGATATGCTAATCGTTAAATCATGGAAGACGATTTTGTAGATAAGGTCAGTGCGCTCGCGAACGGAAACCGCCTCCAGATTCTCGAATGGCTGAAAAATCCCTCCGCCTACTTTGGCCCGGAACATCCGGTGGATGAGGCCGAAGGCGTGTGCGGGTTGTACATTGCAGAGAAGCTGGGAGTTACTCCGGCGACTGCTTCCGTGCATCTCAAGATACTGACAGCGGCCGGCTTCGTCCAACCGCTGAGAATTGGCAAGTACACCTACTTCAAGCGCGTTGAGACCGCCTTTTCCGAGTTGGCCGACGCCATGAGGAGCATCTAGTCAAGTCTACAAACGTCGGGACCCTCGTGCTCGACTTGGCTCGTAAGGGGATAGAGCATGAGAGCAGCGTCATATACCGGGGTCGACAAAGGCGGGGCGGCACGATGGATGATCGTCGGGTTGGGATTCGCTACCCTGGCGTTCGCGTTCACTGTCCGCGGGTCGCTCTCGCTTGCAATGCCCTTCTGGCAGGCGGAGTTTGGATGGTCACGAGGCGCGATCTCCTCAATCGCGGCCTGCGCCATGATCGTGATGGCGCTTGTGGCCCCCTTTGCCGGAGGGGTTGCGGACAGGCAGGGTCCCCGCATGCTGTTGGCCGGCGGGCTGTTGGCGATCGCCATCGGGCTCGAATTGGTGATGGCCGCCTCTCCCGGTGCGTCAGGATGGCTTCTACCCCTCGGCTTCGCAGGCGTAGCCGCCGTCGGCTTTGGCGCGATCGCCCAGCACGTCGTCGCAGCCGCCATCGCACAGCGTTTTGACCGCAACCGCGGACTGGCGACGGGGATCGGGACGGCGGGATCGACGGGCGGGCAATTGCTGATGATGCCGCTTATCGCGGCAATGATGCAGGGCGGCGACTGGCGTTCGGCATTCCTGGTGCTGACCGTCGGCTGCATCCTGCTCATCCCTGTATCCCTACTGCTACTGGGAGGGTCGCCGGCTGAATCGAACTCGAAGCAGTACGACGTCGCGGAGGGAGCGCATTCCGACACCCTCGCGGCCAATCTGAAAACGCTACTTAGAAGCCCGGTTTTCCACGCCGTCTTCTGGAGCTACACGATTTGCGGCTTCACGACGAGTGGCGTGATCGAGACACATCTGATGCCCTACGCCGCATATTGCGGCTTCGGCCCCCTCCCTAGCGCTACCGCCTACGGGGTTCTCTCGGGCGTCAATCTCGGCGGGATGATCCTCGCCGGCTGGCTGGCTGACAGGACGCACCGGCCGCTGCTTCTGACCGTCATCTACACCGTTCGCGCCGCCAGCTTCATCTTGTTGATCTACATTGGCGATGACTACGCGGCGCTGTTGGTCTTCGCTGTGATCTTCGGTCTCTTTGATTACTCGACCGTTCCGATCACCGCCAGCTACATCGCGAGCCGGATGGGCGTGCGGATAGTGGGCCTGTCGATGGGGCTTTTGTCCGCGGGCCATGCTCTCGGTGGCGCAGCGGGGGCTTGGGCCGGCGGAATTCTCTTTGACGCCACGGGCAACTACATGATCGTGTGGCTCGCCTCGATGGTTGTCGCCGCGATCGCAGCAGCGCTCGTCGCGGGGTTGAAAGACGACCGAGCGATCAAGGGGTTTCGCCGCCCCGACCCGCACCTATCCGAAAGGACCTTTCCTTGATGCGCTGGAATGACAATCGCGTTCTCGAGCTGTTCAATATCGAACTACCGATCCTGCAGGCTCCCATGGCGGGAGCCTCAACTCCGGAGATGGCCGTTGCCGTTTCGGAAGCCGGCGGCCTCGGCTCGATCCCGAGCGCTCAGTATTCCGCCGAGCAACTTCTCGAGATCATGGCGTCCGTACGCGATCGAACCAGACGGCCGATCAATATCAACTTCTTCGCACATGCGATGCCCGACCCCGATCCGGCAGGCGACATGAGATGGCGCGCCAAGCTCGCGCCCTATTACGTCGAGGTGGGACTTGATCCGGCTTGCCCTCTACCCGTCACAGGGCGAAAGCCCTTCGACGAGACATCCTGCGAGGTCGTAGAAGCATATCGGCCAGAAGTGGTCAGCTTTCATTTTGGATTGCCGCCTGCCGACCTGCTGGACCGCGTGAAGGCCACGGGAGCGAAAATCGTGTCCTCCGCCACCACTGTCGCCGAGGCCGTTTGGCTGGAAGAACACGGTGTGGACGCTGTCATCGCCATGGGTTTCGAAGCCGGCGGGCATCGAGGCAATTTCCTCGACATGGACATGGCCACCCAGGTCGGCACGATGGCGCTCGTACCGCAGGTCGTGGATGCGGTACGTGTTCCGGTCATTGCCGCTGGCGGCATATCGGATGGCCGTGGCGTGGCCGCTGCACTGGTCCTTGGTGCCGCAGCGGTCCAATGCGGAACCGCCTACCTCTTCAGCCCGGAGGCGAAAATCCCGGCGGTGCATCGCGCCGCTCTGATGAACGCGCGGGATGACAATACGGCGATAACGAACGTGTTCACCGGCCGCCCCGCTCGCGGGGTGATGAACCGCGTGATGCGGGAGGTCGGGCCGTTGAGCGACTTGGCTCCGGCTTTCCCGACCGCTGGGTCGGCTCTGGCCCCGCTCCGGAGCAACCGGGAGCCGGCAGGCGTAGATGACTTTACGAACCTGTGGTCCGGACAGGCCGCTAAGCTGGCAGAGCGTCTCCCGGCGGGAGAACTTACGGTCTCGCTCGCAAGGGGAGCCCAACAGGCGCTCGAGAGGATTTGAGTTCCGGGCGGTGCAATAGACCTCGGATGACGTAGACGGAGTCGGAGGGGTGTCCGAAGCAGCGGAGCGCGAGAACAGGAGCCAGCGGCATTCGCTTCTGGGCGAGCGGCCCCCGCGGTTTCTAACCAACACGCTCACTGCCGTCCTCGCCTGCGGTAAACCGGGCCTGACAATGAACTGCTTCCGTCGAAGTACGTGGTACGAAGAGGGAGGTTGGCGCGATGGCGGCCGCTCGTTCCAGCTAGTCCGACCGTATGCAATGATCGGAAGCAGAAATTCGGACGGTGCTCGGGTTCGGCGGGCTCGCGTCAATGCTGACCTGGCCGCGCCAACAGGCTAGGCTGTACGACACGTCAGATTGAAGTTTACATCGACACGACGAGCGCCCGAATTCACAGCGGCACCTGAAATTTGAACTGCGGACCGGTGGCAGCAGAAGTAGAAAAATTTGTCCCGGGCGATGATCGTTTCACGCCTTCCAGACTTGATGTTGCTTAGCGCGGACGCATTCTAGTAAAAGTCGGGAGATGGTCGCGGGGGTGAATAAATATGTCCGAAATCGGATTGAACGTTAATGAGATTGTGGGTCATGCCGCAACTGACCTGATTGAGAATTTCTTCACCAGCGTAGGCACTGCGACCAAAGATCAGATCGCTCGGTATAAGATTCGCTTTGGCCGTGGGTTTTCCAGGTATCTGACCGAGGCGATGGAGCGCTACTCCAAATACAAAACATTGATCAATCGCTACGACCCGATCGATCTGAAGGAGAACTACGTCCCAGCATATATTAGCGAAGGTGGAGAAATCTTTCGGGATGAGGATTTCTTTAATAAAATCGTCTCACAGAAACGTCTTATCGTTGAAGGTACCGCTGGCCTGGGTAAAACATTGTTCGTTCGGTATATGTTCCGGCACGCGATATTATACGAAAAGAACTTTATACCGATTTTGTTCGAACTCCGGAATTTGCATCTGGACGACAGCGAGACACTGATTTCCAATCTCGTAAAGCAGGTCTCCACCTATGTGTCCGGCTTCAACGAAGAGCATTTCCGATTTGGGATGCAGGCTGGAAAGTTCATTGTCCTTCTCGATGGCATTGACGAAATTTCTCTCGACAACCGAACCAGGTATGCCGCCGAGATTCTCGATCTTGCCTACCGGTATACCGAAGCGCCGATACTGCTCTCGACGCGACCCGATGATTTCTACGCGCCGTGGGAAATTTTCCGGGTGGCAAAATTGCTGCCAATGACCCGGGACCAGACCACACTCATGCTGGCAAAATTGCAGTTCGAGCCAGACATCAAAACAAAGTTCATCTCCAATATTACCCAGAAGTATTTTGCCCAGCATTCGGAGTTTCTCTCTGTCCCGCTCCTCGCGACGCTGATGTTGCTCACCTACAGCGAGTTCTCCGCCGTGCCGAGTCGCATCCATGTGTTTTATGAACAGGCGTTCCAAACCCTTTTTCACAAACACGATTTCATTAAGGGGGCGTTCTCGAGAAAGATCGAATCGGGCTTGGACGTGGAACAGTTCCGTCGCGTGCTTGCCGCCTTCTGCTTCATTTCCTATCTGGAAGAGCGTTTCACCTTCCTTCAATATCAAGTTATCGAGAATATAAAGGCTGCTGTCAGACTGTGCGGCTTCGAGTGTGACAGCGAAGCCTTCCTCAAAGATTTGCTCGTCACCGTGTGCGTGCTTCAGAGAGACGGAAACTACATCACCTTCGTTCATCGGTCGTTCCAAGAGTACTTCACCGCGCTATTCGTCACTAGCATCCCCCCCGCTGACGTGTTCGAAGTCATCGAGGAACTGATGCACCGGGGCAGAACGGACGGCGTGGTACGCATGGCATTGCAATTGAACGAAGGGGCTATCGAGCAGGGTTGGCTTCTACCAAAGCTAAAGGCATTGGACGACGTGTTTCAGAAGGGCGACCTGTCGGACTTAGAGTTGGTCAGTCTCGCTTTAGGATCACCACGGTTTCAACAAGGCCTTGTGTTTGCTAATAAATCGAAATTCGATTGGAACACGCTTACGTTTGTCCACGGGGAATACTGCGGCTCAAAGCACGTCATAAACAACGATGATAAGTACTACGACGATACAGGGGAGATTTTGAAATATATCGACACACAACGGCACTTTGCTGAACGGGGTGTACAGTACAACAGGGCCGCTCTCGCTGCGCACAAAAGGGAACTAGCGGGAGAGCGCTTCAGCTTGTCCACGCTTCCCGTCGAACTAGCGAATCGATTGAGATGTGTCCGAGAGGCGGCCGCGGCCTTACGGGACCTCGTGCAGGTCCGCGAAGAATTGGCAGAGAAACAGGCGGAGAGAAGTCGCGGGCTTCAAAAACTTCTTTCCAAATACAAGCAGTAGGGAATGGTCGGACCTGCATTTTCGCTGACCGAGATCGACCAATCCGCCAGACCTCGCAAGCTCGGGCTAAATCGCTGGAGCGATCATCGTGTGATACTCAATGCCGTCTATCGTCCTCGACAAATCCTTGATCAGGCCATCAGGGTTGGTCAAGAAATGCTCGGGGTCATAAATGAAAAAGTACACCACCTTGCATTTTTGATGTGATTTATATCGGACCATATCGACGGCGACCTGGTCACCAACTTGCTTGTCCTTTAAAGACGGCCGAGTCTTCTTGACCTCGATTAAGATACTGTCCTCATTTAAGAGGAAGTCGATACGGGAAGCGCCGCCTGCGTACGATGGCGTATATTCTTCGGCTCGGACATCCGTAAAATGAAGCTTCAGAAGGGCGTGCAGTGCGTCTTGCACGTCGTACTCGTCCTCAATCGTTAGGGTCGTCCTTGAACTATACCTTTTTCCGAGCTGAACAATGAACCGATGGAAACCCAGAAATAGCTTATTTAGCTGGTCGTGGATCGACAGCTCTGGGGCTTTCGCCGCCGGAGCATAAAGTTGGAGTGTGTGTTCAAGCGCCTCGATGACCTCGCGCCTGATTCGGTCAATCTGCTTGAACGGCTCAGGAATGAAATCGTGGTCGTGCCAA
Organism: Sinorhizobium mexicanum; assembly: GCF_013488225.1. NCBI lineage: Bacteria > Pseudomonadati > Pseudomonadota > Alphaproteobacteria > Hyphomicrobiales > Rhizobiaceae > Sinorhizobium > Sinorhizobium mexicanum. Next base: position 1,930,479 of record NZ_CP041238.1, on the reverse strand, counting down.
TCTGCTTTGGAGTGTTTCGTTTGGGCTCGGCCCTCTTCGATGAGCTGTTTAGATATCTCATCGAACTCTGGCTGGCGCTTCGTCAACATGGCAAGGAAATTTGTCAAAGCGTCCTTGCGGGCTTTCGGCGTAACGAAGCCTTTCGGCACCGAAAGATCGGCGAAGGTCTCTTCGAGAGCCCCGTGTATATCCTGCATCGTCTGAACGACACGATTGCTTCCTGCGAAGCGCGGATATCCCGAATTTCCCCCAACGCGATATTCCCGCATTGCCTCCCCGTATTCGGTCAGATGTGATTCCCGAAACTCTGCAAAATACTGAATCGCTTCACTTTCAAAGGAGGCGGTCATTGTTTTCCTCGCTGGCCGATCGCGTCGGAAGCTAAAGACTTACGTCGGGACGGCAACACCGAATCAGGTATTTAGCTTCGCATTTAAGGCGCGTTAGCATCGCCGCCTTTGTCGTGGAATGCACGACGTCGACCAATCGGATTTTTGCGTGGGAATAGTGACAAAAAACGAGTCAGTCGGAGATCATCGCTCTGATGCGGCAATCGTGAGTATTGGTTCATGGAAAAGCGGATCAGAGTCGAGCGCGGCAGCCGCGCAACCGCGCCACAAACCATTGCGCGTCTGCCGAAATCCGTCGTGGTGCGCCTGATATTGCCCGCAGTCGAACCGGACTTTCATCAGGTGGCCTCTCCGGCTTGTCGCCTCGAGCAATCGGCCACCGGACTGGCCCCCTCACGACATGATCACACCGGGTTGGTTGAGATACGCACGTGGGCGCTGTTAAACAGATGCCCACCGCGTTCAATAGCCAAAACCCCGCCTCACCTATCCTCGCCACAAAACCACGAGGCGGGATATGCGGGGAAGTCTTCGAAAACTTAGAAATGCGTTGGTCATTGTGGCCGCCGTGGGTGCAACCGCCGCGGCTGGGTTCGTCGTATATGGCTGGCGACCGGAAATAGCCGACGCCCCGTCTCCAGGGGGCACATTCACGCCGGAACTCGTCGCCCACGGAGAAGTTCTGGCGGGCGCGGGCTACTGCGGCGTCTGTCACACCTCCGATCCGGAGAAACCCTATGCGGGTGGTCGAGGCCTTGTAACGCAATTCGGAACAATTTACCCGACGAACATAACTCCTGACCCGACCACCGGCATCGGGTCATGGTCGCGATCCGCATTCGCGAGGGCTATGCGGGAAGGCGTATCGCGAGATGGATCGCACCTATTTCCGGCGTTTCCCTACGATCATTTCGCCCTTTTGAGCGACGACGACGTCGACGCTCTTTATGCCTACTTCATGACCCGCACTCCCGTGCGGCAGGCCAACCAAGCGAACACCCTTCCCTTTCCTCTGAACATCCGTTGCCTTCAGGCCGGATGGAAGCTGCTCTTTTTCCGCCCACCTGAACCGGAGAACGCGATTTCACAAACGGCGGAAGCCCGGGGGCGCTATCTGGTCGAAGGGATCGCGCATTGCGGGGCGTGCCACACCCCGAGGAACGCCCTTGGGGCCGAAATAGCCGATCGCTCGATGGACGGAGCAGACATCGACGGCTGGACCGCTCCCGGACTGAATGGGACCACTCCCTCCCCAGCCGGGTGGGGTGCCTCGGACTTCTACGACTATCTGAGAACCGGCTCGAGCCGCTTGCACGGTACCGCCGCGGGTCCGATGTCTCCAGTCGTTCACCAGGGGCTGGCGAAGCTGCCGGACGACGATATCCAGGCGATCTCGCAGTATCTGGTCACCCTCGGCGACGGCAGGACCGCCCAACAAGAGGCAGCCGAAACGAGATCGCTTGAGCAAGACGCCGCCAAAAGCGCCTCTCCGCTGGCGACATCAGGTGAACGTCTCTACGTCACGGCGTGCGCCACCTGCCACTTCAACGCCGGAGAAAAGGTCGCTGACGCTCGCCCAGAGCTCGGCCTGAATTCCGCGCTGTTCCTGGAAAAGCCCGACAACCTGCTCCACGCCGTCCTTGAGGGGGTGAGCGCCGAGGACGGGAAGCCTGGTGTCGTCATGCCAGCGTTCAGGACGATGACCGATCGAGACCTCGCCGAAATCGCCAAGTACCTGAGATCAACTCGAACAGACCTCCCTCCATGGACAAACCTCGAGGAAAGCGTCGCAAGAATCCGTAGCGCAGGAGCAGCCCATGAGTGACGGTCAGAAACCCATATCGTTTTCGGTCAACGGTAAACCCGTTTCGACGGAAGACGCGGGAGACACACCCCTACTCTGGTTCATTCGGGACAACGTCGGTCTCACGGGTACCAAGTTCGGATGCGGGATCGGCATGTGTGGCGCATGCACCGTTCACGTCGGCGGCCGGGCGCTCCGATCCTGCATCACGCCGATTTCGGCGGTGGACGGTGGCGAGGTGACTACGATCGAGGGCTTGTCGTCGAATGCCTCGCACCCCGTTCAGAAGGCGTGGAGCGAAGTGCAGGTTCCGCAATGCGGCTACTGTCAATCTGGGCAGATCATGCAGGCGGTCACGCTTCTTTCGGATTTCCCCGAACCAACAGACGAGATCATCGACTCAGTGATGGCGGGAAATCTGTGTCGCTGCATGACCTATCCGCGCATTCGCGCTGCGATCAAGCGCGCCGTTACGATCGCCCAGGAGATGCAGGCACATGGCTAGGCTCGGAGATGTTCGACCCCCTGCGGGGAATCTGACAAGGCGCAGATTCTTGATTGCCGCGTCGGGCACCCTGGCAGCATTCGGCTTCGCGACGTCCGCCATCGGTTCTATGGAACTGCCCTCGGGCGGCGAATTCGTGCCGGAGCAGACGTTCGAGCCGACCATCTGGTATTCCATTGACGGCAATGGCGTTGTGGAAGTGAACATCATCCGCGCGGAGATGGGACAGCATGTTGGAACGTCGCTTGCTCGCATTATAGCGGACGAACTCGAAGTCTCCTGGGATCAGGTCCGCATCACGCATGTCGACTCCGCCGCCAAATGGGGCCTCATGGTCACCGGCGGCAGCTGGTCGGTGTCCCAGACCTGGCCGGTCTTCAGCAAAGCGGGAGCTGCCGGACGGCAGGCGCTGCTCGAGCGCGGAGCGGAACTGCTCGGCGTTCCGGCAACAGAATGCCTTGCCCGAGCGGGCAAGGTCGTCAGTGGGAACCGGAACGTCGACTACGGCATGATCGTCAGAAGCGGGATCAGCAGAACGTTCACCTCAGAGGAGCTCGCGGCGATGCCGACGAAGCCGGTGGAAGACCGCCGGCTCATCGGCCGCCCCGTCGCTGCACTTGATGTTCCGCCGAAACTCGATGGCAGCGCGCGCTACGGCATAGATGCCCGCGTCGATGGCATGGTCTACGCCCGTCCGGTAATCCCGCCGACAAGGTACGGATCGAAGGTGGTGGCGGTCGATGAAAGCGACGCACGCAATGTGAAGGGATACATCCGTGCCGTGGTCCTGGACGATCCGTCGGAGACGGTACCCGGCTGGGTCATGGCGATCGGCGAAACCTATGTCGCCGCGATGCGCGCCGCAGATCAGTTGCGCGTGACTTGGAATGCTGGCCCAACCAGCAATGTGTCGGAGAAGGACCTCCAGGATCATGCCTTGGCGTTGATCGCCGAAGGCAAGGTCGGCTCGATCCTCGACACAGTGGACACGAACACCGAAGCGGTGTTCGGTACGACCGATCACAAGATGGAGCGGACGTATACCAATGCCACAGCTCTCCATTTCCAGCTGGAGCCGACGAACGCGTTGGCATTCGAGAAGGACGGCATCTTCGAAATTCACACGGGCAACCAGTGGCAGAGCCTGATTTTGCCGACGCTTGCGAAGGCGCTCGGTCGTCCCGAGGAGACGATCGTCCTCAAGACCTACATGCTGGGCGGCGGTTTCGGGCGTCGGCTCAATGGCGATTACGCGGTGCCGGCCGCGCTGACTGCGAAGGCGTTGAACACCCCTGTCAAGATGATCCTCACCAGAGAGGACGACTGCAGGTTTGACTCTGTGCGCTCGCCGGCCGTTCAGACCGTTCGAATGGCGTTCGACTCGAACAAGAAGGTGGTCGCTATGGAGCACGATGCAGCCGCCGGCTGGCCAACAGAAGTCCTCGCTCCATCCTTCATGCCGAAAGGTGCCAATGGTGTCCCGTACGATCCGTTCTCCATCAACGGTGCCGATCACTGGTATGAGGTCGGGGCGCAAAAGGTCAGGGCTATTTCGAACGACCTCGCCCGAGCGACGTTTCGTCCGGGTTGGCTTAGGTCCGTGGGCCCCGGATGGACGAACTGGGCACTCGAGAGCTTCATGGACGAGGCCGCACACGAGGTGGGAGCTGACCCGGTCGAATTCCGGCTTGGCCTGCTGAAAGGGACCGGCCGCAACGCCGGCTCTGCACCGAACAGCATCGGCGGCGCGCTCCGACAGGCACACGTGCTGAGGACTGCGGCCGAGCGCGCGGGGTGGGGCAATCCCCTTCCCGACGGACATGGACTTGGGGTCGCGACGAGCTTCGGTCAGGAACGCGAGATGCCGACGTGGGTTGCCTGCGTGGCCCATGTATCCGTCGATAGGGCGACCGGCAACGTGAAGGTCGAGCGACTGACATCGGTCATTGACGCGGGAACCATTGTCGATCCCGGGGGAGCGCTGGCGCAGGCTGAAGGAGCGACGCTCTGGGGCATGAGCCTGGCATTGTTCGAGGGCACCCGGTTCGAAAACGGCCAGGTGGCCGATCGGAACCTCGACACCTACACCCCTCTCAGGATCGCCGACACTCCGCACCTCGACATCAGTTTCGTGGACAGTCGCGAAGCTCCTACGGGGCTTGGCGAGCCCCCGACCACGGTAGTCGGCCCAGCCATCGCAAACGCCATCTTCGCCGCCTCGGGTGCGCGCCTGAGACACATCCCTATCACCGCCAACGCGGTGAAAGAAGCCATCCAGCCGTAAGCGCTGAGCGCCGAAACTTCGACAAAGGAAATCCTAATGCTTCTCATCCTCGCTCTTCTCATCGGGGTCATCGCGGGACTTCGCGCTATGACCGCACCTGCTGCGGTGGCCTGGGCCGCGTGGCTTGGATGGTTCGATGTGTCCTCATCGTCCTTGGCATTCATGGGCTATCGCTGGACCCCCTGGATATTCACCGTCGCCGCGATCGGGGAACTGATCAGCGACCAGCTTCCGACGACGCCGAGCCGCAAGGTGCCGGTACAGTTCGGCACGAGAATTGTTGTCGGAGCTTTGACGGGCGCAACCATCGGCGCATCCGGAGACGTTTTGGTCGGCGGTCTGATCGCAGGCGTGATCGGGGCGATCATCGGCACATACGGCGGCGCGGCAGCCCGTGGGAAGATGGCGGCGGCATTCGGCAAGGACAGGCCGGCCGCGTTTATCGAAGACGCCGTCGCAATTATCGGTGCGATCCTCGTTGTCGGAGCAGTCTGATGCGGCAGTACGACGCGATATTCATCGGCGCAGGTCAGGCTGGGCCGTTTCTCGCCGCCCGGATGGCGGAAAACGGCCTCAAGGTGGCATTGATAGAGCGGAAGTTCCTCGGTGGGACATGCGTCAACGCCGGCTGCATGCCGACAAAGACGTTAGTCGCAAGCGCTCGGGCAGCTCACGTCGCCCGGCGGGCTGCCGATTTTGGCGTGAGTGTCGGCAGAGAGGTGTCGGTGGATATGAGCGCCGTGCGAAAGCGCGCCCAAACCGTAACCATGGATGCCAGGAAGGGGCTCATCGAGTGGCTGGGTGGCCTCAACAACTTAACAATCATCTATGGCCATGCCCGGTTCATTGCCGCTGACACAGTGGTCGCGAACGGCTCAGAACTGACCGCACCTCGCATCTTCATAAACGTTGGCGCACGTCCGGTTATTCCGACTTTCCCAGGGATCGAGGATGTCGACTATCTGACGAGCGCCTCTATTCTCGAAATGGACACCCTACCCCGCCACTTGGCCGTGATCGGTGGGAGCTACATCGGTCTGGAGTTCGCTCAGATGTATCGGCGCTTCGGGTCCGAGGTCACCGTGCTCGAACGTGGCGCTCGGCTCGCGCCCCGCGAGGACGAAGACATCTCGAGCGCCATCCGGGACATCCTCGCCGGCGAAGGCATCGCCGTCCATACCGGCGTGAGCGAAATCTCGTTCTCGAGGAAGGGAGAGGATATTCTTCTGAATGCGGATGGCACGTCTCGTGACGTGAGCCATGTCCTCGTCGCCACTGGGCGGCGGCCCAACACCGACGATCTCGGTCTCGAAACGGCCGGTGTCGAAACAGACGCCCGCGGTTACATCCAAGTCAACGACCGTCTCGAAACCAACGTACCGGGCATCTGGGCACTCGGCGACTGCAATGGCCATGGGGCGTTCACGCACACGTCTTACAACGATTTCGAGATCGTTGCGGCGAACCTCCTGGACTCCGAGGACCGCAGGGTTTCGAGCAGGGTGGCCGCCTACGCGCTTTACATCGATCCGCCGCTTGGGCGTGTCGGGATGACCGAAAAGGAGGCCCGCGCGTCAGGCCGAAACGTAGTGGTGTCCACCCGTCCCATGTCCCGCGTTGGCCGCGCCAAGGAGCGCAGTGAAACTCTGGGATTCATGAAGGTTGTTGCGGATGCTGACACGAAGGAAATCCTGGGAGCGACAATCCTCGGCATTGAAGGCGATGAGGCAATCCACGGTTTTATCGACGCAATGACCGCCAGGACCACCTTCACGGACCTTCAATGGGCGGTACCGGTCCACCCGACCGTGTCGGAGCTGATCCCGACCCTGTTACGAGGTCTGTCTTAGAAGAATTCACTCTGCAACCAAGATGGGGCTGCAGGGTCGCTCTTCGGCTAGAGCGGCTGCGCTTACGGCAAACTTCAACACGTCCTGCAAGGCGTCCGACGGACCTCGGTTCGGGAGCAAGTGGCGAAACAAAAGACGAATTCAAGACCGTGCCGCGCCACGGCCACTCGGAATATTTCTACGCTTCCTTCCACAAGGCGGTGAGGAGGGCGAGGCTGACCGGTTAGGACGAGGAACATCCGCAGCTGGTACTACTGTGGAGAGACGATCTCTCACGGCAGGTTAGGAGGCGCGATGAACTGGTAATAAGCCCACACCAAGACCACTGCGACGATCGCTAAGAGCCAGATAAACGCCTTACGCTGGCTTGGACTGCCCCTCTTTGACGCTTGTTTTGGCTTCCGTCGTTCAAACTTAACAATGTTGTCGTCGCTCATATAGGCTCTCCGGTCGGCGATTGACCTCATAGCACATCAAAGCGACCACCGAACTAGCGGGGCTGGGAACGTTTCGGCATTGCTTAGAAGACTAACCGCAGCGACGACATCAGCAGCTCTCGGGAACGCGAGCACCGAATCGACAGTGGCGATGATCCTAGCCAAGCAAGGGCGGAAGTCGGGGGCGCGGAACCGCAAGTGAGCAGACCGCTGCCTACGTGAGGCGAGCCCAGGAACGAAATGCGGTTCCGCGGGGTTGAATCTTGGCCCGAAGATGGAGGCATGTCTTGAGGCGGCCTGCCAACCCCCTGCTTTCCCGTGAAGGCATCTCGAAGAGCGCTGAGGGGCGAAATGCCGCGGCGTCCTCTGTCGCCCGTCTTGCAAATCACGGCGCGACCAAATCCGCCTTTCCAAGCTTCATTGAACCCTGCCACCCGACGCTGAAGAAAAGGCCACCGGATGGTGGGGAGTGGCTCCACGAAATCAAGCTTGATGGCTACCGGGCGCAGCTGCACATCGAGCGCGGCAAGATCACGATCTACACGCGGACCGGGCTGGATTGGACGAAGGAATTCGAGTCAATCGCGGCGGCCGCGAAGGACCTAGTCGGACACCAGGCGGTGATGGATGGAGAGGTTACGGTCTTCGGCAAGACGGGGCTTCCCGATTTTCAAGCACTTCGGCGAGAGCTCGCGAAACGCTCGTCGCAACATCTTACGTTTCAAGCGTTTGACCTGCTCTACCTGGACGGCTACGACCTCCGACGGGTACCGCTGATCGAGCGCAAACGAGCGCTGCGCGAGCTACTCGAAGAGGGGGCCGGCACCATCGCCTATGTCGACTATCTCGAGCTTGATGAAGGAGAATCGATATATCGGCACGCCTGCGAGATGGGCCTGGAGGGGATTGTCTCGAAACGCAAGGACGCGCCATACCGATCCGGGCGGCAGGAAATCTGGACAAAGACCAAATGCAAGAAGCGCAAGGCCTTCCCGATCGTCGCCTTCGTCGAAAAGCTCGGCGCGCACCCGCGCAGGATTGCCTCGCTCTATCTCGGGCGCAGGGACGGCGATCGCATCGTGTATGCGGGCAAGGCCCAAACCGGGTATACCCTGGCGGCGGCGCGCGAGGTGCGGGAGCGGCTCGACCCCTTGATTATCGGCAAGAGCCCCCTCTCCCACCCGATCAACAAGCCCAAGGCGACCTGGGTGGAGCCGCAGGTTTACGCTGAGATCGACTATGGCGGGGTGACGGACGACGGCCTGCTGCGGGAGCCGGTGTTCAAAGGCTTGCGGGAAGGCTCGCGAGATGCCGCTAAACAGCGACCGGCCGCTGGTCCCGCCTCGGTCCGGGTGCCGCAGGAGAACATACTGCAGTTGCTGCCAGACGCCGTCGCGCCATCGAAGGAGGAGCTTGCGGACTACTGGACGCGCGTTGCCGATCGCGCCTTGCATTTCCTCGGCGGTCGCCCGTTGAAACTCGTAAGACACATCCGCGGCACCACCTTCTATCACAAGGGACCGCTGCCGCCGATCCCGCCAGAGGTCCACCAGCTTCGCATAGAGAAGCGCGAGGGCGGCGAAGGGGTCCGTCTGTGGGTCGACGATCTCGCTGGATTGCTGGGACTTGTCGAAATGGGCGCGGTGGAACTGCATCCCTGGGCGGCGACCGTGGACGATATCGAACACGCCGACGCGCTGATCTTCGATCTCGATCCCGGCGAAGGCGTGTCGTGGGCGTTCGTCGTCGAAACCGCGTTGCGGCTAAGGGGGTTCCTTGACACGGAGGGCTTCAAGACATGGCCAAAGCTCACCGGGGGCAAGGGCGTCCACATCATGGCCCCTCTGCCGGCAAAGATGTCGCATAACGCGGCGCGCGCCTATGCCAAACGCTTGGCGCAGCAGTTTGCCAGCACCGATCCCGACCACTACATCACGTCGGCACAGCTTTCGCAGCGACCCGGAAAGCTCTTTCTCGATTATCTGAGGAACGGCCGCGGTACTACAGCCATCGGTACCTACTCCCCGAGGGCGCGACCAGGGTATCCTGTCGCGGCTCCGGTTACCTGGCGCGAAATCGAGCGCGGAATAGGACCGGATGCGTACACGATCGAACGTCCACCAAAGCGCCGCAAAGTCCTTTAGTTGCGCAGTGAACTCCTCAAGAGTCATCAGGTATCATACGCTGGAGACGGATCGCCTGCGGAGGCGCAGCAGCCGGACAGCGGATAGCTTCGAAACTAGGGAGAATCGATCTCCCCGACCGAGCGTGATGGGCTAAGGCCACCGTCTTCCCTGCCGTGCCCTCCGCCGGTGCGGCTCAGCCTTTGTCGGCGGCAGGCCAATTGTTGGACGGTTCTTCGACGACCTGTTCGCTGACGTCGTCGGCGGGATCGGGGTCTCGTTCGTAGGCGAGCCGAAGGTTTCCAATCTCGTCAAGAACGGCGGCGTAGACATCCTCCTGGCGCGCGCCGGCAACGACGGCGGCATCGACCAGTTTTTCCAACCCGAGATGCAGGTCGGCGCGCCAGTCATTCATCGTCATTTGTCTTCCTCCGTCTCTTAGGTACATCTGAAAGCTCGATCCAAACCGGCGCGTGATCGCTTGTGCGCTCCCATCCCCGGACATGCTTGTCGACCACCGCAGCCGAAAGCCGTTTGGTGACATCCGGGCTGAGCAAGAAGTGATCTATGCGAAGGCCGGCGTCCCGCACGAACGCATTTCGGAAGTAGTCCCAAAAGGTGTAGACGCGTCCGCCGGGATGAAGCTGCCGGAGGGCATCCGTCCAGCCCTGTTCGAGCAGGCGGTGATAAGCGTCTCTGACCTCGACGCGGAACAGCGCGTCGTTCACCCAACGCTCCGGTTTGTAGACATCGAGTTCCGTCGGCATGACGTTGTAGTCGCCAGCGAGGATCACCGGCGCGCCGAGTTCCAGCAGCTCTGCCGCATAAGCCGTCAGCCTGCGGAACCATGCCAGCTTGTATTCGAACTTCGGTCCCGGATAGGGATTGCCGTTGGGCAGATAGAGGCAGCCGATCACCATGCCGTCGATCGCTGCCTCGATATAGCGGCTGTGGGTGTCGTCCGGATCACCAGGCAGGCCCTTGCGCGTCAGCGTCGGCTCCCTGTCTCTGGCGAGGATCGCCACCCCGTTCCAACTCTTCTGGCCGTGCCAAATCGCTCCGTATCCGGCAGCCTCGATGGCTTTCAGGGGGAACTTCGGGTCTGGTGCCTTCAGTTCCTGAAGGCAGACGACGTCGGGTGACGCCTCCTCCAGCCACCGCAGCAGGACATCCAGACGGCCATTCACCCCGTTGACGTTATAGGTGGCGATCTTCACGGACCTACTTCTTGCGGTCGCCCTTGTCGCCCTGGCCGGGCTTCGCATCGTGCTTCGCCTTCTGTTTCCTGTCCGACGACAGGGAACGGCCGACATCCACCGACTGTTTGAACTTCCCGCTTTCGTCGCGCCGCACGTAGCGCTTTGTCGGTCCCGGCATCGATGAGTTCGCGCTTCGACATCACTGCCTCCGTTCGTTAGGTCGCCCGACAGAACGCACGGAAAGCAGAAAAGTTACAAACCGCTGGTCGTCGCGCGACATGAGCTTCCCGCGGCCGGCGGGGCAAAGATGCGATCAAGTCCGACGGCCACCGCTATTCGACTCGCTTCATGCTAAACAAAGCGCCCCGAAGGAGAAGGATCAGGCTCATCACTGCGATGATGCCAACGGTGATGTTGGCAAGCGCAAAGGCGACCTTAGCCAGCTGATATATGGGTTCTCCCGCGTCGCGCTGCGCAAGCTTAATCGCGGAGGTTGCCAACGACGTCGCTCCGAACGTGAATGCCCAATACGACGCCGAAAAGCCCTGTTTCATCACCCAAGGCAGTATCCGGAGCATCAGCAACGTCTGCAATACCGCATACCCGAACATCGTCAGGATCAGGATATCGGGATGTCCCGAGCTTGTGCTGAGATAGGCGACCGACCCGACGGCCGGAGGTGCCAGCTGGATGCCGATGGTCGGTCGAAGCGCGTCAGCAAGTTCGACGGCCGTCAATAACCGGTGGAGCAACACGGACTCGATCGCCAACCAGGAAAACAGACCCGCTCCGAAAGCCATCTGACCGAAAACCGGGCCGGCGAAATGGGTGCCAACGATCGCCGTTACGAACGATCCGGCGACGGTGGGGAGGTATAACACCGCGGTCGTCGTCGACGGATCGCGGCCGCCGTGCCAAAGATCACCTGTGCGCCAGACGCCAAACGCGATCGTGTAGGCGAAGCCGACCCAGAAGAGCGCCTTCGCGCACCCCGGCCACCAGGGCAGCATCGCCCCTGCCGCCAACATCGTGGACACACCGACCAGGCCGACGAAACAGCACTGCACGGGGTGAAAAACCTCCTCGACGGCATCGCCACGGAAGACAAGCCATTTAATAGCGAAAAGCGTTGTCAGCACGATCCAGATTGCGACGGCCGCAATAGCGACTCCGGCTCCGATTTGCTCAGGGAGGCCCCAATACGAAGACGCCGCACGCCAGGAATTCGCAAGTCCGGCAGTCCCCAGGACGATGCCGAACGCCGAAGCTGGCAACAATGGGAGCCGAAGACCTCGCCCACGTTCGAGACCATCCGACGTTGCTTGCGCGGAAGAAGAAGTCATAGATTGGCTCCAGGTTTGCCATGGTCAGTCCGATGCGGCGGAGCAGTGCTTCCCATCACCGGTTCGCCCAGCGGCCAGCGGAAGTACATGTACAGATAGATGAGACTACCCAGCGCAAGCGAGGCGGCGGCGACGACAAGCGCAGCGTTGTATCCGGCTTCCACGGATGCCGCGTTCGACAGCAAGACGGCAACGACGGGCGGACCGGCAATCTGACCAATGCCGTAAAGGGCGGTCAGCATTCCCATGTACCTCGCGGGAGCGTGTGGACGGAGGCGCTGCACTTCCTTGAGCGCGAAGAAGTTGATGGCGGTGAAGGGTAGCCCCACCAAAATGCTGCAGGCGGTGAAGCCGGCAAGAGTCGGCAGAGGAAGGATTATCGTCACGCCGATCGCCTGCGTCACGTAGGCGACGAACAGAAGAATCCTCGGATCAAACCGCTTCGCAACGTTCACAGCTACGACGCAGCCGACGGCGGCCGCCGCGCCGAAGAGCGGCCAGAAGGCGTCTAACCAGATCGACCGGGGAAGCTCGGCATGAGCCATTGCCGGGAGGAAGGTGGCCGTAACGATGTAGCCAAAGCCGGCGAAACCGTAAGCGAGTGCGAATACGACCATTTCCATCCGGTCGATCCGGCCCGCAGCAGGTTCTCCCCGGGCGTTTGCATCCTTCCGAGGCGGAAGCTCGCGGTCCCCCAGCACCGGCCACAATATGAACGTCGCGACAAAGGAAACTGCCGCGAACGCCAGCCACGCGCTCGCGGTCGTCAGGTCGACTGCGAAGAGCTCCCACGCCACGATGCCCGAGAACGCGATACCCAGACCTGGTCCAGTGAAGACAATGCCGCCGAAATGGCTGGCGTCCAACCGCGTTAGATGAGCGAACGCCCAAGCCGAGGTGCCCACAAAGGCGAACGCGCTGAATGCGCCGGCGAGGAAGCGGAAGAAAAGCCATCCGACGGGCCAGTTGATCGCCATCGCCGCCGTGAGCACCGCAGTCGCGATCAAGCTCAATCGTACGAGCACCCCGTTCGGGATCACCCTCGGCGCGCCCGTCAGTAGCATCGCTCCGGTTAGATAGCCGAGATAGTTGGCGCTGGCGAGATTGCTCCCAGCGGCAATGTCCAAAATCTCTTCTTGGGCCATCATCGGCATGAGCGGCGTGAAAGCAAACCGTCCGATGCCCATCGCAACGGCAAGAGACAGTGCTCCGGTTACGGCGACAATTTGGCCCGAACGATGTTTGAGCCGTGGGCTTTGGGCGAGACCGTGATGCGAATGGTGATCCATGTCCCTCATGCTCGGGTCGTGCCGGACGGGTCGGGAGGGCGGTAAACCGCCCTCCCCGCGTCTTCCCACCAAAGGGGTACAGGTCGAGTTGCCGGAGAGTGTCCTGAGCTAGCGCTTCAGGCCGCTGATGAGGTTGCCGTAATCCGGGATGTGTTTCTCGAAGAGAGCCGCGAGGCCTTCGAGCCCATTTCGCCAATCGCGCTGAAGTTCGCACGCGACGGCAAACCAATTGATCAGCTGCGCGCCGGCGTTCGCCATGCGAATGTGGGCGGAATCGCGCGCGACGTTGCTGAAGGTCCCGGATGCGTCAACTACCACGAAGACCTCGTAGCCTTCGGCCAACGCCGAGAGGGTCGGCATCGCCACACAAACGTCGGTTACGATGCCCGCGACGATGATCTGCTTTTTGCCCGTCGCCTTCAGGGTTGTGAGGAATTCCGGATTGTCCCAAGCATTAATCTCACCGGGACGCTTGATCACCGGCGCATCCGGGAGAATTTCCCTCAGTTGTGGGAGGAGCACGCCGTTTGGCCCCTGATCCATGCTCGTCGCCAGAATGGTGGGGAGGCCAAAATACTTTGCAGTGGCCGCGAGAGCCAGGACGTTGTTGCGGAATTCGTCGGGTTGGAAGTCTCTGACGAGCGAAAAGAGACCAGTCTGGTGATCGAGCATCAGAACTACGGCATCTTCCTTACGGATGAAACCCGGGGTGGCGGACATGAAGAACCCTTTCGAAGAGGAACAAGAGAAACCGCCGCAGGTCGCGTCTTAGGGGCTGCCCCCGAACTTGCCGTTCCGCGCCAGTTTCCGAGCGAACATATTCAGGGCTACGCGCCGCCTATTGAACGTCAGACACGATTGTTGAAAGGACGGTGGCGACCTCGAGCCACGGTTCAGCTCCTCAAGCCTATTTCTTTGCTCGAAACCAAAGTGGGGGCCTTTACTTCCGGCGCTTCAAAGGTAACCGACGTGCTCGCTGAACGGGAGGTCTTCGTCCCAGTTCCCAGTCCCGATCCGCTCGCTTTCGCCTGACAGCAGGTCTGCAGGAGGTTGCCTATCCTCCGCGTGCCCATTCGACCTCTCATCGTCAGGGTGTTGCCTATCACTGCCGCCGGCACACTCGCGTTGGTTGCTGTCACGGGTCGCGCCGTTGGCGTCCGCTCTCTCCTTGAGACCTGCCGTGATGGTGGATTGCCGGTGAGCGATCCAAGCCCCATCGGGCTCTCAGGTTATCGAGGTGCTCTCATATATGTTCGCCGGCCTTGAAGAGGACGTCGGCGCGATCTTTTCGACCTTATCAACCATCGTTGCTTATTTTATTCGCGATCTCACGAGTGGGACGGCGTGTCAGTGATGCGCGAGACCGATGAGACGCACCCCCAGACCCGCGATAAGTATGCCGACTGATCGGTCGATGAGCCTTTTCGCGGAATCATATGCACCCTGGACATGGTGCGAAGAAAAACCAAGGGCGACTAAAGCATACCAACCGGTTTCGATCATGAATACGCCGATGGGGATCGTAGCGATGAATTCGGTTGGCGTTTCGGCGGGCAGAAGGCTAGCGAAGACGCTCGCGTAGACCACGATGGTTTTCGGGTTGCTCACCTGAACCAGGAATGCCGAGCGGAAGCTACGCCAGATCGATTTTCCCCCTGATGTCGCCGTGGTCCGCGGCAATGGCGAGCTCGCATGCCGCCACGACTGAATCCCGATGTACACGAGGTACCCGCCGCCGAGGAGCTTCAGCACCACGTCGAGCCACTGGAAGCGCGATAACAGCGATGTCAGCCCGGCCAACGCCAGGACAGAAAACAAGCAGCCACCCAGCCCCATAGCTGCCGCAGCCGCGAGCCCGTCGCTCCGCGAATGCGAGGCAGAGATGCGACTAACGGTAAGAAAGCTGGGACCCGGGCTAATCGCAGCTGCGAGCAGCGCCGACAGGATGGATATGTAGATTGCAACGTAGGACATTTTTCAACGGCCCGGCGTAAATCGCATCGAGGAAATCGCATCACTCGCGGGGAAAGTCTCGTCGAGCGCTTCGTCAAGCAACAGCTCTGTCTCGTTCGCCGGGCCTTTGTGAGTGGTCTCGGTTTTGTCGCCGGCTTCGTCTTCGAAGCGAGGCGATAGCGGTTCATTCGTGTCTTGCTGAGGTGACATCATTGTTCTCCGGCCACTAATGGCTCCGCGACGATATGCCGATCCGTCGATCTGTCTTGTACGTTCCGGACGTTGATTGAATGGCGAAGGCTTGCCACGAGGGAAGCAGCGCTTCAACGATGTACCCCGGTATAATGGACACCAAGCCGCCTTAGCCCGCAAATAAGCGGGCAAAAGGAGGCTGAACATGCAGTACGGAGCCTATGGAGTAGAACTCGCCCGGCGCTTCAACATCGACGACGCGCCGTTCATGCGAACTTCGACGCTGAAATCCGAACAGCTGGCGGCGACCCGCGTGACGACCGGTAGCCGCGGTTCCGGCCTCACCGACTACATTCCGGTGGAGAAAGCCTACATCGTAACGGTAAGGCTCCAGGGGATCGCCAAGTTTGAGTCCTTCCGCGCCGGAAAGCTGACCTGGAAGGGCAGCTGCGAGGCAGGCACGATGAGCATCATGAATTTGCAGGACGAGCCGCAGTTGCATCTGCCGACGTTCTACGACTGCGTCAAATTCTACATCCCGGAGATAATCATTTCGGAACTCGCACAGTCAAACGACATGCCGCAGATACGCGACTTACGATACCTACCCACCGTCTCCGATCCGGCAATGCACACCTTTGCGAAGGTTCTCGCTCCCTTGTTCGGGAAGCCCATTCATGACGGCTCCCTCTTCTTCGACCACGTCGCGATCGCGGCCTACCTGCATCTCGCGCGAACTTACGGCGGGCTCAATCGACCTCTTCCGCAAGCCGGGACATTGGCGGACTGGCAGCTTCGCCGCGCGACCGAATTGCTCGCGTCCTCGGTAGAGGACGGAGTGAGCATCCAGGCGCTTGCCGCGGCATGCGAGCTTCCGGTCGAGCGCTTCCTCCGGGCGTTCAAGAGAAGTACCGGCCTTCCTCCTCATCGTTGGTTGCGAGAGTACAAAATAAAGAAGGCCACCTCCATGTTGCGCGATACGAAGCTAAGCATCTCGGAAATCGCCTATGCCTGCGGATTCTCCGACCAGGCGCACATGACGCGCCTTTTCGTCGCGCTCACGGGCAACACACCGGGCGCTGTCCGCAAGGGTGCCACTGGCTCGCAGCTCGTCTAATCCTCGTCCAGCTGGGCTTCAAAGGTCTGTCGGATACGTTCGCCGATTTCTTCTACTTCGAGGACGGAAGGCCAGTGACTTCGGTATCGACCGCGGCGGTCCAAAAGGTACGTGAGGGCAGTATGAGGCATCTGATACTGCCCCTCTCCTTCGTCGACCCGCCGCGCGAAGACGCCGAAGCCATCCTTCGCGCGGCCGATCTCTGCCTCGTTCCCGGTCAGACCCGTGAACCGTGGGAAACGCGCCTCGAGAAACTCCCGCATCACCGCGGGCGTGTCCCTCGCCGGATCGACGGTGACGTAGAGCGGGTGAATTTCGTCTGCGAGGTCCGGGACAAGAGCGAGAGCCTCGCTTAGCTTGCCGAGATTTCTCGGGCAAACCGCCCTGCAGTTCGTAAAGCCGAAGAACACCAGCATCCATCTGCCTGCATAGCTCGACTGGTCGACTTGCGTCCCGAAATGATCTGTCAAAGCAAATGTGATCGGCGAATCGGACAGCATGTGCGGTTCCTACAAAAGAGCGAGCCTGAAACTGCGGCTCGGGCCGCCGGCGCAATCGAAGCGGATCATTCCGTCGGACGCCGACAAGGTGTCGAAGGCGCTGGAGAGGATTTCGTTGCCCCGACCTAAGGCCACTTCGACGCCGTCGCATCCCAGCGCCCAACGTGCCTCGGAAGGAACGGGGCCGAGACCGACCCTGCCCGTGCCTTTGCGGTCGCGACTGCGTCCCATCGCCAAGTGCAGCGTGCGGTCCGCAGCATCGTAGAAAGCCACGCTGACGTCGATATCGTCAGCTGCCTCCCTAAATGCGGGTTGCTTGAAGCGTTCTTTAGACCACGGCTCGTTGTAGAGCTTCCAGAGACCGTCGGCCACGTTCAGGCGGGAATACCCGAGCAGAACGTTCCCGGTCTGCGGTTCAACCAGGAGACGGCTTCCGAACTCATCGCCTTCCACGTCGTTCCGCGGGTAATACAGGCCCCCGTCACGCCAGTTCGGTGAGAGGTAGCGATCCGCATACCTGAGAAGGCCCGAAAGGGTTTCTTCATCGCCCATCTCCGAAGCCCACGCCGCGACCCAACCAAAATCGCAGTCATCATTCACGACCGTTTCGCCCTTGATTGAAGGGCGGGGGGTGGAACGCACGGACAACAGGCCGTCCGCGGACCCGATGAGGTAGTCCCTCACCTGCCGTGGATAGTTCTCCCTGACGAACTCGCGGTTCCACATGTTCATAAGAGTGCCGAGCCAGGCATCGACCCACGGATAGGCGGCCGCATTGGCCCGGGGGACCCGCGTGTCCTCCGCCAACATGATGTGGTAGTGGCCGTTCTCGCCGATCCTGCCGAATTCTTTCCAGGCGGCTTCGTATTCGCGGGTCACCTCCTCCGCGATCGAGCCGCCGTAGACCAGATCGTGCATGCGGAAACCGAGGATCGCGGGCTGATTGCATATCTGGAATACGCAATTGGGTTCGCAAGCGACGCCGATGTAACCGCTCTTCACCATCATCCAGTAGAGGTGATCATTCAGCGATTTTTGGTCGTACTTGAATTCCTTGGCTTCCCCACCCCAGAAATACGACCAGAACCGGAACGTGAGGGAGCCTTCCTGTTCATAAACGGGGTCATCGAAAAGGTAGTGGTAGAGGAGCGTCAGCGACTGGACATAGGCGCTGTACATGATGTTGTCGCGGCCGACCGGGTCCCATTCTTCCTTGTAATTCCGGGCAAGGTGGGCGTTGAAGACGCTGCCGCCCCGGCTGACGTTGTGCCAGTACATCCAGACTTCCGGGAGCAACAGCTTGTCGATCAGACGCTTCATGATCGGCTGGAAGACCGCGGGAGCTGCCGGCAGCCTATGGCGGTGCACCAGGGCCAGGGCATAGGCCATGTAAGCCAGCTGGAAACGGTAGCCGCCAAAATCGTCCTGCCCGACGCCCCTTCCCTTCATCAGCGACCAGTCGTTGGGGAGCTGGCGGGACAGATTGTCGTAATGCCTGATATGGCCCATCTGGAGGGCATCGAGGCCTTGAGTCTCCCATGTCGTCATTGCTAGTCACCTGCCTTGAGGACCGCCTTGATCGTCGCACCCGTCAGCTGATCCTCGACCGCCCTGTTGATCTGGTCAAATGGATAGGTCTTGATGATCTTGTCGAACGGGAAGCGTCCCTGGACATAAAGTTCGATCATGCGCGGAATGAAGATGTCGGGGACGGAGTTGCCTTCCACGAAGCCGCGTACCGATTGCCCCTGAAGGAGCGTCGGGAACCACGCGACTTCGAGCTTGCGATCGGACGTCGGCGGAACTGCGACCAGCGCGACAGTGCCAAGTTTGCCGAGCCCGAGGATTGCGGCTCCAAGCAGTCCGGCAACGCCGGCACAATCGACGATGAAATCGACGCCGTGAGGCACGATTTCCATGATGGCGGTCCCGAGGTCCGTTACGTTGGATGTGTTGATCGTGTGCGTCGCGCCCAGCTCCCGCGCCATCTCCAGGCGGCTATCGACGCGGTCGACGGCGATGATATCTCCGCATCCGCATACCGCAGCGCCGATAATCGCGGCGAGACCCACCGCGCCGGTGCCAAGAATAACTATGCTCTGGCCGGCCTCTGGCCGTAGACCGTTCATGACCGTCCCTGCCCCGGTCTGGATGCCGCATCCGAGGGGACCGAGAAGATGCAGCGGAATGTCGGTCGGGACCTTGACCGCGTTGCGCTCGGACGCAAGCGCGTGATGCCCGAAGGAAGACTGGCCAAAATACCGCAGGGCCGCGGTTTTACCGTCTGACAGCGACGCGCCCTCTGCGCGCGGCTCCGTCTGGAAATTGAGTTCGGTGAAGTGCTCGCAGTACATCGGATTGCCTGTCTGGCAATGACGGCAGGTGCCGTCCGATGCAGGAGCGAGAACTACGTGATCACCTGGCCTCAGCTTGGTAACCAGCGGTCCCACCTTCTCGACAACGCCCGCTCCCTCATGACCGAAAATCGACGGGAACGGTGCGCCAAGGGTACCATCCCGGCTGGCCAGGTCTGTATGGCAGATGCCCACCCCCGCAATTCGTACAAGGACATCAGCCCCCTCCGGTTCCGGGAGGGTGACTTCCTCCAGTGAGAACGGTGCCTTTTCAGTGCGGGCGACAGCTGCCACGGTTTTCATCGTGAACTCCTAAACATCTCTAGGGCCGGACGTCGGCTCAGTCGCGACGATCCGACTGCTCGCGGAGGATGTATTGGACGAACCGGAATTCCGTTGAACGGTCGGTTTCCAGGCGTGTTCGGCGGTTCAAGAGATCGGTGGTCCGTTCAATAACGTCCGCTGAGGCTGTCGCACCATCTGCACGCGTCCAAATCCAGCGACGCTGAAAATGAAGGAGACGACAGTGCGTATAGTTCGGTCCGCGTCCGTAACCTGGACAGGCGGTATGAAAGACGGCGTGGGAGCCGTATCGACCGACAGCGGTGCGCTCGAGGGATACCCATACGGCTTCGGAAGCCGTTTCG
Organism: Sinorhizobium mexicanum; assembly: GCF_013488225.1. NCBI lineage: Bacteria > Pseudomonadati > Pseudomonadota > Alphaproteobacteria > Hyphomicrobiales > Rhizobiaceae > Sinorhizobium > Sinorhizobium mexicanum. The sequence goes on along the minus strand of NZ_CP041238.1, from coordinate 1,910,532 downwards.
AAGGTGTTCAGGGCACCAATCCCGAGGAACTGATAGCAGCGGCCCACGCGAGCTGCTTCACGATGGCCCTCGCGATGATGCTGGCAAAGGCCAACCACACCGTGGTGAAGCTCGAGACCGAAGCTCGCGTCGCGCTCGAGAGCGCGGGGGACGGGTTCGCCATCACTTCCAGCCGCCTCAAGCTGAAAGGGCAAGTCACCGGTCTCGATATCGCTGGGCTGACGGCGATCGCCAACGAGGCAAAGGCCGGATGCCCGGTTTCAAAGGTTTTGAACACGGACGTCGTCCTCGAAGTCACGGCCGCCTGACGCCGTGCGCTTCGTTGCGCCTTCCAAGCAACAACCAGTCAAAGGACAAAGCTATGAAGATTCTGATGGTTCTCACGTCGCACGACACGCTCGGCGACACCGGCAAGAAGACCGGGTTCTGGCTCGAGGAGTTCGCGGCTCCGTATTACACCTTCCTCGACGCCGGCGCGGAGATCACCCTGGCGTCGCCGAAGGGCGGCCAGCCGCCGATCGATCCCAAGAGCGACACGCCGGAAGGGCAGACCGAGCTGACGGAGCGCTTCAAGGCCGATCCGGCCACCCAGGGTGTACTCGCCAACACCAAGCCTCTGTCCGAAGTCAATTCCGGCGACTTCGACGCGATCTTCTACCCCGGCGGTCACGGGCCGATGTGGGACCTCGCCGAAGATGAGACGTCCATCAAGCTGATCGGCGAATTCTACAACGAGGGCAAGCCGGTCGGCGCGGTATGTCATGCACCCGCCGTCCTGCACCGCGTCGAAATCGGCGGCAAGCCACTCGTCAGCGGCAAGCGTGTCTCGGGCTTCACCAACACCGAGGAAGAGGCCGTTCACCTCACCAACGTGGTTCCGTTCCTCGTCGAGGACGAACTGAAGCGGCTCGGCGGGAAGTACGAGAAGGTCGACGACTGGCAGGTTCTCGCGATCACGGACGGCCATCTCGTGACCGGCCAGAATCCCGCGTCTTCTGCCGAGGCCGCGCGCCAGGTTCTCGCCCTCCTCAATTGATTCCCTCGAGGTCGGCCGAGAAACCTCGGTCGGCTCCCCAACCCAGCGGAGTGTCAAATGCTGATGAACGCTTCTAAGGCCATCCCTGTTACTCACCACCGGACCGCTACCGTGGACGGTCTTGAGATTTTTTACCGCGAGGCCGGCCCGGCGGACGCCCCCGCAGTCGTCCTGCTGCACGGTTTTCCAAGCTCGTCCCACATGTACCGCAACTTGATCCCCGCTCTCGCGGACGAGTACCATGTGATCGCTCCGGATCTTCCGGGTTTTGGCCTTTCGGCGATGCCGCCACGCGAGGAATTTGACTACGGGTTCGCCGGCTTCGCCAACGTTGTCAACGGCTTGCTCGAGCAACTGCAAGTAAATCGTTATGTTCTCTACGTCATGGACTACGGCGCGCCGACTGGCTTCCGCCTCGCGTTGATGCATCCTGACCGCGTGGCGGGCATCGTGTCCCAAAACGGAAACGCGTACGAGGACGGCCTCCAGAAGTTCTGGGACCCGATCAAGGCTCTCTGGAAGGACAACTCGAAGGAAAACCGGGACGCCCTTCGCCCGTTCATGACGCTGGAGATCACCAAGTTCCAGTACGTCGACGGCGTCAAGGACATCAGCCGAATCGACCCGTCCAACTGGATCGTCGACCAGCATTTTCTCGATCGGCCGGGCAACGTCGAAATCCAACTCGGTCTCTTCTACGATTACCGGAAGAACGTCGAGCTTTACCCGGCGTTTCAGAAGTTCTTCCGGGAGCATCGCCCGCCCACGCTTCTGGTCTGGGGCGCGAACGACAGCATCTTCCCCGCCGAAGGCGCGAAAGCCTTCTTGCGCGACAATCCGGGTGCCGAACTTCATCTGCTCGACAGCGGCCATTTCGCGTTCGAAGACAAGGCCGATGAAATCGTCCCGCTGATGCGCGATTTCCTGAGCCGCGTCTACTGATCAAGCCCAATTCAGCTCTGAAACGCGGCCACCGAGCGTGGTCGCGCCTTTCACAATGGAGAAAACATGAGCATCGAAACTAAAGTCGCCATCGTCACCGGCGCGTCCCAGGGGATCGGAGCCGGCATCGTCGCCGGATATCGCAAGCGGGGATGGAATGTCGTCGCAAACTCGAGAAACATATCGCAGGATGTCTACGGCGCGGACAGCGGCGTAGCCGCCGTCGCCGGCGACGTTGCCGATCCGCAGACAGCGGCCCGTCTTGTCGAAACTGCCATCGAACGGTTCGGCCGGGTGGACACGTTGGTCAACAACGCCGGCATTTTCATCGCCAAGCCGTTCACCGACTACACCGCCGAAGACTTCACAAGGAAGATTGCGGTCAACGTCGCGGGCTTCTTTTTCATCACACAAGCATTCATCGCCCAGCTCAAGAAGCTGAACGCCAAGGGGCACGTGGTCAGCATCACCACGACGATCGTCGACCAGCCGATCAACGGGGTGCCGGCGGTTCTAGCCTCCGTGACGAAAGGCGGCATCGATTCCGCGACCCGCGGTCTCGCGATCGAATATGCATCCTCCGGCATTCGCGTGAACGCCGTCTCCCCCGGCATTATCAAGACACCGCTCCACGCGCCGGAGACCCACGAGATGTTGGCTGGGCTGCATCCGGTCGGTCGGATGGGCGAAATCGAGGAAATCGTTCAGGCAGTCCTTTACCTCGAGGATGCCTCGTTCGTGACCGGCGAGACCCTTCACGTCGACGGCGGCCAGCACGCCGGGCACTGGTGAGGAGACGAACACAGATGCCGTATATCAATGTCAAGTTCACCAAGGGCAGCGCGACGCCTGAACAGAAGGCAAAAATCATCGAAGGCATGACCAACGTCCTGCGCGATGTCATCGACAAAGCCCCGGCCGCCACCTGGGTCGTCATTGACGAGGTCGAATTCGAAGATTGGGGCGTCGGCGGGCTTCCGGTTCTTGACTATTGGGAGAAGACGGGCATCAGCGCGTCGGCTAGCCAGAACAGAAACTGAGTGATCGGATTGCGATGAACTATCGGCAGTCAGACGAGCGGGGTCGAAAGGCCCCGTTCTGCATTTTGGCATTCTGCCACTGACTGTGCGCCGCTTCCGCCCCGCACGAAACACAAAAAACGCCGCCCAGATCACCGAGCGACGCCATAAAACATGCTGATTTGCCCTATTTCCAGCGGGGACCGATCAGCTTTCCCATTTGGAATTGAGGATCGTATCGACGAAATTCCAACGCTTGAACGTCGGGTCCATCGCTTCGAGGACGTCAGCCTTCACGTTTCCGGCCGTGGTATGCGGCTTGCGGATCGTTCCGTAGCAGAACGCGGAGAGAATGCCGTGTTTGAACTTCAGCCCGCGCGGATGGCAGGCGCACACCTCTTGCCGCTGCTCGTCGGTAAAATCGTCGTAGGCGATGCCAAGGACGTCCATTTCGACGCCTGCCGTAACCAAGGCGACGACGGGCCGTTTGTGTTGAGGGATGCCGGGGGTGGTATGCAACGCAATGGAGTCCCACACATCGTCGATGTCACGCTCGGAAATGTCGTAGGAATGCAGGAAGTTCTTCGCGGCGTTCGCGCCGTCCACCTCGAAACGCTCGGTTTCGCTGGCATGGGAGTCGATCAGTCCCATGTCGTGGAACATCGCGCCGATATAGAGCAGTTCCGGATCGTACTTCAGTCCTCGTCGTTCGCCGGTCAACGCTCCGAAGAGGAACACGCGCCGTGAGTGATGATAAAGCAGGTCAGTCTCCGTATCGCGCACGAGAGCTGTCGCGTCGCGCGCCATTTGGCTGTCCGGAATGCGGATTCCGGCGATTGTCTCAAGTTTGTCGAGCATCAGTAGGTCCTTCCTCGATCCGTGGGTCGTTGGCGTAAGGTCTCCCGGAAGACGTGGGCTGCACCCGTGATTACTGGGATAGTCGATTTTCCCGCCGGTAGCCGCGGCTTGTCCGGGAGGGATTCCGCCGCCCGCTTCATCTACGCCGTTCAAGCCGCGGGGGATTGCACACAGCAGTCATCCGTTGACTGCCACGGAAATGGCTTGGCGGACGTAGCAGGACAGCCCGTTCAAAGAGAGCGACGGCCGTTCAATAGCGAGTTTGGAACGGAACGTAGTGTGGGACACGCGACGGGATGCTCGGGGAGTTCCGAGCTACTTGGGCTGCCTTGTCTCCACATTGCCCCGTCGGCGCGTAAGGACTTCCAATGCATCGTTCGACCGCATCAGCGTCAGCTATCCACTTTCCATGTTTCTACGAGGTGATGGAGACAGCCGTTCGCGATTTACTGGCGAACAAAGTCGTCAGCGTCCCAGTCGCAGCCAAGGCTGAGATTGCGCTGATAGCTGCACCGGAAGCGGTCGCTGATGGTAGGAGCAACACGATTCTCCCACTGACGCCCTGGGAAACGCGATGCCGAGCTTTAATAGGTCTCCTCGACCGGTATCGGATCGTGACGACCGAAGAGCTAACCGAGCGCGTCGCCACGGCGAGGTTTGGAAAGCTTGGCCCCTACGAGCGTTGCATATCTGGTGTCTCAGACGTTCTGCTGGCTAAAGGCATTCTCCATCCGAGTGACCTGGCGCTAAGCATGGCAGACGTGGAAATGCGCGCCGTCGCCATACCTGCAGGCTCTGACAAGACGGAGGATGCCAATGCTGCCGGCCAGGCCTGCAAACTCGACGATTAGCCACCTTTCGTTCGAGCAAACCCTGGCACGGCTCCGTCAGGCGATCGTAAGGCGTCAACTCAAGGTTTTCGCCATGATCGACTTCGCGGCGGATGCCTGGAGTGCCGATATGGAACTGCGGCCGACCACCATGATCATGTTCGGGAACCCAGCGATAGGCACTCGCCTCTTGCAGGATGACCAAACCACCGCACTCGATCTGCCCCTGAAAATGCTCGTCTATCAGACCAGCCGCGGCGAGGTTCGGATCACGTACATCGATCCTGTCGTCATAGCCGAACGACACGGCCTGGGTGTCGAAGCTCGCCGTGCCGCCGCTCTGATGCGCCATCTGCTGACCGACGTCGCCGCGGAGGCGGCGACCAAATAGCGTTCAACGTTTCGCTGCTTTCTCCAAGAAAGTCCCTCGCGACCGCGCGAATTTGCAACGTAGCTACTAACCACAATTGGAAAGACAAACAAAATGGATCGCCTCGACCTGGAAACCCGCCGCACGTCGCCGCTTCGCACCCCCACCCATCTGCTCTCGAATGCGACGATCGACCTGTCCGCCGCACTCAACGCTCTTCTGGCGGACGTTTTCGCAATCTACCTCAAGACGAAGAACTTCCACTGGCGTTTGTTCGGCCCGAACTTCCGCGATCTCCACCTGATGCTCGATGACCAGGCTGGGCAGCTTATCGGCATGACCGACGTCATCGCAGAGCGCGTCCGCAAACTCGGCGGCATCACCGTTCACTCCATCGGTGAAATCAGTCGCCTCCAGCGCGTGACGGACAATGACGCCCATTTCGTCACGCCCGATGACATGCTTGCCGAACTCCGCGAGGACAATGGCGAGTTGGCACAGCGTATGAAGCAACTCCACACCTTGTGCGACGAACACGGCGACCTCGCGACGGCGAGCCTTCTGGAAAACTGGCTCGACGAGACGGAGGGGCGGATTTGGTTCCTGTTCGAAAGCGGTCGTAGCGACGTGTGACCCACCGCTCCTTCCGAAGCGCCTGTTTTCCGCGAGCGACTGTTCACACAAGATGAACAATGTGCTCAAGGCAACGCTGCTTGTGCCAGCGCCGGACCACAGCCAAATCGTAGGCAACATGGAGCCTATGATGAAACTTGATTGCCGACAGCCATCCACCCTCGAATACGATCAGCACCTGAGACGCCAAGTCGAATTGAGAAAACGACCCGCGCACCACATCGGGGCGTCACTGGGACTGTTCCTATGTGCCCTCGCCGCGATGTTTTGCATGACTTAGCCGAGAGCGTGTCGGTGAAGTGCGGTGGCTCTCTTCACCCAGGAACACCGAGGGTCGCAGTGACAAAAGGAAAGAACCATGCAGGAAGTACCTGTGCACACGTTGCGGGATGGCAGATCGATCCCGGCGCTCGGTTTCGGTGTTTGGCAGATCGAGCCCGACGCGACCGAACGCGCCGTAGCGGCCGCGATCTCCTCCGGATATCGGTCATTCGATACCGCCGAGGCTTATTTCAATGAGGAAAAGGTCGGGAACGCCCTCAGGCGGTCCGGGCTCAGGCGGGAGGAGTACTTCCTGACGACCAAGGTGTGGAACACGAACCACGGCTACTCGACTACCTTGGCCGCGTTCGATGCCAGCATGCGACGCCTTGGCGTCGAGCAGCTCGACCTCTATCTCCTTCACTGGCCATCGAGGGTCCGCGGCCTTTACGTTGAGACATGGCAAGCGCTCATCAGGCTGCAGCAGGAAGGGCGCGTTCGTTCAATCGGAGTCAGCAACTTCTCGGTGCCGCAACTCTCGAGGTTGATCTCGGAAACAGGAATCATTCCTGCCGTCAATCAAGTGGAGTTGCATCCCCGCTTCCAACAACGAGAATTGCGGAGTTTTCACCAAAGGTTCCAGATCGCCACGCAGTCCTGGTCACCGTTGGGAATGTGGAAGAATGGAAGGCCTTCGATCCTCAATCCCACTATCCAGGCGATAGCTCGGGAGCACGGCAAGACGCCTGCGCAGGTGGTGCTTAGATGGCACCTTCAAGAGGGCCTGATCCCGCTGACCCGATCGGTGAACGGCAAGCACATTGCCGAAAACTTCGACGTCTTTGATTTCGAGCTGAGCCAGGAAGATATGCGCAGCATGCGATCACTGGACGATCCAGCGGGTCGTCTTGGCCCGAATCCCGACACGGCGGAGTTTTGACGGGCGGGACAAGCTGGGCTGTGGGCCAAATTAAAGCCCTCGTCTTGCCTGACGCCATGCAGCGGGCGTTAAGCCTGTCGCTGCCGAGAACGATCGGGTGAAATGACTTTGATCTGCGAAACCGCATTCGAACGCCACTTCGGTGAGAGAGAGCTTTGTGGCGAAGAGACGATGTTTGGAGAGTTCGATACGTTGTGATCGAGCCCACTTCATCGGAGACATGCCGCATGTCCGCTCGAACGCTTTTGCAAACCGGGCGGGCGGGAGGCCGCACTCCGCCGCAATGGCTTCAATGGTAACGCCGTTCGCGGGTATCATCGAAAGCAGTTCCTTGGCTTTTCTCGTGCGCGTCGGACTGAGTCGTTCGGCATTCACGCGGGTGACCGTCTGTTTGCCGGCGTATCTCGTAAGCACATGCCAGGAGACTGCCATTGCAAGATGGCCGAGGTAGATCGCCTCCGCGGGCACCTGCCCGTTCAGCATTGGAAGGAACAGCAACGCCAGTCCATGGAGCTCCTCATCGTCCCTGCCTGTCGATACGTCGAGGTCGAATTCGCCGCTATCACCTTCTACCTCCAGTAATTCGCGGAGACGGGGACGTGACAGGTAGAAATGAACCCCCTCAGGTGCTGTCGGGAGATATTCGCGTTCACAGTCGCGGAGATCAAGTACGGCGATGCTGGCCTCTCTGACCGGCTCCTGCTTCACGAGACGGCAACCGTCCCAAAGTTGATATGCAGGGTTGGAGACCAGATGGCTCGTTATGAGATAGGCATCCTCACCCTGTTCTAGGTGTCGCGTCGGACCCTTTATGTCGTCCCTCACTGCCTGGTGGATGGCTGCAACGGAATGCCCTTGCTCCGTGATGGTGCTGTGAACGACGCGCTCTCTTGTGTACCGTCCCCAAGCGCGCATTCCGAACGTAGATGCAAGCGATTGCCCGAGCATGAAACCCTCCGGGGAAGTGACCATGCTCCGGACTTTAGCTCTCCCGCGTCCTGGACTCATTTATACGCGGGTATGAATGTCTGTAAGCGGTGCTCCGATCACACCTTGACGCAAATGCCGGTTCAATTTCAAAGACCAGCGGCCATGAAAGCTATGGCAACTGTGCGCCAGGACCGGTCGTAGAAAAATACATGATTACCGGGCCCATTTATGATATTTGGCGCTACGAAAAGCAGACTCGGTTCGCTGGAGATCAACTGATGAGTGTCAAATCGTCGATCTCGCTAACCGACCAGCAGGATGCTTTTGCCCGTTCGCTGGTGAAGAGCGGCCAGTATTCCAGCATGAGTTCCGTTCTTCAGCAGGGCCTAGAACTTCTCTGCCAAAAGATTGAAGCTGAGGCGGTCGTAACGGAAGCGCTTCGCGACCTGCTCCAGCGTCGTTTGAAAGGTCCGACGATTTCCACCGCAGAACTGGAAAGCCGCGTCGACGCAATGATTGAGCGAAAGCGGCGGTCTGTCTAACCGTTGACCGTTTCGGGGCCGACGGCCGAGCGTCCGCTGCCAAGACACCCAACAGGAAAAGCGGACATCGAAGTTCTTGCCGCCAAGGGCTGAATGGCCCAAAGCCGTCATCGGACTTGCTTGTCGTGCTTGGCTGACCGTCAACCGAGCTTGCTGTGGAAGTGCGACGCAACCCGGTCAGCAGCCTGGCGCACTGTCTCGGCTTGGTCGTAAAAGTCGTAGTGTTTTCCCTCTGTCCAATGTGATTCTTTCGGACCCGCCAAAAGGCCATACATTTTGCGAGCCTGATCAGGGAACGCTGCGCCATCTGAGTGAACTACGAGAGCTGGTGCCGTAACATGCGGAGCCTGGGCCAAAGGATCAAACGCGAGCCAGGGCTCCCACGCCATAACTGCAAACTCGTTGCGCCAGGCGCGAACGCTCCCGCCGCGTGAATGATCCATATAGTATTCGTTGGGGCCGGAGCTCACCGCAGTTTTGTCGTTCGGCATATAGGCGAAGACCGTTTGGATTACCCCTTCGTCGTCATAGCGCTTACGCGCCTCTCGACTTGCCGCGATCCGGCTGTCGATACCCTCTTTGCCGCCGAACATCTTCGACACCAGTTCCGGGTCGGAGAAAAAACCTGCGACAGTGGCTAACGCGCCCACATTGGGGTCCTTCGCAGCCGTGTAAAGAGCCGTGCCGCCGGACGTGCAAATTCCGAGGATACCGGTCCCGGCGACTTCGCTACGTTTCTTCAGGTACCGCAAGGCGGCCGACAAGTCCTCTGCCTTTGAAGCTTGGTCCTCGAACTGCCGCATCGCACCGCTACTCTCGCCGTAATTGCGATAGTCAATTGCGAGCGCAATGATGCCGCGCCGGGCAAGCTCGCCGGCATAATTTCCGCCCATCTGCTCCTTCACCGAGGTTAGCGAACCGCCGACCGCCACGGCTGGATAGCGGCGCGATGGATCATGTCCCTCTGGAAGATAAAGATTGGCTACGACGAACCCGTCCCCGCTCTCGAAGCTGACTTTTTCAGGCACTGGTTGGGTTCGTTCGGTAAGTGTCAGTGCCATGGTGTTTTCCCCTGCGCTGAGGAGGACGGCAGTCGCACCAACAGCAAGACCGAGGTTCCGGCGGGTAATCGATGTAATGGGCATTGGCGGCGCGTCCTCATTATTCGCTCAAATAATATTTGGTGGAATCCAGTTTGATAATCTGGAAAAATATGAAAGGGTTTTTAAGGTAGACTTGATAATGCGAGCGGACCTACTGGATGGAATAGTCGTCTTTACCCGTGTCGCGGAACGACGCAGTTTTACCGCTGCTGCGCTTGAACTCGGCGTGACGCCTGCTGCAATCAGTTGGACGGTCAAGCAACTGGAAGCGCGTGTGGGCGCGCCGCTTTTCACCCGCACAACACGATCTGTCGGCCTTACCCAAGCGGGACAACTTTTTTTGGAGCAGGCTACAGCGGGCATCGCCTACGTTGAAGCTGCATATGAGGCGGCTCAGCGCCTCAGTGATAACCCAAGAGGACTGCTGCGGCTGAGCGTACCCTATGTGGCGCAGACGCTTATCGAGCCCATGCTCAAGGGATTTACTGACGCATACCCGGACATCGAACTCGAACTGGTCTTTGAGGACCGTTTTGTCGATGTCGCCGGAGAAGGCTATGATGCAGGCATCAGGGTCGGGGAAATGATCGCACAGGATATGGTGGCCGTACGGCTCACCCAAGCTTCTCCGAGGGTGGTTGTGGGGTCACCTGCTTACTTTGCAGATCGCGGGAAGCCTCTGCGGCCGGAAGAGCTTGAGCATCATGCCTGTATCAATATTCGCCTCGCCGGAGGCGCGGTCTACCGGTGGGATTTTGTGGAGCCCTCTGAGGAGAGCGACACCAGAGCCTTCTCGATGGATGTGAAGGGGCCTTTAACCGTTAACGGGCCTGGAACTTCTCTTGCTGCTGCGCAGGCGGGGACAGGCCTGGCCTATAACATCGGTGTTGTTGTCGAACCGCTGATACGGCAGGAACTGCTTGAAACGTGCCTTGAAACCTTCATGCCCACTAGTCCTGGCTTTTTCATCTTCTTTCCTAGCCGTAAACAGATGCTGCCGAAGCTCCGCGCATTCGTGGATTATTGGCAGCAGTCCACCAGCCTCATGCAAAACCATCTCACGCAGAAATCTGAGTCGCGTCTCCACGATCGCTAACTATGTTGAACGACCGCTTATGGCGCTAAGGGACGTAACCCCGGCCAAAACAATGTCCGCTTCAAGGCCGACCCGACCACGGCATCTATGACCGACTTGGGGCGCAAAGCGGGTCGCCGCGCAGGACCACGGCGGGTGGCATTTGCTACATAGTTCCGTATGCGCCCCCTCGTCACCCCGAGCGAGGCTTTGCCCACCTTCTATGCCGACCATCAGTCAAACACGGCTCTTTTTCGTATATCGTCGAGGAATGCCAAGGCAGCGGGTTTGGACGAGGCCGGATTTTGCCCAGTTACGAGCCTGCGGTCGACAGCGACGAAAGGCTCGAAAGCTCGGCCTTTCCGGTATACCGCGCCGGAAGCTTTGAGCACATCCTCCAGCAGAAAGGGCATTTCATCCACCAGCCCCAAGGCTTCCTCCTCCTCATTGGAGAACGCAGTCACCGTCCGCCCTTCTAGGAAAGATATGCCGTTGACGCTAACTTGAAGCAGCGCGGCCGGAGCGTGGCAAACCGCACCAATGCACTTTCCCTGTTCCGCGAAGGCGCTCAGGAGATACGAAGAAGACCTGTCGGTGGCGAGGTCCCACATCGGGCCATGACCGCCAGCATAGAAAACACCGTGGAATTCCTCCGCCCGGGCGTGAGAAATCTCCATGGTGTGGTTCAAAATGGTCTGCGCCGCCGGATCGGTGCGGAAGCGGTGGGTTGCGGGGCCGGTCTCCTCGCCGAGGCTGGCAGGGTCGATCGGAGGCATTCCGCCTTCTACCGATGCCATCGTCACGATCGCGCCCGCTTCCATGAAGACATAGTACGGCGCTGCGAAGCCTTCGAGCCACAGACCGGTTTTACGGCCTGTGGCTCCAAGTTCTTCATGCGACGTAGCCACCATTAGAATACGTAGTGGCTCCATGATCTCATTTTGCCTTTTCCGCCGCCAGTTGCTTCCGGTAATCGGCGACCGGCAGGCCACCGACGCCCCAGTTTTCCATTTCCACTTCCTCGATAACAACAAAGGTCGAAGACTGAGGCTTCCCGAGCACTTCCAACAGAAGGTCGCTGACGCCCTTGATTAACCTGGCTTTCTGGTCAGCGGTGGTCTTCGACTCTCCGGACGAGGTACCCTCCCGCGTGACCTGGATATTTACGTACGGCATATCAGCCTCCCAAAAGATGGTTGTTGGGAACTCACCAGCGTCCGGCGTGCTGCCCACCGTCGACATGCAGCGTCTCGCCGGTGACGAACTTGGCGTCCTCCAGATACAAGACGGCCTCGGCGATCTCGCTGACTTCGCCCATACGGCGCACGGGGTGCAGATCGGCGAGAAACGCGTGGTTCTCCTGGGGATGCATCGGGGTCTTGATGATACCAGGCGACACGGCGTTCACGCGGATACCCTTGGGCGCGTACTCGATGGCCAGCGAGCGGGTGGCGGCGTCCAGGCCCCCCTTCGACAGCGAGGCGAGGACGGATGGAACGCCGGCCATCGGCTGGTTGACGAGGGACGTGGTGATCTGGACGATGTGCCCTTCACCGCGCTTTAGCATCTGCTTCGCAGCAAGCTGGCTCACATAGAAGAAGCCGGCGACGTTGACGCTCAAGACGTTGCGGAAGTCTTCCTCGGTGTATTCGGTGAAGTCCTTCGCGATAAATATGCCGGCGTTGTTGACCAACGTGTCGATGCGGCCGAAGCGTTCTACCGCAGTCGCTAGTACTTTTTCGGCGACGGCCCGTTCACCGATATCACCACCCACCGCCACGATGCCGCGGTCGCCGGACTCAGCGATGTTGCGGGAGTTGGCGACGACAGCATACCCGCGGGCCCGGTAGGCGCTGACGATCGCGGCACCGATCCCCTGGGACGCTCCGGTGACGACAGCTACTTTTGTTTCCTGGCTCATTTTTCCACTCTTTCTTACGCGCGGGCACACGGGAGCGCATGGGCGAGTTCCTGCCCGCCTCCCAGTCCGCGGCGATCGTTGTTGAAGTTTTACCGGCACGGCGGCGTTGCCTTGCCTGCAAAATATCTAGTAGCTTCCTCGCGGCGTCGGAATGCGCGCCGGCAGCAACTCACTATTCCGCGAAGAGGAAGAATATGGACCGCATAGATGCGATGAAGGTTTTCGTCTGCGCACTGGACGAAGGAAGCCTCGCAGCAGCCGGCAGAAAGCTGAACCGCTCTCCGGCTGCGGTGACAAGAGCCATCAGCTTTCTCGAAGCTCACGTCGGCGTTCAGCTGCTCCACCGAACCACAAGAACCATTCGGCTAAGTGAGGCAGGCGAGCGATACGCGTCCGCATGCCGCCGAGTGCTGACCGATCTTGAAGAAGCGGACCTTCTGGCCGCCGGGGAAACAAAAGCGCCCAGAGGAACGCTGACCGTCACCGCGCCCCTCGTGAGCGGCGTTTCGATCTTACGCCCGATCCTTGACGCGTACCTTCGCGAACACCCTGAGGTCAGCGCAAAACTGCTGCTGCTGGACCGCACCGTGAGCCTGATCGACGAGGGTATAGACGTGGGGCTTCGCATCGCGCACCTCACCGACTCGACCATGATCGGAATTCGTGTGGGCGAGGTACGCCGAGTTTTGTGCGCCGCGCCGTCCTATCTGGACAATACCAGCGCGATAGAAAGTCCGTCCGATCTTTCCGACCACAGCTGTATCGCGTTGGCTCAGTTCGGTCAGGAGAGCTGGAGCTTCCCCCCTCGTGAGGGTGGTGGAAGCCAACGGCTGGTTCACATCAAGCCAAGATTGACGATAAACGGCGTAGCTGGCGTGGTCGCATCGGCGCTCGAGGGAAATGGCGTGACTCGGGTGTTTTCCTACCAAATTGCGGAATACGTGAAGAGAGGTGAGCTGAGAATTGTCCTCGCGGCCGACGAGCCACCTCCTCTACCCGTACATATCGTCGCGCCTGAAGGTCGGCTCTCCGTGCCAAAGGTCAGAGCGTTCGTGGATTTTGCCGTGCCCCGACTGCGAAATGAGTTTGCTGAGCTATCTAGGATTTGCAAGATTGATGAGACCCATTTCGAGAGTTACACGCCGTAGAAGAGATGGGCGAACAGATGGGCGTGCCTGGGGACTCCGATGTCACCAAAATCGCAGTGAATAACATCAACCTGCCCGGTGCACCGCACGAGTATAACGGGTAGACCTAAGTTTGCTTCAATCGAGGTTGAACTTGGATGCCCGCCGTTTCAGCACTTGAATGGGATATTATAGACGCCCGCGTTTCGGCAGCGAAGGATCGATATCAGCTATCAGGTCTATCGCTTGCCTTCCTGTATCTCGTGTTGGAGCAGTATTTTCCCGACCGCTCGTCTGACTATCCGGAAATGATCGTCGACGGCGGCAACGATCTTGGCGTTGACGCCATCGAAATTCTGGAGCGCGAAGACAGGGCGGAAGTTCTGATATTCCAGTCGAAGCATCGGACGTCGCTGAATTCGACGGATCGAACGATCAACGACAACGAGGTCTTGAAAATCGGTTCTTTCTTGCACGCGCTCTTCGACAAGGAGGAGCGACTATCCAAGACGGGCAACCTGCAATTGACCGAGGCCGTATTGCGGATATGGCAGCTTCACCGTAACGGAGTGATATGCCGTTACCGGGTCATCCTATGCAGTAACGGGAAGGGTTTGTCACCGTCTGCCAAGACCATCTTGGAGAGTACGCTCAGGTCGATGTTCAATGTGGACTACGAGGTCTACGGTCCGGCGGAGATGATGCGTGACATCGGGGCGACCGGTCGAGAACGCGAAACAGGAAAGCTCCAAGTCATAGGCCGAGAGGCGTTTGAAAGAACCGATGGCGACATCCGAGGCGTAATAGCTTCTGTAGACGCGCGGTCGTTTGTTGAGATGATCCAGACGCCCGACAAGAGATCGATTAAGCGACACCTCTTTGACGAGAACTTGCGAATCTTTCTAGGCGCAAACGGTGGATACAACAGCAACATCATACAGACGGCGGTGTCGGACGACAGCCATCTCTTTTGGTATTTAAATAACGGGATCACGATCACCTGCAAGGAATACGCGTACAACAAAAGTCACGCTAACCCGGTGATCAGGATCGAAGACTTTCAGATCGTCAACGGAGCGCAAACCTCTCATTCCCTGCTGGAGGCGTACAAGCGGTCACCCGAGGCATTCGAGAACGTGGTGTTGATGGTCAGGGTCTATGCCACAGCCCGCAGCGATATTACTGAACGGGTCGCCGTCGCGACGAATAGCCAAGCTCGCATTCAGGCGCGCGATTTGATGGCCAACCATCCTATTCTGAAGAAGCTCGAGATCGCATTCCATGACCAAGGCTATTTCTTCGAGCGCAAGCGCAATATGCATGTCGATCGCGATCCAAGGAAGAGAATCGATGCATTGAAACTCGGGCAGATCCTGCTTTCCTTTCACCTCGGAGAGCCGGACCGTGCCAAAGCGGATTCTGACACAATTTTCGGCGAACGTTTCAATGCGATTTTCCACGAGTCCTACGTCATCGAGGACCTCTGCCGCCTCGTGGAAGTTTATCGGCTTATCGAGGAAATGCGCGAGGCGCACCTCTCCAAACAGCGAGATGCTATCGAGCCCACAGGCGAGCACCAGTACCTCGTTTATGGCCATTGGTTTGTGCTGTACGCCGCACGTTTGATACTCACGCAAAAGGACCGTCGCCTGCCTACAGGCGACGATGCGCGAAGGCTTGTTCTTGAAGCTTTGACACTTGTCTCCAATGCGTGTGCGAATGTGAAGAGCGCTGCGCAGTATCAGTTATTCCGGAGTTCTAAAACGAAGGCGCGCATCATTGCCGAAATCGAAGGGCGGCAACTGAGCCTCTTCGACTTATAGGTTTCCAACCTGCACGCCCCAGCCATCATTGCTGCAGACGCCCCGCAATGTCTTTTTGAGGGGCGATCCTCTGAACGAAAGGTTTTGATCTCGCAACGGCACGCACCTCACCGGGGGGGCGGGAAAAATGCCCCCGCCCTCCCTATTACGTCAGCACAGTCTGGTCGATGACGGGAAACCCAGAAACGGGTCCCCTCACCCCTCAAGCGACAGGGTCCGGCCAAGGAAGTCCTGAATCAGCGGGATGATCTCGTCGGCCCGATCCTCAAGCGCGAAATGCCCGCTATCGATCAGGTAGAATTCGGCATTTGGCAGGTCGCGCTTGAACGCTTCGGCTCCCGGAGCGGGAAAAATGGTGTCGTTCTTGCCCCAGACGATCAGGGTCGGCGGTTGCCGGTCGCGGAAGAACTGCTGGAACTGCGGATAGAGGGCGACGTTGTTGCGGTAGTCGTAGAAGAGATCGAGCTGAATCTCGATATTGCCGGGGCGGTCGAGGAATTGCTGGTCGTAGAGCCAGTTGGCAGGGTCGATACGGGTAGCATCACGAACGCCGTCGAGGTACTGGAACTTCGTTACGTCCAGCGACATCAACGGACGCAGAGCGTCGCGGCCTTCCTGCGAATTGGTCGCCCAGTAGGCCTTGAGCTGATCCCAGAACGGCGAAAGGCCGTCCTCGTAGGCGTTGCCGTTCTGGACGATCATGCCCGTGATCCGCTCGGGATGCCGAAGCGCGAGGCGGAAGCCCGTCGGAGCGCCATAGTCCATGACGTAGATGGTGTAGGAATCGATACCGAGCTTTGTGACCAGCGCGTCGACGATTTCGGCATAGCGCTCAAAGGTGTAGGCGAACTCTTCCCTGGCCGGCATGGAGCTGAGACCGAAACCCGGATAGTCCGGAGCGACAACGTGGTAGCGGTCGGCGAGCGCCGGGATGAGATTGCGGAACATGTGCGAAGACGTCGGGAAACCATGAAGCAAGAGCACGGTCGGCGCGTCGGCGCGGCCTGCCTCGCGATAGAAGATTTCCAGGCCGTCGATATCGATAGTTCTGTGATGGATCGCAGGGAAAGTGGTGCGGGCAGTCGTCATTGTTGTCTCCTGTCGTTGACGTTTCGGAAGCCTCGGTCCGATGTACAAGGGTTAGAGAATTTCGCCCGCCGACGGAATTGACCTCCGGCGAAAGTCACTATTGCGTCAGTCGGAACAATCCGAGGTCCGTTCCAATGCCCGCCTTCTAGGAAATGGATGACGGTTCAAGAGCGCTGCGCGGAGATTTCTATTCTGGACCGGTTCCGACCACCACGGTCACATCGCTGAAAGGTCCGTCACATGGATGCAACCAAAACACCGGGGGCGGACGCGCAACGCTCCCAACTCGAGATCATCCGGCGCTCCCCATATTATTGGCGGGTCAACCTCGATAATCCTCCGCTGAACATTATGGGGCCGCAGATGGTCCAGGAGTTCGCGGGCCTTGTTACCGAAATGGAAAACGACCCCGAACTGAAGGTCGTTGTCATCGGCAGCACCAACCCGGACTATTTCATGGCGCATTATGATGTCCTTCGCGACCCATCGGAATCCATCAACATGGCACCGGGGCCGACGGGCATGCATCCAGTGCCGGATTCCTTCGTTAGGCTTAGTCGCCTGCCTGTCGTGTCGATCGCGTCGATCCGCGGCAGGGCGACCGGTTCCGGAAGCGAGATAGCGCTGGCCTGTGACATCCGCTTTGCCAGCCGGGAGAAGGCTATTCTCTCTCATTGGGAGGTCGGAGCCGGGTTTGTACCGGGTGGCGGACCGATGGCCAGAATGCCGCGCCTAATGGGGCGCGGTCGCGCTCTGGAGGTGCTCCTTGGGGCGGACGATATCTCCGGCGACCTGGCGGAACTCTACGGCTACGTGAATCGCGCCCTTCCCGATGACCAGCTTGACGGGTTCGTCGACGAGCTTGCCCAGCGCATCGCATCCTTCAACCGCGAGGCTATCGCCGCGACGAAGCGGTTTGTAGACGACGTCAGCTTACCGGCCGACTCCGAGATGCAGCCCGCGTGGGACGCTTTCGTCACGTCGGTCGGTCAACCCTTCGCGCAGGATCGGCTTTCGAAATTCGTCAAGCTCGGTCTTCAGCAACCGAGCGACATTGAGAAAAGGCTCGGGTACTATGTTGGCCCGCAATCATGAAATCCGATCATGCTGGAGACTCGCCCCCTCGGGGGCGGACCAATCTGGCGAGGGCTCCCATGCCGGCCTGTGACGGCCGCGCGGCGCAATTGGCCGAAGTCCTTCGAACGGCCAGGGCTGTCATCGCGTTATTGCTGGGCGGGCTTGAGGAAGCGGACGCGCTTCTCACGGCCGCCCTCGCGATGCCGAGCCTGGTACCGCTGGAAACCCCTCAGAACTTCCTCTTGTACTTGCTTGACCAGGCAAAGGCAGTATCTGAAACGATCTGCGCGCCATGTATTAGGAGCCATTCGGTGGCGAGCGGCGACGATGATGCCGCTCAAGTGCTCCGTTTCTTGACCCACGTCCCCTTTGATCGCCGTCTCGCCTACACCTTGGTGGAAGTGGCCGGCTTCACGTTGCGTGAGGCGGCGCGATATTGCCGCAGGATGCCGGGCGAAGTCCGAGCGCTCGTCGATGCCGCCCACGCGGAGCTCATGGGAGCTGCCCTTTCCGCCCGTGCTAGTCCGCCCGACGGCCGAGATGGCTGATCGAGATCAGCCGCGTTGCCAAGCGCGGAAGGACTTAATATCTATGTCGACGGCGGCGTTCCGGTCGTCGCGGACGCATCAAGGTCCTGTATATGAAGAGTTTCGACCTAGAGCCTGGCTATGACTTGAAGGTGCTGAGGACCGACAGTGTTTCCAGTCTGGTCCGCCTTACGCTTGCCGGCGGTCGATCCAACCTCGCTGTGCTTTCGGAAACGCGAGGTGATCTTGCGTCCGCTCAGCAGATGAAAGTTGAAAACGAACTCCGTCTGACCGGTCTGGTCGCGAGTGCCGGCGGAGCAAAGGCGCTACGCGGCTTGGCAGTCGGAGGTCGCCAAGGGATCCTCCTCGAAGACCATGGTGGGAATTCGCTGGACAGCGCATGGGATTCCGGACGCCCCCTCAAGGAGTTCCTTCAACTTTCGGTCTCGATTTGCGATGCTGTGGCGCGCATCCACGGGATTGGCCTCGTCCATGGAGATATCAGGCCGGCCAACATCATGGTCGTCGATCCGGGGAAGGTCTACTTCATCGGGTTCGGTTGGGCTTTTCCCGCGTCCCGCGCTCCAACGGTACGGGATGGAGATGCCCTGAACGTTGACCGCCTGCCCTACATTTCCCCGGAACTCACAGGTAGGCTCGACCGCCGGGCCGACACCCGTAGCGACCTATACTCCCTCGGGGTCACGCTCTATCAGTTGCTGACGGGGAGACTTCCTTTTGCAGCGCATACGCCGGCGGAGTGGCTTCACAGCCACCTCGCAAGGCCTCCTCTGCCTCCGGGCAGATGGGCCACAAAGATACCGAGCGCCATCGCGTCCATCCTTCTCAAGCTTCTTTCGAAGGCGGCGGAGGAGAGATACCAGACCGTCGAAGGGCTCAGGGTCGACCTCGAACGTTGTCGGTCGGAGTTCACCAGCCACGGCAGGATCGAACTCTTCGAACTCGGCACCAAGGACGCTCGCGGAACACTGGTGATCCCGGACCAACTCTACGGTCGGGAGGCGGAAATTCTCCGGCTGACGGAGATTTTGGACCGCGTCGCTCTCTCAGGAAAGACCGAGCTGGTTCTCGTGTCGGGTTTGTCGGGCATTGGCAAATCGGCCCTCGTAAGGGCTTTCCAGCGCCGGCTTGATCCCCAGGTTGCCCTCTACGCTGAAGGGAAGTTTGACCAGATCAACCATCACGTTCCGCTCTCCACGATCGTGCAGGCTTTTCGGGGCCTGATCTCCCATCTACCGTCTCACTATCGTCTCGGGCAGGATGAGATTGGCGACCTCGTCAAGGCCGCGATTGGTCCGAACGGCCGCCTGATCACATCGCTCATCCCCGAACTTGATCCGCTGGTCGGCCCGCAAACCGACGTGCCCAAACTTCCGCCCAACGAGGCCCAGCACCGGTTTCAATACGTACTCTCCCGTTTCGCCGGCGCTTTCTCGCGGGTTGGTCATCCCCTGGTGCTGTTCCTTGATGACCTCCAGTGGATCGACCACGCTACGCTTGATTTTCTTAAAAGGACAATCCGAACCCAGTCGATAGGGAACACTCTCGTCATCGGGGCCTTCCGTGAAAACGAGGTTCCGTCCGGCCATCCCTTGCGTGAGTGGCTTGACGAAATCAACCAGCCGGAAACAACCGTTTCGACGATAGAGCTGTCGCCTTTGTCCAAGGCTGAAGTGCTCCACCTCGTTTCCGACAGCCTTGGGGTGGATCAAGGCGAGGTGCATCCTCTCGCCGAAATGATTGTTGAACAGGCCGAAGGAAATCCTCTCTTTACGACGCAACTCCTCGCCGCCTTGGTACAAGACGGCAGGGTGGCTTTCGACACGAGAGAGCGACAGTGGAGGTGGAAGCGCGAGGAGATAGAGCAGAGTTCGTCCAAGGACGTTTCGGATTTGATCGCGGTGAGGTTGGCTAAGCTGAGCCCGACGACCCGGGACGTGATCTCCAGCATGGCGTTGCTCGGGAATATCGTTTGCCGCCATCTGCTTCGCCTGGTGACCGACCTTCCTCAGGACACATACGAATCATGCCTCGATGAAGCCATCGTGGCCGGTCTCATATTCGCGCGGGAAGAAGGCTTGGTGTTCGTTCATGACCGGGTCCAAGAGGCGGCTTATCTCGCGCCGTCGGGTGAAACACGCAGAGCTCTGCACCTCAGTATCGCGCGACGCATGATCTCTTCCTTGTCGCCTGAAGAAATCCGCGACCGCATCTTTACGGTGGCGGAGCAGTTTAACAGGGCGATCGATCTCGTCGCCGGGCATGAAGAGCTGTTTCGGATCGCCCAGTTGAATTTAGCCGCGGGGCGCAAAGCCGAGCAAACATCCGCCTTTGCATCCGCGCTGTCGTATTTCGAAGCCGGAGCACGGACGGCGCGGCAGCTCGGCGACGAGGCGACCGATTTGACGGTCGATTTCGAGATCGGAATGGCCGACTGTGAATTCGTTCTGGGTCAGTCTACAAGCGCGGAGCGGCGGCTCAGTGCACTCCGACAGCAAACGCTAGACCGCGGGAAGCTCGCCCGCGTGACCTGGTCGCAGATAACTCTATATACGGCGCTAGGGCAGCTTCGCCTGGCGATTGATCTTTGCCTCGACTTCCTACGCCACGAAGGCGTTGACTGGCCGGCGAATCCCACCTGGGACATGGTGAAGGAGGAGTACCGACAGATCGAGGAGGAGATACGCGCGAACGCCATCGAGACCCGACTGGAGCTGCCAGCGCGCGCGTCGACGGAAGCGCCCATCCTTGACGTTCTCGGTGCCGTCCTGCCACCCGCCTTCTTCACCGACCAGAAGCTCGTCTGCCTCGTCCTCTGCCGGATGGCCAATGTCAGCCGCGCGAACGGGAACTCGCCGGCGTCTCCGCTCGGCTATGCGTATCTTGGGATGGTGCTCGGTCCCATGTTCGGGGAATATGCAGCGGGCTACCGGTTCGGCAGGCTAGCGCTCCAGATGGTGCAGGACCCGGCCTTCGCCCGCTTCCGCGGCCGGGTTTCGATGACGTTTGCATATCATGTGCTTCCCTATTCGGAGCCGATAAGAGCGGGCCGGGAGCTCCATCGACAGGCGCTGACAATCTCCCAGGAATCGGGCGACCTGACCTATGCCGGGTTTTGCAGCTGTACGACGATCAGCAACATGCTCCTTGCCGGCGATCAGCTTGGGGTAATCGAGCGCCGCGCGAGCTCCGCGCTTGACTTCGCGAAGCAGATCAATTTCGGACTGATCGCAGACATCATAACCAGCCAGGCCATGCTCGTCCGGAGCCTTCAGGGGTTGACGTTTTCGCTGGAGACCTTTGACGACGGCGATTTCGACGAAGTCGCCTTCGAGAGCCGGCTGGACAGCACTCCTGGTCTCGAAATCGCCGCTTGCTGGCATTGGATCAGAAAAATGCAGGCGGCGATCTTCGCCGGGGACTTTGAGGCGGCGGTCTGTCTCGGAAAAAGGGCCGAGCCGCTGCTATGGACGACGGCGGGCCACCTCGAGTGGGTTGAATACACGTTCTACAAATGTCTCGCACTGACCCGGACGGTCGCAGCTTCCGACCAGCCAGGGATGCTGGAAATTCGGGAGTACGTAGAGCGACTAAAGACCTGGAGCACGAACAATCCGGACAACTTTGCAGCGCATTCCTCCATCGCGTTGGCCGAACTCGACCGTCTCGAGGCCCGCCCGCTTGACGCCCTTAGGCACTATGAAGATGCGATTTCGGCTGCGGACGAAAGCCAATTTCTCCATATCGAAGCCCTGACGCATGAGTTTGCAGCCAGCTTCGCACAAAGCATAGGTCTGGGGACGATGGCGCTTGCCCACCGAGAGAGGGCCTACGCGGCCTACCGACGTTGGGGAGCAAGCGGCAAGCTGAGAGACCTGGAGGTCAAATACCCTCACCTTCCGACCACCTATGCCCTGCCGTTCTCCAACGCGAGCGGAGCTCTTCCGAAAGAGCTGGACCTTCAATCCGTCGTCCGCTCGTCGGCGAGCGTCGCCGGCGAGGTCGTCCAATCCAAGATGGTCCGCACGCTGCTGACGGTTGCGCTTGAAAACGCAGGAGCGCAGCGGGCGCTGCTGGTGTTGCCTAAGCAGCAAAGCTTCTGGACAGAGGCGGAGGCCGTTGCCAACGGCGAGGAGACCGACGTGAGGTTCCGGCGGGAACCACTCAGGGAGAGCGACGCGCCGGGGAAGAAGCTGCGTGATGCATTCCGACACCAGGAACCGGTCGTTCTCGACGCCAACGAGCTTCGGCATGATCGCAACATGGACGAGAACGGCATTTCAACCGGGCTCGCCGTCCCCTTGGTGGCTCGAGGAAAATCAGTCGGCATCCTCGTTCTCGAAAACCGGCTCAACGAAAACGCATTCTCGCCGGCTCGGGTTGCCGTTCTTAAACTGATCGCCGCCCAGGCGGCGATCTCGCTTGAAAACGCTTCGCTCGACGAGAAGGAATCCCTGCTCAGGGAAGTACATCACCGAGTAAAGAACAACCTGCAGCTCATAAGCAGTCTGTTGAACCTTCAGGCCTCCCGGGTGAACGACACAAAGATGGCCGAACTCTTTCAAGATAGTCGGAACAGGGTTCGCTCGATGGCCCTGGTTCACGAAAACCTCTATCGTGCCGGCAACTTTGCTCGCATCTCGATGGCGAACCACCTCAAAACGCTGTGCGCCCATCTCGCTCGGGCGTACGGCACCCGGGAAAAATCAGTCGCCCTCAACGTCGATGTCGATGAAGTCGATCTCGATCTCGATAGCGCCGTATCATGCGGGCTCATCGTAAACGAGCTGGTGTCTAACGCTCTCAAGCATGCCTATCCAGCCGTTTCACGCGGTCAAGTCAGCGTGGCATTGTCAGCGCGGCACCCGACCCATTATGAATTGGTCGTCGAGGATGACGGCGTGGGACTTAGAGAGGGCTGGGAGAGCGCTGAAACCCTTGGCTTACAGCTCGTAAAGGACCTTGTCGACCAGTTACGCGGAAGTATGACGGTCGACACAGGCGTCGGAACGAGATTTCTTATCACCTTCAAGATAGCACAGGCCTGAGGACAACGAGTGAGCCGCAAGTCAATCCTCGTCGTGGAAGACGATCGTGTCGTATCCCGCGACATTCAACTCCAGCTTCGCAATATTGGCTACGACGTCGCGGGCGCGGCAGTCTCCGGTGAACAGGCGATCGCCATGGCTGCTAGTCAGAAGCCTGATCTGGTCCTTATGGACATCAGGCTGGAGGGCGATATGGACGGCATTCAGGCGGCAACTGCGATCCGCGAACGGATGCGGGTACCGATCGTCTATCTGACTGCCTACGCGGACGATGAAACAGTTCGCAGGGCCGGAGAGTCCGAGCCCTTCGGCTACCTTCTCAAGCCGTTCGAAGAAACCCAGCTGAGAGCGGCCATCGAGATGGCGCTCTACAAGCACGCCGCCGAGAAGCGCCTTCATGAGAGCGAACGTCGCTATGCAACCACCCTCTCCAGCATTGGCGACGCCGTCATCGCGACCGACTCCGCCGGCCTGATCACGTTCATGAACCCAGTGGCGGAGGGGCTGACCAAATGGAAGATGGCAGAGGCCGTTGGTCAACCTGTCGTCAATATCTTTCGGATCATCAACGAGGACAGCCGACAGACAGTGGAAGACCCCGTGGCCAAAGTTCTGCGCCTCGGGACGATCGTCGGGCTCGCCAACCACACGCTGCTCATCGCCAAGGACGGTACCGAAATCCATATTGATGACAGTGGTGCCCCGATTATCGACGACCACGGCGAAATCTCCGGGGCCGTGCTCGTCTTCCGCGACATTGGCCACCGAAAGCAGATGGACGATGCTTTGCGCCAGGCACAGGCCGACCTTGCGCTTGTCGGTCGCCTGACCAGACTAGGAGAACTCGCCGCCTCTATCGCACACGAAGTCAACCAGCCGCTCACAGCCATCGTTTCGAATGCAGAGACCTGCCTGCGCTTTCTCGAGCAGGCCAAGGCCGCTGCCGAGCGGATGTCGCAGAATAGCCATCGTGCTGGCGAGGTTGTCAGGAGCATCCGCAGCCTCGCAGGCAATGCTCCGGACAAATTCACCGAAATCGATCTGAACGAGGTGGTGATGGAGGTGGTCGGTCTGCTGCGGGGTGAGATTAAAAGGCACGGCGCGAGCGTGGAAACGTCCCTGACGCCTGCACCTTCACTCGTTCAGGGGGACCGCGTCCAGCTTCAGCAGGTAATCCTGAACCTCGTGATGAATGCCCTCGAGGCAATGTCAGCGGCAGCGGTATCAACCAGGACAATCTCTATCGGATCGCATCGCCCGGAGGACAGCGAAATCGAGCTTTTCGTCTCGGACACTGGCCCCGGTCTCGGGCCGGTCGACGGGGAGCGAGTGTTCGATGCGATGTTCACGACCAAAAGAGAAGGCATGGGCCTCGGGCTCTCAATATGCCGTTCGATCATCGAAGCTCATGGTGGCACGATCAGAGCGGATATCTCTCACTCTGAACCGGGAGCCACCTTCCGTTTCAGCCTTCCACTAGCCAATGGGAACCTTGCTAAGTAGCGCCATGCCTCATTCGCGGTCCGTCTACATCGTTGATGACGACGAGGATATCCGGATAGCTCTGGAAGCCCTCCTCGACTCGATTGGTTTTCAGGTCACGACTTTCAGTTCTGCAGAGGAGTTTCTGTCTCGCGTCGATCTCGACAAACCCGGATGTCTGGTGCTCGACGTCAGGTTGACGGGGCAAAGCGGGATAGCTCTTCAGAACCATTTGAACCGGATGGGGAACGAGATACCTATCATCTTCATCAGCGGGCACGGCGACATCCCGATGGCGGTCAAGGCCATAAAAGCCGGCGCTGCGGAGTTCCTGACCAAGCCTGTACGGCCCCAAGACCTGATCGATGCGATTCATGCTGCCTTGGAGAGCGACTCGCAGCGGCGAGCACGGTTCGCCGCGACGAATGCTTCGCAGAGGCTCTACAATGGTCTCACGCCCAGGGAAAAGGATGTCATGTCACTCATCGTGGCTGGCCATGGAAACAAACAAACGGCCATTCTGCTCGGCATCAGCGAGCCCACGGTCAAAGCGCACCGGGGCCAAGTGATGAAGAAGCTCAACATGCAGTCGCTACCCGATCTCGTTCGTTTCGCCCGCGAACTTGATGTCGAAGGCCCGAGTAAGGCTTAGCTCAATGCCCGAGGACGTGGCAGAGCGATCCAGATCACTTCACACCCAGCTCTATGCCCTTCGTTGCTTTCGGCCGCCCCAAAACGTCCTTCAGCCAACATTCCTTCTTCTTCGCGACGTAAGCGAAGGCCTTGCAAGCATTGTCACCGATGCAGGATACAAAGCACTCCAGGTAGTTCGTCTGCCTGATCCGCTTGTAGTCGCCTCCCGGGATGTCCATGCCCGAGTAGCTGGTGAAGTCCGACATGATGATCTCGGCGGCCTTCGACGACGAATATGCGGCCATGGCATCCCGGTTCCTGATGAGGGCGACGACATCATTCTTCAGGAAGCAGAAACGGTGCTTGGCGTTGTACGTCATCGCTTTGCACTGGCCGTCACTGTCGCAAGCGTTCCGACAGTCTTGATAGCTGACGTCCTTGAGGGTCGCGTAGTCGAAGCCGATGGCGTCATAACCTGTGGCATCCAGCAGCGTCCCGGAAACCGCCGGTCGCGGCAAGCTGGTAACAGTCTCCTCGCGCTGCACCGACGCCTGCGGCTCCAACTTGCCGTAACACAGGACCTGATGAACCGAGGGCGCAATCTTATCCGCCAGGTCGGCGGTGGATAGGACGGGTTGCCCGGTCGCCTTATCGCCGGAAAGGCTGATAACGCTTTGCGACTGCATGAAGAGGTCGGCAACCGACGCTCTTATAGCAAAATTCACGTTCTGAGCGGTGATGCCAATTTCATCCGCGGCCTTCTTCGAAAACGTGGCGCTTGTTATGCCGAGCAGAAAGCCGTCACGATCCACGACGGGTCCACCCGAATTGCCGGGCTGGATCGGAGTCGATATCTGGATGTATCGGGTGTCGTTCTTCAGGCCCGCCAGCGCGTTCACGTTGCCCGTGGTGATCTTGACCGAATCAGATAGGAGGTCGGCAAGGGGATAACCTATGGCGACGATGTCCTCGCCGAGCCGCGTCGGTGCCCGGCGGAATGTCAATGCCGTCCACGGTTTATCCGATGATACCTTGATCAACGCGAGGTCATTGGTGGAATCGATACGCGGATCGGTGGCGATCCCCCTGCCCTTGACCTCGATACGCTCGCATCCCTCAACGACGTGGGCGTTGGTCATCAGCCATCCGTCGGCTGTAACCGTGAAACCCGTGCCCGACGATTTGGGCTCTTCCGCAAGCGCGTGCTTTGCCGCCGCCAAAATAAGAAGAGCCGCCAAGAATGCGCGCCCCGCAAGTTTCATTCTCGCCCCCACAATCGCGAAAACCGTAGAGCACCTGACCGCCCGATTTCAACTGCATATTGTAGGAAGGATTAATGGGTCGGCAGCAGAGAGCCGTCTGTTGGTCGCGCTCGCCGCGACACCGGTCGCCGATTTCCTCGAAAGAGCGCGGAATCATGTAGCAAATGCCACCAGCCGGTGATCGTGCGCGGTGGCCGCTTTGCGCCAGAAGCGGAAGCTTGCGGCTGGCTGATCGATGGCTGCTCTCGACCCGAGGCGGACCTTGCACCTCAGGATAGTACGGGCCGCATTGGGTGGAATGCGGTCGCCCGCCGCGCACAGCACGAATGACCATAGAGCGGCCATAGTCGACACTGGGAACCGACTTGCTCGAGGGAGTGCCGCTGGGTGCGATCGGCTTGTCGACCCGCTGGACAGTCCGTTCGGAGAGAATTGCTCTGCTTCGGATTTCGCAGCTATTTCAGAACTGTGAAGCCCTGCTCCCTGAAGAACGCGGCGGCTTGGTCGGGTTTCAGCTGCTGAGCGCGTTCGGACTGCACTGAACGCTTGGTCTAGCGACTTCCGAAAACCATTCCACCCCTGAAATCATTGCGGCAGGAAAGCGCGATTGTCGCTCCTTCGGTGCAGCGCATTCTTGATTGCGCACGGGCACCGCTCCCTTTCTTGGCTTTCCCGCACGGCGTTCGGGAGGTAGTTTCATCCGGTTAAGCATGGAGGTCGAGATGCGAACGGATGGACTTGCCGGCGTCGCGAAGCGCGCCTTCGTGGTCGGAATCCTTGAGTTTGGCTCTATCGGCATCGTTCTCGCGGACACGACGATCCTGAACGTGTCGTATGACTCGACGCGGACGCTTTATAAGGAATTCAATGCCGCCTTCGCCGAAAAATGGGAGAGAGATACTGGAGAAACGGTGACGATCCAGACCTCTCATGGCGGCTCCGGAAAACAGGCGCGATTGGTGATCGATGGCCTCGAAGCGGACGTGGTAACACTGGCGCTCGAGGCCGATATCGATGCGATTGCGCAGGCGACCGGCAAGATCCCGGCCAATTGGAAAAGCCACCTACCGAACAATAGCGCTCCCTATACCTCGACCATCGTTTTCCTCGTTCGCAAGGGCAATCCCAAAGGCATCAAGAACTGGGGAGACCTGACAAAGGAAGGCATTCAGATCATTGCCCCCAACCCGAAGACCTCGGGTGGTGCGCGCTGGAACTTCCTTGCAGCCTGGGCCTGGGCACGTGCCGCTAACAACGGCAACGAGGCCAAGGCCCGGGAATATGTAGCGCAACTCTTCAAGCATGTTCTCGTCCTGGACACTGGTGCCTGGGGCGCAATGACCACCTTTGTCCAGCGCGGTTTCGGCGACGTGCTGCTCGCCTGGGAAAACGAGGCCTACCTGGCGCTCGAGGAACTCGGGCCTGACAATTTCGAGATCGTCACTCCGTCGATTTCGATCAAGGCCGAACCGCCTGTGGCGCTCATCGATGGCAATGTCGACAGCAAGGGCACGCGCAAGGTGGCAGAAGCCTATCTTGACTATTCTACAGCGATGTCGGGCAGAAGATCGTCGCCAAGCATTACTACCGGCCCTATAAGCCCGAACTTGCCGATCCCGAAGACATAGCCCGCTTCGCCGATCTCAAGCTGGTCACGATTGACGAATTCGGAGGTTGGAAGGAAGCTCAACGGAACTTTTTCGACATTGGCGGGATTTTCGACCAGATCTATGTGCCGGGTCGATAGGGTTAAGCCCTGGGCAGTCGCGCGTTGAGTTCCGCCGCGACGCGATGCTGCCAGCCGCAGGCTGTAAAGGACGAGACATTCATGGAAGTCCGCGTCCAGAACCTACGCAAGGAATTCGGCCGTTTTCCGGCGCTCGTCGATGTCAGCCTCGATATTCACTCCGGCGAACTGATCGCGTTGCTTGGTCCGTCTGGCTCGGGCAAGACCACGTTGCTCAGGCTGATCGCCGGCCTCGAAAGCCCGACCGAAGGCATGATCTTCTTCGATGACGAGGACGCATCGAAAAGAACGGTGCAGGAAAGAAACATCGGCTTCGTCTTCCAACATTACGCCCTCTTCCGACACATGACCGTGCTCGACAACGTTGCCTTCGGTTTGAAGGTGCGGCCGGGCAAGAAGCGGCCGCCGGCCGACGAGATCCGCCGTCGGGCGCTCGACCTCATCGAACTGGTGCAGCTCTCGGGCCTTGAAAAACGCTACCCAGCCCAGCTTTCCGGCGGTCAGCGACAGCGGGTGGCGTTGGCTCGTGCCATGGCGGTCAAACCGAGCGTGCTGCTGCTCGACGAACCCTTCGGTGCGCTCGACGCACAGGTGCGCAAGGAGCTCCGCCGGTGGCTGCGCGAAATTCACGACCGCACCGGCTACACGACGGTCTTCGTCACCCACGATCAGGAAGAAGCGCTCGAGCTTGCCGATCGCGTCGTTGTGATGAGCAAAGGCGCGATTGAACAGGTGGGCACGCCGGACGAGATTTATGACGACCCGATTTCTCCCTTCGTCTACGGCTTCATTGGCCAGTCGAACTGCCTGAACGTCACGCTTGCGAGCGGCGAGATCCGGTTCGAAGATCGGCCGATCGGCCTGCGCGCGGCAAACGAACAGGATGGGTCAGCAACCCTCTATTTTCGCCCGCACGATGTCGAGCTCATCGAAGGATCTGGTGGCTGTCTCGCGGGTCGCGTTACTGCAAGCCGGCGCGTGGCAGGCACGCGCCACCTGGAATTGGATATCAGCAAGGAACACTCTTCGGTCGAGATCGAGTTGTCGCCCGAGCGCGCTTCCTCGGCTGACCGCACCCATATCGCCTTCCGACCTACCAAGTGGAAGCTGTTTCGCGAGGAGTAGCCTGCGGTCATCGGTTCACGACGTCGATTTCAAACCATCCAGTGTCCGCGTTCAGAGACTGGGTTCCAAGGTGGGCAAGAAATTCCCGGATGGAGGCCAAAGAGAATAGGTCATTCCCAAGATCACGTCCGCCGCGTCATAAGTTTGCGTTGTAGTAGTCGATTAAATTGATAGTTTTATCCGGCAAAGGATGGAGGGCGATATGGGCTCGAATAGACTTACCGGAATGATGAAACTAGCGCTTGTGGTCGGCAGCCTGCAGCTTGGCTCCATTGGCCTCGCTCAAGCGGATACAACGATCCTGAACGTTTCCTATGATCCCACTCGGGAGCTCTACAAGGAAGTCAATGCGGCCTTCGCCGAAAAATGGAAGGCCGATACCGGCGAGACGGTGACGATCCAGACCTCTCATGGGGGCTCCGGCAAACAGGCGCGGTCGGTGATCGACGGCCTCGAGGCAGACGTCGTGACGCTGGCGCTTGAAGCCGATATCGACGCGATTGCCAAGGAGAGCGGGAAAATTCCGGCCGACTGGAAGACGCGCTTCGCAAACAACAGCTCTCCCTACACCTCGACCATCGTTTTCCTCGTTCGCAAGGGCAATCCCAAAGGCATCAAGGACTGGGGCGATCTCGTCAAGGAAGACATCCAGGTGATCACGCCCAACCCAAAGACCTCGGGTGGTGCGCGCTGGAACTTCCTTGCAGCCTGGGCCTGGGCACGGGCTGCCAATGGCGGCGACGATGCCAAGGC
Organism: Sinorhizobium mexicanum; assembly: GCF_013488225.1. NCBI lineage: Bacteria > Pseudomonadati > Pseudomonadota > Alphaproteobacteria > Hyphomicrobiales > Rhizobiaceae > Sinorhizobium > Sinorhizobium mexicanum. Next base: position 1,880,358 of record NZ_CP041238.1, on the reverse strand, counting down.
GCAGGAGTATGTGGCGCAGTTGTTCAAGCACGTGCCGGTTCTCGACACCGGCGCACGCGGCGCGACGACAACCTTCGTCCAGCGGGGCCTCGGCGACGTGCTGCTCGCCTGGGAAAATGAAGCCTACCTCTCGCTGGAAGAACTCGGGCCTGACAATTTCGAGATCGTAACGCCATCGATCTCGATCAAGGCCGAGCCGCCGGTGGCGCTTGTGGACGGCAACGTCGACAGCAAGGGCACGCGAAAAGTGGCCGAAGCCTATCTGAATTACCTCTACAGCGATGTCGGCCAGAAGCTGGCCGCCAAGCACTACTATCGGCCCTTCAAGCCGGAGCTCGCGGACCCCAAGGACACGGCGCGCTTTGCGGATGTGAAGCTAGTCACTATTGACGAATTCGGCGGTTGGAAGGAAGCTCAGCCGAAGTTCTTCGCCGACGGCGGAATTTTCGACCAGATCTACAAGCCGGGACAATAATATTTCATGGCCTTTCGCAGCAGCAGGCGATGGCAGTTTCGGCAGCCGAGCGTCATTCCGGGTTTCGGATTGGCGCTCGGCGTCACATGATTGACTCAATCATTCTGACCAAAGAACAACGGAACCGCAGGGCGATAGACGCGAATAACATAGCCCTCCCCGCTGCGTCGATGTCATGCTTTCTCCCTCCGAGGGGAATGCTCTCAGCAGACCAGGCCAGGTGGATGCCCTGAAGCAGGTGTTGCCGGATTTCGCGGCGATGAGCAACCTTACCATGCGGTTCCGGGGCTCCTTTCGAAGCCAGGGCACTTCGAGACTGGGAAGACTGATCCGCATGTTGAGTACCGGGGAATGATAACGCCAGAAATCGCAAGCTAAGGGTTTGCGCACGTTAGCTGCGTAGGTCGAGATTTCCGCTGCGAACACCAATCACGTTTGGCGCGCTTTCGTGAGCCAGGGGTCTCAGACGAGCACCTGCTCGCCAATCTCGACCACACGGTTGGGCGGCAGGCTGAAATAGTCGGAAGGGTCGATCGCCGCATGCGACATCGCAATGAACAGCCGGTCCTGCCATCCCGGCAGGCCCGTGGTGGGGTCTGACACCAGCTTGCGCCGCCCAAGAAAGAAGGACGTCGACATGATCTCGAATTTCAGCCCCGCTTTCCTGCACATTGCGAAGGCCTTGGAGACATTCTGATCGTCCATGAAGCCAAAGCTGATTGTGAGCTTGCTGAACCGATCTGAAAGCCTCGTCAGTTCGATCCGGTCAGCCTCAGGCACGAACGGAATGCGACGGGTGTTAACGTGAAGGATGATGTTTTGCGCATGCAGCACATGATTGTGCTTGAGATTATGAAGCAGCACCGCAGGAGCCTTGTCCGGCACGCTCGCCAGAAATACGGCTGTCCCGGGAACGTCCGAGGGAGCGTGTTCAGATTCTCGCTCGATTAGTCTGATGAACGCCTCCAGCGGCATGTCGTTGCGGCCAATCTTCTCCTTTACGAAGCGTGTGCCCTTCTGCCAGGTCCACATCATCATCATGATCGTGCCGGCGATCATGATGGGCACGTAGCCACCATCGTGGACCTTCAAGAGGTTGGCTGCGAGGAAAATGCACTCGAGAACGAACAGAGGCAGGAGTACGCTTAGGGTAAAGAGCCTTGACCACCCCCATATCCATGTCAGGAAAGGGAATGCCAGCAAGGTGGTCACCACCATAGCCCCTGTAACCGAGATGCCGTAAGCGGTGGCAAGCGCCTCTGAACTTCCAAAGATAATGACGAGGGCAAGCACGCCGAAGAAGAGCAGCGAGTTGACAGATGGCACATAGATCTGGCCGGTCGTCGTTTCGGACGTGAAGCGTATCTCGAGGCGCGGCAGAAAACCGAGATGGATCGCCTGGCGGGCCAGGGAGAAAGCACCGGTGATGACCGCCTGACTGGCGATGATCGTCGCGAATGTGGCCAGGATCACCACCGGCAGGAGCGCCCATTTGGGAAACATCAGGAAGAACGGATCCTCGACCGCCGTCGGGTGAGTGAGCACCAGTGCGCCCTGTCCGAGATAGTTCAGCGCAAGGGCCGGGAAAACCACCAGAAACCATGCTGTTTGAATGGGTACGCGCCCGAAATGACCGAGGTCCGCGTAAAGTGCTTCCGCGCCGGTGACGGTTAGGAACACCGCACCAAGAACGACCAGACCAACCAGACCCGCATGGGTAATGAAGTCGAGCGCGTAAATCGGATTGAATGCGTTGAGGATCGAGAGATCGTCACTGATGTGAGCGAGGCCGCCGAGCCCCATGACGATGAACCAGACGAGCGTGATCGGGCCGAAGAACTTGGATACGGCCGCGGTGCCCCTCGACTGCACGACAAAAAGCAGCACCAGGATCGTCACCGAGATCGGCAGGACGTAGTCCGCGAGAGCGGGCGTAACGAGCTTTAATCCCTCCACGGCCGAAAGCACGGAAAGCGCCGGCGTGATCATGGCGTCGCCAATGAAGAGGGCCGCGCCCGTCAGGCCAGCCAGAAACAGGAGCGCCGTTCTGCCTTTTGCTTTCTTCATCAGAAGAGCGAGCAAAGAGAGAGTCCCGCCTTCGCCGTCATTGTCGGCGCGAAGAAGGAAAAGCACGTATTTCAGGGTCACGATGATCGTCAGCGTCCAGATCATCAACGAGATCAGCCCGATGACTTCGTTTTCGTGTACGCCATCGTGCGCGAAAGGCCGTAACGCCTCGCGAAAAGCATAAAGCGGGCTGGTACCGATGTCGCCATAGACAACACCGATCGAGCCTAGCACGAGCGTAGCGAAGCGGCCGTGATCTTTGTCCGGATGGCCGGCTTGTGTTGCTGTCATGAGGACCTCGAATGGATTGCCAAGGATGTCGACGCCCGTCATGCATGGCGCAAATTCACGCGTCCATCGAATACCGGTTCCCGGCTCGGGAAGATATTGCGGAAATGTCCGCAGTCAATGTCGGAGTTGCTGTCGAGCGATATCCCCTGTCTGTCGCCGTTTCTTATCCGAAGCGGTATTCGGTCAAGGGCAGCGGTCGCGCGACACGGTCGATTCTCAGACACACTTCGACGTTCGTTTAATGCCAAAGCTGGGAGCATCTATGACTGCGTTCTCGCAGATGCTGTAGGTGATCGGTCTCCGCCAAAACTCCTGCACCGCTCTGGAGTCCACTTTCACCCCAGCAACGGAAATTCCATTCGCTGTCGGCGAAAGACTGCACTGGGCCGAAAGCGGCCGCTAGTGGCATCTCCTACCTAATACCGAAAATGCGAAGGCCCTGTATCGTGGGGTGTCTGGCTGCTGAACCCGCGGAACAAGACATTATCCGCCGGCAGCAGTCATTCTCGAATCGGAGGGTGCGACCCTGCGGCATCACTGTTTTCCATCGCCCGGTTTATTTCGACCAGCAGATTGTTTCGCGCCTCTTCGTTTCTCTTCAAGTCAAGCACATCAACAAGATTAATCGTCGTTTGACCTCCGAGCTCCCGGCAAGGAAGCACTCCTGCCCCGATTCGCCTTTCCAGGAGTACGAGGTCGATGTCGAGGATTATCGCCGCTTGCTCAGGCGTGAGCTCTGGATTGATCGGTCCGAAGCCGATTGCTCCTTCTTCCGACGAAGCTGTGAGAAACTTGGCCACTATGCGGGCGAGCTCAGAAGAGAGACTAACGGTGACTCGGCCGCCTGCAGATAGCTCTTGCAGCACATGTCGCGCTTCTTGGACGAGTTCCGGCTTGAGGCATTCGTATTCAATCCCGGTTCGGCTGTTCATTAGCATCTCCTTCTGCCGACGAGACGAAATAGCGCGGGGTCGACAACTGCGCCAACGAGCTGCTGTAGGGAACTCTACTGCGCTCGGCAAATACCCCCTCCGATCGTAGGGGGTATCCCTACTTCCCGTCCAATAGTTTCCGGGAGCGACCCCAAGGTATCGTGCTGCTGCGTCGCGGTTTTCAAAAGAGGCGAAGGGAACGATGTCGTCCGAGCACGGCTTGCAGATGGAGAAGTACGTCGGTGCCACGAGAGCATCGCAACGTCTCGCCGGGCACCCTAAATCTACAGCTGTTACAGCAGTACGCCTCATCTCGAGCGGCCTGGGTGCGGAGATGACCGCGCCAATTCCGGTGGAAGATACCTACATCGTAAGCCTCCAAATCGAGCGCATCGGCCGCCACGAGCTTTGGAAGGGAGGGAAACTCTCAAATGCCCTTCCCTACGAACGGGACTCGATCAATATCGTCCACCTGGCCGAAGAGCCACGCATCCTCCTTCCCAACCCCTTCGATTGTCTCCAGCTTCACCTGACAGGCGCAGCGCTGAAGTCTTTTGCAGAAGACAATCATGATCGACATATCACCGGCTTCCATGTGACACCGGGCGAGATCAACGAAGTAATCGCAAACCTCGGAAGAGCCTTGCTCCCAGCACTCGCCCGGTCGAATACCGCATCTGGCCTTTACGTGGACCAGCTCATCTTCGGCATGCTCAGCGAGTTGACAACGCGCTATGGCGACCAAGTACCCGCCCGCTGCAACGATGTGGACCTGTCGCCGGCGCAAATACGGGCCGCGCAGGAGATGCTGGTCTCCGAGCGCGGCGACGTCGGTCTCGTCGACCTCGCGCGTGAGTTTCAGATTCCCCTAGCCAGCTTCACGACGGCTTTCCAGGCGGCCACTGGAATGAGCCCGAGTCAGTGGGTCCGCCGCTACCGAATAGACCTGGCGCAAGAACTGCTTCTCACCACACAACTCGCCCTTAGGGACATCGCCGCCAGATGCGGCTTCGCAGACCAGGCACACCTGACTAGGACGTTTAGCGCCGGCGTCGGAATGACGCCCAGCGTCTGGAGACGGAACAGATGAGTAAAGAGAGACGAAGTCCACGAGCGGCAGCCGGCGCTCAGATCGCCCATCTTTTTGGGATTTCGAACTACCAGACACTGAAAACCTCTTCCCTCAGGTCATCTCAGATCACGGTCACCAGATTGTGGACCGACGAAGGCTCGAAAGAGATGACGGCGAACATCCCCGTCGAGAAGGCATCCGTGGTCAGCTTTCAGCTGAAGACGCTTCGGCACCACGAGCTTTGGAAGTTCGACCGTCTCTTCTATTCTGGAGGCTTCGAGAAGGATACGATAAGCATGGTCCACCTGGAGGAAGAGCCGCGGGCGCACCTCCCCACCAGCTATGACTGCTTGATGTTCCACATTCCCGATCTTGTGCTGCGCGAGCTCTGCGAACAAGAGGAGCTCCCGGCGTTCCACGGGCTCGAAGGACGGGAGGCGCGTGTCGACCCCGTCGCCGCGCACCTTTGTCGGTCATTGCTTCCCGCACTGGACGACCCCGCGGGAGCTGGCAGACTGTTCTTCGATCATGTCGGCATAGCGCTCGCCGCCTACTTGCTCGATAACTATCGAGGCGGTTCCAGGCCGTTGGCTCGCTCCAGCAATCTCACGCGATCGCAGATGAACAAAATCGAAGAGTACCTGCTCGCCGATTTGACGAACGACCATTCCCTCGAAGCCGTTGCTGCCCTCTGTGAGATGCCGGTCAGCACGTTCACGAAGGCGTTCAAGGAGACGACGGGTTTCGCTGTTCATCAGTGGTTACGCAACCGGCGCGTTGAGAAAGCGGCTCGCCTCCTTTCGGAATCAAAAGAGCCCATCGCCGGCATCGCCTACGAATGCGGTTTCACCGACCAGGCGCATCTGACACGCGTTTTCACCCGCGTTTACGGAACCACGCCGGGGAGCTACCGATCCCAAATGACGCGGCACAACAGTGCCGACCAGTACCAAGACGCGCTGATAGAGCAGGCTTGAAAGGGGAAGCGAAGCGGTCACTCCTGCTGCCCGTCGAATTTTTCGACTAGGCCAGGAACCGCTGGTTCGAAGAGGGTGGCAGCCCAGTCTACAAACGCGCGAACCAGCGGTGATAGATGCCGGGATGTCGGGTACAAGATCGAAACTGGCGTGGATACAGGTCGGTATTCGGCCAGTAGCTCCACAAGCTGACCTTTGTCGAGAAAAGGCTGTACGATGTAGTCCGCCAGTCTCACAATCCCATGATGGCCTAGCCCCAACGAAAGATAAGCGGACGTCTCGTTGACTGAGACTTCGCTGTCCACTTGGATAGTTTCCGGTTTTCCGCGATTCATGTAAGTCCATTTTTCGGCGGTACCGTTGCCATGAAAGTACCCAATGAGCTTGTGTGCCTCGAGGTCGGCCGGCGTTTTCGGCGCAGCGTTTGCGGAGAGATATTCCGGAGTTGCGCATGTGATCCAGTTGAATCTGCCAATGCGCTTGCCGACCAAAGCAGAGTCGGCCAATTCGCCGGTTCTAATTACGCAGTCGATGCCCTCCTGAACCAGGTCCAGGCGGCGGTCGTTTGCTCCGATCGCGATCCGAATTCCTGGATGACGGCTTCTAAAGAGGTCCAGCTTAGGTATGACCACCGACGTCGCGATCGACACCGGCATGTCTACACGGAGCCTCCCTTCAAGAGACTTGAGGTCCCGTCGAAGGCTTGCCTCGACAGCGTCGATGTCGTGTAAAATCCGGCGGCATTCCGCATAGTACGCTTCACCATCGGCTGTAAGACTGAGATTTCTCGTGGTCCGCTGCAGCAACCGGACGCCGAGGTGTTTTTCGAGGCGGTTCATCGCCATCGTGACCGACGAACGAGGTGCGGAGAGCGTTGCGGCTGCTTTGGAGAGGCTGCCAGCCTCTACCACCCTCACAAAGACTTCCATGGTTTTCAAACGATCCACGGTCATGACCTCCTTCGTCTTTCAAATGAAGGATGATGTATGCGGTGAACCTGCATTATTCAATTCGAGAAGTCTTGGAGATGGATGCCAATGGCACTTCCAATGCAGGAAAGTATCCGTGGTCAAACCTGAGTATAATTTAAAAGCACAGCCGTCGATGGTAGTTCTGTTCTTGTCCGCAGCGAAAGAGCTCCCCTCCTCTAATAGAGCGGACCACGCGCGCAGGCGCGTTGCCTGCTTCGGTCTCCCCTCCCGCCGAGGCAGCGCGGACAGTAGGTCCGCCGAGGCCGTCCCCATGCCGCTGGGGACGGCCTCCATTTCAGCTATCTTTCCTGAACCACGTCGTCCCGTAGTGGTGACTATGCTCGAGTATAATCTATCCCACCTGATGGCCTGTGGTAATTTCCACCCGTATTCGTGGGAAGCTCGATGAGGCGCGACGGGGCTTGCTAAAGTCTGCTGTCGTGCGAGCTGAAGAGTCCTCAACGTAACTGTCGACTTCGTCGAATGCGGGAGTGCTCGGGTGACGACGAGTGGATGGATGAAAGATGGGCTCTCGGGCCAAGACGTAGCTCAGGAACTCCGCACAGCGATGTTTGCGCTCCCGCTCACGGGCGCGGTCTTCTACATTGACGCCTTCACGACGATTGAAAGCGCAATCGCGGTGCTGTACGTGGTCGCTCTTCTTCTCGCGGCTCCCGTCCTCTCGCGGGTCGCAACGATCGCGGCAGCTAGTATATGTGGCGTTCTAGCCTTTCTCGCCTTCGCCATAGGTCATAGCGACGGCCTTGATTTCGCCAGTTCCTTGCGACTCGTCGTTTCGCTGGCGGCGCTTTCTATCACGTGCGCCCTGATCCTCCGCAACGATGCGGCCCACAATCAGCTGATCCAAGCAAACAGCGCGCTGTCAGAAAGCGAGAGTCGCTACCGCTCGATCTTCGAAGAAAGCCGAGTGGCGCTTTGGGAACGGGACTACTCATTGGTCCGGGAGTTTCTCCTTTCGCTGAAGGCGGCAGGTGTTCATGATTTCCGCACCCACGCCTCCGCCAATCCGCACGTCATGGCAGAAGCGGTCTCACGAATTCGAACGATCGCGGCCAACGACGCGGCTAGAGAGCTCATTGGACTCCCTCCTGGACAACAGATTCCGGCTACGTTGCAGTCGCTTCTTCCGACTAACATGGAGTCGATGGCCGAGATTCTCGACTGCATCTTCCGCGGTGGCAACCGTTTCGAGGGCAAGTGCACCATCGTCGCTTACGATGGGAGCGAACGCGAGGTCCTGTTGAGCCTGAGGTTTCCAGACGATCCTGCTGCTTTCAGGCGCGTAGCCGTTGCCATGTTCGACATCACACATCGTGAAAAGACCCATCGGGCGTTACGTGACGCCCAAGCGGAGCTCACAAACGCCGCCCGTGCAGCCACCATGGGAGCAATGTCGGCCTCCCTTGCTCATGAGTTGAACCAGCCTCTGGGAGCGCTTGTCGTAAATGCTCAGACCTTGGTGCGATGGCTCGACAAAAACCCGCCCGATCTGGTCGCGGTGAGAGGCTCAGCCGAGCGTATGATCCGAGACAGTCAAAGGGCGAGCGACATTATTCTGAACACTCGCAATTTCATCAAACAGAAGAGGCGGAAGTTCGAGGAAGTCTCGATAACGGACCTTGTCGAGGAAACTCGTGCCCTCATGGATCACGAGCTCCAGCGGGACTCAGTGCAGTTGACGTTGGAGGTCGAAGAAAGTCTGCCGACCGTGTACGCGGTCCGGATAGAGCTGCAACAGGTCCTGATCAATCTAATTTCAAATGGCATCCACGCGGTCTCGGGTGTTCCTGAGAGCGATCGACTCATCCAGCTGTCACTGGGGCGAAAGGGCAGTGAGGCGCTGTCGCTGAAAGTGAGAGACTTTGGTCCGGGGATGAGCGACGACATAAAGGAGAAGCTTTTTGCCCCCTTTTTCACCACCAAACCGAACGGGATGGGAATCGGTCTTTCTATCAGCCGCGCCACGATGGAGGGAATGGGAGGAAGTCTGACCGGAATGAATGCAACCAATGGAGCATTGTTCGAAATGACGATACCTCTCAGGGCGACGCAGTGAGCCCGCAGCAGACATCTCCCGAAGCAGTGCCCACCGTCCACATTATCGAGGACGATGAGGCTTTTCGTGAATCGCTGACTGACCTTTTCCGCTCCGCCGATATCGCAGTTGTAACCTACCCGAACACAGCGGACTTCCTGAACTCTGCAGGTCTCCGGGGACCCGGCTGCCTACTGCTGGACGTCCGCCTGCCTGGGGTAAATGGCCTCGACTTTCAGAGTGAGCTCGAACGAACCGGAATCCGCATGCCGATTATCTTCATGACGGGCTACGGAGACATTCCGATGAGCGTGAGAGCGATGAAGGCGGGTGCTCTGGATTTCCTCGCGAAGCCGTTCGGAGACCGGGACGTGCTCGACGCCGTCCGCGAGGCCTTCGAAGTAAACGCCAAGCGACAGCAACAATCCGAATTGATCGGCGCACTTGCGGCAAGATACAGGAGCCTCACGCAGCGCGAACGTGAGGTAATGCAGGAGGTCGTGAAGGGGCTCATGAACAAGCAGATCGCGTTCAACCTCGGCATTAGCGAGATTACGGTGAAGATTCATCGCGGGAACGGCATGAGGAAAATGGAGGCAAAGTCCGTCACCGATCTCGTCAAGAAGTTTGAAATGCTGGAAGCCAATCAGCCTCACACCGACGTATGATACCGCGGCCTCCGGTTCCGGGATATCGTCAACCCTGAACCAGACCCACGAAAGCTCCACGTCCGTGTCCTCGCCCTTGACCGTAGCCATCGTTGACGACGATGACGCCATCCGAGAAGCTCTTGACAGCCTTGTGAAGTCTTGCGGGTACACAAGCCAGGTCTTTGCATCCGCAGAGGACTTTCTGGCTCATGGCGACAGGGAAGGGATCGGCTGCATCCTCCTGGACGTCAAAATGCCGGGTCTCAGCGGTTTGGAACTTCAGGACCGCCTAAATCACCAACCGCCCAAGCCGCCCATCATTTTCATGACATCGTATCGAGACGAGAAAACCCGCAGTTCAGCGATGGATGGCGGCGCTTTGGCGTTCCTCGCCAAGCCCGTAGAAGTCGACTGCCTCATTCATTTTATCGAAGTCGCCCTCGCGAGGTGACTTGCTGGCGGGGTCGGGAGCCGCCGACACCGCCTTCAGATGCGCAGATCAACCTTCCGCCGGCGCTTGTCTGAGGCAAGCAATCGATTGACCATGGAGAATAACCCCATGGAGATTGCCCAATGATCGACGCCGCTTCAGCCTACTGCCTCTCGACCCACACCAGCGATCGCCTTGACCCGCCTGACTACGAAGCCATATTCCATGAATCAGTTACAGATCGCGACTCTCGTTCGTATTGGGAGGCCGCAGCCTCTGTCCTGAATGACGTTTTCCACCGCGACGGCGAAATCCATGCATCCCAGCTTAGGTATGTCGCGAGGGTCTATCCCGAGCGCGTAACCGTCGAGGAGGCTGACGACGTTTGGACGACGGTTTTACCGGAGACTCGCCAGGCATGGTCCGATGCCGCTCTCAGTGCCACCGCCCTTGTGCGCGGCGGTTATCGCCATTCCGTTGGCGCTCTAGCGGACTCCATGCGTCTCTAACGCACACTTAAACCCTTTTGCGTCGCGACCTTACTGCCTTGGCTACGATTGCCGAGAAAGCAATCGCGGCCTCGACACCGTTTTCGCGAGTGGCCAACGCGAGAAGTATTCGCCCAATCAGCGCAGCCGGAAAACCACTATCGATGACCAGGGACGTCAGGGCGTCCAAGTCCAACTTCTCCAGATCGGGTTCGACGACGCGCCGAGCTTCGACATTCCCACCCGTTACGAAACTGGATTGGCTTCCCGCGAAGAAGTCGGGTTGCCGAGATTTGGGTGGAGATGGTGCTGGCGATCGTTGCGATGCCTGTTTCGCTGGCACCGGCACTAGAGGTGCATCGGCGGGGCCGAGCAACCGGGGTTTACGCCTCCGTTTTGTTAGAACAGTCTGTCCGAAGGGAAGCGAGGCCCACTGCCAGATGGCGTCGTTGGTCTCGTATTCCTCGCCGATTTCCTTCAGTCCGCCCAAGCCCGCCATGAACAGCGTGCCGTTGAGAAGACCGACGCCATCGCTCTGCGTTGTTGGGGGAGTCCATGACAGGAGGTCGGGGTAGTGAAATGAGGGGACCTTCTGGCCGCTGGACAAAGCAGCCATGCGTCTGGCTTCGCTCGCGATGTAATCCTTATCCTGGATATCCCAAGTCATGTCGACCGACGCGAAGCATCCGAAAATAGCCCCGGCCATCGATGCAATTGTGTCGGTATCACTATGGAGTGCGTTGGCAGCTATGAGCAGCGCGTCTTCCTCTCCCACTTTCCCCACGTAGTTCGCGACCACTGCGGCTGCCAAAGCGGTCCCGATGCCTGCCCCTCTCGTGGCTTCGTCAAGGCAGCCAAGTGCCTGCAGCACATCCTCATATCTTGCGGGGCTGTCGGCAAATTCGGCTATCTCGCCGATAGCCCGTTGCGCCTGCGTAATTTCGTCCTTGAACGCATCACCCAAGGAACGGCCAGCTTTGCTCTCCCAGGCTTTGAGCCAGAAAAGCCCCAACTTGTCATCCGACTTGATGATGGCTTCGCAGTATTCCAGATGCTGTATGAAATTGCGCCATTCATTGAGTTCGGGAGCCCGTCCTTCGTTCAGCGCGTAGGCAACACAAAGCGAATGGAACACGGCACCGCCGATGCCTTTGGGAGCGCCGTGCGTGATCACGGAATCACGAAGGACGTCGGGCAGAAATGTATCAGGCCGCGAGGGATCAGATTTCCATACGTGGGGCTGTATCCTCATCGCGGCACCGTTTCCGCCGGCAACGAAGTAGTTACGGCCGTCGGCCTGACCGAAGAAGTTATTAAACCAGCTTACGCTCGTCTTCGCGAGATTTGAGGCTGCGGCCGAGGTTCCGCGTCCTGCGCCCAGTGAGTAGCTGCTCCAAACAGGCAGTTCGATCTTAGCGAAGGCTTCGGCATCGAATACACCCGTAGGGCCTGTAGCTCTTCCCACAGCCAACCTGAGTTGGGTGTCATCGGAATAGGTTCCGGCAGGCAGCCTTACAGTCGGGCCGAACTTTCCGCCGATGCGGCGTCGCCATTCAACGGTACGAGATACGGACGAAGAACCTGTGCGATGGCGCACTGTTCCCTCGTCCCCGAGCTCGGTGATCCAGCCCAGAGCATCGCCGGCCGCGGCCCAAAGAGCCGATCCGATCACGGCTGCTTGTCGGTCTCTGGACGTCACAGCTTCAACCTCCGTCAATTGCCTTGACCCTCGAATTTTGCCGGGGCCACAACTACCTCCACATCCGCACGATTATAGGTGCCGAGGTACGCTGCAATCCGGTCGGCGAGGTCGCCGTCGGCTACGTAGACACGCTTGAGGTTCCGCATGTCAATCTGCCCCGGGTAAAGAACCTCAGCCTGTTCACAGGTCGTGAGGTGGTCGGGTCTGTCTTTGCGGAGAACGGTGTTATTCCACCATCGCGAGACCGACGCGGCGAATAGCGCCTTGAACCCTGCAAGGCCCTTCTGGCGTTGCGTCCCGCTGTAGATGTTGTTGGTCGTCGAGAAATATACGCCTTCATCATCCAGGATGGCCGGGTCGAAAGCCATAATGACCCAGAACAAATCCTTTCCCGCGTGCCATCTCAGTGACGCCCTGAATAGGTTTGTTGTGATTTCCGATACGCTCAGATTGACGTAGTCGATCCAATTCTCGTGCTGATTGAACGTGCTCTCCTCTTCCTTTCTGAACTTGGAATTCAACGTCAGGATATGAACAAGGCTATCCTCGTCTTTCAGACGATGACGTGAAAGCAAAGCGTTGGTGTGAAGGCATCCAGTAAGGCCTTTGTTTGTCGTAAAATGGAGGATTTCCGTGATTCCACGGCCGACGGCGAAGTCTCTGATTTCGCCCATTACAGTTCGCTTTCATCGATCGTCGTCGGGACGAAATACTTCACCAGACCCGAAGCCTCGGAGGGCTTGTAACCGATGACGACGCTTTTGCGCGCGCGTGCGACGGCCATCGCGAGAAGTCGGCGAAGCACCTGATGCTGGTCGTCATCAGCGTCCTCGTCGTGGGGGGTGTTTTCCTGATTGAGACCAATGATGATGACGTGGTCGAATTCCAGGCCTTTGGCGCTGTGCATCGTGCTGAGAACGATGTTGACGTCGTTGTTTGCCCACGTGCGCTCGCGTGTGATGTCCTCATAGGGCAGTCCTTCCGCGTCGAGGCGATCCCTGATGTCTGCAAACCATCCACCGCCCTGCGGCTTTAGAAACGCAACCGTCTCATTGGCCAGATCGACATTGCCCTTGATATAGCCGATGGCCGCGGACAGTTGCTTGTTGTACTTGCCCTTGAGGACGGCGGGCTTGGGGCCATGGCTTGTCGCCATTTTCAGGTCAGGCATCGTCCCATCGTCGTCAAGCTTGAGACCGGCGACGATTCCGCTTGCGAATGCCGCGATCTCCACCGTGTTTCGGTGGTTTTTGGACAGGCGGTGAAACTGGGCTTGACCGGCGTCGATGCCCGCTTCCTTCCACGTATAGCCCCGCGGGTAGAGACGCTGCGCGGTATCGACAACGAGCGTAAATGCATGGGCGTCGTCTGCGAGGTGCTTGCGCAACGCGCGGATTTGGTTTGCGGAGAAATCCTGCGCCTCGTCGACAACGATGATCTGATATCCCATGCTGGCTGCGTTAGCCGCGGCGGCCGTGATGTCCTCCCAATCGACCTGTCTCTTGGCGATCAGTTCCGCGTTGTAGGCATCTATGACCGATAGTATCTTTTCGCGGGTGGCCTTCTCGACACGGGGCGAGATTCCCCGCCCAGTCCGCTCCGTATCCAAGTAGCTTTTGTAGTCGGCGGGCGAAAAGCGGCCGCGGAGGTATTCAACCTCAGATGCGAGGAAGGTCGAGGATAGTTTGAGGTCATGAACTGCCGAAAGTTTCGCCAGCGCGTATTCGCGCGCGTCGCGGCCGATCACGTCGTTGTTGTGAGTGAACCTCATGGCCCATTGAGCGAAGGTGGCAACCTCGAGTTCCACGCCTCCGCCCGAGGACGCCTGTTGCTGAGCCAGAGCTTCAACGTAACCGCAAAGCGTACGGTTGTAAGTGAGAACCAACGCCCTGACCGGGGTCTGGATTTCCAGCCGAGCGTGCCGTGATTTGAACATATCGCTCAGATTGCGTAGGCGGAGCAACGCCGTGGTCGTTTTCCCGCTGCCGGCCGCGCCACGGATAATTTCCGTTCCGGTCCGAACCTCCGCAATTATCTTGAGCTGCTCATCCGTGGGGCGGGGCGAACCGAGGACCTTCATTCCAACTCCGTGCACGCTATGGGGTCATGATTTATCTAACGCGTCCTGTGCGAAACAACACGTCAGGGTGGCTGTGAGTCAATCGTCAGCAAGTCGCGAAAGGCGCAACCATACCTGCGTATAAGTTGTACGACTATTGAAGTCCCGGTTTTCCCCAGGTTGTTGCAGAGATGCTACATATTTCCGCTCAATCCGGGGCGCGGACGTTCGCGAAAAGCATATTCAGGCCTTCCGAAATGGTCGGGTGCGCGAAGATGCAGTCTCGCAGAGCCGTATAGGGAAGTTTCCCGAGCATCGCCATTTGGACGACGCTCATCACCTCGCCGGCGTTCTCGCCGAGCATGCTGAATCCAAGTATCTCATCGGTGTGTCCTGCAACGATGGCATTCATGAACCCTTCCCGGCGGGATAACGTTCGAGCGCGTGGGATGACGTCCATCGGCAGCTTTGCAACACGGTAGGCCAAACCTTCCCGACGAGCGTCCTCTTCATTGAGCCCGATGCGGGCATATTCCGGATCGATGAAAACACAATATGGAATGGTTCTGTCGGTCGTGCGTCGGGTCCCGCCGTTAAGGTCACTTTTGACGATCCGGTAGTCGTCGAGCGACGCGTGGGTAAACATCGGCGTTCCGGCGACCTCCCCCATGGCCCAAATACCATTCGCCGTGGTTCTGAGATGATCGTCGACCTCAATGAAGCCGCGCTCGTCGGTCGCTACGCCGGCGATCTCCAGGCCGATATCCTTGGTCCGCGGCCGGCGGCCGGTGGCGACAAGCAGGTGCGTGCCGTCAAAGCGTCTCCCATCAGCAGCCGTCACCGTGACGGCTAAGCCGGACTTCCCTTCAACTGCAGCCACGTCGCACCCGAGCACCACTTCCAAGCCCTCGGTCTTCATCGCCGCCAGTATACTGTCGGCGACGTCCGCGTCCTCCCGCGGCAGGAGACGTTGGCCACGCTCGATGATCGTCACCTCGGTACCCAGTCTTTTAAAGGCCTGACCAAGCTCAAGCGCGATGAAGCCGCCACCGAGGATCAGCAGCTTGCGGACAGGTTCGCCGATGCGCAACGCTTCAACATGTGTGAGGGGATTGGCGTCTTTGAGTCCGGGGAGGTCCGGGATTTCGGCGAGCGTGCCGAGGTTGATGAAAATACTGTCGGCTGTCACGTGCCGCGGACCAGCGGTGCCCGCCACCGCGATGATTCTGGGTGCCACGAACGCGCCCCACCCCAACAACAGCTCGAGGCCGCTGGCGTCGAACCCCGATTGGTTTGTCCTGACCATCTCGCCCACCACGTTCGCGGTACGGGCGGCGACAACTCCCATATCCGGTTCGGCTGTTGCTTCGGGGAAGCCGAACTGCGCCGCCTGCCCGAGCGTATGAGCGATCTCGGCACTACGGATGAACGTCTTACTCGGAATGCACGCGACGTTGATACATGAGCCGCCTATCATCCCGGCCTCGATCATTGCCACTTTCCTTCCCGCGCGGGCTTCGTCCATGGCAAGCGTTTTTCCCGCTTTACCGCCACCGAAGACGACGAGGTCATACTTTTCTACGTTAGTCATGGATTGGTTCCTTTGGGCGCTGCGCGGCAGAATCTCACGGTAGCGGCGGATATTGAACATTGCGTCCAGGCGTTCACGGCGAAACGTGTCGCCTGGATCGATCGCGGAGCTGACAAAACCGCGGCTCGGGACTGCGGTCTGCTAGAGCGAGAACCCGACTGCTTTCGCCACCCCTTCCCCGTACGCCGGATCGGCGCGCCGGCAGTTCTCGATGTGTCGCCGTATGCCCTCCTGGCTCGCTCCGTCGATCGCTCGGGCCGTGTTTTCGAACAGGACCTGTTTCTGCGAGGGGGTCATCATCCGGAAGAGGTTGCCCGGCTGCGAATAGTAGTCCTCGTCCACGCGGTGGTCCCAATGCGCCGCGGGACCGTCGACGGAAAGCGGTGGCTCCGAGAAGTCGGGCTGATCCTGCCACTCCCCTGCGCTGTTCGGAAAGTACGAAGGTGTTCGGCCGAGGTTGCCGTCCACCCTCATCTGTCCGTCGCGATGGTAGCTGTGTACGGGGCACCGCGCAGCGTTGACGGGGATGTGGTTGAAATTGACCCCCAGACGGTATCGCTGAGTGTCTGCGTAAGAAAACAGGCGGGCCTGCAACATCTTATCGGGGGAGAAGCCGATACCCGGCACGACATTCGCCGGCGAAAATGCCGCCTGTTCGACTTCCGCGAAGAAGTTCTCGGGGTTCCGGTTCAACTCCATGACCCCGACTTCGATCAACGGGTAGTCGGCGTGAGGCCAAACCTTGGTGAGATCGAATGGGTTGAGACGATAGCGCGCCGCGTCGGCTTCCGGCATTATCTGCACATACATCGTCCACCGCGGGAGGTCTCCGCTTTCGATGCTGTAGAAGAGGTCCCGCTGATTGCTTTCCCTGTCCTTCGCGATGATCGCCTCCGCCTCGGCGTCCGTCAGATTTTCGATGCCCTGTTGCGTCTTCAAGGTGAATTTCACCCAGAACCGCTGGTTTTCGGCATTGATGAAGCTGAAAGTGTGGCTACCGAAGCCGTGCATGTGTCTGAAGCTTCGCGGGATACCGCGGTCGCTCATCACGATAGTCACCTGGTGAAGCGCTTCCGGGAGCAACGACCAGAAGTCCCAGTTGTTGTGGGCGCTGCGCATGCCAGTTCGCGGATCGCGCTTGATGGCGTGGTTTAGGTCGGGGAAGCGCAACGGGTCGCGGAAAAAGAACACGGGCGTGTTGTTACCAACGAGGTCCCAATTGCCTTCCTCGGTGTAGAATTTCATGGCGAAGCCGCGGATATCGCGCTCGGCGTCCGCTGCGCCGCGTTCTCCGGCGACTGTCGAGAAGCGCACGAACATGGGCGTCGTCTTGCCGACCTCGGAGAAGAGCTTTGCGCGGGTGTAACGGGTGATGTCGTGGGTGACGGTAAAGGTCCCGTACGCGCCCGCGCCCTTGGCATGCATACGGCGCTCCGGGATAACCTCGCGGTCGAAGTGTGCCAGCTTTTCGATCAGCCAGACGTCCTGCAGCAGCGCTGGACCGCGGGGGCCTGCGGTCTGGATGTTGAGGTTGTCCACGACCGGAGTTCCGGAGGCAGTGGTCAGTGATTTCTCTTTTGCGTCGTTCGTCATCGAGAGTTGCTCCGTCTTGGGGAGGCTCGTAGTTTCGCGACGCTTGTCCCGTTGTCTTGTATGACGTCAGGGATCGTTGAAGGGGATGCTTGCCGCCGTGGCTACACTTCCTGCCAGACACGATGTAGCAAGTCGGCGAACCAGATCAGGCCAGCATCCTTCGCGCGCGAGTGGGTCACGACATTGAGACTGAACGTCTCCATCGGGAACGGCGGCGGGACCTTTTCCAAATTGAAGGTGCCCGCATAAGTATCTGCCAGCCTCTTGGGAACGGTAGAAATAGATCGGTATTCGCAACCGTACTCAGAGCGGCCATGAAGAGCGGCACGGATGCTACAACACGGCGCTTTCGCCCAGCCGTCAGCAGCGCCCGGTCGGCTGATCCGTAATGTTCGCCGGAGAAAGACACGAGCAGATGTTCGGCTTCCAGATAGCGCTCCAGGTCTGGTTGCTCGGCAAACACGTGTCCTTTCCTCATGACGACCGAGTAGCTGTCTTCGGACAGGGAGGACGCCCGATAGCCATCCGGCAGGAGGTCAAATCGCCCGATGGCGAGGTCCACGTCGTCTGTGCGCACGTGATCCAGTGCAGCCTGCCCAGTACCGAACCGCAGAGAAAACCGAACTCCTGGAGCCTCGTCCGCCAACGCGGCGCGTAGCGCAGGGGCGAGCAGTGCGGCGACGTAGTCGACGGTGGTCACCTGGAAGAGCCGCGTAGACGTCTTTGGGTCGAACCCGCCGCGCCCGCGAAATCCGACGACCTTAGTGTCGACCAGGCGAAGGAGATCATCGCGCCGTTCTACGACGCCCTGAATCAGCCTGCGAAGAAGGACGTGGCGGCGTTGCTCGCGAGGGCGACCACCGACGATTGGATCACTTGTAGGGGAGAAGGCTCATGCCTGAACCGGGAGCAATTGGTCCCTGCTTTCAAGGCGCGGGGCGAGACAATCCCCGACCTACAGTGGGAAATCCGCGACGTGGCCGTGGCCGGCGACAAAGTCATCGTGCGTGGTCAGGCAAGCGGGACGCCTGTGAAGGACTTTTTCGGAGTCTCTCCGACCGGCAAATCCTTCACGATCATGTCCATCGACATCCAGACGATCCGCGATGGCAAGATCGCGCACTCCTATCATGTGGAGGACTGGGCGGGAGCGGTCAGGCAACTGAAAGCACAGTAAGGGCCCGTTCGCTCTGTCAGAGTTGATGCCTCGGTTGCGCGCGCCGGCCTCTGGAAGGGGGCCGGCGCTTCCAAACACATGCAAGGTTCGCGCCGATGCGCGTCAGTTCCCCGCGGCCAAGGACTTGAGGTACAAGATGACGCTCTGACGTTCGTCGGGCTTTGGAACGCTGAGGGTCATCTTGGTCCCAGGTACGAGCTTTCGCGGGCCCTGAAGGAAGCTGTCCAGGGTCTTCTCATCCCAAACCAGGGTCGAGGACGCCAAACCGGGAGAATAGTTGTAGTCGGCGGCTTTCCCGGCCGTCCTTCCTACGATCCCCGCAAGTCCCGGGCCCGTCTTGTTCTGATCCGTCGCTGCGTGACATGCAGCGCAACGTTTGAATACTTTCTCTCCCTGCTCCAGGCTGCCTTCCGCCAGTGCGGCAGACAGGTGGATCGGCATGACCAAGACCATGGCCAAGGCAATTTTAAACGAGCGATACATTGTAGCCTCCTTTACTGGGCCGATCGATGCGACGATCCGGTGTAAGCGAGCGAGTTCGGTGGGTTATGACTTGAGCAGTTCGGGCGTGATCGGAAGCTGTCTGACCCGCTTCCCGGTTGCAGCGTAGACCGCGTTCGCGACAGCCGGGCCGATACCAGAGGTGCCGGATTCGCCGACGCCGAAGGGCTTGTCACCACTATCGATCAGATGGACCGTCACACGCGGGGCCTCGTCCATCCTGACTGCTGCATACGTGTCGAAGTTGCCCTGGTCGACACGTCCGTCGGTGAAGGTTATTTCCCCGTACAGAGTCGCTGAGAGCCCGAATATCGCCCCGCCCTGTATCTGGGCTTTGACAGTGTCGGGATTGATGATTTTTCCGCAGTCGACCACCGAGGTGACCTTCGACACTCTCACCGCCCCTGCCTTGTCAACAGTGGCTTCGGCGATGTGCACGAGGATCGTTCCGCCAAAGTCTTGGAGAAGCGAGATACCTCGGCCGGTGCCCTCGGGTAGCGGCGTGCCCCAGCCGGATTCTTCCGCGGCCTTATCGAGGACTGCTAGCGCACGGGGATTGTTCTTAACGTGCGCGCGCCGGAACTCGAGCGGGTCTTTCCCGGAGAGGGCTGCAAGTTCGTCGACGAAGCCTTCGACGATGAAGACGTTGTGAGTGGTGCCCACTCCCCGCCAGAAACCGGATTGGAACGAGTGATCCTCGTGGCGGACGTAGTCGACATGGATGTCCGACAGTTCATACGGCCCGGTCGCACTGGTGACCGCATCGGGATCGAGACCGTTCTGCACGGCTACCGGCAGCCACCGCGCCAGGGGCGACGGACCGACGACACGGTGAAACCAACTCGTGATGTGGCCCTCGGTGTCGAGGCTAGCCTTCAGCCTATTGAAGTAGGCGGGGCGATAGAAGTCGTGTTGGGTATCCTCTTCCCGACTCCAGATAACCTTGACCGGATAATCCACCTGCCGTGCGATCAGTACCGCCTGGGTGACATTGTCTGCCTCGGCCCGCCGACCGAACGAACCCCCAAGGTACTGGTTATGGATTTCGACGCGGTCCAGCGGTAGGCCGGCGGCGGCAGCCGCCGCCTTTTGCGCCCGCGTTGCCGCTTGCGTTCCGAGCCAGACGTCGCACCTGCCATCGTGAATGTGTGCCGTGCAGTTCAACGGCTCCATTGGCGCGTGCGCCAAGATCGGAAGCCGGTAGTCCGCCTCCAGGCGACGCTCAGCCCGTGAAAAGACGCCGGCGACGTCGCCTTTCTGGACAGCGACGACACCATCGCGTTCTGCCCCATTTTCAAGATTGGCCATGTGCTGAGTTGTCGAGAACTGGGCATTCGGCCCGCCATCCCAGGTCACCACAAGGGCATCCAGCCCCTTCTTTGCGGCGGCCCAGTGATCCGCGATGACAGCAACGGCGTCATGGATGCGTATGACATCGCGCACGCCCGCGATCTTTCGCGTGGCACTGTCGTCGACGCTAGATACCTGGCCGCCAAGTACTGGCGACGCAATCACTGCGGCGATCTTCATGCCAGGTAGGCTGACGTCGATCCCGTATTGCGCTGTCGCCGCCACCTTCTGCGGTGCGTCGAGTCGCTTCTGTGGTGTGCCGATCAGTTTGTACGATGACGGGTCTTTGAGGACGACCTGCTTGGGCACGGGCATCGTCGCGGCGTCCGCCGCAAGGTCACCGTAACCGATGCGTCGAGCAGACTTGCCGTGCACCACGAAGCCACGGTCAGCGTGGCACTCGGCGGCGTCCACGCCCCAGCGGATGGCCGCGGCGGCGACGAGCATCATCCGGGCAGCGGCACCTGCCTGACGCATGGGCTCCCATGCAGCCCGCATCGAGAGCGACCCGTCTGTTTCCTGCGCGCCCATAATCGGATGAGCATAAAGCCCATCATTGGCCGGCGCGTGCTCGAGTTGCACGGCGTCGAGACCGACCTCGAGTTCTTCAGCGATCAACATGGGAACGGAGGTGTACGTGCCCTGCCCCATCTCGACGTACGGCATCGTAAGGATAATGGTGCCGTCAGTTTCGATCCTGATGAAGGCATTCGGGATGAAGGCCTGTTGGGCAGCTTCCTTCGCGGAAGCCGGGTCGAAGGAAACGCCGATCAGAAAACCTCCTCCGGCCGCGGCACTGGCCAGGAGGAAGGAACGACGCGACAGTCCGGCGTGTGGCCGATCGGAGACGTGTTTCATTGTGCGTTCTCCATCGTCGCATCGAGGTGAGCGGCATACTTGATCGCGTCGCGAATGCGGTTGTAGGTTCCGCAACGACACAGATTTCCGGACATCGCCGCGTCTATGTCTTCATCTGTCGGATCAGGGGTTTCGGTCAGCAATGCGGCTGCCGACATCAGCTGACCAGGCTGGCAATACCCGCATTGGACGACCTCGAAATCGAGCCATGCCTTCTGAATACGACGTCCGGGGTCTGAGGTCGCCAGCCCTTCGATCGTTGCTATCTCGGATGTCCCGACGCTGTCGATCGGCGTCTGGCAAGCCCGCGTCGCGACACCATCGATATGCACGGTGCAGCAACCGCAGAGACCCACGCCGCACCCGAACTTAGTGCCTTTGAAACCGAGGATGTCACGCAGAGCCCAAAGCAGCGGCGTATCGCCGTCCGATTCCACGGTCATGCTGCGACCATTGACGTTGAGGTTGTAGGCCATTCGTCCATCTTCCCTATTTGACAGCCAGCACGACCGCCCTGAGCAACCGTCGGTCGCGTGCGAACCGGACTGGTCGCGTTCGGAGGAGACATAGCGAGCTCAGCGCCGCGCTCCAACGCCGTCAGAATGGACATCTGAGGTCAATTTTCTTGAACAAAGGGAGGAAGTGTTGAAGGTGCTCTACCCGAAAGACCCTCGGACTTTCGCGGGCGGTCGAAGCTGGCCGTGGTACGGCACGACGATCGAATCACTGGAATTCCCGGCCACGAGTTCGGCTTCCTTGTCAAAGCTGGTCTTGTGGCCGAGTACGCACATATGCCGACGGGCGGAACATATGGGTCGAGATACTCCCGAAAGCAGGTTTCAGAGGTCGTCGAGCGCTGCCGCTCGGTGACGGCCGTCATGCCCTCCGGGGACCTGAAGATCCCTATCTCCAAGGCAAAGAGCGTCAATATCAAGCCAAGAGAGCTGCTTGCAATGATCAGGCGAGCTCTGCAAAATATTTGTGAATATCGTTTATCCCAAGAAGGTCCTTGAGCTGTTCCCCTGTGAAACACGCACTCTACAACTTATTGTTTGCGCATGGGAAAGCGCAGGCATCAACGCAAAGCAAAGACTGAACAATCGTCGATGAAGGTTCGGGGCTTCGAATTCGGCCATCTGAGAAAATCCCTCTTCGCGCATACGTCGAGCATTGCGTTCAACCAACATATGGTCGACGCCAAGGTCTTCGCTTGCGCATATGGATACGACACGGCTGCGGGATATCCGTTTCCAGTGCCTGCCCTGACGATCGTGGGAGAGAAAGCCGACAAATTGCTTGCGGCCTCTGAAATCCTCAAGGAATGGGGATGTGAGGACGACGGTGATGCAGTCGATATTGAGGTCGTTCTGCGCCGTGATGGCAGCTACCTTTTCGGTATGCAGCCGAATCTTCGTCGCGGAATGTACCGTATGTCCAAGGATCAGGACCTGCAGGACGTCATTTTTTTCGGTGCAACCTGGATCAAGAAGATCGACTCCACCAATCCGATCCTCCTGCAATGGAAGGACGACACACGTTCCAAGCTATCTCCGGTTTTGGTCAGCCTAGCGACCGCGCAGTCCAAGTTTGGGATTCCGCAGATAGACACGATCAAGCGCGTGCCCGGCGCACTGACCTTCGTCAAGTTCGACCTCAAGATCGCTTCCGAGGAAGAAAATCCAAATCACTTGCTGCTCGATATCGTAGACGGTCGAAAGCCATCTCTTGGCAAACCAAAAATCGCGAAACCCCGAGAGATCGCACAGCGTCGCCAGCGCGTGATAGACATTGCCTTTGCGGTATCGCGGGACCGCGTCCGCCGACTGAAACTCCATGAGCAGCTCGTGGACCATCTCAAGGTCGACGATATTACTATCGCCCAGGCGACTCAGGCCGCAATCAATGTGCAGCTCAGTCGCGAGTGGTGCGGACTGGACCATTATCCGATGGAAGACTTCTCGGCGGAAACATGGTGGGATCGCACCTTTTTCAGGGTGGAGATGACGACGCTTCCCGACACGATCGGCAAGATCGAGATTGCCGTCGTGACTCGCCAGCTGGAGCTGGACGTGGCAGCGGTTCTCCGGGGCCACGGCGCGGAGGTATCCACCAAATTCAATATCAATCAGCGGCAGTTCGTGAGGCTCGGTTATGGTGGGGGTTGAGGACCTCGATCGGGTAATCACCCGCGACAAGCTGGACATTTTCGTAAGCTCGCGCCTGCAGGAGTGCAGAGCAGAGCGAACTGTCGCCCGGAATGCGATCCAGGGCATCAACCATAACCCCATCCTGTTCGAGCACATCGGCGCGCGATCGATGAGCCCGCGGTCGATGTACCTGTCGCGTCTTCGCGACTCCCAGATCATGGTGGCGATATACCGCCTGGGATACGGTTACATCGATGTC
The DNA here is from genome assembly GCF_013488225.1 of Sinorhizobium mexicanum. Classification (NCBI taxonomy): domain Bacteria; kingdom Pseudomonadati; phylum Pseudomonadota; class Alphaproteobacteria; order Hyphomicrobiales; family Rhizobiaceae; genus Sinorhizobium; species Sinorhizobium mexicanum. The sequence goes on along the minus strand of NZ_CP041238.1, from coordinate 1,856,712 downwards.
CAGGGCGGGATGACAATCTCGGGCCTTGAAGACGAGCTGAGATATGCTCGCGACCACGGCATCCCTACCCTGCTCTACGTATTGCGCGACGATACGGGCCGCGAGGAGCGGCTCAAGAAGATGATCGAAGGCACTTCCTCCGATCTGGTCATCTCGTTTTACGGCGAGCCGCAGGAGCTGGAGAACCGAATCCGGGACGATGTCACCGCCGAGATCACACGATCCGTGCTTCGGCCGGAGCTCGCCCGTGGCGTTTTGGAAAACTCGCCCGCCGAGTTGCTCAATCGTGCGACCAGCAGACAGGGAACCCTCCTTGATCGGGAAGCCCTTATTGAAGAGCTGAAGCGTCGATCGGAGCAAGACCCGACGTTGGTTGTCGTCGGTCGAGCAGGTATCGGTAAAACGACGCTGACGGCACAGTTCGCGGCGAAGCACGGCGCGAAGTACGTCCGCGTTAACGGCCTGACGCCCTTCGAGTTGTTCGGTGTTTGCGCCCAAGCACTCAATGGGTCTGAAGCGGGCAAAACGCCGTCTACGCTGCAGGGTGCCATGTTGGCGTTTTCCTCTGCTTGGGCGGATGCCGACAATGTGACGCTCGTCATCGACGAGTGCGAGTTCCCCGACGAATTGCTGAGGGCCCTGGCGTTGGGCGGGGACACGTCTCCGGCGAGGCGGGTAATAGTCACGTCACGCGATCCACTACCCGACCTTCCCTTCCTCGAGATACCCGAGTTTTCCAGTGCCGAGGCGGAGACCATTGGCGCACGTGCGGGCGCAAGCGGCTCACTACTTCTCTTCTTGGGGTCGAAAGGCGAGCCGATCGATTTGTGGCTGCGATCGAACGCGACGGTCGTGGCTCAAGAGGCGCTCAACTATATGGTGCTCAGCCCGATACCTTTGGCGGCAGACGATCTTCTAGCCCTCATTGGCGACGGTACGGCTGGGATAGAGAAGCTCTATGCGGAGCTTCGTTCGGTCAGCCGGCTGGTCGACGACAGTCCGGTGGGCTTCCGGCTCGCTCGGGACGATATTTCACAGCAACTCAAGAACGCCGTGATTTCGACGCCACAACGCTTGCGGTTCTACGTGACGCGCCTGGAGCAGCACTTCGAGGAGGCATCGGACTTCCGCTCGGCATATTTGGTCGCCGAACTATTAGGTGCGCAGGAAGCCGAAAAGTTCAGCAAATCGGCGCTGCGGCAATCGGCAATGGTCGGCGACAACCGCACTGGACGGCGGATTGTAGAGAGCCTGCTGAAAGATGCCACCGACCACGACCGCGGAGATGACGCGCTCGATTTGATGCTGATGCTCATCTATCCGATGGACCTCATGGGAGACGCAGTACGCGCCTCCAGTCTGCTGCAGCAGGCGGAGGCGCTGGCTAAACTCCTTGGTGAAGAGCAGGTTGCACGGGTTGCCGAGGTTAAGTTGGCATCGCAAGCACGGCGTACGTTGTCGGCGGCCGATGTCGAGGGTCTCCTTGAAATCTGGGGGAGCTACGCCGAACTCGGCCTCACCTGGGATCACGCGCGAATTGGCCTGGAGCTCAGCGCGCTTTATATCTCCAGCAAGTCGTTTGAACGGGCCGTCGAGGTTTTGCGCCCGACCTTGGCAGAGTTCCACGAAATTGAAGACGACTACGGCGTCGAGCTTACCGAGCGCAATCTCGCGGCGGCGTTGGCAGGCATTCCCGGAAACGACGTCGAGGTCGACCAGATTATCGAGCGAATCACGATCCGGGCAAGCGCCACTATCGATCCGCGTCGTCAGCGGGCGTGGCACAACAACATCCTCAGTCGTCGTTACAGGACCTCGGGACGGCTGGACGACGCTGAGCGGGTGACCAAGGAGACCGTCGAGCTCAGCTTGGAGATAGGCGAAGAGCAGCTCGCGGCACTGAACTACATTAACCTCGGAAACGTCTACCGCGACAAGAAAGAGGTCGCCAAGGCCCTAGAGGCTTACGACCTGGCTGGGCGAATGGCTCAGCGTTGCGCCCGCCGCGATATAGAGGCGGACGGTTCGCGCCTGCGAGCCGGTGTCCTCAACGACCTCGAAGAGAGCAAGGATGTCGTGGCTGATCGCTTCGAGGAAGCCAAGGTATTTGCGTTGCATGCTATCGGGTTGTTGACCGACACCATCTACCACGAGGGGCTTGCCCGGTCGTATGTCGAATTGGCATCCGCGGAAAGAGATATGGGAAATGTCGCCGCTGCCGCGGTCGCGTATTTCAACGCCGCCTCGCAATTCCTCCTAGTCCCCGATACCGAGGGATACGACCACGCGATCGTTCGCGCGTCGGAGCTGGCTCTCGATTTCGAGGAAGCCTTCTACGCCGAGCAGATGTGCAAGGCGTATGGGCTGCCGCCGCCTCGTGATGAAGCATTGGGCGATCTGTTTATCGAGCTCGTCGAGCCGATGCTCCGGCAGGCACCGCGAGATTTCTTCACTCGGATGCTTGGTCGCCATTTCGAAAGTCTTCGCAGCAATTTGCCGCCATTGGTAAGACCAGTTTTGCTTGAGGTGGTTTGCGACGCCATCGAGGCGCTCTCGATTGACGTAAAGGACGCCGGGGAAAGGTGGCGACTCCTCTACCCCGGTTTCCTGCTGCCCTTCCTTTCCCAAGATAACCGTGGGCTGTCGGTGTTCAGCAGGTTTGCAGCGGCAACGACGAGATCGGTCCCAGGTCTGGATGTCAGATACGCGCAAAACGACGATTGCATCTGGACGGTCACTTTGGAACTGCGCGAGCCTGTAACCATCAGCCTTCTGGCGATGGACGACACTCCGACAACCGCCGCGGCGATACAATGCCTGGCGTACTTTTTTAAAGCCTTCGAAAACGAGATCGGTGCACTGATAGGCAACACCGAAGTCCATGAGCTTTCCCTTCAGGTGGCGAACTTCGAGGAAATGCCACAGGATATTCGAGAAATGTCGACACAGCGGTTCGACTTGGCGGGAACGCTTGCAAAGCTAGCCTGTGCTGTTAGCCGTACGGACGACTTCAGCGGCGAAACGCCGACGTTCGTGTTCTTGGATCGCACCTTCCTCGAGGAGGCCACGGTGGGTGAAGGCGTGAGCGGATCGATGCAGACGCTGTTTGGCCTCACTCTAATCGAGATCATCTATCGGTGCTTCCGGGGCCAGGTCGATCACGAGGAAATCAGGCCCAAGATCGTCTCATTGGTCAGGCAGACGATCTCATAAACGTGGATCGCGGGCGACGCGGACCGAGTTCTGACTACGCGTCAAGCGACTGACGCGCCCTCGTCCGAACGCAAACGAAGCCGCTCCAAAAGAGCGGCTTCGCGCGGTAGTCCGGAAGCTTTAGTCGTGGATGACCACGCGGAAGGCACCAGGCTTGTACTTTACGAGATCGCGCGAGGTGCCATGGTAATGCGTTGCCTTACCCGCACCCATGACGTAGCCGGACTTCTTGGCCTGTGCGACCACCGACCAGCCCCAACCGCGGAGGCTGCTCTGCGACGAGTACAGCGGATTGAGATAGTTTAAATTGTCGCCGACGCCCGATGGAACGCCCCGCGCCCGCATCTCAAGCCAGCGGTCGACCTCTTCGGCAATCTTGGAGGAGATGGCGCGGGTCGGCATGTTGTCGACGTTACCGTACGGCTTCAGGGATCGCGGACCGGCGATCGCGGAGAACTGGTTCTTGGCGTTGACGACATCCTTGAGCGAGCCCCAGTGCCCAGAACGCGTCCGGTTCAAAATGGTGTCGACAACGCCGTGGACCTGGTTCTCGAAGGCCGGGCTTTTCAGCGACCCGACCACTTCGGTGGTGGCGACCTTTTTGAGGTCGACGATATCCTGGCGGCTCAGCGTCAGGGTATTGAGCGCTTCCGGCGCGACTTCCACGCAGGCTGCCCCGGAGTTGACTTGAGTATTGTGCCGCATGGATTCCCCATGTACGGCGACGATCGCGATCACGCTCGCTGTCGCCAGCATCTTCATGAAGCTGCCGAACGATTCGATGACTTTCGCGGCCATGTCTTTTTACCCACGGTTGGGAGCCAGCACGGATGGGCTCCGATCGAGGCAAGCTGAACATGGTTGTAAAATTTCTCTGATTACCGCATAGCGTGTACACTGTACCGAACTTCACTGAAGCGTCCTACACTGGACGCCCCTTTCGTGGAGAAGCGCTTCGTGTACTCTGTTAAGCTCGGGTGGATGGAGGGCTGCCAGTGGATGACGTCGATGACGAATTCGATTTCTGGGAACCGAAAGAGAAATCTCCGCATGTTGTCCTAGCGGCAATACGCCTCGGTGTGCTCCGTCGCTTCCGCGATGACGCAAAGGACTTGGAGGCTACCGGGTTTCGTGAAAGGGAGCTGACGCTCCCGGAGGTCTTCAGACGCCTTCCTGATACCGACATCACGGATACCCATCTGTACCGCTTTCCGGCGAACCCGTATGGCATCTCGGGCGTAGACAAAGCACCGCCTCCTCTGACAAACGCGGTTATCTCTTTCGTGCAGGAGACATATCAGCCGATCTTTAAGTCGATGACGTCGAGGGCTCTCGCGGAAATGGAGCTCTATGTCGATGGCAAAGGAGCTTCCGACCCCGAGACGCTTCTCTCGTTCCGGAACCATTATGGCGGGATCGTCGACCTTCTGACCTACCTGCCGTTCGGCAGTAGGACGGTGGATTCCCAGGCGATCGTATGCCACTACCATTTCTGGAATTCATACATTTACGGGCGCATTCATCGCGGTGATGACAGCAAATCCGTAGCGAAGGAACGGGCGAACCTGAAGTCAGCTGCGCGAGAACAATTGGCCACACTACAGAAGATGGAAGTGCCTACTCGGTCTCCTTTGGCCACGCTCTTCCACTTCCAAAATCTGACGAACGAGATGGATATCCTTGCCGAGCTGGCTTCGCTCGGCGCGGTCAAGCCGTCGGCAATCAAGGACCGGGCAGACCAAACCAAATACTTCGAGAGAGTGCTGTGGTTCAACCAGTTGTTTCCGTGGCGGATCGAGGAGCCGACGCAGGCCCTCATAATTGCCGCCCATACCGGAAACGACCCGCAGCTATTGAGTCAATTCGGCGCTCTCGCCTTGAAGGCAGTCGCAGTCGCGCTGCATTGTGCCCTCAACAAAGGCACGTTCAACCGTTCTCACCCGGTTATCAATTACCGCGCGCCCCTTTTCGAAGACGAGAAGCCGCTGAAAGACCAAAAAATCTTGAAGGATTACTTTGAGAAAACGCATCCAATCCTCATTAAAGAACTGAACCTTCGAGAGATTTTCAAAAAGCCAGCTCCTACACGAAGTGCGTCCATCCGGTAAGACTTGCCGACGAAAGTGCGCTAAGTTCAAGCTCAGTTAAACGAGAGGAGTGCACATGAGAATGGTCGGAGGCAAACCCATCCTGCTCATCGAGGGCACCGACGGAAAGCCGGAACAGCCCTGGAGCTAAGCTTGGCTTGCTAGGACGCAAAGGCCGCCCCTTTCGGAGGCGGCCTTTTTCCATTTTAATTGCTGGTAATCATCCTGCGTTCGAAAGAGGAAACTTTGACGACTTTTCGACCAACGAGGCTAGGTTAGCGTGAAGCTGACGACGAACCTCGGTAACATCGCATTCCCAGTGTCGTGCTAACGCGTTTTCCGCATCGGACACCGCTCGAACTGGGTAGTCTATATCCGGGGTCGAAACGAACGGCGCGTCGGTCTCGGTCAGAATACGATCGCGCGGAAGCCGTCTGATCAAGGAGCCTGCCCGGCGACTTCTCAACATCGGCAGGCAGACGGAAAACCATGCACCTATTTCGACGGCCTTGTCGGCGTGAGACTGCGAACCTGAATACCAGTGAAGGATCGGCACGCCAGCTGCTCGATGTTTCGTCAGAGCTTCCACGACCTCGCCGCTTGCATGCCGGCTGTGAATTGATAGGAAGCGGCCACCGACCGACGAGCACGCCTCCAGCAATTCGTCAAAAACTTCCCTTTGGAGGTCGAGAAACGGAGCGCAATCGTCGCCTCCGTCGATTCCAACCTCTCCCACATACCGGGTTTCACCAAGCAGGCGTTTGAACAAGGCAACTTCGTTGTGCCGCTCTTTTACCAGCTGGGGGTGCAGCCCGAGCGCAGTCCGGATGCGCTTTCTTCCTTTGGCCGATTGCGCGGTCTTGGGGAAGGCCTTCGGAGTGTTGGTGACGGAGAGCAGATACGTCCCTGCCCGCTCGATGGCATCGGCCGTCCGTTCGGGCGACGGAAACAGGTCCAGATGGCAGTGGAAGTCGATCACACGTCGAACCCTTGGTCCCTCAACGGGACAGACGATAAAAGTCGCGGCTGCGAAGAAGCTCAATTTCTCGCCGGCGAAGGCGCTCAAGGATGCGCTCAACAAGTAATGGATTAATGAGGCTCCGGCGTAGTCGGGGCCTCACGCCAGGAATTTCGGTGTCAGGACGGCCTAACGTTTTCAGCCTTCGATTTTCCAGTCTTGTGATCTTGTCCTAAGTCGTATGACACCGTCTGCCCTTCTCTCAGCACGTCTCCATATTGCAGGGCTGAGACATGAACGAAAACGTCAGTTCCGCCTGAATCTGGCGTTATGAAACCGAAGCCCTTGTCGACGTTGAAAAACGTCACCTTGCCAGTCGGCATATTGACCCTCGCCTGTTCGTCACGTTGTAGGATATCCTGGATTTCGCCCCCCAGTCGTCCTCTTGGTTTCCTGCCGCCCTAATGGGGTTAACTGCGACGAGGGAGTAACCGCATCATAACCGGCCAATGATCGCTGACGCCACGGCCCGTCGTCGCATCAAAGCGGCGGGGTTCGATGAATCCCTTGTTGTCCTCGTCTACCATGGTCTGCTCCGGGTGCACGACGACAGTCCCGAAGCTGCCCAGATCGGCAAACCAGTTCTTTTCAGACGGGCGGGTCGCGCTGAGTTCAGGGTTCACCAGGATCATGTCGAGGAAAGACCAGGTGTTCCAATTATCCATAACGCGATCCACGAACTTGGTAGAGCCAGGAGCGTTGCAGCCATGGGTGACCAAGGGCGACACATACCAGTTCCCGCGCTGTAGGAGCCGCGAAAAACCCTCAGTCGGAGACTCGCCGCAGTTCACGTTGAAATCACCGGCAGCAATGGCAAGACTTCCCGCAGGCAAGGCAGCTGAGAGACTGCTCACCTGCTTCAGTGCGCGGACGCGGCACTCGAATGGGCTTGCGCCCGACGGAAAATGAACCCCGAAGATCGTCAAGTTCTCCCCATCGGGGAGCTTGACGGTGACCTGAAGAATATCGCGGGTCTTGCCACACGTTTGAGCCGCACTGCCGAAATCGACGACATGCGCCTGGGGAGTGCCCACGAGCGGCAGCTTCGTCAGCATGCCGACATCGATACCGCGACTTGCTGGCTCGTCGCTCGTGTCGAGTTGCACGACGTTGTAGCCTGCGCTTCCCAGGTGCTGGGAAACGAGATCATCCAGCACTTTTTTGTTCTCGGTCTCGGGAATAACAACGATATCCGGCAGAACCGGCATGGCCAAGAGCACGTCCGCGTAGCGCTTTAGCTTGGTGGCATATGTCGCGCTATCCCAATTCAACGTCTTGCATTCGTTGACGTAGAACCCGGACGTCCCGTTGAACTGCTCGCACCGGGCGTCGTGGGCCTGCCGGTTCTGATCTTTGACCGCCAGAGGCAGGTACGTGTCATCCCGCGGGTTCGAAAGGTCGTCTTCCGTGTCGAACAGGTTTTCAGCGTTGTAAGAAACAATGGTGATGGGCTGCGCCATCACAGAAGACGCCGCGAGCCATGTGGTCGCTAGGCCGATAACCAGACGCATTTCGTCCCCCAGACCGAAAACGAATCTTCGCTGAACTAATCGCAGCCTTCGACGGCCATTAGTGCGCTCAAAGATAAGCACAACTACGTAGCCGTGTATATGAGCCTACAGGTCTCGCGCAGAAATGGATTTAGCCGAGGCATCTCTCTAGCGGATTGTGGGAGTTATTCATCACGTACATCGGTCTGCTGCTCACTCCGGCAGACCTGCCTTGAGATAGCCCTGGATAAAGTGCTGACGATCGGCATTATCGCGGAACGGCTGCGTTTTGCCCCAATGCTGGGCCGAAAAACTCGGAAATTCTGAAAGAAATTCCCTCCCCACCTTGCGCGCTTGTGCGATACGTCCCAGCCGTGCGAGCGCGGCAGCAAGATTGCGTTTTGACCCCAAAGCACTCCCGACCTCGCTGCGGGAAGGCGGCGGTGCAGACCAATCCAGCGCAGATGACAGGCAGGCAGACGAGGAAGGCGTTGCGTATGCCGAAACCATGCGCCACGAGCCCGAGGAAAGGCGGCCCCAGAAAGAAGATGATAAACGACACCTGCCCGAGGGCAGCAACATTGACGTGGGCAGGCCTGTCCGTCCTCTGCACCACGGCCGAAATGGCGAGAGGATACACCGCGCTACACCCCGCTCCCATCATAGCGAAGCCGACGAGAGCGATCTGTGGGGTGGGAGCCAGCCACACCGTGGCAAGCCCGGCTCCCGCTGCCACCAGCAGAGCGGAAGCGACCGCCCTCGCCCCGAACCGGTCGACAACGGGGTCCGCAGTGAGGCGCGTGACTGCCATGAAAAGCGCGAAGAGGGTCAACCCCGCCCCGCCAACGAGTGGCTCAACTTCGAAGACGTCCCGCATGTAAATCGCCGACCAGTCTATGCCGCCGCCTTCCACGAGTAGTGCCGCGATCCCTATGAGGCAGAACGGCAGCATGCCCAATGTTGGTACCGCAATACGCTGCGCGTGAGCGGCAGTGCTTGTATGGCGTGGCGGAGCTTTACGCATTCCAAGGATCGCGACGCTACCGACGACAAGGGCCACGCCAAGCATCGCGGCTAGGTGGACGTGCATCGAGACTTCGGCTTGTCGGATCGGTGCAGATATGAGCGCGGTAACGAAGAACCCGACGCTCCAGAACCCATGGGAGCGGTTCATTACGCTCCTGCCCAACTGAGCTTCAATACGGTCGATTTCCACATTGAGGTTGATTTCGAGAAGGCCAGCGAGGAGTCCCTGTACGACAAGCAGACCGAAAACGTGAGGGGCGCTCGGCATCCACGGCACAAAGACGAGCACAGCAGGGATTCCGAGCACAGTCAGCAACGCCGTGTTGCGCGGGCCGAGCCTTTCGACGATCGACGACCCGAACGTCAGGGACAGGAGCGCCCCGATCGCCGCGCCGGTCAGGGTCAGTCCAAGCTCGGACTCGTTCAGCCCCAGCTTCTGCTGCAGATCCGGAAGTCTTGCCATCAGGGCTCCCATGGTCACCGCAAACAGGAAGAAGCAGACATATATCCGATGGTGCGGCAGCAGTTTCACTATCTTCTATTCTCCGCCGCCGCTTTGGCGGCTCTTAACTAGACCTTTTGACGCCCGATCGCCTCGAAGACGTCCGGCGAGCTCCTTCTGAGGTGGCTTGCGTAGACCATGCCGCCCACTAGCGCCAAGACCATAAAGCCCACCAATGCATAGCCGAGTTCAACGCTCCCAGTCATTAGATCGATGTTCACCGTTGCCAGTGCAGCACAAACCGCAAACGCAACTAGGCTGACCGCAGGAGCGTATCGAATCTTCCAGGAGGACACCGAAGCCTTGGATCCGCGCCTATTGAAAAAAAAGATGACGGAGAGTGACGTCAAGATGAGGAGGTATAGCAGGCCCAGCCCTCCCGCTCCTGCGAATGCGCCGTAGCCAACCACGGGATCGGCGTCGAAATAGATCAGCGCGCCGATAAAGAGAAGGAAGACCGCGCTCAGCAGCACCGAGGCTTTATAAGGCGACCCTAGATTGGGATGTACCGCGGCAAAGGACTTGAGGAAGACGCCGTCCATCCCCATCGAGTAGACGTAACGGGCGAGCACATTGTGAAGCGCCAGCGCGCAGGCGAACGTGCTGGAACACAGGAGGACCTCGAGGGTCATCGTGCCCAAATGGCCGAGGTACTTTCCGAACGTCGCGACTGCAGCACCCGCGGGATCGGTGGACGCTATCGAAACCGCGTTCCCCGCCCCGATTGCATTAATCAGGAAGAAGCTGCCCGCCGCGAACATGGTAGCCATGACCGCGATTGCACCATACGTCGCCCTCGGTACGGTTTTGTCGGGGTCGCGCGCTTCCTCCCTGAACACGGCCGTCGCCTCGAAGCCTGCATAAGACGTCACCGCGAAAAGAAGTCCGATCCCGATATTACCCGAAAGGATATTGCGCGGTGTTAGCCAGGACGTCTGCACGCTGGATCCGCCGTCAGTGTAGACCACGACTGCTATCCAGACCGCGACAATGAGGACCTCAGCTATCAATGCCACGGTGAGGACGTGAGCAGAAAGAGTGATCCGGCAATAGCCAAACAGCGACACAAGCACCCAGACGATTAATGCCCATTGCCACCATGACAGTGCATCGTAGCCGAGTATCGTCTTTGCGAGCTGCCCCCATACAATCGCCGTGAAAAGGTAGATACCCATGAGAAGGAGCACGTAGCATAGGATTGCAAGGAACGCGGACCCCAGCCCGAGACGCTTGCCCAGACCTACGGTGATGTAGGCGTAATAGGCCCCGGCATTGGGAACGTGCTTGGCCATCGTCGTGAAACCGACCGCGAATAGCGCAAGGAGTAGCGCCCCGGCGAGGTATGTAACGGGCGTGCCGAGACCATTCCCCATGCTAATGACGAGGACAGTAAAGTTGGTCACGACAGTCAGAGGGGCATTGAAGGCCAGGACAGTGAAAATGATGTCCCAGGTGCCCAATCTGCCGGTGAGACGGCCCGCCTCCTCCTGCACAGCTCGAGAAACATTCCTCGTTGCGAATCCGTCCATGCTATCCTCCACAGCTCGCGCTTGCGGCGTCGGTTAGCACATCGACATACCCGGTGGTCAAGAAAAAATTACCACAAGAATGCTCACGCAACCCATTTAGCTTGCGTCGGTGGGTCGTGCGGCACAGCGGTTCCAAAACGACAGCCCGCCGCGCGAAGGCGGCGGGCTCTGGGGGGCATGGCTCTGACGCTTGCGATGCCTAGCCGACGCTCACCTTGCCCGCGAACCGCACTACGTTGGTGGCCGGCGACGGCGAAATGCGGAACTGCTCGATGAGATGGCTGAGCGAGTATGCCTCGTCAGTCAAGCCGGCGCTTGCTGCAGACGTCTCCTCGACCATCGCGGCATTCCGTTGGGTAAAGTCATCAAGCTGGCCAACTGCGTTATTGATTTCCCTAAGTCCGGTCGCCTGCTCGGATGCCGAAGCGGAAATGTGACGGATGACCTCGTTGATCTGGAGGACCTGAGAAGAGATTCCGCGAAGGGCATCACCCGCAGTTCCGACCAACCCAGCTCCTGTTGCTACCTGCGAGGATGAGTTCTGGACGAGCGTCTTGATTTCCTTTGCAGCGGCGGCTGACCGCTGTGCGAGTTCTCTTACCTCCTGCGCGACGACGGCGAAACCCTTTCCGGCTTCCCCTGCCCGCGCTGCCTCTACCCCGGCATTAAGGGCCAGGAGGTTTGTCTGGAATGCGATTTCGTCAATGACACTGATAATCCGGCCAACTTCGGCGGAGGACCGCTCGATATCATGCATCGCTTCGATGGCCTGGACTACAACATTGGCCGAACGTTCGGCGTCCTTGCTGGCTTCGCCGACGGTCATCGCAGCCTGCTTCGCATGCTCGGCGCTCGCGTTGATCTGCGCGGTCAGTTCGCTAAGCGCGGCGGCGGTCTCTTCGAGGTTAGCGGCCTGCTGTTCTGTGCGCTGGGACAGGTTATTCACAGCCGAACTGATATCCCGCGAGCCGTTCGTTATGTTGGCCACCGAAGCGTTGACCTTCGTGACCATATCGACAAGCCCATCGACGGCCGAATTGAAGTCGACGCGAAGCTGGTCGTAGTTTTCCTCAAAGCGTTGGGAAAGGCGGAATGTGAGATCGCCAGCAGACAGGTGCCGCAGCCCCTCGCCAAGGGAGTTCACGACGTCGCGCTGTGCTGCGTCGGAAGCCTGGCGTTCGGTTTCACGTTGCTGCCTTTCCAACTCGCTCGCCGTGCGAGTTGCCGAGAATCAAGTGTCTTCGTCTCCGCAAGGCGGTGCCTGAAGCCATCGAGTGCCTGCGCGACCTTGCCGATCTCGTCGCCGCGATGCTGTCCTTCCACCTCGGTCGCGAAGTCGCCGCGCGCCAGCTTCCCAACCGCACCCACCAGACCGTCGAGCGGACGCTGAACGAGGTGTCGGACGGCCATGTAAAGACCGAGGATGACCGTCAGCATAACGCAGACGCCTGCCGCGAGCATCAAATAGGTCTGGTTTCGAACGGGCGCGAGAATGGCGGAGGTAGGCACGTCTAGCAGGAGCGTCCACTGGGCGTTCAAGCCCGGAAGATTGAACGGGTATGCGAACCGCATGAACTCCCCGTTGACGTCGCTCACCGTACCGATTTCGAACGGCTGCACCTCTCCGGACGCTCCTGCATCGCCGTCGATCGGGCTGCCCTCATAGGTCTTCATGGCGTTTTCCGGACGGTCCGCCACGAGCCATTTCATGTCCTGGGAGAGCAGCATCACCTTACCCGTGCCGAAAGGCTGCGCCTTCTCGACCTGCTCGGAAAGGCTTGAAAGCGAAACGTCGATGCCTGCCACGCCTATGAACTTGCCAGCTGAGATGACCGGATGGGCCACGGTGACCATTAGCACGCCCTCGGTATCACCGGTGCCGATCGTCGGCAGGCTCATATGCGGAAGAAGGGTTTTTGCCGCGGTGGCGAAATACGGCTCGCTCTCGGAATAGGGAAATGTCGAGAGACCTAGCGAAGAGTCCGCCTTGTTGCGGGTCCAGTAGGGACTCATGTGCCCCTCCTCGTTCGCACCGAGTTCGGTTCTGCCTTTCACCTCGTCTCGCTGACCATCGAAGCCTTTATCGACTTCCGCGAAGTAGCTGCCGAGCGCGAGCGGATTGTCCATGTTCGCCTTGAGCAGGGTGATCAGACCTCTCCTGTCGATCGTCTTCTCGCTGTGGCTGTGCGCGATCGACTTCGCAGTAGCTGTCGCGGCCCCGGTGAGCAGCGATACCTCGCCCACGATCTGCGATGCGATCGCCCGGGCTTCGGTAGCAGCTTTATCGCGGACGAGATCCGAAACGCGATCGCGCGTCTCCAGGATCAGCGCGGCATTCGACGCAATCAGCACGCCTGAAACGATCACCCCCGTGACCAGCATAAGTTTGGTCGCCAGCGAAACTTGTCTAGGTTTACTCATATTCTCGAATCCTTCGGAGAGCGCGAAGCTGCCGCGCCGTTGATCAAATGCCCATTGTTTTCAGCGCTGAAACCGCATCCCCGCCCAGCCCGCGGACACGAGCAAAAATTACGATTACAAACTTAATGTTCTGCTAAACGGACGGGTACCTAAAGATACTTAGTAGTATAATTTGGCTGAGAACACTGCCTTGAAGCTCACGGCGGCCCGAGATACTCAAAGGTTTTTCACTCGTCTTTATACGTTCGCAAAATGGGGCATGGCGTATGTTTTTGCTTGACTGACCGAATCCGCAATCCCAATCTGCGCGCAGCGGAGTGTGCCCCCGAGTAGAAACGGTTCGCCCCAAGTGGAAAGCGATTCTCGGAGATTTGAAGTCCGCCAATCGCGCTTGTGCCGGAGGACTAAGGCACTCAGATCATTCGTTACAAGTGGAGGACAACTATGAAAATATCCGGAATATCCCTGTACGCGCTGGAACTTCCGCTCGAGACACCGCAGGTGCTCTCCCGAGGCCGGGTGTTCGACAAATTCCACTCGACGTTTATCCGGATCGACACGGACGCGGGCATTTCCGGATGGGGCGAGGTCTGCCCCTGGGGCTCTTCTTATCTACCCGCGTTTCCCGGCGGGGTAAGAGCAGCCCTCATGGAAATGGCTCCCCAGTTGATCGGTTGCGACCCCACGCGACCTGATGTTCTGGTGCGGTACATGGACCGCATCCTGGCCGGCCACATCTATGCGAAGGCCGCCGTGGATTTCGCGCTCTACGACATCATAGGCAAAGCCACCGGGCAGCCCATCTACGAACTCCTCGGCGGAAAGGAAGAGAACGCCGTACCGCGCATGGCATCGATCCACCTTCACTCCCTTGATGAGACCAAAGCCGAAATCGAGCAGAAGAGGATCGCTGGCTATAAGAACTACTCGATCAAGGTCGGTCAGGGTTTCGAATCGGACGTGGCAACGATCAAGGCCGTAATGGAGCAACGGAAGGACGGGGAGTTCTTCATCTTCGATTCAAACGGCGGCTGGAGCCCTCACGAAGCTACGCGCCTGATGAACGCCGTGAGTCATCTGGACACCACCTTCGAACAGCCCTGCCTCACATACGAGGAGTGCCTCGACGTGCGCACGAGAACCCGGCAGCCGATCTCGCTCGACGAGTGCATGGTGGAACTCAAGGACTTCGTGCGCGCGCTTTCAGACCGCGGCTGTGAACTGGTTAGCATTAAGCTGGCTCGTGTTGGCGGCCTCACGAAAGCACGCGCGATCCGCGACCTCTGCCTTGCGTACGACATCAACCTTTTCATGATGTGCATGGCGGGCACGGTCATCAATGACACGGTAGCGGCCCATTTCGCCCAGACCATTCCGGCCAACCGCTTCTACGGCGCGTGGTCGTGCCAGGATTACATCACCGTCGACCCCGCCCCGCAGCGCGGTGCGCGCACGATCAACGGGCACATGCCTCCCCCAAACTTGCCCGGATTGGGTGTCGAACCCGATATGGAAGTTCTCGGAGCGCCGATAGCGGTCTTCAAATAACACCGTGATCACGGACGCGCACAGAGCTGGCGACAACGATCGCCAGCTCTTCCCGTCCGCGGATGCTAAGCCCTAATGCCGCGAAGCCGCTCGGAACGCCGCCGCAGGAGCTCCACCGTAGCAAGCAGCCCCGCCGACACCAAAGTGAGAATGGTAGCGGCCGCGAGGATCGCGGGACTAACCTGCTCGCGGAGCCCGCCCCACATCTGACGCGGGACCGTTACCTGCTGCGGTCCGCCCACGAAGAGCACCGTTACGACCTCGTCGAACGAGGTCGCGAACGCGAACAGCGCGCCGGACACGATGCCCGGAAGAATAAGCGGCATAACGACCCTGACGAACGTCTGTGTGGGGGACGCTCCGAGGCTGGCGGCAGCGCGGGCCAGCGACTGGTCGAAGCCCGTCAACGTCGCCTTCACCGTGATGACTACAAAGGGGACGCCAAGGGCGGTGTGGGCGAGGACCAGTCCGGTGAACGTCGAGGTAAGGCGACCGCAATCGAGCCCGATAATCCCGCAAGGGTTCGAGTAGAAAAAGAACAGCCCGGTGGCGATGATGACGATTGGAACGATCATCGGAGCCAGCAGGATGGCGGTGATCGTGCGCTTGAAAGGCATTTCGGGCCGCGTCAGGCCGAGAGCCGCCAGCGTGCCGAGAACGGTCGCGAGTACCGTGGACCAAATGCCCACCCACATGGAGTTCTTGGCGGCGTTAAACCATGTCGAGTTGTTCCAGAGATCGGCAAGCCAACCCATACCGAAAGCGGCTTCGGGCTGCTGCATCCCGAACTTTGCGAGCAATTCATACCATCTCCAGGAGAAGCCGTCGGGATCGAGAGTGAGCATCTTCTCTGTGAACGAAAAGTAGGGCTCGGCATTGAAACTCAGTGGGATCACGATCAGAACCGGGGCGACGAGGAAGGCGAAGATGCCCACGCAAAGCGCCAGGTATATCCAACGCCAGGTTCTCTCGGTCAGGTCTGCGTGGGCGGGAAGCTTCATCTTGTTGCTCCGTGGATGTTCCGCTTCGACGAGGGGGTGCTATCCCAGCTTGAGGTTTTCGACGCCGACGAGGCGGTCGTAAATCCAGTAAAGAACGAGAACTCCGACGAGCAAAATGAAAGCCAACGCAGCGGCCAGCGACCAGTTCGACGCGCTCAGGTGGTACTGGATCATGTTCGAAATGAGCTGTCCGTCCGCACCGCCGACCAGAGCCGGAGTGATGTAGTAGCCGACCGCCAGAATGAACACGAGCAGTGACCCGGCCGCGACGCCCGGGAGCGTAAGAGGCACGTAAATGCGACGGAACGCTGTCCAGCTCGTGGCACCTAGACTGCGGGCGGCCCGGACATACGCGGGATTGATCATGCGCATAACGGAGTAGATCGGGAGGATCATGAAGGGCAGCAATACATGCGTCATCACGATAATCGTGCCGACATTGTTGTATATGAGTTCGAGACGTCGATCCGTGTCGACGAGCCCGAGGGCTACAAGGACGTTATTGACCACTCCCTGCCGCTGGAGCAGCACGATCCAGCTGGAAGTCCGCACCAGAAGCGACGTCCAGAACGGCAGCAAGACCAGTATCAGCAAAAGGTTTGCCGTCGACTGGCGCACGTGTGCGATCAGATGCGCGATGGGAAAAGCCAGCATCAGACAGAGAAACGTGATGAGCGCCGACTGGGCGAACGTGCTGGCAAATAATCCGATATAAAGCCGGCGCTCTGGCGGAACTTGCTGGATGCTGCCGTCCTCGGCGCGCTGGCGATCAGCCGCGATGATGTAGTAGTCCAGCGAGTTCGGGTTGGCGGCGGCTCGCATCGCGTGCCATACGCGAGGATCGGCCCAGCGCGCGTCTTTCGCTATCAGGGCTTCCTTGTAGGGTGGCTTAAAGTCGCGGGACGCTCTCGCGGAAGACGTAAAGAGTGAGCGGGAGCCTGGGACAACGTCGTTTATTCTCGTCCCTGCTGCTCCAGCAGTCTTCTCCCGCCGCATCTGGTCGAGATCCGCCGCGAGCGCAGCGTAAGCCGCTTCGTCTGGGACCGTGCCATCGGTATTGGCCAAGAACCACGCGCCGAGCTTGGGCGCGGTCTGAGAAAACCCGTCGTTGTTGACCGAAAGGAAGAGGACCTGTCCGATGGGCACCACGAACGTGACAACGATGAAGAGAAAAAGCGGCGCGACGAGCAACATGGCGCGCCGCCGAGCCTTCTGACGCGCCGTCGAAAGCGCCAGCGTCAACGGACGGCCGTCTGCCGTGGTTAACTGAGTGATCGTATTCATGTCCCCTCCTCGCCTACGACAGTGAACGGGCGGGCCCTTCCGGACCCGCCCCGACGTACGGTCAGTTGGAGGTGAGCCAGGTGTTGAAGCGTTCTGTCAGCTCGGACTCATGATCGGCCCAGAAGTCGGAGGACACCGCCAGAGCGTTTTTGAGGTTGTCCGGGTTCGTTGGCATGTGCGGACGAATGTCAGTCTTCCCGTCCTTGAAGAAGTGGACGAGCGGAACGGCCGACTTGCGCGCCGGACCAAAGGGTAGTTCGGTCGCCATCCCGGCCAGTTGCTTCGTATCTGTCGCGAACGCGAGATATTTCTTGGCGTCTTCCAGGTGAGGAGCGCCCTTGGGAATGACGAACATGGCGAAGTCGTAGATCTGGCCGTCCCAGACCGTTGTAAACGGTTTGCCTTCGGACACGGCAGCATTGAAGAAGCGGTTCGCGGAACCGGAGGACATTGCCACCTCGCCGTCAGCGAGGAGGCGCGCGGCCTCGGCATTGGCCTGGTACCATACGAGGTCGCCTTTGACGCTGTCGAGCTTCGCAAAGGCACGATCTATGCCCTCCGGCGTGCCAAGAACCTTGTAGACATCCGCGGCAGGAACACCGTCGGCAATCAGCGCCATCTCAAGAGCGAACTTAGGCTGTTTGCGCAGGGCGCGCTTTCCGGGAAACTTCTTCGTGTCGAAAAAATCCGCCATCGTAACAGGGCCTTGCGGGAACTTCTTGTTGTCGTACGCGAACACCCACGAATAGACAACGGTAGCCACGCCGCACTCGGTGATGGCTCCTTCCATGAAATCGTCTTTCGCGGACGCGCCATCCGCCGACGCCGGGAGGATAGCCGGATCGACCGGTTCGAGCAGTCCTTCGTCGCACCCGCGGATCGCGTCCGGGTACTCGACCTCGACGACATCGACCGTCACGTTGTTGGCTTCCACCATGGACTTGATCAACGCCGTCGGATTGTCGGAGTCGACCATGCTGGACTTGATTCCGGTCGCCTCGGTGAAAGGCTTATTGAACGCGGCAACCTGTCCGGCACCGTAGTCGCCGCCCCACGACATGACAACGACGTCGGCTTTTGCCCCGGTCACGATCGCCATGAACATCGTGGTCGCGAGAAGATACTTCTTCATGTGCAGTTCTCCCAGTTTGATAGGTTATAGTTCCCAGTCGTCGGTGCCTTCGCGGCACTCTTTTTTCCCGTCGGCGAGCCAACAGGTCGTTATGCGGGATCGAGCGCGTGCGCGTCCTCGGGATGCCATCCGATCTTGATGCGGTCGCCGGGAGACAACCTGGCCTGACCAAGCGTGTTGCGCATCTTCACCACGAAGTTGTCGCTGCCCGCCGCCCGCAGGCGGCAGTGAAGGATGTCACCCATGTAGACGGTCGTGATGACCTCCGCGTCGATGCTATTGGCCCCTTGAGGTATGAGGTCGGGTTTGAATTCGACCCGTTCCGGACGGATCGAGACCGAGGTTGGCTGCCCTTTCTCGCTCACGCCGACAGCGGTCGCGTCGATAAGTTCACCGCTGGAGAGTCGGACGTTGGCGCGCCCGTTCGCGATTTGCTCCACGACGCCGCGTAAGCTGTTGTTTGCTCCGATGAACTGGGCGACGAAGCTGTTTTGCGGCTTCTCGTACACCTCGGAGGGCGGGGCCAGCTGCTGGATTTTCCCGTCGTTGAAGACGGCGATGCGGTCCGACATGGTCAGGGCTTCACCCTGGTCGTGGGTGACGTAGACGACCGTTATGCCGATCCGCTCGTGAAGGCTTTTGATTTCCAGCTGCATGTGTTCGCGCAAGTGTTTGTCCAGCGCGCCGAGCGGTTCGTCCATTAGAACGAGCGCTGGGTCGAAAACGAGGGCACGGGCCAATGCGATGCGCTGCTGCTGACCGCCGGATAGCTGTGCCGGGCGGCGGTCGGCGAACGACCCCATCTTTACCATGTCCAGCGCCCGCTTTACCTGGGCCTCGCGTTGCGATTTAGCGATCCCCCTCACCTCCAATGGAAAGGACAGGTTTTCCGCGACCGTCATGTGGGGAAAAAGCGCGTAACTCTGGAACACCATGCCGATCCCGCGCTTGTGAGGCGGCACGAGGTTGATGTCCCGGCCCGAGAGGCGGATTTCGCCATGCGTGGCGATCTCGAAACCTGCCAGCATCATGAGGCAGGTCGTCTTGCCGGACCCGGAGGGGCCGAGCATCGTGAGGAACTCGCCCTTCGAAACGGAGAGATTGAGGTCCTTAATGACGAGGGAAACACCGTCGTAGCTTTTCTGGACGCGGTCGAAAACGACATACCCATCGGGGTCGGGTGTCTTATCCAACGCGTCCGTGGACGTGTTTCGCGTTTGAGGGTGACTGGCTGCTAAAGTGGCATGCACGCTCATTGGTTTCTCCTACCCATGAGTATGTTGCCACTACTGATTAGTTCTTGCAACTGTCTTTTTGGTATGTTTTAGTTCGAATGAGGATATCACTCGCGAGCCTGTGGCAGCGCGGTTGTTGCGGGCCACGACCTTCCGACCGTGCGGTACGCTGGGGAGACTTGTCAGTCCGCGTAGTGCTCAGTAGGTAATGGTCCGTCGTTAGACCCGACGGGATCGGGAACGACACCCGCTTTGCTGGATTTGCGGGGCGTGAATCAACGGGTCAAGCGCAATCCTACGGATAAGACAGGGACTCGACATGGAAACGACAAGTTTTGCGGATGGAGCCATTCTGGTGGAGTCCGGACGCGTCGCGAAGGTCTTGATCAATCGGCAAGACAAACGTAACGCCATCAACGCAGCCATGTGGAGCGCGCTGCTAGACGCCTGTGACTTCATCTCGAAGAGCGACGGGACCAGGGTTGTGGTGCTTTCCGGCGCGGGGAAGCATTTCTGCGCCGGGGCCGACATAACCGAGTTCGCGGACACTTACCGCTCCCAAGCTTCCGCTGACCGATACAACGGAAGATACCGGGATGTGGAGGACGCGCTCCGTCGTATTCCCTGCCCCGTCATAGCCGAAGTTCGGGGTGCGTGTTTCGGGGGTGGTCTCGGCTTGGCGCTGTCGGCTGATTTCAGGTTCTCCGATTCAACTGCGATGATCTCCATCACGGCGTCCAAGTTGGGGATAGCCTATGGAGCGGAGGACTCCGCCCGCCTCATCGAAAAGATCGGACCTGTTCGTGCTAAAGACCTGCTCTTCTCGGCTAGAACCGTCGGAGTGGACGAAGCCATGGCATGGGGCCTTGTGGATCAGGTATTCCCGCCCGGAGAACTTGCATCCGGCGTAAGGGCTTATGCTGAGACACTTGCCAGCCGTTCGCCCGCATCGTTGAAAGCCATAAAGAGCATCGTCAACTCCCTAATAGAGCCATCCTCGTCGCTTTGCGAGCGCCTTAGACCGACGTATTCCGAACTCTTCGCGGGATCAGACCTACGGGAGGGAGCGCGCGCATTCTTAGAGAAGCGCGAACCCCTGTTTAAATAAAGATGTCTTAGTGCTGCCCATCGCAGCCGTTTTCCCTCCTTTCACCTTCACATGTCCTTCGACAGCGGGGGCTATGATCTGGGCAGTCGCCGACGAGAGGGTCCACCCTTCGCGGCCGTGCCGGGTGTTATAGAAGACTTCGTGTCGCTGGTCCGCTTAACGTGAGGCATCATGTCGGGCATCATCGGCCTGAGGCCTGCTGCACAGGCGTCTTGCCCAATCGACGAGCGGCTTGATGGGCCTGCCTTGAGATCCCGCTTCAAGCCGTCCAACTCCGCGGTTCCGGCTACTTGCACTTCCCGCGGTCATCCAGAAGGTTCACCCACGGAGTTCCGGCGCGGTTTTCCTCGTCATCCAATTTTTTCGTGATCGGCCGGTGACGGATAACCGCTACACTCCCTCTGTGTTGTGGTACAGGTTCACCAGATCGGCCGTTATGATCGTCGGCCCGGCAACATCCTTCAAGGTTGCGGCCAGGGTCGCGATGATGCGTTGAGGGTCCTTGCTCGACGGACGGGCGTTCTTCACCTCGAATTCGGCATACACGACCATCTCCGGCCTAAGCGGAGCCCGGAAGCGCAGGTTCTCGACCGAGAGCCCGGCGATGCCGTTCTTCGTGAGAAAACCCGATTCCACTCCGAGCTTGACCATCGAGCAGAGCGATTGCAGGCCACTGCCGATCAATCCCCCGAACTGAGTCCCCTTCCCGGCTTCTGCCGAGAGATGGAAGGGCTGCGGGTCCCAGAGAGCGGCAAAATCAATGATGTCCTTGCTCGACACCTCAAGCGTTTCGGTCTTGAAGGTTTCTCCGGTCTTCATGGCGGATGTCCGTTTGCTGATGAGTGTTTCGAAGGAGGCACTGGTTTGATCGGAACGCATGAGCGCGCAGGCAGACGACCCTATGTTAGTGCCACGACCTATTGGTACGACTAAGTACAATAATGTGCCCTACAGTATGCGGTCAATAAGCTTCGTCCGCCATTACCGCTGGATTGGACTTGTCGAACCGTTTCCCCTTGCTCGGCGACTCGCATTGTTATTATACTTATGCGTACCTAAAAAGAACCACTCGGTACAGTCCTTCAGGCCTACCACGATGCAAAAAGGGAACCACGGCATGTCCGCGCCGACAACCAACAGCACAATTTATCAGGCACTTCGAGAAGTCAGTAAGAGGCAACCCGACAAGGTGGCGCTCATCTTCAACGGCCGCGAGTACACCTACGACGAACTCGTGAAGCGCATCGACGGCGTCGCAGATAAACTCGCAGTTCTCGGCATCTCCAAGGGCGACGCGGTCGCTGTCTTCAGCCAGAACCGCCCCGAGTTCCTTTTCTGCTACTTCGCCACCGCCAAACTGGGCGGTATATTCGTACCGCTAAACTTTAACCTGACGACGGCCGAGGTCGAGTACATCCTTGACCACAGCGAGGCGAAGCTGCTCTTCCACGACGAGCACGTCGCGGACCTCAAGGCACTCAATCTGCCGGAAGGAACGAGCCATCGAATCGAGGACCTCGCGGACCTGTCGGGCGTCGATTCGTCCGCCGGGCAGGTCGACATCGACATTGACGAGGATTTGCTGATCGCCTACACCTCGGGATCGACTGGTCAACCGAAGGCGGTAGCACTTAGCAACCGCGCCCAGCTGAACGCCGCCGCGTCCTTCAAGGAAATGTTCGGCCTTTCCCCCGAGGATACGACCGTCCTCGGAGCGCCGCTCGGGTTCCTTCTCGGTCTTTCCACGATCTCGATGGTATCGCTTCTAGCTGGTGCTAAGGTCGTCGTGAACCGCCGCTTCCACCCGGCCGAAATCCTTGACGCACTGATCAAACACAAAGCTACGCTATTCCACGGCGTGCCGACGATGTTCTCGATGATGCTCGAGTATGCCGAACAGCAGAATGCCAGATACGACCTCTCCCAGATGCGCGCGCTAATCTGCTCCGGCTCGCCCCTACTCGATGAACTTCGCAAGCGGTTCAAGGACCGTTTCGGCAAGGACCTCCAGAACTATTTCGGCATGACGGAATGCTACCCGGTGTTTGGCCGTCGCTCCGACGATCCGGTCGAGCCGCCGGGTGGTTCGGTTGGCAAACTCGCCCCCGGCGCAGCGGTCAGGGTGCTTGACGAAAACGGTCGCGATTGCCCCAAGGGAACCCACGGAGAACTCCTCCTGAAAGCGCCTTCGATGGTAAAGCGCTATCACAAAGACCCTGAACTTACGGCGGCGTCGTATGCGGACGGCTGGTTCAAGACCGGTGATATCGGCTACGAAGACGAACAGGGCTACGTGTATATCACGGGTCGGATCAAGGACCTTATCCGGCGCGGCGGCGCGAATGTCGCGCCCGTCGAGATCGAGAACGTCCTCTTGAAGCATCCAGATGTTCTGAGCGCCGCGGTTGTCGGCGTGCCGGACCGGATCTTTGCGGAAGTACCGGTCGCCTATGTCGTCAAGAAGGATGACTCCCCGCTGACAGGCGAGGAACTGATCACGTTCGCTTCGCAGTCACTTGCCAAGTTCAAGCTCCCCGCGACAGTCTACTTCGAAGCGAAGCTCCCGCTTGGCAAGACCGGAAAGATCGACAAGAAGGCCCTTCGGGCGATCTGGGACGAAGCGGCGGCCGCGCAGCCTGCATAAACGAAATTGCCAGAGGACATCATGCGGTGTCCTCTGGCAACAAGAGCGCCGTGACGCGGCGCAGAAGTCGCATGTCATCCCACTATAGGGCGACCGTGTTCCAGATTTTACAGTGTCACCTTGTCCACGAATCGCGGCGGCCGCTCGCGCTTTGTAGACGGCGCTCGCCGTACTTCTTGTCGGCGTCAGACCCGTCCGGCCAGACCATGAGGCAGCCTCCCCCCAGCGCGACGGTGAAATGTTTCTTCGTTTCTCCGCCCTCGAAAGCCGCGAGATACCTCTCGAAAAACCGGGAAAAGAGCGCTCGCAGGGTCATAGCTGGGGAACCTTATCGAACCATGGCTGGGCCTCCTCTATGCGGGCCGACATTCTCAGAAGATCGGCCTCGCCCCCGAACGGGGCGATAAGTTGCACTCCGATCGGAAGGCCCGAAGCAGACCAGTGAAGAGGCAGGCTGGCGGCAGGTTGCCCCGATGCGTTTATGATCGCCAGGAACGTGGCGTAGCGGCTCACTTTCGTTCTGAACCCCATGAAATCGTCATTCGTCGAAATCGCCCCAAGCTTGGCAGGAGGTTCCATGAGTGTCGGCGTCAGAATGAAGTCGTACTCCTGAATGTACGTTTCGAGCTGCCGACCGATGGTGTGAAACCGCGTGATTGCCAATGCATAGGCTTCAGCGCTCAGAGACTTGCCCCGACTATAGGCATCCAGGATCGCAGGCTCCAGCATCTGCTCCCAGCCTGAGTCCGGATTGTTTCGCACCTTGCCGTTTACCGTCACTGTCACGTTGGCGGCCATTATGTTGACCTGTGCCTCGACGAACTTCGAGAACTGGACGGGTGGCAGCGGCGCATCCACCACTTCGTGTCCGAGCTTTTCCAGCAGGCTCTTCGCGGTCGCCAGAGCGGCCAGGCATTCGGGGTCGATCGCGATGTCCTCGAATCCCTTGGACCACATCGCTATCCGGCGCGGCTTGTCGAACGCCTCGTTCATCACGAACGAGTAGGGTCTGTCCTGTGCTGGCGCTGCATACGGCGCGCCGACTTCCATTCCGGCGATCCCGTCAAGCGCCGCGGCAGTGTCACGGACGGATCGCGAGAGGACGCCGTCAGTCGCTAGACCGCCCCACCCCTCGCCCCGCGCCGGACCGGCAGGAATCAGACCGCGGGAAGGCTTCAGGCCAAAGATGCCACAGCACGACGCGGGTATCCGGATTGAACCGCCACCGTCACTGCCGTGGGCTAAAGGAATGATTCCGGCGGCGACAGCCGCCGCCGCACCTCCGCTTGAGCCCCCCGGAGAGCGCGTCCGGTCCCACGGGTTTCGCGTGGGACCGCCATTGGCAACCGCTTCGGTGGTGGGTGCCATGCTGAATTCCGGCACCGTTGTCCTTCCGAACGGAAGCATGCCATCGCCAAGGAAACGGTCAGTCAAAGTCGAATTGAAATTGATCTTCAAGCCCGAGAAAAGGCGTGAGCCGAGGGAGTTCGCGAGCGGCGGATAGGCAAGACCCGAATCCTTCAGCAGAAACGGAAGCGCACCGAACCGCCCCTTGAGCGTCGCTTCCCGTGCGATTTCACGCCCGTGGTCGTACTCGGTGTGGCAGAGCGCGTTAATCTTGGGATTGAGGTCTTCAGCCTGTTCGATCGCGCATTCCATGAGCTCCAGTGGCGTGAGCTCCTTGCTGTGCAGCATTTTCGCCAGGTCGAGCGCGTCCCGCTTCCGGTAGTCATTTCTGTTCATTGGGCAGCCTTTCGCATTCTTTCGGGGCTCAAGTCCCGGAGGCCCGGCGCTCCGCCAATGTCTTCAACGCTTTCTTGTCGGTTTTTCCCGTTTTTCCCTGCGGAAGCTCGTTTTCGAAGTGGATCGTCCTGGGGACCTTGAAGTCCGCGATCCGTTCTTCGACGAACGAGATCAACTCGTCCGGCGACAATTTCGAGTTGGCCCGCGGAACGACGAACGCTACCGGAACCTCGCCGAATATGCCGTCGGCCACGCCGACGACCGCTACATCCTGGACAGCCGGATGGCTCACAATCGTCTTCTCGACCTCGGCGGGGGAGATGTTGTGGCCGCCGCGGATGATGATGTCCTTGATACGGCCGACGATGTAGTAGAAACCGTTACTGTCGCGACTGACCAGGTCTCCGGTACGGAAAAGGCCGTCCCTTAGCGTCGCAGCCGTGAGTTCCGGGTCTTTAGCATAGCGTTTGAGCGTCGCGGCCCCGCGCACGAACGCCTCCCCGGGTTCGTCGGTGCCGCATTCCGCGCCGTCCGCGTCGAGTACCTTGATAACCGCGCCGGGGGCCGCTTTGCCGATAGCACCCCGCGGAAGCTCGACGGGATCGTCGTAGTAACGTCCGAACACCGGAGTGACCTCGGTCAGTGCGTAGTAGTTCTGTAGTGGTTTGCCGAACCTGGCGACGAACCTTTCGGCTACCTCATCCGGGAGCGGTGCACCCGAGCAGATCAGTAGGCGTGTGTGTGACAGGTCGAAAGATAGATTTCGTTGCTCGCAGTATTCCATCATCATGGAAAACATGGTCGGGACGCCGTGGTAGACGCTAACGCTGTATCTCGCGAGCGCTTCAAGCACGTCGCGGGGGTGAAAGCGTCGGAGCAGAACGACGGTACCGCCGACGGAAAGTCCCGTCGCCGCGGCTGTTGAAACACCGAAAAGATATCCGAGCGGCAAGGCAACCAAGGTCGTATCGGTTTCGCTGATACCCCACATCCTCGCCAGTGATGACGCGACATCGGTTTGAGCACGCTGGTCGAGGACGACCGCTTTCTGGTTACCGGTAGTCCCGGACGAGTAGGTGATGATGAAATCGGCGTCGGGCGACGCAACCGCGGCGACGTGTTCGCCTTCCCCGGGAAGCGACGTGAGTTCCGAAATATGGACCAGTTTGTCCGCGGCGACGGCCTCCCGTGCGGTGTCGGCGACGTGATCGTCGTAGAAGAGGACCTTGGCACCGCTATGATCGAAGTTGTAGGCGACTTCGGCTGCCGTCAGGTTGGGATTGACCGGCACGAAAACAGCACCGGTCTTCGAGGCCGCGTAGTAGCAGAACAGCTGTTCCGGATGGTTTTGTCCGTAGACTGCGAAAACATCGCCGCGACGAATGTTCAGCGATCGTAGGCGCGCGATGACTCGCTCAATCTTTTCAAGCAGTGCGGCGTACGTGATCTCCGAATCTTCGTAGACGATCGCGACCTTATCCATTCGGTCCCGGGCAGCGCGCAGCAATACATTATAGACGGACGCCTTTTGTGACTCGAAATTTTCCATGTGAGTTCTCAGTTTCTATATCCTGTGTTCTTCAGGGGTTCGGAAGGCCTGCTACGTCCTGAGCAAGCGGCGGCCGCGTTCCTCGGCGACCTCCGCCACTGTCCGAATCTCGACGCCTGGCGCTTGGCGCATGTAATCGATCAGACGCGACAACATCGCGATCCTTGGACCGCGGCCGATGACCTGAGGATGCAATGTGAGCGTGAAAACGCCGTCCCC
Source organism: Sinorhizobium mexicanum (assembly GCF_013488225.1). Classification (NCBI taxonomy): domain Bacteria; kingdom Pseudomonadati; phylum Pseudomonadota; class Alphaproteobacteria; order Hyphomicrobiales; family Rhizobiaceae; genus Sinorhizobium; species Sinorhizobium mexicanum. The sequence goes on along the minus strand of NZ_CP041238.1, from coordinate 1,829,963 downwards.
GAGGGAGTGACAGAAATCGAACTCCTCTTTCCATAGTTCGAACACCTCCACGGGGGTCCGCATGCCGAGATACATGGGCTTGTTCAAAAACGTGAAATGGGGAAAGTCGTCCAGTTCCCAAGCAACCGGAATCTCTATCACGTCGCTCGGTTCTCCGCGCTCGTACTGATCCTCGGTGGCGACGTATCCCGTCCGAGCTCGGTATGGACGATAGTCGTCGGCCATCATGCTGGAATCGTAGAGAAGTCCCCTTTCCGCGAGGAGCGAGACGGTATCAGCCGTCAGATCCCATGCTGGCGAGCGATAGCCCTTGGGATTGAAATCGGCTCCCAGCACCTTCCGCATCTTCTTCAGCGCGCGGTCGAGCATCCGGCCTTCGTCGTCGCGGGAGAGCCCCACAGGGGTCTCGTGGCAATAACCGTGAAGCGCGATTTCGTGACCGGCGTCTCGGATTTGCAGCGTTTCCGCGGGAAACGCTGCCGCTGTGTGCGCGGGAACGAAAAATGTCGCGCGGATGTCCTTTTCCGCGAGTAGCGCAAGAACTCGAGGGACGCCTACCAGCGCTCCGAACTCGCCCCTCGACAGAGGGGTCGCGCTCGTTTGCCGCATGGTGGTGATCCAGAGGGAGACCGCGTCGAAATCGAACGTGAGACAGACATTTGTCATTTTCAGCCTATCGCCCCTCGTCCTCAGTCGCACAATCCAGGGCACCCAAGATGTACCGTTACGTATGTTACACATGCTATTCGGTATGTGTATCCATTAAGCGCGCGCATTGCAAGCTTCACATGCTTGCGCGCCCCTCGATTATTCATATACGTATGTTCACCGTACTTATTGGTATGAAGGCCGCATTCTGCCCCGCCTGGTGAGGCGACGGTGCAACGCAAGAGGAGATAACAACGTGAAGGACTACAAGATCGCAGTCATCCCCGGTGACGGTATCGGGAAAGAGGTTATCGAAGCGGCACTGATTCCTATCAGGGCAGCCGCCTCGAAGCACGGTGCCAAACTGACGGAGACTTCTTTCGACTGGAGTTGCGAAACCTACTTGAAGACGGGGCGGATGATGCCGGAGAACGGCATCGATACGCTTCGCGATTTTGACTCCATACTACTTGGAGCGGTTGGATGGCCGAAGACGGTACCCGACAGCGTATCGCTACATGGCCTGCTGTTGCCCATCCGCAAGCAGTTCGATCTCTATGCCAACATCCGGCCCCATCGGCTGTTGCCCGGCATTTCGGGACCACTGGCGAAATCCGACTTCGATATCCTGTGCATCCGAGAGAATACGGAGGGAGAGTACTCGGGAGCAGGCGGGCGAGTTCATGTCGGCACGCCTCAGGAAGTCGCCGTCGAGACGTCGATCTTCACGCGGCACTCGGTCGAACGCATTCTCCGCTTCGGCTTCGAGCAAGCGCGACTACGGCGCGGGAAACTGGCGTCAACCACGAAATCTAACGCACAGAAATACACGATGGTAATGTGGGACGAGATTACGGAAGAACTCGCTCCGGCGTACCCGGACGTCGAAGTTACCCGTTACCATATCGATGCCTTGTCGGCTCGGATGATCACGCATCCAGAGACACTGGACGTGGTCGTCGCCTCCAATCTGTTCGGAGACATCCTCACCGATATCGGGGCGGCAATACAAGGTGGCCTTGGGTTTGCCGCATCCGCCAACATAAATCCGCTTGGCGGCGTCCCGTCGATGTTTGAACCGGTACATGGGTCTGCGCCCGATATTGCGGGTACCGGCGCGGCCAATCCGATCGCGACGGTATGGAGCGGTGCGATGATGCTGGATTTCCTCGGTGAGAGGGAAGCTTCCGCCGATCTCCTCGCCGCCCTCTCCCGGATCACTCGCCGGACCCTCCTGCTCACACCCGATTGCGGCGGGACCTCGAACACTTTCTCCCTCGCCCGCGAGATCGCAAACGCTCTTTAGGCGCGTTCGGCACGGGCGGTTCGAGCCGCCCGTGCCTGAGAGCATTACGGCACGACAGCGATCACTTCGATCTCGGCGTAGAGGCGCTCGTCGTACAGTCCAGCCTGGACCATGACGCTCGCCGGAGGGCAGTCGCCGTTGTAGTAACGAGCACGTACTTGTTTGATAGTCGCCAACAGTTCCGGCCGGAACTCCGTGACGAAGCACGTCGTACGGGCGACGTGCTCGAATCCGAGGCCCGCTTCGGCGAGTGTCAGCTTCAAGCCTTCGAACATAGCGACGATCTGGTCCTCGAGCGAGGTCGTGACTGGCTCGCCAGACGCATCAAGGCCGCAATGTCCTCCCGAAACAAATATTCCGCTGCCCTTTAAAACCATTCCCTGGGAAAGGCCCGGCCATTTGGCTTCGGGCGGATTCACTGGCGTCAACATTTAACGATTCCTTCCACTGTAAAAGATCCATGCCGGGCCCCGGAGGCCGAGGGCCACCACATACCAATAGCGCCTTATTCCATACTTGAAAGTACGAAACTCCCTTCGGCACCCATTTTTATCCCCATGCGTACACTAGAGATTTTCACAGAACCTCAATTGTACCCTTGAGTATGTTCCACGGATTATCTAGTATGCGACAGCATCGGACGGCGTTGCGGCCGGTTTCCGGATCGTCCCGCCCTCTTTCTGGCGGCACGGCGAAGGGACCTCCTCAACGAATGGCCCGCACTTCGCGAAATTCCACACCCCGGGGGAGAAAATGACCAAAGGAACGCCGTCGCATTGGATCACTGGTGTGAGCCAGATAACTCCTCAGGACATCTATATCCGCGGATATGCGATGAGCGAGTTGGTGGGCAGCGTGCCTTTCTCCGCAATCACGTACCTTCTCGTGCGCGGAGAGCTCCCCACGCGGGGTCAAGCTAAGATGATGGACGTCATTCTTTCTTCGATCCTGGACTACGGCCTTCAGAAATCAGGCACCGTGGCTGCAAGGGCGGTCGTGTCGGTAAATCCCGTGATGACGGCCGGTTTGGGCGCTGCGGTACTCGCGGCTGGTGAGTACGCCCTCTCTCCCGAGGATACCGGGCGGTTCATCTCCGAGAACTTCGCCGCATGGAAGCAAAGCGGTCGACCGATGGACGAGGCTGCGGCTTCGTTGGTCGAGGAACTGCGTTCGGTCAAACGCCGGGTACCGGGCTTCGGACATCAGGTATTCCGTGGCGTCGATCCCCGTTCCGAGCGGCTGAAGGCCATCGCGAAAGCAGAAGGCGTCTGGGGCGAAGCCACCGAGTGGTACGAAGCCGTCCACAGGGCGTTCCAGGTCGCCAGCAACAAACCCGATCTCGTACTAAACGACGTCGGCATGCTTGCCGCGATTATGGTGCAGATGGGCTTCACTCCTCAGGAGATGTGCGGCCTGGCCATTCTGTCGACCTTCCCCGGCCTGATCGCCCACATCTCCGAGGAAATGCAGTCCGGCATTCGTAACCGCCTGATCCCCGACACGCACGTTGAATACTCGGTTGCCCAGCGCGATCTGGCGACAGCGCTTCGGGAAGCGGGTTGGGTCTAAGGCCAGCGGAAACCCGCTGCCTCGGACCAGCGGCGACGTACTGTTCGCTTGACAGCACGCACTCGCTAGTAGAAAATCCATTCTCAACAGTATGTAAATCAGATTCACACATCGACTGCAGCGCCTGGCGCGGCAATCCATGCGCAGAGGCGCACTAGGAGGGACTTAATGGACGCGACGAACACTCAAGAGGCAATCGTGGTTGGTTCGAACGCAATGTACTTCGATGACTTCGAGGTCGGACAGGAGTGGATCACCCCGCGCCGCACGATTACCGAGACGGACATCGTGATGTTCGCTGCGCTTACGGGTGACCATAACCCGGTACACACGGACGAAATCTTCGCCAGCCAGACGCCCTTCGGTGCCCGTATCCTTCACGGACCCGCCGTCTTCGCGATTATCACGGGTCTCGAATTCCGCCTTGGCATTAAAGAAGGTACGGCAATCGCCTTCCTCGGCATGACCTGGGACCTCAAGGCTCCGGTGAAAATGGGCGATACGATCCACGTTTACCAGCGTGTCGAGGAAGTCCGTCGTACGTCCAATCCCTCCCGCGGGATCGTGAATTTCTGGCTTGAAGTCCGCAACCAGCGTGGCGAGGTTTGTCAGCAGGGCATCTGGAAGGTCATGTTCCATGCCCGAACCGGTGCTTGAACGTCAAAATAACCGCCCGTCTACGGCTCTGAGGTTTGGACGATCCGAACGGTGTCGAAATGGTGCGGAGCTACCAGCGGCAGGAGCGCTGAAGTCGAATGAATATTGTCGTTTTAATCAAGAGGGTTCCAGATCCGAACACTCCCGAGCAGCTCGTGTCGATCTCCGAGTCTCAGGACGAGATAGTGCTTCATGCTTCCTCGCAATACACGATCAACCAGTACGATCTGAATGCGGTCGAGGCCGCGGTCGGTTTGAAGGAAGCACAGGGCGCGACCGTCACCGTGGTCACTGCCGATGACGCGTCAGCAGATCAGTATCTTCGCCGCGTAATCGCGATGGGTGCCGATAACGCGATTCGGGTCGAACTCGACGGCCAGTCGCGCCGCGATCCGTTCAAGACCGCCGAGGCTATCGTTTCGGCCCTCAAGCAGAAAGAAGCCGCGTCGCTCCTGATCGCCGGGCGTCAGTCGTCCGATGCCGATGCCGGATATGTGCCTTATCTTGTCGCCAACGGCCTTGGCATTCCGGCGCTCGCCCCGATCGTTTCGATCAAGGCGGCCTCCGAGCAGACGATCACTGTCGGCAAGCTGGCCGACACCACGATCGATGAATACGAGGTGACGCTTCCGGCGATGCTGCTTGTCTCCAACGAGATCAACAAGCCGAGAACACCGGGACTCAAAGGAGTGATGGCGTCCAAAAAGGCGACTATCGAGGTCATCCAAACGGACGTCGGCGGTCATTCGACCGTGCCGCCGAAGTACGCGCCGAAGAAAGGCCAGCGTGCCGTCCAGGCGACGAGATTCATAGAAGGTTCCGACGAGGACAAGGCTTCCGCCCTTCTCGCGGCGCTCGACAAGTGAGGTACGGGAAATGAAGAACGCTCTCTTTGTCATTCATAATTCCCCCGACACCCGCGCCTCGGAGTTCGCCACCCTCGCCGCTCTTGCCTCTGCGGTCGCCAGCGCAGGCTACACCTCCGATCTGCTCGTCCTGAATACCACCGGATCGGCTTCCGTGACGATCAAGCACGGCAACGTCTTCCGCGCCGTGTCGGCGATCGCTCCGGAAAGTCCGGTCGGCGACGGTGCCGAGTTCCTGGTGCACGCCGTGGGCAAAGCCGTAGCGGATGCATCGATGTCGCTCGTAGTCGGCCTTGGAACCATCGCCAACAGAAACTGGGCACCTCAGGTCGCGGCTTCGTTGTCTGCCGAGTATTTGACTGCATGCGAGGCAATCGAGGCTGCCGATGGCGGCCTGCGCGTTACCGCCCCCGTTATGGGCGCAATGGTGCAGAAGTCCGTCTCGCTCGGGGATCGAAAGGCGGTCCTTCTGTACAGCGGCGAAGCCCTCGCTCCTTCTTCCGGTACCGATGTCGACGCACAGGTCTCTTCGACGGCCGTCGAGCAGGGCCGCGCTCGGTTCATCGCTTCGGAAGCGCTGCCGGACACGGGCGGGATTCCCCTCCGCGGAGCCAGCCGGGTCGTTTCCGGCGGTCTCGGCGTCGGCTCCGCCGATAAGTGGCAGGTTATCGAGCAGTTCGCTGCCAAGGTGGGTGCGGCGGTCGGCGCAAGCCGCGCCGCGGTCGAGATGGGCTGGGTTCCGTCGTCGCGCCAGGTTGGCTTCAGCGGCCAAAAGGTAAGTCCGGACGTTTACGTTGCCGTCGGCATCTCGGGAGCGGTCCATCACCTTGCCGGGATTGGCGGAGCGAAAAAGATCATCGCTATCAATAAGGATCCGGAAGCGGGTATCTTCAAGGTAGCGGATATCGGTATCGTGGGTGACTACGAGCAGATTTTGTCAGCCGCGATGCGGAAGCTCTAACCTATGCGGCCGGGGATGGTCTCGCCGTCTTCCCGGGCCGGCTCAACAAACTGAATAACGACCAGGCTAGGGCCGGTTCACAAGAGGGAACGCAAAATGAGTGGCAAGCGTATCGTGATCGTCGGAGCGAGCCGACTGGGATGTGAGTTCGCGTTGGCGGCCCGGGCGGCAGGCCACGAGGTGGCGTTGGTCGACGAGCATCCGCAGGAACTCAAGAACATGTCATTCGACGCGCCGTATTTCTACGGTTCGGGGCTGCCGGCGTCGCTGAGCGACGAAACGGCCGCGTTCGACAATGTCCTGAGTTCGAACGAGCCTCTCCTCGAATGCGTGGAGAACGAAGTGGACGTCAAAGTCGGCGTCGTCGCCTGGGGCGCGTTCCACAACGCTGCCAATTCGCAGCATATCGGCACGCCCAAGGTCGGCGTCGTTTCCCGCGAGGGCAACGAACTGCTCGAGTACGACGCGCTCGTTCTGGCAACGGGATCGCGGGATTTCGTGCCATCGTTCAAAGGATGGGAGCTGCCGGGCGTTCTTGGCGGCAAGGCAGCGACGAAACTCCTCGTCTCCTATCAGTGCTTCAACGGCAGCAACTGCCTCGTGTTAGGTACCACTTCCCTCGCCGTGGAGTTTGCCCGCGCCGCCCGCGAGCGGGGACTGGATATCGCTGGCTTCGTGGAACCGACGTCGGCATTCCGTGCCGGACAAGCGGACGAGGCGTGGGCAAGGGAACAAGGTATCCCGATACATTTCGAGAGCGTGATCCTGGAGGCCAGCGGTACCGACAAGGTATCTTCGGCGACCGTTGTTCGCCTGGATGGTGAGGATGACAAGAGCGAAGTTACTTGCGACACGATCTGCGTTGCTATCGCGGAGCTCCCGAACATCGAGCTCCCGGCGGCGATGGGGTGCGGTCTGGAGTTCGCCGAGGCTATCCCTGCATGGGTCCCCATTCTGGACGCCAATTTCCAGACGACCGTCCCCGATGTGTATTGGGTGTCGACGTTCAACGACGTGGACGACCAGGTAGCCCGCGCACTTGCCGCCATCGATGGCGACGAGTCCCGGTCAGCAGTCCAGCAAAAGCGCACCGCTGAAGGTACAAACCCGGCTGAATATATCAATCTCTGGGTTTCCAAGCTCTCCGAGACGGGCGGAACTGGCGTAATCCTCTGCCAATGTGAGACGGTTACCCGGGGTGAATTCCTCGACCTTCAGCCGCCTCGCTACCTGAAGAGCGGACTACGTCACCCCCACGACGCCGTCACGGGGGGAGACGTCGGACCCAAGATCAGCCAGGATTTGTTGAAGCGGATGACCCGCGTGGGAATGGGACACTGCCAAGGCAAAAGGTGCCGTGACGAAGCGGCGATCCTTCTCTCGCAGCGTTTCGGCGTACCTCTCAAGGACATCAAGCCGGGGAGCTATCGGTTCCCTGTCCGCCCGATCGACATGGCTTTGATCGCAGCTGAAGACGACGACTATCACACCCGCGAAAAGTGGCCGCATTGGATGCATGAGGAAGTCGTGCCTGAAAGCGTCGCAGGCTCCGCACAGAGGTAAAGAAGATGAACAATTACGACGTGATCGTCGTCGGCTCCGGCCTCCTCGGCCTCTCGACGGCATACCATGCACAAAAATCCGGGGCACGTGTACTCGTCATCGATCGTGGCTCGGTAGCATACGAAGCGTCCTCGCGGGCAACCGGTTACCTGAGCCTCCGCGCCGACGATCCGGATGAAGCCCCGCTCGCCGGAATGGCCGAAAAGCTGTGGGACACTCTGGATGAGGAACTCGGCTATCCAACGGAGTGGACGCAGAAGGGACGCCTTTGGGTGGCGTTCTCCGACAAGCAGGTCGAAGAGCTCAAGGGAACCTACAAGGCATTCACGCGCGCCGACTTCGGCTTCGAGCTAATTGATGCGGACGCCTGTCGCAAGCTGATACCCATCCTTTCGCCGGAAACGCGCGCCGGGCTGTACACGCCTCGCTCCGGTCATGCGAACCCGCAGCGTGTGTCGCAAGCGTTCGCCTGGGCCTTCCAGGACCATGGCGGGACCATCCTCGAGCATACTCCGGTCTATTCGGTCATCGAGGAAGCAGGAAAGGTGAAAGGCGTGAAGACCAAGTCCGGCGACCTATACGCCGAGCGCGTCGTTCTCTGCGCGGGTGGTTATAACGCAAAGCTCCTCGAGCCGTTCGGCGTCCTGTTCCCGGTGGCCACCGTGCGCCTCGAAGCACTTGTAACCACTCCCCTGCCACCAATGTATGAGGTTGGCTTTATCGGGCTGAACGGGCTGTCCATCCGGCAGACGAGGCGTGGAAACCTCCACGCGAACGGCGGCCCGCACGAGTGGGTGGACGTGGACGCGGACAGCGAGCCGAACAAACCCAACACCCCGATCGTCCGGAACCTTGTCCGTCGCATGATCGAAGCCTTCCCCGTAGCAAAAGGAGCGCAGTTGCTGCGCACTTGGGCCGGGGTGCTCGATATCACGCGCGATCAGAAAACCATTATCCACCGGTTCGACCATCCCGAGGGACTGCTGGTTGCGGCGGGAGCGGGACACGGTTTCGGCATGGCCCCCGCGATCGGGATTGCCATGTCCGAACTTACGTTAAACGGGGCGACCAACGCTCCCATTAAAGGACTCGGCCTCGAACGCTTCTCCACTCTCTCTCCGAACTGGAAGGCGGAGAAACAGTGGCACGCCGGGTCATACAATACATGAACCAAGAGAAGCCTCAATGGCAACAACGGTTTAGCATGAACAGGTTTCAAGCGCTCTCGTTGGGCAAACCGGTTAGGACGGCGATAAAGCTTGTGTTTCGGTTTTTTATACCGTAAAGAACGAAAACATACTCATAGAGGCACCTGATGGACATGGACGCACCGCAAGAGTCTTCGAAGCCGAATATCCGGGGCAGAATTAAGCAGCAGAAAACCGAGTTGATCCAAGAGGAGATTCTCGACGCTGCCGCCCGGTTGATCGCAGCGCGTGGCTTCCGCGCCGTTACCGTTGACGATATTAGCGCTGAAATGGGTTTCACCAAATCCATCGTCTATTACTATATGAAAAACAAGAACGAGATCCTTTGGAGGATTTTCGAGAAGATCGACCATACCTACGCGAAGGGTCTGGAAGAAGCGCTGAGTTCCGGTGGAACTCCCACGGAGCTACTTGCGAAGATCGTCAAGATGCACTCGCTCAACGTGATGGAACACCAGGATTGGTCAACGATCTACAACCGCGACGAAAACGAGCTGACCGAGGAGCAGCGCGCCGCGGTTACGTCTAATCGTCGGAAATACAACAAGCAGATTCAGGACCTGTATTCGCAGGGCATCGCGTCCAAGGAGTTTCGTGAAACGGACCCCTTCCTCGCTGTTTGCTGCGTTATCGGCGCTTGCAATTGGCCATACACGTGGTTCCGCAGATCGTCTAAGTATAGTGCAGAAGACGTCGCGTCCGCATTCGCGGACCAGCTCATCAAGGGCGTCGCGCGGGGAGCGTGACGCCGCGGCGTCCGCCCCCTTCCCTTTTCAATCAACGAATACAACGCTGTCAGCGATTTCGACGCGATCCGTGCGGAAGCTGTTGGCTGCGTGATCTTTGACCTCGTAGCCGAACGACACGCCGCAAACCACACGAAGCTCGGGAGCAATCGGAGCGTGTCTACGGATAACGTCCGCATAATGCGCGATCGCGCCTTGCGGAACTGCCGCGACTCCGAGCGCCTGCGCTGCGAGCAGGAAGTGCCCGAGGTAGATGCCTGTATCGAACAGGCCGCGCTCTGCCAGATCATTGTGTACCGTGACCACCGCCAGATGCGGCGCACCGAAGAAACGGAAGTTTTCAAGCGCCTGTCTACCTGACGCCTCGCGGTCGCCCTTCTGGATACCGACCGCATTGTAGAGCGACAAGCCGCACTCTCGACGCCGTTCCTGGAAAACCCCCGTATAGGTCCCGATCGGGGGCACGTCGGATGTACGTTCCCGACCGGTGGCGGCAGCTTCGTACATTTCAGCCCGCAGGGCTTCGAGGGCGCTGCCGCTCAGGATGAACATACTCGCAGGTTGCGTATTGCAGTCCGACGGTGCCGTCCGGGCAACCTCCAAAATCCGGTCAATATCGGTTCTCGGGACGGGTCTCTTCTGGAACGCCCTGCAGGAGTAGCGGCCCTTGGCGACCGATAGCAATGAATCATACGGTGTAGAGACGTTCTGGCTCATTGTCCGATCCATAACAACTTCGTTCATGACTTAGTATCCTTATCGGGTAAGCCCGTATTGCGGCCTGCCTTGATAACGCTCGACTGATCGGCCTTGGCATCCGGTACATAGGTGTGCGGCGACTCAAAGCCGCCACGGACGAATCGCCGCGGGACGGGAGTTCCGACCTTTCGAAATAGGTCGGGAAATCGAACTTCCATTCGGGCCAGTTGAATTCCCAACCGCTTCAGCGAAGTCACTCGCGCGACCGCGCGCATACACAGTTCCGCTAATAGAAAAAGAACCGCCCAGAACGCGCTCGCCGGCGGATCGATGACACGGCCGTCACCGCAGATTGCGGAGATCTGCATATCGGCTTGCCCCCCGTGAACGAGAGCCAAGTTTCGGTTTCCAATGGCGACGGCCGTGAGTGTTATTGGATTGTCCAGCCTGCGTCGATTACGAGCGAGTGCCCAGCCATGTAGCCAGCGTAGGGAGACGCCGCAAACATGATGGCGTTCGCAATATCCAGCGGAACGCCCTTACGGCCAGCGGGAACCCGCTTCAGCGCATCGGGATTTACGCCAACCCCGCGAGCCATGTTCGGGGCATCGCCGCCGAGAATACGGGCCGAGTTTCCACGCATGTCCGTCTGGATCATGCCGGGGCAAACCGCGTTGATCCATACGCCCGCCTTGGTGAATTCCACGGCCATCTGTCGGGTCAGACCGATTACGCCGAATTTCGAAGCCGTGTATGCCAGACCGTCGGCCCCGCCGATGATACCGCCGACTGAAGCGACGTTTACGATTCGGCCCTCGCCGCGGGCCACCATGTCCTTGAGGACCGCACGGCAGCAGTAGAAAGTGCCGCGGAGGTTTGTATCGATGACGCGGTCCCACAGCGCGTTCGAGGTATCGAGGGCACCAGCAAAACCGTCAAAGATGGACGCATTGTTAACGAGCACGTCGATACGGCCGTGCTTTCTGGTAACGGCATCAACGAAGTTGTTAATCGAGCTTTCCTGCGTGACGTCGGTCTGGATGAAATCGACCGTAAAGCCCTCGGACGCGAGCGCGCTGACGACTTCCTGTCCCTTGTCTTCCAGGTATCCGGCGATCGTCACGTCAGCCCCTGCACGAGCGAATGCTTCGACAGTTGCGGCACCTATCCCCGTTTCGCCGCCTGTAATAACAACAACTTTTCCCTTAAAGTCGAACATGCTCAAGCTCCTTCAGCTGCGCTAGAATCGGTCCACTCGAAGGGACCCTTGAAACGAATGCGATCGGCCTTCGACGGAACCACCACGGGGGTCGCCCCTCCTAAATCCGACAACATACCCGCGCGTACAATACAGTACTCCTTGGATTGCGCAATGGCTTCATCGGGATGATTGCTGTTTTTCGCATGGTCGATCACGGCGGTAAAAGCGTCACCGTCGCAATCCCCTCTTTACAAACATACCGATGATAATGTAATTTATACTCATGAGTAGACAAATGCATGGGGCCGGTGGACTTTAAACGGCGGATCCCGAAAAGCGTCGGAGGGCTTAACTTGCAAACGGATTTGACGAAGACTCTCGGTATCGATCTGCCGATTTTTGCCTTCTCGCACTGCCGCGACGTGGTCGCTGCAGTTACGAAAGCCGGGGGCATGGGGTCCTTGGGCGCGGCATGGATGACGCCGGAAGAACTCGAGATGTCCCTTGACTGGATCGAGCAGCGCGTTGAAGGCAAGCCTTTCTCGGTCGATCTGGTCTTCCCCGGCACCGGCGGCGAGGACGTGGAGAAGACGCCTGAGGAATACCGCAAGCTCATCCCCAAGGAACACTTGAACTTCGTGAAGAACCTTCTCGACGAAGCCGGGATCGCCGACATTTCGGACGCGGATCGCGACGCCTACCTCGTGGAGTATGCGCGGAAGATGGCGATGACGCACAAGAAGAGCCGCGAGCAGCTTGAAATCGTTTTGAGCCGGAAATCGGTTAATTTCATCGTAGGCGCGCTCGGGGTCACCCCGGAGTGGGTGACGAAAGAAGCCCACAGCAAGGGCGTGAAAGTTGGCGCGCTGGTCGGTAATGCGAAGCATGCCGCCAAACAGAGGGCGGCCGGCGTCGACGTTCTCGTCGCGCAAGGAACGGAAGCGGGCGGCAGCGTCGGGAATATCGCTTCGATGGTGTTGTGGCCGCAGGTGGTTGACGCGGCGGAGGGTATACCCGTTCTCGCGGCAGGCGGTGTGACGCGCGGCTCACAGATTCTAGCGGCACTGGCGCTGGGCTGCCAGGGCGTCTGGATGGGTTCGTTGTGGCTTGGAACCGCTGAAAGCGACCTGAGCATCGAAATGCGCGAAAAGCTTTTCGCGGCCGTCTCGGAAGACGCCCGTCTCTCGAAGGCCATGACGGGCAAGCAGGGCCGGATGCTTTACACGAAGTATGTGGACGCATGGCACCGGCCGGATTCGCCGAAACCCCTCGACTGGCCGATGCAGTCGATCATGAACGGCTATCCTTTCAAGCGGGCCGAGCGCGGCCGTAACCTCGACTATTGGACCTATTCTGTCGGTCAGGCCGTCGGTGATATGAACGAGCATACGACCGTCAAATCCGAAATTGAGCGCATGCTGAACGAGTACGTCGAGGCAGTCGACAAGCTGCAGAGCGTCACCTCGTACTAATTACGTTGATTTGGACTGAGCGGCTCAACTCTCTGGCGGCAGGCGCTTCGGCGTCTGCCCATTAACTTATCGGAAATCGGTGAACATGGACACGAGCCTCGATCGCGAGAGCATGGAATTCGACGTCGTAATCGTCGGCGGTGGGCCTGCCGGGCTATCGGCCGCGATTCGACTGAAGCAGGTAAATCCGGACCTTTCGATCGTGGTACTGGAGAAAGGCGCGGAAGTCGGCGCGCATATCCTGTCCGGTGCGGTGGTTGATCCCGTCGGCATCGACCATCTCCTGCCCGGATGGCGAGATGACCCCGCCCATCCGTTCAAGACAGAGGTCACGGATGACCAGTTCCTGCTCCTCGGTCCTGCGGGCTCCGTTCGGTTGCCGAATTTCGCCATGCCGCCCCTAATGAACAACCACGGGAACTTCATCGTATCGCTCGGAAACGTCTGTCGGTGGCTCGCGGCGAAAGCCGAAGAGCTCGGCGTCGAAATCTACCCCGGGTTCGCTGCGGTCGAAGTCCTCTACAACGAAGATGGCGCAGTTGTGGGTGTCGCGACGGGCGACATGGGTATCGAGAAGAACGGCGAGCCCGGCCAGAACTTCGCGCGTGGCATGGAGCTTCTCGGAAAATACACGTTGATCGGCGAAGGCGTGCGCGGCTCGATTGCCAAGCAACTGATCGCGAAATATGACCTTTCAAAGGGGCGCGAGCCGCAGAAGTTCGGGATCGGCATTAAGGAACTTTGGCAGGTCAAGCCGGAGAACCACAAGCAGGGGCTGGTACAGCACTCGTTCGGCTGGCCCCTCGGCATGTCCACGGGCGGCGGCTCCTTCCTCTACCACCTTGAAGACAACATGGTGGCCGTGGGTTTCGTGGTTCACCTGAACTACAAGAATCCCTACCTGTATCCGTTCGAAGAATTCCAGCGCTTCAAGACGCATCCTGCCATCCGCGGCACCTTCGAGGGCGGCAAGCGTGTGTCGTACGGCGCGCGGGCCATTACCGAAGGTGGTTATCAATCCGTCCCGAGACTGTCGTTCCCGGGCGGCGCGCTTATCGGTTGTTCCGCGGGACTGGTCAACGTCCCGCGCATCAAGGGCAGCCATAACGCCGTTCTCTCGGGGATTCTGGCGGCAGACCGAATTGCGGCGGCGATTGTCGGAGGACGCGCCAACGACGAAGTCGTGGAGATCGAAAACGACTGGAGAGCGAGCGACATCGGCAGGGACTTGAAGCGTGTCCGCAACGTCAAGCCGCTCTGGTCGCGCTTCGGAACGGCCGTCGGCGTCGCATTGGGTGGTCTCGACATGTGGACCAACCAGCTCTTTGGCTTCTCGTTTTTCGGCACGCTCAAGCACGGCAAGACCGACGCGCAGAGCCTAGAGCCCGCCTCGAAGCACAAGCCGATCGCCTACCCGAAGCCGGACGGTGTCCTCACCTTCGATCGACTGTCTTCGGTCTTCCTGTCGAATACGAACCATGAGGAAAACCAACCGGTTCATCTCAAGGTGAAGGACATGGATCTACAAAAGCGGTCCGAGCACGACATCTATGCAGGTCCGTCGAACCGCTACTGTCCCGCCGGCGTCTACGAATGGGTAGAGAAGGACGGCAGAGACGTGTTCGTTATCAACGCGCAGAATTGCGTCCACTGCAAGACCTGCGACATCAAGGACCCAAATGGGAACATCACGTGGGTACCGCCCCAAGGTGGCGAGGGCCCGGTCTATCCGAACATGTAGTCCCGACATATCCTACCCAGGAGTTTTTGCATGCTGAACACCGAAATCGCCATCCGCCGCGCCGAAGCTATCTCGCGGGGAGTGGGCGTTACAACGCAGGTCTATGCCGAACGCGCAGAAAACGCGGAGATCTGGGATATCGAGGGCCGCCGCTTTATCGACTTCGCCGCCGGGATAGCGGTTGTCAATACAGGACACCGTCATCCGAAGGTAATCGAGGCGGTCAAAGAGCAGCTCGACCGCTTCACTCACACCTGCCACCAGGTAGTGCCTTACGAGAACTACGTACTGCTCGCGGAGCGCCTGAACTCGCTCGTGCCCGGCGACTTCAAAAAGAAGACGATCTTCGTCACCACCGGAGCGGAGGCCGTCGAAAACGCGGTCAAGATCGCTCGTGCTGCCACCAAACGCTCGGCGGTCATCGCCTTCACGGGCGCGTTCCACGGCCGGACTTTCATGGGCATGGCGCTTACGGGCAAGGTCGTACCCTACAAGACCGGGTTCGGCGCGATGATGGGTGATGTCTTCCACGTCCCCTTCCCTGTCGAGCTACACGGCACCTCGGTCGAAGAGTCGCTGTCGGTCTTGGACAAGCTCTTTAAGGCTGACGTCGATCCGAACCGGGTCGCCGCCTTTATCGTCGAGCCCGTTCAGGGCGAAGGCGGATTCTACGAAGTTCCCCGTGCCTTCATGCATAAGCTCCGCGAACTGGCCGACAAGTACGGCATTCTGCTTATTGCCGACGAAGTGCAAACCGGTTTCGCGCGCACGGGCAAGCATTTTGCGATGGAACACTACGGCGTTGCGGCGGATATCACGACCATGGCGAAAGGGCTCGGCGGCGGTTTTCCGATCGCGGCCGTAACCGGCCGCGCGGATATCATGGACGCTCCCGGCCCGGGCGGTCTCGGTGGAACGTATGGCGGAAACCCGGTAGGCGTTGCCGCTGGCAATGCGGTGCTCGACGTCATCGAGCAGGAGAGCCTAAACGAACGGGCCGACCTGCTCGGGAACCGACTGAAGCAGCGACTCGATTCGCTTCGCGAAGCGGTGCCACAGATCGCCGACATCCGAGGCCCGGGCTTCATGAACGCGGTCGAATTCAACGTAGCCGGTTCTGGCGCGCCTAACCCGGAATTCGCAAATGCCGTAAGGCTGAAGGCACTCGACAACGGACTGATTCTGCTGACATGCGGGGTCCACGGTAACGTAATCCGCTTCCTCGCACCGATCACCATTCAGGACAGCGTGTTCTCCGAAGCCCTCAACATACTCGAGAAGGCTATCCGCGACACCGCCAAGGAGGCTTGAGAATGACGCTGTCAGATTCCGTCCTCTCCAGGCTCAAGGACCCGAGCCTCGCAGTCGACAAGGCGCTGATCGTTGGTGAATGGGTTGCCGCCAGCGACAGCGGAAGCACATTCGACGTCACAAATCCCTCCACCGGGGAAGTTCTTGCAACCCTTCCCGACATGAACCGCGCGGAAGCAAGGAGAGCGATCGAAGCTGCATACGGGGCACAGAAGGCTTGGGCCAAAAAGACGGGCAAGGAGCGAGCCGCCGTACTCCGCAAGCTGTTTGATCTCATCGTCCAGAATGCGGACGACCTCGCCACCATCCTCACGCTTGAGATGGGCAAGCCCTTCCTCGAGGCGCGCGGCGAGATCCTGTATGGCGCATCCTACGTCGAGTGGTTCGGCGAAGAGGCCAAGAGGCTCTACGGCGACGTGATACCCGGACACCTTTCCGACAAGCGTATCCTGGTTGTGAAGCAGCCAGTCGGCGTCGTCGCGGCTATCACCCCTTGGAATTTCCCGAACGCTATGCTGGCGAGAAAGATGGCCCCGGCGATCGCCGCCGGGTGCGCGATGATTTCAAAGCCCGCAAAAGAGACGCCGCTTTCCGCGCTGTCTCTCGCGCTGCTCGCCGAACGCGCAGGAGTTCCGGCAGGCATCTTCAATGTCATTACGTCCAAGGACTCGCCTTCGATTGGCAAGGAGTTCACCGAAAACGCCAAGGTTCGAAAGCTCACCTTTACCGGGTCTACCGAGGTGGGACGGGTCCTGGCGCGCCAGGGAGCCGACCAGATCCTCAAACTCGGTTTGGAGTTGGGCGGTAACGCACCCTTCGTTGTCTTCGACGACGCCGACGTCGATGCGGCGGTCGAGGGCGCGATGGTCTCGAAGTACAGGAACAACGGGCAGACCTGTGTCTGCGCGAACCGTTTATACGTCCAGTCAGGCATCTACGATGAGTTCGCGAGAAAGCTCGCCGACCGTGTCGCGGCGATGACGGTTGGCGACGGCTTCGAACACGGAGTGAATGCGGGGCCGCTCATTGATCGTAAAGCCCTCGCCAAGGTCGAAGAGCATATCGAGGACGCGGTTTCAAAGGGTGCCGCCATCGTAGTCGGCGGGAAGCCGCACAAGAAAGGCGGCCTGTTTTTCGAGCCTACCGTTCTCACAGGCGTGACGACCGAGATGAAGGTCGCTCGCGAGGAGACGTTTGGACCGGTCGCCCCGCTTTTCAAGTTCGACACCGAAGAGGAGGTCGTCCTCCTGGCGAACAACACTGAATTCGGCTTGGCCTCGTATTTCTACTCCAGGGATGTCTCCCGAATCTTCCGCGTCGCGGAAGAACTCGAGTACGGCATGGTGGGCATCAATACGGGTTTAATTTCCACGGAAGTCGCGCCGTTCGGTGGTGTAAAGCAGTCAGGCCAAGGCCGCGAGGGATCGAAGTACGGCCTCGATGACTACACCGAGATGAAATACCTCTGCCTCAGCGTTTAGACGTCGCGTTTCAAACGAACGGCCCGGGCCTGCCGCTTTCAGCGGTGGGCCTTTTTACGTTCATCGGGGAAGCAGCTTGGTCGCGCAGCGAAGCCAGAAAGCGACCCGAGTTAGGCATTCGCGACACTCGAAAATCCTGATGGGATAAAAACAAACGCACTAGACTATATATTAAACTTGTGCGTATACTAATCATCGCGAGCCGTACCTCATAGAAATCGGGAATGGAAACCATGTGCGGCCGCGTTTCAAACTGGAGGTTAGAATATGCTGCACCCCCTTAGCCGCGGGCTTAAAGGCTTGGCCGTAATGCTGTTCGTCGTCGCGGGTGTTGCTCCCGCTTTCGCCCAGGACAGCGCGGCCGTTCCCGAAGTCGTGGAGAAAGTTCCTGCGGCGATCAAGGAAGCCGGAAAGCTTCGGATCGCGATGCCCGACCAGGGCAAGCCCTTCGCGTACAAGGTCGGAAACGAACTGAAGGGCATGGACGTCGACCTTGCCAATGCGTTGGCAGCGACGATGGGGCTGGAAGCGGAAGTCACACTGATACCTTTTGCTTCTGCGCTTACCGGTCTGCAGGCAAACAAGTTCGACATCTCTTTCGGCGAATTCTACATCACGGCGGAGAGAATGAAGACCGCGGACTTCATTACGAGCTGGCAGACATATGCGACCTTCCTCGTGAACAAGGACAAGGGTTTTATGCCGGCGACGGTCTCCGACGTCTGCGGCAAGTCGGTGGCTGTCATGACCGGATCCGTAGACCAGGTAGCGCTCGAGAAGGCCAAGAACGACTGCGCAGACGGCACGCGAATCAAGGTCGAGGCGTTTCCTAACAGCAGCAGCGCAGTTCTCGCTCTTGTCAGCGGACGTGTGGATGCCGTCCGCGCCGATATTGGCGTCGCAAGTGACATGATGCGTGCAACCCCCGGCCTCGTGAACACCGGGAAGCTTGGGGGCGGTTTCTGTGCCATCGCGGTAGCTCGCAACGAAAACTCAACGCAGATGCTGGACGCCAGCAAGGCGGCGCTCGATCACCTCATCAAGTCGGGAGAGTACAGGCGCATTCTCGAGAAGAACGAGACCGCATACGGCGCGATCGAGGAAGCCGCGATCTATGCAGAAGGATCGAACCCTCCCGTCTACAAGGAAGAATAGTTCCGACGTCGGGGCCGCCGCCATGGGCGGCGATCCCCTCTCGCCGAACCTGCCTTGATGCAGACAATCGCCAGGTGGCGGTTATAGCGCAAGAAATCTCGTTCTTCGTGTCTCCCAATGAAGTGGAATACGGTGATGTCCAACACCGATGTACGCGCACAGCAATCTCGCCTGGTCGACATGCCCGTCGTTCGGGTCCGTTACTACGGACGGTGGTTTGCGGGCGCGCTGATCCTTCTAGTCCTCGCCGCCATGGTTCGATCAGCGGTAACCAACCCGCGCTTCCAGTGGCAGGTGGTATGGGACTATCTTTTTGACGCCTCGATCCTTTCCGGTCTCTACAACACCCTGTGGCTGACGGTCGTGGCCATGTTCATCGGCGTCACCCTCGGTACGGTCGTCGCCGTCATGCGTTCATCGAAGAACCCTGTTCTCAGCCAGTCCGCAGCCGCATACGCGTGGGCCTTTCGCGGAACGCCGCTGCTGGTCCAGCTCATCTTCTGGTACAATATCGCGGCCCTCTATCCGG
This sequence comes from Sinorhizobium mexicanum, assembly GCF_013488225.1. NCBI lineage: Bacteria > Pseudomonadati > Pseudomonadota > Alphaproteobacteria > Hyphomicrobiales > Rhizobiaceae > Sinorhizobium > Sinorhizobium mexicanum. The sequence goes on along the minus strand of NZ_CP041238.1, from coordinate 1,810,850 downwards.
TGATCGAGATCGGGATTCCTTTCGGCCCGACTTTCGCGAGCCTGGACGCCAACACATACATCACCGTCTACGTCGCCGCCGCCCTCGGTCTCGGCCTGAACGAGGCTGCGTACATGTCCGAGATCGTGCGGTCGGGCCTCAATGCCGTTCATCCGGGACAACGCGAAGCCGCAGAGGCCCTTGGGATGAGCAGCCGCCGAATTCTCGTCCGCATCATTCTCCCGCAGGCGATGAGGGTGATCATTCCGCCGACGGGCAACCAGCTAATCGGAATGCTCAAAACCACGTCCGTCGTAAGCGTGATCGCGCTTCAGGAACTCCTGTATTCCGCACAATTGATCTACTCGACTACCTTCCAAACGATACCGCTGCTGATCGTCGCGTCGCTATGGTACCTCCTGATCACGACCGTGCTGTCGATTGGACAACATTACCTCGAGCGTCATTTCGGCAGGAGTGACCTTGCATCAACTCGTTCTACAGCAATCGATGAGGAAAGCGACGACGATGACCACAAATAAAACTGGCGTCGAAAATGGCGCGCTGGCAGTCGTTGCGGAAGGCGTGCGGAAACGCTACGGCCCGCTGGAAGTGCTGAAGGGTATCGATTTCGACGTGTCTTACGGCAAGGTAGCCTGCATCCTTGGACCGTCAGGATCGGGCAAAAGCACGTTCCTGCGCTGCATGAACCATTTGGAGCGCATCGATGGCGGACGTTTGTCGGTAGCCGGGAAACTTGTCGGATACCGCGAGCGTAACGGAAAGCTCTACGAACTGAGACCCAATGAGATCGCCAAAACACGGATAGACATCGGGATGGTGTTTCAGAGCTTCAACCTCTTTCCGCATATGACTGTCCTGCAAAACATCATCGAAGCGCCGGTCGGTGTAAAGAACGTCTCAAGGGCCGAGGCTATCGACTACGCGATGGTGCTTCTCAGGAAGGTTGGTCTTGCGCATAAGCGCGACGCCTATCCTCGCACACTCTCCGGCGGCCAGCAGCAACGCGTGGCCATTGCGCGCGCGCTCGCGATGCGTCCCAAGGTCATGCTCTTCGACGAGCCCACGAGCGCTCTGGACCCCGAGCTAGTCGGCGAGGTGCTGGGTGTGATGAAGGAACTCGCCAACGAGGGCATGACGATGGTCGTCGTCACTCACGAGATGGGTTTTGCCCGCGAGGTCGCCGATACGGTCACCTTCATGGACGGAGGCTACATAGTCGAACAGGGGTCCCCGGAGGCCATTTTCAACTCACCCCAAACCGAACGTGCACAAGCCTTCTTCGGCAAGGTGCGGCGATAGGGGCGGCCGCGCGATGGAAATGTCGGCCGGAAAACTTTGGTCAATGCGCCGTCTTTCGAGCCCCGACGGCTTCTTTATGATGAATGCCGTCGATCAGCGTCCTGCCGTGGAGGCGCTAGTGGCCGAGTGTGTAGGACGCGATGTCGCGACTTACGACGAAATCGGCGCGCTGAAAAAGACGTTGATCGAACTGCTGTCGTCGTCTGGCACGGCAATACAGGTCGATCCGGACTACGGCTATCCATATGGTTATGGCAGTCTGGACCCGTCCCGAGGATTGATCGTGGCAGCCGAAGCAGGCACCTGCGACGAAGACCAGGGTGGAAGGCGGAACTTCCTGAATCCGGGCTGGTCGGTAGAGAAAATCAAACGACTGGGTGCCGATGCCGTGAAGGTAACCGTCTGGTATCGGCCTGAGGCCTCTCCCGACACCCTGCGACACCAAAGAGAATTCGTTGAAGCGATTGGGCGTGAATGCAGGCGACATGACATCGCGTTTCTCATTTGCCCCATGGCCTACGCGTTCCCGGGCGAGGTGAACCCGGATCAATGGGAACCGCACAAGCAACCGGCGATCCTAGAAGAAACGCTCTGCGAACTGCGCAAGGAGCGCTACGGGCTGGATCTTTTTCAACTCGAAAATCCCATTCGCAACCGCGATCTTGTCGATCCCGACGACGGCAGCGCCGCCAGCGCTAACGTGCAGTCCGCGTACAATCGTATTGACTCCCTGCTCGATCGGCCGTGGGTAATGATGTCTGCCGGAGCTGGCCGCGATGCCTATCGGCGAACCCTGACCTTTGCTTTCCGGGCAGGCGCAAGCGGCTACCTGGCGGGCCGTGTGATGTGGGGTGAAGCTGCAAAGCGGTTTCCTGACATCGGCGGCGTTCGTGCCGCACTGCGGGGCCATGACACTGAACGCTACATCGAAGATATCCAGACGCTGCTTCGCAAATGCGGGAAGTCTTGGCACCGAAAGCTGGCTCCGAGCGGTGACATGCGCATGGCGCATGCGAGAGCGTCATTCAAGAGCGAGTACCCCGCATTTTGAAGTCGCTCCGGAAGCTGTCTGAAGGCTAGATCCACCTCAGGAGGAGGTCCAAGATGTTGCAAGGCCCGCATAAACTGCGGTCAGGCTTACCTCCCCTGCATGCCCTCCGTGCGTTTGAATCCGTGGGAAGAACGGGATCGGCAAAGGACGCGGCCCTCGAGTTGTGCATCACGCAATCCGCCATCAGCCACCAGCTCAGACAGTTGGAAGACGCTCTCGGGATCAAGCTGTTCGAAAGACGCGGTCGCTCTCTTTCCCTTACCCTGGCAGGTCGCGAATACTTCGTGGCGGTCGCTCAAGCCTTGGCGCTGGTCCGAGACCGAACGGAAACGCTGATCGAGAACGAACAGCAGGACACCGTAACCGTGGCGAGCCTCCCATCTTTCGCCATACACTGGCTCATCCCGCGGCTGTCGGAATTTTTCTCGAAGCACTCGCGCGTGAACGTTAACCTCCGTTACACCCTGATGGGCGAATCCGCCCCGAACGACGCCGCCGACCTGCGCATACGATACGGAAGCGGCACTTGGGAGGGGTACATGAGCCAGCAAATCCTCGGCGGGTCGCTGATTGTGGTGTGCACGCCGGAATACCTGAAAAGGCACGGGCAGGTGCGCGAAACAACAGATCTTCGCCGCCACCAACTGATCCACGATCAGAATCTCTCCTGCTGGAGACAATGGTTCGCCAGTCAGGGACTAACGGATTTCCCGTTGAGCCATGAGCTCGTTCTCCACGACCAGCACATGGCCATTGCAGCGACGCTGCACGGCCAGGGGATAGGCCTTTGCAGGAGTACGCTGATCGCGGATGACTTGGCTAAAGGGCGGTTGGTCCGCCTCTTCGAACACTCGACGGACGGCGAAAACGGCTACCATGTTTGCTGGAGGGAAGAAATCAGGCTGAGCAGCGCCGCCAAGGCGTTTCGGCGATGGCTCGTCGCGCAATCGAAAGCGTGCTCATCGGAAGTCAGCTATAGCAGTGGAGATTGACGCGCCAAACCTTAGTGTGGGCTGGCGCGTCCCCGGTTTACTCGTAAACGGGAGGCGTTGAGCCTTTCGTATAAATGTCGAATTGCGTCAATGCACCGTAATCGGTTTCGTGCGCGGTCAGGAGCTTCTTGTATTCGCCCGTTTTGTCCAGATGAACCAAGGCGGCCTGGATGGCTTCGGGAAGCCCCTTGGTCTTCTCGTTGCGGGCGATTGCGATCGCCGTAAGGCCCTCCCCAAGCGTGCCGCTTTCGACAAGGCCCTTCTCGGTTTTCTGTGCTTCACGAGATATCTGCGGGTCGACAAATACGGCATCGACGCGACCGCTGCTCAGTGCGAGAACGGCACTCGCCATTGAGGGGAACGCCTGGACGTCGATTTTCCCTTCCGCGCATTTGTCGGCATTCTTCTGCAGTCCTTCGAGGTTCACCGTTCCTGCCATCGCACCCGCTCTGCGACCACACAGGTCCTTGAAGTCGGTCGGCCGAAGACCGCTTTTTTCGGTAACCAGGAAGACATTGAAAGTTTTCCAGTCACTCACGAAATCGACGACTTCGAGCCTTTCCGCGCGAATGTAAAACTGTCCGAACGAGACGGAGAACTTGTCCGACTGGAGGCCAGGTAGCGCTGCTGTGTAAGGCACCAAGGTCATTTCCGGCTTTAGGCCCAACGTCGCCGCGATCGCGCGCGCCAGGTCCGGCTCCATGCCTTTCAGCTCATTGCCCTCCTGATAGTTATACGGTTTGCCTTGGTCGGGCATCGCGATCCGCAGAGTTCCTTCGGAGCGAAGCGCGGCGGGAACGAGACCTGCCGCTACGGGATCAGTCGGATAATCGTCGGCGTAGGCCGGAAACGTCGCGCACACCGCCAAAGAAGCGGCGGTGACGAGTTTGCGAAGGTTCGTTCTCTGGGAGCTCATGGTCATGCCCTGTATCCTTCTCTTCTGCGGTTGAGTTGCATCAATTCGTCAATCGGACTCTCATATTGTCGCGGCGCTGTCCGCCTGGTCACGCTGAGTTGCTCAGCGCCTCGCCGTCCGAGGCGCGGGACACCGCAGAAGCATCGGAACGATGTCGGAGAACTGTTCGGCCACGCTCACCCCGGCCTCCTTGAACGCGCGGACCTTTCCCTCGTAACCACCGCGACCCTGGGTGACGATCGCGCCCGCATGCCCGATATTCTGGCCCGGCTTGACGAGCCTGCCGGACACGAACGCGACGACTGGCTTGCCGATATGTTTCGCGATGTGAGCTGCGGCGAGTTCCTCGTCGGCACCGCCGACCTCCCCCAGTATGAGAACGCAGTCCGTTTCCGGGTCGCGCTCGAAGAGATCCAGCAGGCGGCGATAATCAGTGCCCTTGACGAGGTCGCCACCGATCGAAGCGACGGTGCTAACCCCCAGCCCGGCAAATTTCATCTCCGACATCGCTGCGAAGGTCACGGAGCCGCTTTTGGCGACCACCCCAACCCGACCCGGGATGCAGATTGAATTGCAGATAAATCCAGCCCTCGCCTCGCCCGGCGTCAGAATGCCGCTGGAATTCGGACCGACGAGGACCGCGCCCGCCGCATGGGAAAGGGCTTTCAACTCGAGGGCGTCGTGTACCGGAACGTATTCGGTAGTGATCAGTATGCTTCGAATATTCGCCGCAAGCGCATCCTTGGTATCTTCGAGTACCCGTGCAGGCGGACTGAAGATGACAGCGAGGTCAATTATGCCCGACGAGGAGACGGCCTCGCGTGCGGTTGTGTAAACCGCCTTGCTTCCCGGGCCGGAGGGCCCCTCCTGCCCCACCGACGCCACCAGGAGAGCGCCGGATTCACATAGAGCTTTGCGTTGGCGCGCGCCGTGCGGCGTGTCGGCACCGTAAAAGACGATCCGCGTCAGCGCGTTTAGCAGGATGCTCATTTGCCCGCCTCCCTGCTCGCGATCGACACGACTTCCGTAATCGCGCTCTTGAGGTTTTCGAAGTTCCGCATTCCGCTGGCGTCGAACAGCCTTCTGGATTCGTCCTCCCCCTTGCCATGAAAATGGAAGACCACGGGCTTGGCGCGATCGCGCGGGCGCGCTGCCAACGCGGCGAACACATCGTTCGCAACGATTGCGAGGTCGTACCCGCAGGTCGTTATGTTCAGGAAGGCGACGCGAAGAGACTCGTCGTTGTCCAGCCGATCCAACAGGGCCAGTGTACCCTCGCGGGTCCGGTGGTGCAGGATGAGGTCATCGATGTCGAGAAGCGCGGCAACGTTCTGACCTTCGTCGGCAATCCAGTCGGCGATCGTCAGCCCGATCCCGCCACCGATCCCGGCGTACAGGACCTTCCCGCCGCCGAGTTCCTTGAGATTCTCGAGCGGCGGCGATAGCGAGCCGTCGTTTGTGCAGGTTTGCTTCTGCGCGTGCTCGGGATGCCGGAACAGAGCGGAGTCGTCGACAACGACGCGGGAGTCCAGCGCCGCCAACGATCCGTCCGCCAGTTCGGCAACGGGATTGATCTCCGCGGTGGTCGCGTCGGCAGCGCGGAACGCCTTCCACAGACGCTCCGCCATGTTCACGAACCTTTGAGGCTCTGTCAGCCCGAGGCGCTCACACGACGCGAAGACCTCCGCGCTCGGGATGCCCCGAAGAAAATCGATGGGGATGCGGACGATGCTGTCCGGATCTCTCTGGCTGGCCTCCTCGACGTCGACACCCCCGTCACGCCCGATGAGCAGCCACACGTCGCCGGAATCCACCAGGACGCCCATGTACCTTTCAGCCAGGATTTCCAGCCGTTCTTCGATCAGGATTTCTTTAACGACGTGACCGTTCACCGTGCTCTCGAACAGGCTCAGGAACGCCCGGCTGGCTTCATCATGGTTTCGGGCGAAGAGAATTCCCCCGTTTTTACCGCGCGCTCCCGACAAGATTTGCGCCTTCAGGACGACAGGTCCGTCGAAGCGGACGATTGCGCTGCGAAACTCGACGTCGTCTTTCACAAGATGACCGCGCGGGAGGCGCACACCCTGCGCCCTGAGAAGTTCTTTTCCAGTGTTTTCCAAGAGAAGCATTTAGAGTTTTCCGTTGAAGTTCCTGATTGCCAACGCTCGTTCGCGTCAGCCTCCGGGCATCGTTGTCGGAGCAAACCCAACGACCGCTTTCAGTTCGGTGAAGTCATCAATCGCCCATCGACCGTACTCCCGGCCGTTGCCCGACTGCTTGTATCCGCCGAAGGGCACCGTCAGGTCGCCGGGCGCGTAGTTCAGGAAGACTTGCCCAGCGCGCAGGCGTTCGGCGACTTTTCGCGCACGATCGAGGCTGGCAGACGACACATAGGCCGCCAGGCCGTAGGGCGTGTCGTTGGCGATGCGTATCGCCTCCTCCTCATCGGAATAGGGAATGACGCAGAGTACCGGTCCGAAGATTTCCTCGCGTTCGATTTTCATCCCGGCACGCACGTTCGCGAAGACCGTCGGCTTGACGTAGTAACCTCGGTCGTGCCCTTCGGGTCTGCCCACACCGCCTACGACGACTTCGGCACCGTCCGCCACGCCGGCGGAAATCAGTGTCTGTATTCGGTCGTACTGCTGGGCGCTTACCACTGGGCCCATCTGTGTTCCGACGCGTTGCGGGTCGCCAATGGCGAACTCTTCCACAGCACTCCTGGCTATGGCCGTGGCTTGATCGTGAAGGTCTTTCGGCACCAACATCCGTGTCGGCGCATCGCAAGTCTGGCCCGAGTTGCGCAGCACCTTATGCACGCCCGTCGTGACCTCCGACCTGAGATCGCAGTCATCGAGAAGAATGTTCGGCGACTTTCCGCCAAGCTCCTGAGCCACGCGTTTGACCGTCGGTGCGGCAGCTTCGGCGACCGCGATGCCCGCGCGGGTGGACCCGGTGAAGGACACCATGTCGACGTCGGGATGGGCGGACAGTGCTTGACCGACTTCCGGACCCGTTCCGTTAACGAGGTTGAATACGCCAGGAGGCACCTTCGCCTCGTGGAGGATTTCCGCGAACAGGATCGCGGAAAGCGGAGCGACTTCGCTCGGCTTGAGTACCATAGTGCACCCGGCCGCGATCGCAGGAGCGACCTTTGCCGCGATCTGGTGGATCGGCCAGTTCCAGGGTGTGATCAATGCACAGACACCGATCGGCTCTCTCCGAATGAGGCTCGAGCCTTGCTGGCGGTCGAACTCGTACTCGCACAATACGGCGAGTGTCACCTCCAGATGTGCTCGTCCGCCGCGCACATGGGATTGGCGTGCGAGCGTGATCGGAGCGCCGATCTCGCGGCTTATCGCGCGGGCCATTTCATCGGAACGTCGATCGTAAACCTTCAATATCCGGTCGAGGATTTCCAGTCGTTCGACGCGACTACAGCTGGAGAAGGCCGGAAACGCGGCCCTCGCGGCGGCGACGGCGCGTGACACGTCTTGCGCGTTTCCTGCTGCCACCTTCGAAAAGGGCTGTTCCGTGGACGGGTCGATGACGTCGATTGTCGCATCCGTGGATGGCCGTATCCATTCACCGTCGATGTAGAAGCGGGTGCTGTTCTCGAACACGTAAATCTTCCTTTCAACTGACGCCTTGAGTACAGGCCGCTTGGCTGTACCGCCTGGCGCGGACCGCACAATCTTCCTGCCGCCGTGACAGCGCCTGTTCAGGCGGTCCGGATGAAGTCCGCGGCCCGTTCACCGATCATTATCGAGGTTGCATTCGTGTTCGCGGACACGATCGTCGGCATTACCGAGGCATCCGCCACGCGCAGCCCATGGAGGCCGTGAACCCGCAAGTCGGGCCCAACTACGGTGTCCGGGTGCGTGGCAGGTCCCATTCTGCATGAGCCCGCGAGGTGGTAAGCGGTCGTGCAGCGTTTCCTGATCCAAGCGTCGAGCTCTTCGTCAGTTTGCACGTCGGAGCCGGGGTCGAGTTCCGCGCCCGCGTATTCCGACATTGCTGGCTGCGCCAATACCCTACGCGCGATCCTTGTGGCTTCGCGGAGCGACTGGAGGTCGATGGGGTCTTTGAGGTAGTTCAAAAGCAGAACGGGTGGGTCCGAGGGGCGCGGGCCGGAGATACTCACCTTCCCCCGACTGGCCACGGTCATCAAACCGATATTCATCTGGAACGTGGGCTGCGGGTAGAATTCGTAGCTGTCGGGTTGCATCGCGGCCGGGAATAGCTCGAACTTGAAGTTCGGCTCTGCCAGTTCCGGGCGTGATTTGAGGAACGCGCACGCCTCGTAGTGATTTGTGGCTGCAAAGCCTCTTTTGCAAAGAAACCACTTCAACCCGATAAGGTACTTCCTCGGGAAACGGGACGCGGAAAGCAGGGACGCCGACGGCACCTTGCAGGCCATGTGTATGGCGACGTCGGGGTGATCCTGGAAATTTTCGCCTACACCTGGGAGATGGTGGATTGGCGTCACGCCGACTTGTTTGAGCTCTTCGGCATTGCCGATTCCCGATTGCATCAACAGTTTCGGGCTATTCACGGCTCCGCCACTCAGAATGATCTCCCGTCCAGCTTCGACCACTTCATGACGATCAAGTCGACGAATCTCGACAGCGGTGACGCGCTTGCCCACGAGAACGAGTTTTTCGACCGTGCTGTCCGTGTAGATTGTTAGATTGGGGCGGAGCCGCACGTCGGGTGTCAGGTATGCGTACGCGGTGCTGCAACGATACCCATTCACGATATTCTGCTCGTGTGGTGCAAAGCCTTCCTGCGTGGCGGAGTTCGAGTCCCGAAGAAGCGGATACCCCGCCTGTTTTCCCGCCTTCATCCATGCCTGATTGAGCGGGTTCCGCATTTTGGGCACCACGATCCGCATCGGGCCATGACCGCCCCGGTATTCGGTCTCTCCGAAGTCCGAAGTCTCGAGCTTACGGAAGAACGCCAAGACGTCTTTGTATGCCCACCCCGCACAGCCGTATTCGCTCTCCCAGATATCGAAGTCGCCGGGATTGCCGCGCGTGAATACCATTCCATTGATGGAGGAAGAGCCGCCCAAAACGCGTCCGCGCGGTTGGTTGATCACCTTACTTGCAAGATACGGTTCGGGAGCGGTCCGATACTGGTACGTGTACCGCTTATCAAGTACGAGGTCGGCAACCGCCGCGGGCATATCGACCCGCCACCTTCTGTTGTCGGGGCCCGCCTCAATCAGCAGCACCTGGTTTCGGGGGTTCTCGGAGAGACGTGAAGCGATCACGCATCCGGCAGATCCGCCACCTACAACGATGTAGTCAAAGTATCTGATTTCCTGACTGCGCACGCGGTTCCCCTCAGACGACAAAATGCGTCGCCTTCCGCGGCTGACGGCCGCGCCTATTGCTTTGAGGTATTTTGAAGCTGGCGACACGTTAGGAAGCTCGTGCGCTCAGATACTACTGGGCCGATACTTCCAAGTGCATCTCCTTGAGAGCTATATGATATTCATTTGCGGAATGGCGCAATTGAATGCTTTCGTGACAGTTGAGTGTCGTTCAAGTGTCGGACCCGGATCGTCCCGGGGCCCGCAAAACGAAAAAGCCCGGCTGTGATGCCGAGCTTTGTTCAGTAGGTAGACGATGCCTCGAGCGGCATCGGGCGATGCGATGCTGGCGTTATGCGCCCCTGCTATGTGACAGTCGCCTCTTCAGAACGGAACCGGTTCCATCGGGTAACGGACGGTTTCTTTGAAGCAGGAACAACCGTTTGATCGTCTCGAGCATCGCTTCCGGCGCTGGAGCCGCCGAGGAAGCCGTAACGTGGATCGACAGATGTTCTCCTGTGGCAAGCAACTTTCCGGAGGCATCGAAAAGGGTATGGTGGAGGTGGAGACGCTTCTCGTCATACCCCAGAATCTCGGTTTCGCTCCAGAGCGGCGTGTCAACCTTCGCCTCCGCGCGATGACGAATGTGTGTTTCCAACGTGTAATATGCGCTCTCGACGGCCCGGCTGAAGTCAACGCCGAGCGCCCCGTAAAGGGCGTCCGAGGTTTCGCCAAACGCCTGCAGGTAGCGGTGTTCCGTCATATGACCATTGTAGTCGAGCCAGTCTGGTAGGACCACACCGCGCCAAAGGCGAAGCGGTGCTCCCCCTTCGATCTCCAGGGACGCGATCATGACAGCGCTCCCAAGATGTCAGAGTTCACCCGGTCGATGTCCCGCATCCCATCGATGACGCTGAGCCGACCTTGCGCCCGGTAGAACTCCGAAAGCGCGGCGGTGCTTTCATGGTAGGTCTTCAATCGCTTGCGCATCGTCTCGGCGTTGTCGTCAGAACGAGGGCTTTCGCCCTGTTCCCTTGCCTCCTGCGCGCGCCGCTCGATGCGTTCCACCAGGCGCTCCTCGTCCACGCACAGCTCGATCACCGCGGTCAATCGGCGCTGGTCGGAGGCCAGCAGGCGATCCAGCGCCTCCGCCTGTGCGGTCGTGCGCGGAAAGCCGTCCAGAATGAAGCCCCGTTTGGCATCCTCGAGTTCAAGCCTCTCCCGTACGCAGCCAATCACGATGTCGTCGCCGACAAGACCACCTGACTCGATGACGCTTTTCGCCGCGAGACCTATCTCGGTTCCGGCGCGTACCGCGGCCCGCAACATGTCGCCAGTCGAGAGCTGGGGCACGCCGAACGCTTCGGCGAGCTTTTGGCCTTGGGTACCCTTCCCCGCGCCGGGCGGGCCGAGCAGAACTAATCGCATGAAATTCTCCGTCGTGTTGTCGGCCGCATTTCGAATTGTCGCGTGTGATTACTGCCGTTCGGGCGCTTCCAGCTGGCACCAAAGCAGCAGCATTGGATTTCGCGTACATCGGATTGCACACTGATATCCGGCTGCGTTGAACATGACGTCACCGATGTCCGCACGAACCCACTCTCCTTCTCCGAAACGGAACTCGCCATCTGAGAGTGGCAGGAAGACGCGGGAGTGGAACTGGTTATGATCCGGGAAGCGCGTGTATGGGCCAAGGACCGTGAGCCCGATCCTCAGGTCTTCGCGGTGTTCAAGTGCTCTGGGCCCAGCAAGCAGGGCGTGGATGTGGTTGTCTTCGAATTTCACGCTGCCGAATGGCCCGCCCCTACCCCGATACCAATTCAATCGGCCGATGAGTGACTGAAGTCCGGTCGAAAGGCGTCTGTGGGAGGCGGAATGAAGGGCGGCGTCCCTCAGGATCGCGCACGCGATGGAGGTCAGCGACGTGTCGCACTCGGGTTTCGCTATATCGAGGACGACCCCTCGCCGATCCAGAAGACCGATGAGCTTTCCGGCCGTGAACTTGGCCATGAGCGGAACGGATTCTTTGAGAAGGATGTCGCCCATCGCCAGAAAGACATCATGCAAGTCCGCCGGCCGGCCGCCAGCGAACTTTCGTGGCTCCGGCCCCGGGGCTACTGGCCCGAACTCACAGAGCAGGAGATCCTCTTTCCGTTTCCTCGACGCCTGAGATGTCACCCGAACGACCTCCCGTCAAATCGCCTTTTCGAGTTCCGGGAGGATTTCGAAGAGATCACCGACAAGTCCGTAGTCGGCAACCTGAAAGATCGGCGCTTCCTCGTCCTTGTTGATGGCAACGATCACCTTGCTGTCCTTCATCCCGGCGAGATGCTGGATGGCACCGGAAATACCGACGGCGACGTAAAGCTGCGGGGCGACGACCTTACCTGTCTGGCCGACCTGCGCGTCATTCGGCGCGTAGCCTGCGTCGACCGCGGCGCGGCTTGCGCCCACGGCAGCGCCGAGCTTGTCCGCGACCGGAAGAAGGAGTTCCTGGAAGTTTTCCGCCGAGCCAAGGGCGCGTCCACCTGCGATCACGACCTTGGCGGAGTTCAGATCGGGGCGATCGGACGAAGCGATCGAAGTCGAGATCTCTGCCGACAGTCCGGAAGAAAGAGCTGCCGTCGAGATGGGCTCGACGGCAGCAGTCGGGCCTTGGGAGGCCGGGGAAAACGAAGCCGTCCGGACGGTAATGACCTTTTTTGCGTCGGTGGCCTGGACGGTCTGGATCGCGTTGCCCGCATAGATCGGGCGCTTGAAGGTGTCGGATGATACTACCTCGACGATCTCGGAAATCTGCGCCACGTCCAGGAGCGCAGCTACCCGAGGAAGGACGTTCTTGCCGGTCGAAGTGGCGGCCGAAACGATAGTGTCGTACTTGCCAGCCAGTGACACGATGAGTTCCGCGAGCGGCTCGGCAAGAGGTTCGCAGTCCGCCAGCAGCACCTTCGCAACTCCGGAGAGGGCAGCCGCTGCGTCAGCGGCGGGTTTCGCGTTCTTGCCCGCGACGAGCACATGAACGTCACCGCCTATCTTCGCAGCCGCAGTCAGTGTCTTGGCGGTTTGGTCGGAGACGGTCGCGTTGTCGTGATCAGCCAGAAGAAGAATGGCCATGATAGGGTTCCTTCCTAAACCTTAGAGTACGCCTGCTTCCGTCTTGAGCTTCTCGACGAGCTCGGCAACGGACTTGACGAGAACACCTGCTTTGCGGGCGGACGGCTCCTCGGTCTTCAGAATCTTTACCCGTGCCTCAGTAGAGACACCGAAGTCAGCGGGCGTCTTTTTGACCAGCTCTTTCTTCTTGGCCTTCATGATATTGGGAAGGCTGGCGTACCGTGGCTCGTTGAGACGAAGATCAGTCGTTATGACGGCGGGAAGCTTGACTTCGATGGTCTGGAGGCCGCCGTCCACTTCGCGGGTAACCGTCGCCTGGGCGGAGCCGATTTTTACGTTCGAGGCGAACGTAGCCTGCGCCCAGCCAAGCAAGGCGGCTAGCATTTGGCCGGTCTGGTTGGAGTCGTCATCGATCGCCTGCTTGCCGACGATGATCAGACTCGGCTCTTCAGCCTGAGCCAAACCCTTGAGAATCTTGGCAACCGCCAAAGGGTCGACTGCGTCGTCGGTCTCTACGAGAACGGCACGGTCCGCGCCCATGGCGAGTGCGGTGCGTAGCGTCTCCTCGGCCTTCGAAGGCCCAATCGAAACAACCACGACTTCCGTAGCTTCGCCGCGCTCCTTGATCCGCAGCGCTTCCTCGACCGAGATTTCGTCGAAGGGGTTCATCGACATCTTCACGTTCGCCAGCTCGACGCCCGAGCCGTCCGGCTTCACGCGGATCTTCACGTTGTAATCGACTACCCTTTTTACGGGGACGAGAATCTTCATGTTGTTCTCCATGCGGACAGCTCGGCGTCAACCGCTGACGCTGCGTTCGCCAATTTTGCGAGGCGCGACCGTACTCATTAGTACAAACACATTCTTAGTAGTACAATACTGAAAATTTATTGTTGCGAAATTTTTTCGTATGCTCGGTCGATTCGGGGCGCGAAATCCCCGCTCCATTGTGAAGTGGGGAACAACATCGAAAGCAAAGCATGGTCGTGAATGGCGCGGTGAGCGTCGGCGCGCTTGTTGAGGAGCTTAGATCGGCCCACTGCTCTGGGCGAAACAATGGGCAGGCGCTGTCCGCCCGTGTTGCCTGCCCCGCCCGCGTTACCGAGTAAGGACTCGGGCGTCTTGGCCGTTCCAGGCCAACCAGATTTTGCCGCCGTAGGCGACCGTCGCCGGAGTGGCCTGGTTTGCGGGCTTGAGCACTGTGACAAGCTGCGTTTGTCCGGGTAGGCGGACCATGACGTTTTCGCCCTGCCCGTGGTAATTCAATTCTTCTACCGTTCCCTCGAGACAATTGTCGTAGCCGGCCGGTCGGTCGTTGAAGAGGCGAATCCATTCTGGCCGGATCGAATAGGTGACCCTGCCCTCCGCGGCGACATCCCCGGTGAGCGTACCAAGCTGATCGACGCCGACCTTTCCGGCACTGGCTACGCCGTCGAAAAAATTGGTTCTTCCGATGAAATCGGCAACGAAACGCGAGGCAGGCCGCTCGTACAGTTCACTTGCCGTGCCGATCTGCTCGATCTTCCCTGCTCGCATGAGGGCGATCCGGTCGGCCATCACGAGCGCCTCCTCCTGATCGTGCGTGACGACCACGAAGGTGAGGCCCATGTCGTGCTGGAGCCTTTTCAGCTCCAGCTGCATGGCTTCGCGGAGCTTTTTGTCGAGCGCGCCGAGGGGCTCGTCGAGCAGCAGAACCCGTGGACGCATCACTAGTGCGCGCGCGAGCGCCACGCGTTGCCGCTGGCCGCCGGAAAGCTGGTTCGGCCGCCGACGCGCCATGCTTGTCAGGTGGGTAGTCTCGAGGATTTCGTCGACCCGTACTTTGATCTCGGCCGACGGCAGCTTCGCCATCTCAAGCCCGTAGCGGACGTTCTGCTCGACGCTCATGTGAGGAAAGAGCGCGTAGCTTTGGAACATCATGTTGATCGGGCGATGCCGCGCAGGGACGCTGGTCATATCCTTCCCGTCAAGCAGCACTTCGCCCGAGGTCGGCTCGACGAACCCGGCCACGATGCGCAGAAGCGAGGACTTCCCGCACCCGGAAGGGCCCAGGAGCGCGAAAAACTCGCCCTCCTTGAAGTCCACCGAGACATTGTCGATGGCGCAGTAGTTGCCGTATTTAAGAAGGATGTTCTTGAGCTGAATAACGCCTGATGCAGTCATAGGTCTCCGAAAACCTCCCTGTTGAACCGCTGGGCGGTGAATACCAGTACGAAGCTGACAAGCAGCGTGACCGCGGCGAGCGCGTTGATGTCCGGTTTAATCCCGAACTTCAACATCGAGTAGATGCGCATCGGAAGCGTTTCGGACGCGCTCGACGTTCCGGCGGTAAACGAAGCGATCATGTATTCGTCAAAGGACAGAGTGAACGAGAGCAGAGCGCCTGCGATGATACCGGGCATGATGAGAGGCATGGTGATCCGCCTGAACGTTGTGAACCGCCCCGCCCCCAAATCCGTCGATGCTTCAAGAAGCGAACCGTCGAAACCGTCTAGCCGAGCCCTGACGACCGCCGTGACGAAGGCAATACAAAACACGACATGCGAAATTACGATGGTGTGCAGGCCAAGCGTCATGTTGATCGCAACGAAGAAGCTCAGCAGCGCGATCGCCAGGACGATATCCGGAATAACCATCGGCGTTAGCAGGAGACCGTCGAGGAGAGACGACGAGCGCATCTTCTCGACTCCCAGAGCCAGCATCGTACCGATCACGGTCGAAAGGACGGCGGTCGTTCCGCCGACAATCAGCGTGTTTATCAGGGGCCGGATGATTTTCTGATCCCCGGCCAACTTCACATACCATTTGAAGGAGAACCCGCCCCAGGCGGTGGGAAGGCCCGATGCGTTGAAGCTGAGAACGACGAGCACGAGGATCGGCACATAGAGAAACAGAAGCGTTCCTATGAGATGCACGTTCAGGAGAGTATTACGTCTAGGCAACCTCTTCCTCCTTCTCGATTTTCCGGATGCGCTGCTGGATGCGCCCCTGCAGTGTCAAAAGGGCCAGCATGATCGTTATGAGCACCAACGCGAGCGCCGATCCGAACGGCCAGTCGCGAGCGGCGGTAAATTGATCCTGAATCAGGTTTCCGACCATCTTCATGCGGCCACCTCCGAGAAGCTGAGGAGTCACGAAGTTCCCGATGGAGAGCACGAAGACGAACACACCTCCTGCGGCGATGCCAGGCATCGTGAGCGGCAGTGTAATCCTGGTCAGCGTTTTCCACGGTGTAGCGCCGAGGTCTTCGCTCGCCTCCGTAAGCTCCGGATTGAGCCGCTGGATGGAAGCGTAGATCGTGAGGATCACGAACGGCAGGTAGCTGTAGACAAGGCCGATTACCACCGAAGCCTCGGTATAAAGCAGGTTCAGTGGCTGGCTTATGAGACCGGTCGACAAGAGGGCCTGGTTCACGATGCCCGCCCGGTTGAGCATCACGATCCAGGCATACGTCCGGATCAGGTAATTGCTCCAAAACGGAAGGATCACGATGAGCAGAAGCGGCATCTGCCAGCGAAGGCTAACTTTCGAGATAGCCAACGCCGCCGGATAACCGATGACGAGGGCCACGATCGCGGCCTCGAGCGCAATGCGCGCAGACCTAACGAAGATTTCGAGATACAGACCGTCGAAAGCTCTCGCGAGGTTATCGAAGTTCAAATTCGGGATGACGCCGCCGTAGGTCCCACGCTCCATGAACGTGTAGGCGAGCACAAGTCCGCAGGGGATAATGAGGAACGCCAGCCAAAAGGCGAGGCCGGGGGCAACCAATAGGAAAGGACCAAGCTTCCTGTTCATGGCAGCACGCTCTTCCCCGGAGCCACGCAAGAGTGGCGCTCGCCGGACACGTGCAATGTTACAATTTTGAGCGGAGAACCCAAGTCAAAACTCTCCAAAAATCCAGCCCGCCACAGCATTACGCCAGGCAATATTCGCAGGGCCTGCTGACAGATTTCACGAGAAGAGAACTGGGACCGAGCACGCGGACCGGCCCCATAGAAGGCTTCACTGTGCCGACATAATTTCCGTAACGAACTTGGAGACGCGCGGGGCATCAGCGCCGAGGTCCGCGAGAATCTCGTTCTTCAGAAGCTCTTCTGCCGTCATGCGCAGCGGCGAGTACTTCTTTGCAAGCTCCGGATCGGCAGCGTCCATGGCAGCCTTGTTCGGGATTTTGTAAAGGAGTTCGCTGATCATCCAGCCGTGGTGTGCCGGTTCGAGAACGAAGTTGATAAACTTCTCTGCAGCTTCCTTGTGCTCCGCCTTTTTTGGAATCACAAAGACGTCGACGAAAGTGTCGGTGCCTTCCTTCGGGATGATGTACTTGATGTTCTCGCCACCACCATCGCGCATCGCCATCGAACACCACGCCTCCCAGGCGGCAGCTGCAGCGATTTCCCCCGAAACAAGGCGACTTCCCATTGTGAAGTTGTCGAATGCAAGCACGTTTTTCTTCGCTTCGATAAGGAGCGGCCGGATGGTTTCAAGTGTCTCAGGCGAAACGTCGTTGATCGACTTGCCGCTGACGAGCTGCGCGGGCTCCATGAACCAGCGCTCATCGGGCACAAGCGTGTACTTGCCCTTGAGTTCATCGGACGGTTTCAGGAGATCCATCCAGCTCGTGGGCTTCGTCGTCAGCATGTCGTCGCGGTAGCAAATGCCGAACGAACCCCAAGCATAGGGAACCGAATACTTCAGCCCGGGATCGTAGGACAGCTTCATCGCTTCCGGATAAAGGTTAGACATATTCGGAATCTTCTGATGATCGACTTCGCTGAGCATGTCGAGCTTCTGCAGAGCTGTGACGAACGGCGACGAGACGATCATAACATCGACACCGGTCCCGTCGGACGCCATCATCTTGCCCATGGTCTCTTCGTTTGTCGCGACCTCTACCACATCAACCTTGATCCCGGTGGCGGCCTCAAACTCCTCGAATAGCTTTGGAGGATAATAACCGCTGAAGGTGACGAACGTAATCGTCTCCTCGGCATGTGCCACACCTGTCGCCAGGGCGAGCGCGCTCGCGGCGGTAAGTACTGCCTTCTTGAAACTGTTCAGCATTCCGATTCTCCCTTTTTTGTGTGCCACGGCAACGCCCGCGGCTAACAATCACCTATTCCCCTGCGCACCGGACTGCCTTCTTTTATCGATTTGAGGCTTTCATACGCACCGGTGACGCCATTGCAGAACGTTGAGTACCAACGCTTCCTGCGCTCTCTGCCGCCGATCGCGAAACTTCGCGGCTGCTCGCCGTGCGAACTTCGCGAACCGGCTTATTGATTGAATGCTGGCCTCCGCTTTTCGAGGAACGCCGCAACGCCTTCGATTCCGTCTGGAGAGGCACTGAGCATTGCAAGCTCTTCTCCTTCCCGAGCGAGGCCTTCTTCCATCGGCAATTCCGAACCGCGCGCGGCCGCAATTATGCCTTTGATCGCGGAGCGACTGAACGGAAGCCATCCGACGGCGAAGTTCAATGGCTCGGTCTCGACATCTTCAATAATGCGATCAACCAGACCGCACCGGAGCGCCTCTTCCGCGGCGACCTTGCTTGCCGTCAGCATCATTTCGAGGGCCTTGGCCATTCCAATGAGGCGGGGCAACCGCTGGGTAGCGCCCGCTCCCGGTAGCAGCCCGAGATTGATTTCAGGCATGGAAAAGGTCGCCTGCCTGGTAGCGAAGCGGAACGTGCAGGCCAAAGCCAGCTCCACGCCGCCGCCCATAGCAAAGCCGTTAATAACCGCTATAGAAGGCACGTCGGCTGTCGCAATTTTCTGGAATACGCCCCGACGATAAGATGCCCTTCTTCCGGCTTCCTCCGGAGACAACCCGGTCAAGTCGTTAATGTCTGCGCCCGCGCTGAATGCCCTGCCGGGCGCTGCGGCGAAGATTAGACCCCGGACCGCGCGGTCGTCGTTGGCCTTATCCACGATCTCCTCGATTTTCCGGAAAGTCTCGAGATCGAGCGCGTTCAATTTCGCGGCTCGGTCGATCGTCACTACGCCGATCGAATTCTTGACTTGGAAAAGGACAGACATTGGCGGACTCAGTTCTCAAAGATCGCAGGGACGAAACAATCTGGTTTCAAGGCCAACGACGTACCCGTACGTTCACGATTATACGATAGCGTATAATTTGTAACAAGATTGCACCGAAAATCAAGCGGCTTCGTATAATTACTTGACCGTCACGAACGACGATCGAGCACTTTTTTCGTGACCGCGGTTTGCTAGTGTAAACACTCGCTAGCGAGGAATTTCAGGATACCCTCCGCCGCCTATCTGGGATGCTCCCAATGAGGGTCGTGGCTCGCACCTTCGAAAGTGAGAATTTCGGCGTCAGGGTGCGCTCCCAGATATAGTTACAAACGCCTACGCTATTTCGTGGGTCGCTTGCTTCGAGGCAATTTCCCAGCGATCAGACTGTAGGCGTCGGAGGCAACGCGTTCGGTCAGATCCTCATTTATGCTCCTCACCTGCCGCAATGGAGATCCAATGCATCTTGTTCATGTGATAGCCGGGACGAACGCTCGGAGATCGCGCAGCGTCACAGATTATCCGGATCGCATTTGGCGGTCACGATCCTGTCTCTCGGGACCTCCGTGGTCATCATGAAGACCTTGCCTCCGATTTTTGTAGTCCGTTCGGAATGGATGGGTCTGAGTCACACCGTCGAGGGAACGAGCTTTTCGGGTCGTTGGTTTGGATGTCCAATACGACCACCCCTCGGCTTCCCGTTTGTTCTACTTTGCGCGGCAATCACGGGAGCACTGAACTAACGGATTTGCGAGTAGGGAGAGGGCCGTGGCGTTGCCGCGGCCCTCGGAAGTGGGATCAGCCGTGGCCGACTACCGCCTTTATTTCCAGGAACTCGGTGAAACCATGTTCACCGCATTCGCGGCCGTTGCCCGACTGCCGATATCCGCCGAATGGAGCCTTGGGGTCGAAGTCCGGCGAGTTGACGTAAACCGAGCCCGCGCGCAGCTCGCGAGACAGCTGGCGGACCTTGTCCATGTCCTTGCCCGTCACGTGGGCAGCCAGACCGTAAACGGTGTCGTTGGCCATCCTGGCTGCGTCCGCGAGGTCCTCGTACGCGCTGATGCTGAGAACCGGACCGAAAATCTCTTCGCGGTAGATTGTCATTTCCGGCGTTACGTCCGAAAAGATCGTCGGCTTTACGAAGTATCCTGCATCGATGCCGTCAGGCTTGCCCACACCCCCAGCTACCAGATGAGCGCCTTCGTCGATGCCCGACTGGATGTATTTTTGGACGTTCTTGAACTGGTTCTCGTTCATAACGGGACCAAGGGTCGTGGACGGATCACTAGGAGGGCCGGAAACGTAGCCGTTCGCTACCCTGACGGCGATATTCGTAGCCTCCTCTATGCGGTTGCGCGGAACCAGCAGACGGGTTCCGGCATCGCAGGCCTGACCGTTGAGGAAGAAGCAATTTCCGACCGCGTTCTCTACTGCCGTCTCGAAATCCGCGTCGTCCAAGAGAATGTTCGCGGACTTGCCGCCCAGTTCGTTCACGACGCGCTTAATGGTATCGGCGGCGGATTTCGCGATCTGGATACCCGCACGGGTCGAACCGGTGAAGGATACCATATCAATGTCGGGATGCTGCGAGATCGCCTCGCCGACCACCCGGCCATCCCCGTTGACAAGGTTGAACACGCCCGCGGGAACCCCGGCTTCGTGCAGGATTTCGGCAACGATGATGCCGTCGAGGGGCGTCAGCTGACTGGGCTTCAGCACCATCGTGCAGCCAGTCGCGAGCGCCGGAAGAATCTTCGTGAAAATCTGCCCGATCGGGAAGTTCCACGGAGTGATCATCCCGACAACGCCGATCGGTTCCTTATAGACCGTCGTGGTGCCGAGGTTCTCCGAGAACTCATATCTCCGGAGAATTTCGATCGTCTCGGCAATGTGAAGTTTACACCAGTCCAAGAGGAAGCCGGAACTCACGGAGATGGGCATTCCGACCTCCTGCGTAACGGTCTCGGAAATCTCACGCTCGCGCTTGACGAACGCTTTCTCGATCTTCTGCAGGAGCCCTATGCGTTCTTCTACGGTCGTCCGAGAATACGTGGCGAAAGCCTCGCGGGCGGCCTTGACCGCTCTGTCGATGTCTTCCGCAGAGCCCATGGCGACGGTCGCGTAGACCTTCTCCGTTGCGGGATCGATAAGGTCGCTCGTCGTTCCGCCCGCGGGTTCTACCCACTTTCCGTCAATGTAGAATCTGTGCGCGTTTTCCATGCTGCTCCTCGCTCTTGCGGCCGCGTGACTCCAGGCCGTCGCTTCGGCCCGGCGATCCGGCACGTGAACTTGCCCAATTATACCAATGAGTATACATACATCCCCATCAGTATTGTGTCTACAATGACGTTCATCGGTTCGGCGATTCCCCGACGAATTCCGGCAGCCGGAACGCCGTGACTTCGGGCAGGTTTCCTTGGAATGGCTCGATTTCAACGAGACACGACTGCGCGACGGTCGCCTGCGACAGCTTCGAAGCCCCGACGTCGATCGTCAACGCGTTAGGGTTTCCGTGTTTTTCGAGGCGGTTTTCCGGTGACCATTGCACGGGGTCGAACCAAGCACCCGTCGCGATGATCGCTACGCCTTGCACGAGGTCTTCCGTTACCTTGGCAGCGGCCAGACAGGCTCCCCGGTCGTTGAATACCCGGACGACATCGCCCTCCGAAATGCCCCGCGCTCGCGCGTCGGCCCGGCTGATCAGGACAGGCTCCCGTCCGTGAACCTTGCCTTCGCGGCTGTAGGCGGAATGGTCGAGCTGACTGTGCAGCCGGCGGCGGGGCTCCTGGCTGAGCAGATGCAGGGGAAAGCGCGAGGTAGCGTCTGAACCGAGCCACTCTACGGGCTCCATCCAGGTCGCCTGCCCTGGGCAGTCCTCGTAGCCGAAGCTGGCAATCGTCTCTGAGAAAAGCTCGATCCTCCCCGAAGGCGTTGTGAGGGGATGTTTCTCGGGGTCAGCCCGGAAAGCCTCGAGCATGACGGTCGGGCCAACCGATTGCGGAATTTCAATCCTTCCCGCTTCCCAGAAGCTTTCGAAATCCGGCAGGCTTATTTGCTGTCCTACCCGGGCGCGGAATTCCGCGTATATGTGCTCCAACCACTGTTCCGCGGTACGTCCTTCGCTGAACGTTTCGCCCTTCCCCATTGCCCGCGCGATGCCGTTGAAAATGTCGAAGTCACTCCGGGCGTCACCGATAGGCTGCTGTAGCTTCCGCATGGCCACGAGGTGTCCTTCTCGGGATGCGTAGCCGACATCGTTTCGCTCGAACGTCATGCTTGCGGGCAGGACGACGTCGGCCGCCTTCGCACTACTATTCCAGAACTGCTCATGGATGATGATTGTCTCCGGCCGCTGCCATGCCGACATGAAGCGGTTAAGGTCCTGGTGATGGTGAAACGGGTTTCCGCCCGCCCAGTAAACCAGTCTGATATCCGGATACCGGTACGTTCCGCCATCATATTGGTAACTTCCGCCCGGATTCAGGAGCATGTCCGCGATGCGCGCGACAGGGATGAACTCGCCGACGGGATTTCGCCCCTGCGAAAGGCGCGGACCGGATATCCTCAGCTCGTTTGAACCGACAGAATTCAGTGTCCCGTATCCGATGCCAAAGCCGCCTCCGGGTTGCCCGATCTGTCCCAGATGAGCGGCTAGCGTGACCAAAGCCCAGTAGGATTGCTCGCCGTGGCTTTGACGCTGAAGCGACCACGAGGCGTTTACCATGGTGCTCAAGGATGCCATGTCCCGGGCAAGTTGAATCATTTTTGCCACGGGAATGCCAGTAATGCCGGAAGCCCAATTCGGCGTCTTGGGTACTCCGTCGCTTTCGCCAAGTACGTACGATCTTACCTGTTCGGCCCCGACGCAGAAGCGCTCGAGGAAGGACGCGTCGTACAGGCGCTCGGTAAGCAACACATGGGTAAGCGCCAACATCAATGCGACGTCCGTGTTCGGACGAATGGGTATCCACTCGGCCGCTCCCTCGATATCCTGTCTGAGGGGTGAGATGTTCACAAAGCGAACGCCCCTCGACCTCATGCGATCCATAGCTTCCCGAACACGGTGACTGCTCGGGCCGCCAGCCGTCATCTGCGTGTTGCGTAGCGGTATGCCACCGAACGCGACGAACAGCTCGTTATGCTCCGCGAGTGTGGTCCAGTCGGTGTGCTCGTCCAGAAGCTGCTCCATCGGGGCGACGATGTGGGGCAGCACCACCGAGCCAGCGCCGTAACTGTAGGAATCACGTCCACGGACATAGCCGCCGAGGATATTCAGGAAGCGGTGGATCTGGCTTTGGGCGTGATGGAAGCGGCCCGCGCTACCCCAGCCGTACGATCCACCGAATATGGCGCGGTTTCCGTACTCGCCGATGACGCGGCCGAGTTCCCGCCCCACAAGCTCGTGAGCTTCGTCCCAAGGAAGCTCCACGAACCTGTCGCATCCGCGGCGGTCGCTGTCGGCACCGGGACCGTTCTTCAGCCAGCTCTCCCGAAACGACGGACGCCGGACGCGAAGTGACTGGACTTCCGGAGACAGCTGGTCGAGGCCAATGCGGGTGGGATTCGCATCGGCTTCCCACTGTCGGAGACCTGGTTTGCCCGCGCCGTCGCGCACGACTCTGTGCAGTCCCCAATGGCCGAGGGCAAACTCGGGCGCGAACCCGTCCGAGTGCGGATTGTGGTTTTTCATGTGCTGTCTCTGAACTCACGCCGCCTGCGGAGCTGCAGTCTGTCTGAGACGAACGCGTGCGCGCAGCTTGTCAACGATCACCGCGAGGACCAGAAGCGCTCCGAGGAGAACGTCCTGCGCGTAGCTCTGCACTCGGATAAGGTCCATTCCGTTGCTGAGAAGCACGATAAACAATGCTCCCATGACTGCGCCGGAAACACGGCCTTCGCCACCCGAGAGGGCAATACCGCCGATTACGCAGGCGATGATCGACTGCAGCGGAAACTCGATTCCGACGTTCGCCTCGCCCGTGGACATTCTGGCCGTGAGCAACAGGCCGACGACCCCCGCGAGCACGCTCCCGGAAATGCACATGCACAGGAGCGTCCGGCGCACGTTCACGCCAGATTGGAACGCAGCACGTTCGTTGCCACCGACGGCGAACGCGTGCCGACCGATCTTCGTCCAGTTCAGAAGTACGTAGACGACGGCGACGACACCAGCGAACACGATTGCCGGAAACGGAATTCCGAGAATTGTCGATTCACCGAAGTACCGCGAAAATTCCGGTGGCATGCCGTACACGGGCATCCCCCCAGTGACCATCAAGGCGATGCCGACCGCCGCCGATGCCATGCCAAGCGTGACCATGAACGAGGACACCTTTACCACCGCGATGAGTACGCCGTTTATAACGCCAACGAGGAGCGATATCCCGAACGCGGTGAGGCAACCCCAGACAATAGAGACGGCCGGGTCGCCGCCCGCAGTCGCCGCCATCACCATGGCGCATCCGATGGAAGAGAGCGCGACCGTCGCGCCATTCGAGAGATCGTAGTTTGCGGTGACGAGATAGAGCATCTGCCCGACGACGATGATTCCGAGGTAGCTCACCTGCCGCGTTACGTTCATCACGTTCGCGTACGACAAAAACCGCGGCTCGATTATCGCGAAGGTAAGGATCAGCCCGAGAAGCAGAAGCGGAAGAATACCGTAGTTGATGAACTGCCGACGGAGGAACCCCGAAATATCGTTCGCGGGCTGGACGGAGAGCGCGCCACGGGAGTTGATGTTGTGGCCAGGCGACATCGCGACGACCTTTGTGCTTGAGTTTGTCATTGAACGGCCCTCATCGGCTCGTGGAAGAAGTGTGGAAGAAGGTTTTTTTCCGTCAGGTTGTCGCCGGAGAACTCACCGACTATCTTGCCGTGCGCGACGACATAGGCCCTGTGCGAGAGGTTCACGATTTCCGGCAGGTCGGAGGAGATTACGAGTACGGCGGCTCCCGCCTCGGCTAGCCTCATGATCGCGTCGTAGATTTCGGCGCGCGCCCCTACATCCACGCCGGCCGTCGGCTCGTCGAAGACATGGACCGCGTAGGGCCTGGTGAAACCGCGGCCGAGAACGATCTTTTGTTGATTGCCACCGGAGAACGTGGTTGGCAGAGCGTCGGGGTTGGCTGGCCTTAGTCGAAGCTTCGAAAGGATCTCGGTGGCGGCTTCTTTCTCCCGCGCACGGTTCACGAAGCCCCACTTCATCCATTCGTCGAGTGAGGAAAGAGTGACGTTCTCCCTCGCGGACCTGACTCCCACGAGACCGTCCCGCTTGCGATCACCCGGGTAATAGATGATCCCCCGCTTCAGGCGCTTATCCGGCGACGCCGGGCCGATGTCGGCCCCGTCAACCCGGATGGTGCCGGAAGTCGTCGACGCGAGTCCGAAGCAAAGCCTTCCGACATCGCCTTTGCCGGACCCGACCAGTCCGGTCATGCCTACGATCTCGCCGCGTCGGACATGGAAGGACATCCCGTCGATACCCTCGCCGGATACATTCTGGAAATCGAGACCGCCGTCTCGCGGCTTATGCGGGATTTCCGGGAAGATCGCGTCGACCCTCCGCCCCGTCATCAGTTCCACAAGCTCGCTATCCGTCACATCGGAAACCCGTGCGGTGCGGATGAGAGCGCCGTCCCGTAGTACGGACACCTCATCGCCGATGCGGCGGATTTCGCCCATGCGGTGCGTGATGTAGATCATCGCGATTCCCTTTTCGCGAAGTCTCGCGAGGATATCGAAGAGTCTCTCGGTCTCCTCCTCTGTCAGGGACGCGGTTGGTTCGTCGAGGATCAGCAGACGTGCGGATCCCTGCAGAGCGCGGGCGATCTCCACTACTTGTTGGTCCGCCCGGCCCAGATCGCTCGCCAGCGTCGTGCCGGAAATGCGCGAACCGATGCGCTCGAGCGCTTCCTCCGCGATCTCGTTTTGACGGCGTCGTTGGAGAAAGCCGTTTTTCAGCGGCTCCCGGCCCAATGTCAGGTTTTCACAGACCGTAAGCTGCGGGATCAGCGCAGGGTCCTGAAAAACCGTAGAGACGCCGAGCTCTCGGGCCGCGCGTGGGCTCGAGATGACCTTGGCCTCCCCGGCAATCAGAATCTCACCGCTATCGGGTTGATGGACGCCGGATAGGAGGCCGATCAGCGTGGACTTCCCGGCACCGTTTTCGCCAAAGAGGACGTGAACCGAACCCGGCTTGAATTCGATGCTTACGTCCCGGAGAGCTGGGGAAGCCTGGAAGCTTTTCCAGACCCCCCTCGTTGCTGCTACTGGCAAAGTCATAGCGGCACGCCTCCTCAGTTAACGCTGAAGACGGGGCGGAAGCCCTCTGGCGGCAGATTGAGTTCCTTCGACATGGTGT
The DNA here is from genome assembly GCF_013488225.1 of Sinorhizobium mexicanum. NCBI lineage: Bacteria > Pseudomonadati > Pseudomonadota > Alphaproteobacteria > Hyphomicrobiales > Rhizobiaceae > Sinorhizobium > Sinorhizobium mexicanum. Next base: position 1,784,757 of record NZ_CP041238.1, on the reverse strand, counting down.
CGACGTTGTTGAACTTCTCGCCGGCCGACGGCCCGCAGATGACGTTCGCTGTCATGCTGACGTACTTGCCGCCGTTGAAGGGTTTCTCTTCGAGGGCGCGGATCGCCATGTCGATAGCGATGCGCGATAGGATCATCTCGTTGCCAGCTGCGGCGCAGGTCGCCTTGCCAGCCTTGAGCTGCTCGTAGAGGCCGGGCGTCATGTAGTAGGATGCGGTCTTCACCGTATCGGTCAGGCCGTTCTGCGCGAGCGGACCTACTGCGGCTTCGGCCGTTACCGCGCTGCCGAGGATATAGTTCATCTCCGGATATGCGTTGATCGCGTTTTCGACGAGCGCGAGCTGGGCATCTTTCCCCGTGTCACCGTAGATTTTGGTGAGGATTTCGATCTTGTCGCCAGCCTCGTTGGAGAAGCACGTCATGAGCTTCTCGAGCAGGGCCATGCCGGACGGACCGGGAAGCCAAACGGCCTTAATGGCCTCGCCCGATTCCTTGAGGTATTTGCCCATGAACGTACCGATTGTGCAGTGGTCAAACAGGGCGCGTCCGGTCACCGCCGGGGTCGCAAGGCTGTTGACCAGGTCGATGACGACGGTGCCTTCGTTCTTGATGCGCTCGACGACAGGTGAAAGCGCCTCGCTGCTTACGGCGCTGACGATCACGGCGTCGGCTCCGGCGGCAACGCAGTTGTTGAGCTGGTTGATCTGCTTCGAAATTTCGGTGTAGCCGCCCGCTTCGTAAATCTGCAGCGATACTCCGGTGCGTTCGGCTTCAGCGACGAAACCAGCGTTCTGACCGACCCAGTAAGGGTCCTTGAGGTGCGGAATAACGGCGCAGATATTCCACTTGCCCTTAATCTCGTTCACCGGAAGCGGCGTGTAGACGGACGGCGTGCGCGAACCGTCGCAGCCAGGAAGGTCGCAGTCTACGACAACCACCGGGACGGCCCAGTTTTCGGCTGTCACAGCCTTTTTGAGAGCCTCCGCGCTGTTCTTGGAGGTATCCGCGAAGATGCCGTTCGCCTCGGTGACAATAGGCGTCGGAGAGGGTTGCTCGGCCATGGCGGCGGAGGCGATCACGAGAGCCGCCGTGCAGCAGAGCGACGCTAATAGTTTTGGCATTTTCATTTTTAGTTCCCCTTTTGAGATCGAAAAGGCCGCCGCGGTGGTCAGAGCGCACTTGTCCGCTTCCCGAATGACGCTTGTCTTTCGGGTTCGCAGTGCCCCAAACCAGGGCCTGGCAATGTGAGATACTCCTCCGGCGGCTGTTTATACCGCCGAGTACGAAACTGACATGGACAACCGTCTCAGTCAACTGCCCACGTCATCAAATTTTAACGAATCTGGCTTCGGGACGCCGCAGCGGTGCCAACGCTTCCTCCGCTTCTGCGCGGAGCTGGCTCCGACATTCTGAGACATGTCACCGTATGCGGTACCGAACTGCCGGCGGCCGTGAACAACCACGTCCGAAAGGACTCGCCCGGAGACCGAGAGCGGCTTAACCGTCCATACCGAACCGTATGCCCGGCGTACTTGCGCACATGGACAACTGTCTCAGTCGTTGGTATATGAACAGTAACGGTGTATTCAAAAGGTACATATGCCCCGATGACTTGCCACTTCGGGGAACCGATGTCGCATAGGGAGAAGTTGAAGTGCGTATTCCATCTGCCCTTCGGCGCGAGCAGCTCGTAGACGCTACAATCGACGTGATGAGAGAAAAAGGCGTCCAGTCCGTGACGATGCGCGAGGTCGCGAAGCGGGCGAACGCGTCACTTGCGGCAGTTCACTACTGCTTCAAAGACAAGGACGAACTGGTTCACGCGGCGGTAGAACGCTGGCTGAAGGAGATGGTGCCCGATGAGATGCGCCGACAGACGGGCGTAGGAGTTCGCTTGGCAGTCCGTCGCATGTTGGACGCATGGTGGGATGGACTGGAGAAAGTCCCCAAGAACGCGCAAGCGCAGTTCGAATTGTTCCTCTGGGCGGTCAGAAACAGCGAGCGCATCCGGAAGTTCATGTATCCGCTATATCTCGCCGAGATCACCTCGGTACTCGCGGAGGCGCAGCGCATGACAGGTGACACCTGCGAGTGGGAGCTCGAGAGGATCGCGCGCTCCCTTCTCGTGATCGTCGACGGCTGCAGTTTCCAGTATTTCGACAACCCGGAGAGTTCTGACGCCAAAGCGCTGAGCTACGAGATGGTGGAGGCAATATTCAATCGGGCGAATGTGGCGCAGATCAAGCGCGCGAGCTAGAGGCCGCTCGGCTTCGTGGTGGCCCTGCTCCCTCGCCCGGTTTCGCGGAGTTAAAGGTGGGGTCGGTCGTCGCCCGCCACGACCTTGCCGGGATTCATATGGCCGCCTGGGTCGAGCGCTTTCTTCAGCGTCTTCATCAAGGCGACCTTTCCCGGATCGCCATACGTGGCCAGCAGGTCGAGCTTAACCCGTCCAATTCCGTACTCGGCGCTGAAGGAGCCGCCCATTTCCGCCGTCAGCCTGTAGATCAGCGGAGAGACCGATCCTTCAAACTGCGCCTTGAATTCAACCGAGCCCGTGCCTGCGGGGGGCACCACGTTGAAGTGGACGTTGCCGTCACCGACATGGCCATAAACGGAGAGGATGGCCTCGGGCGAATTCGCCTTCACGATTCGGGACGCCTCTTCGATGAACGTCGCGAGACGCGAGGTTCGGACCGACACATCGTGTTTTAAGGACCCGCCGTTCAGCACCTCGCCTTCGGGGATGCTTTCGCGCAAATGCCAGAAGGCGTTTCTCTGCTCCTCGTTCGAAGCGATCGTCCCGTCCGTCACGAGGTCTTCTCCCATCGCCTCCTCGAGGAGCGCGTCAACCGCCCCCTGCAGATCCAGCACATGCGACGAGGTCGACGCTTCGAGCAACACGTAGTGCCCGCTCGTTTGCTCAAGCGGATGGCGAAGGTCGGGCTTCTTTCCCAGCAGGAGCTGGAGCGAGTTGTTCGAAACGTATTCGAACGAGGTCACCGCATCGCCCGTAAAGCGCTGCGCGCGGTCGAGAAGGATCGAAAGGTCGGCGATATCGCTAATGGCCAGAAAAGCGGTCACCGTAGCCTTGGGCTTGCGCGCGAGTTTCAGGGATGCTCCCGTGATAATTCCGAGCGTCCCCTCGCCTCCTATAAACAACTGCTTCACATCGTAGCCCGAGTTGTTCTTGCGGAGAGAGTTGAGATCGCTGAAAAGTGTTCCATCCGGCAGGACGACTTCCAGGCCGAGCACCAAGTCTCGCGCCATGCCGTACTTTACGACGGCGATCCCGCCCGCGTTAGTCGATAGGTTGCCGCCGATCTGGCACGACTGCTGCGAACCGAGGCTCAGCGGAAGCATGAGGTCGACGTCGGACGCCGCGTCATGGAGAGCGCTGAGAATACACCCAGCGTCTGCAGTCATCGACATGTTGCCGACGTCGATTTCACGGACCTTGTTCAGGCGTTCCAAGCTGACGACCACTTCGGTTCCGTCAACGTTTGGCGTGGCTGCCGTGCAGTAACTCGTGTTGCCTCCTTGGGGAACGAGCGGTACGCCGTGTTTCGCCAGGATCCTCACGACAAGCTGGACTTCCTCTACGGTGCGCGGACGCAAAACGGCCTCAGTGCGCCCAACGTAAAGGTGCCGGAAATCCGTCGTATATTTTCCAACGTAAGCGCTCATTTCCCCGCACGTTGACGGCCCTTGCAACTGATCGCTTTCAGACGGACGCGTCGGTCAGGCTGCGGCGGCCTTGAGGAAGTTGAAGGGCAGGAGATCGTCGATAGCTACGTTCTGAGGGCGCTGAGGCAGTTCAGTAAGGACGTGGCGTAACCAGGCTAATGGCTCGACGCCACAGGCGCGGCAAGTCAGCATCAGGCTATAGATGACTGCGCTAGCTCTGGCTCCGTCAACGGTATCGCTGAACAGCCAACTCTTTCTGCCGGTTGCAAAAATTCTGATATCGCGCTCCAGAAGATTGTTGTCGATCGGCATCCTGCCGTCCTCGGTGTGGCGCGTCAGATAGTCCCACTGGTTCAGAGTGTAGGACACAGCGTCGCCGAGCTTGCTGTCCGGCAAGACCTTCGGCGCGATGTCGTCGAGCCAAGCCTTGAGTGCGTTCAGGACGGGCACGCTGTGCTGTTGGCGAGAGCGCCGAATGCAGTCGGCCTGCGTTTCACCATCCTCGGGTTTTCTGTCCCTGGCCTGCCTTTCAATCCGGTAGAGCTGTTCGAAGAAGCGGAGTGCCTGCTCCGGTGGTCCGCCACCCTTCTTTCTCGCCTTGAGGGCGTCGACAAAGCGTCGTCTGGAATGGGCCATACACCCAAGATGGGTTGCCCCATCCAGCGTGCGCCAGGCGGAATAGCCATCACTCATCACTATCCCGCGATAATCGCCGAGGAAGGTTTGCGGGTATATCTGGCCGCGGCCCGGCTGATAATCGAGCAGCACGATCGGCTCGTCACTGTCCTCGCCGCTTCGGTAAGCCCACATATATGACGTGCTGGCGGCCTCTCGATCCTTTTCCTTTAGGACCTGAACAGTCGTCTCGTCGCCATGGATGAGGGGCTGCGATCTGAGCCGCAGCTTCAGGGCGTTATAGATGCGGGAGAGATGCTTTTCGCTCGAGCCGATCACCCAGTGGCCCAGAGCGCCACGGCTGACAGGAACACCTGCGCGCTCGAATGCCTGCGCCAAGCGGTAGAGCGGTGTGCCGTCGACATACTTATGAACGAGCGCGAAGGCCAGCGTCGAAGCCGTGGCGATGCTGCCCGGCAAGGGCTGCGCGGGCATCGGCGCGATCACGACCGGGGTGTTGATCCCGGTGCGGTCGCAATGACGGCAAGCATATTTGAACCGCACATTCTGCAGGACCTTCGCCTTCACCTCGATATGAAGTTGCTCGGTAACGGTCTCGCCCATGCGATGCATCTGGTGACGGCAGCATGGACAGGCCTTCTTATCGTCGGGAAGGTCATACTCGACACGCTCGCGCGGCAGGTTTTCCGGCAAGGCCTTGCGGCCGCGCTTCTTTCCCGTCGTGCCGTCGGTCGCCGGCAAGCCCGTGTCCGGCAGAGCAACGACATCGCCATCTTCGTTGTCGGCATCGTCCTCATCCGCGGCCTGTTCGGCTTCATTGAAGAGGCGGTCAATGTGCTTTTCGCTCTTCGGCGCAAAACGATGCAGCCGTGCAAGCGCCAACTCTTCCTCGAGTTTGACGACGCGTTCTGTGAGCTGGCGGTTCTCCGCCTGCAGCGCAGCAATACGCGCCATCAGCTCTTCAACAGTCGGTTCGCCGGATCGATTCATCAGATTCTTGAATCGAAAGCATGCCGCCGCGTCAACCGCGGAGTTCGAGAGCCCTCAACCAGCAACCTGATATTGCCGCACCGGATGGCGGACCATTGCATCGATATCGATGCCGTCGAGGAGCCAGTGCAATTGCTCGGTCGTAAGCTGAACGACCGCCGCCTCCCGGCGAGGCCACCGGAACTTGTCCTCGGTCAGCCGCTTCAGAACCAGCACAAAGCCGGATCGGTCGAAGAACAAGAGCTTCATCCGATCGCGACGGCGATTGCAGAACGCAAAAACCGCCGGCGCAAACGGATCGAGCGCCATCGTCTCCTGAACCAGCACCGCAAGGCTGTTGATGCCGGCCCTGAAGTCGATCGGCTCGCGGTGAAGGTAGACTTGAAGGTCAGCGCCCAGTGTGAACATGACCCAACGCTCCGATGACCGCTGCCAACGCATCCACATCACCGCATTCCAGCGTCAGCTTCACCCCGTTCGGCAGTGACGCGCTCACCTTGGCTGGAGAGGAAAAAGGCGCAGCCCTTTTCGATGCCGACCCACGCACTCCATCGCAAGTCCCCGGCAAATCCACCGCAGCCATGCTGCTCTGTCGCAGCAAGGCCCGATCGGAAGTGCTTTCAATCTGAACCGGGATAAACGACGGTGATGAGGACGGCGGGAGGGACTGGGTCTCCGTGCGCTTCTTTATCCACTTCCGAAGAAGGTTCGCATTGACCCCATGTTCGAGCGCAAGCCTCGATACCGACACGCCAGGCTCAAGGCAGGCCGAGACAAGACGGTTCTTCGATGCGGGGTCGTATCGGCGTCTCCCGTTCCGACCAACAAGCCTTACCTGCAGTTTCTGATCATCTTCTTCCATCACAAGGTGTCCACCTATTTTGGTGGACACCTCATGCATCAGAGCACTCAACAGCAAAAGGTGCGGGGAAATTCGCGCTTACTTTCCAACGATATCCTGGTCGCGGACAACGATTTCCGAAGGCAAACGCGCGAGGGCCCGATCAATTGCTGTCATCTTACTCATTCTCGGGTCTAGGTAGGGGGCCCATCGATGAAGGCGGTGTCTTACGGAACGACGACGAGCTTGCCCACGTGATTGCGCTTGACCAGTTCGGTCTGCGCATCAGCGAGATCGCGGAGCTTGTACGTCTTCTCGATAAGAGGTTTAAGACGTCCCTCGGCTACGTGTCCAATAATGGACTTGAAGGTTTCCGGCGTAGGGCACGTGATGCCGAAAAGCTCGAGGTCCTTATAAATCAGGTCTCTCAGGTCGATCGGCTGGATCGGCCCGGCGATAGCACCCGCCGTGGAATACCGACCGCCCCGGCGCAGCAGCTTCAAGCTGTCTGTGAAGAAGGGCCCGCCGACAACGTCCGCAACCACATCCACTGCCCGCTCGCCTACGATAGCCTCGATCGCACCGCGCACGTCGGGGTTCTCTCGCGCGACAAAATGGTGGGCTCCCAAGGCTTTCAGCCTTTCTTCCTTTGCCGCGCCGGCAATAGCGATCACCGTAGCGCCTCGGATAAGGGAAAGCTGGACCAAGGCCGTGCCGACGCCGCCCGCGGCTCCGGTGATTACGACCGTTTCGCCCTTGCCGAGGCGGGCGCGAACGAGCATCTCTTCCGCTGTATCGTAGGATGTCGGGAAGGTCGCGAGTTCCGCGTCGGTGAGGTTGGATTCGATGGCGTAGGCATTCTCCGTGGGCACCGCCGTATATTCGGCATAGCCGCCGTCGCGCTCCCCGCCGAGATAAGCGACCAACTGGGCTCGCTCGGGCAGCGACAGGTCACGGACCTGCGGATCGACGATTACACGTTCGCCAATCCGTGACGCGTCCACGGCCTCTCCGACCGCCACGATAGTCCCGACCACCGCGGCACCCTGGATACGCGGAAACACGATCTTCTCTTCTTTCCAGGTGCCGCTTGTGTCAGCGTCCGCCTTCTTGGGATCGCCCGCTCCCTTGAGCCCAACATCTTCCGAGAGGCTTTCGTTCACGTCGCGATCATACCAGCGCGTCCGTAGATTGATGTCGGTGTTGTTCATCCCGCACGCTCCCACGCGAACGAGTACCTCTCCGCTGCCCGCGCGCGGTACGGGCACGTCCTCCCTATACTGGAGCTTATCGATCCCGCCGAATCCGGTGAGGAGTACAGCGCGCATTTTCTCCGGGATGGCCTGCTTGTTATCCATGTCTGTGTCCTCGATGTTGGAATCAGGTCTCGCTCGCGGCGGCCCACAAAAGGAACACTCCGCGGCGACTTCAGCGTTGACTCGTCTGCCAGTTGGGGTGGACCCAGTAGGGTTCGTTTGAAGGGCTGAGCTGGGGACGGCCGAGACAGAAGTCAGCGGCCCGTTCCCCGATCATGATCGCCGATGCGTTCAGGTTGGACGTCACGACGACAGGCATGATGGATGCATCGGCGACCCTCAGCCCTTCGACCCCATGGACCTTGAGGTCCGGGCCGACAACGGCTGCGGGGTTGTCCGCTCGTCCCATGGCGCAGGTACCAGAAATATGGAACGCGGTCGTCGCGCGCCGGCGAATCCAGGCGTCGAGAGCGTCCTTGCTCTTCACCGCCTGGCCCGGCTCGATCTCCGCTCCACGGAAGGGCTCGAAGGCACGTGAGGCCACAAGCTCGCGAGCGAGCGCGACGCCCTCGCGGAAGGTCTGCATATCGCGGTCGTCGGAAAGGTAGTTGAAGTGCAGAGCCGGGGCGTCGGCGGCATCCGACGACTTGAGGAGAAGTTCCCCCCGCGCATAGGACGTTTCGATCGTGCAGTGGATCTGAAACGCTTCCTGGGGATACGGCTTGAAGTTATCGTGCGAGATGCTGAGCGGGAAAAACTCAAACTTGAGGTTCGGTTTTGATATCCCGGCGCGGCTGCGAATGTACGCCGTTGCTTCGAACTGATTGCTCGACGCCACGCCGCCCTTGGTGAGGAACCAGTCAATGCCTACGAACGCCTTTCGCGGCCATTCGGTATTCTTCTTGAGGCTGACTGGCAACTTGCAGGAATATTGAATCGGCAGGTCGAGGTGATCCTGAAGGTTTGCGCCAACAGCTTTGGAATGGTGCACCACTGCGATGCCGTGCTTCCTGAGCTCGTCGGACGGACCGATTCCGGAAAGCTTGAGTATATGCGGGCTTCCGACCCCGCCTGCACATAGAACGATCTCGCGACGCGCCCTGAACAACTTGGACGCCCCGGAGGATTGGCATTTAACTCCAGCCGCGCGACGCCCCTCAAGAACGATCCTTTCCACGAGGGTCTTAGGGGCAATCGTGAGATTCGCTCTCGAGCGCACTGACTTCGTCAGAAACGCGGCTGCGGTAGAAATTCGCTCGCCGTTGAAAATCGTTTGTTCTGCTACCGCGAAACCTTCGTGCTGAGGACCATTCGAGTCCTCGGTAACCGGATAGCCAATTTCACGGCCAGCCTCGATAAACGCATGATTCAAGGGGTTCTTGAATACCGGGCGCGTCACTTTCAGCGGACCTGTGCGTCCCCGGTAACGGTCGTCGCCGCCCTTGGCGTTTTCCATGCGGATGAAGTATGGAAGGACGTCCGCGTAACCCCACCCGGTACATCCGTGTTCGTCGCGCCATTCGTCATAATCCTGAGGATTGCCGCGGGTGTAAACCATGCCGTTGATGGCGGAAGAACCGCCCATCACGCGGCCACGGGGATGCGCAATCTTTCGGCCGCCAAGGCCTTCCTCTTCTTCGGACTCGAATGCCCAGTTATACTTCGTGGACGTGAGAAGAGCGTCGACCGCCAGGGGCATGCGCACCTGCCACGGATTGGCATCCGGCCCGGCTTCGATGAGAAGGACCGTGACCCTGGAGTCCTCGCTCAGGCGCGCGGCTAAAGCGCACCCTGCCGATCCACCTCCGACTACGATGAAATCGAACTCCCGATCCATTGACCGCTCCCCTTACAGTCCGACTCTACCGTCGCCAAATGCCCGAACGATACGCCACAAACTTGCGAGTATGTTATTAGTCTATCTAGTACATACCGTGTGCGGTCGTCAAGCTTTCAGTCGCGATCGTCGCCTACAATGCTGAGGGTGGAGGAAGTGGAGGCGTCGCCGTTTAAACTGCTGTTGACGTTCGGAAGTGCCTCGCGCTTTCGCGCCGATTGCCGCTCGCTGTCCATTAGCGGGGCATTACTCGGTAATTAGCGAGCTGACGGGGCCTCACCCACGGCGTAGACGTCCTTATCGCCATAGCCGTACTGGGCCGCGGTCTCGAAAAGCTTGTGCACCTCATCGAAATCGCGGTCGGCATACCCAAGGAGTTCGCATAATTCGCAGCGATGGGATGACTCCGAGGAGCCCGTTCACCGTCAAACCTTTCGATCCGTAGTTCCGGCTGACGATCGGAGGAACCGTGACATCCGCCCCCGCAACACGCACGCTGGGATGTTCAATGAGGAGCGACTTCAGAACTTCGCTAGGCAGTCCTTCCTTCATGAAAGCGACGACCGGGTAGGCTACCGACAGTGTGTCTGGAACGCTTATGAGAGCCAGACAGCCATCTTTAGACTGCCGCGCCTGTCTGCTCCCGGGGAAGGTGCCTGAATATCAACGACGCGACGCGCTGCTCATTGTTTCGGATGTGATTACTAACCTCGGCCTTCGCACGCTGCACGTCGCCGGATTCAATTGCGTCCATGATCGGCTTGTGCTCGTCGACTACACCGGACAGCTGGACGAACTGACTATCCTTCACTGAAAGAAACACGAGGTAGAAGCGGAGTTCGCGGCACAGCTGGGCGTAAAACTGATCGATCCGCGGACTTTTCAGTAGAGCGACGATCTCCGTATGAAACGCCAGATCGCTCCGCACGATGGTGCCGACGTCTTGCGTGGCAACCGAGTCAATGAGCCTATCATACGCCTGCCGCACCTTAGCGATCGCCGCCTTATCGATAAGGTGCTCGACGGCGCTGCTCTCCAGGGTCAGCCGGGCACTGTAGAGGCTGGCGAGACTGTCACGGGTTGGCGAAATTGCCACGACGCCGCGATTGACTTCAACCCGGACTAGACCCGCGAATTCCAGCTGTCTGATCGCCTCGCGGATGGTATTGCGAGCCACACCGAGTTCGGCGGCGATTGCTGCCTCGCGAAGTCTCTGGCCGGGCATGACCCTTCCGGAAAGAATGAGATCGGACAGACCGTCCGCTACCTGCTGGGCGGCTGTGGTCTTGCGAATTACGATATCCCCGACCGTAAAGTCGTCCGAATAACTCGGATTGTTCATTCAATTGCTCCTGCATCGCACCCCGGGCGCGATTTACGACATTACACTGTAGAACAGTACAGCACTAAATATAGCGCCGATGGCAGGGGCCGGGAAGAGGTGGTTGGCAGGCAGGCTCCCTGTAAGCCTGCCCGCGGTTCAACTATGCCACTACGAGTTGCTCGGCAGCGAACATCTTTTCGAGGCGGGGACGTTCGATCTTTCCGGTGACATTGCGCGGAAAGTCATCCGTACCGATAAAGCGGTAGTGCTTGGGAATCTTCCATTTGGTGATCAGCTTGGCGCAGAATTCGTTCAACTCCTGCTCGGATATTTCGTTGCCGTCATGGGTCGCTATGTAGGCGGCCGGCACCTCAGCCCATTTTGGATCCGGGACCCGGATCACCTGAACTTCAGAAATGTTAGGATGCTTGAGCAGGACATGTTCGATCTCCGCCGGATAGATGCTCTCCCCGCCGGATTTGATCATGTACTTGCTTCGGCCGAGGTAATCGTAAGTGCCGTCGTCGTAGAGGACGCAGATATCCCCTGAATGATACCAGCCATTCCGCATGGTCTCGTTCGTCGCCTTGTCGTTGTTCCAATAGCCGCTGAAGAGCGTGGGTGTCCGGTAAAGGATTTCGCCGGGCGTGCCGGTCGGGCAGTCGTTTCCGTTTCCATCAACGATGCGCATCCGGGAGAACGTTGATTGCACCTTTCGGAACGAGACAGTTGCCTGGGACAGGTCAAGCGTGCCGTAGGCGCTCGGAACGGTGCCGACCTCTGTCGTTCCGAAGGTGTTGAAGTAGCCTGCCCCGGTGACTTCCGTGATGTTCTTGAGGGAGTGGACCGGTGAAAGATCGGCCATGCAGCCGACGTATTTGATGCCTTTGACGGACTTGCCGGTCGCCTTGATGGCTTCGGCCACGTCGTCCAGGACGCCGGGAACCAGGAAGAGCCACCCGATCTTCTCGCGCGTGCAGAAGTCGGCGATCGCCGGCGCGTCGAAACGCGGCGTCATGAACACCTTGCCCCCGCGCACATGCGTGATCAGGACATAGTCAGAGCAGGACATGTGGAAAAGCGGGTGCCACGCGACGTAGTTGTCCGTCTCAGTCAGCTGAAGCTCGGCGCACATGATGCCAGCGCGTGCCATGATCGAGCGATGGGACAGGGCCGCGCCTTTCGGTGCGCCGGTCGTACCGCTCGTATATACGATCACGAGGACGGACTCGGGATCGATATCGATCCGTGGATCCGCGTCCGTCTCGTGGCGCAGGGCTTTGCTGAGCTCGGGCTTGTGGCCGCCGAAATCATTGGAATCCCAGACGATGATCTCGGGCTTCGCCAAGCCCTCAGGGTAATGCGGCATCGCTTTGCGTAACAGGGGCTCAAGAGAGGCGGAAACAAACACGAACCGCGGCGCTATGACCGAAATCGAAACCGCGACTTCGGGTGCCGCCAGACGATAGTTGCATCCGGCGACGGCTACTCCGGTCTTCGCGGCCCCATAGATCAGGGACAGGTAGTCAAGCGTGTTTTCCGAGAGAACCACAACTGCCTCCCCGTACTTCACGCCGAGGTCGAGCAGCGACCACGCGCACTGGTTGGCGAGAGAATTGAGTTCGCGATAGGTGAAATCGTGCCCGAGATACTCGAGCGCCAGCCAGTCCGGGGAAACCATCACGCGCGTTTCGAGCACGTCGCCGAGGCTGATCGCCGAACCGCGCGCCAGCAGCCTGCCCGTCTCATCAGAATACATTTGCCAGTTCCTTTCCTTGCTCCCGACCGGGAGGTGATTCATTGAACTTTTCGCTTCAAGCCAGCCCAGGTCATGCGCCGCCGATGCGCGGTCCCTGACGGGAGGGCCATATTGGTTCGCGCCGCTCGACGAACGCCCGCAGCCCTTCCAGGGCATCAGGCGACGCATTCGCGCTGATCATGATGTCCCGACTGAAGGCTGGAAGATCGGAGTTGAGGCATTTCTTGTAGATGGCCCGGCTGGTCGGCGAGGTCCTCTGAAGAACTCCGATTAGAGAGCGGGCCTCCTCGATAAGCGTCTCGTGCGGAACCACCCTGTTCACCAGGGAGATTTCAAACGCCTGCGCTGCTGGGATTCTCTCGGCTGTGTACATCATCCATCTCGCGCGGGGTAAACCGACGGCGCGCGCCAGCCGGAGTGGCGCATAAGGATCGGCAAGCCCCACCTTGGCCTCCGGCACGCAGAAGTCCGCACGGTCGCTGGCGATGGAAACGTCGCTGCTCAACACGATGCTCAGTCCGCCCGCGTGGCAGTAGCCATTAACGACGGCAACCACGGTTTTCGACGAGCTTTCGATGGCTTGGAACAGTCGCAGTGAAGCGTCTGCGAACCGCTGGATTATGACCTTGCCCGGTAGTTCGCCCTTCGCCTGTTCCGACTGGATTTCCTTGAGGTTTCCTCCAGTACAGAAGGCGCGACCGCTCCCGGTGATCGCGATGACGTCTAGCGTGTCGTCGGCACTGGCCTCGATGACGGCGTCAGCAAGGCCGTTATACTCAGCGAGACCGAGGCAGTTCATCTTGTCCGGGTTGCTGAGCGTCAGCCACAATGCGCCATCTTCGACATGTCTATCGATGTGCATGGGTCGTTCGCTCGCCGTGCTTGAGGGTTGCGAAATCCGACAAGTCCTGCCAGCTGTCGCAGATTTGGCTCAGCGTCATGAAAGCGACGCCGTCTTTAGAGCGCATGTAGTCAACCAGCTTTCGGAACATCATAAGGTTGGCGGCGCGCCCGATCGTTTGAGGATGCACGGTCAGCACAAAGATCGCATTGGGAACTTCCTCGTAGGCGAAGTCGAAGTGGTCTTTCCAGCGCTGGTAAGTCACCTCGGTGCTCGCCAGTCCTGGGTTGATGCGCGATACGTGCTCCAGCGCCGGGAAATCGTCGAGGTACCAAGAGACGGGAATTTCGATTATCGGGCTCGGATCGCCGAACACGTGAGGGCCAACTTCGCTACGAAGCATCGGACGCGGTCGATACGCCTCGAAGTCGCGCCCCATGAGAGATGAATCCCAGTCGAATCCATATTCTTCAAGGAGGCTTAGGGTGTTGGGGCTGAAGTCCCACGACGGTGATCTATAGCCACGAGGACGGCGGCCCACATACTTCGTATGAAGCTCCATCTGCTTTTCCAGCAGACGCCTTTCCTCGGCCTCTTCGAGTCCGCCGATACGCTCGTGGCGGCAACCATGCGCCGCAATTTCGTGTCCGTCCGCCAATATTTTCTCAAGGCTTTCGGGAAACGTCTCCATCGTATGCGTGGGCGTGCACCAGGTCGTCTTGATGTCGTGTTTGCGGAAGAGCTCCAGAAGACGAGGAGCGCCCACTTCCGCACAGAACTCGCCGCGCGAGAGATACGATGGCGACGAAACGTTGAACGATCCTTCCCAGACCGTGTGAGCGTCAAAATCGACCCCAAGGCTTACGGCGATGCGGGTGCCGGATTGAAGTACAAGTCCCATAGTTCACCTACCCGACGTCACGCGTCGATCTCGATTTCGTCACCGAGCGCCCGGGAGACACATATCATCATGTAATCTCCGGCCTCCCTCTCCGACGCGCTCAGGACCGCGTCTCGGTGGTCGACCTTTCCACGGAGCACTTTCGTTTCACATGTTCCGCATGTTCCCTCGCGGCACGAGGAAGGAGGGCTCATCCCTTCCCTTTTCATCGCGTCGAGGATGGTTTCGTTCGCGCCGACGACGATCGAGCGGCCGCTATCCCGCAGGTGAACTGTGAAAGGCTTGTCACCACTCGTGTCGAGCTCGACCGGAGTGAAACGCTCGAGGTGGAGCGTGCCGTTCTTCCAGTTGGCGGAAAGGCCTACCAAGGCGTTCAGGAGCCCTTCGGGGCCACATGAGTATACGAGGTATCCTTCCGGGATATCCTGCGTGATCGACCGAAGATCGAGCATGCCCGCCTGGTCTTCGGGAACGACGTTCACGCGGTCCCCGTAAGCAGAGAGTTCGGTCAGGTACGCCATCGACGCTCTGCTACGCCCTCCGTAGTGGAGGACCCAGGGTTTACCCTCGCGCTCCGCCTCGGCGATCATCGGGAGCATCGGCGTGATGCCGATGCCACCCGCGATGAAGATGTAGCCGCTGGCCGCTTCGAGGGGGAAGTGGTTCCGCAACCCGGTCGAGCGTATGATCGCGCCGGATTTCAGCTTGTCATGGATGTGGCGAGAACCGCCCCTACTCTCCCTCGCCTTCAGCACCGCGATCCGCCACGTCGCGCAATCGTCGGGCCTCCCGCACAGGGAGTATTGGCGTTCCAGCCCCTGCTGGAGCTCGAGCGATATATGCGCGCCTGGCAACCATGACGGAAGCGGGCTGCCGTCCGGCCGGGCGAGCACCAACTCCAGTACATCGTCTGCCATCCGTCGCGTCTCGACGACGCGCAGGTCGAACGAACTTGCTCCGCTCATCGTCGGCCTCCTTTCTGGTAGGTCTCAGACAATGCGCGAGACGCCTTCTCGGGGCGTGCTTCCGTTCCGCTTGAGCTTGAAGAAGGCGTACGGATTATCGATGAACATCTTCGAGCGAAGGCGTTCCGGGAGTTTGGTGTAGGCCGTCATCGGATCGTCGGTGTCCCAGTGCGGGTAATCGCTGCTAAAGACGAGCAACTGCTCGGCGTTGATCAGTTCGAACAGCTTCTCGAGATGAGAACCGCGGCGCGGTTCGTACATCGGCTGGCTAGCAAGTCGAACGCGCTCCATCACGTACTCGCTCGGCAGTTTGGTTACCCAGGGGATTTCCGAGCGAACGCCCTTCCACTTCTGATCCATGCGCCAAAGGATTTCGACCAGCCACGCATAGCCCTGCTCCTGGAACAGGACGTTCATGTTGGGGAAGCGGTCAAACACGCCTTCGGCCACCAGACTAACGAGATTGGTCTGACCCGATTGGCCGAACAGGGCGTGGTATTCGAAATAGTATGAGGGCGCGCCGACGGCGAACATGTTGTCGTTCGCGCCCGCACCTTCGCTACCCGGATGGTTGGCAATGGGCAGGCCATATTCGTTGGCCGCCTCGTAGATCGGATAGAAATGCCGCTTGCCCATAGAGATACCGGAAAGCGAGGGGATGAACACCTGCACCATCCGGGGATCCTTGCCCCACTTGTGAATTTCCTTCGCGGCAGCCAGCGGGTCACGCGGGCTGATGACGATGGAGCCAAGCCAGCGCGGATCCGATGGAAACCACTCTTGCGCCTGCCACTCGTTAATCGCCCCGGCAATTGCAGTCGCCATGTCGGCGTCCGGAAAACCGCCAAGCTGAAGAGCCGGTCCGGGAGTAATCACTGCTCCCCCCAGATCGTTCACGTCCAGGAAGTCGCGGTTCATCATTTCCGGGACGGAGCCCGGCACACCGCCGCCCGGCGGTATCGTCTCCGGTCGCATCGTACCGTGCGGATTAATGTAGGGCTGCGTGGGGATGGTAACCTGGTTACCGTTCACCCGCGAGCCCCAGTCTGACATCGTGTCGAGACCGAGACGGCGGACCCACGCGCTCGATAAATAGGGCTTGAGGCTGCGGAGGCCGTCGGCGACGTTCGGATGGACATCGGAATCGATAGCCCAACTGGTAATGAGTGTTCCCGTCTCAATTGACGAATTGTTCTGGACGTTCATTTCTATCTCCTGAATGGCAAGCTTGGGTCAGTCCGGGATCTCAACCAAGATTTTCCCGCCCGTCTCCTCCACGGGGAACCTTTCAAGCTTCAAGCGTGGGTCGGCGAGGCAGGAGCCGTCACGCAGGTCAAACTCCCAGTGGTGCCAGGGGCAAGTGAATACGCCGTCCTGGTAGCCTAGTTCGATTTGGTGCGGACAGGAGGAGACCGTCGTGCGCCTGACGGGCTTCAGCAACAACTGCGCGCCCGCGTGTGGGCACTTGTTGCGGATCGCCACGAGGCGACCGTTATAGCGGACAACACCGACCTCGCCCTTGTGATGGCTGATCAATCTATGCTGCCCCTCGGCCAGTTCGTCAGAAGTGCATACTTGGTGCAAAGTCATACCTATCTTACCCATTCTTGCGGGAGGCAGGGCACCCACGCCCCCCATACTCTTCAGTATGTTAGAACTGTAGTACAGTTGTAATGTCGGTCAAGTGGTAAAATTGCGGTGCGGCGTTTTTTGACTCGACGCCGTTTTCAATTTTCCCCTGCCTCGGCAGCCGGGATGAGGACGTTGGCGGGAAGTTTCACCTCCTCGAGAATCTTCGCCAGCGTCCCGTCTTTGCGCATGGAGGCGATCGCAGTGTTGAGCGCCTCGGTTAGCTCCGGATTGTCCTTCGTATGGACGACGTTCGTGCGCCCCTTCTTGTTGAAGCTCGTCACCACGGGGTTGGGGTTCGCGTCGACCGCGCTCAGGCCGCTCTCCGGCACCAGTGAAATTCTGTAGAGGGCGTTGAGACCACCGAGAAGCATGACTGGGAGGCGACCGCTCTTGATGTCCGCGAAGGCCGCGTCCGCGGTGTCGTAGACCTTGAGGTTGGCTTTGCCCCAGGTCTCGAGCTCCTTGTTGAAATTGAAGCCCGTTACGGTGCCTATGACCTTGCCGTCGTAGTTCTCGAGCTCGGGATCAGGATTCCTGCCGACGAAGACGGCCGCGTTATAGTAGATCGGGTTCGTCAGGCCGACGACCTTACCGCGTTCCGGCGTCGGGTTGAGACCCGCGCCACCGACATCCGCGAGTCGGTTGCGGACCGATTCCACGACACCGCCGAGAGGGAGGACCGTGACCGACGGGGTAAGGCAGTTGTCCTTTGCAAACTTCGTGAAGAAGAGGCCCTCGAAGCCGCCCATCACGCCGTCCTTGTAGGTGAAGAACGGCGGCATGTCGGGAGCGACGATCTTTAGTACGCCGGGCTCCAGGGTCTTGAATTTCGAGACGGGTGTGCAGTCGGACTGTGCGGACGCCCCCCCTGCCGCGAGCAAGAAGACCGCTCCCGCGGAAAGGAAAGTGCTCAGAAGGGCATTCGATCGTGCAGTCTTTGTCATGCTAGGCTCCCAGTTTGGCTTTAGAGGTTAGGTCGGCCCGGTTGGCTCCGGGGTCTTCTTCAATGTTTGGAACTGGCTCCCTCGCGCTCGCTCATGCGGTTGACGACAAAAGCGGAAGGGATGCAGATGATCGCGTAGAGGACGCCAGCAAGCGTAAGCGCCTCTAGGAACCGGAAATTGTCGGATGCCACCGAATAAGCCCGGCTCATTAGCTCCGGGACGGCGATGGTGTAGGCGAGTGCCGTGGCCTGGAAGTAGCTGATGACGTAGCCGAGGACCGGCGGCGTCACGATGCGCACCGTCTGCGGCAGGATCACCCTAAAGAATGCTGTCGGTCTGCTGAGACCCAGGGCGGACGCGGCTTCACGCTGTCCCATTGGAACCGCGAGGAAGCCTGCTCTGAATACGTCGGCCAGAAAGCCGCCCATGCTGATACCGAGCGCCATGCAGGCCGACGGAATCGCGTCGAGGATGACTTCGAACTGCGGTAGCCCGAAATAGACGATGTAGAGCATCACGAGAGCGGGAATGCCACGGCAGATTTCCACGGCCACGAGTGCGGCACCGTGAATTGGGCGGCTCGTATTTACCAAGCCTAGCGCAAGGAGCATTCCCAACGGTATGCCGATCGCCACGACACCAACGATAACCTGGAGGCTGACAAGCAAACCCGGCAGCGTCTTTCCAAGAAAATAAAAGAACAGTTCCATCATGCCATCCCGAAACGGCGGGCCACCCAGGGGCTCGTTACGCGACCCAGCAGGCCGATAGGCACGCTGATCATCATGTAGACGCAGCCTGCCGCGATGAAGACGTTGAAGGGATCGGGCGCTGACCTGCTAAGGCTGAGCGCCTTCTCGGTGATGTCGCTCACACCGATGACGGAGACGACGGCCGAGTTCTTCAGAAGGGCGATGAAGTACGTGATCGCCATCGGAAGCACGATCACGAATATCTGTGGCGCTATTACCTTGCGGAACGCCTCTAAACTTGAGAGCCCTAGCGCTTTGGCTGCTTCTATCTGGCCCGCGGGCATCCCCAGCCAGCCCGATCGGTAGAATTCCGCGATATACGCGGAACAGATCATCGTCAGCCCGACAACAGCCGCCGAAAAGCTCGAGAACCTCAGCCCGAGCTGAGGGAGGCCGTAAAATATGAGGAACAGCCAGGTAATAGGCGGTACGCCGCGAATGAGCGCGATGTATCCCGCAGCCGTCGATCTTGCGATCTTGTTATCGGACAGTCTCGCCACCGCGACTGGAACCGCGAGGAGGCCGCCAGCCGTGAAGCAGATGACGGCAACGAGGAATGTCATCGAAATGCCTTGGGCAATGATGGGGATGTAATCCGTGATCCCCGTCATCGGTCGAACACCATGCTTAGAAACTGCTGGGTGCGTTCGTGGATCGGTGCTCGAAGAACCTGTCGCGGCTCTCCGATTTCGACGGCCTTCCCGTCGGCCATGAACATGATGCGGTCGGCGACGTTCTCGGCGAAACGCATCTCGTGCGTCACGATGATCATGGTCATCCCGGAGTCGGCTAGTTCCCGCATGACGGCCAGCACTTCGTGACCGAGTTCGGGATCGAGCGCAGACGTGGGTTCGTCCATCAGCATCATGTCGGGATCAAGCGCCAGCGCGCGGGCGATCGCGATACGC
This sequence comes from Sinorhizobium mexicanum, assembly GCF_013488225.1. NCBI lineage: Bacteria > Pseudomonadati > Pseudomonadota > Alphaproteobacteria > Hyphomicrobiales > Rhizobiaceae > Sinorhizobium > Sinorhizobium mexicanum. Next base: position 1,765,488 of record NZ_CP041238.1, on the reverse strand, counting down.
TGCTGCTGTCCCCCGGAGCAGTGCGCGGGTTTCGTACCGGCCTTGGCCTCCAGACCGACGCGCTTGAGAAGCTCCATGCTTCTCGCGCGCGCGTCGCTTTTGGATCTTCCGAGTGCGGATATCTGTGCGAGGTCAACGTTTTCGACAGCCGTTAGATGCGGAAAAAGATTGAACGACTGAAAGCACATGCCGATCTTCCGGCGGAGCTTGAGCAGGTCCGTGTTGGAAGGCTTCCTTCCTCCGTCGACGACGACTTGGCCGTCGATAATCAGAGTGCCAGACGCGGGAGGCTGGAGGTAGTTGAAGCACCGAAGGAAGGTGCTCTTGCCGGAGCCGCTAGGACCGATGATGGCGACGACCTCGCCCTTGTGAACTGACAGGTCCACCTGCTTGACGACTTCCAGCGGTCCGAAAGACACGCTGATCTGTCTCGCATCGGCCAGGACTCGCCCCTCGACCGCGCTTCTCTGTTGTCTGTCCAGTTTCCTCAAAGGAGTAACCACTCCATTCCGGTTTTCCATGCGATCCCCTTTTTCTTTTCTGGGTACGACGTGTCGGCCTGAGTAGACCGTTGCGGTTCACCCTCCCGCCAATGTTTCGAGTTCGTCCGCGTGGCCCCAGGCCGAGCCGGAAGCCCCGCTACTGGCTCCATGCGCGCCGCCAATGGCGAATTGTTGTGCGGCCCAGCCCGCCTGGCGTTCCAAATGGGCGGAGAGCCTCAGCACCTCGGCATCCGTCCCGAAACGACCAATGAGCTGGACGCCGATGGGGAGGCCGTCCCTGTTTCGATAAAGCGGGAGGTTGGCAGCCGGCTGGCCGGACGCGTTGAGTAGCGCCAGGAACATTGTGTATCGGGCGGCCTTGCGTCTGAAGGTACGAAAATCCCCTTCCATCGACAGCTCGCCAAGGGGCAACGGGGGCGACGTCAGCGTCGGCGAGATTACGAAGTCGTAGTTTGCGAGGTACGCGTCGAGGATACGGCCCACACGATGGAACGTGTTGATCGCGGCGACGTACCTTGTGGCCGGCATTTCGGTCCCGAGGAGACAGGCATCCAGGATGGCTGGCTCCAGAAGGTCTTGCCAACCATCCTTCGGTGAGGTGGTCAGGAAGTCCTTCACCGACATCGCCGCGTTGGCGCAAAGGACGTCGATCAGCGCTTCAATGAAGGCCGAATAGTCGAGCTCCGGCAGCGGAGCTTCCACAACCTCGTGGCCGAGAGTAATCAACTCGCGTTCAGCTGTGTCCAAAGCGGCGAGGCAATCTGGAGCAATGACGACGCCGTTCCAGCCGCTCGTCCACTTCGCTATCTTCAGGGGACGGTCGAAGCGTCGGTCGATCTCGTCGAGATATGAGCCGGGTCTCGAAGGAGCTGCGTAGGGTGCGCCGGGTTCCGCCCCCGCTATGCCATCGAGCGCGGCTGCGCTGTCCCGGACCGTTCTGGTAAGAACCCCATGAACCGCGAGCCCTCCCCAGCCCTCGCCTTTCACCGGACCGTGCGGCACGAGGCCACGGGACGTCTTGAGGCCGTAGACACCGCAACAGGCTGCCGGGATGCGGATCGATCCGCCGCCATCGCTACCGTGCGCGATCGGGACGACTCCGGTGGCGACGGCAACGGCGGCCCCGCCGCTCGAACCGCCAGCGGATCGTGATGGTACCCAAGGATTGCGGGTCGGCCCTCCGTTCTGCAATGCCTCAGTCGTCGGAGCCATGCACATCTCGGGGACTGTCGTCCGTCCGAAGCTGATAAACCCGTCTCGCGCGAAACGCTCGGCCAAGGTCGAGTTCGAAGTTGAGAGGCTGTTGGCGAAAAGCCGCGAGCCAATACTTCCCCTATGGCGATCGGCGGCGAGTCCGGAATCTTTGAACACGAATGGAAGAGCGCCGAACCTTCCCCTGAGGGGCGCGTTGGATGCCTCTTCCAGCGCCTGCTCATACCGCGGAAAGCAGAACGCGTTGAACCGGGGGTTGACCGCGTCGGCGGCGTTGATGGCGCAATCCATCAGTTCGCGTGGCGAGACCTCACGGAGGTACAGCAGCTTGGCAAGATCGAGGCCATCTCTCGTCGAGTATTCGCTGGCGAATGAGGGCATTGCGAAATTCCGTCCTATCGCTTCTCGTCGTGTGCATGACCGTACCGCGCGACAGGATCGACCTGCCGCGCGCCCGGTTTCCGCTAGACCGGGCGGCTCATGCCGCCGATGTGCATGGTCTTGAGTTCGAGGTACTCGTCCATCCCCTGGCTTGCGCCTTCGCGCCCGATCCCGGACTCCTTCATTCCCCCGAACGGAGCGACCTCCGACGAGACGCTTCCGCTGTTCAGGCCAATCATTCCGAATTCGAGGCGCTCGCCGACATAGAGCGCGCGGTGCATGCTCTCCGAGAAGGCGTACGCCGCCAGGCCGAAGGGCGTGTCGTTGGCAAACGCGATTGCCTCGTCGATCTCTTTGAAGCGGAACAAGGGGGCGACGGGACCAAACGTTTCCTCCCGCGCGACCAGCATCGACGGCGTCGCTCCGACGAGGATAGTCGGTCCGCAGAACTGGTCCCGGCCTGCCGAGACGCCCCCGAGCAGCGTTCCGGCACCCTCCGACAGCGCGTCCTCGATATGGCGGTTGACCTTCTGTACAGCAGCGGCGTTGATCAGGGGCCCGATTGCGACACCGTCGTCGAGACCGTTGCCTACCTTCATGGCGGAGACGGCTTCGGCCAGTGTGTCGGCAAATCGGTCGTAGATCCCGTCCTGAACGAGGATACGGTTGGCGCAGACGCAGGTTTGCCCTGCGTTGCGGAACTTGCTCGCGATCACTCCGGCGACCGCGAGATCGATGTCCGCGTCGTCGAGGATCAGAAACGGGGCATTGCCACCGAGTTCGAAGCTCACTCTCTTCACGGTATCCGAGCTCTGCCTCATCAGAAGCTTGCCGACCCGCGTCGAGCCGGTGAACGAGACCTTCCGGACAGCCGGATTTCCGGTAAGCACACGGCCGATCCCTTCCGGCGGTCCCGTGAGAACGCTGATGATGCCGTCGGGAACGCCGGCGCGCTGTGCCAGCAACGCGAGCGCCAGCGCGGAATAGGGTGTGAATTCGGAAGGCTTAACGATGACCGGGCATCCGGCCGCGATCGCCGGCGCGCATTTGCGAGTGATCATCGCCACCGGGAAGTTCCACGGTGTTATCGCGGCTGAGACCCCAACGGGCTGCTTGACCGCGATGATGCGTCTGTCCCTCTCGTTGGCAGGGATCACTTGCCCGTATGTCCGGCGGGCTTCCTCAGAGAACCACTTGATGAAACCGGAGCCGTAGCTGATCTCCGTCCGGGATTCCGTGATAGGTTTGCCCTGCTCAATCGTGATGATGGTGGCGAGGTCTTCGGCGTTCTCGACGACCAGGTCGAACCACTTCTCCATGACCCGGGCGCGAACAAGGGCAGTTTCACTGGCCCAAGCGCGGAACGCAGCGTCGGCGGATTTCACGGCACGGTCCGCCTCGACTGCACCCATCGAGGGGACCGTGCCAATCTCTAGCCCGGTCGCCGGATCGTAAACGGCGATCGTGGAACCGTCGTCGGCATCGACCCAACTTCCGGCGAGACAGCCCTTTTCGATGAAGAGCGAAGGATCGCGAAGCCTCTGACGCAGGGAAGTCATGGCTACGCTTGCGGGTTTGATGTTGGTGTTCATGCCGCCGCCGTCCGGATTTCGTTGACTAGGAGAAGTTCGTCGAGCACCTCGCGGAAACGGCTGACGATGATGTCGATATCGTCTTCGCTGCAGCAGAGCGGCGGGGCGAAGCCTGCGATATCGTCGGAGAACGCGCGGAAGATCACGCGCTTTTCGTAGGAGAGGCGCGCGAGATGATGGCTGATGTTCAGCCCAGCATCCGGCTTGGTTTTGCATTCCTTGTCGGTCACAAGCTCGACCGCAGCGAGAAGACCCCGCACCCGGACGTCACCCACTAACGGGTGATCGTAGAGAGACTGCAGGCCCCCTGCGAAGCGGGGCGCGATCTTCTGCCCGTTCTCAAGCAGCCCACCTTCGGTATAAAGCCGGATCGCCTCAAGTCCGGCGGCCGCGCTGGCTGGATGCCCGGAATATGTGAAACCGTGGCCAATGGCGCGCGCTTCGGGACTGCTATCGGCGATGGCCGCGTAGAGCGCATCGCTCATCATGAGAGCGCCCATCGGCTGATAGGCAGAAGTCAAGCCCTTCGCAATCGTCATCATGTCGGGGACAACGCCGTCGTATTCGCTACCGAACATCGGGCCTGTCCGACCGAAGCCCGTGATCACCTCGTCTGCGACGAAAAGGATGTCGAGCTCACGCGCTGCCTCGCGCATCGCCTTGAACCACCCGTCGGGAGGAACAAGTACACCGCCCGAACCCTGGACAGGCTCCGCGAAGATAGCAGCGACATTGTCCGCTCCGATCTCCGCGACCTTATCCTTCAGCGCCTGTACGGACGCGGCTATGATTGCCTGCGGGTCTTGGCCAACAGGGTTCCGGTAGGGATAGGGCGAAGCGATGTGATGCTGCCAAGGAGCGGGAGAGTCGAAGTCGTCGTGGAAGTTCTTGAGGGCGGTGAGACCGGATCCGAGACTCGATGATCCGTGGAAGCCCCGCTGGAGCGCGATCATGTGCTTTTTGGCCGGCCGCCCGGTGACGTTGTAATAATAGCGGATCATCCGGATGGCAGAGTCGATCGCATCGGATCCGCCGAGCGTGAAGAAGACGCGATTAAGGTCGCCGGGCGCAAGTTCGGCTAGGCGCGCGGCAAGTCTAACTGCATTCTCGTTACCGTAGTGAAAGTAGTTCGTGGCATAAGCCATCTCTTCCAGCTGACGCTTCACAGCGTCAACAATCGTCTGCTGGCCGTACCCGGCGTTGACGCACCACAGGCCAGAGAACCCGTCGATCAGCGTGTTCCCGTCGGCGTCCGTGACGTATGCACCCTTCCCGGATTTTAGAATCGTGACACCGCGCTTTTCGTGCGCCCGCCAGGGCACCACAGGGTGGATCAGATGACGCTTATCGAGCGCTGCGAGATCATTGAACATCGTGGGCCTATCGTTAGAACTGTACTACAGTTGTAATGCTAGAATGACAACTGGTAGAATGTCAACACTCTTGGACGCTCACGTGGACAGGTCGTTGTGCGGGACCGGCCCGCCACAAACTTGCCACGCTCAAATTATTCTGCAAGGTATAAATTGAATTCCGATAAGTTTGCTGAATGCAATGGGAGGACGCTTCAATGTCGGTCTACGAGCTCGGCGACCAAGCCCCGAATTTCGAGGATAGCCACACGGGATGGGTGGCAGCCAACGCCATCCTCGTCGGCGACATCTCGCTCGGGAGGGACGTGACCGTGTGGTTTGGGGCCGTGGTCCGCGCAGACGTAGAAAAGGTAACGATCGGAAGTGGTACGAATATCCAGGACCAGGCGGTGATGCACGCAGATCCGGGCTTCCCGGTGGTGATCGGCCGAGGCTGCACCATCGGACACCGGGCGCTAGTTCACGGATGTGTAATCGGGGAAAACACCCTGGTCGGCATGGGAGCCATCATTCTCAACGGCGCTCGCATTGGTGCGAACTCCATTGTCGGAGCTGGCGCGCTGGTTACCGAAGGAAAGACGTTTCCGGACAACGCCTTGATCCTCGGCAGCCCTGCCCGGATGGGCCGGCCTCTTACCGACGAGGAGGTCCAGCGGAATCGTTCCGCTGCCAAGCACTACGTCGCAAACGGCGAGCGCTATAAGAACTCGTTTTCGGAACGGACGACGACGAGATAGGTCCTCATTCGCCGTCTTCCATCAGGCCGCGTGGCAGGCAGCGGGGTCAGGCCCACGTTCCGGGACGCCCGCAGAAGATACAAGTGTGACTAGCCCGGATCTTCCAAGGCGGGAGCATAGCGCACGTTCACCCGCGTTTTCACAAGGCGAACGTGCCCAGTCTCGGTTAGGTACCGATGCCAAAAATCAGCCTCTGTCGCCATTCCGGTGCAGTCGATAATGAATTGCTTCATCCAAACAGCGCTTTCAAAAGGCGGGCTCAATCGGATCGAGAATGTCTGCTGTGTCGTTCTTCGGCGAGCCGACCTTTCTGCCGATTCTCCACATCATCATCAGTTCGGCCGGGAACGGCTTCATCAGGTCAAATGGGTCCGGCTCGATCGACAGCCAGCGTTCGTAGTCCTCCCGATACAGGATGACCGGCATTCGGTCGTGGATTGCAGCCATCATCTCGTTCGGCGTGCAGGTGACCACGCAGAAGGTGCGGATATCTTCGTCGGTCTCCGGGTTTCGCCAGGTTTCCCAGATGCCGGCACGTCCGCACATCAGCTTTCCTCCATCGCGGACAAAGGTATCGGGGCTACTGCTGGCGTCAACGTCCCTTCCACTCTGGCCGGTGCTCGAAACAGAACCAGCGCGGCTCGTCCTTGCCGGCAGCGAAGCCCAAGCCGCCCCATTTCGTGCAGTCAGAGTGATCGCAGTAGTGTTCGTAAAGAGCCTTGTCCTTGTGCCTGTCTGCACCTTGTTCGTCGCTCAAGAGAAGATCTCCTTTGGTCGCATCCCCAATTCTGGGGGATTCGGACATCGACACGTGTTCTTGCAATGTTCCTACACAATCTCATCCCCGTTGTCGAAACAATAAGCATTCAGCCTTGGATGGCAGCGCAAGGCGCGCTGTGGGTACGGCAATCGCGACAGGATGAGGTCTTTTCGCCAGTGCACGTGGAGCTACGACCTCGATATGCTGACGTTAGTGGCAACGCGGGGGCGCGACTTTCCACTTGAGCGGCGACCAGCATTAAGTGGCGGTAGGGTGAAGACATATATGAAAATCGCCATCCCATAATGGAATTTCATCTCCATACGGGATCAGGAAAATGTGGGTTCTCGTAACGAGATGATCATCGCCTGGACGCAACATGACCGAGAACCGGTGACGTCCCTTCATTACGGTCTCACCGGGAATCCGTAGGCAATCGCCTCGGAACTCCTTGCAGCACGCCAGCCCCGCTGCGCCTGCACCGATGACGATTGTCTCCCCTGTGGCCACTCAGAGTTCCTCTGTTAAGCCTTGCGTTGAGGACAACCCGACTTAGCCGGAAGCGGCCTTGGTGCGCTCTGTATCGCACGACTTCACGTGGATAAAATTCGGCTGCTTGGCCGCTGCGTCATTGTGAACGCAGGCTGGCAGCCCTGCCCTCCGTGCGCCCTCGACGAACAGTTCGGCCTCGGGTTCGGGATAGCCTCCGATGTTACTCAGATATTGTTCTGCATTCCAATCCGGTCCCAGCTCTTTGACTTGCGAGGCCGCCTTGGAGGCCTCGTTCTGCTTGCCGAGGTAAGCCAGCGCCATGGCTTCGAAGGCTCTATCCAGTGCAAAGGGCGATGGGACCAACCTCGCGTGTTTGGCGGATTTCTCGAACTGCCTTCCGAAGAAATAAACATTCGCAAGCCCCTGCGTGTACCAATCTGGATGTAGGGGATTAAGCAGAACAGCGCGGTCAGCAAGTCCTACCGCTTTCTCCGATTCGCCCAAGGCCGGCAGATACCAGGCTATAAGAATTAGGATGTCTGCATTGTTTGGGGCTAGTTGCTCGGCCTTGGTAAACTCGGCCAGGGCCAATTCGGGTTCCCCGCTAAATGAGTGCGACGCTCCCATGGCTAAGTGCGTCTCGCCGTCACTTGGGTCGAGTGTCACGGCCCGTTGCGCAGCATCGCGCTGCTTCGGCAGGAGCTCCTCGGGTGGCGCGATGCCTAAGTCGAGCATGTAACTGTAGACATAGGTAAGTGCTACGTAGGCTCTCGCCATATTGGGATCAAGTTCGAGGGCCTTCTTGAACAATCTCTCGGCCTCTGCAAGGCTGTCCCTCGTGACCTGATGCTTTGCCTGCACTCCGAGCAGGTAGGTCTCGTAAGCGTTTAGATTGCCGGGTGGTTTTCTCCTGATGATCTCAAGCTCGGCCCCGGCCAGTTGGCCAGAGTAGCCGGCTAGCCTCGTGGCTATGCTGCCGGTCACCTCGGTCTGCACCTTGAAGATGTCCTCTGCGTGTCTGTCGAACCGCTGTGACCAGATGTGGCCACCCGTGATGGCGTCAATCAACTGAGAGGTAATCCGCAGTTCGTCGCCGTCCGCCTGTAGACTGCCTTCCAGAAGGTACCTTACTCCAAGTTCCCTACCGACCTTTTGCGCATCGACATCCATGCCCTTGTAGCGTTCAGTCGACGTGCGAGCGACAACGACGAGATCGCGCGTGTGAGAGAGGTCCGTGATGATATCTTCGGTCAATCCGTCGGCGATGCGGTCCCACTTCGCGTCCCCGCCAAGATTATCGAACGGGAGCACGGCAAGCGAAGGTCTGTCATCGCTGATGAGGCGAGGTTGCTGGAACCTGGCGGGGATGCCGAGGGCGGCAACTCCGGCAATTACAGCCGCCAGCGCCGCGGCCGCGGCGGGCCCGATCCAGCGGTGCCTCGCCAACCAGCCGGTCGGTCTAATGCGAGATTTCGGGAGGCCGTCAAGCTTGACCCGATAGAGCGTGACAGGCTCGCTGATATTCTTGACGTGTTGTGAACCCATCCGCTCGAAGCCGAACGCCAGCTTTCTTTCAACTTCCCGCGCGACCTTTTCCGACACATAGACGGTGCCTGGTTCGGCGACTTGTTCAAGTCGCGTGGCGATATTGACGCCCTCTCCGTAACGGTCGTCCCCTTCGACGATCACCTCGCCGAGATTGATGCCGATGCGGACTTCTATCCTATCCTCAGCGGACACGCCGGCATTGCGTTCGGCCAGTCCCCGCTGCCGGGCAACCGCGCACTCTACAGCATCGACGACACTCGAGAACTCGGCCAAAAGGCCGTCGCCCATGAGCTTGAAAATTCGCCCGTGGTGACGGGCGACCTCGGGTTCGAACAATTCCTTCCGGCTGACGACGAGCCTCTCGTACGTCCCCTGTTCGTCCCGTTCCATGTGCCTTGAGTAGCCGACGACATCGGCGGCCAGGATAGCGGCAAGCTTACGATCCATGGCTTCCCCCTCGGACCGCTATTTAATGCAGTACTAAAGTAGCACAATCGAGGCTTGAGGTCAGCGTCGTTGGTAGCAACGAAAAGAAGTCTTCGAAGGCGCGTCGGGAGCCAGCCAAGCTAAGCGGCCAATTCCGATCCCGTAGCCGTTTAGAACCGCGAGCTACGCTCCGGCGGTAGATGCCGCCAAAACTTCTAAGCCTCATCCGGGTCTGTCCCACATCGAAGGCGTAGGTATCCGGTTCGATGTCTTGATCCTTGCTCAATGGAGTTCTGACTAGGGGTACCGGAAATGGTCGCCAGACGCGACCTTCACGCCGGGATAGGTGCCGACAAGGTCCGGCCCTCGGACCAATAGCTCATTCCGGCAGACCTGCCTTGATGTAGCCATTGATGAAATGCTGGCGGTCCGCATCATCGCGGAACGGCTGCGTCCTTCCCCACTGCCGAGCCGAAAAATTCGGAAATTCCGAGAGGAATCCCCTCCCTACCTCGTGGGCTTCCGCGGTACGCCCGAGTTGCGCGAGAGCCGCGGCGAGATTGCGTTTTGAGCCAGGTCCACCCGCTTGTGGATGGCGCAGCGTTTCGGCAGCGTCCTGGTACCGACAAGCGGCATATTGGGCCCAGCCGAGGAACGAGTAGTGGTCGCCCGGCGGATAGGGATTAAGGCGAAAACTATTCTCGGCGCACTCGACCGCCTCAGTCGCACGCCCCTCAAACACCCGGAGGTCGGCAAGGTGGGCCCAACCCGCAGAGTGATTGGGATTGAGCCGAAGCCCCTGCTCGAACTCGGCCACTCCCGCTTCGAACTCGCCCTCATAGGCGCGCAGATAGCCCAGCACTATGTGCGCGTCGGCGTTTTCCGGATCGATCTCTACGGCTGTCTCGGCTGCAGCACGTGCGGCAGCGCGATGTTTGTCTGTAGGCTGGCCGTAATAGAGCGCATCGAAATGGTGACTCATCGCGAGCCAGGCATGCGCGCCGGCAAAGCCCGGATCGATCTCAATGGCCTTAGCCAGGAGCGGTCGGGCCGCCCTCGTCTCCCGGAGCGATTGCGTTGCGAGCGCTCGTCCCCGAACGAAAAGGTCGTAGGCCTCGAGATCGGTCACCCTGCGCTTCGGAAGAGGTTTCGTCGACGGCAGGGCGTGGGCAAGGGCATTGATCACTTTGCCGACGACCTCGTCCTGCAATGCGAAGATGTCCGCGACATCTCGGTCCAGGCGTTCGGCCCAAAGACAGCTGGCACTGGACGCGTCGATGAGCTGAGCGTTGATCCTCACCCGCGCCGCCGCCCTCCGCACGCTTCCCTCGATGAGGTAGCGGACACCCAGTTCCCTGGCGATCATGCGCAAATCCATCAGCCGATCCCTGTAGGCGAAACTCGAATGACGGGCGATCACCAGGAGGCCTTCGACCTTGGAAAGATCGGTGATCAGGTCTTCCGCGAGGCCGTCTGCGAAGTACCCCTGCTCCGCGTCGCTGGTCAGGGTGGCGAACGGCAGCACGGCGATCGATGCCACCTGCGGCAGCGTCGGCACGCCCGCCGGGCCGTTGTCCTCCCGTTGGGATGAGACGGAGTCTCCCGTTTCCCAGGCCAGCCGGAAAGTCCGGACGGGACGGGCAATGTTCTTCAGAACACACTCGCCCTGATCGACGAAGTGGATCGGGAGCTTCCGATCGACGTGTTCGTGAACGCTGTGGCTTATGAGCACCCCGCCGGGTTCGGCTATGGCCTCCAAACGCGCGGCGATATTGACCCCGTCTCCGAAAATGTCCTCGCGGTCAGCCAGCACGTCCCCGAGGTTGACGCCCATGCGGAAGGCCAGCCGGCGATCTTCGGCAAGACCCTCGTTCCGCTCGGCCGTCACTCGCTGGAGGTCGACGGCGCAGCGGACCGCCTCGATTGGACTCGCGAATTCCGCCAGGAAGCCGTCCCCGGCGGTCTTGAAGATGCGCCCCCTGTGTGTTTCGACCGCTGGGCGGACCACATCGCGCAATAGTCCCTGCAGCCGCGCGTGGGTGTCCTCCTCGTCACGCTCCATCAAGCGGCTGTAGCCCGCGACGTCAGCCGCAAGGATAACTGCCAGCTTCCTTTGCGGTCCGGCAGATACACTGGTTGGTTCGTCGTCCTCCCGCATTTTGCGAGGGTACGCCGCACCAGTTCCGCCTTCAACAGGGATCACGATTTCGGTTTGCGATTGCATTGGGCCAGAGTGGCTAGGATCGAAACTGCTTCGACTATCAGGAAGTACATCAAGGCGCGCCTATTCCAGGTTTTGGAGTTGCCGATGACAGTCTTGCCGGATTTAAGCCCTCATGGATGGCATGACGGCCGCTTACCGCGCCGGGACGAAGCTGCGTGCGCCGACATGTTCACGACGAACGCTCAACTTTACTCGCCATGCGCCTCCAGCGCTCGGCTCGGTAACGATCGAGGTGCTTCATCGTGATTGGACCCATGGCGGCGTGCCCGACAAGGAATTGAAAGTCCTCCAGGTGGGAGGTTCGGACGAAACTGCATGGACCCTTAGTAGCTACTCCGAGCCGCCTGTGACGATTGCTGTTTGCCCGGTGAGGTCCGAACGAAGTGCGATTTGCGCGGCCGTCACGGCGGGGCCAAATGAAGTGTGAAGCGGCGTCTGGACCATTTTGCCTCCGCGCGTCTATCGGCTCGGGAACCGGGCGCACCCAGTTGATAGCTGATAGGTGCGGACCTGACGAGGGGCCTCGATTATTGGCGGGGAAGGAAGTCAAGTCGTCAAGTAGGCCCGACAGAGAAGCGTGACGCAGACAAAGGATCACACTGGAGTTCAGTTGGATTCGATCTGGACGACTGAACGTGATCTGTCACCGCCAGCGTCGATTTTTTTAGGGAAGCTTGGAAAACTTGATCTTTGTGTAGTCGTTCATCCCGCTCCGGGCGGCCACCCAGACGCTCGCCGCATCAGTAGCACCCGACGCGAGCTCAATGGAAGTTCCTTGATTTCACCTTCAATGTGTCGATGTGCAAGTCCGGGACATAGATATCCCTCGCCTGCACGGCTGGCTTGGGATTGTCGCGCGGATCGGGGCCGCCTCCGTGCTTTACCTGGTCGCCACGTCCATGCGGCATCGGGAACGCGCCGTCGCGTTCACCCAAGCTCGCCAGGTCACCGGAGAAATCAAAGAGCCGCTGGGCGACAAGGTGGACGACCTCGCCTTCGCGCTGAATCTTGCCGTGAATGCCCATCATCGATGCCGTCATCAGTACCCGCCTCTGGCGTTCAAACAGAGAGGGCCAGACTACCGCGTTGACGATCCCGGTCTCATCTTCAAGGGTCAGAAACATGACGCCTTTGGCCGACCCGGGGCGTTGACGAACGAGGACCAACCCAGCCGTCCAAAGCCATCGTCCGTCACGCTCTCCCATGGCCTCGGCGCAGGTGACGATCCGCTTCGCCTTGAGGTCCTGACGGAGGAACGACATCGGATGTGCCCGGAGGGTCAGCCCGGTATGCGAATAGTCTTCGACAACCTCCCTGCCCTCCGCCATGGATTTGAGCACGACCGCGGGTTCCTGCATTTCGGAGACCGGGCGAGCCTCCCGCTCGGCCGCCGCCGCCCATAGTTCCAAGGGTTCATCGCGCAACGCTTTGATGTCCCAGAGCGCCTGACGCCGTTCCAGCTTCAACGACGGCAGGAAAGCATCGGCCTCGGCGAGCTTCACCAGGGAAGCCGTCGGGACACCGGAGCGTCGCCACATGTCGTCCGCGCTTTCAAACGGTTGATCCGCGCGCGCCAGCACAATCCGTGCGGCGTCATTCTGCGGCAGTCCCTTGACGACGCGCATGCCAAGCCTGACGGCGAAACGGCCGGTGTTTCCGACTTTCTCCATCGTGCAATCCCACCGCGAGGCGTTGACGCAGACAGGCCTTACTTCGACGCCGTAATTACGGGCATCGGTTACGATCTGAGCAACCGAGTAGAATCCCATGGGCTGGCTATTGAGCAGTGCCGTACAGAAGACGTCAGGGTGATGACATTTAACCCAGGAACTTGCGTAGGCAATGAGCGCGAACGAGGCGGCATGGCTTTCGGGAAAACCGTAGCTCCCGAAACCCTCTAACTGCGCGAACGTCCTCTCCGCGAATTCCCTCGTGTAACCATTGGCGACCATCCCGTGGACGAGCTTGTCCTTGAACTCGCTGACGCCGCCGGTGAATTTGAAGGTCGCCATGGCGCGTCTGAGCTGGTCGGCCTCGCCGGCAGAAAAACCTGCGAGGCCTATTCCTCTGCGCGATCAGGTGGTCCTTGGCGCAGCCCCCATCGGCGTAGCGCCGCATCAACCTCCTTCTCGATCGCGGCCTTGTCCGCACCGGACAAGGCATGCTCAGCCGCTTTGCGAACCCACGACGGATCACGGGTGTCGTAACCTAAGGGGTCATCAGTAGACGGCACGTAGCTGTCGTTCGCTGCCGACGATTCCTCCTCGGTTACCAAGGCGGTCTTTCCGCGCTCGCCTTGCGGACGTTGATTGGACACCAGAATGCGCTTCCCGAGTGGACGAAACCCGATCTCGTCGAGACCAGAGCCGAAGGAGCGGTCGTCAGTGCGTTGGTCCGCTCCCGGTTTCGAGTTGATCGACCGCGAGCCGCGTTTCTGTCGCGATTTACGTTTTCTTGGCATGTCTATGTACTCATGCTGCGTGGAAGCTTCGCAAGGCTGACCGTCGGCCGACGGTGTCTTTGAATGATCTCCCGGACCTCGTCGCCGGACAGCGATTTCGCTTCGATCAATCGTCCGGCGATCTCATCCAAGGCGGCGCGTCCGCTTCTCACGATCTCCTTTGCCCGCTCGAACTCGCTAGCGATGATGTCGTGCACTCTCCTTCGCAATTCGGGATCGCTGGCACGGAGGGCATCGAGGCGGCTTGGGGCGTTATCCGCGACGACGAGCGTGTGTCCCATGCCAAGACCAGCCTCCAAGAGCGTTGCTGTTCTGGTCACGGTATTCAGGTCGGCATTGTGGGAACCTGCTGCGCCGTCGAAGAAGGCTTCGAACACCACGGTTTCGGCTGCGATGCCCCCCAAGGTCACGGCGATGTCGTCAAGGTACGCAGCCCTGGTCCTGCGCATATGCCGCGGCATCGCGTAGATCGCCCCGCCGACCTGATTGCCGTTTCCAGGCATGGCGTAGCTGGCAATTTTGACGCTCACCAGTTCACCGAACCCGAGCTCAACGGCGACAATGGCATGTCCGGCCTCGTGGACAGCGACGGAACGAAGGTAATCGGGCGGAAGCTCGGGTGCCGGCGGCAATTCTCCGACAATGTGCGCACCGGCGAAGTCTTCCCTTCGTCGTCGGGCCGATCGCTTTGCAAACCGCACGAGTTGCCCGATGTCGGCTCCGGAATAGCCCTCGGTCGCAAGGGTGACCTGCTCGGCTTGGTTCGGATCGAGGTCGATGCCGCTGTGATATTTCAGAATTGAACGCCTGGCATTTTCGTCAGGCAGTGTGACCTCAAAATGCTGACCGAGCCTGCCTGGCCGGCGGATTGCCGAGTCGAGGTGGTCCGGGTTGTTGCACGCCGATACGACGATCACCCCTTTGCGCCGATTGAAGCCGTCCAGCAATTCAAGGAAGCCGGCAATTAAGCCGCGCATGTAGCCACGGTTGCGGTCAGTTGCGCTTCGGTCCCCGAAAGTGTCGACCTCATCGACGAAGAGAATCGCCGGAGCCTGAGCTTTGGCCTCATCAAAAGAGGCACGCATGGCTTTCAAATGGTCATCGAGAGAGCCCGCCATCTGCCAAGCCGAAACAGAGCCGTAGATCAACGGAACGCCGCAGGTCTTGGCCAGCGCACCGACGAACATGGTTTTCCCCGAACCGGGCGGACCGTAAATCAGGACTCCGGAGTCGACCTCCTCCCACTGGATACGTCCAGCCTTGTAGTCTGCCAAGTCGATCTCGAGGTCGCGCCCCCAATCGAGAAGCGGTCCGAACCCGTGCATTTCGTCGAGCGTTGGCCCGTCGGGTTCCTCCGGTACAGCGGACGGGAGGGCACGTGGATGCTGTCGCAACCGCTCCAGCGCGGCGATCGGCCCACGACGAGTGTGGAAAGCCTGGTCTAGTTGAGACCAAGACTCCGACAGCAGAATATCGACGTCCCTTTCGGTCACGGGAATACCGAAACGTCGCAGCGCGGCCTCGGCCTGCCTTCTCGTCGGAGGCCTGACATCCACGACGGCATCCGCAAGGAGCCACGCTTCCCTGTCGAGTTGCCGGCCAGGCCCGGCGAAGAAAATCGCCTGGTCCTTGTTTTGGGCCACGATTTGGTCGCGATGTCGATGTTCGTCCCAGGCGCTGATGCATGGATTGTAGTCCCGGCTCTCCTCCCAGAGCCCCATCAGGAACACCTCAGCGGCGCGAGAGTAAATCGGCAAGTAGCAGTCGCCTTGGACTTGCAGGATGGCGATGAACTTCGAGTTTTTTCGATTCCAACGCCGAAGCGCCGCCGCGATCCCGCAATAGGCCAGGAAAACCGGCAGGGTGACGTAAGGGTCGTCGTTCGGTTGTGACAGCTTCCAAGGGCAGCGAAACCGCTTGTCGGAACGTCTAGTCATAGCGGCGTTCTCCCAAATCGATTACAAGGGCCGGATCGAAGTCGGGGACCGGTTCATCGGGGTAGCCCCGTGGGTTGCAGATCACTCGGGTGTCGACGATGGTGTAGTCGCTTCGATTGTGCAGATGACCGTGAATCCAAGCGACAGGTTGGTATTTGGCGATGTCCGGTTCGAGATTCGAGACGAAGCTCGGTGTCAGGGGAGCGCCGACGAATTCCGGAGCAAGAGAAAGGATACTGGGCGCGTGGTGCGTCACGACGACCGTCGGGCCAACGTATGGCTCGTCAAGGGTGGTCCGGATAAAGTGCTTGTCCATATGATTGAAGCCGCTCGCATGGCCCGACGTGAACCGCTGGAACGGCTCCTTCGAAACCTTGATTTTGCGGTAGTCGTTCAGTTCGTTCTGCGCGCTACGCATCGCCCACGACATGTTGCCATAAAGGTTGAAGTCGCCCCACAGCGTCGCGCCGACGAAACGAAATCCTCCAAGGGTAATTGCACGACGGCTCAACACGTGGACGTTAGGGAAGCGATCGGAAGCCGTGTCCATAGCTTCCTTCAAGCCCTCTACGATCGAAGCTCGGTAGTACTCGTGATTGCCGGGGACCAGGATTACCGGCATGAACTGCGAGACGTATACGCCCAAATAGATGACGCTCTTCGCCGGCCCGCGGTCGCAGATGTCGCCCGCGCATATGCAGACGTCGGCTTCCGGAACTTCCAACGGAACTACCTTCTCGTCGAATTCGGTATGAAGGTCAGAGAAAATCCGGGCCTTCATGACCGACCTGCAAGGCGTTCAGTCCAGTAGTCGGGATCAACCCTGGTCCCGAGGCGATACCAGCGGGACATGGTCCGCGCGATTCCCCGGTCGGGATCGAAATAGAAGAGCTCGCTGGACAGCGCAGGTCTTCCGTCACCTACCGAAGGGTGTCCCAACGTGCGCCCGATCAAGCAAGGCACGGACCGCTGCGCCAGAGCCCAAGTGTTGATCGCCACCGGCCGAACTTGCGTTGCGTCGCATTTGCCCACGCATTCGAGATCGTTAGCGAGACATCTGAGACTATGAACAAGAGACGATTGAGACACGCCAAACCACGCCCTGAAAAACAAATCTTCGCTTCGCATTTGTCCGTCTTTTTGGAGTCATGAGATGATTGGATTGAACAGGCTGGCATCGAGGCCGCTGTAGCTTCACTGACCTCTGCAAAGCAAGTTCGCCAACCCATCAGCTAGCGAACGGGCTCACACGCAGACCAAGGCCTTTCTAGCCAGCTCCAGGCCATGACCCTGTGAGTGCCTGCCAAGGACAGCAACTGTCCTCACCAACATGTTCGAACCAAAACCCCACTTTAGCGTCTTCCATTCCGTCGCCTCCATGATTCGCCTCGGTGACTGGTAAACACTAGAACAAAATATTGACATTGTGGAGTCAAAATAGCCTCCAAAACGTCAGAATTTGACTCTCAACGGGTTGACCCGGTTCTTCAATTAAATGATTGTCTACGTAAGCCCGGATGCCTTGAGAGCTGCCCGCGCGCTGGCGCGCCTTAACCAGCGCGAAGTTGCTGAGAAGTTGCACATTTCAAGAAAGGCAATGACTGCTTGCGAATCCGGTGAAGGAGCGACGCTTGCCGCGGTTGCGCGTCTTCGCCAATTTTACGATGGGCTCGGGATCGAGTTCCTCGGGTGTGCAGATTTCACTACCAACAAGGTGACTGGCGCGGGTGCGCGCTGGAAGTCGGCAAGCTCAGTGCTGGACCAGAATGCCGCCCGCCACTTTCACGGAGAACCAACCCGCCATGCTTTCGCAGCTGCCAGAGGGCTTTTGGGACTCGACCAAACACAGGTCGCGGCACGGGTGTACCTCACCCCGAGACAAATTGGAAACCTCGAGGCTGGAACGAGCTATACCAAGGAAAGCTACAAGAGCCTCCAAACTTTCTACGAGGATAGCGGCATAGAGTTTCTTGGGTCCGGCCGACCAGATTCGCTTTTTTCGGGCGTGGGTGTTCGCTGGAGGAAAAGATAGCGCAAAACCCGACCTTCCCAGGGCGTCGAAAGTCGAATTACGGGCTTCACGCGGCCACCACGGTTCGGGACTTTTTCGGGAGATTGCGCTCTGCAGAAGGGAGTTGGACGCAACATGGCTCCCACTTGAAAGTGGAGCCCAAGGGGTTTTTCGAGTATGTTTGCTGTCAAATCAAGAGGTTAGATGGCGACCCCTGCAGGACTCGAACCTGCGACAACCTGCTTAGAAGGCAGGTGCTCTATCCAGCTGAGCTAAGGGGCCGTCGGGCGTTGCCCTCTTGCGGACTTGCCAGAAACCTCAGTGGGTCCAAGGCTGCATCCGGTTGAAACGGAAATTGTCCGAATAGGACACATTCTTGCGCGTCGAATCCTTCGGCGCGATCACGCGGTAGTCTATGCCGTTGCGCTCAGCGTAGGCGATTGCCTGTTCCGCGCTTTCGAAGGTGAGCCGCAGTTGCTGGCGCATGTCGCCAGAGCTTGTGTATCCCATGATCGGGTCAATGGTACGCGGCTTTTCCTGATCGAACTCCAACACCCACAGATGCGTCTTGGCCTTGCCGGACTGCATGGCTGTTTTTGCGGGACGATAGATCTTCGCGGACATTGTTTTGAGCGGCTCCCGTTATCCACCGCAGCGCCGTGACTTTCACCGAACGATCGCTGCAATACGTTTATTTGCTGCATAATTCCTGGGTTTAAATAGACTCCAATTAAGGAATTGTGCAGCAGCACAGCATGGGCTCTAGTCCCGCCGTGCGTCTTCCCTTAGCGCAGATTGATCCAAAACGGAATGACCGATGATGGGAAAATGACGCTTTTCCGACGGCTTGCGGTGCCGCACTGGAAATGCACCACTGGCGCGGCTACTCGGTTTGTCGCGAACCAGCAGAAATGGATCAGAGGAGAGCTTCTCTTCTACGCCACTGGTCCATGCAGTGCTCGCACATGGGCGTCCGGAAGTCGTTAAACGAAACGCCAGAATATCAATGATTTCAGCAAATTAAGTGGTCGGAGTGGAGAGATTCGAACTCCCGACCCTCTGGTCCCAAACCAGATGCGCTACCAGACTGCGCTACACTCCGTACCAACGAGGGCGGAGATACACGCTTCGCCTCGTGCCTGCAACATGAATTTTGTGCCCGGCGGAAGGTCGCGACTTGCTCAGTTCGCGGCGGGGATCCGGGAACCTTCGAGGCGGTCGCCCGGCTCTATGCCGAGTCGTTTCACCGTACCGGCGTTGAGCTCGAGTACAAACGCCACCGGCTCACCGGAATCGATGATCGCCTCAGACAACGGCACGGCGTTTTCATGAATCGTGCGAACAGTTCCATCGCGCGCGACGAAGAGCATATCCAGCGGCAGATAGGTGTTTTTCATCCACATCATCACCCGCCGCGTCTCGCCAAAATCGAACAGCATGCCGTGATCCGGGGCCATCTGGCGGCGATACATCAGCCCCTGCTCGCGCTGGCCCGGGTCGACCGCGAGTTCGACGGTCAAGTCATGCGCGCCCGTCCCCGTCAAAAGACGTAACTTGTCACGCCCGAAGGAAACGTCGGCGAAAACCGCGGAAACGACCATCGACAACAAAAAAAGCGCCGCGACGGCGCTTTTAGCAAATATCCGGAGAGACGAAGCCATCAGTGCGACCGGTTGGTTGGCGTCGGGCCATCGGGATGAATCTCCGCAGCCATCAGACCCTTTTCGCCGTCGCCGAAGCGGACCAGCACCACCTGGCCGGGCCGCAGTTCCGTGAGCCCGAAGCGACGCAGCGTCTCCATATGCACGAAGATATCCTCGGTCCCCTCACCCCGTGTCAGAAAACCAAAACCTTTGGTGCGGTTGAACCACTTTACGAGCACGCGCTCCAGACCACTGGTGGGCGTAACCTGAACATGTGTTCTGACCGGGGGAAGCTGAGAAGGATGGACGGCTGTCGATTGATCCATCGAGAGAATGCGGAAAGCCTGGTATCCGCGGTCCCGTTTCTGAACAAGCGCGACGACGCGCGCACCCTCAAGAACCGTCTGATAGCCGTCGCGCCGCAGGCAGGTAACATGCAGCAATACATCCTGCATGCCGCTGTCGGGCACAATAAAGCCAAAGCCCTTGGCAACGTCGAACCACTTGATAACGCCTGTAATTTCGATGAGGTCAAGGGCGTCATTGCCAAAGTCGTCATTGTGGATGACGTCTTTCGAAGATGTTCTATCCGCCATTCTCCCAGCCCCTCGTTTACGCGCAACTCTTGATACGGTTAACTGATTCTTATTGACCAGAATAACATCGTCCCGCCGCGCATGCGCAAGTCCCTCGACATATTTTGGCCGGGGTCATTTATGGGGACGCAGCCTTGCCTCTGGCTTGCTGCAGGATAAGTATACGACATATTCTCAGAAACAGGGACAACCCAATGCGCTATCTGCACACGATGGTTCGTGTAAACGACCTGGACAAGGCTCTTCACTTCTACTGCACGCTTTTCGGCCTCCAGGAAATCCGCCGCTACGAAAACGAAAAAGGCCGATTCACGCTGGTCTTTCTTACCGCACCCGGCGACGTCGAGCAGGCCAAGGACGCAGCCTCCCCCTGCCTCGAACTCACCTATAACTGGGACACGGAGGACTATACCGGCGGCCGCAACTTCGGCCACCTCGCCTACGAAGTGGACGACATCTACGGCTTCTGCAAACATCTGATGGACAATGGCGTGACCATCAATCGTCCTCCGCGCGACGGGCACATGGCTTTTGTGCGCTCACCGGACGGAATTTCGATCGAGATCCTGCAGAAAGGCGAGCACCTGCCCGCGCAGGAGCCCTGGGCTTCGATGAGCAATACCGGCAGCTGGTAAGCTCCGCGCAATTTCGGCTGAATAGTTTCCAACCGTGTCATCGGCTTGGTCCGCTTGGCACGGCACCCAAGGCGAAGCCCGAAAGATCGGACATATCGACGAATGATCTTCGGCCCGGCCAGGATGCCGGGCCTTTTTGCGTATCTATCATGAAGGCACGAAAAGGTTAGTGCAGGTTTACAAATTGCGCGATGTTCATTAACTTTGCGCACCAGACGTTGAAACGGGGTTCTGCTTCGCAATCAATTGCGGCGTCAAAGCCCTTTACTTGGCCTGACCTTTCCCGTGGTGTGGCTTTTGCTCACCGCGAGGAAAATGAGTTGTTTGTTCTGGGGCGATGTTTCGGAACTGAGACTTAATGCATGTGCGATTGCGAAGCCTCGGACGTGCACGGAGAGCGGGGATAAGACGTTGCAACATCTGGAGGGGAAATGCGCGTTCGTGACGTTCGGACGCGCGGCCGCACTATCCGTATCATTATTCGCATTGGCAGGCTGCATGTCGTCGACCAGCGACGAGGTGGCTTCCCTGAAGCCGCAGCAATCGGCGGCACTATCGCAGGCGGCGGCCGAAAGCGGCGAGGCGCAAACCGCGTCCGACTCCGGAACCGTCGGGCCTCAGGTTACGAGCGCTGCCGCGCAGACCGATCCGGCGGCGACACGGCAATCATTGACGATGCAGAACACGGGCCTGCGCGCCGCCTCGTCCAGCATTTACGGACAAACGCCCGCCGCCACGGCTGATGCCCAAACGGATGCCAACCAGGCGGCAGGTGCAGCGCGCGGCAACGCTATCCTGCCGCAACCAACGGCTATCAATGCGACAAACAACAGCCTCTTCAGCAACGGGCAAACCATGGCCGAGCCCACCGCTCCATCGCAGGGCGCCAGCAACGAGACGCAGGCTGAAGAGCAGACCGTTGCAGGGGCCGCCGCGAGCGAACCGGCGACAGATGCCGACCTCCCGCTCGTGGTTCCGCTGCCGCTCAGCGCGCAAGCTGCACTGTCCGGAAAAATGCCGGTCGAGTTGCAGCCGGTAGAAGTTGCCTCGGTGGATCCGGCGACACTTCCGCAAGCGAATCCCGGTCAACCGGTCGATCCGGCGAAAAAAGAGGGCGAGACGCAGCAAAGGACCAAGACCTGGACGCTCGCAAGCCTCTTTGCACCGAAGCGAAAGGAGAAGCCGCGGGCCGACGGCGAACCCACCGTCCAGCAGACGGAGAAGAAGACCATCACGGCGAGCAATGCGGGCCAGCCGCAAGTCGCCTCGCTCGCCTACAACTCTTTGCCTGGGGTCAACATGAATCCGCTTTTCAGCATGGAGCATGAAGATCACGTCGCCGACGAGGAGGACGCGCCAGTCCAGACGGCGGCACTGTCCGGCCTCGCCCGTCTCGCGCCAAACGGCCTTGTGCTCCAGACAGAGAGGGTGGAAACCGGCTGCTTCAGGCCAGAGCTTCTCGAGATGCTGAAGACGGTCGAGAGGCATTACGGCCAGAAGGTCATGGTCACCTCCGGACTGCGGGCGATCAAGGTCAACCGGAAACGCCAGTCTCTCCACACGCGATGCGAAGCCGCCGACATCCAGGTCAAGGGTGTCAACAAGTGGGACCTCGCGAGCTTCCTGCGCAGCATTCCGGGTCGTGGCGGCGTCGGCACCTATTGCCACACCGAATCGGTTCACATCGACATCGGTCCCGAGCGCGACTGGAACTGGCGATGCCGCCGGCGCAAGGGGTGACGCTTCGCGATCGTTGAGGTGCTAAAGAGCTCTCACGAAGCGTGAAGAAAGCCCGTTCGGTCGCGCTGTCATTTTTTTGAGAAAAATGAATTTAGCCGCTTGCGGGAATCCAAAGGCCTCTCTATAAGCCACCTCGTCTTGGGCGCCCATCGTCTAGCGGTCTAGGACGCCGCCCTTTCACGGCGGAAACACGGGTTCGAGTCCCGTTGGGCGTGCCATTCCTTCTTAAATATAGTTGCGGATACTTTGTGGCTGCGATCTCGCACCGCGTTTATGCTTTCCCGAGGAATACGGAAAACTTTCAAGACTTTTCCGCAAGAAAAATACGATTTGGCGGCAGTTGATCACTTGCGGGAACCAAAAGGCTTCTCTATAAGCCACCTCGTCTTGGGCGCCCATCGTCTAGCGGTCTAGGACGCCGCCCTTTCACGGCGGAAACACGGGTTCGAGTCCCGTTGGGCGTGCCATTCATAAATCAAATACTTAGACAGCAGTTCTTCAAGTCAGGTTCCCTAATTCTCGGGGAATGCTATTTGACGACGCTGACCTTTGAATGCCTGGTCCGCCGCCTCGTTTCTTCGAGCGACATCATCGCCTTCGGGCCTTCCTCTCGTTCATCTCCTTCATATAGACGCGTGCTTGCTGCGGCTGCTATGCGTCAGGCTGTGCTGGAGATCTCGGTCCCGCTCGCGCCGCTCTCGGCGAGGTCGGTGGCAAAGGCCTTGGCATGGGTAATCCTCCTCGGTTGAGTTTGTCGATATCCCGCATGTCACGATTGGCGCTCCGCTTCGCCCCGGTCGCGCTCTCCATATGTCCTCATCGTCCCGAGAGTTAATGATTACGAATTTGTCACTATGTTTTGGCGTGGGGTGACACTAGTAACCATCCGCGACGAGGCAGCTTTGAAACCCGGAGGACGGTCCCCCACCTCCTCCGTTTCATGCTGGCAACACCCTCGTTGGTCGCCGCCGGGATTGGCCGCCAAAACTCTCCCGGCGGCGGTTCTCGCCACCATCAGGACGGTCCCCGTTCCCCGCCGGGAAATGCGACAAAGTGCGAACAGAGGGTTTTCCCCAAAAAGTTTAGCAAGAACAAATGGGATGGCAGTCCCATCGGGAGTGCCATCCCTTCCGCGTCTTTCCTTTTTGCTGTTGCCGAGTGTTTTTTTGCGCAAAGTCGCTTGCGGCGGGCTTGGGAAATCGGAAGGCTTGAGCTATATGTGCAATTCGTCCGGCGCGCCCATCGTCTAGCGGTCAGGACGCCGCCCTCTCACGGCGGTAACACGGGTTCGAGTCCCGTTGGGCGTACCAATCCCATTTCGCTCGTGGATGTTAATGACACCTGGCAGCGAACGAACGTTCGCCACTGATCGCGCCGAACCTCTCCACAAGTTTCCCGCAAAAATCGAATTTAATGGCGCTCGCTCACTTGCGGGAATCCGAAGTGCTCTCTATAAGCCACCTCGTCTTGGGCGCCCATCGTCTAGCGGTCTAGGACGCCGCCCTTTCACGGCGGAAACACGGGTTCGAGTCCCGTTGGGCGTGCCATAATCCAATCCAATCAAATAATTACAGGCTTTAGACGCCGACCCGAAGATCCCGGTCAAGGTAGCCAGACACCTTGGGCCTTTCGTGTTACAGCGCTTGCGCGCCAATATTTGAGAGATTTCTGATATACTAGGAGCCCTGGCCCCGGGGCTGCTGGCCCGAGCGCGGCTGGGATGAAAAAGGGGGGCCATCCATGAAGTATCGTGCGTCGAGATTGATTGCGGCCTGCTGGCTTTCTAGTGGGGCGCTCGTTTCGTGCACCGCCGTGACGGGAAGTATCGAGTCTACGCCTGGAACCCATCAGATAGCGGGCCATCCGTATCGCACGATGAATGATTGTGTCCGGAAAGCCCCTGTCGGCAGGTTTGATCTGAAATGCGACGTTCCGCTGCTCGGCTACCGCAATTTCTCCGACCCAACGATCGTACCGCAGATCGGCGCACCCGAGGGCTTCAGTTTTCGATAGGTGCGGTTCGCACTCGGAGGCAACTGACGGATGGCGTCGGGACGGACCTGGCATCGGCAAGGAGCAGGCTGTGACTCAGATCATTTCATTGCTTCATTGAAACAATGAAATGATCTAACCCTTTGAAACTACGCAATTCCGGACAGAAAACCGTTACACACTTTTCCTGGAATTGCTCTTGCAGGCCGCACTCCCATCAGACTCCACGCTCTCGAATTCGTCAGGTCGCTTTTGCGGCGTCCGTCACCCGCAGTTGGACGCGTCGGGTGCCTTGCCAGAGGTCTGCGGAAAGCGATCCGGCGACATGGATGGTGGCACCGCGGCCGCGGAGCAGAAAGTCGCCGAGAGGTGTTTCCGCGGCGCGAAAGGCGATACCGTCGATCCGGCTGCCATCCTGGCCCTCGAGCGTTACCTTGACGTGATTGGAACCGACCTGTCGGCAGTCGCGCAGGCGGTGCTGCGGAAAGGCGAAGACCGGCTGCGGATGCCCAGAACCATAGGGACCCGCCTGCTCCAGCAGATCGACCAGCTCGATCGTCGCGCCCGACGCGCCAAGCGCGCCATCGATCTTCAGGGTTTCCGTGGACACAAGATCGCGCACCACCGCTTCGGCACGCTCTTCGAAGAGCTGACGAAGCCTGCCGAGGTTCGCGCGTTCGACCGTCAAGCCGGCTGCCATTGCGTGGCCGCCGCCCTTGACGAGAAGACCGGTTTCGACCGCCGCCCGCACCAGCCTGCCCATGTCGAAGCCATTGATCGAACGCCCAGACCCCGTTCCTCGCCCGCTCGGATCAAAGGCGATCGCAAAGGCCGGCCGGCGGAATTTTTCCTTGATGCGGGCTGCAATGAGCCCGACGATCCCCGGGTGCCAGTTTTCTCGCGCCGTGACGATCACCGAGGCCGCCTCGCCGGTCCCGTATTCCGCCAACACCTCCGCTTCGGCCTCGGCGAGCATCGCCGCCTCCATGGCCTGACGCTCGCGGTTAAGCTCATCGAGCCGGCTGGCGATCACTTCTGCGGCCGCCGCATCGTCGAGCGTCAGTAGCCGGCTGCCGAGCGCGGCATCGCCGATTCGTCCGCCCGCATTGATACGCGGGCCGATCAGGAATCCAAGATGATACGGCGTCACGGGGCCACCGATCGCAGCCTTACGGAGAAGCGCCGCGAGGCCCGGATTGCCCATATGACGCGCGGCGATCAGGCCCTTGACCACATAGGCGCGATTGAGCCCCTTGAGCGGCACCACGTCGCAGACTGTCGCCAATGCGACAAGATCAAGCTGCGCCAACAGATCGAACGACGCGGCACGCGCCTCGCCTTGGCCGCGCAGCACCCGCAAGGTGTTGACGAGCACAAGATAGACGACGCCGGCAGCACAAAGATGTCCCTGACCCGACAAGTCGTCCTCGCGGTTCGGATTGACGAGCGCATGGCACAGCGGAAGGGAAGAGCCCACCTGATGGTGGTCGATGACGACGACATCGATGCCGCGTTGGGCGGCAACCGCGAGGGACTCAAGACTGGTCGAGCCGCAGTCGACGGTAACGATAAGATTGGCGCCGTTGTCGACCAGTTGCTCGATCGCCTGCGGATTCGGGCCATAACCTTCGAAGATGCGGTCCGGAATATAGATGTCGGCCTCAATGCCGAAGTGGCGCAGGAAGCGGACCATCAGCGCGCAAGAGGCGGCGCCGTCGACGTCATAGTCCCCGAATATTACCATCTTCTCGCGGCGGCGTATCGCCAGTGCCAGCCGCTCGGCCGCCTTGCGGCAATCGGTCAACGTGTCCGGATCAGGCATCAGCGCGCGAAGCGTCGGATCGAGAAAGGCGGCGGCATCATCGAGCGCTACGCCGCGGCCCGCCAGCACGCGGGCGATCATCTCGGAATAGCCATGGACCTGGCTGATCGCCAACGCCCGGTTTTGCCCGGCTTGATCCAGACGCGACACCCAGCGCTGCCCGCTGACCGAGCGCTCGACGCCGAGAAATGCCCGTTGGATCGGATCCGCCAATACGTCCATGCTATTTGCCCGCCTGCATTCCCCTGTTCTTAGCGGACATTTCGGGCTGGCAGAACCCGAATGAACAAGGCTCCGGCGGGCCGGAGGCCTGTCGGAGCCGTTTCTCAACAGTTTTAATGTGTCAGAGGGCGATCAGCCCGCCTTTGGCCGCTCGATACGGATGACCTGCGGCTCCCCGACAAGATAACCCTCGCCCTTGATGGCGACGATCGCCTTGCGCACGGAAGCTTCATGCGTGGCATGCGTGACCAGGATGATCGTCTTCGGTTCGGCAGGATCCGCATAGTGCTTGGAATGCTGCATGATCGATTCGAGCGAGATATCGTTTTCAGCCATGTGCCCCGCAATGTTCGCGAAGACGCCGGTACGGTCGAGCACTTTCAGCCGGATGAAATAGCCGCCTTCATGGCTTTGTATGCGGGCCCGCTTGTAGGGCAACAGCGCGGTTGCCGGGCGCCCGAAAGCCGGTACGTGTTGTGCGCCTGGACGGCTCTTGGCGATATCGGCGATGTCGCCGAGCACGGCCGAAGCAGTCGCGTTGCCGCCGGCACCGGGACCGACCATCAGCAACTCGCCAAGAATATCGGATTCGATCGCAACCGCGTTCGTTACACCGTCGACCTGCGCGATGACGGAATCGTAAGGCACCATCGTCGGATGAACGCGCTGCTCGATGCCGCTTTCGGTGCGCTGCGCGACGCCGAGCAGCTTGATGCGGTAGCCGAGGTCGGCCGCCGCCTGGATGTCCTCAATCGAGATGTTGGTGATGCCTTCGAGATAGATGTCATCGGCGGCGATTGCCGTGCCGAAGGCGAGGCTGGTCAGGATCGAGAGCTTGTGCGCCGTATCATTGCCCTCAATGTCGAAGGCCGGATCCGCTTCGGCATAGCCCAGGCGCTGGGCTTCCTTCAGGCAGTCTTCGAACGAAAGCCCTTCCTTCTCCATCTTCGTCAGGATGTAGTTGCAGGTGCCGTTCATGATGCCATAGACGCGCGAGACGGTGTTACCCGTCATGGACTCGCGAAGCGCCTTGATGACCGGAATGCCACCGGCAACCGCCGCCTCATAGTTGAGCAGTGCACCATGCTCTTCCGCGATGCCGGCAAGCTCGATGCCATGGGCGGCCAGCAGCGCCTTGTTGGCGGTGACCACGTGAATACCGCGCTGTAGAGCGGCTTTCACGGCCGAATAGGCCGGATCCCCGGCACCGCCCATTAACTCAATGAAAACGTCGATATCCGCTTCGGACGCCAGCGAAACGGCATCATCGAACCACTTGATGTTCGCGAGTTTCACGCCGCGGTCCCTCGATCGGTCCCTCGCCGTCACCGCCATGATCTCGATCGCCCGACCGCACGTGGTTGCCAGCATCTCATGACGATCCTGGAGAATCCGCACGAGCGAGGCACCGACGGTCCCCAAGCCCGCAATGCCGATTTTGAGGGCATCTGACATAGCAAGTTCCTAACATGTGGAGGCCCCGCCAGATGTGGCGGGGCTATTCTGGTTTGAATCGGGTTTACCCGATTTCCTACCGGTGTGCGTTAAGCGAGATGACGTTGTGCATCGTCTCATCGGCAGCGGACAGGAAGCGCTTGATATTGCGTGCTGCCTGCCGGATGCGGTGCTCGTTCTCCACGAGGGCCAGACGGACATAGTCGTCGCCTTGCTCGCCGAAGCCGATACCGGGCGCGACGGCGACATCCGCCTTTTCGACGAGCAGCTTAGAGAACTCGAGCGAACCGAGATGCCGGAACTTCTCGGGGATCTTTGCCCAGGCAAACATGGTCGCCGGAGGCGGCGGCACTTCGAAGCCCGCCTTGCCGAAGCTCTCAACCATCACGTCGCGCCGGCGCTTATAGATGTTGCGCACCTCGGCAATGTCGCTGCCGTCACCGTTGAGCGCCTGCGTCGCGGCAACCTGGATCGGCGTAAACGCGCCATAGTCGAGGTAGGACTTGACCCGCGTCAGCGCTGCGATCAACCGCTCGTTGCCGACCGCAAAGCCCATGCGCCAGCCGGGCATGGAGAACGTCTTCGACATCGACGTGAACTCGACCGTCACGTCGATCGCGCCAGGCACCTCCAGCACCGAGGGTGGCGGCACGTCATCGAAATAGATTTCCGAATAGGCGAGATCCGAGAGCACGATGATGTCGTGCTTCTTCGCAAACGCGATGACTTCCTTGTAGAAGTCGAGCGTGGCCACTTGTGCCGTCGGGTTCGACGGGTAGTTGAGGATCAGCGCCAGGGGCTTCGGGATCGAATGCCGCACGGCCCGCTCCAGCGGCCCGAAGAAACTGTCGTCCGGTTCCACTGAAATGGAACGGATCACGCCACCTGCCATCAGGAAGCCAAAGGCGTGGATGGGATAGGTCGGATTCGGGCACAGGATGACGTCACCGGGCGCGGTGATCGCCTGCGCCATGTTGGCGAAGCCTTCCTTGGAACCTAGCGTCGCGACGACCTGGGTCTCGGGATTGAGTTTGACGCCGAAGCGACGGGCATAGTAAGCGGCCTGGGCCCGACGCAGCCCGGGAATACCCTTCGATGACGAGTAACGATGTGTGCGCGGATCCTGGACGACCTCGCAAAGCTTGTCGACGATCGATTGCGGGGTTGGAAGATCTGGATTGCCCATGCCGAGGTCGATGATGTCAGCACCGGCCGCTCGCGCGCTTGCTTTCAAACGGTTGACCTGTTCGAAAACATAGGGCGGCAAACGCCGGACTTTGTGAAACTCTTCCATCTCCAAACCTCGTTTGGCGCAAGCCTCCACGAGCCGTTCGGCTTTCGCGGAAGCAAACGCGGTGGTGAACGGCCGTCATCGCGGCCATTCAACGCTTTGCGTCCAAATCACTTGAAAGGCAAGCGCTAATTCGCGATCTGTTTCAGCGTGTCGGCCCCATGCTGCTCGGCCAGCAACTGCAATTCCTTCAAGCGCCGCTGGTATTCAGCCTCTGAGATCGAACCGGATTTGTGAGCAGCGGCAAGCGCCGTCAACCGGGTTTGCATAGAGACTGCCTCTTCATCGGTCAGCTGGGCGTTCGCGGCCGGCTTTTGCCCATAAACGGATGGATAGGTAGCCAGTTTGGCTGTCGAACTGCATCCGGCAAGGGCACCCGCGAGGAGCAATCCCAAAACCCAAGATCCCGAGCCCTGTTTTCCGACGACAAGCATGCTGGCGATAACCCCTGTTTTTTGGCGCGACGATGGACTAGTGCACGGCACGCCCGAAAAAGACACGCCGATGACACTTTAACCGCTTGAATTCAAAGCGATTTACTCGCTTCCTGTGATTCCATTGGAAAGCTGAACGCTCTAGCCCTTGTAATCATTTTCGGGCAGAATGTAAAAATGCAAAAGAGATAAGATGCTGTGGAGGACGCCGGGTGACAGCAGACAGGAAGGCCGAGGACGGCGGTGGTAAGAGCGGTTTTGCCGGCTTTGATCCGAAATCGGTCGAGCCCTACATCGTCAAGGATCCAGAAAGCCTGGCCGTCAACCTAGCCCGCGCAGCAGAACAACTCGGCAAGGCAGCGTCCGCATGGCTTGCCCCGCGCGAAACCGGCGAGAAGACAGACGGCTTTGCCGAGCCGGTTTCCGACATGGTCAAGACACTCTCCAAGATCTCGGAATATTGGCTTTCCGATCCGCGTCGGACGCTGGAAGCCCAAACACACCTCATGGGCAGTTTCTTCGACATCTGGTCGCGTTCGCTCCAGCGGATGGCCGGGGACATCGCCACGGATCCGTCCAGCATCGAGCGCACCGACAAGCGCTTTGCGGACGAGGACTGGGTGAAAAATCCGTTCTTCGATTTCATTCGCCAGGCCTATTTCGCGACCTCGGACTGGGCGGAGAAAATGGTCAATGACGCCGAGGGGCTCGACGATCATACCAAGCACAAGGCGGCGTTCTACGTGCGCCAGATATCGAGCGCCCTCTCTCCGACCAATTTCGTGACGACCAACCCGCAGCTCTATCGCGAAACCGTGGCCTCAAGCGGTGCCAACCTTGTCAAGGGCATGCAGATGTTTGCGGAAGACATCGCTGCCGGGCGCGGTGATCTCAAGCTGCGGCAGACGGATACGAGCAAGTTCGCCATCGGCGAAAACATCGCGATTACGCCCGGCAAGGTGATCGCCCAGAGCGATGTCTGCCAGGTGATCCAATATGAAGCGAGCACCGAGACGGTGCTCAAGCGGCCGCTGCTGATCTGCCCGCCGTGGATCAACAAATTCTACGTGCTCGACCTCAACCCGCAGAAGTCCTTCATCAAGTGGGCGGTCGACCAGGGCCATACGGTGTTCGTTATCTCCTGGGTCAATCCTGATGAGCGCCATGCCTCGAAGGACTGGGAGGCTTATGCGCGCGAAGGTATCGGCTTTGCCCTGGACATCATTGAGCAGGCGACCGGAGAACGCGACGTCAATGCCATCGGTTACTGTGTCGGCGGCACGCTGCTTGCTGCCACGCTGGCACTCCACGCCGCGGAGGGCGATGACCGTATCCGCTCGGCGACGCTGTTCACGACGCAAGTGGACTTCACCTATGCCGGCGACCTCAAGGTCTTCGTCGACGATGACCAGATCAGCCAGATCGAGCGCAAGATGAGTGCGACCGGCTATCTCGAAGGCTCGAAGATGGCCACAGCCTTCAACATGCTCAGGGCGTCCGAGTTGATCTGGCCGTATTTCGTCAACAACTATCTGAAGGGCCAGGAACCCCTCCCCTTCGACCTGCTCTACTGGAATTCCGATTCAACGCGGATGCCCGCAGCCAACCACTCCTTCTACCTTCGCAACTGCTACCTGGAGAACAAGCTCTCCAGAGGCGAGATGGTGCTTGCTGGCCGGAAGATCTCGCTCGCTGACGTGAAAATCCCGATCTACAACCTGGCAACGAAGGAAGATCACATCGCGCCTGCCAAATCGGTATTCCTCGGCAGCAGCTCTTTCGGCGGCAAGGTCACATTCGTCCTGTCGGGTTCGGGCCATATCGCCGGCGTCGTCAACCCACCGGACAAAGGCAAGTATCAATACTGGACCGGTGGCCCGGCCAAGGGCAACGTCGACGACTGGCTGGGCAAGGCAAAGGAAACACCGGGTTCCTGGTGGCCGCACTGGCATGGCTGGGTTGAAAAGCTCGACAAGAAACGCGTCCCGGCCCGAAAACCCGGCGGCCCGCTCAACTCGCTCGAGGAAGCACCGGGTTCCTACGTACGTGCCCGGGCCTGATTGGATTATCCGTGAATTTCTCCCGTCCGCTCGTTCCAGCCACGCTTGTGCAGCGTTACAAGCGCTTCCTATTCGATGCCGTTCTTACCGATGGAACGAGGATTACCGGCTCGTGCCCGAACACCGGCTCGATGCGCGGATTGACCACTCCTGGCTCCCCTATCTGGCTTTCCGAGCACGACAGCCCGACACGGAAATACCGCCATATGCTGGAAATCGTCGAAGCGGACGGAACACTCGTCGGCATCAACACCGGACTGCCGAACCGGCTTGCCGAGGAAGCGATCGCTGCTGGACTCGTCGGCGACCTCCACACCTATGCGACAGTGCGGCGCGAGCAGAAGTACGGCCGCAACTCCAGGATCGACATTCTTCTCAGCGACCCCACAAAGGGGCTTGCCTATGTAGAGGTGAAGAACGTCCACTTCAGCCGCGACCGGGGCCTCGCTGAATTCCCCGATAGTCCGACTGAGCGGGGCGCCAAGCATCTCGAAGAACTCGGCGACATGGTAGAGGCCGGCCACCGCGCAATCATGCTCTACCTTGTCCAAAGACACGATTGCGATGTCTTCCGGATATGCCGCGAGCTCGATCCGGTCTATGCTCGTGCATTCGAACGCGCTGCCACACGCGGTGTCGAGACCTATGCCATCAAATGCGCGATATCGCCCTCGCAAATAGCACCGACGGGGGCGATGCTAGTGGACGAACCCGCCCTCGCTGATTTATGACATGCGCTTGAAACAATGAAAGTTCTGTAATGGTAACCTATATCGAGGCCGGCGCTGCCCCCTACAAGAACACCGGCGTCATCCGTCTTTACGGGCCGGATGATTTCGAAGGCATGCGCAAGGCCTGTCAGGTGACTGCGCGTTGCCTGGACGAACTGGTATCCCGCGTACAGCCAGGCGTAACGACAGAAGAGATCGATCGCTTCGTTTTCGAGTTCGGCATGGACCACGGCGCGCTTCCCGCCACGCTCAACTACCGGGGCTATACAAAATCGTCGTGTACGTCGATCAATCACGTTGTCTGCCATGGCATCCCCAATGAAAAACCCTTACGCGAAGGCGACATCGTCAACATCGATGTCACCTATGTCGTTGATGGCTGGCACGGCGATTCCAGCCGCATGTATCCCGTCGGGGAAGTCAAGCGTGCGGCAGAGCGGCTGCTCGATGTCACGCACGAATGCCTGATGCGCGGCATCGCGGCTGTGCGGCCCGGGGCACGCACCGGTGCGATCGGCGAGGCCATCCAGGCCTATGCAGAGTCCGAGCGCTGTTCTGTGGTGCGCGACTTTTGCGGCCACGGCGTCGGCCGGCTGTTTCACGACGCTCCGAACATCTTGCATTATGGTCGCGCCAATGAAGGCCCCGAGCTGCGCGAGGGCATGATCTTTACCATCGAGCCTATGATCAATCTGGGCCGGCCGCACGTGAAGGTTCTGTCGGATGGCTGGACCGCCGTCACACGCGACCGTTCGCTTTCGGCACAATACGAACATACGGTGGGCGTTACCGCGGAAGGCTGCGAGATCTTCACGCTTTCGCCAGCCGGTCTGTTCAAGCCCGGCGTCGCTGCCGTGGGCAACGCGTGACGAGAACCCCGCCCCTCTCCGAAGGCGAACTGCAGCCGACGGACGAGCGGCAGTTCTTTGCACCGCAGAAAGCGCGGGTCGACGACGCCGAAGTAAACTCTGCCCCTCTCGCGGAAGCACATTATCACGGCCATCGCGATCGTCTGCGCGACCGCTACCGAGAACATGGTGATGCAGCGCTCGCGGATTACGAGGTACTGGAACTCATCCTGTTCAGGCTGATCCCCCGTCGCGATACGAAGCCTATCGCCAAGGCGCTGCTGGCCCGCTTCGGAACACTCGCAGGCGTTTTCGGCGCGCCGCTCAATCTGCTGCAGGAGATCAAGGGTGTCGGCGAGTCGGTCGCGCTTGATCTCAAGCTCATCGCCACAGCCAGCCACCGGATGCTGAAGAGCGAGTTGCGCGACAAGCAGGTCCTGTCATCCTGGAGCGCCGTCATCGACTATTGCCATGCGGCGATGGCACATGAGACCCACGAGCAGTTTCGCATCCTCTTCCTCGACAAGCGCAATGCGCTGATTGCCGATGAAGTCCAGCAGAGAGGCACGATCGACCACACGCCAGTCTATCCGCGTGAGGTGATCAGGCGTGCGCTTGAACTATCCGCGACCGCACTGATCCTCGTCCACAACCATCCCTCCGGCGACCCGACGCCTTCTCGTGCAGATATCGAAATGACCAAGCTGATCGCCGAAGCCGCCAAACCGCTCGGCATCGCTCTTCACGATCACATCATCATCGGCAAGGACGGGCACGCGAGCCTCAAGGGCCTTCGGTTGTTTTAGAGCAATCCGGGAAAAATGTGTAGCGGTCTTGCGTCCGGACCTGCGTAGTTTCAAAGACTTAGATCATTCAGTGCTTCAATGAAACAAGGAATGATCTAACCTGCGCTGCGCCTGAAGATCGTACCCCCTGAGCCTTCTAGACTAGTCAAAGCCATCTGGCACGCCGGAAGAAGCGGTAGAGTGTGACGCACAGGCCGACAATTATGGCCAGTACGACAAAATAGCCGTAGCGGAACCTGAGCTCGGGCATGTCGTCGAAGTTCATGCCGTAGATTCCGGCAATCGCCGTCGGAACGGCAAGAATGGCTGCCCATGAAGCAAGCTTGCGCGAGATTTCCGTCTGCTCCGACTGGCCGATCATCAGGCTCGCCTCGAAGGTGAAGGCAAGCACTTCGCGCAAGGCATCGATGTCTTCCTGGACCCGCCGAACATGATCGGTCACATCCCGGAACAAGGGCTGCATAGCCACATCCATGCCTGGAAGTTCAAGGTGCTCGTGCCGACGGCACACATCCACCAGTGGCACCACCGCATTGCGCAGGCGCAAGAGATTTCGGCGCAGCAGATAAAGCCGTTCGATGTCCGCCTTATCCAACCGGTCGCGCAAGAGCTTGTCCTCGAGTTCTTCGACCTCCACATGGATCGTTTCCACCACAGGCATGTAGTTGTCGACGATGAAATCGAGGATCGAATAAAGGATGTAATTCTCACCGTGCGCGAGTGCCGCTGGCGAGGATTCGCATCTCTGCCTGACGGCCATATAAGAGGTCGATGCCCCATGACGAACGGAAACAATGTAGCCGCGACCCACGAAAAGATGCGTTTCGCCGAATGCGATTTGATCGTCGGCCATGTGGGCGGTGCGTGCCACGACGAAGATTGCGTCGCCGTAGATTTCGAGCTTTGGACGCTGGTGCGCCTTCCCGGCGTCTTCGATCGCCAAGTCGTGGAGATCGAATTCAGCCTGCACCTGGCGCAACAGTGCCTTGTCGGGTTCGTGCAGGCCGATCCAGATGACGACGTTTTCGCGACCTCGCCATTGCCCTGCCTCTTCGATCTCTATGTCACGCAGGCGCTGCCCGTCCTGGTAGACCGCAGCAGCGACGACCCCCGGGCGGGTCGGCGGAACTGCCGCCTCGGCCTTTGTCACGCCTGCCGCACGGCCGGGGACCGCCGTTGCTTCCGATGCCATTCCTGGACTCCACCTTGCTTCTGCCGCGCAAGAGAACGAAGGGCGACGTCATACGCAAACATAGCTTTATTTCAGCACAGGCGCATCCACGATAGAACAGTGCGCAGGGTGGTTCATCAAACCTTGCAATTGACGTTATAAACGCGTGCGGGTGGAATTTGCCGCATCGCACAACGATTCTCTTCAGATCATTTCATTGTTTCGTTGAACACAGCGGAATGGTCTTAACTGTTTGAAATGACACAATTCCGGACGGAAAACCGTTAAACACTTTTCCCGGAATTGCTCCAGCATACGGGAAGCGTTCATGAACCAGTTCGATCTCATCGTCGTCGGAAGCGGCCCAGCGGGGCGCAGGGGTGCTATCCAGGCCGCGAAACTCGGCAAGAAGGTGCTCGTCGTCGAGCAGGGTAAGCGCGTCGGCGGCGTCTCCGTCCACACCGGGACTATTCCGTCAAAGACGCTCCGCGAGACCGCGCTTAATCTGTCGGGCTGGCGTGAGCGGGGCTTTTACGGCCGCTCTTACCGGGTGAAACAGGAAATCAGCGCCGAAGACCTGCGGCGCCGTCTCATCATCACCCTCAATCACGAGGTCGAGGTGCTCGAACACCAGTTCGCGCGAAACCGTGTCCAACAGGTCCGCGGCCGCGCCAGTTTCGTGACCCCGACGACGCTCGATATCCTGAAGGAGGACGGCGAAAGCATTCCGGTTTCCGCAACGAGCATCCTGCTCGCCGTAGGAACGAAACCTTTCCGCCCGGACTACATTCCCTTCGACGGCAAGACCGTCGTCGACAGCGATGAACTGCTGGACATCGCGGAATTGCCGCGTTCGCTGGTCGTGATCGGCGCGGGCGTCGTCGGCATCGAATACGCAACGATCTTCAGCGCGCTCGACACGCAGATCACGGTCATCGATCCCAAGACGACGATGCTCGACTTCATCGACAAGGAGATTGTCGAGGATTTCACCTATCAATTGCGCGATCGCAACATGAAGCTCAATCTCGGCCAGAAGGCGGAGAAAGTGGAGCGGCGCGACGACGGTAAGGTTCTGCTTACCCTCGACAATGGCCGCAAGATCACGACGGAGATGGTCTTGTTTGCCGCCGGCCGCATCGGCGCGACCGATGCGCTCAACCTCCCCGCAGCCGGGCTCGAAGCGGACAGCCGCGGGCGACTGAAGGTGAATCCGGAAACATTCCAGACTTCGGTTCCGAACATTTACGCCGCCGGCGACGTCGTCGGCTTCCCGAGCCTCGCTTCGACCTCGATGGAACAGGGGCGCGTCGCTGCCCGCGTCGCGGTCGGGGCGATTGCCAAGGAGCCGCAGAAATATTTCCCCTATGGCATTTATGCCGTGCCGGAAATCTCGACCTGCGGCCTCTCCGAGGAAGAAGTAAAGGAGCGCGGTATTCCTTACGAATGTGGCATTGCGCGGTTCCGGGAAACGTCGCGCGGGCACATCATGGGGCTCGATTCAGGTCTCTTAAAAATGATCTTCTCGCTGAAGACCCGGCGTTTGCTCGGTGTCCATATTATCGGGGAAGGCGCGACCGAACTCGTGCACATCGGCCAGGCGGTTCTCAATCTGAAGGGCACCGTCGAGTATTTCGTCGAAAACACGTTCAACTACCCGACGCTCGCCGAAGCCTACAAGATCGCCGGTCTCGACGCATGGAACCGCATGGGCGAAATCAAGACGGCCTAAGGTGCCTGTCGTGGTTGTTCTATTTTTAGCCGCCGTTTCGGCGGCTTTTCCTTTCTCAAAGAAAAAGGCCGCCCCGAAGGCGGCCTTTTAGTTCTCAGAAGGAACCGATTATTCGGCGCTTTCGTCAGCAGCTTTCTTCTTTGCCGGAGCCTTCTTCTTCGGTGAAGCGGCTTCCTCGCCTTCAACAGCCTCGGCCTTGGCCGCAGCCTTCTTCTTGGCAGGCGCCTTCTTGGCGGCCGGCTTGTCTTCGGCTTCCTCGTCGTCAGCCATCAGCTCTTCCTTGGAAACCGACTTGTCGGTCACCGAGATTTCGGAAAGCAGGTGATCTACGACCTTCTCTTCGAACAGAGGCGCGCGCAACGAAGCGGCCGCGCCGGGGGTGTTCTTGAAGTAGTCGAGGATCTGCTTCTCCTGGCCCGGGAACTGGCGCAGCTGCTCGAACAGCGACCGCTGCATTTCGTCGTCGCTCACCTGAACGCCGGCCTTTTCGCCGATTTCGGAGAGAACGAGACCAAGGCGGACACGACGCTCGGCGAGCTTGCGGTACTCGGCGCGAGCTTCCTCTTCCGTCGTCTCTTCATCGGCGAAGGTCTTGCCGGCCTGCTCGAGGTCGGTGTTGATCTGGCGCCAGATGTTTTCGAATTCGGCGTCGACGAGGCGCTCCGGCGTCTCGAACTGGTAGAGTTCGTCAAGCTGGTCGAGGATCTGGCGCTTGACCTTCTGGCGGGTGACCGAGCCGTACTGGCTTTCGATCTGGCCGCGAACGATTTCCTTCAGCTTGTCGGCCGATTCGAGGCCAAGCTTGGTCGCGAGCTCGTCGTTGATCTCGAGCGCGGCGGCGGCGGCGACATCCTTCACCGTGATGTCGAAGGTTGCTTCCTTGCCGGCGAGATTCGCGGCCGGATAATCGGCCGGGAAGGTTACGGTGATCGTCTTTTCATCACCGGCCTTGACGCCGACGAGCTGCTCTTCGAAGCCCGGGATGAAGCGGTTGGAGCCAAGCACCAGTTCCGCGTCCTCGTCCTTGCCGCCGTCGAAGGCAACGCCGTCGACCTTGCCGAGATAGTCGATGGTGACGCGGTCGCCATTGGCGGCCTTGCCCTTCTTGGACTCGTAGGTGCGGGCGCTTTCGGCGATACGCAGGATCTGTTCGTTGACCTCGTCTTCGGCGACATCGACGACTTCGCGGACAACCTTGATGCCGCTGACATCCTTGAGCTCGAACTTCGGGATAACCTCGTAGGCAACCGTGAATTCGAGATCGGCCTCGGCATTGAGGATCTTGTTGGCTTCGGCCTCGTCCTCGGTCATCGCGATTTCCGGTTGCGTTGCCGACTTCTCGCCGCGCTCCGTCAGGATTTCGGTCGGCTTGTCGCGAACGATCTCATTGACGAGATCAGCCATGATCGACTTGCCGTAGACCTTCTTCAGGTGCGCAACCGGCACCTTGCCCGGGCGGAAGCCGTTGATGCGGACGCGGTCCTTCACTTCGGCCAGACGCTCATTCATCCGAGCTTCCATGTCCTTGGCCGGGATGACGACCTTGAGTTCGCGCTTCAGCCCTTGAGCGAGCGTTTCGATAACCTGCATGTTCAAACCTTCATTTCACGTTGACAGTGCTCTTGCCTCGAAAGGCCTGGCGAGCACGTGAGCCGATCCATTGCCGGGAGTGGCTTTACGCAATTCCTTGACCGTTTTGCAAGCAAAATGGCACTCCGCCTACCCTCTTCACCGTCGAATTCCGACGTTTGGCTACCTGTTGTCCTGGTGCGGGTAGAGAGACTTGAACTCCCACGCCTTGCGGCACCAGAACCTAAATCTGGCGTGTCTACCAATTTCACCATACCCGCGTTCAGACAACCACACCGCCTGATCGCATTCCCGCAAGACAACCAGCGGGAGCACCGCGGATATTCTGGACATGCGAAGGGTTCGGGCTTTCCCGAGCGCGGCGTCTCTATATCACTCGTTTTTGCCGGATCAAAGAGAAAATGCGCGACCATGCACGCCCGCGTCTTCGCCGTTGCCTCGATTATTGTGAACCAAGAAGCCGGCAAGAAAATGAAGTTCCTTCGCGGCGGCGCGCCATCAATAAAGCGGCTCTTCGTAGACCTGCACGCCATCTATCGAAACCTGCCGGATCTGGGCACGTCCATCCGGATCCACACGCAGGTTGACCGAAAGCGCATGGGCGCTGCGCGCGTTTTCGAGGACACGACCCTCGCCTTCCGGCACGTAATAGCGCTCGATACCGTAGTTCGGATAGAACGTTGGAGGCGGCGCGCCTGATGACGGATAGTACGAGAACGGCAGCGATCTGATCACGATGCTGTCCGTGGTTTGCGCGAGCGGGCTGAATGATGCCTCGACCGGCTCCCAGAAGCCGTCCGGCTGCTGTTTGAGCCGCACGAACAGTTCCGCCTTCGTGGCTTCCCGGGGCAAGGCGCCTGAGATGATGTCAGTTGAAATGCGAGAGATATCGTAGCTCAGAGTGACATAGTCACCGCGCAAGAGGTCGCGCGGATCGATTGGCGCACTTCTCAGAAGCACATCCTTGCCGTTGCGCAGGATCGAAGCGCGGCTTTCGATCATGTATCCAATGACGGCGGTTTGCAGCACAGCGACAACGAGGGCCGCGAGGAAGGGATTGCGCCACCGGGCGACTGGCAAAGCACCGCTCATTGAGAAGCCTCCGGCACGTGCCCAAGCCTTCGCTCAACACGGATGACGAGCCACGCCACAAGCGCAACCACCACTCCGGCAATGAGAAAGAATCCCGATGTGCCGAGGATCGATCCAAGCGTCTCGAAAGCCAGATACAAAATCTCCGCGGCAAATACCGCGTAGGCCAAGTAGCGAACCGCGCCGTTGCGCGCACCGGCAAGACCGATGCCTACCAGAGCTAAGGCAAGCAGGCCGATGCCCAAGGCGATCTCTGCCGAGACGCCTTCCGCTTCGCTTTGCAGAGCCACAAGGCCGATAACGGCGACGGCGAAGGAATAGAACGACGGCGCAGAACCGGCCTCGGAAACCAGGCCATACAGCGGCGATCGCGGCAGCGACGCGAGCAGAAAGGCGACCAAGCCGGCGGCGAAGAAGGCGATTGCGAGCCAGATCTCGGGGTTGTCGACGTAGAGCGCGCCGAGCCAGGCGACGCAGAGAAGATAAGCCAGATGGCGCGTACGTCCCGCTTCGGTGTAGCGCACCAGCGTGAGCACGATGACCGCCAGGACCGGCACGAGCCAGAAATAGGACTCAATCGCCGGAACAAGTCCCCCGCTCTCGAACAGCGTGACAAGAAACGCCCAGGCGAGGCACGCGGCAATCGTCGTAACGGCAGCCGACGCGAATGCTGCCGCCGACAGGCAGGCGCCAGCGAACCAGAGAAGCATCGCATCCGCCGCGTCGCCGGACAGATGGTACATCTGGCCGACCAACGCGATGCCGGCACCGAACGACATCGTGCCGAGAATGAGCAGAGCCGCGCCAACCGCCTTGGCTCCCCGCCCGAGGAAATAGGCGGCGAGAAAATGGAAGAGCCAGATCAAGGCGACGACGCCCACGACCCTGGCAAGACGCGGCAATGCTTCCCAATTCGCCGCGACAAGCAGCAAGAGCGAGGCCGAGAG
The DNA here is from genome assembly GCF_013488225.1 of Sinorhizobium mexicanum. NCBI lineage: Bacteria > Pseudomonadati > Pseudomonadota > Alphaproteobacteria > Hyphomicrobiales > Rhizobiaceae > Sinorhizobium > Sinorhizobium mexicanum. The sequence continues at coordinate 1,725,024 of NZ_CP041238.1, read as the reverse complement.
CAGAAGCGCGGCCAGCGCCAACAGGACACGGCCGATGCTGAAAGTGGACTCGCGCGCATCATATTCCGCGAGCATCGCAGTTGCGGACGACTGTGGAAGCAGGCCGAGATGCACCCAGCGCTGCAGATCTCGTTCCATGCGTCCGCGATACATCTCACCTCCGGACCTGTGCTCCCGGCCGCGCCGTCCCGACGCCCCACCAGTTTTAAAGAACAGCAAATCGGTAAAAATGGCGAGAGAAAACAACGGAGCTTTTGTTTCCTGCCCCGAGATGACGTCGCTTATCGGGGGGCCTGCAGCGGGATTGCGCGCGCCGCATATCTTCCATGCGTATATTGCACTGCACAAATCGATTTAAGATGGCTACATTCACATCATCAAAGGCGACGAGAGGTGACGAGCCGAACCGACGCCGGCGGGATTGGTCGCCCGCATCCGGAACCCGGAAAGACCCGAGCGAAAGCTCGATGAATTCGGAGCGGCGTACTCCTCCTCCCAACGCTTCTCCGATAAGATTGGCAACACTCCTCCTCCCGGTTGCCAATCACTTACATGACGCCCGCTGGATCTCCTCCCCCAGCGGGCGTTTTGCTTTTATCCATCCTGACCGCACATAAGTTCGCGAGAGGCTGCCCGATTGCACAATAATGCAGCAGTTTCGCAGCGTTGCGCGCCCAAGGCATGCGTGAAATGCATGGGTGCCATTCGGCGCGCGCCTCTACACAAAACGCGTGTCACACCATATCTTACAACCATCGATTGGGGCGGCGCACTCCTCCTCCCAGCGCACCCCGATACGGATTGGCGACACTCCTCCTCCCGGTTGCCAATCAGAACAAGCAACGCCCGCTGGACCTCCTCCCCCAGCGGGCGTTGTTTTTTGCGCGTCTTCATCCTGTTTTGAGTCAATATTCCTGCAGCCGCAGAGCGGACCGGCTGGACGGCAAAGCGGCGACCGTTGAGGCTGAGTTAACAGCAGCGCGAAGGATTGCAATCGGCGCATGGGTGCGATGCAGCATTGTCTCTGTAACTGCCGATCAAATCGATTATATTTCGACCATCAGATGACGGCCAGCAAGAAAGACAGAGCGCTGGCAAACGACCCTAGAAAGGATAGGATCATGAACCTCGCACGTTCTTTCAACAACTGGCGCAAGTATCGTCAGACCTGCAACGAACTCGGCCGCATGAGCGACCGCGAGCTGAACGATCTCGGCATCGGCCGCAGCGACATCCCCTACGTTGCTCGCCAAGCTGTCAAGTAAGCCAAAGCACAACTACGCATTTCTGAAACGCCCTTCGGCCACCCGGAGGGCGTTTTCTTTCGTCCTGACTGACGCGTGCATGTCACCGTTTTTGCGACCGCGAAGAGCCACCTCCGACGCCCACTATTTGAGCGCTCACAGGCTGATCCTCCGTTGAAAGGCTCTCGTGCCAACGAAGCGCAAAAACTGTTGAAAACACAAGAGATTAACGCTTGGCCCAGCAATTTAGCCAAGCTTTAACTTGTGACGCGTTTTCGAGCGGCTAGAGTGCGGTGCTTACGAAATCGGCGATGCACTGCACAAACGCATAGCAGATGCATTTTCTTTGCACTCCATCTTCCAATTAGACAAGCGTATAAGAACCTCAACGACGCAGACAAATCACTGTCGCGACAAACTGATCTTGAGGACACGACCATGAACCCGATTCGCATTGCAAAAAGCTGGATCAACTATCGCCGCACCGTTGCCGAGCTCGGCGGTCTCTCCAACCACGCGCTCAGCGATATCGGCATCACCCGCTACGATATCCGCAACATCGCGGCCCGTTCCTTCCGTTAATCGGGACGAACATCCAAACATCCAAGACGGCGCCTACTGCATGTTTCCTTAAATCGCGGTCGATTGAAGGATAAAACATGCAGCAGCTCAAAGTGCTACAGCGCCCTTTACGGGCCTGAAAAGACGCGCGGCGCTGTAGTGGCGCCGTTTTCGTTTCTTCGCAATTGGAACCGGAAGGCGGCTGTGATAGGAAGCCGCCCATGACAGCGAACACTATCTATTCTCCCATTCATGTCGTCGGCGGCGGCCTCGCCGGATCGGAGGCCGCGTGGCAGATCGCCCAAGCTGGCGTCCCGGTAATCCTGCACGAAATGCGCGGCGTGCGCGGCACCGACGCGCACAAGACCGACGGCCTTGCCGAACTCGTCTGCTCCAACTCGTTCCGCTCAGACGACGCGACCAGCAATGCGGTTGGCGTGCTCCATGCTGAAATGCGGCTCGCGGGCTCCCTGATCATGCACGCTGCCGATCGCAACCAGGTTCCGGCGGGTGGAGCGCTTGCCGTCGATCGCGACGGCTTTTCAGCGGCTGTCAGCGCCGCGATAGACAGTCACCCCCTGATCACGGTCGTCCGCGAGGAGATCACCGGGCTGCCGCCGAAGGACTGGGATCTTGCGATCATCGCCACCGGTCCCCTCACCGCGCCGGCCTTGGCCGAGGCGATCCGCGAGGAAACCGGCGCCGATGCACTCGCGTTTTTCGACGCGATCGCCCCGATCGTCCACACCGACACGATCGACATGGATATCTGCTGGCACCAGTCGCGCTATGACAAGGTTGGCCCTGGGGGCACAGGCAAGGACTACATCAACTGTCCGATGACCGAGGAGCAGTACAACGCCTTCGTCGATGCCCTGGTCGCCGGCGACAAGACCGGGTTCAAGGAATGGGAGGGTACCCCCTATTTCGACGGCTGCCTCCCGATCGAGGTCATGGCCGAACGCGGACGCGAAACGCTGCGCCACGGCCCGATGAAGCCGATGGGGCTGACCAACGCGCACAACCCCGCGGTCAAGCCCTATGCCGTGGTACAACTCAGGCAGGACAACGCGCTTGGCACGCTCTACAACATGGTGGGCTTCCAGACGAAGCTGAAATATGGCGCGCAGGCGGAAGTCTTCCGGATGATCCCCGGGCTTGAAAAGGCAGAGTTCGCCCGGCTCGGCGGCCTGCATCGCAACACCTACATCAACTCGCCGACGCTACTCGATTCGACCTTGACGCTCACATCCCGTCCGGGCCTGCGGTTCGCCGGCCAGATCACCGGTTGCGAAGGCTATGTGGAGAGCGCCAGCATCGGCCTGCTTGCCGGCCGGTTCGCAGCAGCCGAGCGAACGGGCGAACCGTTAGTGCCGCCGCCGCAAACAACCGCCTTCGGCGCGCTTCTCACTCACATCACCGGCGGACACATCGTGTCGGACGACGAACCGGGCAAGCGCTCCTTCCAGCCGATGAACGTCAATTTTGGTCTGTTTCCGCCACTGGAACCGGGCGCATTGACGAAGCCGGAAGGCGCCAAGCGTTTTCGCGGCAAGGAGAAGGCCCTGGCAAAAAAACAGGCGACGGCGTCCCGGGCGCTCGGCGATTGCGCAAGCTGGCTCGCCGCTCCGGCCCTGAAGACGGCTTAGAGCATCCCACTTCAAATGCGAAAGCGGATAAGATGCTCTGAAATCAAAGTGCTAGCGCATCGGCCCCGAAAATCGGAATCGATTTTCGGAAAGCACGATGCGTAGATCCAAAGACTCACAGCGTCCTTTGTGCGTTCATTCGAACGCACGGCACTCTAGTCGCTCGCCTGGGCCGGCTGGGCCGCCGGCAGTTCATCGCCGAAGTCCGACTTCGGGCTGAAGCTGCCGAGCAGCCAGAGCGATACCTCCGCCGCTACTTCGGCGGTACGGAACTCGAAGGCGTTATCCAGATAGGCGAAATCAGGAAAGTGCACGATCAATCCGCGTCCGCTTTCGGAACTGTTCACCCGCACCTTGCCAGGATGAATGACGTGGCAGACGTAGTGCGTGCCGTGCGATTGGATAAACCCGGCTTTGCCGTCGTGCAGTCGAAGAAAGATCGCCTTCCTGTCGATGGTCGAATACAAGGCTCGGATTGCTTCATCAGGGAAAGCGCGGCCAAACTCGACCATCGCCGAGCCCGCGTCAGGATTGTCGAAATCGCGTTCGGCACGGGCGTTCATCCTGATGTAGAACGCTCCGACGGCGACGATCACCACGATGAGCAACAGCCACAACATCACACAAGCCCCTTTTGGACGGCACGGATCCGGTAGCTCCTGCCTATACGATGTGAGACTTGCGCCAGCGTGACCAAGTGCAGCTCCGGTGCAGGGTCAGAAGCGCTTGCGCCGGGTTGCGCGCCACATTCGCCATTGCCGTTGCCATTGGGCCGGCTGGATAGGCTGCTGCAGCAGACGCGCTCCCGCCTTCTCCGCCTTGTCGAACACCGGCTCGGCCAATGCTATCGGAACGAAAGCGAAGAAATTCTGCGAAGAGATCGAGCCGATACCTTGGCGCGCCTTGGCAAGATGATCCCTGCCCAAGCCGCAAAATGCGTGGATTGCCCGGCCGATGGCTTCGTTATCGTCGGCGGCCAGAAAAGTTTGCCGGTCCAGCCCCGTCGCACGCAGAAGATCTGCGGGAAGATAGACCTGGCCGCGCCGATGGTGAATTGGCATAAGCAGAAGGAGGCCGGCAATCGTCTGCGCGACGCCGGCATGTCCGGCGGCCTCAGCCGATCTTGCGGCGTTCGACGGATCAAGGATCAGCGATGAAAGCTGGACGAGGGCAGATGCCGTTTCACCAGCGTAACCTTCCAGCGCAGACCTGTCCTGCATCGGATCGTCATAAAGATCGAAAATTCGGGCATCGATCATGCTCTCGAGCACTGCCACCGGCAGATGATGTTCGCGGACGCATTGCAGAAGCGCCTCCGCAAGCGGATGCCCCTCGCCGCTCGATTGTTCGTTCGAGAGAACGTCACGCCACCATTGCAAGCGGATTTCGCCCGGAAGCGGCTCGTGTATCAAATCACGCACCCGGGCGATTTCCGCGTAGAACGCATAGAGCGCCGCAAGCGACTGTCGCTTCTCAGGTGGGGAAAGCAGGCAAGCCAAATAACGATCGCGATCTGTGTCCCGCAAGGTTGCGAGAATCTGGGTATCGGCCTCTTGCACGCTGAGCTTCCTTCGAAATCACACCGCGATCAGGGCCGCGGCGACAGCGCGCGCTTCGGCGAGCATCACGTTATAGGTTCTAACTGCCGCGCCGGTGCTCATCGGATCGGAGGAGATGTTCTGCGCTCGCAAGGTCGCCTTCAGCTCGGCCGGCAAGGGTCGGATTTCGCGACCCGTCCCCACAAGCAGCACTTCGATCTCACGCGCTTCGTCCAGCACACGCTTGAATTTGTCCACTGAAAGCAGGTCACCTTCAACCGCATCCCACGCATAGATACCGGACGGCAACATGAGGACCGAGCCCCGGTGAGACATGTCGGCGAACCGGAAGCCGCCGTTTCCGTAAGCGTCTATCGGCGCCCGCCCGGGGTAGTGCGCTTCGCGAATTTCGATGCCTTTTGCCATTGTCAGGCCGTCCCTGTTGCCGTGTTCGCCGGCTCTTCGCCGCGAGCGGGACTCTGCCCGCCCTTGGCTCGGCCACCTCGGCGGTTGAAGAGGATCAGAACCGGACCCGCGATATAAATCGACGAAAGCGTTCCGACAACAACGCCGAAAAGCAACGTCATGGCGAAAGAACGAAGCAAGCTATCGCCGAACAGGTAGAGCGCTGCAAGCGCCAAGATCGTCGTTACAGCCGTCAGAACAGTGCGCGAAAGCGTCTGGTTGATCGACGCGTCGATCAGTACCGCGAGCGACATTCTTTGATAACGCATGTAATTCTCGCGGATGCGATCGTAAATCACGACGGTATCGTTCAACGAATAGCAGACGATGGTCAGCAAGGCGGCAATGCTCGCAAGATTGAACTCGGTGCGCGTGACGACAAGGAAGCCGACGGTCAGCAACACGTCATGCACGGTCGCTATCATCGCGCCCAGCGCAAACCGCCATTCGAACCGGATCCAGACATAGAGCAGAATGGCCAGGACCGCCGCGGCGATACCGAGGCTGCTGGCTCGTGTCAACTCGTCGGAAGCAGCCGGCCCCACGACCTCCACCCGGCGGAATGTATACTGGTCTTCCAACTCAGTGCGCACCGATCCGATCGCGGTTTGCTCGGCATTGTCACCGGCCTCCTGTGAAGGAACGCGGACGAGGACGTCTCGTTCCGACCCGAGTTCCTGAACCCGGACTTCCCCCAGATTCAACTCGTCAAGACGAGCCCGGATATCCGCGCTATCGGCGACACCTGACTTCGCCCGAAGCTCGATTATCGACCCACCCTTGAAATCCGCTCCGAAATTGGGGCCAAGACTGACCAGCAAGACGAGCGAAGCAAGCGACAGCGCTGCCATCAGGATGAAGACCGGATTACGGATCGCCATGAACCGAATGTCCGCCTCGCTGAAGAAGCCTGTACGAATGCCCCTCGGCAGTCGCTGGGGCCGGCGGCGGCGATACCATCCGCGGACCAGACGGCGTGTCAGGCTGTGGGCGGTCAGGATCGTTGTCACGCTTCCGATCGCAAGCGTCACGGCGAAACCGCGAAAGGCGCCGGAGCCGAAATAGAAAAGAATGGCACCGGCGATTGCCATCGTCAGGTTGGCATCGACGATGCTGCTGAAGACTCGTGCAAAGCCGGTGTCGAGGGCCTTTCGCAAGGGTCCGGGGCCGCGCGCCTCTTCGCGAAGGCGCTCGTAGATGAGAACGTTCGAATCGACCGCCACGCCGATCGTGAGGATGATCCCCGCAATCCCCGGCAGGGTCAAAGTCGCGCCGATAAGCGAGAGCGCCGCAATGATCAGCACGACGTTTACGATGACCGCGACCACCGCAATCGCGCCAAAGAAGCCATAGAATGCGATCATGCACGCTGCCACCGCGAGCGCAGCGATCATGGCGGCGTTGAGCGCGCTTGCGATGGCGTCAGATCCGACTCCGGGGCCCACCGTACGCTCCTCAACCACGGTGAGGTTTGCCGGCAGCGGTCCCGCACGCAACAAGGCGGCGAGGTTCTTGGCACCATCCTCGGACAAATTTCCCGAGATCCGGCCGACATCGCCCGTAATTGCGTCGGCAAGCGCTGGTGTCGACACGACTTGCCCGTCGAGCACGATCGCAAACTGCCGTCTGGAGTCGGCCTCCAAAAGCGGCGTTATGCGTGCCAGCGCGTCGGCGCCGAGCTTGAAACTGACAACGGGGTCTCCGGTTGCCTGGTCGTATTCGGGTTGCGCCTCGACGAAATCCTCGGCCGCGACGAATGCTCGTCTTTCGACCAGATAGGGAACCGGTGGATCGTCGAGCGAATAGAGGATTTCACTTGCCGCCGGCGGCCGCGTATCGACCGCCTGTTGTACCGGCATCGATGGATCGAGCCACCGGAACGTCAGCTCGGCGCGCTGGCTCAGGAGATCCTTCAGCCGTTGCGGATCGTCCAATCCGGGCACTTGCACGACGAGACGATCATTGCCGCGCCGCCTTATCGACGGTTCCGCGACACTGACTTCGGCCACGCGCCGGCGCACCACGTCGATGGCTTGTGTTACCGCCGATGCCACCCGAAGGTCGATCCCCTCGTCGGTGAGCCGCAGGCGCATCGCTTCGCCCTGCTCCGCGCCTTCCGACACTAGCTCCTGGATCTGATTTCGAATGAGACCGGCGCTATCGACAGGGGCGGTGAGTTGGCGCAATGCATCGCGCGCGGCAGAAGCCTTCGACGCGTCGCGAACCCGGAACTGGATCGCCTGGCCGCTGCCCGACAGGCCCGTATAGGCGATATCTGCATTCCGGAGCGCTCTGCCGATCGCGTCGATTGTGGTTTCTAGCCGTTCCGCGATGATGTCGTCGCGGACCACCCTCAGCGTGAAGTCGGACCCGCCCTGGAGATCGAGCCCGAGCGGTACCTGCCGTTGCGGCACCCACGCCGGCCATTCCGCAAGCTCTTCCTTGGAGAACAGGTTCGGTAGAGCAAAAACAAAACCGGCCAAGACGACGAGCCAGATGATCGCGTTTTTCAGCGGCGAGAACTTGGGCATGCTCTAAATGCTCCATTCGCCGGCTCTGCCGGTTGCGGTTCGTGCCCGGATTATTCCTTGACCGGTTCGCCCTTCACGCGGACCTCGGAAACCCCGCTGCGGACGACGCGAACCTTGATGCCGTCGGCGATCTCGACTTCGAGTTCCGCATCATCGACCACCTTGGTAACCTTGCCAACAATGCCGCCGCCGGTGACGACCTGATCGCCGCGGCGAATGTTCTTCAGCAACTCTTCCCGACGCTTCATCTGCGCACGCTGCGGGCGAATGATCAGGAAATACATGACAACAAAGATCAGGAGGAAAGGCAGAATGGACATCAAAATGTCTGCACCGCCCGCGCTCGGGGCACCGGTCTGCGCAAAAGCTTCGGTAATGAACATCGATCGCTCCTTGAGTTCAAATTGCGCGGATCTTCCCCGCGCGAAATCCGCCGGAATATAGAGGTGCAATGCCGCGACGCAAATCGGCGGCCCCCTATCCGTTTCTCCTGCCTCTGACACAAATTCCGCGGGAGGAGAACCCCCCGAACACTCGTGCTTGGCCTTTTCCAGCGCAAACCATCGTGCTACCGGAAAAAAGCTGTCGCGCGGGTTCCTTCACGGGCAATTTCCAGAAACAAACCCTACGGCAATTCAATGAATTACAAATATACGAAGCCCAGGCGGAGCGCCGAGCGAATACCGGAGACAAGCAGATGCGGGAAAACCAGATCGACGTGCTGATCAACGAGATGCAGAAGCTTTCGGCGGCTATCGAACGCATCGCGGGGCCGGCTTCGGCCGTGAACGACTGGAGCCAGGCAGAGTGCTTTGTCTGGGCACCGGGCAATCGCCATCTGCAGCCGGTCGCGAAGCCTAACCGCGTCGACCTCGCCCTCATCACGGGCGTCGATCACGTTCGCGATATCCTTTTGGACAACACCCTTCGGTTCGCCGAGGGTTATCCGGCCAACAACGTGCTTCTCTGGGGCGCGCGCGGCATGGGCAAGTCTTCGCTCGTCAAGGCGGTTCACGCGCGGGTCGCGCGCGAAACGGGCACTTCGTTGAAACTTGTGGAAGTGCACCGCGAAGACATCGCAACTCTGCCAGCTCTGATGGAAATCCTGAAAGCGGCGCCGATGCCGGTCATCGTCTTCTGCGACGACCTCTCCTTCGACCATGACGACACGTCCTACAAGTCGTTGAAGGCGGTTCTCGATGGTGGCGTGGAGGGCCGCCCCGCCAACGTCCTGCTTTATGCCACCTCCAACCGCCGGCACCTGCTGCCGCGCAACATGATGGAAAACGAGCAATCGACTGCGATCAATCCATCGGAGGCGGTCGAGGAGAAGGTTTCTCTGTCCGACCGCTTCGGCCTTTGGCTTGGCTTCTACAAGTGCAGCCAGGATGACTATCTGGCGATGATCGACGGATACGCCCGCTACTACGACCTGAACGTCGACCAAGAGACGCTCCACGCGGATGCCCTGGAATGGGCAACGACGCGGGGATCGAGATCCGGCCGCGTCGCGTGGCAGTTCATCCAGGATCTGGCCGGCCGCCTCCGTCGGCAACTCGACGACCCGGCATAACTTCGGCTAATTTCTTTAAAACTACCAATGGCCGGACGGAAAACCGTTACCCACCTTTACTGGCATTGGGCTATTCGAGATAGGTTGCCGGGTTCACCGGGGTCGCGTTCTTGCGCACCTCGAAATGCACCTGCGGCTGGGTCGCCCTGCCGCTCATGCCGGAAGCAGCAAGGGTCTGGCCACGCTGCACCTTCTGCCCGCGCTGCACCTTGAGTTCCGACGCATTGCCATAAACCGTGACCGTGCCGTCGTCGTGGCGCACCAGAACGGCATTGCCCAGTTCCTTCAGACTGCTGCCGGAGTAGATGACCACACCGTTTTCGGCCGCTTTGATCGGCGTTCCTTCCGGCGCAGAGATGTTGATGCCATCGTTGCGGTTGCCGTCGACATTCGCGCCGTATCCGGCAACGACCGCGCCGCGCACCGGCCAACGATACTTGCTGATACCGGTCGACTTCGGCAGATCCTCGTCGATGTCCGTCGTCTTGGTTGCGACCTCCGAAACGCTCTCCTTGGCAACCGGCGGCTTATATTCGGAAGGTTTGCCCTGATCGAGCGAAGCGACCTTGGTCTCCGCCTTCTTGGCCGGCACGGAAGCCGTCGCCATCGCATCCGTCGCGGTATTGGCGGCACCCGGCATCTTCAGTTTCTGTCCGATGCGGATCGCCTCGGCCGTCAGGCCGTTTGCCTGCTTCAAGGCGCTGACCGATACGCCGTTCGCCTTGGCGATGCGGTTCAACGAGTCGCCCGGCTTGACGGTGTAGAGGCCGTCTCCGCCGCTGCCTTCGCCCTTGGACGCAAGCTTGCCTGCGGCGACATCGCTGCGGCTTTCGTTCTTTTCACGCGATTGCGATTGGCCGGGAAGGATCGCCGCTTCGCGCTTGTCCGCCGGCAGCGGCGACGGCCGCTGCTTTCCGCTCTCGACATCGGCGATCGAGTTGGAGGCGGCCGCCTTCGCGGCACTGCTCGCAACACCGAACGTGGGAATCACAAGCCGCTGACCGGGCTCTACCTGGCCGGCGGATTTCAATCCATTTGCCCTGAGGATTTCCTTCTCCGGGACTCCAAAGCGCTTGGAGAGGGTGGCGACGGTATCGCCCGGACGAACCATGACGGCGGGCGCGTTCTGCGTGCCCCAGCCGCCCTTGCTCGCCGTCTCCCTAGCCGCTGCAGGCAGAGTCTCGGCCTTGGCGACGGCGACCGGCTGCGCCTGCCGTTGCGTCGGAAGCGCCTGCGGTTGCGGTGCTGTCGTAGAGGGATCCGCCAGCACCGTGCGCTGAACACTCATCGGCGTCGAGGCGACACGCGCACTGGAGACTGGCGCCGGATTGTAAACAGCGTTCTGACTGGCAACCGGATATGGCTGACCATAGGACGCATCGGCTCCACCAGACGGGGCCGCCGCAAACTGCCCGGTAGCCACGTCACCCCGTGGCACGGGCATCGTATTCTGCGGGATGGAACTGGTCGTTATGTCGTCAGATCTTGAAAAAAGCCCACTGAAGCGGCTGACATCCGAGCTGCAACCGGTGGCAGCGCCTGCTAGCAAGATCGCCGCACACAGGCGGATCGTGGACTTCCCTGCACTGGGAGATACAAATTTACGCATGACGCTTACCCACTCCGAACGCAACTCGCTGTGGAATGATTAAAGCGCATTAGAGTTACCGCCCGGTTAAGGGCAGCACCTAATTTGACGAAATGCTAACCATAGCCGGCGCGTCTTCCTTGCTCTAAGCGAAAAGGCGCATGAAACCGGCCTAGAAGAGCTCGGAATAAAGTCGCTCGATCTCCGATACGGATCTGGGCTCCGGCGGATGGTCTTCGTAGCTGATATTGGATTTGTTCCAGTCAAAACCTCCGCCTTCGGCACGCAAAGCCGAGGACGGTAGATCCGCATGAACAGCCTTATCCTCGTCGAGGAAAACGCTGACCAAGGCCTGGAAATTGGCTTCCACGTCGAGACCACTTTCGGCGTCGTATTCAAGCGATCGCAAACCGGCAACAGCTGCCTCGCGTGTCCCGAAATAGCGCAGGCTGTTCTGGTCCTCCGGACGAAGACTGTCGTAATAGTCGATAAAGGCTCCATAATAAGCCTTGTAGTCGCCGGTCTCCGCGAACCTGCCAAAGGCCTGGTATTCGCGTGATGCCAACTGGGGCGAAGGATTGTTGTTCCACTCATCCCTCGTTAGAGGTGGCAATCGTTCCGGCGATTTTTTCGTTCGACTGAGATAGAGGAGTGCGTCAGCCGAAAGAGAGATACGCGGCGTTGGATCGAAGAAACCCGTTTGCGCGGCTTGCGCGCCGTTTTCATCCTTGTTGCCGGTTGCGACCTGGCCGGCCGAACGCCCAGCGAGATTGCCCAAGCCGTCGCCGGCCGTTGCCGCAGTCAACCTGTTTGCAATCTGCATCTGCCGTCTCCGTCATATGCACGATCCAAGAAACGCAGAACAAGCGCGTATCGCGCCTAAAATCCGTCGTGCTGCTCTGGCCTAGGCCGGCAAGCTTGCGCGAAACTGGATTTTGTTAAGAGTCCGTTAACTGTTCACTTCCCGAGAAACGGTGAGACGCAGCCTGGCCAGCGGGAATTAACCCGCAACAACGATGATTTCCGAACTCTGCTGGTGAAATGCCCCGCCTTCCCAGTCCGCGGCCTATGTCGAGAACGCGCGACGCAGTGGACGCCAGCTTCAGGTAGAAATCCGTGTCTGGCCCCGCGGGATTAAGGCGATCGTAAATTGCGGCCAATCTCTCGTCTGTATAGATAAGTTCGGCCATGCACGTCAGAGGAATGATGCAAGTTGCGGCACGATCGGAAGGTAAGGCGCGTCAAACAGATCCTCGCGATCGAACCGGCTGCCGGTACGATTGACGCGAACGATCCGGCACAGCGTTTCGCTCATCATGATCGGGACCAGCAATGTACCGCCGGAGACCAGATGGTCGGAAAACATGCGGGGCAGGCTGTTGAATGCCGCAGTTATCAGGATGCGGTCGAAGGTGCCCTCACCTGGCACACCTGCGCTGCCGTCGGCCTGCCTGACGACGACGTTGCGAATGCCCGCCTTCTCCAGGTTCTTTTGCGCCGAACTCACCAGTGTCTGATATCGATCGATCGTCAACACGCGTTCGGCAATACGCCCCATCACCCCGGCGGTGAAGCCGCTGCCTGTGCCGACTTCCAGGATACGCTGCCCCGGCTTGATGTTGAGGCAATGCAGCAGTCGCGCGGCGAAATCATAGCCTTCCATGAACGACCCGCAATCGAGCGGTATTAATCGCTGGGAGTAGGCCTCCGCCTGGTATTGCGGCGGAGCAAAATGGCTGCGAGGCGTCTGTTCCACCGCCTTCAGCAGATCATGATTCGCCATTCCTTCTCCGCGCAGTCGCAGCACCATCGCTGCGAAGCCCTCCTGCTGCGAAACGCGTCCGTTCAAGCGACAGTCCCTTCCCGCAATGCGCGTGCGATGCGATCCTGGACGGTATAGTCGGTCATATCCAGTTTAAGCGGAGTTACTGAAATCCTGTTCTCGCGCAAAGCGTGGATGTCGGTTCCAGCCCGAAAGTCCCCCGAGCGCTCGCCGAAGCGCAACCAGAAATACGGAAATCCGCGACCATCGACGCGCTCATCGATGCTCAATCCGAATTCGAGCTTCCCCTGCGACGTCACTTCGGTGCCGGCCACTGCGTCGGCGGGACAATTGGGGAAATTCAGATTGATCAACGTTCCGTCGGGCAATGTGACGTTCATCAGAGTACGGATGAGCGCCGGCGCATGGGTCTCGACCACATCCCACGCTACGGTCCTTTCAGTCGTATGCTGATAGGCTTGGCTGAGGGCGATCGAACGGATCCCTTGCAGAGTGCCTTCGATGGCCCCGGCGACCGTTCCGGAATAGGTGACGTCATCGGCAAGGTTCGCTCCGATGTTCACTCCCGAAAGGACGAGGTCCGGCTTGCGGTCGAGAATTTGCCGCACCGCCATGATCACGCAATCCGTCGGCGTTCCCCGGAGGGCAAAATGCCGTTCCGAAACCTGACGCAAGCGCAAAGGCTCGGAGAGCGTCAGCGAATGGGCGAGACCGCTCTGATCCACTTCAGGAGTAACAACCCACACGTCGTCCGAAATCGTCCGTGCGATCCTCTCCAGCACGGAGAGCCCCTCGGCGTGAATGCCGTCGTCGTTCGTCAGCAGGATGCGCATTCCGGTTTTCATCCGCTTCCTCGCGCTTAGGCGGCTTTTTCGATGCGCCGTTGGCCGCCCATATAGGGAACAAGAACATCCGGCACCGTGACGGAGCCATCTTCGTTCAGGTAGTTCTCGATGACGGCTATCAGCGCTCGGCCAATCGCAACGCCGGAGCCGTTCAGCGTGTGAACGAACTTCGTTCCCTTCTCCTCCTTGGTGCGGTAGCGCGCGTTCATGCGGCGTGCCTGGAAATCGCCGCATACCGAGCAGGACGAGATTTCGCGGTAGGTATCCTGGCCGGGCAACCAGACCTCAAGGTCGTAGGTCTTGCGCGCGCCGAAGCCCATGTCGCCGGTCGAGAGCGTCATGACCCGATAGTGCAGCCCCAAGCGCTTCAACACCTCCTCCGCACAGGCGGTCATCCGCTCGTGTTCGTCAATCGAGGTGTCCGCATCGGTAATCGAGACCAGCTCCACCTTGTTGAACTGATGCTGACGCAGCATGCCGCGGGTATCGCGTCCGGCAGAACCGGCTTCCGAGCGGAAGCACGGTGTCAGGGCGGTAAACCGCAACGGCAGCTTCTCTCCTTCGAGGATCTGCTCGCGAACCATGTTCGTCAACGGAACCTCCGCCGTCGGGATCAACCAACGTTCATCCGTCGTGCGGAAGAGATCATCGGCAAACTTCGGCAGCTGCCCGGTGCCGTACATCGCCTCGTCACGTACGAGCAGCGGCGGCTGGATCTCGACATATCCGTGCTCCTGCGTGTGCAGGTCGAGCATGAACTGGCCAAGCGCCCGTTCGAGGCGGGCAAGCTGCCCCTTCACGATCGTGAAGCGCGAACCGGCGATCCGCGCGGCACCCTCGAAATCCAAGAGCCCTAACGCCTCGCCGATTTCGAAATGCTCGAGCGGCTTGTGGTTCCAGGTCGGTTTTGCACCGACGATCCGTGTCACGACGTTGGCCGCCTCATCGGCACCGACTGGGACGTCGTCGAGAGGGACATTCGGAATGCGCGACAAGACATCCGAAAGCTCGGCCTCGATCCGACGGCTTTCTTCCTCGACCGCGGGCATGGTGTCCTTGAGGTCAGCAACTTCGGCCTTGAGCTTTTCAGCAAGTTCGCTGTTCTTCTGCGCCATGGCCGCGCCGATCTCCTTGGAGGCGGCGTTGCGGCGCGACTGCATGTCCTGCAGCGATAGAAGAATGGCGCGCCGACGCTCATCAAGCGCGATCAAGGACTGAGACAACGGCTCCGCGCGCCGTTTCGCTAGGGCGTCATCGAGCGCAGCGGCATTCTCACGGATCCATTTGATATCGAGCATAATCGTTCCACGCGTTGTTTACAGCACGAGTTCTCCTCAAACCGGATCCGATTTGAGGAGAACTCGTGCAGCGATTCAAAGTGCTACAGCAACCTTTGTGCGTCCGAATGGATGCGCGTGCTGTAGGTCACGGCGCGAGAACGTCAGACGGTCAGCCCTTCGCGGGTCCGGTCGTCTCGGAGGAACTTTCCTGCGAAGAAGCGATCTCGCGTGCGAGAGCGTCTCTCTCGCGCTGCCTTTCGACGAGTCGCGCCGTATAGATGGAAATTTCGTAGAGAAGGATGGCTGGCAGTGCAAGACCGATCTGGGACACCGGATCGGGCGGCGTCAAAACGGCCGCGACGACGAAGGCGATGACGATCGCATATTTGCGCTTCTCGGCGAGCCCCTGAGCCGTGACGAAACCGACGCGCGCAAGCAGCGTGGTGATAACAGGCAACTGGAAGACCAGGCCGAAGGCGAACACCAACGACATGATCAGGCTCAGATATTCCGATACCTTCGGCAGGAGCTGGATTGAAACCTGCCCTTCGCCGCCGCCTTGCTCCATGGCCAGGAAGAACCACATGACCATCGGCGTGAAGAAGAAATAGACCAGCGCGCCGCCGATGAGAAACAGGACCGGCGAAGCGATCAGAAACGGCAGGAAGGCTGCGCGCTCGTTCTTGTAGAGTCCAGGAGCGACAAACTTGTAGACCTGCGAGGCGATCACCGGAAAGGCAATGACCAGAGCGCCGAACATCGCAACCTTGATCTGGGTGAAGAAGAATTCCTGCGGTGCCGTGTAGATGAGCTCGACGTTGCGATGGCTGAGGCCGGCCCAGCTCACAGCCCACTTGAACGGCAGGACGAGGAAGTTGAAGAGCTGCTTGGCAAAATAGAAGCAGACGAGAAAGGCGACAAAAAACGCGCCGATCGCCCACATCAGCCTCGTGCGCAACTCGATGAGGTGCTCGATCAGTGGCTGCGGCCGGTCCTCGATATCGCCGCTCATGCGTCACCTTTCTTGCGCGAAGTCGCACGCGCCTTCTGCGTCTTGGCCTCAGTCTGCCGCTCACCAGTTGACGAGGCTTTCTTTACCGGCGGCTTGGTCGCCGCTTTCCCGGTTGTTGCGGCAGCAGGCTTCTTCGACGGCGCAGGCGCGGCTTTGGCCTTGCCGACTTTCTTCGCCTTCGCTTCAATCTTCGGTTCGTTCGCCGATGCAGCAGAAACCTCAGCGAGTTTCGCCGCGGTTTCCACTGGCGCTTCGACCTTCACCGCCTCGACCGCAGGCTGCACCGGTTCCGTTGGCGCAGGTTTGTCCGGCGTCGTCGCCTTCTGCAGATCGGACTTGATCTCGTTTCCGAGCTGGCGCAGCGGATTCATGGCGTCTCGCAGCGCCGCAGTCGGATTGAGACTTTGCGCATCGCTGAGCGTCTTGCGCACCTCATCCAGGTCGGCTTCGCGCAAGGCCTCGTCGAATTGATGGCGGAAATCCGCGGCCATCCCGCGCATCTTGGACGTCATGCGCCCAAAGGCCCGCAGCATCGGCGGCAGATCCTTCGGTCCAACGACGACAATCAGGACGATTGCGATAACAACAAGCTCGGTCCAGCCGATATCAAACATCCAACGTGCCCTAAAAAACCGTGATGCGATCGACCGGGTGGAATAGTCCGCCCGGTCTCGCCAGCTTTTGCTCGTTAGCGGACTTCGTCAGACTTGTGCTCGACGGTCTTGCCGTCGATCGTCTTGTCGGTCGGAGCGGCGTCGTCTTCGCTCATGCCCTTCTTGAAGCTCTTGATGCCCTTGGCAACATCACCCATCAGTTCCGGAATCTTGCCGCGGCCGAACAGCAGCAGGATCACCACCAGGACGATCAGCCAATGCCAGATGCTAAAGGAACCCATGCACTTACTCCCTAAGGGCCTCATTCAATCAGAGCCCATCACGTTGTCATTTTTCAGGCGTGCCGCCGGCAAGCCCTCATTCCTGATGGACCCTAGGATGTTGAGGCGTCTTTTTCAAACAGCAATATGTCGCGCTCACTAACGGAAAGCGTTACGTCACGCAATCCTTGCGGCAACAGATCGGCGCGGATACGTGCTCGCACTGTACGCTCGAATTGCGGTACGGCAAGCTCCAACAGTTCCACGACGCCCAGAAAGCGCCTCGACAGGATGCGCGCAGGAATGTCGCCGCCCTCCTCCGTGAGGTGAACGCCGGAAAGCCTCACCGCGACGCTCAACGGCTGTCCCTCCTTGTAATGCCCTGCGGGCACGTCTCCCAGCGGCGTTTCGACGCGGCCGTCCCGCACGCGCGCATCAAAGACATTTATCTCGGAAAAGAACCCGGCCGCGAACAGGTTGCGCGGTTTGCGATAGAGCTCATCGGCCGTACCGACCTGAACCAGACGCCCGTCCTTCAACAATGCGATGCGATCGGCCATGCGCATCGCCTCCTCGGCGTCATGGGTCACGACGATCGCCGTCGCGCGGGTCTCGCGCAATATGGCGAGCGTGTCGGCGCGGATTGAATCCTTGAGGCGGGAGTCGAGGCCCGAGAACGGCTCGTCCATCAGCAAGACCGCAGGCCGCGGCGCAAGCGCTCGGGCAAGTGCCACGCGCTGCTGCTCGCCCCCCGAAAGCACATGGGGATAACGGTCGGCGTAATGCAGGAGGCCAACACGCTCCAGTGCCGCATCCGCCTGGACCAGCGCCTCCTTCTTGGGCAGGGCCGTCAATCCGAAGCAGACGTTGTCGCGGATCGTCATGTGAGGAAAAAGGGCGAAATCCTGGAACATCAGGCCGACGCCGCGCTTCTCGGGCGGGAGAAAGACCGACGGGCCGGAAATTTCCTGTCCGTTGAGGAGGAGACGACCGCCGGTCTGCATCTCGATGCCTGCCGCGATGCGCAGCAGCGTCGTCTTGCCCGATCCCGAAGGACCGAGCAGGCAAAGCACTTCGCCGGCCTTAGCCGTGAGCGTGACGCCCTTGATCGTTTCCTTGGAATGATAGCGGTGGCTGATATCCTCGAATGCCAGGCTCGCCGCGAATGACACTCCGGACCGTCGCGTTGCCATGACGGCGCCGTTGTATGCGTCTGAAACCATGCTCATTCATTCCTTGAACCGGAGGCCTAGCGGCGAAACGCCGGCACCCGGGTCTAAAGCCGATATTCCTAGTCAGGATTTTAATCGTCTTCTTCAGCCTTCGGTGTCAAGAGGCCGAGTTCTTCAAGGTCCATTTGCGTAATGGGATCCTCGTTCTCGGAGAGCTCGTCTTCGCCGGCGGGAACCGGAATGTGCAGGTTCGAGGGAATGCGCCCGGACAGCAGGCCTGCACCCTTCAATTCTTCGATACCGGGGAGATCGCGAATTTCTTCGAGGCCGAAATGATCGAGGAAATCCCGTGTCGTTCCGAATGTGACGGGCCTTCCCGGGGTCCGCCTGCGCCCGCGAAAGCGCACCCAACCTGCCTCCATCAGCACGTCGAGTGTCCCCTTCGACGTCTGCACACCGCGTATGTCCTCGATTTCCGCGCGGGTCACCGGCTGGTGGTAGGCGATGATCGCCAGCACCTCGAGGGCCGCCCGCGACAATTTCTTGACTTCCTGTTCGTCCGTCTGGACGACGAAGGAGAGATCGGCAGCCGTGCGGAATGCCCAGTGGTCGGCAACCTGGACAAGATTGACGCCGCGCGAGGCATAAAATGCCTTCAATCGCGCCATGATCCGCCCGGCGTCGGCGCCACGGGGAAGCCGGCTCGCGATATAGGTCTCGGAAACGGGCTGAGCCGATGCGAAGACCAGCGCCTCCGCGATCCGTTCCGCTTCCCGCTCAAGCCTCGGATCGAGGGTAACCGCCTCGTGCGCCTCCTCGTCGTCGGGCATTCCTGGCAAGTACTTCTGCGCTTCAGCCACGCGCCGCCTCCATTTCCGCCAGGGTTGCCGCATCGATCGGCTTTGGTCCACGCCGCAGATAGATGGGCGCGAAGGCACCGTCCTGCCGGATCTCCAGTCGTCCTTCGCGAACCATCTCGAGTGATGCGGCAAAGGAACTCGCGATCGCCGTCGCGCGTTCTTTCGGGTTCGTCAGGTAGCGGATGAGAAAATGATCAAGCGCCGTCCAATCGTCGAGACTGCCGATCATCCGCGCCAGGATCAGGCGCGCATCGGCCAACGACCAGACATGGCGCTTTTCGATCGTCACCTGCGTTATCGCCTGACGCTGCCTGAGACTCGCATAGGCGGTCAGCAGGTCGTAGAGGGACGCGTCGTAACCCGACTTCTTTTCGGCAACGATATGTTCCGGCGCGCCGCGCGCGAAGACATCGCGGCCGAGCCGGTTTCTGTTGACGAGGGTTGTCGCGGCATCGCGCATGGCTTCGAGGCGCTTCAGCCGGAACGCAAGCGCCGAAGCCATCTCCTGGCCGGAGGGGCCCTCATCCTTTGCCTGTTGCGGGAGCAGCAGGCGGGATTTGAGATAGGCAAGCCACGCGGCCATGACAAGGTAGTCGGCGGCAAGCTCGATGCGGATTGAGCGGGCGCGCTCTATGAAGGCGATGTATTGTTCCGCAAGCGCCAGCACGGAGATGCGTGAAAGATCGACGCGCTGACTGCGCGCAAGGTGCAGGAGCAGATCGAGCGGGCCCTCGAATCCGGCAAGGTCGACGACGAGGGCTTCCTCGTGCAGTCCGCGATCGGCAGCCTCGTCCCACAAAGGCTCCATCGGCGCCTTCGTGCCGGCTTGTCCCTGCCATTCGCCCGTATTGCTCACCAACTTGCCCTTCCGCCGCCTTCCCTTGAAGCGCCTGGCGTTCAAATGAACGTACAAAGGACGCTCCAGCACTGGTTCTAGGATGCTCTAGGCCAGGACGAACATCGCGTTGAACTCCGCCCTCAGCGCATCCTGGTCCGCATTGTCCGGTTTCCGGAACGCCGCCTCTGCGGCCCTTGCCCGGCGCAGGCGGTCGCCCGACAGAACCGGAACGACATCCGCGACCGCCCTCATCTCTTCCATTATGCCATGACAATGCAAGACGAGATCAAGACCGGCGCCAATAATGCCGCGGGCGCGAGCGGCCATGTCCCCGGCAAGCGCATTCATCGAAACATCGTCCGACATCAAAAGCCCGTCGAAACCGATGTGGCCGCGAATGATTTCGCCGACGACCTTCGGTGAAGTCGTTGCCGGATTGTCGGGATCGATCGCAGTAAAGACCATGTGCGCTGACATGGCCATGGCTTCGTCCTTCATGGCGATAAAGGGAAGAAAGTCGGTTCGCTGCAATTCTTCGAGACCAGCTTCCACAACGGGCAGTTTGTGGTGTGAGTCCACGAACGTGCGGCCGTGGCCAGGCATGTGCTTCATCACCGGCAACATGCCGCCCGCTTTCAGTCCCTCGCTGATCGAACGGCCGATTGCGGTCACTGTCTCCGGATCATGCCCATAGGCGCGGTTGCCGATCACGTCATGGCTGCCCGGCACCGGCACGTCGAGAACCGGCAGGCAATCGACGGTGATGCCGAACCGCATCAGGTCGAAAGCGTGGAGACGCCCCATGAGCCATGCGGCGCGCAGACCTTGCTCCCGGTCGCGGCGATATATCTCGCCGATCGCGGCACCGTTCGGGTATTGCTGGACCAGCGGCGGCCGGATGCGCTGGACGCGGCCGCCCTCCTGGTCGATCAGCACCGCGGCATTCGGATTGCCGATGCTGTCGCGCAGCGCGGCGACAAGATCGGAGATCTGATTTTCCTCGCCGATGTTGCGGCCGAAAAGGATGAAGCCCCATGGGCGCTCGCCATCGAAGAACCGACGCTCTTCCGCGGTCAGGGAAAGGCTTTTGCAGCCGGAGATAAATGCTTTTGATTCGCTCATCCCAGAATCATAGTGCGCGCACCGTTCGGCGCGAAGTCACAAAGCTACAGTTCCTCGAACATTCACAGACAAAACGTCACTTCAAAAGAAAAGAGCGCGACATTTCTGCCGCGCCCGCCTTGTTGATCTTACCCGGACTTACTTCGTGACCAGGCAGCTTCCGCCGGCGCCCTTATAGCGAGAGCAAAGCGCATTGGCCTCCTCCCGAGAGCCGGCCGGAATACGCACGCGATAGTAGGTCCCTTTGCCGGCGATCTCGGCCTTGCGAATGTCGACACCGCGGCCGCCGATGACGCTGGCGAACTTCGCGGAGAGGCTGTTGTAGCTCTTCTGCGCTTCGGCTTCAGACGGCAGCGAGGCGATCTGGATCACGTAGCTGCCGGCGGGCACCGATGCGGTCGCAAGCGGTGCGGCCGGCGCTGCGTTCGCCGTTTCGATCGCGGGCTTGTTTGCCGCCGGCGTTTTCGCAACGTTCGCAGCGGCAGCGGCATCGGCCTGGCCCGTCGGACGCGTCTGTGGCACAGGGGCTGGTTGGCCACCGATCGCTGTTGTCTTCACGCTACGGACCGCGACCTCCTCCACGGAAGCGTCGCTCGGCGCGGCCAAGGCAACCTTTTCGACACCGGCCGCCGGTTGCTCGCTGGGACGCAGCTCAGATCCGGCATCCGCGACAGTTGCCTCGCCCTTGGACCCCGCGGCCGCGGCCTGTCCGGAAGCGGTCGCAGGAATAGATTGACCGACACTCGCTGTCGCGTCGTTCGCCGGCGGAGCCACCGGCTCTTCGCGGGCGACCAACGTGCCGTCGGGCTTGACGATCATCGTGCGAACCTTGCGCGGCGCCACCGCAGGAGCTCGCTCCTCCTCGGCCGTCGCGGCATCGCTCGTATCGCCGTCGGGCAGCAGGCGCGCCACTTCCTCTTCATCCGCCGGCGCCGTCACTGCCTCGGCATCATCGCTGCCTTCCAGCGGCAAAGTCTCCGGCGTCAGCGTTTTCTGGACCACGTCCATCGGCTCTTCGGTCGAAGAGACCAACGCCTCCTGGCGCGGGGCATCGCCCTGAGCTCCAGCAACGCGATCGTAGACGGCCTTGTCCTGGTTCGGCACGGTCTTGCCGCCCTTCTCTTCGGGAACGACCTTTACCGGGTTCTTGTCCGCCAGGATGATCTTCGGACCGTCTCCGGTCAGGGCGGCAGTGCTGCCCCCCATCCAGGCATAGACCCCGGCACCACCGAGGATGATGACGCCCGCCACGCTGGCGGCCAAAAGCATCGTGCGCTGGGAGCGGCGGCCATAGCCCTGCTCCACGTATTCCGAACCCCGATCCAGTCTTGGTGCCACGCGCTCCGTGTGTTGTGTCGCCTGCTGACGTTCAGCCATCGAACGCTGGAAGTCCTCTTCCATCGCCTTTTCGAATTCGTCGAAATCATCGGCTACCGACGCCTGGGGACTTGCCTTCGCTGCGGCTGGAAGTACTGCTGCCGTATGAGCGCCGTGATCCTCGACGCGCGAACCGTCCCGAGGCGCCGCCGCAGGGATTCCGAAAAGCTGCGCCATTTCCGCGTCGATATCGAGATCGTAGTCGGTCGCATAGGCGGCTGGTTTTTCTTCAACTTCCAGTGCCGGCAACTGCGGCACGTCGACGTCCGCGATCGGCGCCACGCCGCTTTCCGGCTCGGCGATCATTGCGGGATCGAACGGCAGCGCGCTTTCGGCGGGTTCTTCTTCCTCTGCAATCACCTCCGTCGATGCCCGCGGCTCGTCGCGGCGGACTTCGGCTTCAGCCGGAACCGACAGCGCCTGCAGGAACGGCTGCGCCGCCGGTTCGATCAGTGCAGGATGCGCAACGACTGGCTGCTCAGCTGTTGCCTGGACGGCTTGCTCTGCATCAGCCGTCTGCGGCTCGATATCGAGGGCGAGATCCGACAGCTCCAGCTCGAAATCCTCGATATCGAAGCTGGGTTCCGGCTCGACCGCGGCCACTTCCTGAACGGGCTCCGGCGTTGCCACTGGCGAAGCGGCTGGCGCCGCAGGAATCTTTGCGACCACAGGCTCGGCGATCGGAGCAGCAAACGCGCGTTGCTGCGTTGCGCCGGAGGCGGACGCGACCGGCGTCGCACGGCTGAAGGTGGGCTTGAAAGGATAGCTGCTCTTCTTTACGGGTGCAGCATTCACAGGCGCAGCGGGGCTCGCATGGAGCGCCGGATGGGCCTCAACCGCTGCCGCCACCAGACCTGTCGCGACCGGCACGGGAAAACGCTCGACATCAGCAAGCAGCTGATCGACGTCATCCTTGGAGTCAGACCGGCCCTCTGCCGGCGCTACGGCCGCATTGACAACCGGCGTAGCCATTTCCGCGCTTTGCCTGGCAAGCTCATCCGCCATGTCAACAAAGACCGCATCCAAGCTCGTCGCCGGTTCGCCGGCCCGAGCGGCGGCCGCGGCATGAAGCGAAAGCGGTACGTGCATGGCCTCAAAGGCGGGCGCATCGAACGCTTCATTCCGCCCCGAGTGCAGGCCACCACTCGTGCGGCTAGCTCCGGACCCCTGGGACTCTTGTGGGAGAGACAGATCTTCGTAGCCGAGCGAAAGTTCAAGCTCGCGCTCCAGATCGACCGCCGGATCGATCTCCGCGAGCTCGGGGACACCGACGACATCGAGCTCGGCCGACGTCACCGCATCGGTAGCGGGAGCAAGCGACGCGAGGTCGCTGTGTTCAGCTTCGACTGGTTCGGAAACCGGAGAAACGCGATCTTCAACCGCGGCAACAGCGTGCTCGGCAACCGGCTCAACGGGAGTGGGCGCGTCGGCATGGTGCTGCCCCACCACGCCGCCAGCGACCGGATGCTCGACAAGCCCGCTGTCCGGGTGAACCGCAACGGCACGCGGAGCGTCATAGCTGTCAAACTCGCGAAGAAGCTCTTCCTCGAGGTCGAACGCGGGATCCCGCCGAACGGCCTCTTGATGCCGCTGCAGTTCCTGCAATTGCTGAACGGCTGGCCGAGCATCGTAACCGACAATGCGGGCAAGTTCGCTCAACGGATCGTCGTCGGCCAATACATCGAATTCTGCCGGCCCGCTTCGTGCGAATTGTTTGTCTGCCATACTCTCCACTCACAATTGCCTGCGTTCGTTTGCCAGTGCATTGTGGGGAAATGGTGACAATACTTACCGCATCTCTTCCGGCGCTGAGGTGCCTGTAATAGACAGGCCTGACTTCAGTACCGAGGCGACAGCATGCACCAGCCCGAGTCTGGCAATGCTTAATTCTCGGTTCTTATCGTTAACAAAACGTAATGCCGGATTTTCTTTACCTTTGTTCCAGTGTCCGTGGAAGGCTGCGGCAAGATCATACAGATAAAAAGCGATTCGGTGAGGCTCCTGCGAGAGTGCCGCCGCCTCGACGACGCGGGGATATTCTGCGAGCTTCGCGACAAGCTGCATCTCGGCAGGATCAACGATCGCTCCAGTCACTGCCGCGGCAAGATCAAGCGCCGAGAGATCAAGATCAGGCAACGCTTCTGCCGCCTGGCGGAACACTGAGCTGCAGCGTGCATGCGCATATTGTACATAGAAGACCGGGTTATCCTTCGACTGTTCGGTCACCTTGGCAAAGTCGAAGTCGAGAGGCTCGGTGTTCTTCCGGTAGATCATCATGAAGCGGACAGGATCCCGTCCAACCTCTTCGACGACGTCGCGCAGCGTTACGAAGTCGCCGGACCGCTTGGACATCTTCACCGGCTCGCCGCCGCGGTAGAGCTTGACCAGCTGGCAAAGCAGCACCGTCAGCTTCGCCGTCCCGCCCGACACGGCGCGCGCCAGTGCTTCCAGCCGCTTGACGTAGCCGCCGTGGTCGGCGCCAAGCACATAAATCATCTCGTTGAAGCCGCGGTCGAACTTATCCTTGAAGTAAGCAACGTCGGCGGCGAAATAGGTATAACTGCCGTCTGACTTGATGAGAGGGCGGTCGATGTCGTCGCCGACTTCCGTCGAACGGAACAACGTCTGCTCGCGGTCTTCCCAATCTTCCGGCAACTGTCCCTTTGGGGGCGGCAGCGTGCCCTTGTAGACATGTCCCTTGAAAGTCAGGTCGTTGATCGCGGTGCGGATCCGCGTCGCATTGTTGTCGTGCAGCGTCCGCTCGGAGAAGAAGACATCATGATGGACGTTCAGCGCAGCCAGGTCCTCGCGGATCATCGCCATCATCGCGTCGATCACGCGCTCCTTGACGAGCGGCATCCACTTGTCGTCCGGCATGATCCGGAGGCTTGTGCCGAATTCATCCGCCAGCGCCTCGCCCACCGGTACGAGATAGTCACCCGGATAAAGGCCTGGCGGGATCTCCCCGATGTCTTCGCCAAGCGCCTGCCGATACCGCAGGAACGCCGAACGCGCCAGCACATCGATCTGTGAACCCGCATCGTTGATGTAATACTCCTTGGTCACGTCGTAGCCGGCAAAGGCGAGAAGATTGGCCAGCGCATCGCCGACAACCGCACCGCGGCAATGCCCAACGTGCATCGGCCCCGTCGGGTTGGCGGAAACGTATTCGACATTCACCTTGCGCCCCGCGCCGACGGTGCTGCGGCCGTAGTCGGTGCCGGCCCTCACGACGGAGGCCAGGAGCTTCTGCCAATAGGGAACCGACAAGCGGACGTTGATAAAGCCCGGTCCGGCAACGGTAACCTCGGTGATTTCCGGATCCTGCCTGAGTTTCTCGACGATAAGGTCGGCAAGCGCGCGCGGATTCATACCCAGCGATTTTGCGAGAACCATGGCGGCATTGGTGGCCACATCGCCGTGACTTGCATCGCGAGGCGGTTCGATATTGATGCGCCCGAAGTCAAGTTCGGATCGCTTTCCACGCACGATATCAAGCGCTTCTAGAATATTTTTAATTCTTGATTCGAAGTCTGTGAAAAGGTTCATCTGATCCGTCCGCTTTTTCCAGCCTAACTGGAGAATGGCGCAAAACTCAAAAAGGAGGCCGGGTTCCTACGAACCTGCAGCCTCCGGGCGGGGGCGTCACTAGCGCAAATCAGGCGTGTGGTCAAACAAGCGCCTGTGCGCACTGATCGCGAAAGTGTCCGTCATCCCGGCGAGATAGTCTCCCACGTGGCGCGCCCGGACCGGTTCCGCCATGCCGACGATCTGGTCGATCCAGTAGTGTTCCTTCATCAAGAGCGGATCGGCCATGAAAGCACGATAGAGATCGGTGACGATCGAGGCTGCTCCCTGCCGCACCCTCATCACCTCCGGGTGCCGGTAGATCCGGGTCATCAATAGATGTTTGATCTGCCGGTCGGTCTCGCTCATCTCTTCCGAGAAGGTGGCGATCACCTTGCCCGCCTGCCGCACGTCGCCCGCACTTTGCGGCCGGACTTCACGAAGACGCGTCTGGGCCACGCCAATCACGTCCTCCACCATCGCAGTGATCTGGCGCCTCATGATCTCGTGCGTGAAGCGGCTGCTTTCCAGTCCCGGATAGCGCTCATGGACCTCGCGCATCAGCCGCGCGAGGAACGGAACCTCCTCCAGCATCTCGAAGGTGAGATATCCCGCCCGCAGCCCATCGTCTATGTCATGGGTATTGTAGGCGATGTCGTCGGCGATCGCTGCGACCTGGGCTTCGAGGCTTGCAAAGCTCGCAAGCTCGAGATCGTGCAGGACGCAATAGTCGAGAATCGGCTGCGGGACCGGGCCGCGCGTGCCCTCGCCCGCCAGAGTCATCAGCGGGCCGTTGTGCTTGACGAGACCTTCGAGGCTTTCCCAGGTGAGGTTCAGTCCGTCGAATTCCGCGTAGCGTCGCTCCAGCTTGGTGACGATGCGCAGCGACTGCGCGTTGTGATCGAAGCCGCCATAGGGTTTCAGCACCTCGTGCAGCGCGTCCTCGCCGGTATGCCCGAAGGGCGTGTGGCCGAAATCGTGCACAAGGGCAACGCCCTCCGCGAGATCCTCGTCGAGCTTCAGGGCGCGCGCCAGCGCGCGTGCGATCTGCGCAACCTCGATCGTATGCGTAAGGCGGGTGCGGTAGTGGTCGCCATCCGCAGCGATGAATACCTGCGTCTTGTGCTTCAATCGGCGAAACGCTGTCGTATGGACGATGCGATCGCGGTCACGCTGGAAATCGGAGCGTGTCGGGCTTCCCGCCTCGAGATGGAGCCTGCCGCGCGTAGCCCAAGGATCCGACGCAAAGACGGCATGCTCGCCGTAACCGAAGCCGAGGGCCTGTCTGTCGAAAGTCATTTCTCACCTGTGCCGGCCGTCCCATTGACGGGACATTCAAGCCTTCATACCTATAGTGTACGCTACAGGAAAGCCGCGGCGAACTGTCGTGAGGGTCCTGATGACAGATCAATGGTTTGGTAGCAGGATTTCGGGCCGATTTTTCGACTGAACTCTCGCAAGGCCAGGCGCGAAAACGAATCTCTCCGGTTCTTGACCCCGGCAGGAGGCATCTATGACACAGGAAACAGTGACCCTTTCCGATGCGGCTGCCAAGCGCATCGCCGCAATTCTCCAGACGGAGAAGAACAAGAACGCGATGCGTGTCTCCGTCGAAGGTGGCGGCTGTTCCGGTTTTTCTTACAAATTCGATCTGGTCGACGCTGAAAACGATGACGATCTGGTGCTCGAAAAGGGAAGCGCCAAGGTTCTGATCGACAGCCTGTCCCTCGTCTATATGGGCGGCTCGGAAATCGATTTCGTCGATAACCTGCTCGGCCAGTCCTTTCAGATCAAGAATCCGAATGCCGTTGCAAGCTGCGGCTGCGGGACGAGCTTTTCGATCTGATGAAGGTCAGCACTTCACCTCCTGGAAGCAGGCCCTACAGCGCCGTGCGTCTTTCCAGACGCGCAAAGAATTGCTGCATGTCGATGGAAGGAACATGCAGTAGCTAAAGATAGGGTGACCCCAGCCAAAGCAGGCGGTTCGCCAGACGATTCGGGAAGGGCTGATTGCGCAATCCCGCAAGGGTAACCTCCTCCGCCGACGTCAATGCCGCGCAGATCTTATGGCTGACTGCCTGCGCAAACGCGTCGTCGAGGACCTCGAGATCGAACTCGAAATTGAGGCGCAGCGAGCGCGGGTCGAGGTTGCTCGAACCGACATAGGTCCAACGCTCATCGACGACCATCAGCTTGGAATGGTTGAACGCTCCCTGTGCCCGCCACACTCGGCAATGGCCTTTGAGAACCTGGTCGAACTGGGCAGTCATTGCCCTGTCGATGAGGGTCAGATTGTTGACGGCCGGCACGACGATGTCCACTTCCACGCCCCTGCGGGCGGCGGTCACCAGGGCGCTGACCAGTTCCTTGTCCGGAAGGAAATACGGCGACATCAGGCGGATATGCTTGCGCGCAACCGAGAAGGCGCCCATCAGCATCTTATGATTAGTCTCATTCGTGCTGTCCGGACCGGACGGAACCGCGCGCATGAGGACTGGGGGCGTGTCCGGTATCTCCTCCGGCACGCCGATCTTCCATTCATCGCCCTCAAGGCTCTCACCGCTTGAAAATTGCCAGTCCTCCGCAGCGACCTGGAAAATGTCGGCAACAACCGGTCCGGTGACACGGAAATGCGTGTCGAATGAGGCCGTCTTTCCCGCCACTTCGGTTGTGAAGCCGGCGCGAATGTTCATGCCGCCGGCGAAAGCGACAACGCCATCAACGACCAGAATCTTCCGGTGGGTTCTGAGATTCGCATAGGGCAGTCTCAGCCCCATGATGATGTTGCCGTTGAAGACCGCGGTCGGTACCCCGCCTTCCTTCAGGTAGCTGACGACGCTCGGCACCGAATAGCGTGCCCCGACCGCATCGATCAAAACCCTGACGCTGACGCCGCGTTTCGCCGCCGCAATGAGCGCATCGGCAAAGCGCAGGCCGATCGGATCCCTGTCGAAGATGTAGCTTTCGATGAGGATGCTGCGGCGCGCACCGGCAATTTCCTCAAGCATTGCGCCATAGACGGTATCACCGCCTTCCAACATGGTGATGTGGTTTCCCGTCGACATCGCATGCCGCGCGACCCTGTCTCCCAGCATCTTCATCGCAGCAAAGCGGTGTCCGAAGCGGACGGCGACTTCGTCGTGCGTCACGTCGTAACGGCCGAACTGATCTGCCCCTCGCGGGCGCAACAACGAGCGCTGCAGGCCGATGGACGTACGACGAATGCGATTGATGCCCGCAACCGCGTAGACCACCGCCCCTATTACCGGTGACAGCAAGACGACGCCGACCCAGCCGGCGGCGGCGCGTACATCGTCCTTGGTCATCGCTGCGTGGACGATCGCCGGTATGCCCAAAGCGAAGGAGAGCAGCGCCAGAAAGTGCGGCCAGTAGTTTTCGACGAACTCGATCATGCGACGGACTATAGAGCCAGACAGGGCGGAATCAATTCCTGCAACCGTCAGCAGAAATGCGGCGCGCGGAAAGCGATATTGCGCCGCGGCCGATTGTTTCCCTTGAGCGGCGCCGATGTTCCCAGGTATCGGATTTGTCAAAAGAATTCGCAGTCGCTACAACGGATCGTCCGCGCGGATTCACGTATAAGAAAGGCGATGCTGGCCCATGAAGATTGCCACCTGGAACATCAACGGCGCCAAGGCACGCCTCGACGGAGTCGTCGCCTGGCTCAAGGAATCGAACCCGGACATCGCCTGCCTGCAGGAAATCAAATCAGTGGACGAGGCATTTCCGAGGAGTGAGATCGAAGCACTCGGCTACCACGTGGAAACGCACGGCCAGAAGGGCTTCAATGGCGTCGCACTGCTCTCGAAAATGCGGCCAGACGAAGTCAATCGTGGCCTGCCGGGAGACGAGATGGACGAGCAGGCACGCTTTATAGAGGGCGTCTTCTCGGTTAAAGACGGCGCGATCCGCGTGTGTTGCCTCTACCTGCCGAACGGAAGTCCCGTCGACAGCGAAAAATACCCTTACAAGCTAAGCTGGATGCAGCGCCTGGCGACCTTCGCGGAACAGAGGCTCAGGCTCGAAGAACCGCTCATTCTCGCCGGCGACTACAATGTCATTCCGGAAGCCCACGATTGCTGGGACGTCAAGGTCTGGCAGAACGATGCGCTCTTCCTGCCGGAAACGCGAGCGGCTTTCCGGCGTCTTCGCAATCTCGGATTCACCGACGCCGTGCGCGCCACCTCGGACGAGGTGCCGCTCTATTCATTCTGGGACTATCAGGCCGGATGCTGGCCGAAAAATTTCGGCATTCGCATCGATCACCTGATGATGTCGCCCGAGGCCGCCGACAAGCTCTTGTCTACGGCGATAGAAAAACACGTGCGCTCCTGGGAAAAACCGTCCGACCACGTGCCGGTCGCAGGCGAATTCGCCTTCGAAGCGGCATAGTCGCTACCGCCTGTTTTCTTAGATCGTAGCCGATCTGATGACAAAAACATGCAGCAATTCGAAGTGCTACAGCGTCCTTTGCGCGTCCAACAAGACGCGCGGCGCTGTAGGCCTGATCTAATCGTCGTCTGCCTGTAGGTGCATGTTCTGCGACATGGTGATCGCCACGCGGCGATCGTCTTCAGTCGCCAGCGAGAAGGCCTGCTCCTGCATCGACTGCAGCCAGGGCTTGTCCTTCGGCGAACACTGGTCAAGCGCCGCGGTCATATAGGCAAGGCCACGAACGGTCTGGCCTTCCTGAAAAATGACGTTTCCGAACACGCCCATGGCTCCGGCATGGCCATTCTTGCGTGCGCGGTTCAACCACTTCTTGGCCTGTTGAACATTGACGGTGCCGCCCTCGCCCGAAAGCAGCATGCGCGCCAGCTGAAATTGCGCCTCCGCGACACCGAACGTCGACGCCGCCTGAAAATACAACTGCCGGGCCTGTGCCAGGTCCACTTTCACCGGGCTGTCGGGAATGCCGCGCCGATAGTAGCCGGCAAGCGAGATCAGCGCATTAACAAAATAACCCGTGTCTTCCGACCCGGGTTCGACGCCCTGCTGGGCAATTTCGCTGTAGATCTTGAACGCTTCTAGATCGTTCTCGGTGACCCCGTCGCCATAGGCATACATATTGGCGAGTGCCCAGCGCGATCCCGTATGCCCCTTTTCGGCGGCATAACGATAGGCCTCGACCGCTTCGTCCTTCCTGCCGTTCTTGTAGGCGGAAAAGCCAAACTTGAAGAGGGCGAACGGGCCGGATTCCTTGGAAACGCCCGCTCCCGGATCGAATGCTCGCGCGGGCCCTGCGGTGGAGGCACCAACCGCCAGCGACACACCGAGCACCGCAATCCTAAGCGACTTGAATTCACCCGCGAGCATCACAATCAATTTCTTCCGTTCCAGCCGGCAACGCCGAACTCACCACCGCTGCAAACATCAATCTGTGCACGGTTGCTTGCCATTCGAGTGCTCACAGATCCTTGGCAAGGCTAAGACCATGCGTATCTGTCGCTAAATTTTCCCGCGCATCTCCTCCCCCAACGCCGATCACGGATCGGCAAGGCGTTTGATGCCAATTGCGACGGGATGTCCTGACAGCGCACAAACTCAATTCACCTCAAAACGCAGGTACTGCACTCGATCGCACATTTGTGGCTATCATCGCTGCTCTCATTTTGTGGCGGGAAATGGACATAGTTGAACCGGCCACGATACTAGCAAACCATAGCAGCAAATGTGTTGCTGAATCGTCACATTCATGAACGCTCATAAAATGGTGCCGTCAGCCGAAAATATGCCGCCCGATAAAAGGAAGGCCCGGGGAAACCGGGCCTCAAACACCCCAGACGAGGGGATCAGAACCTAACCTTTAGCGATGTTGAGATCGCACCGACAAAATCATTGTCGAAGTCATAGGTCACGTCGTCGCCGATCACTTGCCCGTCAAAGGTGACCGGTCCCGAACTGCCGCTCGTCAGGATCCCAACACTACCGGCAAGGCGTACTTCGACATTCTGGTTCGGCGTGTAGGAAACGCCGGTACCAAGCAGCCAGGTATCTGTCTGACTACCATAGCCGTGGCTAGTGCCTCGATCCCAGGTTAGGCTGACTGCCCCGCTCCACTGATCGTTGAACTTGTGGCCGATGCCGCCGCTGATTGTCCAGCCGTCCCGATACAGGAGGTCCAGGCTTGTGCAGGGTGTCGCGGCGGTTACGGTCGCGGGGCAGAATTTGACAACCTGCAATTGACTCCAATCCGTCCACTTGACGGAGCCGAATGCGAGCCACCCGGGTGCTATGCCGGACTGGACCTTGAGCTCCAGCGAATCCGGCATCGAAGCGGCGCCACTGACGTCGTACTTAGTGCCGGTAGCCAGGATGGGTGGGCCGCCGCCGGGATTGGGAACAAAAAATCCCAACTGCCGCAAGTCAATGAAACCGGAAAGGTTATCCAGATCGACGGCGCTGTTGTAAACGAGACTGGCGCGCATCGCGTATTCAGGTATTTCGTAAGCTACGCCCGTTCGCCAACCCCACCCGCTATCCTCGAGTTCAAGCCGCCCGACGCCCGAGAATATGCCGTTAAGCGGTGTGCCTGTGTAGTCCTGCACTAGCCGCTCTTTAAAGCCACCCACTTCCTGGTAGAAGCCACCGCCAATAACGCGCAAGTAGCCAGGCCCCATCTCCCATTTGTAGGAGCAGGTGGCTGCGTAGTTGTCGCTTTCGACTTTCGTTTCGATGTTGTTATTGGCACCGGCCCAATTCTTGCCGGGATTGGTATGGGCGCCCCAAGGCTGCGAGTAGTCCGCCATACAGTCAATACTGTCACCCAAAGCAGCCTTTACGCCAATGCGGGGCGCCCAATAGCTTTCCGTGTCATCCGCAGCATTCGGACGGCCATTCAGGTTGCCGCCGCCGAACGTGCCTCCAAGCACATCTGTATTCGCAGTATCCGTATCCCGGACATTCTTCAGTTCACGCTGCGGATTGACGTAGGTCGCCGTTGCTTCGGCAGCATAATCCGACGGGTCGAACAACAAATCGATATTGTAACCGCTGCGCTCAAGCCCCCCAGCGTGCGCAGCCGATACCACGAGCATTCCGGCGACGACCGCCAAAATGCCCTGCTTCATTCCATTTTGAGCCATTAAGCTCCTCCCCCTGCACTTTCAGCGTGCGACAATCCAGCTCCTGTCGCGCTTGGCCGGGAGTATCCTCACGATTGCGTGAAATGGCAAACCGCGGACTCGTGGGATTAGCCGGCGGATAGACCATCAGATTTACGTAAGAATTCCATGATCTAGACACAATTCCGGAATTGGGGAACGGTTTTCCAAGGAGGACCAATCATTCCGTATAGTTGAAAAAAATATTCCACTTCTACGGCGAGGTGTGACTGCGGAACAACAATTTCGGTTTTTGCGCCGTTAAGGCGCAAGCATCTTTGGGCAGGCAGTCAATAAAACTAAGGCGTGTATTGCCGCGCTCAATCGCGTCGGATCGACGTCTGATTCGAATTATCCTGGGTGCAGAATAGAAAATCCGCGATATTTCTACCGCGGATTGCAACTTGTTCCAAGTATTCGGACCGAAGCGCCGCGATTCCGGAAGGAATGCGTCGGCCTGTCGCCTCAACCCGCTTCCGACACGCGGCTGAGGGCGACCCCAAGCGAATCCTTCTGCAGGTCCAGTTCCACGAGCCTTTCGCGCTCTGCCTCGACCAACTCGGCCTTCGCGTTGGCGACGAACTTCTCGTTGGCGAGCTTACCGAGAATTCTCTCACGCTCGACCTCAACCTTGGCGATTGCCTTCTCGAGCCGGATCTTCTCTGCTGAAAGGTCGATAAGGCTGCCGAGCGGAAGGCAGGCTGTCGCTTCGGCGATGACGATCTGGGCGCTGCCGCGCGGCGCCACCGCCGCATGCTCGATGCTCTCCACTCTCGCAAGGCGCTTTATCGCCGAGGCATGCCGGTCAAGGCGCTCGCTGGTCAGCCCATTTGCACCGACGATCACGAGTGGCGCCGTCGCTGCCGGGGGAACATTCATTTCGGCGCGCACCGAGCGAATGCCCGAGACGAGATCGATCAACCAGTTGATTTCGTCTGCGGCAGCATCATCCGCGTAGAAGGCTGACGGCCATTCCGCGTGACACAGCAGCGTATCACGCTCGCGTCCGGGACCAGCGGTCTTCTCCCAAAGCTCCTCCGTCATGAACGGCATGAACGGATGCAAGAGCTTGTAGGTCTCGTCCAGCACGTAAGCGACGCAGGCCTGAGACTCGCGCTTGGCCTCTTGGTCTTCGCCGTTGAAAACGGGCTTCAAGAGTTCGAGGTACCAGTCGCAGAACTGGTTCCAGACAAAGCGATAGAGACCGCCGGCCGCTTCGTTGAAGCGGTACCCGTCGATCGCCTCCGTTACGTCGCGGATCGTTCGCGAAAGCTCGGTCAGAATCCAGCGGTTGATGGTCAGCGACGTGGCTTCGGGAATGAATCCTTCGCTGTTCGTCACGCCATTCATCTCGGCGAAGCGCGTCGCATTCCAGAGCTTGGTGCCGAAGTTGCGGTAGCCGGCAATGCGGGCCGGGTCGAGTTTCACGTCGCGCCCCTGCGCCGCCATGATCGCCAGGGTGAAGCGCAGCGCGTCGGCGCCGTATTCGTCCATCAGTTCCAATGGGTCGATGACGTTACCTTTCGACTTCGACATCTTCTGGCCGTTCTTGTCGCGAACGAGCGCGTGGACGTAAACGGTGTGGAACGGCTCGACCGGCGTGCCGTCGGCGTCCTTCATGAAATGAAGGCCCATCATCATCATACGGGCGACCCAGAAGAAGATGATGTCAAAGCCGGTCACCAGAACATCCGTCTGGTAGTATCTTTCGAGTTCCGGCGTTTCGTTCGGCCATCCGAGCGTTGAGAACGGCCAGAGGGCGGACGAGAACCAAGTGTCCAGCACGTCCTCGTCGCGCGTCAGGATTTCGCCTGGCTTGAAGTTTTCGAGAAGGTCTTCGACATAGGCCTTCATCGGCCCTTCATGCGCGATGTAGTGCTGGATCGCGGCGTGCAGCGCCTCTTCCTCGGTCTTCTCCACGAAGATCTGGCCGTCGGGACCGTACCACGCGGGTATCTGGTGCCCCCACCAGAGCTGGCGCGAAATGCACCAGGGCTGGATGTTCTCCATCCATTCGAAGTAGGTCTTTTCCCAGTTCTTCGGAACGAAGTTGGTCCGGCCTTCCCTGACCGCGGCAATCGCGGGCTTGGCCAAGGTCTTGGCATCGACATACCATTGCTCGGTCAGCCGGGGCTCGATCGGTACCCCGCCGCGGTCACCATGCGGCACGGTGTGCCTGTGCGGCTCGATGTGATCGACAAGCCCCGCCTCGTCGAGGATCTCGACGATCAGCTTGCGAGCCTCGAAACGGTCCTTGCCTTCGAGTTGATCCCAGGCGCCGTGAAGCGCAGCCGGGTGATCGAGGTCTTCAAGGAAGTCCTCGTTATTCTTGATCGTGATCCGCCCGTCCGCAGTCAGGACATTGACCTGGCGAAGTCCTCTCCGCTTGCCGACGTCGAAGTCGTTGAAGTCGTGGGCCGGCGTCATCTTGACGGCACCGGTGCCCGTCGCCGGATCGGGGTATTCATCGGCCACGATCGGAATCCGCCGCCCGACGATTGGCAGGATCACGTGCTTGCCGACAATACCCTTGTAGCGGACGTCATCCGGATGGACCGCAACGCCGGTATCGCCGAGCATCGTCTCCGGACGCGTGGTGGCAACGACGAGATAGTCGCGGGCCTCCCATTCCGTCGCGTTGCCGTCTTCATCGAAGGCCACGGGATGCTGGTATGTAACGCCCTCTTCCAGCGGATACCGTAGATGCCAGAGATGGCCATTGACCTCGACCTGCTCGACTTCGATATCCGAGATCGCCGTCTGCAGCTTCGGGTCCCAGTTGACGAGGCGTTTGTCGCGGTAGATCAGACCTTCCTTATAGAGGCTGACAAAGACCTCGATCACGGCCTCGGACAAGCCGTCGTCCATTGTAAAGCGTTCGCGCGACCAGTCGCACGACGCCCCCAGCCGCTTCAACTGGTTGAAGATCAGACCACCGGATTCGGCCTTCCACTCCCAAACCTTTTCGACGAACGCTTCACGCCCCATCTCACGCCGACCGGGCAGTTTTCTCTGCGCGAGCTGACGCTCGACGACCATCTGTGTGGCGATGCCGGCGTGATCCATGCCCGGCTGCCAGAGCACATCCTTGCCGCGCATACGCTCGAAACGCACCATGATGTCCTGCAGCGTGTTGTTCAGCGCATGGCCCATATGCAACGAGCCCGTCACGTTCGGCGGCGGAATCACAATGCAGAAGCTATCGGCCCCGGGCTTTGCGCCGGCGCCAGCACGAAACGCGTTTTCTTCGTCCCACTTCTTGGCGATACGCGGGTCGACGGCTGCGGAATCGTAGGTCTTATCAAGCATTTTTCGGCCAGTTTATTGGAGATTGATGTCAGCGTTTTGTAAACCGGAAGGCCCGGCGCAAGTCAACACAAACGGCAAAAAAGCCGCAAGCGATTACGCCCGCGACTTTACAGCGCCGCGCGTCCTATGGACGCGCTACAGCGCCGTGCGTCCTTCAGGACGCACAAAGGACGCTGTAAGTCTTTGAATCTACGCATCGTTCTTTCCGAAAATCGATTCCGATTTTCGGGCCGATGCGCTGAGGTCGCTGTAGCACTTGGAAGTGCTGCATTATTTTATCCTTAAATCGATTCCGATTAAGGAATTATGCAGTAGCTCTCCGCAGAAGCCCGCGTCAGCGACGAGGACCGCGCGCGACGCGTTCGATTTCCTCGCGCACCAAACGCTCGACCAAGGTTGGCAGATTATCATCCAGCCATTCCTGCAGCATTGGCCGAAGCATCG
This sequence comes from Sinorhizobium mexicanum, assembly GCF_013488225.1. Lineage (NCBI taxonomy): Bacteria > Pseudomonadati > Pseudomonadota > Alphaproteobacteria > Hyphomicrobiales > Rhizobiaceae > Sinorhizobium > Sinorhizobium mexicanum. The sequence continues at coordinate 1,688,268 of NZ_CP041238.1, read as the reverse complement.
CTTCCGCAATCTCGTCGAAGGAACGCCTGGGTCCCTGCTCGACGGCATGGGCAAGGTCTTCGAATGAGCGCGCCACCTGGCGGCTGACCGCCGGAGACACAATCGCGCTCAGCGGCGTCTCTTCGGTGTCGGCCACCTCCTCCCGAACGGTCGCCATTGACGACGTGCTGGGCTCGGCAACCGTCCGTTCTACGGAAACATCCCCGACCGGCTCGTCTTCCGCTTTCCTCACGCTCACGTTTAGCGGAGTCGCAGGCGAAGAGACCGCCGCCATTCGCGAGGTAATTACCGGATTGTCCTGCACCGGAGGCGCAGGGGCCGGGCCGACGTGATCCTTTGAAGCATAGTTCACCGCGTGACGTTCGGAGGCGGCTCTTACCCTTGCCGCGACGTCAGCAAGCGAAAGCGGCGGCTGCGGCGAAGCCTGGGTTTCTGCCGTATTGCCGGTTGCATCGGCCGTGGACACGTAGGGCTGCATCTTTGATGAAGGACGAGGCTCTTCGGATGCACCGAACGCGGCGGCCTCGATTTCCGAGTCGATTGTCAGTTCGATGTCGTCATCGGCTTCGTCTTCGAACTCCTGCCTGACAGAGGATCCCATCTGCCCAGGCTCGTTGTTCTCGATGATCTTGCGAATGGACGCCAGAATCTCGTCCATCGAAGGTTCACGCGCGACATTGAGCTGTGCCATTTCCATCCTCGTTTGGTGCGGCCAAGCACGGGCTTCAAAAGCGTCCGTGTGCCGATTTCAAACAGACCTTAGGTGAGTTCGCGGACGAAACAAACGTCACGAATCAACCATGGAGACTCTTGCACAGATTTGTTTTTTGGGGCAGATGCCGTCTGCCCCGCCTGCTGCATGTTCCCTTAAATCGTAGCCGATTAGGGATAAAAACATGCAGCAATTCAAAGTGGTATAGCGTCCCTTGCGCGTCTGATAAGACGCACAAGGGACGCTATAGTTCATGCGGTCAGCGGCCGTCGACGGTCCGCAGGCCGAACCACTTGTCCTTGACGGCTTCGTAGTGCTCTTCCGAGCGATATTCCGCAACCGCGAGGCCTTGAGTCTTGACGGTCAGCCGGCCCATAGCCGCGAGCAGCGAATAGCTCGCCACGACGGCATCGCGCTGCGCTGCGGCGAGCGACTCCTGCGCGTCGAGAACGTCCTGTTGCGAGTCGAGGACGTCGAGCGTGGTGCGCTGGCCCACCTTTCGCTCTTCGATAACGCCCTCAAGAGCCAGGTTGGCGGCCGAAATCTGCGACCTGCTTGCGGTGATTCGCGCGAGAGCGGAATCAAGCTGAGCATAGGCCGAGACCACGGTCTGCTGAACCGAGGCACGCGCAGAGTCGACGAGGATTCGCTGCTGACCCAGGATTTCCTTGGCCTGGCGTATCTGTCCGTATTCAGCACCGCCCTGATAGATCGGCACTTCCAACCGCGCCGTCACACTTGCGGTGGTGTCGTCCAATCCATTGCCGACATTGCCGGTATTACGCGTCACCGCTCCCTGCAGCACGACGCCGGGCAGCATCGTGCCTTCGGCCGACTTCACCTGGAAGCCTGCCGAATCGACAGCATACTGCGCGGCCAGAATCTGCGGATTTTCCCGCAAGCCCGTAGCCACCGCCTGATCGAGGGATCTCGGCATGCTCTTGTTGGCCGGCGCCGGCTGCCTGATTCCCGTGGGAGCCGCGCCGACAATCTGCACGTAGACCGCTTCGCTCTGCTTGAGCTGGGCGATCGCGCTGACCAGCAAGGACTGCGCGTTGGCGAGTTCCGCCTCGGCCTGGCTCACATCCGTGCGCGTTCCTTCACCCACCTCGAGGCGCGCTTGCGAGGCATTCAGCTGCTCTCTCAGGAACGCCAGGTTCTGCCTGCGGATCGAAACAACCTGCTGATCGCGAGCGATATTCGCATAGGCCTGCGCTGCAGCGAGAAGGATCTGGATTTCATTGGCCTTCAACGTTTCGCGGCTCGAAAAGACATTCGATTCGGCGGCCCTGACGTTGTTCAGCGTCTGAAACCCATCGAAAATCATCTGAGTGATGCTAATGCCGACTTGGCCACTATGAAAGTCGCCACCAAGACCAGGCCTCTCACCGTCGACACGAGTCAATGTACCGGTAGCGGCCGCCGAGACCTGCGGCCGGAAGCCAGATTTGGCGATCGGAACCCCTTCATCGGTGGCGCGAAGGCCAGCGCGTGCGGCATTGAGATCCGGGTTGTTCGCATAGGCCTTCGCCATTGCGCCGGCGATCGTCTCTGCCAGCGCCGCATGCGGCGCGATCAGCACACTGGTCGAGACAGCCGCCCACAAGGCTGCTTTGCGGACAATCGACACCATCTTCCCTCCGATCAGCCGAGGCAGCTGCGCCGCCCCGCAATTACCAGCAAGTCCGCTTCGGGCGACCTGCAAAACTATCGTGGCGACATGCTCGTGCACCCATCGGCGAGCAAATCACTACCCCTGTGCTCTTTGAAACCCGGATTCGGTCTTGCGACAACTGTCCACTGACGCTCTCGGCAGCCATTTCAAAAAGAAACAGAGGATACGTTGCCAATTGGCAACATTGCGATTTTGGTAACAACGCTTCTATGCTGAGTGTCACCAATATGAGGTGCCTCAGAAAACAAAAGTGCGCTCGCGGCGAAATCCGGGAAGAGGCTTGACGGCCGTGTTGAAGTCCGACCGTTCCGAGATCCTGCCGAATCCACGCACATAAACTTTCGCACGAGATGCGTTACTAAATCCTTCAACCGTCACGAGGCGCCCGCCGTCGCGCAGTTGCCCGAAAAGGCCCGCCGGAATTGTTTCCACTGCACCGTTGATGAAAATCACGTCATAGGGAGATTCTGCGACGTAGCCTTCGGCAAGGTCGCCCGTCACCACCGCAATATTGTCATAGCCAAGGCGCGCGAGCGTCGCAGTCGCTGTAGCGGCCAGCCCCTCGTCGCTCTCCAGTGCGACGACAGAGCCGGCAATCAGAGATAGCAATGCGGAGGCATAACCTGTCCCGCACCCAATCTCGAGCACAACATCGGACTTGGAAATTCCGGCGAGCTGCAACAGCTTCGCGAGCGGCGATGGCTCCATCAAGTAGCGCGGTTCGGCGCCGCCAACGAGTTCGATATCGGCATCGATATAGGCCAGTTCCTTTAATTTGGCGGGCACGAACTCCTCGCGAGGAACGGAAAGGAAGGCGGACAGCACCGAATGGGAGTTCACATCCGTGGTCCGAACCTGATTGTCGACCATCTTAATGCGCGCTGCTTCGAAGTTCATGGTACTGCCCTCGTATCCCGGATAGGCGCGGCGCCGGTGTCCGGAAAATCCGCGCGATCTTGCATTTGGCCGCCGATGCGCAGCCCGTTGCCTAAGCTCATAAATCGGCGCATCGCCGGTTTCAAGCGACAGCGACATTTCGGCGAGCAAAAAGGGAAGGATGGCAACGGCTCACGACAGGAGCGGCAGCGCCTCCACGACGAAGAGCGCAGCGACGTGCCTCGTGATCGGCGGACCGCTCGGAGCGGATCGCTCAAAGATTCGGTTTCAGCAAGACAGGCAGTGCCTCGAAGCGTGGCGACAAATCTTGAAGCCAAGGGCTGCAGGTGGCCAGAGCGCCGTGCATTCAAAAGAACGCACAAGGCGCCTCTAGCGCTTTGATTCTAGTGCATCTTATCCGCTTTCAACTATGCCATTTGAAAGCGGGATGCTCTAACGCCCGGGCGCCGCCTCGAGCCCGACAAGGGCGATCTTGCTGTAGCCTGCGTCTTGAATGAGATTCATAACTGTCATCAGTTCGCCGTAATCGACCAAGCGATCCGCGCGCAGGAGCACGCGCGTTTCGGTGCTCCCGTTCGTTATCCGCTTGAGTTCCGAAACGAAGCTTTCGCGAGCCGTTTCCTCGTTGCCGATCGCCAGCGTCAAGTCTGCCTTCAATGTCACGAAAACCGGCTTGTCGTCCCTTGGCGCGGGCTTGGCCACCGATTGCGGCAGGTCGACCTTCATGTCGACGGTCGCCAAGGGTGCAGCAACCATGAAGATAATCAGCAGGACGAGCATGACGTCGATGAAGGGCGTCACGTTGATCTCGCTGTTCTCGTCGAGATCGCCACCGCTTTCGGAAATCCGTCCCGCCATCCCCTTATCCGATCCTGGTTATCGAAGCATCGACATAGCCGTCGCGCCTCTGCGGCTGGGCCTTGCGCACATGTCGATGGTCGAGGTCGCGGCTCACCAATCGTTCCACCGCTGCCGCCGCATCCGCCAGGATGAGCTTGTAGCCGCTTACCGACCGCGCGAAGTAGTTGTAAATCACCACCGCGGGAATGGCCGCGACGAGGCCGATGGCTGTCGCCAGCAAAGCCTCGGCAATACCGGGCGCTACGATCGCCAGGTTGGTCGTCTGCGCTTTACTGATGCCGATAAACGAATTCATGATCCCCCAAACCGTACCGAACAGCCCGACGAAGGGACCAACTGAACCGATCGAAGCCAGAATGCCGGTGCCGCCGCTCATCTGCTTGCCGGCACGAATCTCGATACGGCCGAGTAGCGATGACACGCGCTCTTTGATGCCGGTGGCCGGGGCATGATCCAGAACCGCCTCTGAACGGGCCATTTCGTCGACCGCTGCCGCGACCATTTCCGCAGCAACGCCGGCCTTGCGGTCGAGTCCGGCCTTGACCTCGGCGAGGCCATTCGCATCGCTGAGCACTCGGACTGCGCGTCTCAGCCGCGATTTTGCACCGACGAGTTCTATCGTCTTCACAAGGAAAATCGCCCAGGTGACGACGGATGCCATCGCCAGGCCGATCATCACGCCCTTGACGACGATATCGGCAGCAAGAAACATACCGATCGGCGAAAGATCGTGCGGAAGGACCGGGTTGGCGCTTGCGCCCGGCGCCGCGGCGTCGACAGATGCAGGCAAAGCGGGGGCAGTCGTGACACTCGCTTCGCCGCCGTCGGTGGCGGCCGGTCCCGCAACGGCGGGCGCCGCGCCCTGCGCTTGCCGGGCGACCGCTGACGAGGGATCTTGCCGCACCGTTTGGGCGAAGCCTGTTGAAACCGCTCCGACAAGTGAAATGGCGAGCGTAGCCGCCAACCACAGATTCGATTGCGGCCGAGTCCGGTGTGACATCTCGTTCCTCACATATTGTGCGCCTGTCTTGCCGCCTGGCCGCGATGCAACCCGGGGACGAGCACGCCTGCATGCCTTCGCACGCTCTTTACGACGAACTATGACCGAATGGCAAGGATTTGTGGAGTAAAGTAATCAAGAATATTGACCTAATCGCATTCTTCCCGCGATCGCGCGAGTCTAGAGAGTGCCTTGCTCGTGGGAGAAGTCGTTGCTGCGCCAGTCATACCGGCGGTGCCGTTGCCATGGCCTCTCCGTGGAGGCGAACGACTTCGCGATCCGCATGCGGGGTGGCGCCGCGGCCTGCGTCTCATCGGCATAAATCTCGATCGCGCCACTCCGCCGCAGAGTCTCAGCCGTCACAATCAGCGCCCGGCTCGATTTGCAGGACGGCAACGGCCGACGGGTGTCTGCGATGACGAGGTCTGCTGCCTCGCATAAGGACGGAAACAGTTCGGGGGCGTCGACGATGATGATGGTCCAGCCCTCGTGGCCGCGGCCGACACACCATTCGCCCTTGCGGCAGATAAAGCCGCCTGCTTTCACGGATGATAAGATCTCAGCCACTTTCGCCACGCTCGCCGTTGGGTCGCGCACTGCCGTTATTGCCGCTGTAGCCCCGGCACTCTCGACGACAGGCGCAACATGATTGGGGACGGCAAGCGCCCGTTGCCATTGCGAGAAGATAAAGTCCGGCGGCCGGGGCCGGTTGGTGCCGATGGCGCCTTCGGCGATCAGCCCGACCAACTGGCCATCTTCCGATATCACGACCGAAGGACGTTGGGCCTGGCGCTCCCAGGCAATCGCCGTGCCGCCGAACATGATCAAGACCGCACCAAAGAGCGCCAGCCGCGTTCGAAGCACACACAGCACGATGCCGCCGAACGCCGCCAGGGCAAAACCGGTCGCGCCCACCCGTCCCGTCACCCACTCACCGTCGAACGAAGCCACGTAGCGCGCTACCGCGAGCATCCAATCCAGCCCCTGCCCCATCACCACCAGAGGATAATATTCAAGCCCGAATGGCATAAGCAGCATGGCGAACAATCCGAACGGCATGATGAGGATGCTTATCAATGGTGTGGAGAGGACGTTGGCAATTAATCCATAGGCCGGCAACCGATGAAAATGGGCGGCGGCATAGACTGCCGTCGCCAAGCCGCCGATAAGAGACGTGGCGACGCTGCCTATGGCAAAGTTCGACGCCGGCTCCCAACGGTGGCCGCCGGTTACTCCCTCCCGTTCCCGCATTCGATGTTCGCGCCAGCGAGCGTAGCCAGCCACAAGGGCCAGGGTAGCGGCGAAGGACATCTGGAATCCCGGCCCGGCAACCGCCGACGGTGTCCAGGCGATGATAACGATTGCCGCCAGAGCGACATTCCGCAGGCTGATCGAAACGCGGTCGAAAAAGACGGCTACGAGCATGATGGAGATCATGATCCACGAGCGAAGCGCCGAGACTGCACCACCAGCGATCAGGATATAGAGCAGGACCATCACGAGGGCCCCCGCTGCGGCGATCTTCTTGACCGGCAACCGTTCGGCCAGGCCCGGAACCAGACTTAGCAGCGTCCGCGCTCCAACAAGAAAGGTCCCCGCCGCGAGGACCATGTTCAGCCCCGAAATAGCCAGAACATGCGATAGGCCGGCAGCTCTCAGGGTTTCGACGGTTTCGCGGCTGATGGCTCGCTCTTCGGCAGTGATGAGCGCCGCCGCAATCGCACCCGTATCACCCCCGACCACGGTCCGGATCCGATCTCCAACGGCTTCACGCATGTCAGCAAGGAAGGCCATGCCTTGCGCAAACAAGGAGATGTCGGTGCGAAACGCTGCAATATCCCCATCCAACGCCTGTCGCGGCGCGCCGTAGAAAAACCCGACCGCGCCAATCCCCTTGAAGAAGGCGTCGAACGCAAAGTCGTTCAGGCCGGGCAGCGCGGGTCCAGAAGGCGGGGAAAGCCGCGCTTTTCCCTCGATGATCGCCCCGACCGGAAACCCGCCGTGCGGACTTCGAGCGAGGAGTGTTGCCTTGGAGGGCGGTCTGCGCAGCCGCGGCTTGGACGTTTCCTTAATCTCGACGAGATAGCGCCAGCGACCTTTATCATCCTGCTCGCGCGACAACACGCTTCCGCGAATGCTCGTCGTGACCGGGCCATCGAGAATGACCGTGCCGAGGCGCGCGGTCTCCGCCGCTGCCAGCAACATGCCGGCAACGAAGATGAAAGGCGCGGCGGCGATCGGTCGCCAAGGCGCGAAACGCCCTCGGCACAGGAGCGCCGCTATGCCGAAAACGCAAAGCAGCGGTGCAAGTTTGGCAATTCCGACATCATACGCCAGCGCGAACCAAAAGAGGGAGCCGAGCGCCAGAAGCACCGGGATCAGCACGAAGCCGTGCCCAAAATCGGCTTCCTCCTCCACGGCAGCGCGCAATCGCCGGACGATCGAAGCGGCCGCAGGGCCCAACGCCGAACCATTCAGCGCTGGTGACAGTCGGCGAGTGGCCCGCATTACCGCCACATCGGCGGCATGAACGGCGACTTGGCTGCCGATGAAAGGCGATGCACGACACATCGCGTCGCGCGTCGTCGGCCCTCGCTCTTCCGTCCCCATTCCCGTCCGCTCTGCCCCTCTGCGGCTTTCCGCGGATCCTGCAACTAACGAGGCCACATTGCAATCGCAACATAAGCTGCACAAAAAATAACCAGAACTATATGGAATGGTACCGCATTATCAGCTTAACGATCATTGATCTGATTGGACATCTGCCAATAACATGCGATTATTGCGTCGCCATATGCACATTTTCGCATCGCACCAATTTGCCTTTCGTACAGCTTGGCAGTCGAAAATAAATCATATAGCAAACTCGCAACGTTCAATTTCGTGGCATTTTGCTATGCCACGTTGCCATAAGACGGAGGCTCCCATGAGTGAAAAAAGCGCGGTTGTAACATTCGATGGAAAATCGGCGGAACTGCCAGTGCGATCGGGATCCATCGGGCCGGCCGTCGTCGATATCGGATCGCTCTACAAGCAGACGAAGATGTTCACCTACGATCCCGGCTTCACCTCGACGGCATCGTGTGAATCCAAGATCACCTATATCGACGGTGACGAGGGCGTGCTGCTGCATCGCGGCTATCCGATCGAGCAACTGGCCGAACACGGTGACTTCCTCGAAGTGTGCTACCTGCTTCTTTACGGTGAACTGCCGACCAAGGCTCAGAAGGACGATTTCGACTATCGCGTGACCCACCACACGATGGTTCACGAACAGATGTCGCGTTTCTTCACCGGCTTCCGCCGCGACGCCCACCCGATGGCCGTCATGTGCGGCTGCGTCGGCGCGCTGTCGGCCTTCTATCACGACTCGACGGACATCACCGATCCGCACCAGCGCATGGTTGCGTCGCTGCGCATGATCGCGAAGATGCCGACGATTGCCGCGATGGCCTACAAATATCACGTCGGCCAGCCGTTCGTTTACCCGAAGAACGACCTCGACTACGCCTCGAACTTCCTGCGCATGTGCTTTGCGGTTCCCTGCGAGGAATATGTCGTGAACCCGGTTCTCGCCCGCGCGATGGATCGGATCTTCATCCTGCACGCCGATCACGAGCAGAATGCATCGACCTCGACCGTCCGCCTCGCCGGCTCGTCGGGCGCAAACCCGTTTGCCTGTATCGCGGCCGGCATTGCTTGCCTGTGGGGACCGGCGCACGGCGGCGCCAACGAGGCGGCGCTCAACATGCTCGCCGAAATCGGCACCGTCGACCGCATCCCGGAATACATCGCCAAGGCCAAGGACAAGAACGACCCGTTCCGTCTGATGGGCTTCGGCCACCGCGTCTACAAGCATTATGATCCGCGCGCGAAGATCATGCAGAAGACCACGCATGAGGTTCTCGCCGAACTCGGCCACAAGGACGATCCATTGCTCGAAGTGGCGATGGAACTCGAGCGCATTGCGCTCACCGACGAATATTTCATCGAAAAGAAGCTCTATCCGAACATCGACTTCTACTCCGGCATCACGCTGAAGGCGCTAGGCTTCCCCACCACCATGTTCACGGTGCTCTTTGCGCTCGCCCGTACCGTCGGCTGGATCGCGCAGTGGAACGAGATGATCGAGGACCCGGAGCAGCGCATCGGTCGCCCCCGTCAGCTCTATGTCGGTGCACCGCAGCGCGACTACGTCCCCGTCTCGAAGCGCTGAGCGGATATCGCTTTACAGCGCCGTGCGTCCATCAGGACGCACAAAGGACGCTGTAAGTCTTTGAATCTACGCATCGTGCTTTCCGAAAACCGATTCCGATTTTCGGGCTGATGCGCTACTGTAGATCAAGAAGCCCGGTCAGAGATGGCCGGGCTTTTTTCTTTGGAGATAATCGAAGACGATTTCCGCGGCCTTGTCGCCGGGCGATCGGTCGGTAGCCATGCGCTCCTGCACGACGGCAAAACCGTCAAGCATGGCACGGCGTTGTGGCGTGTCGCTCGAAAGCCGCTCGAACCAACGCGTCAGCGCCGCTGGCCGGATCATCTTGTTGAAATATTCCGGTACGACGGGAAAATCGGCGATCAGGTTTGGAAGCGCCGCCGTCCATATCCGAATCCGAGAGTGCAAAAAGCTGACGAGCCAATCAGCTCTGTAGGTTGAAACGACGGGAATACCGGCAAGTGCCAGTTCGAGGATGACCGTCCCTGAAGCGGCAAGCGCGGCATCGGCCTTTTCAAAGGCCTCCCACTTCCTGTCCGTCGCAACGGATATTTCGGGCTGCACCTTCCACGATGCCGTCAGTTCCCTTACGCGCCGCTCCTGCCGGGGAACGGTCGGCAGCAGAAAGCGCGTGCCTGGATGGCGCGCCGCCAGTTCCTCGACGGTGTCGCCAAAGATCGGCAACAGGCGACTGACTTCGCTCCCGCGCGACCCCGGAAGCAGGAGACAGGTCGCGGGCCCCTGCGGCCGTTCCGCTCGCTGTTTTTCGCGCTGACGGGCGCGAACCGACAGGACATTGATGTCGGATGCAAGGCGGTGCCCGACATAGGTGGTCGGCGGGCCATCGAGGGCGCGCATCACCTCCGGCTCGAACGGCAGAACCGCGAGCACATGATCGACATAGGCACGCATGCGCGGCGCGCGCGCGGGCTTCCACGCCCAGACGCTCGGGCAGACGTAATTGATCACCGGCAGACATGGGAGCGCGTTGCGCACGCGCCGCGCCACACGATGAGTGAAGTCCGGGCTGTCGATGATCAGCAATGCATCCGGCCGAGCCGCGATGATAGCGCGTGCTGTCTGGCGGATGCGCAGGATGAGCTTCGGCAAACGCGCGAGCACCTGCGAAAAGCCCATGATCGACAATTCGGAATAGTCGAACAGCGATGTCAGCCCTTCAGCTTCAAGCGCCTCACCGCCGACACCGACGAGTTCAAGCGAGCCCTCAAGGCGCGGGCGAAGTGCGCGCACCAGATCGGCACCGAGCAGGTCTCCGGAGACTTCCCCGGCTATTACGGCCAGTTTATAGCCCTTGCCCGTCATCGCCGGCTCCTTGATCACGATGATTTTGGGTCGAACCGACGCAGAATCATCGTGATCGATCCTAAAGAGTTAGGGCGGGATGCGGACGGAAAACCGAGCACACTTTCCCTCATCCCGGTCTAGCCCCCACGCTCGACACCCAAGATGAACAGGCCACTTTTGTCTGCGTTCTCGACGAGTTGCGAACGCTCGAGAACAAGCGCCCTGCCCGCTTCGACCGCGATGCCTGCAAGGCCCGCCGCCTCGGCGCCTGCGACCGTCGAAGGACCGATAGAGGGTAGGTCCGCGCGTTGGTCCTGATGCGGCTTGCAAAGCTTGACGAGTACCCCCCGGCGGCGGGTCGAGACCCGCCCCTCCACCTTCAGCGCGGCAACGCGAGCCAGCATCGCATCAGTGCCTTCAGCGCCCTCAAGCGCGATCACCCTGCCGCCGACAGCGACAGCGCCCTGCCCGACATCGAGCGCTCCCAATGCGTTGGCAGCGGCGATGCCAGCTTCTATGTCCCGCCGATCGTCATCCGTCGGCACATGGGCCCCAAGCGGGCCGGTGTCTGCGAGAAGATTGGGCACGACCTCCTGTGCGCCGATGACGCGGGCACCACTCGCCTCGATGAGATCCATCGCCATTCGCAAGACCGCGTCGTCGCCGCCGGACATCAGAGTCCGAAGCACGCTCGGGACTGTGGCGAGTGTCCTCAGCGTGGGGCGGATATCACGCCATTCCGGTCGACGCCGAACCCCGCCGGAGAGAACAACGCGGTCGATGCCCTCTTTCTCGAAGGTTCGGCTGATCCCGGCAAAATCGCCGATTGCCAGAACGGTATGGTCGAACCCTGCCCAGGAGGCATCCGCTTCGTGTGACAGCGCAATGATGAAAGGGTCCTCGCCCTGTCGCCGCGCGGCCTCCGCCACATGATGCGGCAGGGCGCCGGCGCCGGCAATGATCGCCAACCTGCCCCCTGTAGCCGGCAGGGTGCGGGCTACCACTGCAGTCAACCTCTGTTGCCGCGGTTCGGCGACGACAGCGCGCGATCGCTCTCTGCGGCAATAAAATCGAGGATCTCCAGCGCCGGCGCGCAATCGAGATACTCCTGCCGGATCGCCGTAGCATTGGCACGGATCGATTCCGGACCCTCGAAAATCTGCTTGTACGCCCTCCGCACGGCATGGATCGTCGCGCGGTCGATGCCAGCGCGCGTCATGCCGACGACATTGAGACCGCTCAGAAGGCCGGGATTGCCGTTGAGCATGCCATAAGGAATGACGTCGTAGCTGACCGCCGAGAGCCCGCCGATAAAGGCCTGCCTGCCAATGCGCGTGAACTGGTGAACCGCCGACCCGCCGCCGAGAATGGCGCGGTCATCAACGATCACGTGTCCCGCCAGCATCACGTTGTTGGACAGGATGATGTTGTTTCCGAGCCGGCAATCGTGCGCAACGTGAGAATTGGCTAGAAACAGGTTGTTGTCGCCGATGACGGTGGTGCCGCCGTGCTCGACGGTGCCCGTGTTCATCGTCACACCTTCGCGGATGGTGCAGTTCTCGCCGATGACCAGCGTCGTGTTCAACGCGCTGTGATGCACGCTTTGCGAGTCACCACCGATGACGGCGGACGGGAAGATCTTCGTCCCCTTGCCGACCGTCGTTCGCCCGATGACGACGACGTGGCTCAGGAGTTCGACGTCTTCTCCCAGAACGGCGTTCGGCCCGACATGACAAAACGGACCGACCGTCGCGTTCTCTCCGATCACCGCCCCATCTTCGATGACGGACGACGGGTGGATCTTCGCAGTCGATGCAATCATTTTCAGGCGTCTTCCTTGCTGACAATCATCGCGCCGATATCAGCTTCCGCGACAAGTTGCCCGTCAACTTTTGCATCACAGTGAAATTTCCAGATATTGCCGCGTTGCTTCTGTTTCACCACGTGGAATTCCACCCGGTCTCCGGGCACGACAGGCTTGCGGAAGCGGGCATTGTCGATCGTCATGAAGTAGACGAGGTTGTCACCGATCCCTGTCTTGCGGGCGCAGATGGCACCGGCAGTCTGCGCCATGCCTTCGATCAGCAACACGCCCGGCATGATCGGCTTTCCCGGGAAATGTCCCGTGAAATGCGGTTCGTTCGCAGTCACGTTCTTGATCCCGATCGCCGAGTTGTCGGAGTCGATCGCGATGATCCGATCGACAAGCAGGAATGGGTAACGATGGGGAAGAAGCGTCAGGATTTCCTGAATATCCGCCGTGCCGAGTACCGTTGCAGCCTCATTCATCCTTGCCACCCTTGTTCTTCTGTCTTTCGCTGGCACGCATCGCCATCTCGGCGATGTCGCGCAGAAAATCCCGCATCGGGCGTGCGGGAATGCCGCCGTAACGCTCTCCGGTCGGCACGTCGCTCGCCACACCGCTCATCGCGGCGATCTGCACGCCATCTCCGATCGTGATATGGCCATTGACGCCGGTTCCGCCGCCGATCATCACGCCGTCGCCAATCTTCGTGCTACCGGCGATGCCGACCTGGCTGACGATGCCGCAATAGCGACCGATGCGGACGTTGTGCCCGATCTGGACAAGGTTGTCGATCTTCGTGCCCTCGCCGATTACGGTATCATCCATGGTGCCGCGATCGATTGTGGTGTTCGCACCGATCTCGACGTGATCCTGGATGATCACGCGACCGACCTGGACGATCTTGATCATGCCGCCCCTGGGACCCGGCGCGTAGCCAAAACCGTCCTGGCCAATGCGGGCGCCCGGATGAATGATGACGTTGTTGCCGATCAGCGCAGAAAGAATGCTGGCTCCGGCGGAAATCGTGCAATCACGGCCAATTCGTACGTTCGGCCCGATGACGGCTCCCGCGGCAATCCGCGTTCCGCTGCCGATCTCGGCGCCGGAACCGATCACCGCCATCGGCTCAATTTCTACACCCACCTCGAGCCGGGCTGTCGGATCGACAAACGCACCCGCAGCAACGCCCCGCTCGCTCGTGTTGTAGGACGGGCGCATGGCCATTTCATGAAGCAGAGCGCCCGCGAGCGCGAAGGCCGTATGCGGCTTCGCGGTCAGGAGAACCGGGATAGTATCCGGAACGATCGAAGAAATCGCCTTGTCGCAAATGATTGCCGAGGCATGACAATCGTTCAGCTCGTCGCGGTTCTTACGCGAGAGCATGTAGCAAACATCGCCCGATTTGGCGCGGTAAACCGGTGCAACCGCGTGGATCAACCGATCCCCCGCAGCGGCATCCGACAACTCCGCCCCAATTTGATTCGCCAGGTCACCTAGGCGAATCCCTTGATGGGGCGGGAAAAACCAGTTCTGTTCCATAGACACTCCAGAACGATTTTGGACAGCAGTTCTGGACTGCTCTTTATCAGAACGACGAGTTAATGCCGAACTTGAAGTTCTGGATTTCGTCGAAATCTTCCTTCGCAACCGGCACGGCGTAGTCCACACGCAACGGGCCAAAGGGCGAGGCCCAGATCAGACCGACGCCGACAGAGGCGCGCAATGAGGCATCTTCACCGCGAACCGACTCTCCGGGGCCAACGGCGACATCGTTGCCGTAAAGCGTGCCGGCATCGACGAAGAGCGCACCGCGGAAACCGCTATCACGCGGGATACCAGGCAGCGGGAACGACGTTTCCGCAGAGGCCGTAAAGTAGGTTGTACCACCGAGAGCGTCGCCGTTGTTGACGCGCGGGCCGAGGCCGTTGCGCTCAAAGCCGCGGATATCGTTGCTACCCAGCTGGAATTGATCGAAGACCTCCATCGAACCGGACGTCTTGAACAAGTGACCAGCACTTCCGCCGAGCGACGCGATGATATCTGCCTCGTCGTTCACCGTGTAGTACCACTTCGCCTTACCCGTCAGCTTGTAGAAATCGGACGAGCCACCCAGCCCGGCGAATTCCTGCGTGACCGAGGCGAGGATACCCTCATGCGGAAGCTGAGCGTCGTCCAGAGTGTTGTAGGTGATCGACTGAGAGACCGACGAGCGGGTCCACGGGCTGCCGTCGATCGCGCGGTCATAGGGAGTCGACAACTCGTCCTTGTCGCCGAAGTATTCGAACTCCGTGTAGTTATAGCGCAACGTCGTCGACAGGGCCTCGGTGATCGGCGCAGTCACGCGCAGGCTGAAGCCTTGGTCGTTGTAGCTGTAGTGATCGTCGTCAAAGTCGTTTTCGTTCTTGAAGAGATCGAAACCTGCGGCCAGACGATAACCGAGGAAATAAGGCTCGGTAAAAGACACGTTGTAGGTTTGGCTATCTTCGCCCTTGCCGGCGGCAAGGCGGATATATTGTCCGCGCCCGAGGAAGTTCTTTTCCTCGATCGAGGCCTCGACGAGGAAGCCGCCGCCGCTGCCGGCGGAATAACCACCGCCGATGCCGAACGAACCCGTCGACTGGTCCTGCACATCGACGACGATCACGACACGGTCCGCAGCACTGCCCGGCTGAGTCGAAATATTCACGCTCGAGAAATAGCCGAGGGCCTCGAGCCGGCGCTTGGCGCGAGCGATCATTTCCTGGTTGAAGGCATCGCCTTCACCGACGTCGAACTCGCGGCGAATAACGTAGTCGCGCGTGCGCGTGTTGCCACGGATTTCGATGCGCTCGACGTAGGCGCGCTCGCCTTGGTCGACCAGATAGTCGACCGCGATCGTGTGATTGGCAAGGTCGCGGTTGCCACGCGGGGTGACGCGAGCGAATGGATAGCCCTCCGAAGCAACACGCTTCGAAATTTCGCTCATCGTGTCCTGAACATCCTTCGCCTTATAGACGGAGCCTTCCCGGCTCTGGATCAGACCCTTCAACTCCTCGGCGTCGACACCTTCGACCGTCGACTCGACATTGACCGCACCGAAATCGTAACGCGGACCTTCTTCGACGGTGATCGTCACCGTGTACTCATTGGTCTCTTCATTCAGCGTCGCGTCGGACGAGATCACCTGGAAGTCGGCATAGCCGCGGTTGTAGTAGAACTGACGGAGCAGCTCTTCGTCGGCGCGCAGCTTGTCGGGATTGTAGACGTCCTTGCGCGTCAGGAACGAGAAAATGCCCGATTCCTTGGTCGCGATCACCGACTGCAACCGGCCGTCACTGTACGCTTCGTTGCCGACGAAATTGATCTGCGAAATCTTCGTGCGCTCGCCTTCGTTGATGACGAAGGCAATGTTCACACGGCCTTCGGCAATCGGCACGACTTGCGTCGTCACAGTGACGTCGCTGCGGCCAATCGCAGCATAGGCGCCCTTGATGGCCTGGATGTCGCTTTCGACGGTTGCCTCACTGTAAGGACCGAGCGGCTGGGTCCGCACCAGACCCTGGAGCTTATCGTCCTTGATCTTGCGATTACCGTTGAAGACGACCTGGTTGACGAGTTGGTTTTCGCTAACGGTGACAACGAGCGTGCCGCCAGCGACATTGATGCTCACGTCGGAGAAATAGCCAGTGGCATAAAGGCGCTTCACCGAGGCATCGATATCGGCGTTGCTGAAGTTCTTACCCGGGACAATCGTTATGTTCGCGCGCACGGTGTCCGCGCTTACGCGCGTTGCGCCCCGCACTTCAACCCGATTGATGACCGCGGCTTGTGCGACGGACGTGCCTGCGAACACCCCAACACCGGTACCCGTGGCAACCATGCTTGCTGACAGCGCAAACGCCGACACCGCGTTCAAAAACCTTGAACCAGCTTTCATGTTAAAATCTTACCTTTTCCCAACGTCCCGCGGCAGTTTCGTACCGACTCCGGTCACGGTTGCCGTTTTACCCGCTTTTGCCATACAAGCAAGCCAGCTAGTTAAATTCTGTTTACTTCAATTCGAACCGTGGCTTAACCGCCACTACGGATTCGACTTATCGTAAACAAATCGTTGCCGCGCAAGCCGTTGCGCGGCACTCGTTCACAATATCCGAAAGGTTGTTCCGCCCCTCCAAGGACAAGGAGAGAGCAAGAAGAGCAAAGGCTCGCCGCAACGCTCCCCGAAATCGTAGCCGATTTAAGGAAAGGTGCAGCAATTCAAAGTGCTACAGCGTCCTTTGCGTATCTGATAAGACGCGCGGCGCTGCAGAGACAACGCCTCACGTCTTCGGGATCCCGTTTCAGCCGAAAAGCCAGTTGATGTCGTTCCACGCCGCGAACACCGTGAGCATCAGCACCATCGCAAATCCAATGCGGAAAGCGATATCCTGTGCCGCAGGCCCGACTGGTTTGCCGCGCAACGCCTCCACCGCATAGAACATGAGATGCCCCCCATCAAGCACGGGCACGGGCATGAGGTTAAGCAATCCTATAGAAACCGAGAGAACGGCTGCGAAATTCAGCACTTCGGCAATGCCAAGCTTGGCCATCTGCCCGGACATCTGGGCAATACGGATCGGTCCGCCCACCTGATCGGCCTTCATCCGACCAACGACCAGGTTCGACAGATAGTCGAACGTGCCAGTGACGATACGCCAGCTTTGCAGAGCTCCCTGCCCTACCGCTTCCAGCGGCCCGTAGGTCTCGATTCGGAAGTTCCCGACCTCCTGATTGGTTCCGATGCCGATCTTGCCCTCTTCCACCTTGTTGCCCAGCGGGTCGACGGATTCGGTGCGCTGCGGCACCATCCGCAGGTCAATCGGCGAACCATCGCGCTCCACACGCACCGTGATCGGCAGTTCCGGGCGGACACTGACGTAACGTCGCACGTCGTCAAAGGTGACAATCGGCGTTCCGTCGATTGCAACAAGCCTGTCACCCAGCTTGACCCCTGCCTCCTCTGCCGCGCTGCCCGGCGCCACCAAAGCCACGACCGGATCAGCAACGGCCCGCCCATAGACGGAAAAAAGAACGGCAAAAATCGCAATCGCCAGCACGAAATTGGCAATTGGTCCGGCGGCGACGGTCGCAGCCCGTTTCCAAAGCTTCGCTCCCAGGAACGTGCGAGCCCGATCTTCCGGCGCGATCGACTCGAGACGCCGATAGTCGGGCGTGCTCGCTGCATCGTCGTCGCCGAAGAATTTCACATAGCCGCCGAGCGGAATCGCGCAGAATTTCCACCTGGTGCCGCGACGATCGGTCCAGCCGAAGAGCTCCGGTCCGAAGCCGACGGAAAAAGCGAGAATACGGATACCGGACCAGCGGCCCACCAGATAGTGTCCCAGCTCATGAACGAACACCAAAAGGGTCAGCAGGAACAGGAAGGTGGGTATAGCGTATTGCAGGTTTTCAAGCAGAAGGCTCATTGGCATTTCCTAACGCATCCGCTGTTGCAACGTCGGGCGTCCTGAGGATCCGCGGCCGCCGCTGTCACATGTTGCATCCTTATATAATCTACCCTCAATTCAAATTCGACCTGCTGCATGATTCCTTAAATCGGATTCGGTTTTAGGACGAAATCATTCAGCAACTCAAAGTGTTACGGCGACCTTTGCGCGTCCGATTGGACGCGCGGCGCCGTAAGGGGATTAAACCGCGGGCCTCAAAGGCCCAAGAGAACCGACCCGAAGGCGACGGCGCGCCCGCCGGCAGACAGGATCTGGGCCAACACCAGAACCAACGCGGCGACACAGGCGAATATCAATCCGTCGACCCGGTCCATGACCCCGCCATGTCCCGGAATAAGCTGGCTCGAATCCTTGACACCGAAGCGACGCTTGATGAACGACTCGAACAGGTCCCCGATCTGGCTGGCGACGGACAGCACGAGCGCGATGATCGGAATGCGCAAATCCTCCAGGGAGAAATGAACCATGAAGACGGCAACGCCCGCCAAGATACCGCAGATCGTCCCGCCCAGCGCACCCGACCAGGTTTTCCCAGGCGAGATGGCCGGCGCCAGCTTCGGCCCACCGATTGCCCTGCCGGTAAAATAAGCGAAGATATCCGTCCCCCAAACGACGGCGAACACGAACAGCATCGCCACGAGGCCGAGATAATCGGCGCCGCGGATTGCCGCGAGCGAAACCGCCGTCAAACCCGCATAGACTATGCCGCCCGGCAGCCACCAGGTCGTCTTGCGGACCAACACCCAAAGCCCGGCGAGAGCCGAACAGGCGGCAAGAGCCGGCAGGCTGAGATGGATGTAGTCGAACAGGACGAGGATTGCGATCACGACCTGAGAAAGCCACCCGAACGCATTGCCCTGAAAGTCGCTCTCACCGAGCCTGGTGATGGTCGACCACTCGTAATAGACCAGCAATCCGATCGCGACGGACAGGAGCTGGAAGGCAAGCCCGCCCGCCCAGGTCGCACCAAGAGCGACCGCCGCAAGCACCACTCCGGAGGCGATGCGTAGCTTGAGTTCTGTCTGCATCAGGAGCCGACCGCCAGCGTCGGTTGCGAGAGGCCACCGAAACGGCGTTCGCGGCTGGCATATTTTTCGATGGCGGCAAGGAATGTTTCGCGTGTGAAATCCGGCCAGAGTTCGGGAATGAACAGCAATTCCGAATAGGCTCCTTGCCAAAGCAGAAAGTTGGAGAGGCGCTCTTCGCCGCTCGTCCGCAGGATCAGGTCCGGATCGGGAATGCCGGCAGTGTCGATCGTTGCGTTGATCCTCTCCGCAGTGATGTCGTCCGGGCGGAGGCGACCGGCGGCGACCTCTGTCGCCAGGCGACGCATAGCCCTCGCCAATTCGTCCCTTGCACCGTAATTGAATGCGATCACCAGGGTGATCCCGGTGTTCGCGCTCGTCGTCTCCTCCGCCTCGATCAGCAACGGGAGAATGTCACCCCTGAGATTTGCACGGTCGCCGATGACGCGGATGCGGACGTTCTCGCGGTGCAGATCAGCGAGATCCCGTCTTATGAATGCCTTGAGCAAGCCCATGAGGTCCGTGACTTCGGCCTCGGGCCTGCTCCAGTTTTCCGACGAGAATGCGAAAAGCGTGAGATAGCGAATGCCGAGATCGGCGGCCGTCTTTACCGCAGCCCGCACGGCCTCGACGCCTTTTCGATGTCCCATCGTGCGCGGTAGTCCGCGCGCGTTTGCCCATCGACCGTTGCCGTCCATGATGATGGCAACGTGATTCGGTACGTTTGCGGGGATGAACTCTGGCATTGGCGGTCCGAAAAAAGAGACTCAGATCATCGACGCGTCAGACCTGCATGATTTCCTTTTCCTTCTCGGCGAGCAAGCGGTCGATCTCGGAAATTGTTTCGTCGGTCATCTTTTGGACGCGTTCGGACTGAGCACGGTGGATATCCTGCCCGATCTCGCCATCCTTTTCGGCTTTTTTCAGGTCGTCCATGCCGTCACGGCGAACATGGCGGACGGCCACCTTGCTCTTCTCGGCGTAGTCGTGCGCGACCTTGACGAGAGACTTGCGGCGTTCCTCGTTCAACTCCGGCAGCGGAATACGCAGGTTCTGACCGTCAACGATCGGGTTCAATCCGAGGTTCGATTCACGGATCGCACGTTCGACGGCGCCAACCATGGATTTGTCCCACACCGAAACGGACAGCATCCGCGGTTCCGGAACCGTGATGTTGGCCACCTGGTTCAACGGCATGCGCGAGCCGTAGGCTTCGACGGTTACCGGATCGAGAACATTGGCCGATGCGCGGCCGGTGCGAAGCGACGCGATGTCGTGCTTGAATGCGGAGATCGCTCCGTCCATGCGGCGTTTCAGTTCCTTCAGGTCCACACCTTCACTCATGGTTCAAGACTCCCGTTCTGTCTTCAGTGGCCCGGAGGGCCTTCAAACTGTCAATTGTCCGTAACGATGGTGGCATGACCGCCACCGGTCAATATCTCCGCAAAACCGCCCTTCTCGTGGATCGAGAAAACGACGATCGGAATGGCATTTTCGCGTGCGAGAGCCACCGCGGCAACGTCCATCACGGCCAATCCCTTCTCCAGAACCTCGCTGTGGGTGAGGCGATCGAACCGGGTAGCCGTCGGGTCCTTCTTTGGATCGGCGGAGTAAATGCCGTCGACCTGCGTTCCCTTGAAGATCGCTTCTGCGCCCATCTCTGCTGCACGAAGTGCCGCGGCGGAATCCGTCGTGAAGAACGGATTGCCCGTGCCTCCGGCGAAAATGACCACGCGGCCAAGCGAGAGATGATATAGGGTAGCGCGCTGCGAAAAACTCTCACAAATTTCCGGCATTGCGATGGCCGAAAGCACGACGGTGTCGATGTCCAGCTTGCGCAGCGACGTCGCCAGGGCGAGCGCATTGATCACCGTCGCCAGCATACCCATGTGGTCGCCGGTCACTCGGTCTCCACCCTTCGAGGCGACTGCGACGCCACGGAAGATGTTGCCGCCGCCGACAACGACGCCGACTTCGACGCCCATGGCGCGCGCTTCCGCAATATCCGAGGCTATCCGGTCGGCGACCGCCACATCGATGCCGAAGCCCTGGCTTCCCATCAAGGCTTCGCCGGAGGCTTTGAGAAGAACACGCTTGTAGATTGGCTTGGCCGACATCATCGCTCCTGAACAGATCGGCACGCCTGTGCGGAAGGCAGTGCACAGCGGCGTAAGGATATATCGTGTTGCGCGGTATCGACCGCCCGGGCACAAACCGGCGGGTCCGACGCTTTGACGAATGCCGGATACACGAAGGGCATCGCGTTGTCACGCGATGCCCCCATGTTTTCCCAATAAGGGTGAAGAAATCAGCCCTTGGCAGCCGCGGCGACTTCCGCAGCGAAATCGGACTCTTCCTTCTGGACACCTTCGCCGAGCAGCAGACGCGCGATGCCGGCAACCTCGATCGGCGCACCGACGGTCTTTTCCGCTTCCTTGATCGCTGCCTCGACAGTCTGGTCGGGGTTCATGACGAAGGCCTGCGAGAGAAGGGCGACTTCCTCGAAGAACTTGCGCATGCGGCCTTCGACCATCTTCTCGATGATGTTGTCCGGCTTGCCCGAAGCGCGCGACTGTTCGATGAAGACGTTGCGCTCGCGTTCGGCAACTGCCGGGTCGATTTCGCTCGGGCGAACCGCCAGCGGGTTGGTCGCAGCAACGTGCATCGCAACCTGACGGCCGATCAGGTTCAGGGCTTCCTTGTCACCGGTCGACTTGAGAGCGACCAGTACGCCGAGCTTGCCGAGGCCGTCCGCAACCGAATTGTGGATGTAGGTCGCGACGACGCCATCATCAACCGACAGCAGCGCGGCACGGCGGAGCGTCATGTTCTCGCCGATCGTCGCAATCGCGTCGGTGATTGTGTCGGCAACCGACTTGCCGGTGGCCGGATACTTGGCAGCGCTGATTGCGTCGACCGATCCGTCGGTTCCGACAGCAACAGCTGCGACGCCGCGGACGAGATCCTGGAAGGCATCGTTGCGGGCGACGAAGTCCGTTTCCGAGTTGATCTCGACGACCACGGCTTTGTTGCCGGCGCTGGCGATGCCGATGAGGCCTTCGGCAGCCGTGCGGCCGGACTTCTTGTCGGCCTTGGCGATGCCCTTGGCGCGCAGCCAGTCGATCGCCGCTTCCATGTCGCCATTGGTTTCAGCAAGCGCCTTCTTGCAGTCCATCATGCCTGCGCCGGTCTTTTCGCGCAGTTCCTTCACCATTGCGGCAGTAACACTCATCTTTTTGCCTCTTTGTCTGTTTGGCTGGCGCGCTCACTATCAGTGGCGCAATGCCAGGAGGTTTTGGCAGGGAATGGCTTTTCAATGTGACATCGTGATGAACGCTTCATCGCGATGATGCGTGGGCGGAATATTGCCGGCCCGACTGCGCCATTTCCGGCTGAAAAGAACGAGGCCGTTCAGATTTCCATCACAAACGGCCTCGTCCGACATTTCATTGGGCACGACGGCCTTGAGCCGTCGTCCGGCCAGATCAGGCCTCGGACGATTCGTCGAGAGCCGGCTCGACCGGAACCTCGACCGACGCACCGAGATCGCGGCCAGCAGCGCCCTGCTGACGGGCGATACCGTCGATAGCGGCGCGAGCGATGAGATCGCAATAAAGGGCGATGGCACGCGATGCGTCGTCATTGCCCGGGATCGCATAGTCGATCTGGTCCGGATCGCAGTTGGAGTCGATAACGGCAACAACCGGAATGCCAAGGCGCTTGGCTTCTTCGATCGCGATCGATTCCTTGTTGGTGTCGATGATGAACATCAGGTCCGGCGTGCCGCCCATGTCGCGGATACCGCCGAGTGCGCGGTTCAGCTTCTCGCGCTCACGCTCAAGGTTCAGGCGCTCCTTCTTCGTGAAGCCCGAGGCCTCCGAAGCGAGGATGTCGTCGAGCTTACGCAGACGCTGGATCGAGTTCGAAATCGTCTTCCAGTTGGTCATCATGCCGCCGAGCCAGCGAGCATTGACGTAGTACTGGGCAGAGCGCTTCGCGGCGTCGGCGATGATTTCCGAAGCCTGGCGCTTCGTGCCTACGAAGAGCACGCGGCCGCCGTTGGCGACGGTGTCGCTGACAACCTGCAGGGCGCGCGACAGCATCGGGACGGTCTGGGCGAGGTCGATGATGTGGACGTTGTTACGATCGCCGAAGATGTACGGCTTCATCTTCGGGTTCCAGCGATGCGTCTGGTGGCCGAAGTGAACGCCGGCTTCGAGAAGCTGACGCATAGTAAAATCAGGCAATGCCATGCCTTTGTCTCCTTTTCCGGTTGAACCTCCGCAAGGCGTCGAGCGCATCATTGCTGCGCCCACCGGCGGAACGATCCGGATTTCTCCCGGAAAATCCCATGCCTCACGTGTGGAATGGGCAGCCCCTTAACTGCAACTGCCCGATAAATCAAGACTGGAAGTCAGTTTTATGCGGTTCCAGCCTATTTGCAGTCTTCCGCATTGAAGACTTCGAGGTTGGCGAGCTTCCCGGTGAGCACGAAATCTCCATAGTCCATCGTCAGGTCGCGCGTCACCCCGTTTTCATAGAGCTTGAACGACATGCTGTAGATGGGCTGCGCGTCTCCGCTCCTGTCGTCGTTGAAGTAGGAGATCGTCACCGGCCAGTAATTCTCGGCCGCGAGCTTTCCGGCCTTGCCGACATCGACGTCATCCGGCCGCGGCTTGCGCGGCTTGCCGACGAAGGTCGAGGTGATCAGCGTCTTGTCACCCGTGTCGGAGCCGTCGAAGATGCGCGATTCGAAAAACGCGTCACCCTTCTTCGCCCGATCGATGACTTCCAGCATGTGCTCGGTCGGGAAACGGCTTTCGGCGAGCGCCACCTCGCGTTTGTCCGGTGCCGTCAGCTCGACCTTGACCCCCGTCTTGTCTTCATGCGCACTGCCGCGGACTTCCTTGTCGAGCTTCTCGTCGGTGAACGAACGCGTCAGAAAGCGGAAGTTGCGGTTACGCATGTCTTCGTAGGTGGTCGTCTGCTGGTCCGTGAGGCGAACTTCCTCTCCCGTATCGACCTGGGTCATGAACCTGAAACTGACGGTGTAACCCTCGCAGGCCGAGCCGTTGAATTCATAGACCATGCGGCCGTACATGCTCGAGATGCCCGAGCGATCGGACGCATCCTTCAGCTCCAGATCGTAAACGGCGCGGTGGGGCGCAAGCACGCCCGCGTCGGCGGCACCGGCGCCCAAGGCCGTCATCGCCACGAGACAGACGCTTCCAAAACTGGCAAGACCGAAGCCTGTACGAAACATCCGTTTCCTCCTGTTGCACTCGCCGGCAATGCTATAAACAAACTGTCGGCAGAAGCGAGGCAGATCCGCGAAGAAGATTGATGCCTGTCCCGATCCAGCCTGCATGCCGGATTTTACCACAAAAGACAACAACGGAGCCTTCCATGTCCGCAGAGATCGAAACGCGCCTTGCCGACCTTGGCATCACCCTGCCACAGGCCGCAGCGCCTGCAGCGAACTATGTTCCTTACGTCATCAGCGGCTCGATGCTCTATATTTCCGGGCAGTTGCCCATGGAAGCCGGCAAGGTCGCCGTTACAGGACATGTCGGCAAGGATGTCGACGTCGCGACCGCCCAGCGTGCCGCAGAACTCTGCGCAATCAACATCCTGGCGCAGGCGAAGGCGGCGCTTTCCGGCGACCTCGGGCGCATTCGTCGTCTCGTGAAGATCAACGGGTTCGTCGCGTCCGTCCCAGAGTTCGTCGAACAGCACCTCGTCATCAACGGCGCGTCCAACCTGCTCGCCAACGTGCTCGGCGAAGCCGGCAAACATGCCCGCGCGGCCGTGGGCATGGCTGCCTTGCCATTCAACGCTGCCGTCGAAATCGATGCCGTCATCGAAATCGCCTGATCCGGGGAATCTAATGAAGGATATTTCCTGGCTCAAGGCCCAACCGATCGCCCACCGGGGCTTTCACGACATGAACCGGGAGGTTTGGGAAAACACGCTTTCGGCGTTTTCCCGCGCCGCCGAAGCAGGATTCGCCATTGAATGCGACCTGCAATATACGGCCGACAGCGTTCCGGTCGTTTTTCATGACGACAATACGGAGCGGCTCTGTGGAATAAAGGGAGACGTCCGGGCAAGGACGGCGGGAGAACTGGGGCTCATGGCGGTCGGCGGCACCAAGGACAAGGTGCCGACGCTGTCGCAGATGCTCCGCCTCGTCGATGGTCGCGTGCCGCTCATCATCGAACTCAAGGGGCGAAAGGACGACGACGAAGGCTTTGCCGCCGCCGTGCTCGATACGCTCGAGGGCTACAAGGGCCACGTGGCGCTGATGAGCTTCGATCACTGGCTGCTCAAAGACCTAAAGGCGCTCGAGGCGCCCTATCCGCTTGGCCTCACGGCAGAGGGGGCCGAGCCCGAGCGCTTCTTCGTGCACGAGGAGGCAATGCAACTCGGCCTCGACTTCATCTCCTATTTCTACGGCCATCTGCCGAACAGCTTTATCAGCAAGGAACGCGCGCTCGGACGCACCATCATTACCTGGACAGTGCGTGATCGGCAGGCGCAGGACTACAGCTTCGCGCATGCCGACCAGATGACGTTCGAGGGTTTCGATCCAAGGGAAACCATGATTTCCTAAGGTCATGACAGACGCCATCAACATCCGCATCGAACACTCTTTCACCTCGATCTCGCCGGCGAACTGGAATCGGCTCGCCGGCGCTTCAAAGGCGAATGCAAGCGTTCCCTACAATCCCTTCCTCTCGCACGCTTATCTGTCGGCGCTGGAGGAATCTGGTTCCGCGACCGCGGAAACGGGTTGGCTCGGACAACACCTGCTGATGGAAGATGCGGATGGTTTCTTGCGCGGCGCCCTTGCTTGCTACATGAAAAGCCACAGCCAGGGCGAATACGTCTTCGACCACGGGTGGGCGGACGCGTTCGAGCGGGCGGGCGGGCGCTATTATCCGAAGCTGCAATGCTCCGTACCCTTCACGCCGGTCACCGGACCGCGTCTGCTCACCACAGATGGACGCGACCCGCGACCGGTTCGCGAAGCGCTCGCCGCAGGACTAAAGGAGCTTACGCGCCGCCACGGCGTCTCGTCGGCCCATGTCACCTTTGTACCGGCCGACGAAATGCCGGCGTTCGAGCGGGCGGGCTTCCTTCATCGAACCGACCAGCAGTTTCATTTCACCAATGAAGGCTACGGGTCCTATGGCGACTTCCTCGAAACCCTCGCATCCCGAAAGCGCAAGGCGCTGAAAAAGGAACGTCGGACAGCTGTCGAAAACGGCATAACCATCGATTGGTTGACCGGCAGCGACCTGACCGAGGCGATCTGGGACCAATTCTTCGCCTTCTATATGGATACCGGCGGGCGCAAATGGGGCCGTCCGTATCTCACTCGATCCTTCTATTCCCTGATCGGGGAAAGGATGGCCGACGACATTTTGCTTGTCATGGCCAAGCGCGGCGGCCGCTATGTCGCCGGCGCCATCAACTTCATCGGCGGTGACGCGCTCTACGGCCGGCACTGGGGCTGTATCGAGGACCACCCGTTCCTGCATTTCGAGGTCTGCTATCACCAAGCGATCGATTTCGCGATAGCCAAGGGGTTGAAGCGCGTCGAGGCGGGGGCACAGGGTGAGCACAAACTCGCCCGGGGCTATATGCCCGTCACGACGCATTCGGCGCACTTCATTGCTCACTCAGGGCTCGCGCGCGCCGTTGCCGATTATCTCGAACGCGAACGCCGCGATGTGGAAGAAACCAGCGAGTTTCTTGCGGAGCACGGACCTTTCCGCAAAGGTGATCGCCAGGACGACTGACTGGACACTGGCCGTTGCCGGCCCGACAAGACGAGGAAACGAAAATGAGCGCGTATGACACGAACAACATCTTTGCAAAGATCCTGCGGGGCGAAATTCCATCGCACCGGGTCTACGAAGATGATGCGACCGTCGCCTTCATGGATGTGATGCCTCAGGCGGAAGGCCACGTCCTGGTCCTGCCGAAGACCCCTTCGCGCAACATCCTCGACGCCGACGCATCAACGCTGCCTTCGCTGATCGGTACGGTTCAAAAGGTCGCCATTGCGGCCAAGGAAGCCTTTGACGCCGACGGCGTGACGATCATGCAGTTCAACGAAGCACCCGCCGGCCAATCCGTCTACCATCTGCACTTCCATGTCATACCGCGCCGTGACGGTATTCCGCTGAAGCCGCATTCCGGCAAGATGGAAGATGGCGCGGTGCTTGCGGCGAACGCGGAAAAGATTCGGCAGGCACTCTGAGTGCAGGGAGAAACAGCCTTCTGGATGGCGTCCTAGAAACCCAACCACCAGAGTCCGGCGGCGAGCGTCGCGATTGCCGTTGCGATGCCAATCGCCGGCTTTTGGCGGGCGAGGAAGAACGCAATTGCGCCAAGCACGACGGCCCCCAGGCGCAGCCACAGGGGTGACTGCGCCAGCACCCCGGTCGGGTAGAGGACAAGCTTCGCGATGACAGCTGCGACCAGCGCCGTCGCCACTGCCCTCACCCAGTTCAGCGCCTCGGATTCCTCGCGAAGCCGTTCGCCGGCGAGCACGCCTAGCCATCGCCAAACATCGGTCGCGAGCCAGCCGGCAATGGCGATGAAGACATAGGCCCACCAACCATCCAGCCACGTCATGCGCCCGCCTCCCTTCGCGAGCGCCAGGACCGCTCGACGAACCACGCGAGCGTTCCGCCGCCGACGCCCGCGAGCAAGATGTCGAACTCCGGCAGCAGCCAATAGAAAAGCGGTCCCGCAACAAGGCCGACGCCGAGCGCCAGATAGACCACCCGGTGACGTGCCGAATTCCAGATCGAGGTGAGGAAATAGACCGGCGTCAGAAAAAAGAGGCAACCGGCAATGATCGGCGGGAAGTCAGCAACGAGACGATAGACGACCGCCACCAGCATCATGTTTGCGGCGACGAGCGTGATGCCGAAGCCAGCGAAGAAAGTTGCCCGTTGCGCACGCGGCACCTGCTGTATGCGCTCCATCGCAAACACCCACGCTGTGATCGCGATGAAATGCGACAACAGGAGAAGCAGCCATGTCGGCGTCTTCGGCGTGCGCAATTCCGGGACGAGGGCCGCGACCATCGGCATGAGCCGCACCGACGAGAGCGTCACTGCGAGAAACGCCGTGGCAACGCTCGCGCCGCTGAGGATCGAGCTGACGAGGATGACCTTTGCCGGCAGTGCCCAGACAATGCCGGTCATGAACACGACCTGCTCTGGCGGGATGCCGGCCTGCGCCGTTAGCGAACAAAAGCCAACAAAGGAAAGCATCAGGATGATGGCGGGCAGGCTGAAAATGCCGCGTGCGCCGGTCAGAAACCAGGCGAGAGATGATCGTTCTTCTTCAACGCGTTTCATGAACACCTGCAAGGGACGCTTACTCACCTACAACGCCGCGCATCCAACCAAACGCACAAAGGGCGCTGTAGCACTTCGAATACCGTAAAACGTGACGGTGCCGGGTGAGCTTCACCCGGCACCGTCTGCTTCAATGCAATCGTGTTACTTCTTGCGCGGCACCTTGGGAACCGTCCGTCCCTTCAGCGGGGCCGCGCCCGCCTTACTGTCCTTGGAGGATGCCTTCCCCGCGGCTTTCTTCGCCTTTGTCTTCGGCTCGGAGTCGGCGGCAACGGTTTCCTTCTCGTCGCCTTTCTTGGGCTTGGCACCCTTGCCTGCCGGACGCGAGACTTCAGCCTTCGGCTTGATGGGCGCCGTTTCCGGCACCGCATCAAGGATCAGCCCCTTCTTACCGTCTTCCTTCGTGCCGATCGTCACCTTGACGACGCCACCCTTCTTCAGCTTGCCGAAGAGGATTTCGTCGGCGAGCGGCTTCTTGATGTTTTCCTGGATGACGCGAGCCAGCGGCCGAGCACCCATCTTTTCGTCGTACCCCTTCTCGGCGAGCCAGGCGATGGCGTCCGGTGCGAGGTCGAAGGTCACGTTGCGTTCGGCAAGCTGCGTCTCGAGCTGCATGACGAACTTCTGCACGACCTGGTGAATAACCGGCGTCGGCAGCGAGCTGAACGGAATGACCGCATCCAGACGGTTGCGGAATTCCGGCGTAAACAGCCTGTTCAGCGCTTCGATGTCCTCGCCCTCACGCTTCGATGAGCCGAAACCGATCGCCGGCCGTGCCATATCGGAAGCGCCCGCATTGGTCGTCATGATCAGGATGACGTTGCGGAAGTCGATCTTCTTGCCGTTGTGATCAGTCAGCGAACCATGGTCCATCACCTGCAGGAGGATGTTGAACAGATCCGGATGCGCCTTCTCGATCTCATCGAGCAGCAGCACGCAGTGTGGATGCTGGTCGACGCCGTCGGTCAAGAGACCGCCCTGGTCGAAGCCGACATAGCCGGGAGGTGCACCGAGCAGGCGGGACACCGTATGCCGCTCCATGTATTCCGACATGTCGAAACGCAGAAGCTCGACACCGAGCGACGACGCCAGTTGCTTGGCCACTTCGGTCTTGCCGACACCGGTCGGGCCGGAGAACACATAGCAGCCGATCGGCTTGTTCGGTTCCCGAAGGCCCGCACGCGCCAGCTTGATCGACGAGGCGAGCGCCTCGATCGCCAAGTCCTGACCATAGACCACGGACCTCAGCTCCTTCTCGAGGTTTGCGAGAACGGCTTCATCGTCCTTGGAAACGGTCTTTGGCGGAATGCGCGCCATCGTCGCAATCGTCGCCTCGATCTCCTTCTCGGTGATCAACTTGCGACGCTTGCTAGCGGGAAGCAGCATCTGGGCGGCACCGGACTCGTCGATCACGTCGATCGCCTTATCCGGCAGTTTCCGATCGTTGATGTAGCGGGCGGAAAGCTCGACCGCCGCCTTGATGGCATCGTTCGAGTATTTGAGGTGGTGATAGTCCTCAAAATAGGGCTTCAGCCCCCTCATGATCTCGATCGCGTCGGCAATCGTCGGCTCGTTGACGTCGATCTTCTGGAAACGGCGCACAAGTGCCCGATCCTTCTCGAAGAACTGCCGGTATTCCTTGTAGGTCGTCGAACCGATGCAACGGATCGCGCCTGTCGAGAGCGCCGGCTTCAGAAGGTTGGACGCATCCATCGCGCCGCCCGACGTGGCACCGGCGCCGATCACGGTGTGGATCTCGTCGATGAAGAGCACCGCGCCCGGATAGTCCTCAAGTTCCTTGACGACCTGCTTCAGGCGCTCCTCGAAGTCACCGCGGTAGCGCGTTCCGGCAAGCAGCGTTCCCATGTCGAGCGAGAAGATCGTGGCGTCCTGGAGCGCCTCGGGCACCTTCTTTTCGACGATGCGCTTGGCAAGGCCCTCGGCAATCGCCGTCTTGCCGACGCCCGGGTCGCCGACATAAAGCGGGTTGTTCTTGGACCTGCGGCAAAGCACCTGGATCGTACGATTGACTTCGGCATGACGACCGATCAGCGGATCGATCTTTCCGGACTTCGCCTTCTCGTTGAGGTTCACGCAGTAGGCAGTCAGCGCGTCCTGCTGTTTCTTCGGACCGGCCTCATCGCTTTCGCGGGGCGCCTTCTGCTCGGATTCCTGATCTTCGGCGCCGCGCACCGGCCGCGATTCGGAACTTCCCGGTCGCTTGCCAATCCCATGGGAAATGAAGTTGACCGCGTCATAGCGGGTCATCTCCTGCTCCTGGAGGAAATAGGCGGCGTGGCTTTCGCGCTCGGCGAAGATCGCCACCAGCACGTTGGCGCCCGTCACTTCCTCACGGCCGGAGGATTGCACGTGGATGACCGCGCGCTGGATCACGCGTTGGAAGCCAGCAGTCGGCTTGGAGTCTTCGTCATAGCCTGTGACAAGATTCGACAGTTCGTTGTCGACATAGTCCGTCACGGTCTTGCGAAGCGTTTCGAGATTTACGTTGCACGCGCCCATCACGGCAGCCGCGTCGGCATCGTCGATCAATGCCAGTAGCAGGTGCTCGAGCGTCGCATATTCATGGTGGCGCTCGTTGGCAAAAGTCAGTGCCTGATGCAGCGCCTTTTCGAGGCTGGGCGAAAATGTTGGCACGTTAGTTCCTCATTTCTTTTCCATGACGCATTGCAACGGATGCTGGTGCTGCCTGGCGAAATCCATCACCTGCGTCACCTTGGTTTCGGCGACTTCGTAGGTGAAGACGCCGCACTCTCCCACACCGTGGTTGTGGACGTGGAGCATGATGCGGGTCGCGTCTTCCCGATCCTTCTGGAAGAAGCGCTCCAGAATATGGATGACAAATTCCATCGGCGTGTAATCGTCATTCAAAAGCAGGACGCGATACAAACTCGGCTTCTTGGTCTTCGGCTTGGTGCGCGTGATAACGGAGGTGCCACGACTGGCGCCGCCTCCGTCCCCTTCGCTTCCCTGCTGCATCCGGACCGGCATGGCGATCATTCTTGTTCATTCCTTTACAGCTGCGCTTCCAACGAACGTGGCTGCGGCATGCTTGTCTTATCTAATGGTTCGTTTCCGAATTTTAAGGCCGAACCAACGCACTGCAATCATATTCGCACGGCGAAACACAAGATTGATCAACTTTCTTCGGCCACAAGCGCCAGTATTTCGAAAAGCAAGAAGGCCGGCCGCGGCAACCGCGACCGGCCCTCTTTCGATGGCGATGGTCCTTGTCGTCAGGCCGCGGCGGCAGACTTGACTGCTGCGGTCGCCTTGGCGACCGGCGCCTCGTAGGGCTTGTAGGCATCCTTGGCGAGATCGGCATACATCTCGCCGATCTTTGTCGCCTCGGCTACAAAGCCTTCGTAGCTAGCCTTCACATAATTGGTCTGAAGCTCGAAAGCAGCTTCAACGCTCTTGGTATTGGTAAGCTTTTCGAAATGGGCAATGCCGTCTTCGAAGGACTTCTTCGAATAGTCCGCTGCTTCCGTCGCAATGGCCTGGAAGCCCTTGGTCAGGGCCGAATAGCTTTTGACAGCAACGTCAATGGCTTCTTTGCTTTTCTTGTTGGCATCGTCGAAGTTAAACATTGGGGTGTCTCCTTTAGACGGCTTAACTGTGTGGCAGTTTATGTGCGGTGCACAAAAAGTCAAGTTCTGTGTGCAACGCAATAAAACGCTGTTCTTGCAACGACTTGATGAAAATCGGCAACTAATCCTGCGATTTTTTTTCGCACAGCCGCATTAATATGACTTTTAATGAAAAACCCGGCCTGATCGCTCAGAACCGGGTCGAAAAATCGACGAATGATCTTGATCTCACAGATCGATGTCGAGAATTGCCATCGAGAAATTGTACGAAAGCTCCCCGTCCTCTTCGTCGCGGAAAACGACGCCGAGAAATTCGTCGCCGAGATAGACCTCCGCGGACTCGTCCTTCTTCGGCCGCGCCTTGACGACCATCGACTGGTTGAAGGTGCGCTTGAAATAGGCTTCAAGCTTTCGGATTTCTTCGGGCTTCAAATCTTCTCTCCGTAGATGTTTGATTTGTGGCGCTTCTCGCATGCGGAATTACCAAGTGTAAACCCACTTGCGCACCAGGCGTCCCTTCAGATTTGCGAAGTCGCCCTATCGTTTTGAATTCCTGTCCAATTTTCTGCAAAGCTCGACGCGAGCGGAAAACCGCTCGCAAGGCCGTTATGCCGCCGAGAGCGGTCGCTCCGGCGCTCAGATATCGAAGCTGGCCAGGATCTGGTCCATCTGGCGTGACGGCTCGGAACATCCGGCCTCACCAACGACCTTTGCCGGAACGCCTGCCACGGTCGTCTTAGGAGGCACCGGCTTCAGTACCACTGAGCCAGCAGCAATGCGCGAGCAATGGCCAATGTGGATGTTGCCGAGAATCTTTGCACCTGCCCCGATCAAGACGCCGTCACCGATCTTCGGATGACGATCGCTGCCTTCCTTGCCGGTGCCGCCAAGCGTCACCCCGTGCAGGATCGACACATTGTCACCAATGGTTGCCGTTTCGCCGACCACTAGGCCTGTTGCGTGATCGAGAAAGATGCCGCGCCCGATCCGGGCGGCAGGATTGATGTCGGTTTGATAGACGCTCGATGAGCGGCTCTGCAGATACAACGCGAAATCCTTCCGTCCGCGCTTCCACAGCCAGTGGGCAAGGCGATGCGTCTGGATCGCGTGGAACCCCTTGAAATAGAGCACAGGCTCGATGAACCTCGTGCACGCCGGGTCGCGATCATAAACCGCCTGGATGTCCACGCGAAGGATCGTGCCCCATTCGGGCCAGTCCTCCAGCATTTCGGAAAAGGTCTGGTGGAGCAGGTTTGCCTGCAGGTCCGGATGATCCAGGCGTTCGCAAATCCGGTAAATCACAGCCTCTTCGAGGGAGTGCTGATTGACGACGGTCGAATACAAAAACGCTGCCAACATCGGATCCCGCTCGGCCGCGAGGCGGGCTTCCTCGCGCAGGCTGTCCCAGATCGGGTCTATCGCCTTGAACGATTCCGTATGGCGCAGTTCTGTCTTGGCGACCATAGTCGCTCTCCTTCATGATCGATCAATGGCTCAAATATAGGGTAATTCCCGGTCGACATAAATGGGTGCGCCATATTTCAGCCACAAGTCGCAAAACGGCTTCATGCTCGCCCACCCTCGCCAAGGAATTCGAGCACGGCCTTCTTGAACACCCGGTCACCGACCGCCAGCATATGGTCGCGCCCAGGAATGTCGAGCGCTTTTGCGCGCGGCATAAGCGCAGCAAGTTCCTGCGCCGATCCTGCAATCTCGTCCTTCGTTCCGACACCGATCAATACCGGCACGTCGATGCGCGCCATTTCTTCGGGCGACAGAAGATCGCGCGACGTGGAAATGCAAGCCGCAAGCGCCTGGCGATCGCTCTTGGTCTGATCGGCAAAAGCACGAAACATTCGTCCGCGCGGATGCGTCACGCTCTCCAGCGACGGCGCAAGTAGCGCGTCGGCGATCGGGTCCCAGTCTCCGGCCCCGGTGACCATGCCTATGCCGAGGCCGCCGAACACGAGCGAGCGCACGCGATCGGGATGCGCCAAAGCCAGGAACGCCGAAATGCGGGCGCCCATGGAGTAGCCCATGACATGCGCCTTGCCGATCCCGAGATGCGCCAGAAGTGCCGCAGCGTCCCCTGCCATCTGTTGCGGGTGGTAGAGCGACGGGTCGTAAGGCTTGCTGCTCTTTCCATGGCCGCGATTGTCCAGCGCGATAACCCGGTAGCCGGCATCGCCCAATGTCTTCAGCCAGCCGGGATATACCCAGTTCACATTGGCGCTCGAAGCGAAACCGTGAATGAGCAGGATGGGATCTCCCGATGGATCGCCTTCGTCGAAAAAGGCGATCTCCATTCCCTCATGCATGAAGCGCGAAAATGGCGGCGGGTTCAGATCCATATCTCATTTCCTGAAGGGGCGTTCTGTTTTCGGCGCAAACTAGGTTGTAACGCCGTCGCTTGAAACCCCCGGCCGCTCAAAAACCCACAGACCCGGCATGTTTGCCGCTACACATTTGCGGCAAAGCTCACTATGGTGCCGCCAAACTTATAATCCAAAGACTTGCATTCATCGGAGCATGACATGGCCGGCCACAGCATCCCCCATTTTCAGAATGACGGCGGACACCAGGCGATCGAAATCGGCGTCAAGGAATTCATGTGCACGGGCGCATCTGTTCCGTTCGACCACCCCCACATCTTCATCGACATGGGCGACGACAACGAGAAGGTCTGCTCCTATTGCTCGACGCTCTATCGCTACAACCCTTCGCTGAAGGCAACGGAAACAAATCCTCCGGGGTGCCTCTTCACCAGCAAGGCGGCTTAAGTCGTCGCGGTTCGCCGGTACGAGATCGATGCAAAACGTTGGTCCGGTCGCGATTGTCGGCGCCGGCATCGCCGGCCTGACGACGGCTCTCTGTCTCGCGCACCAGGGCTTCGAGACGGAAATATTCGAACAGTCCGACTCTTTGAAAGAGGTGGGCGCCGGGCTGCAATTGTCGCCGAACGCATCACGCATTCTGATCGAGCTCGGCCTGCTCCCTGCCCTTGAAGCTGTCTGGAGCGAGCCGGACTCGGTCGCGCTTCTCGACGGCCGCTCGCTGCGCTCGCTTGCAAGCGTGCCGGCTGGCTCCTATGCCCGCAACCGCTGGGCAGCTCCCTACGGTGTTCTGCACCGCGCCAGCCTCCAAAAGATTCTGTTGGACGCAGCGGCAGCCGAACCACGCTGCCGCGTTCACCTTGGATTCCGGATCGAGAGCGACCCGGAAGCGGCGATCGATCGCGCGATGGCACGACGCCCATCCGTAATCGTCGGCGCCGATGGGATCTGGTCGCGCACAAGAACGTCCATCGCGGGCGCCGGACCCGTACAGTTCTCGGGCAACATCGCCTGGCGCCTGATGGTGCCGCGCGCGGAGGTGACCGCGCCTCTGTCCGACGACCGTGTAACCGCGTTTCTCGGCTCGAAAGCGCACCTCGTGGCGTATCCGATCAAGGAAGTCGGCGGCTTCAACCTTGTGGCGATCGTCGAGGGCAAGGCTGGCGACAACGTATGGATCGGCAAGGATTCCGAGGAGAGACGGCGCGAGCTTGCGGCAGCTTTCGATGATTGGCATCCCAAGCTGCGCGCGTTGCTCACGAGCGCGACCGCAGCGACCTACTGGCCCTTGTGCACCGTCGGCGACGGTGCATGGCACGACAAGACGCGAACCATCCTCATCGGCGACGCAGCCCATGCGATGACGCCATTTGCGGCCCAAGGCGCCGCGATGGCGATCGAGGACGCCCGGGAACTCGCGCGCTGCCTGGCCGAAAGCCAGGATGCCCCCTCCGCATTTGCCAGATATGATCATGCGCGAAGGTCGCGGATCGATCGCGTGCGGAAGCGGGCCGCCTTCAACCGCTTCGCCTATCACGCCCGAGGACCGGTCCGTCTCGGGCGTGATCTGGTCCTCGCGCTCAAGGGTCCCGAATCGCTCGCCGCCGACCTTGACTGGCTGTACGGCTATGACGCTTAGATCACGATGATTTTAGGTCGGATCGACCCTAAAATCATAAGCGCGATCGATCCTAGTAATTAGAGCGGATGCGGGCGGAAAACCGCACACGCTTTTCCTGCTCTACTGCATGTTTTCTCAATTAAGGGCAAAAACATGCAGCAATCCGGAGTGCTACAGCGTCCTTTGCGCGTCTGATAAAACGCCCGGCCTATAGGACGATGGGCATCAGACCGCGTTGGCGGCGGCGAAGCCCGCTTCGATGTCGCGACGGATATCCGGAACGTCCTCCAGACCGATCTGCAACCGGATAACCGGCCCTTCCGAGGGAGCCTTCGCCACCTTGCGGTCGGACAGGTTAACGTGAACGGCCAGGCTTTCGAACCCACCCCAGGAGTAGCCGAGGCCGAAGAGCGATAGTGCGTCGAGGAAGGCATGGGCCTTGGCCCTGAACCTTTCGGGGCTGTCCGCCTTCAGCACGAAGGAGAAAATCCCGCTCGCCCCACCGAAGTCACGCTTCCAGAGGTCGTATCCCGGAAAACTCGGCAGTGCCGGATGCAGCACGCGCGCAACCTCGTCGCGGCTCTCCAGCCATTCTGCGATCGCCAGTGCACTCGCCTGATGCCGTTCCAGGCGGATCCCCATCGTGCGCAAGCCCCTGAGGATCTGGTAGCTGTCATCCGGCGACACGCAGACGCCGAGCGTGACCATCGCCTCTGTCAGCGCCGGCCAGTGGGTGACGTTGGTCGACACTGTTCCGAACAGCACGTCCGAATGGCCCGACGGGTACTTCGTGGCTGCATGGATCGAGACATCGACGCCGTGATCGAGCGGGCGGAAATAGAGCGGCGTCGCCCAGGTATTGTCCATCGTCACGACGCATCCGTGGCGGTGCGCCGCGGCTGCGATCGCGCGAATGTCCTGCATCTCGAACGTATTCGAACCCGGCGCCTCGGTGTGCACCAGGCGCGTGTTCGGCCGGATCAGGCTTTCAATGCCGGCACCGATCATCGGGTCGTAGTATTCGACGGTGACGCCGAGGCGCTTCAGCATCGTGTCGCAGAAATGCCGAGTCGGGAAATAGACCGAATCAACGACGAGCGCGTGATCCCCGGCCGACAGATAGGTCAGGAACGGCACCGTGACCGCCGCCAGGCCCGAAGGCACGAGAATCGTTCCGGCAGCGCCCTCGAGCTCATTGATCGCTTCGCAAAGCGCATCGGTCGTCGGCGTGCCGCGCGTTCCGTAGGTATATTTCTGCGCCCGGCTTTCCATTGTCCTGGCGTTGGGAAACAGCACGGTGGAAGCATGCACCACCGGCGGATTGACGAAACCGTGGAAATCCGAGGGATTGTTGCCAGTGTGCGCCAGACGGGTGTTGATGCCCGATTCCTTGAGCGCGCTGATCTTGTCTGCCATTGAAAAATCCGCTGTTTGAATTCGACGCCAACTCATCGAACGCAGCCCCCGCCGGGTCAAGGGAAAATTCAGATGAAGTGGTAAGGCGTCGTGCAAAATGCCGGGCCGGCCGCTTTTTTGTTCAAAGAAACCGATGTTCCGGCAAGAAACTGCCTAAACTTCTGGCGAAGTTCGGGTTTTTCACATGCAAAATCAGAAAATCGGCAACTTCTCTTGACCCTTATGGATTTTAAGCATGAGATAGCTTGCACTCACGCCAGGAGGGTGGCGGAGGCTGCACGCGCTTACGGAGCGCGCCTGTGCAGACGGGAACTAACGACAACCGAAAAGGTTCAAAAAATGGCAAGAGGAATTCTGACAGCTCTGGTTGGCGCTGCTGTCATGGGTATTGGCGCACATGCGGCATCGGCCGCGACCCTTGACGACGTGAAGGCCAAGGGCTTTGTCCAGTGCGGCGTGAACACCGGTCTCGCCGGCTTCTCCGCCCCCGACGCTTCCGGCAACTGGACTGGTTTCGACGTCGACTTCTGCAAGGCAGTCGCCGCCGCAATCTTCGCTGACGGCAGCAAGGTGAAGTACACGCCACTTTCTGCCAAGGAACGTTTCCCGGCGCTGCAGTCCGGTGAAGTCGACCTTCTCGCTCGCAACACGACCTGGTCCATCAACCGGGATACGGCGCTTGGCTTCAACTTCCGCCCCGTCAACTACTATGACGGCCAAGGCTTCATGGTTCGCAAGAGCCTCAACGTGAAGTCCGCGCTTGAACTGTCCGGCGCCGCCGTTTGCGTGCAGACCGGTACGACGACGGAACTGAACCTCGCCGACTACTTCAAGTCGAACAACCTGCAATACAATCCGGTCGTCTTCGAGAAACTCGAGGAAGTGAACGCTGCCTATGACGCCGGCCGTTGCGACGTCTACACGACCGACCAGTCGGGCCTTTATGCGCTGCGGCTTACCCTGGCGAAGCCGGACGATCACATGATCCTGCCGGAGATCATCTCCAAGGAACCCCTCGCTCCGGCCGTTCGTCAGGGCGACGACCAGTGGTTCGATATCGTAAGCTGGACGCATTATGCGATGGTCCAGGCCGAAGAGTTCGGCATCACCCAGGCGAACGTCGAAGAGATGAAGAAGTCGACCAACCCTGACGTGCAGCGCTTCCTCGGCGTCGAAGCCGACAGCAAGATCGGTACCGACCTTGGGCTGACCAATGAATGGGCGGTCAACATCATCAAGGCGGTCGGCAACTACGGCGAAGTCTTCGATCGCAACATCGGCGCCGGCAGCCCGCTGAAGATCGAGCGCGGCCTGAACGCCCTCTGGAACAAGGGCGGCATCCAGTACGCTCCGCCGATCCGCTGATCGTGACCTAACGGCCCCGCGCGTCTTACGAGGCGCGCAAAGGACGTTGTAACACTTTGAATTTCTGCATGTTTTTTTGCTCAAATCGGCTACGATTTTAGGAAACATGCAGGAGGAGCGGGGATGCCCCGCTCCTCCTTTCCAACAATAAAAAACGCCCGGAAAGGGCGGATCGGGGAAAGAGGCATTGTATGGCCATTG
The DNA here is from genome assembly GCF_013488225.1 of Sinorhizobium mexicanum. Lineage (NCBI taxonomy): Bacteria > Pseudomonadati > Pseudomonadota > Alphaproteobacteria > Hyphomicrobiales > Rhizobiaceae > Sinorhizobium > Sinorhizobium mexicanum. The sequence continues at coordinate 1,649,360 of NZ_CP041238.1, read as the reverse complement.
GCGTCACGAATGCGCCTGAAAAAAGCAAATCCTCAGGATCGATCATCAACGATCCCCAGGTGCGCGGAATATTCTTTCAGGCGATCACCATCATTATCCTCGCGATCCTCATCTATTGGATCGTCGACAACACGATTGAGAACCTTCGGCGCGCGAATGTCGCATCGGGTTATGGTTTCTTGAGAAGCCGAGCAGGCTTCGACGTCGGGCAATCGCTGATCGCCTTCACCAGTGATTCGACCTATGGCCGTGCACTCGTCGTCGGCTTCGTCAATACGCTGGTCGTCGCGATCACCGGCATCGTCACGGCCACGATCATCGGCTTCCTCGTCGGCATCGGGCGACTTTCGCACAACTGGATCATAGCCAAATTGTCGCTGGCCTATGTCGAGGTGTTCCGCAACATCCCTCCGTTGCTCGTCATTTTCTTCTGGTATAGCGGCGTTCTGGCGGTGTTGCCGCAGGCGCGCGAAGCGCTGGCCCTGCCCTTGAATGTTTTCGTGAGCAACCGCGGCGTCGCCTTCCCGAGGCCCATCTTCGGAGAAGGGGCCGAATATACGATTCTCGCGTTCCTTATTGCGGTCGCCGCGAGCTTTCTCGTCTCGCGGTATGCCAACCGGCGACAGGCGGCAACCGGCCAGCGCTTTCCGGTGTTGTGGACGGTGCTGGGATTGCTCATCGGCCTGCCGCTGATCACGTTCGTCGCCACCGGCGCACCGCTCAGCTTCGACGTGCCTATCGCCGGCAAGTTCAATCTGACGGGTGGTTCGGTCGTCGGGCCCGAGTTTATGTCGCTTTACCTCGCGCTTTCGTTCTACACGGCTGCCTTCATCGCGGAGATCGTTCGCGCAGGTATCCGCGGCGTTTCAAAGGGACAGACCGAAGCGGCCCACGCGCTTGGAATCCGCCCGCGGCTAACCACGCGACTGGTCGTCGTGCCGCAAGCGATGCGAATCATCATCCCACCGCTGACCAGCCAATATCTCAACCTCACCAAGAACTCGTCGCTGGCAATTGCCATCGGCTACGCCGACCTCGTCGCTGTCGGCGGTACCATCCTCAACCAGACCGGGCAGGCCATCGAAGTGGTCAGCATCTGGCTCATCGTCTATCTCACGCTCAGCCTCGCGACCTCGCTGTTCATGAACTGGTACAACGCCCACATGGCGCTGGTGGAGAGGTAAGATCATGACCACACACGAAGCAAGTTTCGTTCGCGCGTCGATGGTCGAGGCTTCACCTGCCCCGATATTGGAGAGCGGCATCGTCTTTTGGCTCCGGAAGAATCTCTTCGCCACGCCGAAGGACACGGCGCTTACCATCATCAGCCTGCTGGTGTTGGCATGGCTTGTGCCGCCTGCAATACAGTGGCTCTTCATCGACGCCGCCTGGACAGGCGGCGGTCGTGGCGTCTGCGCGACGGTCGCACAGGGCGGCTCACAGCCGGACGGTTGGAGCGGCGCCTGCTGGGCTTTCGTCAACGCGAAATTCAGCCAATTCCTCTTCGGGCGCTATCCGATGGACGAACGCTGGCGCCCCGCGCTCGTCGGCATCCTGTTCGTACTGTTCCTCGTGCCGATGTTGATGCCCAAGGTGCCATACAAGGGGTTGAACGCCGTTCTGCTCCTGGTTGCACTGCCGATCATCGCGACGATCCTGCTGCCAGGCGGCTGGTTCGGCCTCACCTATGTCGAAACCCCGCTGTGGGGCGGCCTCCTGGTCACCCTCGTCCTGTCGTTTGTCGGAATAGCAGTCTCGCTGCCGCTCGGCATTTTGCTGGCTCTCGGTCGTCGGTCGGACATGCCGGTGATAAAAATGCTCTGCACGGTCTTCATCGAGATCGTGCGCGGCATTCCCCTGATCACAGTTCTGTTCATGGCGAGCGTGATGCTGCCGCTTTTCCTGCCGCAGGGCGTCACCTTCGACAAGTTCCTGCGTGCCGTGATCGGCGTGTCGCTCTTCGCTTCCGCCTACATGGCGGAGGTCGTGCGCGGCGGATTGCAGGCCATTCCGAAAGGCCAGTACGAAGGCGCCGATTCGCTGGGCCTGAGCTTCTGGCAGAAGATGAACCTCATTATCCTGCCGCAGGCGCTGAAATTGGTGATCCCCGGGATCGTCAACACATTCATCGGCCTTTTCAAGGACACGTCCCTCGTCTCGATCATCGGCATGTTTGATTTGCTTGGTATCGTCCGCCTGAACTTTAGTGACACGAACTGGGCTTCCGCCGTAACACCGGTGAGCGGCCTGATTTTTGCGGGATTCGTATTCTGGCTTTTCTGCTTCGGCATGTCGCGCTATTCAGGCTTCATGGAACGCGTGCTCGACAGAAGCCAACGATAAAAAAGGGGAAACATATGGCAAGCACTGCCACTGCATCGAAGATGACCGTGTCCAGCACGGAAGTCGCGATCGAAATTACCAACATGAACAAGTGGTACGGTGATTTCCACGTGCTGCGCGACATCAATCTCAAGGTGATGCGCGGCGAGCGCATCGTCATTGCCGGCCCGTCGGGCTCCGGCAAATCGACGATGATTCGCTGCATCAATCGCCTCGAGGAGCACCAGAAGGGCAAGATCGTAGTTGATGGAATCGAGCTCACCAACGACCTGAAAAAGATCGATGAAGTGCGCCGCGAAGTCGGCATGGTCTTCCAGCACTTCAATCTTTTTCCGCATCTGACGATCCTTGAAAACTGCACGCTGGCGCCGATCTGGGTGCGCAAGATGCCGAAAAAGCAGGCGGAGGAAATCGCGATGCATTTCCTCAGACGCGTCAAGATTCCTGAGCAGGCCCACAAATATCCGGGCCAGCTTTCGGGCGGCCAGCAGCAGCGCGTCGCGATTGCTCGTTCGCTCTGCATGAATCCGAAGATCATGCTGTTCGACGAGCCGACTTCCGCGCTCGACCCGGAAATGATCAAGGAAGTGCTGGACACGATGGTCGGTCTCGCCGAGGAAGGCATGACGATGCTGTGCGTGACGCATGAAATGGGCTTCGCGCGTCAGGTCGCCAACCGCGTGATCTTCATGGACCAAGGCCAGATCGTCGAACAGAATTCGCCGGCCGAATTCTTCGACCATCCGCAGCACGAGCGCACGAAACTGTTCCTCAGCCAGATCCTGCACTGACGTCAACGATATAACCGAACGAAATCGGCCCGCCAGTTACTGGCGGGCCGATTTCTTTTCATCGTCACCAAAGCACCCTCGCGAGATGGCGTGAGGTCTGGGAAGGTGCGGCGGACGGGCAGGCCGCCGACGGCGGGAAACCTCTCGGCTGGCGCGTATGCGGCCTGATATATCACCTTACTTGCGACTATCTCGATTCTGTGTCAACCTCTGATATATCAGCACTAACGGGATGCTTATGCCAGTCCAGTCCCAGGCCCACCTCGCCTATCTCGCGCTCGAACGCCTCATCATCACGCTCAAGCTCGGGCCCGGATCGCTCGTTACCGAGCGCCAACTCATCGAACTCGCCGAGCATGGCCGCACGCCGGTTCGAGAAGCGATCCAGAAACTTGCCTGGCAGGGTCTCATCGACATTCGTGCTCGGGTGGGACTGCAGATCACGACCATCCGGCCGGAGGATCGCGCCCACGTGATGCAGACGCGCCAACGGCTGGAGCCGCTGGCGGCCGCCCTCGTGGCACAGAACGCGTCCCCCGAGATCCGGCAGGCGATCAACGGCTGCGAGCAGACGATGACGACGTGTTCGGATCGAGGCGACATGGAGGGTTTCCTCGTTGCCGACAAGACCTTCGACGAGATCATGGAGGACGCCTGTCCGAACCGCTTCCTGACGGCAGCGCTTGCGCCGTTGCAGACCCACGCGCGCCGCATATGGTTTGCGTCGGCGGCGCCGGAAAAAATGAGGGCATCGGTGGAGCGCCACGTCAGGGTGATGCGCGCGATTCAGGCGGGAGACGGCGAAGGCGCCGCCACTGCCATGTCCGGATTGATGGGTTATCTGGCGGAGGCTTGATGTCGTCGACGGCTCAAACCTTCGACAACGGGCCGCCGATCTTCAGTCGCCGCATATGCTGGCCGAAGACCTACTGCAATCAAAGTGCTACAGCGAACCTTTGCGCTTCCGATAAGACGCGCCGCCCGGCTGTGCGGCGCCGACTGAGTTGATCCATGCGAAAGCACCCGGTATCACGCGCTGACAGCAGCTTCAGATCGTCTCTGGAGCGCGTCGCTCCCACGGACGTGGCCACCCAAGGCACAAACGAAGAGAGGCGCATCTGGAGACGCGCCTCTCTGTTGATACGATATCTTAGCAGCCGCGACGTCAGCCGACGAATGCGCGCTCGATGACGAATTCGGCAGGCTTGTTGTTCGCGCCTTCAGTCAAGCCGGCAGCTTCCAGAATTTCCTTGGTGTCCTTCAGCATTGCCGTGGAACCGCAGATCATGCCGCGATCGATCGCCGGGTCAAGCGGCGGCAGGCCCAGATCCGCGAAGAACTTGCCGTTGGTCATCAGGTCGGTGATGCGGCCCTTGAACGGATAGCCTTCGCGCGTCACCGTCGCATAGTGGCGAAGCTTGTCGCCAACAATCTCGTTCAGGAACTCGTGGTTACGGATCTCGTCCATGAGGTCGAAGCCGTACTTCAGTTCCGCCACGTCACGGCAGGTATGCGTAAGAATGACTTCCTCGAACTTCTCGTAGGTTTCCGGGTCGCGGATGAGGCTCGCGAAGGGGGCAATGCCGGTACCGGTCGAGAACATGTAAAGCCTGCGGCCCGGCACCAGCGCATCGAGCACCAGTGTGCCGGTCGGCTTCTTGCGCATGAGAACCTGGTCGCCCGGCTTGATCTTCTGCAGATGCGACGTCAGCGGACCGTCCGGAACCTTGATCGAGAAAAACTCGAGCTCTTCGTCCCACGCGGGGCTCGCAATCGAATAGGCGCGATAGACGGGCTTGTCACCGACCATGAGGCCGATCATCGCGAATTCACCGGAGCGGAAACGAAACTCCTGGGGACGCGTCATACGGAAACGGAAGAGCCGGTCCGTATAGTGCGTGACACTCGTGACCGTCTCGACAAAGACACCTGCCGGTGCCTGGATCGCGAAATCTTCCGTTTTTGCCGGAGCATTCATCGTAGCTACAGTCCTGTAATGTGACCCTGTCTATCAAGTACGAGCGGATATTCCAAGGCGCACTCGATTGAAAGGAAATCCCTTCCAAATATAGTCGCTTTCGAGGATTTCGGCTTGCTTCACACTGTCGCGGCTGCGTATTTTTCAGGAGACGCGCCGCCAACTGTAGGATTTGGCGTCCGAAGACGGCCTAGCAGTCGGCTGATAGTGATTGGTGATGCCCGGCAAACGCCCTTCCGAGAGCCGCTTGATCGCCGTCGCATTCGTCACCGCGAAACTCCCGATACCACAACGCAGCATCAGCGGGATCTGGTCGATCAAGACATCTCCGACCGCACGGACCTCCCCTTGGAAGCCAAGCTGTGAACGAAGCAGCGACGCGTGACTGAAGGCGCGCCCGTCATTGAAAGCCGGAAACGCGACGGCGACGAGCGCGATCCGATCAACATAAGGCGCCAACCGCGTGACATCGTCCGCGGGCGCGATCAATACGCCCAGCTCACGGGCGTCGCCGGTGGACACCACATCGATGAAGGCGTCCAGGCCGAGTATCGCCTTTTCATTCGACCCGGCCTTGGTTTCTTCCGTCTCGACGATCCAGGGATCATCGCTCACAAAGCCGGTTTCTTTCCAGATTTTCGTCATGTTCTCGTCCCTGCCTCAAGCGGCTTCCTGAGCACTGCCACCATAGAGCGCATCCTTGAACGGCTGCGGTCCAACCCGGCGATAAGCCTCCAGAAAGGTCTCCGTCTTGTCCCGGCGCAGGCCAAGATAAGTATCGACGATCGTTTCTACCGCATCGGTGACTTTTTCCGGCTCGAAACCGCGGCCGATGATTTCCCCGATCGACGTGTTCTCGTCTCCGGAGCCGCCAAGCGTGATCTGGTAGAGTTCCTCGCCCTTCTTCTCGACGCCCAGGAGGCCGATATGGCCAACGTGATGGTGTCCGCAGGCATTGATGCAGCCGGAGATCTTGATCTTGAGCTCCCCGATCTCTGCCTGCCGCTCGGGCGAGCCGAAACGGTTCGAAATCTCCTGGGCGACCGGGATCGAACGCGCATTGGCGAGCGCGCAATAGTCGAGCCCCGGGCAGGCAATGATATCGGTGATCAGCCCGGCATTGGCCGTCGCGAGGCCTGCCGCAACCAGTGCACGGTAGACCGGCTCCAGGTCGGCGAGCGCCACATGCGGCAGTATCAGGTTCTGCTCGTGGCTGACGCGGATTTCGTCGAAGGCGTATTCCTCGGCAATGTCCGCGACCGCATCCATCTGCTCGTGGCTCGCATCGCCAGGAATGCCGCCGATCGGCTTCAGCGAAATGGTCACCATGCCGTAGTCCGGATGCTTGTGCGCCTGCACGTTTTGTTGAACCCAACGCGCAAACTCTGCGTCGGCCTTCTTCCAGCCGGCGAGCGTACCCCAGCCTTCCGCGCGGTTCGGCAAGGTTGCCGGCGCAAAATAGGCAGAAATCGCCTGGATGTCGGCATCCGGCAGCTTCAGCTCGGTGTCCTTGAGCTTGGCGAACTCGATCTCCACCTGGCGAGCAAGCTCTTCGGCACCGGTTTCATGCACCAGAATCTTGATGCGCGCCTTGTATTTGTTGTCGCGGCGGCCATAGAGGTTGTAAACGCGCATGATCGCCGTGGTGTAGGAGAGCAAGTCCTCTTCCGGCAGGAAGTCGCGGATCTTCTTGGCGATCATCGGGGTCCTGCCCTGCCCGCCGCCCACATAGACGGCAAAGCCCAACCTACCCTGCCCGTCCTTTTTCAGGTGCAAGCCGATATCATGCACCTGGATCGCCGCACGGTCGCGCTCGGCGCCGGTCACGGCGATCTTGAACTTGCGCGGCAGGAACGAGAATTCCGGGTGCACACTCGACCACTGACGGAGAATCTCTGCGTAGGGGCGCGGGTCGGCGACTTCGTCGGCCGCCGCGCCGGAGAAGTGATCCGCCGTCACGTTGCGAATGCAGTTGCCTGAGGTCTGCAGCGAGTGCATTTCAACACTTGCCAGTTCCTTGAGGATGTCCGGCGTATCCGAAAGACGCGGCCAGTTGTACTGGATGTTCTGGCGTGTGGTGAAATGACCATAACCGCGGTCATATTTGCGGGCGACATGGGCAAGCATCCGCATCTGCCGGCTCGACAGCGTGCCATAGGGAATGGCAACGCGGAGCATGTAGGCGTGTAGTTGCAGATAGACGCCATTCATCAGGCGCAGCGGCTTGAAGGCATCTTCGGCCAGTTCACCGGACAGCCGCCGCTGGACCTGATCGCGGAACTGCTCGACGCGTGCAGAAACGAAGGTGTGATCGAATTCGTCGTAACGGTACATAGGGTCTCAGGTCCTCAGGCAGCAACTTTCGGGCCGGAAAGCCCACGATATCCCGGAGCATAGGCGATCGACGGGCCTTCGGCGCGGATGCGCTCGCGCATGCGCAATGGGCGAAGTACGCCATCGACTTCCTCGACGTCGATAACGTTGACGTCTACGACTTTATTCTCGTCGAAGGAGCGCTTTCCAGTCCCTTCAAGCGCCGCGACGGCCTCGGCATGGCGGGCGACGAAGGCGTCCTGCAGCGACTCCACCCAATTGCCGGAGGCGTCGAGCCAGACGGATATGCCATCCCCCAATCGGTTTGCCGTCAAGACCTTGTCCACCATTCGCGTCATCCTCACTTCAAATCTGTTCAGCGCGTTGCGCGCCGGAGGTATCCCTGGCCTCAGTGCCGTGCCGTCTCCCGGCAGCAAGCGGTTCCGACCGGCCGAAATTCGCACCTGCAACCGCGTCGCCAATGATCACCATGACCGGACCGTCGAGTTCCGTGCGGGTCTCAAGGTCCGGAAGCTCGCGAAGAATCCCGTGCAGGAGCCGCCGTTCGGCGCGGCTGGCGTTCTCGACCACGGCGACGGTCGTCTCTTGGGGCAGGCCGGCCTTCATCAGCCGCCCGGCAACTGAAGCGGCGACGCTGCGGCCCATATAAACAGCAATCGTCGCACCCGAGACGGCAAGCCGCGCCCAGTCGGGCAGCACATCACCGGCAAGGTCATGGCCGGTGGTGAAGACCAGCGACGACGCAACACCACGCAGGGTCAACGGCAACTCGAAGTCTGCCGCTGCCGCAAATGCGGAGGTGATGCCGGGGACGATCTCATAGCTGATCCCGGCATCCCGCAAGGCAGCCATTTCCTCGCCGGCTCGACCGAAGATCAGCGGATCGCCGGATTTCAGGCGAACGACGCGTTTACCCTCGCCTGCAAGCTTCACCAGCAACTGATTGATTTCGTCCTGCGATTTGGTGTGGCAACCCTTGCGCTTGCCAACCGAAAGGCGCTCGGCATCGCGGCGCCCCATATCGACGATCGCCTGCGGCACGAGCGCATCGTAAACGATCGCATCGGCTTCCATCATCACCCGCTGCGCGCGAAGCGTCAGCAGGTCCTCCGCACCCGGACCGGCGCCAACCAGCCAGACGTGACCGGGAATACGATCCGCGCCATCGAGCAGCCGCGACGCCTCGCGGCGCGCCGAGGCGACATCGCCAAGCGCAACGTGGTCGGCAACCGGCCCCGAAAAGAACCGCCGCCAGAACATGCGGCGTGCAACACCGCGCGGCACAAGTCGCTCGACCGCATCACGATAGCTCGCGGCCAAAGACGCGACCATGCCGAGCGACGGGGAAAGCAATTGATCGATCTGGGCGCGGATCATCTGCGCCAGAACGGGTCCGGCCCCTTCGGTTCCGATCGCCACGGCGACTGGAGCCCTGTTGACGAGTGCCGGCGTCAGGAAATCGCAATAATCCGGCTGATCAACGGCATTTGCGGGGATCTTTCGGTCCCGCGCGGCCGCAACGATCGCCCGATCGGCCGATGCATCGCCAGTCGCAGCAAACACCAGGACGGCGTCCTCAACCTGATGCGCAGCGAAGGTTTCCCGGATGATCTCGAGGCGGTTGGTCGTGAGGAATGTCTCGAAGGCAGCCTCAGGCGCATCCGCGTAAACGGCGATACGCGCCGCGGTGTTCAACAGCAGCCGCACCTTGGCGAAGGCCTCGTCCCCATTGCCGAACACCGCCACGCGCTTTTGCGCGACGCTAAAGAATGTCGGAAAAAAGGACAGTTGCTGCGACATCACTGAGAGAACGACTCCTTCTACAGGCTGCGGCGAATATCCCCCATAGCCGGTAACAATTGAAGAAACAGAAATTTCAATGCTTTTCCGGCCACGTATTGTTTTGCTCGACAGTCAGCCATTTTGAGTAAATATCTCCGGTGACACACGGGCGCTGCGGGCTTGGCGGCCATTGCGCCGGAGGGCCTACCTCCTTTAAATGCCGGCGACATTCGTAGGAAGCACAGAAGATGAAAAAGTCGGAATTGGCGGAACGCCTCTTGACGGTAATCGAAAAAGATATCCTTCCGCTGACCGAAAAGGGTGTTGCTGCCGGCAATAAGGTGTTCGGCGCGGCAATCCTGCGTAAGTCCGATCTTTCGCTGGTGCTTGCCGAAACCAACAACGAGACGGAAAATCCGCTGTGGCACGGCGAGGTCCATACGCTCAAGTGTTTTTACGAGATGGCCGATAAGCCCGATACGCGGGAGCTGATCTTTCTCTCGACGCATGAGCCCTGCTCGATGTGTCTCTCCGCGATCACCTGGGCGGGGTTCGACAATTTCTACTATTTCTTCAGCCATGAGGATTCGCGCGACAGCTTCTCGATTCCGCACGACCTGAAAATCCTGAAGGAAGTCTTCCGGCTGGAGCCGGGCGGCTATGCACAGGAAAACGCCTTCTGGAAATCGGGCTCGATAGCGGCACTGACGCGCGACGCCGACCAACAGACAAAGGAAAGACTCGCCGCGCAGGACGCTCGTATCCGCGCGCGCTATCACCGCCTGTCTGAGCACTATCAGGCCGGCAAGGACCAGAACACCATACCGCTGAACTGAGCCATGGAACCTTCTCGCGACATTCAACGGCTGCTCGATATCATGGCGGCGCTCCGCCAGCCGGACACCGGCTGCCCCTGGGACATCGTCCAGACCTTCGAGACGATAAAACCCTACACGGTCGAAGAGGCCTACGAGGTTGCCGACGCGATCGAGCGCCATGACATGGACGATCTCTGCGACGAGCTCGGCGACCTTCTGCTCCAGGTGGTCTTTCACGCCCGCATGGCGGAAGAAGCCGGTGAGTTCTCCTTCGGCGATGTCGTCGAAGCCGTGACCCGCAAGATGATCCGTCGCCATCCGCACGTCTTCGCCCGCTCCGACGCCGATACGCCCGAGGCGGTCAAACTGCAATGGGACGAGATCAAGCGCGCGGAAAAGGCGGACCGGCGGCAACGCCGTATGCGGCGTGGTCTACCGCAGGATGCCGATGCCGGCCACCTCGGGTCCGTGCAACGCAGCTTCCCGGCCCTGGTCGAAGCGCTCAAGCTGCAGGAACGCGCGGCAAAGGTCGGCTTCGACTGGTCGAAGCCCGAGCCGATCCTTGACAAGATCGAGGAGGAGATCACCGAACTGCGGCAGGCGCTCAAGGACGGAGATCAGCGAAAGGTTGCCGACGAGCTCGGTGACCTGATCTTCGCCGTCGTCAATATCGGCCGCCACGTCGGCACCGACCCGGAAATGGCGCTCCGCGGCACCAACACCAAGTTCCGCCGTCGCTTCGGCCATATCGAACAGGAGTTGGAAGCAGGTGGAGAGACGCTTGACGCCGCTTCTCTGGAGCGCATGGAAGAGCTCTGGCAAGCAGCAAAGGCGATCGAGCGACAGCTGACGTAGCGGGATGCCGTCGCGTCAGTCGCGTTACCAATCCTCTTCGACCGGTTTCGGTCCGTTGCCGAGCCGCCGTTCAAGCTCTGCAGCCTCGCCCTCGGTCAGGCGCAGGTCAAGGCTGACCCTTCCGTCTTCAAGGTCCTCTCGGCCATCGACGATCGAGTGCTCGTAGACCCAGGGCAACAGCTGCAGCTGGTCGAGGCCAAGAACGACCGTGCACTCGGTCAACACGCCCGAAAGACGGCGGCCGATCTCGGCGAGCAGGTGATCGACGCCCTCGCCGGTCACAGCAGAAGCGGCGACCGTGTTCGGCGTGCTTGCCGCCTTCTTAACGAGCGCCTCGCGCACCTCAGGTTCGAGCTTGTCGATCTTGTTCCACACCTCGATGATCCGCTCGGCGCCTTCCTTCTCGTCAATGCCGAGATCGGCAAGGATGCGCAATACGTCGCTCGCCTGTGCCTGGTTGTCCGGATCGGAAAGGTCGCGCACGTGCAGGATCAGGTCCGCTTCGAGCACTTCCTCAAGCGTCGCGCGGAAGGCCGCAACGAGGTGGGTCGGCAGATCGGAGATGAAACCGACCGTATCGGACAGAATGACCATGCGCCCATGCGGCAACTTGAGACGCCTGAGCGTCGGATCAAGCGTCGCGAAAAGCATGTCCTCGGCCAGCACGCCCGCGCCGGTCATCCGGTTGAAGAGCGTCGACTTGCCCGCGTTCGTGTAGCCGACCAGCGCCACGATCGGGTGCGGCACCTTCTTGCGCTTCGAGCGGTGGAGCTGCCGGGTGCGCCGCACCTGCTCCAATTCGCGTTCCAGCCGAACGATCCTCTCCTGCAGCAGGCGACGGTCGGCCTCGATCTGCGTTTCACCGGGACCGCCCATGAAGCCCGCACCGCCGCGCTGGCGCTCGAGGTGGGTCCAGCTTCTGACCAGTCGGCCCTTCTGATAGTTGAGATGCGCGAGATCGACCTGAAGCGTGCCTTCCTTGGTGGAGGCGCGCCGCCCGAAGATTTCCAGGATGAGGCCCGTCCGGTCGATGACCTTGGCGTTCCATTCCTTCTCGAGGTTGCGCTGTTGCACCGGCGTCAGCGGGTGATCGACGATCACGAGCCCGGCATCTTTTTCGTCCAGGATATGGCCGATCTCCTCGATCTTGCCACTGCCAAGCAAGGTACCCGGCTTCGGCTGGGCGACCGAAACGATCGTTCCGTGCACGACGTCGAGATCGATGGCAAGCGCGAGGCCCATTGCCTCGTCCAGACGACTTTCATCGGAGCGCGTCACTGGCGCAGACAGAATCTCGGCCGCTGCCTTCCCCGTCTTCTTCAGAACCGGAACGACGACGACCGCGCGCATGTCATCGCGGAGCCGTTCGAGCTCCGGGATGATCGACGACGATTTTGAATCACGCTTGGTAATGTTCCTCACGTCCCGTCAGGATGCGGCTTCCTCATTCTCGAACATCTGCAAGGGCTGACCCGGCATGATCGTCGAGATGGCGTGCTTGTAGACGAGCTGAGAATGACCGTCGCGGCGTAGCAATACACAGAAATTGTCAAAAGATGTGACCACACCTGTCAGCTTGACACCGTTGATCAGGAAAATAGTCAATGAAATCTTTTGCTTGCGGACCGTATTGAGAAAGAGATCCTGCAAGTTTTGAGAACGTTCCGCCATCGCGCCGCTTCTTTCTTATTTGCCGGCCTTTAGACGCCGGTGCATTTTGTCACATTCTGCGTTTCGAAGCGTCACAGTGTCCGTCCCCGACGCCTCTCCAAGTTTGGTATCAAATCAATGTCTTTTCCGCAATGTCGAAAAAGGCTTCGCGAATATTCTGTGCTATGCTTCCTGGATGACCATTGCCGATCGTCTTTCCGTCGATGGCAACGACGGGAAAGCAGATGCTGGTCGCCGCTGTAACGAACACTTCGCGCGCCGTCAGCATCTCCTCCACCGAGAATGGCTTTTCCTCAACCTTCAGGCCAAGTGGCTTGGCTACGTCCATCAAGGTGGTCCGCGTTATACCTCGCAGGATACCGTGCTCCGCCGGGCGGGTGCGCAGGGTGCCGTCTCGATCGACGATCCAGACGTTCGTCGCCGCCCCCTCTTTGACGAGGCCGTCGGTATCGATGAAGATCGCTTCCTGAGCGCCGAGCTCCTTCGCCTTCTGGCGTGCAAGCACGTTCGGCAGCAGACCGACCGACTTGATGTCGACCCGATCCCAACGATTTTCCGGCACCGTTATCGCCGCGATCCCTTCGGCATTCTTCTTCGCGATGGCGGTGGCATCCGTCCGCTTGGCCGTGACGACGAGCGACGGCGGCGTCTCCTTCGTCGGGAAGACGTGGTCGCGGCGCGCCACGCCGCGGGTCACCTGCAGGTAGAAAAGCCCGTTGCGCACCCGGTTCCTGCGCAATACCTCGCGGATGACCTGAATCAACGCCGCGCGGCTCATCGGCCAGCCGATCCGCAGTTCCCTTAAGGATCGATCGAGACGGTCCAAATGCCGGTTGAGGTCCACGATAAAGCCGTGCCGAACCTCGCAAACTTCGTAGACACCGTCCGCGAACTGGTAGCCGCGGTCTTCGACGTGAACAGCGGCTTCGGAATGCGGCACGTAAGAGCCGTTGACATAAGCAATTCTCGGCATTGGGGCGAGACCTCAGAAATATTGGATGCTGACTCGGAAAAGTTGTTCGACGTGGCGCACCGCTTCGGCGGCTGCAAAAAGGACGACGCGATCCTTCGCCTTTATCCTCGTATTGCCGTCAGGGCGAATGAAAGCCTTGTCGCGGTAGAGTGCGCCAATGCGGATGCCCTCCGGCAATTCGAGCTCGCGCAGGGCCTTGCCCACCAGTGGCGACGTCTCGAGCGCCTCGGCCTCGATCACCTCTGCCCTGCCGCTCTGCACTGCATAGATCGATCGGATGCGGCCCTTCCTGACGTGCTGCAGGACACGGGAGATGGTCACGGCCCGCGGGTTGATATGCGCATCGACACCGGCCGTGCCCGCGAAATCCTGGTAGGCCGGTTCGTTGATCAGCACCAGCGTGGACTTCGCGCCCAGGCGCTTCGCCATCATGCTGCCGAGGATGTTGATCTGATCGTTATTCGTGAGCGCGACCACGAGATCGGCCTCCTGAACATCGGCCTGCATCAGGATCCGCTGGTCCATGGCCGAACCGTGCAGCACAACGGTGTTGTTGAGCTTGTCGGCCATCAATACGGCCCGATCGCGGTCGTTTTCGATCAGCTTGACCCGCATGCGGGGCTGCTGCTCCTCGATCGTGCGCGCGACGAAATAGCCGATATTGCCGCCCCCCATGATGATGATCCGCCGCGCCTCCTGCTCCTCATGTCCGAAGAGTCCCAGGGTGCGGCGCGTGTGATCCCTATCGCAGACGACATAGGCAAGATCGCCCGTCTGCAATTGATCGGAGGAGCGGGGGACGATGAGTTTTCCGTCTCGGAAGATGCCCGTAACGGTCGCCAGAAGGTCTGGAAAAAGCTCGCTCAACTGCTGCAATGGCGTGTCCACTACCGGGCAGTCTTCCATGCACTCGATCGCGACCATCGCAATGCGGTCCTCGGCGAAGCGGACGACGTCGGTCGCGCCCGGGAAGGAAATCCGTCGAAGAACAAGACGCCCCACTTCGATCTCCGGCGAAATTGTCACGTCGATCGGGACGTTCTCCCGCGAAAAGAGATCCGAATATTCCGGTGCGAGGTAGTTCTGCGCGCGAATGCGGGCGACCTTGGTCGGCACGTTGAAGATCGCATGCGCGACCTCACAGGCCACGATATTGACCTCGTCGAAAAGCGTCACCGCGATGATCATGTCGGCCTGATCGGCACCGGCTCTCGCCAAGACGTCCGGATGCGCACCGTGGCCGACATAGCCGCGCACATCCAGGGTTTCGGTGATATGGGCGATCAGTGCGGCGGATGTGTCAATCACCGAGACATCGTTGTCTTCCTGTGACAGGCGCTCGGCAATGCCGTAGCCTACCTGTCCGGCGCCGCATATGACCACTTTCATTGCCGTTCCTTCATCCCACGCGCTGTCGCGGCAAAGGCCGCCGCGCGCCGCTCCGGATCAGACGCCCAGCGACTTCAGCTTGCGATGAAGCGCCGAGCGTTCCATGCCGACGAACTCCGCCGTGCGCGAGATGTTTCCGCCGAATCGGTTGATCTGGGCGATCAGATAATCGCGCTCGAACATTTCACGGGCTTCGCGTAGCGGCAAGGTCATGATGTGCTGGTCGCCCTGCGCGGAAATCTTGGGCAGCGTGTCACCGACTTCGGTCGGCAGCATGTCGGCGGTGATCGGCGTATCCGGTCCGTCGCTGCGGGCGAGGATCATCAGGCGTTCGATGTTGTTGCGCAACTGGCGGATATTGCCGGGCCAATCATGCGCCTGCAGGACGGCAAGCGCGTCCTCGCCGATCTTGCGCGGGCGGATGCCGGCCTGCTCGCTCACCTGGCGCATGAACATATCCACAAGGAAAGGAATGTCCTCGCGCCGTTCGGCAAGCGCCGGGACACGTACTGGAATGACGGCCAGCCGGTGGAACAGATCCTCGCGGAACAGGCCCTCGGAAATCATGTTCTCAAGGTTGTACGCCGTCGAGGAAATGATGCGCACGTCCACCTTGACGCGTTTCGAACCGCCGACGCGCTCGAACTGCTGGTCGACCAACACGCGCAGGATCTTGTTTTGCGTTTCCCGCGGCATTTCGCCGATTTCGTCGAGATAGAGGATGCCGCCATGAGCCTCCTCCAACGCGCCCGTGCGGCGCGGTTGGCCGGGCGTGCCCTCCGTACCGAAGAGCGCGACTTCCATGCGATCCGGGGTGATCGCCGCGGCGTTGAGCGCGACGAACGGCCCGGAGGCACGCGTGGATTTACGGTGGATCATGCGCGCGACGAGTTCCTTGCCGGAACCCGAAGGACCCTGGATCATGATCCGGCTGTTGGTGGGAGCCACCTTTTCGATCGTCTGCCGCAACTGCGACACCGCGACAGAGGTTCCGATGAGCTCCACCGGGTCGCCGGACTTTTTCTTCAACTCCGAGACTTCGCGCTTCAGCTTGGAATTCTCCAGCGCCCGCTCGGCGATAAGAATCAGCCGGTCCGCCTTGAACGGTTTCTCGATGAAATCGTAAGCACCCCGCTTGATAGCGGAAACGGCCGTTTCGATGTTGCCGTGACCGGAAATCATCACCACCGGCAGATCGGGATGGCGGCCCTTGATCTCGTCAAGCAGCGCCAGTCCGTCGAGGCGGCTGCCCTGCATCCAGATGTCCAGGAAAACCAATCGCGGCACTCGATCGTTGATCGCCGCAAGCGCGCTGTCGCTGTCGAAAGCCGTCCGGGTCTCATGACCTTCGTCCGACAGGATGCCCGAGACGATCTCCCGGATATCCTCCTCATCGTCCACAACCAGAATATCAGCCGCCATTGGTATTACCCTTGTCCTTTACAGTATCTTCGCCCCCGGTTTCCCCGGCAGGCGGCAGGATCACGCGGATCATTGCCCCGACGCCACCGTCGAAATCGACCGGTGCGTCGTGCAGTTCCAGTTGTCCGCCATGGTCCTCGATGATCTTCTTGACGATTGCGAGACCGAGACCGGTGCCCTTTTCGCGCATCGTCATGTATGGCTCCAGAATTCTGTGCCGGTTCTCGGTCGGCAGCCCTTTGCCGTTATCGATAACGTCGACAACGAAACGGCCGGAAGCGCCGTCACGACGGCAGCGGACGGCGATGGTCGGCGCCCCCCGCGACGTTCCGGCAGGGACAGCCTCGATCGCCTCCACCGCATTCTTTACGATGTTGCCGAAAGCCTGGCCGAGCATGCGCCCGTCGAATTGGCCTTCGAGCGGCTCGTCGCCGAAATCGCGAACGAAGGTGATGTGATTGTTGCCCATCTCGCGCAGGAAAACCGCATCCTTGAGGATCGATCGCAGATCGGATTTTTCCTTCGTCGGCTTCGGCATCCGCGCAAAGGCAGAAAATTCGTCGACCATCCGGCCGATATCCTCGACCTGGCGCACGATCGTATCGGTGCACTGGTCGAAGACCGCCCTGTCTTGCTGGTCGATCTGCTTACCATAGCGACGCCTCAAGCGCTCGGCCGAAAGCTGGATCGGTGTCAGCGGATTCTTGATCTCATGCGCGATGCGGCGGGCCACGTCGGCCCATGCGGTCGACCGCTGCGCGATCACCAGGTCAGTGATGTCGTCGATGGTGATAACGTAGGATCCGTGCGACTCGTCGCCCTCCTCCCTCGTCACCTGCACGTTCAGCGTGCGCTCGGTTCCGCCGCGCATGATATTGATCTGCTTGCGGTAATCGTTGCGATAGCGGCTTTCCGCCTCGACCAGCACGGCATCGATTTCCGGCGCAACCTCGCTGAGGCTAGCGCCCAGCAGTCCCGGCGCGGCCTTCCGCAGAAACTCTTCCGACGAAGGATTGGCAATCGTGATTCGACGGTCCTTGCCGACGCCGATGACTGCCGTGGTGACGCCGGAAAGCACCGCCTCGATAAAGCGGCGGCGCTGGTCCACTTCGTCCTTCGCCACCAGGATCTGCTGCTGTTGCGTGCGGATCTCGCTGACCATCTTGTTGAAAGTTCGCGACAGATTGCCGACGTCGCCGTCGACCGCGCGCACAGGAACAACCACATCGAGATTGCCGGAAGCCACGCTGTCCGCGGCGCCGATCAGCTGCCGGATCGGCCGCACGATGCGATCGGCAACGGCAATTGCCGTCCAGATCGCCGCCAGCAGAACGATGAGGGCAAAACCGATATAGAGGACGCCGAAGGCGATCTGAAGCGAGGTGCGGCCCGCTTCCAGCGCCTTGTATTCGGCCGTGTTCTCCTCCATCAGCCGCATCGAACGCATCACTTCAGGATCGACGTTGCGCACCGTGTAGAGATAGGTTCCGGGTATATTGTCGAGCGGAATGACGGCGCCGACCAGGTTTGTCACACCGGGAGGGATCAGCGTCGGCTGGCCGGAAACAGTGCTTTTAAGGGCATCGGCCGGAATAGCCGGCAGCGGCCTTTCAGTCGAGATATTCGCCTGAAGGATGGCGCTGCCGTCGGCGCGCACCAGGAAGGCGCCAAGCATGCCGCGCCCCCTCGCCTGGCGCGTCATCAATTCGGTGAATCCTGTGCGATCGAGGCTGTAGAGTTGCCGGTTGCGCTCCAGGTCGTTGGCCATCGACACTGTCTGGCCTTGCAGGTAGCTGGCATTCTCAAGCACATAGGCCTGCGCAACGTTCAGCGACGAGCTGACGATCGCCTGTGTGCGCAGCGAGAACCAGCGATCAAGCCCGACATCGAGCGTGATGCTGGCAAAGATTGCGACCAGGATCGCTGGCGTTATCGCGACGATCGAAAATAGCGCGACGATGCGCACATGCAGCCGTGCTGCCGCTCTTCCCTTGCTGCGCGCTCTAAGCAGTCTGAGGATTTCGCGTGCGATCAGGTAGATCAGGCCTACGACGAAGACACCGTTGATGGCCGCGCAGGCAATGACGATGTTTCGCTCCGGCCGAATAGGAGTGAGGCCGAGGAGAACGAGCAGCGACAACGTGGCACAGATCAGCGCGCCGGTGGCGAGCATCAATCCGGGCAGCGCGAAGGACGCCCGCCGATCCTGGACAGTTGCGACCCTGTCCTCTGTGCCCAATGGCAGGGCCATTCCGTCCACCATGTAAAACGCTTCCCCCAAACCGGCGCCCGACGGCACCGGCAAACGCGAACTTCTCCGGGTCAAAGAAACTGACCGTAACGCCCCACCCCAAACAGCATCGGCGTACCTCGACCGGGCCGCCTCCAATGACGACGCAACGAATCGACGCTATCGGACGTTCAAGCAACGCATTGTGGCGAAAATGCAACGGTGTTGCATCTCAGTCAAGCACTGCGTGAACTGCGGTACACGGAGACCCCGAGTTCGCGAATCTTCTTGCGCAGCGTGTTTCGGTTAAGGCCGAGGAGGTCGGCGGCCTTGATCTGGTTGCCTCGGGTCGCCGTCAGGGCTGCGAGGATCAACGGATACTCCATCTCGGAAAGTACCCGATCATAGAGGCCCGATGGTGGGAGGGTATCACCGAAACTGGCAAAATACTGCCTCATATTCTCTTCGACTGCCTGCGAGATCGACATCGATCCGGAGCGGGTCGGCGATTTCTCGATCGGGCTGTCCGGAATCTCCGAGCGCAACTCATTCTCGATGATTTCCCTGGTGATCACATCCTGCGGATAGAGCGCCGTCAGCCTCCGCACGAGGTTTTCGAGCTCGCGTACATTGCCGGGCCAAGGATGCGTCTTCATCAATTCCAGCGCTTCCTGGTCGAAACGCTTGACGTCCAGCCCTTCCTTTTCGGCCTGCTGGACGAAATGGCGGACAAGGTCCGGGATATCCTCCGCTCGATCCCTGAGCGGCGGCAAGCGCAGCGGCACGACATTCAAGCGATAGTAGAGGTCCTCGCGGAAAAGCCCCTGATTGATCGACTGCTTCAGGTCCTTGTTCGTCGCGGCGACGATCCGCACATCTGACCGGATCGGCGTGCGGCCGCCAACGGTTGTGTACTCGCCCTGCTGCAACACGCGCAGCAGCCGGGTTTGGGCATCCATCGGCATGTCGCCGATTTCATCGAGGAAGAGTGTCCCACCTTCGGCCTGCTCGAAACGGCCGGTCGAGCGGGTCTGGGCGCCGGTAAAGGCGCCCTTTTCGTGGCCGAACAGCTCCGATTCGATGAGGTCGCGAGGGATCGCCGCCATGTTGATAGCAACGAAGGGGCCATTGCGGCGCTTGCCGTAGTCGTGCAACGCTCGAGCAACCAGTTCCTTGCCGGTTCCCGATTCTCCGGTGATCATCAATGTCAGATCAGTCTGCATCAGCCGCGCGAGCACGCGGTAGATTTCCTGCATTGCAGCCGAGCGGCCGACAAGCGGCATGCCGTCCTGTGAATCATCGTCGATCCTCAAGGGACGGCGCTTCGGTTCGGCGAGCGCCCGGCCGATGATGCCGATCAGTTCCGTGAGATCGAAGGGTTTCGGCAGGTAGTCGTAGGCTCCCTTTTCCGACGCCTTGATGGCCGTCATGAAGGTATTCTGTGCGCTCATCACGAGCACAGGCAGGTCCGGCCTCGCCTTCTTGATCCGCGGCAGGAGATCGAAGGCGTTCTCATCCGGCATCACGACGTCGGTCACGACCAGATCGCCGTCACCGGCCGCAATCCAGCGCCACAGCGTCGCCGCATTGGAGGTGATGCGCACATCATAGCCGGCGCGGCTCAGGGCCTGGTTGAGCACGGTGCGAATGGCGGCATCGTCATCCGCGACGAGTATCGTAGCGCCCGTCATGCAATGTTTCCTTTTGTCATCGGAATTTCGTCGTCATCCGCCGCAGTCCCTTTGGACGCCGGCATCAGAACACGGAAGGTGGTGCGGCTGTGCTGGCTGTCGCACTCGACAATGCCTCCGTGGCCGCCAATGATCTTGGCGACCAGCGCAAGGCCGAGGCCCGAGCCATTCGTCTTCGTGGTGATGAAAGGGTCGAAAAGATGCGGCAGCAGGTCAGTGGGAACGCCGGGTCCGTTGTCGTGCACGCAGAACTCCAACGGCAACGAGATCTTTTCGCGGGTGCCGGCAACCGAAAGGCGAATGCCGGGACGATAGGCCGTCGTCAGCATGATCTCGCCATCGGCCCGATCGCCGATCGCCTCGGCAGCGTTCTTGATCAGATTGAGGAATACCTGCACGAGCTGGTCGCGATTGGCGTAAACCGGCGGCAGCGACGGGTCGTAGTTCTCCGAAATCTTGATTCCGCGGGCAAAGCCAGCCCTCGCGATCGCCTTCACGTGATCGAGCACGGAATGGATATTGAGCGGTACGCGATCGACGGGCCTTTCATCGGAGAAGACCTCCATACGGTCGACGAGCGATACGATGCGGTCCGTCTCGTCGCAGATCAGCCGCGTCAGGGCCCGGTCCTCGTCATTGACGGACGTCTCGAGAAGCTGTGCGGCACCGCGAATGCCAGAGAGCGGGTTCTTGATCTCGTGGGCCAACATCGAAGCGAGACCGGTCACTGACCGCGCAGCGCCTCGATGAGTCAGTTGCCGATCGATCTTGTCGGCCATCGAGCGCTCCTGGAAGACGATGACCACAGATCCCGGCGTGGAAAGAACCGGCGCAACATAAAGATCGACAAGCTTGTCGGCGCCGAGGCGCGGCGAACTCAGGTCGACCCGGTATTCGTTTACGGGTGCCCGCCGCTCACGAACCTGGTCGATCAAAGTCAGGAGCGGACTGCCGAATGGAATGAAGGCGCTGATATCATGACGGGCGAGATGATTGGCGCTCGCGCCGAAGAAGGACTCGGCCTCCCAATTGGCGAAGGCCACAAGGCCATTTTCATCGACCAGGATGACGGGGTTCTGGATCGCGTTCAGCACCGCCATGGAAAGGTCGTTCGCATCCGCCGCCGGCTCTACTGCCGTTGCCTTTTCCGTCATGCCGCCATCTCCTCCCTGACCGGTGCGACGCCGCAATTCGCGATCGCGGCAGCGACCCGCTCGCTGACCAGAGCCGGATCGGTGGACGTCAGGATCGCTGCCTTGTCCGCGGACGAGAGGTTCGGCGCGAAACGCTCGATGTACCAGCCGACGTGTTTGCGGGCGTGCCGGACGCCGATCTGAAGCCCATAGAATTCGAGCATCGTCGTGTAGTGCTCGGCGAAGATCTGCGCGATCTCCAATGCGTCGGGATGAAGGCGAACGCCGGCCAGAACACCGGCATGCCATGGCCGCCCCTGCGATGACCGCCCGACCATGACTGCGTCAGCACCCGACCGGCGCAGGATTTCCGTGGCGTCCGCCACGGTATCGACGTCGCCGTTGGCGATCAGAGGGACCGAGATGACGTCGCGGACCGCATGGATCGCATCCCAATCCGCCTTGCCGCTGTAGAACTGCATCCGGGTGCGGCCGTGGATCGTGATGGCCTGCACACCCACCTCTTCAGCCCTTCGCGCGATCAATGGAGCATTGATCGAATTTTCATCCCATCCGAGCCGCATCTTCAGCGTTACTGGTACGGAAACAGCCCTGACGGTGGCTTCGACAAGCGACAAGGCATGGTCGGGATCGCGCATCAGTGCTGAACCGGAATAGCCACCGGTCACCTTCTTGGCGGGGCAGCCCATATTGATGTCGATAATGTCGGCGCCATTCGACTCGACGATCCTTGCGGCTTCCGCCATCCAGTGCGCCTCGCGGCCGGCGAGCTGGACGATATGCGGCTCGATGCCGGAATTCTTCAGCCGCGCCCAGGATTCGGCGGCGTTGCAGACCAATTCGCGGCTGGCGACCATTTCCGTCACCACAAGGCCGGCACCGAAACGCCAGGCGAGCATGCGGAAGGGCAGATCCGTCACCCCCGACATCGGCGCGAGCGCTATCCGGTTGCGGATTTCAACATTCCCGATCCGGAGCGACGATGACAGGGCCGACGGTGGCAAGTGCATATCTTTCAGGCACATGTTCTTCTTGCACTATTTTTAGACATTGTTACTCGGCTTGCCAAGCGATTTCCACGCCGCCGACAAAATTCCCACATGGCCGCCGATGGCTGCTGCATGTCTCCTTAAATCGGAGCCGATTTAAGGAGACATGCAGCAACTTAAGGTGCTTTGTGCGTCTGATAAACCGCACAGCGCTATACGGGCTGGCAATGGCCGGGCCTTCGCGCTAGACCACGGCAAAGAGCGTCGGAATGCGGGACCACATACATAAGATGCAGCCTGAAGAACAGTTCTCCTGCGGTGTCATCATCGTCGCGGCCGGCCGCGGCGAGCGCGCCGGCCAATCGGGCGAGGGGCCAAAGCAGTACCGGACAATCGGCGGCCGCCCCGTTATCGCGCATACGCTTGACACTTTCGCGACATGGGCGGGAACGGGACCGATCGTTGTCGTCATCCATCCGGAGGACACGGAACTCTTTGCCGCTGCTCTGAAGCGCGTACCCACGTCGGCCGCTCCGACCGTGGTGCATGGAGGAGCAACGCGACAGCTTTCGGTCCTTGCGGGCCTGGAGGCGATTGCGGCTGCCGGCGCCAAGTACGTCATGATCCACGACGCGGTGCGTCCGTTTGCGGACCACGCACTGCTCGATCGCTGCCGTCAAACGCTGCTCGGCGGTGCCGATGCGGTCCTGCCGGCAATCGCGGTCGCCGATACGTTGAAGCGTGCCGGCGCAAATGGAGTCGTGCAGGAGACGGTCGCGCGGAGTAACCTCTACGCGGCACAGACGCCGCAGTGCTTCACACTGGAAGCGATTCTCTCCGCGCACCGCGCCGCCAACGCCGACGCAAAAGCGGATTTTACCGATGACGCGTCCATTGCCGAATGGGCGGGTATTCCGGTTGTCCTCGTCGAGGGTATGGTGGACAACATCAAGCTGACGTTGCAGAGGGATATTTCGATGGCTGACGAAAGGCTCAAAGGCAGCGAGATTCCCGATGTGCGTACCGGCAATGGCTACGACGTCCACCAACTCGTCGAAGGCAACGGCGTCACCCTTTGTGGTGTATTCATCCCGCACGACCGCAAACTCTCCGGCCATTCCGATGCCGACGTCGCGCTGCATGCGCTGACGGACGCGCTTCTCGCCACCTGCGGCGCTGGCGATATCGGCGATCACTTTCCACCGTCGGATCCGCAGTGGAAGGGTGCCCCTTCCCGCATCTTTCTGGAGCACGCGGCGCGGATCGTGCGCGAGCGTGGCGGCGTCATCACCAATGCGGACATATCGCTGATCGCCGAAGCGCCCAAGGTCGGGCCGCACCGCCAGCAGATGCGAGAGAACCTGGCAGCAATGCTCGGCGTTACCATCGACCGTTGCTCGATCAAGGCAACCACCAACGAACAGCTTGGCTTCATCGGCCGCAACGAAGGTATCGCGGCAATCGCCACTGCAACGGTCGTCTATACTCCGGGGAGGAACGCATGATGTGGCCGGCCGATATAGAACAGAAAGCGCGGGAGATCGTCACGGATCTTACCGCACGCAACCTGAAGCTCGCGACGGCGGAATCCTGCACCGGCGGCCTGATTGCGGGCGCGTTGACGGAAGTTGCCGGCTCGTCGCTGGTCGTCGACCGCGGCTTCGTCACCTATTCCAACGATGCCAAGATACAGATGCTCGGGATCGAACTCGCGACGCTGGCCGCCCACGGCGCCGTCTCGCGCGAGACGGCTGTCGAAATGGCACGCGGCGCCGTCTCCCATTCGGGGGCGGATATTGCCGTCGCCGTGACGGGGGTTGCCGGCCCCGGCGGTGGCTCGCTGGAGAAACCGGTAGGGCTCGTGTACTTCGCGGCGGCGAGCCGCAATGGCGCGACGCTTCACAAGGAGATGCGCTATGGCGACATCGGCCGCGACGTGGTTCGAATGTCAGCGGTCAGAACCGCGTTCGAGCTCCTCGAAGCCATCTCTCATCAAGCGTAGACCTCGTCGGCACGTTTTTCGAAGGCTTCCGAAAACATTCGGAACGCCCGGTCGAACATGGTACCCATCAAGGCGCCGAGAAGCCTACTCTTGAACTCATAATCGATGTCGAAATGCACGATCGACAGCTTGTCGCTGGTCGGTTCGAAGCGCCATTCGTTGTCGAGATACTTGAATGGTCCGTCGATATAATTGACGTCGATCGTCCGCGCGGCCTTGTTGAGCAGAACCTGGGTCGTGAAGGTCTCGCGGATCGCCTTGTACCCGACCGTCATATCGGCCAGCAGCAATACCTTCCCGTCGCGCTCCTTGCGTGAGCGCACGCTCAAGGCCTCGCAAAGCGGCAGAAATTGCGGGTAGCGCTCGACGTCGGCGACGAGATCGAACATCTGGTCGGCCGAGTGCTTGACGACGTGGTTTGTTTCAAAGTGCGGCATGACTTGCAGTTAAGCGCGTGCTGCGAGAAGTTCAAGCAGCGTGCGCATTTGTGCCCGGCTTCTTATCTGCAGGACTGGAACGCCTGGTCCGTGTTTCTGCAGGGCTTCCTCGATCCGCGGAACGAACTTGCGCTCGAAAGTCCAGATGTAGCGGACGAATTCCCAACTCACCCGCTCCGGACATCCTTCGGCCATCTCCGGCCGTGCCGCGCCTCGCCATTTCAGCCAACGCCGCGCCACACCGATCAGGCACCGCAAGCGCGGCATTCTCACCCAGAGCACGATGTCGGCGCGGGGCAGCCGCAAATCGAAGGTCGACGGATTGGTCCCATCCATCACCCACTGCGCTTCGGCGACCTTGGCGGCGATGAGCTTTCTTTGCTCTTCGCGCGCCCTGGAAATCCATCCGGGCAGCCAAAAGAATTCTCTATCCATCGAAACGAACGGCAGGTCACAGTGTTCCGACAAGCGGCGGGCAAGCGTCGTCTTGCCGCCGCCCGAGCAGCCGATCACCAAAACACGTTTTGCGTCCGAGAGGATCGATGCAGCCCGCGTCGTGTCCGTCATCTGCCCGCTTTCGGCTCAAATAGAAGAATCGCGACGACGCAACGCCGCGGCTGTTTTCACCGGCAGTAGACTGAATTACTCCGCTTCGGCCAGGAGCTTCTTCTCGCGTGCCGCCCTTAGCCGTGCGAAATCGTCGCCGGCGTGATGAGACGAACGCGTCAATGGGCTCGAGGAAACCATCAGGAAGCCCTTCGTGTAGGCGACCGTCTCGTACGACTTGAATTCCTCGGGCGTCACGAATTTCTCGACCTTGTGGTGCTTACGGGTCGGCTGCAGATACTGGCCGATCGTCAGGAAATCGACGTCGGCGGTACGCAGATCATCCATCAACTGCAGCACCTCGTTCCGTTCCTCGCCAAGGCCGACCATGATGCCGGACTTGGTGAACATGGACGGATCGAGTTCCTTCACCCGCTGCAACAGTCGCATCGAGTGGAAATAGCGAGCGCCGGGACGCACGGTCAGATAGTTCGAAGCGACGGTTTCGAGATTGTGATTGAAGACGTCCGGCTTGGCGGCAACCACACGCTCCAGCGCGCCGGGCTTGCGCAGAAAGTCGGGAGTCAGGACCTCGATGGTCGTTTCCGGAGAGACCTCGCGGATCGCAAAGATGACCTTTTCAAAGTGCTCGGCGCCACCATCGTCGAGGTCGTCGCGGTCGACCGAGGTTATGACGACGTGGCTGAGCCCCATTTGCTTGACCGCCTTGGCGATGTTGGCGGGCTCGTCCATGTCGAGCGCATTCGGTTTGCCGGTCGAGACGTTGCAGAAGGCACAGGCGCGCGTGCAGATTTCGCCCATGATCATGAAGGTCGCGTGTTTCTTGTCCCAACACTCGCCGATATTCGGACAGCCGGCCTCCTCGCACACGGTTACGAGGTTGTTGCCCTTCACGATCGAACGGGTTTCCATGTATCCCTTCGACGTCGGCGCCTTAACGCGGATCCAGTCCGGCTTGCGCTGGACTTCCGTGTCGGGCTTGTGCGCCTTTTCCGGGTGACGGACGCGTTGCGCACGATCCGAAACAGCATCGAAAAGCGTTACCATGTGTCTTCCTTTGTCGCGTGGACGCGCGGCTTGGCGCCGACTGCCCATTTTCGATCTATATAGACGGCCCGACAGGAAAAGTCAGGCCACCAGTTGCAAGGCGGCCCGACGGCAGACGCATGGCTTGCGTGGCGCTACCTTCTGACGGCGCGCCCAGCGGCAATCAACAGGCAGGCGCCGATGAAGCCGATGACCAAATAGGCGAGCCAGCCCGTATAGGCCATGCCGAAGGCGGCCAGGATGAAATTCAGGACGACCGCGCCGATGATGCCGAGAATAATATTGGCGAACAGTCCCATCTGACTGTTCATAAATCTCTCCGCAAGCCAACCCGCCAGCCCGCCGATGATGATTGCCGCCAGAATACCCACGCCGTTCACGCTCATGACGACCTCCGAGCACTGAAGATGCCACACAATCAGTGCGTGAGTATAACGCAAATTCCGGGCGGCTGCACGTCATCAGGCGTTCAACACCCGGCCGTAGGCGTCGAGCACGCTTTCCTTCATCATCTCCGAGAGTGTCGGATGCGGGAAGACGGTGTGCATCAGCTCTTCCTCCGTCGTTTCGAGGTTCATCGCGACAACAAAGCCCTGGATGAGTTCGGTCACCTCGGCGCCGACCATATGCGCACCCAAAAGCTCGCCCGTCTTCTTGTCGAAGATCGTCTTGACCAGGCCCTGGTCCTCGCCGAGCGCGATCGCCTTGCCGTTGGCGCCGAAGCTGAAGCGGCCGACGCGGATCTCGCGGCCGAGCTCCTTGGCCTTCGCCTCGGTGAGCCCCACGGAGGCGACCTGAGGGTCGCAATAGGTGCAGCCCGGAATCTTGTTCTTGTCGAGCGCGTGCACGCCCGGGACGCCGGCGATCTTCTCGACGCAGATCACGCCCTCGTGCTCCGCCTTGTGCGCAAGCATCGGCGGACCGGCGACATCGCCGATCGCATAGATCCCTGCCACGTTCGTCTTGCCGTAACCGTCGGTCACGATGCAGCCGCGATCGGTCTTGACACTCAGCGCTTCGAGGCCAAGGTTTTCGATATTGCCCTGCACGCCGACGGCGGAGATCAGACGGTCGGCCTTGATCTGCGTTACCTTGCCGTCCTTCGTTTCGACGTGCGCGGTCACATCGTTCGCGCCCTTGTCGACCTTCGTCACCTTGGCGTCGGTGAAAATCTTCATGCCGCGCTTTTCGAGCTGCTTGCGGGCGAAAGCGGAAATCTCCGCATCCTCTACGGGCATCACCTGCGGCAAGAGCTCGACGACAGTGACATCGACGCCCATCGACTTGTAGAAGCTGGCAAATTCGATGCCGATCGCACCGGAGCCCATGACCAGCATGGATTTCGGCATTTCCTCGGGCTTCATCGCCTCGAAATAGGTCCAGATCAGCTTGCCGTCCGGCTCGATGCCCGGAAGCGCACGCGGCCGGGCGCCGGTCGCGATGATGATGTGCTTGGCCGTATAGGTGCCTTCGCCCTTGACGCCCTTCGGAACCGGATTTTGCGGCTGGACGGCCGGCTTCGAGGGCGCGCCGACGACGATCTCTCCGGGTTTTGTCAGCTTCGCCTCGCCCCAGATCACGTCAACCTTGTTCTTCTTCATGAGGAAGGCGACGCCGCCGGTCAGCCGCGCAGAGACGGCGCGCGAACGGCCGACGACCTCCTTGACGTTGGCGGTGATCTTGCCTTCGAGCGTCAGGCCATAGTTCTTGGCGTGATTGGCATGGTCGAGAATTTCGGCCGAGCGCAAGAGCGCCTTGGTCGGGATGCAGCCCCAGTTGAGGCAGATGCCGCCCAGATGCTCGCGCTCGACGATCGCCGTCTTCAAGCCCAGTTGCGCCGAGCGGATGGCGGTGACATAGCCGCCCGGGCCCGAACCGATAACGATGACATCGTAATTCTCAGCCATGTGTTTCCTGCCTTTGTCTCAAGCGACCTTTCGGGTGAAAAGCACCCAGTCGTGTTTCCTGCTGTCTTCGAAAAGCGGCACGGCTTCGACGCGCACCACCTCCTCGAAGCCGTTGATCCTGTAGAGCGCCTGAGCCCTTTCATTGTGGCTTTCGGTGATCAGGCTCACCGGCGCCGACCCGGCGCGGGCAATTTCATGTTCCAGCAAAGCGCGGCCGATTCCCCCGCCGCGACGATGCTTGTAGACCCCAAGGCTATCGATGAACCAATGACCGACAACCTGCTTCTGCAGAGCAAGCAGCGGCACGAGCACCGGATGTTTGGCCTCGATATCGTGGACGGACGGGTCGATCGCGTAGGAAACGGCGACACCCGCGATCTCGTCCTCAACCTCGGCGACGATCGCGTCACGCCATGTACCCCGCCCCTCATCTTCGCGAAGCTTGTTGCGGCCGTGTTCGAACGCCGTTTCGGCCACGCCCCGCAAGACACCGCCATACCAGAGCCACGCAGCAAATCCGTGCGAGGCGATGTCGATCAGGACGGCGAGCTCCGCTGCCTCGCTTCGCTTCGCCGGCCTGAGGGTCGCGCCAGCCGCCATCGTCAGAGCCCGAGCATCATCCGCACGACCGGCTCCAATCCACGACCGATCGCCCGGGTGTTCTCAGCGTCGAGATGAACGCCATCGAGCGGGGTCGTTCTTGCCACCGAGCCGGCATCGAAGAAGCCGCAGTCGAGCTCGTCCGCGAGATCGCGGTAGAGCGGTGCAAGCATCCCCGATTGCTCGATAGCGCCCGCATACATTGCCGCAAAGGCGCTGTTGGCGGTTTCGCAAAGGGGCGGCGGCGAGACGATGAGGATATCCGGCCCCTCCTCGGCTTCGACCGGCCAGTCGTGCCGCCGGACAAGATTGACGAGGCGCGCGATCCCCTTGACGGCGCCGAAGGCCGTGCCGTGGATCACCGGCTTCATGTCGTTGGTGCCGAGCAGGAAGATCATCAGATCGATCGGCGCGTGGCTGTGGAGCACGGTCGGCAGGACACGGGCACCGTTGCGGTCGCAATCGGCGAGATGGTCGTCATATGCTGTCGTGCGGCCGTTCAGCCCTTCCGCGATGACGTGCACGTCCGGACCGAGGGCCTTTTGCAGCACGCTCGGCCAGCGATCCTGCAACGCGTGCCGGTCGAGGCCGCTCGCGTCATAGCCCCAGGTCAGACTGTCACCGTAACAAAGGACTGTCTTCATCGCTTGTGCCCGCGTTTAAGGGAATGGACCGGCTCGAAAGGCCGGTCCCGACCGCATCAGACCAGCATGCCCATCGGATTTTCGATGTAGCGCTTGAAGGCGGCGAGCAGCTCGGCGCCGAGCGCGCCATCGACGCAGCGATGGTCGGTGGAGAGGGTCACGGTCATCATGTTGGCGATGACCATTTCCTTGTTCTTGACGATGACTCGCTCCTCGCCGGCACCGACCGCAAGAATGGTCGCATGCGGCGGGTTGACGACGGCGGCGAAGTCCTTGACGCCCATCATGCCCATGTTGGAGACTGCCGTCGTGCCACCCTGATACTCTTCCGGCTTCAGCTTGCGCTCCTTGGCGCGCTTGCCGAAATCCTTCATCTCGTTGGAGATGGCCGAAAGGCTCTTCAATTCCGCCTGGCGGATGATCGGCGTGATCAGACCACCGGGGATCGAGACAGCGACGCCGACATCGGCATGCTTGTGCTTGACCATGTTGCTGTCGGTCCAGGATACGTTGGCATCCGGAACGTCGCGCAGTGCCAGCGCCAACGCCTTGATCACCATGTCGTTGACCGAGAGCTTGTAGACCGGCTTGCCGTCCTTTTCCGGAGCAGCGGCATTGAGCTGTGCGCGAAGGGCAAGCAGGGCGTCGAGTTGGCAATCGATCGAGACATAAAAGTGCGGAATCGTCTGCTTCGATTCCTGCAGGCGCTTGGCAATGGTCTTGCGCATGCCGTCATGCGGGACGAGTTCGTAGGAACCCGGCTCGAAGAGCTTGAGCACGGCATCCTCGGACATGCCCTTGGCGAGCGTCGCCGGAGCGGGTGCGGCCGCTTCCGCGGGCGCTGCGGCCGGCTTGGCACCACCACCGGCAACGGCGGTCTCGATGTCCTTCTTGACGACGCGGCCATAGGGGCCGGACCCGGTGATCGCCGACAGGTCAATGCCGGCTTCCTTAGCGAGGCGGCGCGCCAGCGGCGAAGAAAAGACTCGCTTGCCATCGCTTGCGGCGGGGGCCGACGATACCGGTGCTGCCGGTTGCGCTGCGGCAGGTGCCGCAGCAGGCGCTGGCGCAGCTGCCGGAGCCGGTTCTTCGGCTTTGGCTGCAGGTGCTGGCGCGGCCGCGCCATTGCCCTTCGCAGCCGCTGCCACGTCCTCGCCATCGGCCGCCAGAACCGCGATCAGGGCATTGACCTTGACGCCTTCCGTACCGGCCGGAACGACGATCCTGGCAACGGTGCCTTCATCGACGGCTTCCACTTCCATGGTCGCCTTGTCGGTCTCGATTTCGGCAATAACGTCGCCGGACTTGACCTTGTCGCCTTCCTTGACCAGCCACTTGGCCAGATTGCCTTCTTCCATGGTCGGAGAGAGGGCAGGCATCGTGATGTTGATTGGCATCGAAGCGCCCTCCCCTTATTTGTAGCAAACGGCTTTCACGGCATCGACAACCTCGGAGACACTCGGAAGCGCCAGTTTTTCGAGGTTGGAGGCATAGGGCATCGGCACATCCTTGCCGGCGATCGTCAGGATCGGCGCGTCGAGATAGTCGAACGCCTGCTGCATCACACGCGTAGCAATCTCCGTGCCTACGGAGGACTGCGGGTAGCCTTCCTCCACGGTGACCAGACGGCCGGTCTTCTTCACCGACTCGATTACTGTCGGAAGATCCATCGGACGGATCGTACGAAGATCGATGATCTCGACGTCGATACCCTGCGCTTCGAGCTCGGCCGCGGCCTTGACCGCATAGGTCATGCCGATGCCGAACGAGACAATGGTTGCATCCTTGCCGACGCGATGAATGCGGGCCTTGCCGATCGGCAGCACGAAATCATCGAGCTTCGGAACCTCGAACGAGTGGCCGTAGAGAATTTCGTTCTCGAGGAAGATCACCGGGTTCGGATCGCGGATCGCCGCCTTCAACAGGCCTTTCGCGTCAGCGGCCGTGTACGGCATGACGACCTTGAGCCCCGGGATGTGGCTGTACCAGGCGGCATAGCACTGCGAGTGCTGCGCGGCGACGCGGGCTGCCGCACCGCTCGGGCCGCGGAAGACGATCGGCGCGCCCATCTGGCCGCCCGACATATAAAGCGTCTTGGCAGCCGAGTTGATGATCTGGTCGATCGCCTGCATGGCGAAGTTGAAGGTCATGAACTCGACGATGGGTCGCAGGCCCGTCATTGCGGCGCCGACGCCGACGCCGGCAAAACCATGTTCGGTGATCGGGGTGTCGACCACGCGACGCGGGCCGAACTCCTGCAGCAGACCCTGAGTGATCTTGTAGGCACCCTGGTATTCGGCGACTTCCTCGCCCATGACAAAGACGTCGTCACTCGCGCGCATTTCTTCGGCCATCGCGTCGCGAAGCGCCTCGCGCACCGTCATCGACACCATTTCCGTCCCGGCGGGGATCGCCGGGTCGGCAGGAACTTCCGTCTTCGGCTGAGCGGCAACCGGCGCCGGCGCCGGCGCAGCGGCGGGCGCTTCATTCTGAGCCGGCTTCGGCGCCTCGGCCTTCGGCGTCGCAATGTCGCCGGCAGCCTCGCCGTCCTGCAGCAGCACGGCGATCGGCGTATTGACCTTCACACCTTCGGTGCCGGCGGCGATCAGGAGCTTGCCGATCGTGCCTTCATCGACGGCTTCCACTTCCATCGTCGCCTTGTCGGTTTCGATCTCGGCAATGACATCGCCGGAGGACACCTTGTCTCCCTCGTTCTTCAGCCATTTGGAGAGCGTGCCTTCCTCCATCGTCGGGGAAAGGGCGGGCATGAGAATTTCTACTGGCATGTTCGTGCCTCCCCGGATCAAAGCAGGATGTCGGTATAGAGCTCGGATGCATCCGGCTCCGGATCAGACTGGGCGAAATCGGCACTGTCAGCAACGATGTCGCGAACATCCTTGTCGATCTGCTTCAGCTCGTCCTCGCTCGCCCAGCCCTTTTCCGTGAGCCGGGCCTTTACCTGCTCGATCGGGTCATGCTCGGAGCGCATCTTCTGCACTTCGTCCTTCGACCGGTACTTCGCCGGGTCGGACATCGAGTGGCCGCGATAGCGATAGGTCAGCATCTCGAGGATGATCGGCCCCTTGCCGGAGCGGCAATGTTGGACCGCCTCGTCGGCTGCCGCCTTGACGGCGCGAACATCCATGCCGTCCACCTGATAGCCGGGAATGCCGAAGGAGGCGCCGCGCTGCGAGAAATCGGTCTGCGCCGATGCACGGGACACGGACGTTCCCATGGCGTAACGGTTGTTTTCGACGATGTAGATCACCGGCAGCTTCCAGAGAGCAGCCATGTTGAAGCTCTCATAGACCTGGCCCTGGTTGGCGGCACCGTCGCCGAAATAGGCGAGGCTGACATTGTCGTTGCCGCGGTACTTGTTGGCGAAGGCGAGGCCCGTGCCGAGCGACACCTGCGCGCCGACGATACCGTGGCCGCCATAAAAATGCTTTTCCTTGGAGAACATGTGCATCGAGCCGCCTTTCCCCTTGGAAAGGCCGCCGCGGCGGCCGGTCAGTTCCGCCATCACCCCGCGTGGGCTCATGCCGCAAGCAAGCATGTGGCCGTGATCACGGTAACCGGTGATGACCTGATCACCGTCCTTGAGCGCTAGCTGCATGCCGACCACGACGGCTTCCTGGCCGATATAGAGGTGACAAAAGCCGCCGATGAAGCCCATGCCGTAAAGCTGGCCGGCCTTTTCCTCGAAACGCCGGATCAACAGCATTTCGCGGTAGGCTTTGAGATCATCTTCTTTGGAGAATTCGGCGATCGTGCCGCCGGCAAAGTCTTTTTTTGCAGACTTGGCAGCGGTCTTGCGGCTGGAGACGGACGCGGTTTTTCGCGGAGCCATTCATTCCTCCCAATGGTTAGCCTTTGCCGGTACCATAGGGAAAGAAGAGCAACACAGCAATGCCATATTTGCATGGCTATTATTCTGTATAACTATCTGATTTTCATTGTGAATTTTGAATTAACCGAATTTGGGTTAATCCTGCCCGCGATGAAAAATAACGATCTCGTCGCTCCGCGACATGTTGAGCGCGAGGCGAGCCTTCTCATCCAGCATGTCTCGTTCCAGCGAACCGTCGCTCATCAGCTCGACCTCCTTTTCCAGGATTTTTCGCTGATGAGTGAGCTCATCCAATCGGGCTTGCCGCACGGCAATCTGGCGGTCGAACTCCTCCGTCGCCCTAAGGCCGTAGCCTCCATGGATCGAATGATAGCCGAAATAGGAAAGAAAGGCGACCGCCATGAGCGGCACAACCAGCCGCCCCAATCTCCGTTTCTTGTGATGCCGTGTCCACATGGTCCATGCCCTGATACGCAATACGAGACAAGACTAGCGTCGATTGATTAACCGACCGTTGACCATGAATGGCAAGGAAAAGGAAACCCGCCTGTCCGGAGGCAGACGGGTTGGAAATTGCCTAGGTGGGTAAATTCCACGCGGATCTGGCGAACAACCGCGCGCGCCCTGCAATCAGCCGCGCAGGATCGAGCGGCCGGCGTATTTTGCCTGCAGGCCGAGCTGCTCCTCGATGCGGATCAACTGGTTGTACTTGGCAAGCCGATCGGAGCGTGCGAGCGAACCGGTCTTGATCTGCCCGCAATTGGTGGCGACTGCGAGATCGGCGATCGTCGAGTCCTCGGTTTCGCCGGAGCGGTGCGACATCACGGCGGTGTAGCGGGCCTTGTGGGCCGTCTCGACAGCATCGAGCGTTTCGGAGAGCGAGCCTATCTGGTTGACCTTGACCAGGATCGAGTTGGCGACGCCCATCTTGATGCCGTCGCGCAGGCGAGCCGAGTTGGTGACGAAGAGATCGTCGCCGACGAGCTGAACCTTGGAGCCGATCTTGTCGGTCAGCGCCTTCCAGCCATCCCAGTCGTCCTCGGCCATACCGTCCTCAATAGAAATGATCGGATACTTGGCGGCGAGTTCGGCGAGATATTCCGCCATGGCGCCCGGCTCGAGCGTGCGGCCCTCGCCTTCCAGCACGTACTTGCCGTCCTTGAAGAACTCCGTCGACGCGCAATCGAGCGCAAGATACATGTCCTCGCCCGGCTTGTAGCCGGCCTTCTCGATCGACTTCATGATGAAGTCGAGGGCCGCCGGTGCGGACGCCAGGCCCGGAGCGAAGCCACCTTCGTCGCCGACATTGGTGTTGTGGCCATCGGCAGCCAGCTGCTTCTTCAGCGTGTGGAAGACTTCCGACCCCATGCGCACGGCGTCCTTCAGCGTTTCCGTGCCGACCGGCATGATCATGAACTCCTGGAAATCGATCGGGTTGTCGGCATGCGCGCCGCCGTTGATGATGTTCATCATCGGAACCGGCAGGAGATGGGCGTTCGGGCCACCGACATAGCGATAGAGCGGCAGACCTGCGGCTTCGGCAGCAGCCTTCGCAACCGCCAGCGAGACGCCGAGAATGGCGTTGGCGCCGAGGCGCGACTTGTTCGCCGTGCCGTCGAGCTCGATCATGGTCTTGTCGATCTGGATCTGGTTTTCGGCGTCCAGGCCGCCGATCGCCTCGAAGATCTCTCCGTTGACCGCTTCGACGGCGCGCTCGACACCCTTGCCGAGGTAGCGGGTGCCGCCGTCACGCAGTTCGACCGCCTCGTGGGCACCGGTCGAGGCGCCCGACGGAACAGCCGCACGGCCGAAGCTACCGTCTTCGAGATGAACGTCGACCTCGACGGTCGGATTGCCGCGGCTGTCCAGAATTTCGCGGCCGATGATGTCGATGATTGCAGTCATGATCTCTTCCCTGGTTAGGACGACGGTATGGTCGGGCCTGTCTTAATTCATGGCCCTGAAATTACAACGGCGCGCGCGATGCAAATGCCGAGGCGCCATTATGGTTCATGAAAATTTCACGAAAGCCCTTTCAGGCCTTGGCGATCCGATCGAAGGCGAGCAGCTTTTCGAGAAGCCGCGGCATATCCTCCAAGTGCACCATATTGGGGCCATCCGAAGGCGCATTGTCCGGATCTTCATGCGTCTCGATGAAGACACCGGCGACGCCGACAGCGACCGCGGCGCGCGCGAGGGTCTCGACGAACTCGCGCTGGCCACCGGACGATCCGCCCTGCCCGCCCGGCTGCTGCACGGAATGGGTGGCGTCAAAGATCACCGGTGCGCCCAGCGCCGCCATGATCGGCAGCGAGCGCATGTCGGAAACCAGCGTGTTGTAGCCGAACGAAGCACCGCGCTCGCACAGAAGGACATTCGGATTGCCGCTCATCGTGAACTTGGCGAGCACGTTCTTCATGTCCCAGGGCGCGAGGAACTGGCCCTTCTTGACGTTGATCGTGCGCCCGGTCCTGGCGGCCGCGACGAGCAGGTCCGTCTGCCGCGACAGAAAGGCCGGGATCTGCAGGATATCGACGGTCTCAGCGACGATCGCGCATTGCTCTTCGGTGTGAATGTCGGTCAATACCGGAAAGCCGAACTCCTTCTTGAGGTCGGCAAAAATCTCCATCGCGCTTTCGAGGCCGATGCCGCGCTTGCCGGAGAGCGAGGTGCGGTTCGCCTTGTCGAAGGAAGACTTGTAGACGAGGCCGAGCCCGAGTGACTTGCAAAGCTCGACGAGTTTTCCGGCCATCATGAAGGCATGGTCGCGGCTTTCCATCTGGCACGGGCCGGCGATCAGCGCCAGCCGCTCCTTCTGCGAAAAGACCACCTGGCCGGCACCCTCACCGACGACAACCCTGGCATTGGTTTCCATCATCATACTCCAAATGCGAAAATCACCCCTTGCCCCGGCGCTTCCGGGACAACGAGGCGTCCGCCCATTTCTGCAAACTCGATATCGTTCCTGGCGAAGAGCGCACGCGTCGCCTCAAGATCGGCGACCCGGAACACGACGGCGCGCCCGCGCAAGCCGCGCTCGGTGCCACTGACCGAACGGCCGAAGAAGGCCTCCATACCGGCAACATTCAGCACCGAAAGCTTGGCATTGCCGGTTTGAATGTCCATGCCGAAGGAGTGAGCGGACACCTCGCGCTCGTCGACGCCCTCCTGCAGCAGATACTGGAAATCAGTGGGATTCGTTTCCGACAGCACGACTTCGGCGATACCGAGGACGCCATTTTCATGGCGTTGAAGCGCGGTCTGGTCGATCGGCAGAGCACGTATGCGCTGACAGCTGAAGAGAAAGAAATCCGGAGAACGGAGATCAGCGGCAAAAGCCAGCCGGAAGGAGCCGAGGCCCTCGCGCCCGTCCGGCAACCGCATCGGCCGCGAGAACTCGAGCATGTCGCCGCCGGAGATGCCGCATGCCCGGTACCGCATATGATCGGACGCGGCATCGGCAGTTCCCATGACGATCGCCGACAGGCCTTCCGGGCCCTGACGGAAGCGGAAAGCCTGATCGCGCGCGACGAAGGGATTACCGGCGAGCGCCGCAGCCTCGCACTCCTCGCGCGAGGCGATCGAAAGCGGCTCCAGATAGGTGTTGTCGGTGAAGAATATGCACGCATTCTCGGTGCCGAAGGGGTGGCGCGCATCCTCGGCGACCACAAAGCCGAGGTCGGTCAGGCGCCGCCTCGCCTGCACAAGCTCGGCCACCGGCAGCACGACATGATCGAGCGGGCGGGTGGTGCGCTTGGATAAGCTCATGGCGTGTTCCCTGATGGCCGGTTCCGTCGCTGTTTGCAACTTTTGCCGGCCGATTGCAAGCACGGCCGTTCGGTAGGCGCCGGGCCATACCGAAAACGGAAACGGCCGGTCCTCAAGGACCGGCCGCAAAGAACCGACCAGGGTCGCGGCGTCAGACGAGGCGCGACTGTTCCAGCGCGGCCTCGACGAAGCTCGCAAACAGCGGGTGCGGATCGAGCGGCCGCGACTTCAGTTCCGGGTGGTACTGAACGCCGATAAACCAGGGATGGTCTTGGTATTCGACCGTCTCGGGCAGGACCCCGTCCGGCGACATGCCGGAAAAAACAAGGCCGCAGGATTCCAGTCGCTCCTTGTAGTCGACATTGACTTCGTAACGGTGGCGATGCCGTTCGGAGATATCCGTCGATCCGTAGATGTCGGCGATCTTGGTGTTCTGCTTGAGGGCCGCCCGATAGGCGCCGAGCCGCATGGTGCCGCCGAGATCACCCGAGGCCGAGCGCTTCTCAAGGTCGTTGCCCTTGATCCATTCGGTCATCAAGCCGACGACCGGCTCCTTGGTCGGACCGAATTCGGTCGAAGAGGCCTTTTCGATGCCGGCGAGGTTGCGGGCAGCCTCCACCACCGCCATCTGCATACCGAAGCAGATGCCGAAATAGGGAACCTTCCGCTCCCGCGCAAAGCGGGCGGCGTTGATCTTGCCCTCGGAGCCGCGTTCGCCGAAACCGCCGGGGACGAGGATGCCGTGGACTTTTTCGAGATAGGGTGCCGGATCTTCCTTCTCGAAGATTTCCGACTCGATCCATTCGAGCTTGACCTTGACGCGGTTGGCGATGCCACCGTGGTAGAGCGCTTCGATCAGCGACTTATAGGCGTCCTTGAGGCCGGTATACTTGCCGACAATGGCAATCGTCACCTCGCCTTCCGGCGTGCGGATACGGTGGGCAACGTCTTCCCAGGCCTCCATACGCGGCTTCGGCGCCGGCTCGATACCAAATGCGGCGAGAACCTCGTTGTCGAGGCCTTCCTTGTGATAGGCGATCGGCACGTCGTAGATCGAGGCGACATCGAGCGCCTGAATGACGGCGGACTGACGAACGTTGCAGAAGAGCGACAGCTTGCGACGCTCGGCTTCCGGGATCTCGCGATCGGCGCGAACGAGCAGGATATCGGGATGGATGCCGAGTGCCTGCAGTTCCTTGACCGAATGCTGAGTCGGTTTGGTCTTGAGTTCGCCGGCCGCCGGGATATAGGGCATCAGCGTGAGATGGACATAGACAGCGGTGCCGCGCGGCAGGTCGTTGCCGAGCTGGCGGATCGCCTCCATGAAGGGCATTGCTTCGATGTCGCCGACGGTACCGCCGATCTCGCAGATGACGAAGTCGTAATCGTCATTGCCATCGGTGACGAAATTCTTGATTTCATTGGTGACGTGCGGGATCACCTGGACTGTCGCGCCGAGATAGTCGCCGCGCCGTTCCTTGTCGATGATGTTCTTGTAGATGCGGCCGGTGGTGATGTTGTCGGTCTTCGTCGCAGAACGCCCCGTGAAGCGCTCGTAGTGACCGAGATCGAGATCGGTCTCCGCCCCGTCGTCGGTAACGAAAACCTCACCGTGCTGGGTCGGGCTCATCGTGCCCGGATCGACATTGAGGTAGGGGTCGAGCTTACGCAGTCTCACCCGGTAGCCACGCGCCTGCAGCAGCGCTCCAAGAGCGGCTGCAGCGATGCCTTTTCCGAGGGAGGAAACCACGCCGCCAGTGATGAATACATATCGCGCCATGGGAGTCACCGGATACCTTTTCACAAACGATTCCGCCACCGAAAAATTCGCTTTCAGGAATTTTTCGTCTTGGGAGGGGACAGATTTCACACAAAACAAAACCGGCGGATGAAGCATCCGCCGGTGGGTTCTTCTGACTTGCGACCTTACTGGCCGCTCGGAACCTGCGATTCCGAATTGCCGTTGGCTCCGTTTGCAGGCGCCTGGGGCGCCGGTGCGGCACCGGCGGGGGCTTGGCCCGTGGGGGCTGCGCCATTGGCCGGCGCGTTGCCGTTAGCCGGCTGTTGCGCGTTTCCGCCAGCCGGAGGTGTCTGCTGACCGCCGCCGAGCGAATCGAGGACGCCGCCGCCGCTCGAGCTCGTGCCCGGGATCCGGTCGAGAATGTCGGTCGCCTGCGGCTCGTAACGGGAGAGAATGCCCATTGCCAGCGCCAGGCCGAAGAAGAGGAAGGCAAGAACGGCAGTCGTGCGGGTCAGCACGTTGGCCGTACCGCGGGCGGACATGAAGCCCGAACCGCCGCCAATGCCGAGACCGCCGCCTTCGGAACGCTGAATGAGGACGACGCCGATCAGGGCGACGACGACCATGAGATAGATGACGAGTAGTACGGTCTGCATCAGCTTCCAGTCCTGCCCTCTTGGGCACACGAATCAAACCCGGCGCGAAACACGGCACGGCCGGGCGCAAATTTGGCGCCTCTTTATACCAAGCCGCCAGCTATTCCAAGCCCCTGCCCGCGCGGCAGAGCAATCAGGCTGTCAATTCTTCATATGCACTGTAGATGGCGAGGAAATCGTCCGCTTTCAAGCTCGCGCCGCCGATCAGGGCACCGTCCACATTGGCAACCCCCATCAGCTCCTTGGCGTTGCCTGGCTTGACCGAACCACCGTAGAGGATGCGCATCCCGCCGCCTGCATCTGCGAAGCGCGAGACCAGCTCGCTGCGCATGAATGCATGCGCTTCCTCGACATCGGACACCGTCG
Organism: Sinorhizobium mexicanum; assembly: GCF_013488225.1. NCBI lineage: Bacteria > Pseudomonadati > Pseudomonadota > Alphaproteobacteria > Hyphomicrobiales > Rhizobiaceae > Sinorhizobium > Sinorhizobium mexicanum. The sequence goes on along the minus strand of NZ_CP041238.1, from coordinate 1,609,355 downwards.
GCGTCAGGCCGGTGCCGATCGCCCAAACGGGCTCGTAGGCGATGACCGTATTCTCCGCGGTCGCGCCATCCGGCAGGCTTTCCGCGAGCTGGCGCTTCAGGACGTCGAGCGCCTTGCCGCCCTTGCGCTCCTCGCCGGTTTCTCCGATGCAGACGATGGCGACGAGCCCGGCCGCATGAGCGGCTTCGGTCTTGGCGCGCACCAGCACGTCGCTCTCGGCATGATCGGTGCGGCGTTCGGAATGGCCGACGATGACGTGGGTGCCGAAGCAGTCGGCGATCATCTCAGCGGATATGTCGCCCGTGTGGGCGCCGGATTGTTTCTGGTGGCAGTCCTGCGCTCCGATCATCAGCGGGCTGTCGTCACAAAGTGCGGTGGCGACGTAGAGCAGCGTTGCAGGCGGGCAGATCAGCGTTTCTACCTTCTCGGACAGACTGCCCTTGACGCCCTCCGCCATCGCCTTGATCTGGTCGAGCGAGGCGCGTGTTCCGTTCATCTTCCAGTTTCCGGCAACGAGCGGGCGGATGTCGGGCGTCATGAAATTCCTCCGTGTCGGTTCTATTTCTTCGGCAAGCGGCCTAGCAAATCGCCCGGGCAAAAAAAAGCACCTGCCACGGAATAATCCGGTTCTTGCCACCGCCGTGGTGTCCGTTCGTGGAACCACGGAGCGAATAAAAGCCAAGCTTTGGGCGTCTCATAGGGGTGACTGTACGGTGCCGAAGAGCAATTGGCTTCCTTCATCCGGAGAGTCCTATGCTGCGCAACAGCGAGAGCGGATTTGGAGCGGTGACGATCGTCCTCCACTGGGCGATTGCGGTGCTGATCCTGGGCCTCCTCCTTCTCGGCTTCGTCATGCGGCGCACCGAGATCGATCCGGCTTTGCAGTTCTCCCTCTATCAGTGGCACAAGTCCTTCGGCTTCACGTTGCTGGGGCTGGCGGTCCTTCGGGCCGTGTGGTGGTTCATCGAACGCACTCCAACTCCCCCTCCAGGCCTCGGCCCGCTGGAGCATACGGCGGCCCAGATCATGCATCGGGCGCTGATCGTTCTCGCGCTGATCGTGGCGCTTGCCGGCTGGGCCGTCGCGTCGACTTCGACGCTGAATATCCCAAGCTTCTATTTCAATTTGATCATCATTCCGCATCTGCCGCTCCGGCAATCGGAAGCTTCGGAGGCGTTCTGGACCTTCGCCCACGCGCTGCTCGCCTATGTCACGCTTGGGCTGGTCGCGGGGCACGCGGCGGCGGCGCTCTACCATCATCTTCTGCGGCGAGACGAAGTCCTCGTCCGCATGCTTCGCCCCGGCACACGCCGAAGCGATGCCAAGACGTTCAACACTCAGGAAAACGACGACACTGTCGTCGAGAGGAAGTGATCCATGATGACTCCCCGCAGGCCCATTTTTAAAGCGATATGGTCGTTCGCGCTTCTCGCCATGGCAACGACGCCGGCTGCTGCTGCGGCCGCCCCAGCGCTTGCCGACGCGGCCGGCAGCTACCGCATCGCCAGTTCGTCGACCGTCCAATTCAGCGTCCCGCAGACCGGAGGCGGCGGCGGTATTGCCGGCAAATTCGCGAAGTTCTCCGGCGGCTTCCGGATAGATGGCGGCAACATCGAGCGGTCCTCGGTCGAATTCACCCTCTATCCAGAGAGCGTAAGGTCCAGCGAGCGGCGGATCGAGGACTTCCTGCGCTCAAGCGCCGTCTTCGATACGGCCAACTATCAGACGGTTACCTTCCGATCCACCAGCGTCACACAAACCGGAGCCGGTTCGGCAACCGTAGTGGGTACGCTGACGGCGCGCGGCAAGGCCCGCAAGGAGCGCTTTGAGGTGACGCTCACCGACTGGAACAAGCGCTCGATCGCTTTCACCATCCGCGGAAGCATCCGCCGCGCACCCTACGGCATGGACGTCGGAACACCGATCTACTCCAACGTGGTCGAGTTCGACATGAACATAAGAGGGCAGAAGCGTTGACCGTACCGTCAATCCGCGAGCGCTCGCGGATTGACGGCATCGATTTCCGCGTGTCGTACGAGCGGCAACGGACACCGAGACGTTCCCGGCCAAGCGGAACCGGTGCGGCCGCTCTCAAATCAGAGCGGGAATGCGTAGCCGCACCGGAGGCGGCTGGCCGGTCAGACTGACCTGATCTCCGTCGCCCAGCGGTGTCCGTGCCTCCAATGATAGGTGACACGCACAGCCTCGCCCCGACGCAGGCGAGCCGAATCGAAGGCCCGTGTGCTCATCCGAAAGAGGTGATCTTTCAGCATGATGGTGTGATGGCGTGGATAGACGTGCTCGATCGTGCCCGACACGGTTGCGGCGCAAGCCGCGCTGGCGCCAAGCCCGATGAAGACCGCCAGCACGGTCGATTTCACAACGGCGCTCATGTTTCCTGCTCCTCTGGATAGATCAGCAGTTGCCCATCTCAATACCGGCGCTTACTTCGCGGCTACGACCTTGGAAGCGTTCATCGAACCGCCGTGCTTCAGGTAGGTGACGCTCACCTTTTCGCCGACCTTGAGCTTCTTGAGGTCGAACTTGGCAGGCAGCGTGAATGTCTCACCGCTCTGAAGAACGATATCGTTCTTGGCCGGGTCGATCGTCTTGATCGTGCCAGTCATTGTTGCGGCGAAGGCCGGGGCCGCGAGCATCGCAGCGACCAGCACGGCGGGAATGGCGCGTTTGATCATCATGGTAATTCTCCATTGCTCTTCTCGACGGGGACCGCAACAGGGCCCCCAATCGCTCGAATTATCGCCCGCCGCACATTGTCGGACGTTGGCCCCCCGCTTACGGATTCGTAAGGATGTTGGAGTCGGCAAAGGCAGAGCGGGGCGAAGAAAAATGTGCATGGTCTTCGATCCGCGTCCCGCGGCTCAACCGCTGCGCGCCATGCTCGGGCGAGGGAAATCGATCTTGACGACGAGTCCCGGGCAGTTGTCCGCGAGGGTAACCTTGGCGCCATGCAGATCCGCTATGGCTGCCACGAGGCTGAGACCCAATCCGCTGCCCGGCGTCGAACGCGACTTCTCGAGCCGGTAAAGGCGATGAAACACCTTCTCGCGCTCACTTGCAGGAATGCCTGGACCGTTGTCGGCGACAACGATCCGCGGACCTCCCTGACCGCCTTCCAGCGCGAGGCGGATCACTGTACCCACCGGACAATGGCGAATCGCATTCTCGATGAGATTGACGACAAGCTGGATGAGCAGCTCGCTGTCCCCGTTGGCGGGCGGGCCGTCGTAGCCTGACACATCGACGGCAAGCACGTCGCCGGCATCCTCCACGACCGGCCGATAGATGTCGGCGACGTCCGTCACCAGGCTTCCGAGGTCGACCGCATGGAAGCGCTCGCGTCGCGCTCCCGCCTCTATCTGGGCGATACGCAGAAGCGCCTCGAAGGTTTCGACGATGACGTCAAGCTCCTCGAGGGAGGCGCCGATCTCGCGACGGAACGCAGAGGCGTCAGTGGCCGTTCTCAGGGCAATGTCGAGTCTCTGCCGAAGCCTGCCGATGGGCCGCTTGAGATCGTGTGCGATGTCAGTCGAGGACTGGTCGACGCGCTCGATGAGGCGCTGCAGGTGGTCGAGCGTGCCGTTGATCTGCTCGGCGACACGATCGAGGTCGTCCCCCGAGTATCGCCGTGCGACCCTTTGCCCGAGCCGGCCATTCGCAACCGCGGTGAGCGCGCCGGAGATCGCATCGATCTGCATTTGCGCGCGTCTTGCGACCAACACGCCCGATGCCGTGGCCAGGATGACCAGTGCTGCGAGTTCCCAGAGCAGTCCGCCGAGCAGCGTCGACTGAACCACCCGCAGTTCCTTGTCACTGTCGCCGACAAGGACCGTGCCCTGTGAGAGGGGCGTCCAGAGCGCGTAGTAGGAGTCCTCCGGGTTGCTTGGACCGCTGACGCGTTCCAATTCGGTCTCCTTGAGGATCCGCCAGTCGCGAAAGGCCGGGATTCCGCTGACATTCCCCGCCACGGGGCGCCCCGCCCTATCGACGAGCAGCAATATGGTGCCCATCGTGCGCCGCGAAGCTGCCTCCCGCTTGACGACCTCGGCAACCTCCGCGAAGCCGTCATTGCTGTCGATCGCCGAGAGTGCATCGCGATTTTCGATAACCCTCAGCTTGATCCGCTCCTCGAGCCCTGAGCTCAACTGCCAATAGATGATGGACACCCCCGCGAGCACCGTCGATCCGATCAGCAGAGCGAAGATCACCGACAGGCGGGCTGCGGTGCGGCTGAACAGTTCAGATGTGGTCGTCAATGCTGTAGCCTGCGCTCCGCACGGTGTGGATCAATTCCTTCTGAAACGGCTTGTCGATCTTTGCCCGCAGGCGCGAAATATGCGTCTCGACAACGCTGGTCTTGGGATCGAAATGGAAGTCCCAGACGCGCTCCAGCAGCATCGTCCGGGTGAGCACCTTGCCCTTGTTGCGAATCAGCACTTCGAGCAGCCGGAACTCGCGCGGCTGAAGTTCGATCACTTCGCCGGCGCGACGAACGACGCGGCGGATGAGGTCCATCTCGAGGTCCGATATCCTCAAAACCGTTTCCTCCTCCTTGAGGGGCGAGCGGCGGCCGAGCGCGTTGACGCGCGCCAAAAGTTCGGCAAAGGAAAACGGCTTGGAAACATAGTCGTCGCCGCCCGCCTCGAACCCCCTGATGCGGTCATCTACACCGCCGAGCGACGTAAGGTAGAGCACAGGAGTCGGCATCCCGGTGGCCCGAAGCGCCTTCACGAGCGAAAGGCCGTCGAGCCCCGGCAGCATGCGGTCGACGATCAGGACGTCATAGTCTTCCGTCGTCGCCTGGATCAGGCCGTTTCGGCCGTCGACCACGACATCGACGCAATGGCCTTCCTCGGTGAGACCGTTCCTGATGTAAGACGCTGTCTCGGCATCGTCCTCGATGACAAGCACTTTCATGTCTGCACCATTCCAGTGACAGCCGCCGCGTGCATCGGTCCATGTCGATCGCGCTGTTGGGCATCGAGCCACGCAACGAAGTTCCGGCACATCCGAGGCTAACAGATGCCGCCTTTCGAGGACACGGACAATCGATTACATTTTGGTAAAGTTGGGGGCTTCGCCGGAGCCGGGAGCCATCGCAATCGGTTCTACAGCGCCATGCGTCCTTCAGGACGCACAAAGGACGCTGTAAGTCTTTGAATCTACGCATCGTACTTTCCGAAAATCGATTCCGATTTTCGGGCCGATGCGCTAAGAAGCCAGCCGCAGGATGCGGGCGGAAAGCCGCGCACACTTTTCCTATTCGCGCTTGACGCGGGCAATGCGCCGCCAGAAATCCGACATCATCGCCGGATCGCGCAAGACTTCTAGCTTTGACCAGCAGGGGAAAGATGCTGCGAAGGTCTGCGGGCTCATGCGGAAATCGTTGCATGGATTTACGGCGCCTCCGGCGTCCACCACGATGCGGTCAAGCTCGTCCAGGAGCTTGGATGTTGCTTCACCCCGATTGGCAAAATCCAATGTCAGGGCAAAGCCGGGTCGTGCGAAGCAAAGAAGGCCGCGCGAGGCGATGTTTCCAAAGCGTCTCAGCACCGTCAGGAACGAAGCATGCCCGGCGCGCCGCGCTGTCTCCAATAGCCGCGCCGTGATCTCGGGCGCATTCTCCAAAGGATAGACACTCTGATGCTGGCACGGCCCCCCTGGGCCATAGAGCCGATTCCAGGAGCCGATTGCTTCCAGCGGATAGAAGTAGGAACTCCACGTCACCGTCGATACGGTCTCGGCGGGCCTTTCCCGACGAAACCGGTACTCGTTCACCGCCCTCATCGTCATCGTGTTCAGGGGACTGAAGGGCAGCGCGAATGGCACGGAAAGCGGCAATCTCTTGGGAATGTCTGGCAACTCGCAGGATCCGTCCGCGTGGTCGCCGGCAAGAAACACGCCCCTTCCCATGCGACGCCCGGTCGCGAGTTGATCGATCCAGGCCAGAGAGTATTCATGCTCTTCATCGAGATGCTCGACCCGCGCGAAATATTCGTCGAGATTATCGAAGCGGATCACATGCTGCTGGATATGCGGCGACGGCACCTTCATCAGCCGAAGATCGACGGTGAGGATCAGGCCCGTCAGCCCCATGCCACCAATCGTTGCCGCAAAAAGCTCGGCGTTCTCCTCCGCCGAGCAAATCAGGCGCTCGCCGGTCGAACGTAACAAGGTAAGGCGCTGGACGTGGTTGCCGAACGTGCCGCGAGCATGGTGGTTCTTGCCGTGGACGTCATTGGCGACGGCACCCCCGACTGTCGCGAAGGCAGTGCCCGGCGTGACCGGCAGGAAGAAGCGGTGCGGGATCGCGCGCAGAAGGATGTCGTGAAGTGTGACGCCGCCCTCGCACGAGATTTGGCCCGTTCCCGGATCAAAGGCCAGAATGCGATTGTGCCTCGAACCGTCAATGAGAGTGCCGCGATCGTTGCTGCGGCTGTCGCCGAGACTTAGACCATGGCCCATGGGCAGGTAGGCCATCGGGTCGATCGAGCCGATCCGATCTTCGTAATCGTCCGGCGAGACGGTCCGTTGCGGCCGACGCGCTGTCGGGTCGGAACGCCCCAACTCATTCATCTTCATCGCGTGTCCACTTCAGAATGTCCTATCGGCCGGCGATCCAGTTTAGCGCATCGCGCCAGTCGGTCATACGAACCGGCGTGCCGTGCGAGCCCGTCTCGAACAGCACCAAGCGTGCCGGATAATCCTTCGACTTGAGCGAGCGATAGAGCGCGACCTGATCCTCGGCACGGTAGACGCTGTCGCGGCTGCCGTGGCTGAAAAACATCGGCAATCTCGCCTTATAGGCGGCACTTTCTGCAAAGCTCGGATCGGCGGCCCCGCCCATGATCATCATGCCGCCGAGAGCCGACACCGCTGCCTGCTCGCGTGCTACGCCCCAGCAGATGAAGCTCCCCATTGAAGCGCAGGAGAGCACGACCGGCCGGCCGCCGGAGCGCTCGGCGGCGAAGCGTATCAGCGCCGAGACATCAGCTACGCCCGCGGCATCGAAGGATCGCACGCTGGGGGCATAATAGGTGCCGCCATTGGCGGCGGCGATATTCTTGAGGCGATTGAAGTTGCCGCCGAAGGAAAAATCGTTGGCACCGAGACGCCGGTCACCGCCGCGGCCGTGGATGAAGATGACTGTGAATGCGGCGTCGCGCTCGGGGCCGACGCGCATGACATCGAGCGGGCGCCTGCCAAGGTCGAGTGTCTCGTTGACCTGTGCGCTCTTGATGCCAAGGGAGACGTAGGCGCGCTTGGCCCGCCGTTCCGGGATCTGGTCGCGCCCGTTGATGTCGCGCAGTTCCTGGTAGTCGATCACGCGGAAATCGCCGCCATCGGCCTCTTCGAGCACATTGCCATAGGCGAACAGATCGTCCTTGTATGGCTTGAGGGCCGCCGCCTCTGCGGCGAAGCCGACAAGAAGAAGGCTCGGGAGCAGAAGCGCGAGCATCAAGCGCCGGGCGAAAAAAACAGTTGTGGACATAAACAGCCGACGGGCTCCCTCGTTCGGTCGATGCCTTGCCATTGCCACTTCCGCAAAGCAACACTGAAGCAGATTGCCGACGCTCTTACGGTATTCTGCCTGCCTAAGACACCGAAATTCGCCTTTTGTTCGCGCCTGGCGCAAGACTCTGGCAAAATTCGGGTGATTCGCGCGACACAAAGATGGCGGCAGCGCCCAGCACTTGCTATGGGCCTTCGCGACACCAGACGACAGGAACGATCTGAACGACCCCATGGACGACAGCAGCGACCTCTTTTCCGCAATGCCCTCGAAGCCGAAGCCGGCGGAAGCCAATGCGCCTTCGCGCAAGCCTGCGCCGCCTACCGGCGGCGAAGCACCGCGCCCTACACCGAGGAGTAGCGATGGCAGCGACTACGATGCCTCGGCGATCGAGGTGCTCGAGGGCCTGGAGCCTGTGCGGCGCCGTCCCGGCATGTACATCGGCGGCACGGATGAGAAGGCGCTGCATCATCTCTTCGCCGAAGTCATCGACAACTCGATGGACGAGGCGGTTGCGGGACATGCGAATTTCATCGAGGTCAGCCTCGATGCCGAAGGTTTCCTGACCGTGACCGACAACGGACGCGGCATCCCGGTCGAAAACCATCCGAAGTTCCCCAACAAGTCGACGCTTGAAGTTGTGATGACCGTGCTGCACGCCGGCGGCAAATTCGACGGCAAGGCCTACGAAACCTCGGGCGGTCTGCATGGTGTCGGCGTCTCGGTCGTCAACGCACTGTCGGACTCTCTCGAGGTCGAGGTCGCGCGCAACCGCAAACTCTACCGCCAACGTTTCTCCCGCGGTATTCCGCAGGGAGGTCTCGAAGACCTTGGCGACATTCACAATCGTCGCGGCACGAAAGTGCGTTTCCATCCGGACCCGCAGATTTTCGGGGCGCACGCGCACTTCGAGCCGGCGCGGCTCTTCCGCATGGCCCGCTCCAAGGCCTATCTCTTCGGCGGCGTCGAAATCCGCTGGTCGTGCGATCCGTCGCTGTTGCCGGAAGGTTCGGAGACCCCGGACAAAGCTGTCTTCCATTTCCCGGGCGGCCTTAAGGATTATCTTGCCGCGACGCTCGGCAAGGAATTCACCGTCACGCGCGAGATCTTCGCCGGCAAATCGGAAAAATCCGGCGGCCACGGGTCGCTTGAATGGGCTGTCACCTGGTATGGCGGCGATCAGCAGGTTCACTCCTACTGCAACACGATCCCGACCCCGGAAGGCGGAACGCATGAGGCGGGTTTCCGCATTGCGCTCACCAAGGGGCTCAAGAACTACGCCGAGCTGACCCAGAACAAGCGTGCGGCGATCATCACCACCGACGACGTGATGATATCGGCCGCCGGCATGCTCTCGGTATTCATCCGCGAGCCGGAATTCGTCGGCCAGACGAAGGACAAGCTAGCGACCGTCGAGGCGCAGCGCATCGTTGAAAACGCACTACGCGATCCATTCGATCACTACCTCGCCGACAATCCGGCGGAAGCAGCCAAGCTTCTTGACTGGGTGGTCGAGCGCGCCGAGGAGCGTGTTCGCCGGCGCAAGGAAAAGGAAGTCAACCGCAAGACGGCGGTGCGCAAGCTGCGTCTGCCGGGCAAGCTCGCCGACTGCTCGCAGAACACGGCGGAAGGTGCCGAACTCTTCATCGTCGAGGGCGATTCGGCAGGCGGGTCGGCAAAGCAGGCGCGCAACCGCGCGAACCAGGCGATCCTGCCGCTACGCGGCAAGATCCTGAACGTCGCCAGCGCTGGGCGCGAAAAGCTCAGCGCCAACCAGCAGATCGCCGATCTCATCCAAGCGCTTGGCTGCGGCACGCGATCGAAATATCGGGACGAGGACCTGCGTTATGAGCGCGTCGTCATCATGACCGACGCCGACGTCGACGGTGCGCACATCGCGTCGCTGCTCATCACGTTCTTCTATCAGGAGATGCCGGAGCTCATCCGCGGCGGTCACCTCTACCTCGCGGTCCCGCCGCTCTATCGCCTCAGCCAGGGCTCGAAGACGCTTTATGCGCGCGACGATGCACATCGCGAGGAACTGATGCGCACCGAGTTCAACGGCCGCGGCAAGGTTGAAGTCGGCCGGTTCAAGGGTCTCGGCGAGATGCTGCCGGCGCAGCTCAAGGAAACGACCATGGATCCGGCAAACCGGACGCTGCTCAAGGTCGAGATCGATGACGTCGATTTCGAGGGCACGCGCGAGGCTGTCGACAATCTGATGGGAACCAAGGCCGACGCCCGCTTCCGCTTCATCCAGGAACGGGCCGTGTTCGCCGACAACCTGGACATCTAGATCCGCCTGGACTTGCGCAGTTTCAAAGAGTTCTTCGTGCTCAGGCTGCCTGCCGGACCGGTTTTTCCATAAACAGGCTCAAGGGATCGGGCAGATAGCTCCCGAACGGCGGGCGTTCCGCGTAGCCGAACGCCTTGTAGAGGCCGATCGCATCCGGCTGGTAGATGCCCGTCTCCAGCCGGATTGCGACAATCCCGAGCGTCTCCGCCTTCGCTTCAAGCGCTGCAAGGAGATGCTTGCCGACCTTGAGGCGCCTCGCTTCGGGATCGACGAACATCCGCTTGATTTCCGCCGTGCCGTCGCCCGCTTCCACGAGCGCGCAGCAACCTACGATTTCATCATCGCGCCGCGCGACGAAAAAGGAAACCGTCGGCTTTTCCAGCGCGGAGAGATCGACAAGGTGATTGCTCTCTGCGGGGTAAAGCGACGCCGCATAGGCATCGGATAGTTCGAGCAGACGGACGACGGCCGGCTGGCGGGGGCTTTCCTCGGCAATGGTGACAACGGTCAATTTCAAATCCTCGACAGAAGTCTCGCGTATCGCGGGCAATGGATAGCGCCGCATGTCGAACGGTCCAATACGACAAATGGCGCAAACCTGGGGGGCGGAGATTTCAAAACCGGTAACAAGCAGAAACAATTTTTTCTACTGGCGCAATAACTTTGCCCTACTCCGGAAAGAATCGGTCAGTCATAACAACGTCCAGACTGTGCAGCCGCAGCCCGCTCAAAGACCGGAGAGACCATGAAAGCCGCACTCATCGTCATGACCATCCTCGGCTGCGACGACAATGTCAGCCAGTGCCACTATATCTCGACCGTGAACGGCAGCTGGCAGTCGATTGCCCATTGCGATACGGAATCCCAGCAGGAACTGCCCAAATTCTCCAACAATAATTATCCGGTCGTCGTTGCCGTGTGCGAGACCTCCGGACCGGATGTGATGGCATCCACCGTCCCTCAACCGGACAGTGCCGCCGCCCCGGAGCAGACGGTCGTGCTGCCGCCGCAAACACCAGCACAACCGCAGCCGATCGAAGCGAAACCGGGCATGCCGAAGCGCGCCTTGGCCTTGCTGAGCGGCGCAGTCCCGGATCGAGAAAAGCTAAAGGCGATCGTCAGCGCGCCCGTCCACTACATCGAGGATGGTTATTCCTGGGTCGCACGCCGTTTCGGTGACTGACACTTTCAGCCTTATTCCGCAGTCGCGCTCAAGCTGCGTGGCGGGCGGCCAGGAGTGCATAGTTGCGAGCTGTCTGCCGCTGCTCGGCGAAGGCGAGGCGTTCCACGAGCTCGGCCATCGCACTCAAGGCTGCCGAGGGCCTCGGCTGGTGGCGAATGTGCGCAAGGAGAGCAGCGGCGACCGATTGCGGTGCGCAATCTGCGGCTGCTCCCAGGTCCTTTCGCCACAGAAGCACAGCCTCCGCGAAGGCTTCGCTCACGTCCCGACCAAGCCCGGCGCTTTCGAAAAGGGCGCGGATCGGATGGACGCGACCACCGGAAAGGATTGCACGCACGCGTTTTTCGGCAACACCTGAAAGATCGACGATGGCGGCGGAGAAGAATTCTGTTCTGCCGCTGCAAAGCGCGTGCAGGAGGAAAGCGGGAGTCAAGCGACCTGCCTCGCGCAGATGGGCGGCGAGTTCAGGCAACTCCTTTTGCGACGCCGCCTCGATGATGACGAGGGCAGCCGCTTCGCAGGCCTCTCGGGCGACGCGCTGCACCCGCCGTTCCCCGATCGCGGCTTGGACGAACCCGCAAACAGCGAGTGCGGCGCCGACCTTCTCGACAAGCTCATGGCGCGCTTCGCTCGGCAGGTCGGGGCGCCTCAGTAACCGATCACGCACGGCCGCCGCATGGCCAAGACGGTTCGCGATCCTGTTCAGCGACCAGCGCGTCAGCATCGCGCCTTTGTTCTCAAGCAGGATCAACACCTCGTCCTCGCCGCCTATTTCGGCGATCGCCGCCGCGACGGAGCGGGATACGATGCTGCGCGCCGCGATCAAGGCGCGAGTCTCGGCCGTTCCTCGCGCCGCCAGATCAACGAGGTCCTCATCGGTCAACACCGGCGAACGGGAAATAGCGACATAGGCGATCTCGGGCTGGTCCTCCGCGAGCGACATGACAATCGCACGCGGAACCATCGAGAAATCCGCAAGCGCTTCCACCAAAGCGTGCCGCACCTTTGGCGAAGGATCGTCGAGCAGAAAGGTCATCGCCATTTCGGCGGCGTGCCGGTCGATGCCGTTCATCTCGGCTTCGACATAGGCGCGGCCCAGCGCACTTGCGGCGCGGACGCGATCGCTCGTTCTCGCCGTTTCCACCCAGCGAAGAAATGCTTGTATGATCACCTATGCCCCACTAGACACCCAACAGCCCCAATGTTCGAAGCCTAGCGGTCAAAGGTTTAAGATTGGTTCACCATGTCTGTTAACCGCCAGCAAACCATGAAGCCGCTCCTCTATCTGCCGGCATCCGCATCGTTCCCTGAAGCGGATATCCTCGATGCAGTCCAGGGCATCGTCGTCGACGCAACCGGTGGCAAAGGCGTCCGGGATATGGCTTCAGAAATCGCCCGTACGGCCTCGTCCCCCCGCCTCGCCCGGCTCGGACCGGTCGAGAACATCACCGAGGCGGATCTTCAGACGGTCCTTGCGTCGAGGATCTACGGTATCGTCCTTGCCGGATGTCGCGGGCCAGCCGATGTCCAGAAGCTTGATGCTCTGTTGAGGGTTGCCGAAGCGATCGCGGGTGCCGCGGCCGGGAGCGTGGCAATGCTGGCGGAATATGCAACGACGCCGCAAAGCGTGTTGTCGCCTTACGCGCTGACAGGCGCGTCGCCGCGCCTCAAGGCGCTCATCTTCAGCGCGTCATTGCTTGCCGTGTCCGCCGGATGCAGCGAGCCGTCCGATGAAGCGGACACGGCATCCGTGATTGTCGCTGGTCGCGCGGCGGCCCTCCTTAGGGCTCGGGAGGCCGGCCTCACAGCCTATGACATGCTGCCGGAGCATGCGAGCGACGAGGCCGTCGTCAAACAATGTTGCGCGACGAGTGTGAGGAACGGCTTTACGGCCGTGGTCGCGCGGTCGCCGCAGCAGGTCGCCTTGCTGGGTGCTTCGGCGCCGCTGTCGCCTCGCCCCTCTGTCGGCGGCCAGCGTTAGAGTCGACCCTGCCGGCAGACAGCAGTATCATTTCAGCGCTTGGGCCGCACCATTTCAAAGACGTCGCCACCGTCGCAGTAATCCATGTAGCCGAGGCGGGCGAGCGGACGGACGGTCGCCGCGTCAAACCGGCCGTCGCGGATCGCCTCGTCGCGGATATGAATGCCCACCACCTCGCCGAATACGACGTAGTTTTCGGAGGCCACGCCATCGAGACCGTTTGGCCGAAATATTTCCGTCACCCGGCATTCGAGCGCCGCGAAAGCCTCACCGACGAAGGGCGCCTTGACGAGAGTGCCCTCGACCGGCGTCAGACCGGCGATTTCGAACTCGCTTTCGCCATGCGGCGCGGCAACAGAAGTCAGATTGACTGCGGCGCTCAGGTTGCGGCTGGCAAAGCTCGCGGTGAATTCGCCGGTCTCCTCGATGTTGCGCACGGAATCCTTGTAAGTGCTCGACGAAAACATCACGAGCTTCGGGCGATCGCTGATCGCGTTGAAGAAAGAATAGGGCGCGAGGTTGTGCGAGCCGCCCGTAGCCCGTGTACCGATCCAGCCGATCGGCCGCGGCGACACGATAGCCTTGAAGGGATCGTGCGGCAGGCCGTGCCGGTTCGCGGCCGTGTCGTAGAACATCAGCTTTCCTCTCCGACCCAGGTGACGATCTCGGCGAGTTCCGGCCGCGGCCTTTCGGTCGGCGGCACCGTAGCCGTGCCGATATGAATGAACCCGGCGATCCTTTCGTCCGGCTCGACACCCAGCAGCGGATAGGCCCTCTCGTCGAAGGCGAACCACTCGGTGAGCCAGTTGGAGGCATAACCGAGCGCATTCGCGGCCATCAGCAGGTTGAGGCAGACAGCGCCCGCCGACATAACCTGCTCCCATTCGGGGATCTTGAAGTGCGGTGCGGCCTTGCTGACCACGGCGACAACGACCGGAGCGCGCGTCAGCCGCATCTCCTCCACCTTGATCAGGTCCTCAGGCAGATCCGGCCTGGCGGTGAGCGCCATCTTCTTCAGTTCGGCGCTGATGCGTGCCCTTTCCTCGCCGCGGTAGACGATGAAGCGCCAGGGTGCGAGCTTGCCATGGTCCGGCACGCGCGAAGCGAGTTTCAGCATCTCTTCGACCTCCGCCTTGCTCGGCCCGGGAGGGCCCATCTGGAAGGCCGGGATGGATCTGCGGGAGGCGAGGTAATCGACAAGTTTTATTTCGGTTTTCATATTGCCTGAATTCCACTAATTTGCCGCCGGACCGACAGCCACGAAAATGCCATACCGGCGTCTCAAGTGGAGTCACCCAGTCAGGAAGTCAACTGTTCTCATGCGCGTCCGTCATCGTATTTTTCCGAGTACCGTTTTGGCGATCATGCTCGTCGGTGCTGGTGCCGGCCATGCGCTTGCAGAAGATCCGACCGACGCCTTCAAAAGCTTCCCGTCGATTACCGGCACACGCAAAATGCCGAAGCTCACGAGTTTCAACCCGCTGATTTCCGATCCGACCCAAGGCGGTGAAGTCAAGGACGTGAAGCTCGAGGCATTGCTGACTGCGAAAGGTGAGCCGGTCGAATCAGGCCTGACGTGGCGGGTCTTCAGCCCGATTCCCGGGAGCGACGGCAAGCTGCCGTTGCTCGCCACCTCCGAGGGCGGCTCGACAGCCTTCAACCTCGTTCCCGGCGAATATTTCGTCAATGTCGCGTTCGGCCGAGCCGGCGCCACCCGCAAGATCCGCGTTCCCGAACAAGGCCCGCTCGACAAGCAGGTGCTGGTGCTCGACGCCGGCGGCGTCACCCTCAATGCCGTTTCTGGCAGCGACGTCCGCATCCCGCCGAACGAACTCAGTTTTTCGATCTTCTCCTCCGACGTGAAGGAAGACGGGGAGCGGGCTCTGATCATCGCCGATGTCAAGCCCAACACCGTTATCCGGCTCAATGCCGGGACCTATCACGTGGTCTCCGACTACGGTTCGGTCAATGCCGTGATCCGCGCCGATATCCAGGTGGAAGCCGGCAAATTGACCGAAGCGACGATCCAGCACCGCGCGGCGAAACTGACATTGAAGCTCGTCTCGGAGGCGGGCGGCGAAGCGATCGCCGACACGGCCTGGTCGATCCTCACCTCCTCAGGCGACGTCGTCAGCGAAAGCGTCGGCGCATTTCCGACGCTCGTTCTCGCCGAAGGCAGCTATACCGCCGTGGCGCGCAACAAGGACAAGATCTACCAGCGCGATTTCGCCGTGAAGGCGGGCATCAACACCGATGTGGAAGTGCTGCTGAACGGGAACGACGCGGCCAACACCACCGCGAACGCGGAAGCGCAAGACTGACGCGAACGATCGCCATGCCGGTCCCTACGGCAATCGACTGACGTTACGTCATCCAGCTCGCTTGAGGAGACGGCGACGCGGCGGCGCCATCGAGAACACCGCATCGTAGATCCGGGCAAGCAGGTCCTTGCGATCGCCATGGGCGCGCAATTCTTCCCAGGGAAGGATACCGCCGATGCGAGCGGCAATGGTCGTACCCGACAGCCGTCGGAACTCGCGGATCAGCAATGAAAGCCTGAGTGTCAGCGATAGCTTGCTGGCGAGATGAAAGAGCCGCCCGTTCTGCCCCTCGAAGTCGCCTGGATAAGCCTGGCCGGAAACATCTTCCACGGCAGATCCTCGGCTTTGCCGAAACCCCTCTTCGCCGTCGCAACGCCGCCGGCGGGGAAAATGACGATCGTAACCCGCTCCTTCAGCAGCCGCACCGCCTCGTGCCGCGTCGCCATGTTGAGCGCCAACGCCTCCTTGGTCTCCTCGAAGGACACGGGGAGTGAATAGGGTGCGATCTCCGGCACCTTGAGGAGTTCGGTGTGGATCAGCACCCGGAACGGGCGCCCAAGTTGTTCGGCCAGAGAAAGAACGGCAATGCCATCGCCGATGCCGAAGGGATGATTGGCGACAATGACGAGCGGCGTATCGGGCAATTGGCGCGGTGGCCATTCACCCTGGACGCGCATGCGCACGTCGATCAATTGCAGCATGTCGCCGAAGACGCGGTCGCTCCTGCCGACGATTTCAGCGCGCCAGCGCGCATAGAGCCTGGCGTAGCGGTTGCGACCGGACAGGCCCTCGACGGAGCGAATGAACCAGCGCTTCAGGCGCGGGTCATTCTCATTCGCGTAAGACAATTCTTTGAATTGCACGGAAACCGCTCACACTTGCCCGCCCGTCGTCCTGCATGTTTCCTTAAATCGCAACCGATTCACGGACAAAAACATGCAGCACTTCAAAGTGCTACAACATCCTTTGCGCGTCTGGTAAGACGCGCGGCGCTGTAGGCGACGTACGTTATCCGCATAGTCCCGGAACATTACAGTTTTCTGACAGGATGGAGTCCGGGGCGTTAGCCCCGGACTTTCTTTTCCGCCTTGCGCTTGAGATCCGGCGCCATCGCTTCGGCCGAGAGCGAAGCGATCGCTTCGTCGAGCGACATCGCCGTCTGCGCCTGCGAGCCGAGACGACGGATGTTGACCGAACGCTCTTCTGCCTCGCGCTTGCCGCAGACGACGATCACGGGCACCTTCGTCACCGAGTGCTCACGGACCTTGTAGTTGATCTTCTCGTTGCGGAAGTCCGTTTCCACGGTAAGTCCCGCCTCACGCAGAAGCGCTGCAACCTCGCGGCCGTAGTCGTCGGCTTCGGACGTGATCGTCGCGACCACGACCTGCAACGGCGAGATCCAGAGCGGCATGTGACCAGCGAAGTTTTCGATCAGGATGCCGAGGAAACGTTCCATCGAGCCGCAAATTGCCCGGTGGATCATCACCGGCTGGCGCTTTTCCGAATCCTTGTCGATGTAGAAGGCACCGAACCGCTCCGGCAGGTTGAAGTCGACCTGAGTCGTTCCGCACTGCCATTCACGGCCGATGGCATCCTTCAGAGTGTATTCGAACTTCGGACCGTAGAACGCACCCTCGCCCGGCAGGATACCGGTCTTGATGCGGCCTTCGGACTGCGCCTCGATCGTCTTCAGCACGTCAGTCATCACGGCCTCCGCACGATCCCAGAGCGCATCGGAGCCGACGCGCTTTTCCGGCCGCGTCGATAGCTTGACGACGATTTCCTTGAAGCCAAAGTCCTCGTAGACCGACAGGATCAGGTCGTTGATGCGCAGGCATTCGGCCGCCATCTGCTCGTCCGTGCAGAAGACATGCGCATCATCCTGCGTGAAGCCGCGCACGCGCATCAGACCATGAAGCGCGCCCGACGGCTCGTACCGGTGGACGTTGCCAAACTCGGCGAGCCGGACCGGCAATTCGCGGTAGGACTTCAGGCCGTGCTTGAAGATCTGGATGTGACCCGGGCAGTTCATGGGTTTCAATGCGAAGACGCGGTCATCGTCCGTTTCGTCACCGGCAACGGTCACCTTGAACATGTTGTCACGGTACCAGCCCCAGTGGCCCGAGGTCTCCCATAGCGATTTGTCCAGCACCTGCGGTGCATTGACTTCCTGATAGGTGTTGGCAAGTCGGCGCCGCATATAGGCGACCAGTGTCTGGAACATGCGCCAGCCCTTGCCGTGCCAGAAGACGACGCCGGGGCCCTCTTCCTGAAAATGAAAGAGGTCCATTTCCCGGCCAAGGCGCCGATGGTCGCGCTTTTCGGCTTCGGCAAGCACGTGCAGATATTGATCGAGCTCTTCCTGCGTGTGCCATGCGGTGCCGTAGATGCGTGTCAGCATCGGATTGTTGCTGTCGCCGCGCCAGTAGGCGCCGGCCACCTTCATCAGCTTGAAAGCCGTGCCGATCTGGCCCGTCGAAGCCATGTGCGGCCCGCGGCAAAGGTCGAACCAGTCGCCCTGGTAGTAGATCTTGAGGTCCTGGCCTTCAGGAATCGCGTCAACGAGCTCGACCTTGTAGTCCTCGCCCTTTGCGGCAAAGACCTCCTTCGCCTTCTCGCGCGACCAGATCTCTTTGGTGAAGGGTTTGTTGCGCGCGATGATCTCCTTCATCTTCTTCTCGATGACAGGCAGGTCGTCGGGCGTGAAGGGCTCATTCTTCGCGAAGTCGTAATAAAAGCCGTTATCGATGACAGGACCGATGGTCACCTGTGTTCCCGGCCACAGTTCCTGCACCGCCTCGGCCATCACGTGGGCGGCATCGTGACGAATAAGCTCGAGCGAACGCCTGTCTTCGCGCGTGATGATCTCGATGCGGCCATCGGTCACGGCGTCCGAAAGGTCGCGCAGCTCACCATCGAGCGCGATTGCGACAGCCTTCTTGGCGAGCGACTTGGAAATCGACTCGGCCACATCGCGACCGGTCGTGCCGGCCGCGAATTCGCGAGCGGAGCCATCAGGAAATGTAAGGGAAACGGTATGCGACATTATGATCTCCTATCCAGTCCCGCCAACGAATGCGGGTGGTATGGTTGCCGGGCTTTTGCATGAGAGCAGCCGCCGATTATTGACGCGCGCCTGATAAATGTTTTTGACGGTCGAGTAAAGGAGAGGCCGTTCAGCCGGATAGCATGTCGCGCAGACCGCGCACCGTGTTCCAGTTGCGGAATGTGCCAATGCCCAACCGCTTGGTGGTCAACACGCCGAGCAGCTTCGATTCGCTGGCCTTTCCGCCAAAATCCACCCAGAGGTCGCCGCCGACGATCTGCATACGCTCACCCCTCGAACAATGGCCGCGGAACATTTCGAGCACGTCGCGGTGAAGCGGTGAGCGCATCACCCGAACATGGACACGCGTCGGATCTGCCTCGCTTTCGGCGGGAAACGGGTTGCCGGCAACAAGCCTCCGCCAATCGTCTCCGCGCCGCGCGATAATGTCGACATGGCGACCGAACGTCACGGCAAACGCCGATTCCAGTTCGGCCTCGATGTCGGCAAGCGGTTTGTCGGGCGCGTCGAATACGATGTTGCCCGTGGCGACGAGGGTGCGTGGCGCATGATAGCCAAGACGTTCCGCCATGGTCCGCAGGTCAGTCATGACGACACGCCGCCTGTCGCTTAGGATAATGCTGTACAGCAACGCCACATAGCTCATCGTCCGATCACGCCCGCCAGAAATCGGTCGCGCCTGCGGGCAGTCGCGCCAGCACGCGATCCAGCGTCAGTTCGTCAATGTTCCGACGCAACGCCGCCGCAACGTCAGCGATTGCGGTATCCGGAGAAAGATTGTGATCGGGGCGGAGCGATTGCACCTCGCGTGTCATCGCAAAACGACCGGCGAAGGGCATCTGCGGCTCTTCCATATCCCAGTCGGCGACAAAGAGCGCGCGGAGCACCGGCGGCAAGACATTTGCAAAGAGCAGCGCGTCGGGAACATCGAGACGTCGGCGGAAAGTCTGCAAGACCGCCTGCACCATGGTATAGGCCTGATTGGTGGTCTGAAGGCCGGCAATATCGCGCACGTCCAGAATAAACCGGTCGAAATCGGCAGAGGCCTGCCGGTATTCCATCGGTATCGTCATGGCAGCCGGCCTTCTTTCGTCTGCCGCCAGTAGCGCCATGGTGCATACCAGATCTGGCGTGATGTCAGCTCCTCCGGCACCGGATCGAAGCCATGGGTTCCCCCAGGGCCGCATCGGGCCACGCGAAAGAACGTCATCCAGCCCCCGGCCCATAGACCATGGCGGGCAATCGCCTCGAAGCCGTATTCCGAGCAGGTCGGAAGGTGCCGGCAGGAGTTTCCGATGAAACTCGACAGCGTCAGTTGGTAGGCGCGAATGAGGGCCATGCCGAAGAGCCGCCCCGGCGTCTTGCGAAACGGGCCGGACCAGTTCCGCCCCCGGGTGCGAACCGCCGGACGAAGGGCATGATCATGGTGAGGCTCAGCGCACATTGCTCAGACCGCGGCGGCAAGCCGCCTTGCTTCTATCTGGCCTATGGCGTCGACCACTGCATCGAAGGTCAGCATCGTGGAGGCATGGCGGGCCTTGTAGTCCCGAACGGGCCTCAGGAAGCGCATGTCCTCGAAGCGGCCCGACGGGCCCTCGCCGTCCGCCTTCAGCATGGAGAGCATCTCCTCTCGGGCTCTTCGGATCTCACCGGCGTTGGCGCCGACGACATGGCGCGCCATGATCGAGGACGAAGCCTGCCCAAGGGCGCATGCCTTGACGTCATGGGCGAAGTCGGTCACGACGTCTCCCTCCATCTTCAGCCAGATCCTTACTTTCGAGCCGCACAGCTTCGAATGTGCCGCCGCCTCGGCGTCGGCATCCGCCAACATTCCGATGCGGGGGATGTTGCCAGCGAATTCGAGAATTCTGTTGTTGTAAATGTCATCCATCATTTGACGCGATCCGGCTCATTTTTCGCGGTTTTGGGTAATTGGCGCATGATTTTCTCCGGTACACAGGAAAAAAGCACCGCACTGCACATTCGGCCTCTTTCATCCATGTGGCACCATACTATATGCTATGTCGTGTTGGGGCGACAGTTCCGCAAGGGAACATCAAGTCGCCTGTTGTTTGGGAAACCGTGCCGGACGGTCCAGTGCACTGCTAAGCCAGGACCCGAAAGCCCCGGAGCCCGCCAACGGAACCCAAGCCTGCAGGGTTAGGCGAATGGCCAGTGGCGAGTTGTCCGAAAGATAAAACGTCAGCAATCCCGTATTGCTTAAAGGGGCCATTATGGACGCCATAGTGAAGAATTTTCCTTTGCTCGACGATGCGAGCGGCCGACCGACCCAGAAGGAGGCCGAGGAAGCAGTCCGCGTGCTGCTACGCTGGGCCGGCGACGATCCGGAGCGCGAGGGTCTCAAAGATACGCCGGCGCGGGTCGTCAAGGCGTACAAGGAACTGTTCGGCGGCTACGAGCTCGCGGCAGAGGATGTGCTCGGACGGACCTTCGAGGAGGTCGCGGGCTACGACGACATGGTGCTGGTGAAGGACATTCCGTTCTTCTCCCACTGCGAGC
Organism: Sinorhizobium mexicanum; assembly: GCF_013488225.1. Classification (NCBI taxonomy): domain Bacteria; kingdom Pseudomonadati; phylum Pseudomonadota; class Alphaproteobacteria; order Hyphomicrobiales; family Rhizobiaceae; genus Sinorhizobium; species Sinorhizobium mexicanum. The sequence continues at coordinate 1,588,456 of NZ_CP041238.1, read as the reverse complement.
ATCATATGGTGCCGATCATCGGCAAGGCGCATGTCGCCTATATGCCGAACGGCCGTGTACTCGGCCTTTCCAAGATCGCCCGTGTCGTCGACATCTATGCCCGCCGGCTACAGACCCAGGAGACGATGACGGCGCAGATCGCCAGGGCCATCGACGAAACGCTCGCGCCGCGCGGCGTTGCCGTCATGATCGAGGCCGAGCATATGTGCATGGCGATGCGCGGCGTTCAGAAGCAGGGTTCGACGACGCTGACGACGACATTTACCGGCAGCTTCCAAAGCGATCCGGCCGAACAGGCTCGTTTCATGACCATGCTGCGGGGCTTCAAGTAAGCTCTACTGCAAATTCAAAATGCTACAGTGTCGTTTGCGCGTCTGATAAGACGCGCGACGCTGTAGCTATGGAGCCTTATACGATGACGTTCACCTTCGACGCCCCTTCGGAAGACAAGGCCGTACTGGAGACTGGTCCGGCCTTTACCCCCCGCTTCGACGAGAAAGGGCTCGTTACCGCCGTCGTCACCGATGCGCGCGACGGCGAGCTGCTGATGGTCGCGCATATGAACGCCGAGGCACTGGCTCTGACCATTGAAACCGGCGTTGCGCACTACTACAGCCGTTCGCGCAAGGGGCTGTGGAAGAAAGGCGAGAGTTCGGGCAACCTGCAGACCGTCGAGGAAATACGAACCGATTGTGATCAGGACGCCATTTGGCTGAAGGTTTCGGTGGCCGGCCACGAGGCCACATGCCACACCGGCCGCCGCTCTTGCTTCTACCGCACCGTGAGCCTCGATGAGGGCAAAGCCACAGTGACGATAACGGACAACCACCGGCAGTTCGATCCCGCACCGGTCTACAGCAAAAATTAAGTATCTGCGTTTTCTTGGTTCAACCACGTGCTATATTTATTTTTTGGCAACCAAACGGGCGCCTAATCATTAATCAAGGAAGCGGTTACCGTCGAAACTGCGGCGAAGCGAAAAGTGTTGCAGGCTGTATCTAATCTTTATCGCGCCCGCCAAAATTGACGACGGGAACGGTGGTATATCTCAGTTAGGGTGCCAGTCTTTCAGCAATGAATTCAAACAAGACGGCACCATCGCCGGCTTGGCAGGGGCCTCCTACCAGACGCGCGCACTTGGTAGTCTATTCGGCGATGTTGGAGGTGCCGGATGTTGAACTGGACATTCACGCGTAGCAACCAGATTCCCGACCTATCCGACCCGGATGGATCTTCGCTCACAACTGCTCCTCCAGCGCCTGCTCCCCAACCCCCGAAACCGAAGATCGCCATTGCCCTGGGCGGTGGCGCAGCGCGCGGCTGGGCGCATATCGGCGTGCTGCGGGCGCTCGATGAGGAAGGTATCGAGGTCGGCATGATTGCCGGCACGTCGATCGGGGCGCTCGTGGGCGGCTGCTACCTCGCCGGTAAACTGGACGAGTTGGAAGCCTTCGCCCGTTCTCTCACCGTGCGGCGCATCGCCGGCCTGCTCGATTTCGCGATCGGCGGCGGCGGTTTGTTCGGCGGCCTGCGACTGACCAAACGCATGCAGGAGCACCTGAAGGGCCTCAGCATCGAAGAACTCGATCGCCCCTTCATTGCTGTCGCCACCGAAGTTCACAGCGGCCATGAGGTCTGGATCGAGAAGGGCTCGCTTATAACCGCCATCCGCGCGTCCTATGCGCTCCCCGGCATTTTCGAGCCGATCAGCGCCAATGGCCGACTGCTCGTCGATGGTGCCTTGGTCAACCCGGTTCCGGTTTCGGTGTGTCGCGCCCATGAGCAGCAACTCGTCGTTGCGGTCAACCTCAACTACGATCTCTACGGACGCTCGGCCGTCGTTAAGCACAGCGCCGGCATGGAAGCCGTGGATGCGCCCATCAAGGACGGTAGCCCCTACTCTGCGCGTCTCGGCATGACGAGCGTCATGGTACAGGCCTTCAATATCATTCAGGATCGTATCTCGCGCGCCCGGCTTGCCGGCGATCCACCAGATCTCGCTCTTCACCCAAAGCTCAACGACATAGGTCTTTCGGAATTTCATCGCGCCGGCGAGGCGATCGACCGTGGCTATCACGAAGCGAAGGGGAAGCTAGCGGAGATCCGACGCATGCAGGAAGTGCTGATCCGCTAAACGTATAGGCACGCCCGCCGATCTTTCCGTCTTGATTGCGTAGCATCTCAAGTGATTGACGTCTGATAATACGCGCAGCACCGCAGGTGTGTGTGTGGAGGGCGGCATCGCGCCGCCCCTTCCCGTCAACCAGCGATATAGGCCTTGATCTGTTCGGTCTCGTGCTCCATTGCGCGGATATGGTGCTTAACTACGTCACCAATCGATACGATGCCAGCCAGACGACCTTCTCGTTCCACGGGCAAGTGGCGTGCACGCAGCTTGCTCATCATTTCCATCAGCGTCGCAATGGACATCTCCTCGCGGCAGCAATAGACGTTTTGCCACATGACGGACGAAACCGGGCTGTCGAGACAGGTGGCACCATATTTGGCGATCGAAGCCACGACATCACGCTCCGTCAGAATGCCAACGATTTGATCGTCCGGATCGACAACGACGACCGCCCCGATACGATTGTCATGCAGAAAGGTCGCAGCCTGATGCACTGTCACATCCGGAGTGACAGTCACGACGTTGTGGCCTTTTTCGTTGAGAATCGCTCTTACCGACATCCACACATCTCCCGTTAGACCACGCTGGGTCGGTGGGACGAAGTTCTGGCCGTCTCGTGTGCTTGCAGCGCCGCGCGTCACTTCGGATGCTTGATGGTCGCTTTAACACTCCGAGCCTCTGCACAAAGATCCGTGCAGGTTGCCGCAGGAACCCGCCCCAATATCCGATGTCGATCGCTGGTCCTCGCGCCTCTCCTGCACGAAACCCAGGCCGACACCCAGCCTTGCACGCTCGCCCTCTCTACAGCACCGCGTGTCATATCAGACGCGCAAAGGCTGTAGCACTTTGAGTTCCCGCATGTTTTTATCCTTAAATCGGTTGCGATTTAAGCAAACATGCAGCAGGCGACCGTAGGGAATGGTGCTCCAGCGATCTTGGGAAATCAAGCCTTGTCGCTCGGCCGCCCCGGTGTGTCAGCCATCACATTTATGAATCCGCCTTGAAACAATTTGGGATCATAAATGTGACTGTTTTTTCGTAAGTTACGGCGGAATCCGTAGTCTTAGTCGCGCGGGTCAAAGAACCCGAAAAGGAGGAAGCCGAACAGGAAACCGCCAATATGCGCTTCCCAGGCGACGCTTCCCGCGCCGCCAACGGAAAACATGCCGAGGCCGACGAGAAAATTGGTCAGGAACCAGATGCCGGTGAAGACCAGCACAGAGCGGTTGGCAAGCGTTTCGGTTAGCGAAAGCCGCCGGTTGAGGTGCGCGAACTGGCGGCTGATGCGGCCGCTCGGCGAGAAGACGAAACGCGCTGCCGCCCCCATGAACCCGGAAACAACCCCGGAGGCGCCAACCACGACGATAATTTCGCCCCAATGAAATACGGTGTGCAAGGCAACGGCAGCGGCGGCCGAAAGGCACCAGAACACGGCCAGGCGCACCATGCCGATGCGCCGCACGACCGGCGCCCCGAAGGCAACCATCCAGAAGATGTTGAAGATGAGATGATCCCAACTGCCGTGCAGAAATGAGTAGGTGACTGGCGTCCAAAGCCAGACGAGCCCCTGTTCGGAAAGCGGGAGCGTGTAGCGAACGGGCAGGAAGGCGAAGTTCAGGATCAGTTCCTGATCTACCGCCGGCGACAGGAGATAGGTCCTCAACGCATGAACGGCGATGAGAAACAAGAGGATGCCGGTTAGTCCCGCCGGCAGATTGAAGGCGGGTTCGCGGGCACGGGCCGTATCCTTTTCGGCATCCGTTTCCGCTGGTGTCGCTGCCTGATCTCGTTCCATGCCTGCTCTCTTCCATCGCTGCTTGCGCGTTCGCGATCAGGTTCTACGGCAGTACTGCCGCTGGATAGCGCGAAGGCATAAGCAAACAAAAAAAGACCGTCCAGTAAAAACTGAACGGCCGGTGAGCCCTTATACCGAACTCCAATAGCGTGCTGAAGGCAAACCTTCGTGAAGTGATGACATCTAGGTGCCAGCACGCGGCGTCCAGCGCAATCGAAACCGATCGTTAACCTTAATATCGGCGTGGCACGAAAATCGCTCCACCATTTCTGAATCGAAGGAGCCGCGCCCGCTGTGCCGATTAGGAGCAGTCGGAGCCCGGTCGACGGAACGAATGAGCGATGCGCAGCAAAACCACGATAGAACTGTTCCGATATTGGAACACATTACGCGGTGAACGGGACCTCCCGCGTCGCGACGAGATCGAACCACAAGAAATTTGCGCACTGCTGCCAAGCCTGTTCATCCTTGAACGGCAGCCGAGCGGCGACATTCGCTTCCGGCTCGCCGGCACCCATGTCTGCGCCCTTTTCGGTCGAGAATTGCGTGGGCAGCCATTTGGCGCGCTGTGGCCCCCCAGCGAAGCGAGCGAAGCCGTCCGGGTCGCCGATCAGGTAATGGCGCAACACTCGCTCGCCGCCCTCTCTGCCTGCGGACTGACGGCCGACGGTGAGCGTCTGGAGACCGAATTGCTGCTGACGCCACTTGGATCGCCGCAGGGCGGCAGCGACCGCATCCTCGGTTCGCTGGCGCCGCTGTCGCGCCCTTCATGGCTGCATATGACGCCGCTTGAATGCCTCGTCGCACAAGGCCTGGAGATTCTCGACAGCAGGCGCGGCGAGCGTGCGGAGGTGGCCGAGGCGTCTCATCCTGCGGATGCCACAAGGCGACGCGAAGAAATCGGCCGTAAGGTCCAGCACCTGCGCATCTTCGAAGGCGGACGGGAACGCTGAGTTGCAGAAGGCAGCCAACCGCGGGGCCAACCTTCTATTAACCGAAACCGCCTATAATTTCACGGGCAAGGATACTTCGATTGCAGAGTGACCATGTTCTCGTTTCAGCACGCACAAAACACCGGCCCGAAGCCGCACCAGGAAAGTGCCTTTCAGCGCGTTTCGGTAAATCTCTCGGGACGGCTGATGCTTGCCAATCGCGACGAATTTGATTGCACCGCAGTCGACATGTCGCCAGGTGACGTGCTCCTTTCCTCGCCCGCCCGCCCACGCGCCGGCGAGCGGATCATCGCCTATATCGAGCATGTCGGGCGGCTAGAAGGCACCGTGTCGCGGCTCGCCGACCATGCTTTCGTCATCCAGCTCAACGCGACGGAACGGAAGCGTGAGAAGCTGGCGGCGCAGCTCACATGGATCGCCAACAAGCACGAGCTCGGCCTGCCGGAGGACCGTCGCCATGACCGCCTTGTACCGCGCAAGGTTCTGACGGAACTCACGTTCGGCACCGGCGAAAAATACGCCTGCCGCATCATTGATCTCTCCCTCTCCGGCGCCGCGATCGACATCGAAACCCGGCCCGTGATCGGGACCCCGGTCAAGCTCGGCACCATGAAGGGCAGGATCGTCCGGCACTTCCAGGAAGGCGTAGCGGTCGAATTCTCCGGCATTCAGTCTCGCGAAGCCCTGGCCGAATTCCTTTGAGCCATCGGGGCAAACCCCGTCGGCTGACCGCAGCAGAGAATATCACTGATATTGCCCCGTGTTTCACGCGGACTTGGCCAAGTGCACACCGCGGCGGCCGCCGGGCAATAGCGTTTTCATGCGATGACGATCTCACCGGCGACCGTCTATATGAGCCATTGTGAACGCGACGGTGCTTTTCCGGCGTGAGCATGGCTCCATCCTGAGGTGACGGTCGAGCGTTTCTCAAATATTTTCCGGAAAAATTTCGCCCGACTCGCCCCCTTTAGCGCGGAATGGACGTAAATCCCGTTCTTTGCAGCCTCTATCAGCGATCTCAGATTCCGCAAAAGCCTCGGCCAGACACTCCGACCAAGAGTGGCTTTTCGTTTCGAATTACCCTTACTTTTCACAGTGATAACAATCTGCATCCGTTCCCTGCGGGTCTCCGCGCGTGGAAATTTCGTTAAAATTTGAATCGATATTTATTATTATTTGATCGGCTTTTTATTCTTATTTTCTGCGCATACTATTCTTATTTGTACTTGTTTTTACCTCGCTTCTTCGCCGCGGATAAAAAACTCTGTGCCATTGTCGAACCATAACGGGGAGACAACAATGCACAAAGCCATCACCCAGACGATTGCGGGCGCGGCCCTTTTCGTCGGTTTCCTGACCGAGGCAGCCTTCGCCCTTCCGGCGAACATCGCGGTGGGCGGCACCACCAATCCGCCGATCGGTCACTACGAGTTTTGCAAGCGCAATCCGTCCGAATGCACCGCGACTGGAACAGACGGCGGCCCGATGGTGCTAACCCGCGAGGGCTGGCAGAAAATTCTCGAGGTCAATTATGAGGTCAACGAGGCCGTGGCCCCGATGACGGATATGGAAATCCATGGCGTGGAAGAAGAATGGTCTTACCCGGACACCGTCGGCGACTGCGAGGACTATGTGCTCCTCAAACGCCGCAAGCTGATCGAGAGCGGTTTTTCTCCCGCCGATCTGTTGATCACCGTCGTGCTGCAGCCGAATGGTGACGGCCACGCGGTTCTGACCGTTCGCACCGACCGCGGTGACTTCATCCTCGACAACATGCGCAGCAAGGTGCTTCGCTGGTCGGAAACCGAGTACACCTTCCTGAAGCGACAGTCTTCCGAGAATGCCGGCCGCTGGGTGAAACTGCAGGACGGCCGCGCCGTGGCAGTGGGCAGCGTAAAGACGCAATAGAGGCACTCTGTCGGGCCGCCTCTGCTGATGACAATTATCGGGTTTCGGTCAAATCCGCGTTCCCCCTGTCGACCAAGCCTCTACAAGCGCCGCGCAATCGGACGCGCCAAGCTCGCTGTAGCGCTTTGAAGTGCTGCATGATTTTGTCCTGAAATCGACCCCGATCTAAGGAGTCATGCAATTGCCGGTTCCGTTGTCCCCGGAACCGGCTTTTTCTTTTCCAACATCCGCGCGGCCTGCCCCGGCCCCAAGTGCATTTCACCGAAAATTAACCATCTTCATCGACCGTCGAAGGCGACATTCCGGCCAGATCACTTCCTTTTGCTTGAGGCCGGATTGAGCGCACAACAACAAGCCACCGCGACGGACGATCCCACATGAATGCGCCAACCAGCGGCCCCGAACCGGAATTTTCGCCGCTCCTCTCGCCGCATTTTGTCTACAAGGTTACCGCGGTCGTCATTCTGCTGGCGGCACTGACCACGATCGTTTCCTTTTCCGGACACCGGCTTGGAGAAAAGCTCGTGCTTGCCGGACACACCTCCAGTCAAGAAATCTACGACATCTTCATCGGACAGGATCACCTGCGGCTACCGGCCAACATCATTCGCTTCGAAAGCCAGCGCGCGACCAGTATTGCCGAGCGCATCGACCTTTACCTGACCTGGCCGACACTGGAGGGCTACGGCGAGAACACGCGGGACCTGTTTAACGATATCAACCGGCCGGAAAGTCTGATCTTCCTGCAACTCTCGCAGAGCACGATGTCGCAAGACATGTCGGGACGGCTGGCGCCCATCTATCGCCAGATCCTCAGCGAAGAGGCTCAGCCCGGTCCCGCCGGCCTAGTCCGGCACGACGCCAAGTCGGATACAAGCTACGCTGGTGAAGTTTTCTTCACCGCGGACCGTGCCGGGCAACCGCCTTATGTCCTGCGCTGCACCCTGCCCGCGGACATCGAGGGAGCGACGAGCGCCGACTGCCAGCGCGACGTGCATGTCGGCAAGGATCTGACCGTTCTCTACCGCTTTTCGAGCAAGCTGCTGCCGCAATGGCGGATGATCGACAATTCCGTGGAAACCTTCGTTCGCAGCCGGCTGGCGCCCTGATTTTGTCCAAGAGTCATGGTGCAGGCGAAACGGCGACCCGGTTGGGTCGGCCGGTGTCGTTCCTGAACAAAACGGCCCACCCAGGAAACCAATCATTCATCATAAACCGATTGGTAACGCTATCCCGATACTGTCGCATGAACGATCGTTCCGGCGACGCGTCCGGACGGCATCCATGACATGAGAATAAAGAGCAGCGTAGTGTCTCAATCCGTTTTTTTTGATATCGCGAAACGCCCGCTTGGCGCCATTTCAAAAATCGCAGGACGGATTGTCCTCGCCGGCGCCATTGCCGTATTGGCCCTCTCCGCGCCGGCAATGGCCAATCCAAAATACGCCGGCATCGTCGTCGACGCCAAGACCGGCAAGGTGCTTTACGGCGAGGATGCGGACCAGTTGCGCTATCCGGCCTCTCTCACCAAGATGATGACGCTGTATCTGACGTTCGAGGCGCTCGAAGCCGGACGGATCAGCAGGTCCACGCCGGTTCCATTCTCCAAGAACGCAGCAGCAGAACCGCCATCCAAATTGGGTGTACGAGCCGGCCAGTCGATCACGGTCGAGCAGGCGATCCTCTCGCTGGTGACGCGCTCCGCCAACGACGCTGCCACGGCGCTGGGCGAGCTTCTCGGCGGCTCCGAGCAGCGTTTTGCCCGGATGATGACGAACAAAGCGCGCGCGCTCGGCATGACGCATACGACCTATCGCAATGCCAACGGACTGCCGAACCCGGATCAGAAGACCACGGCCCGTGACCAGGCACGGCTCGGCATCGCGCTGCGGCAGCACTTTCCCCAATATTATGACTATTTCTCTACGCGGAGCTTCCGTTTCGGCAAGCAGACGATCGGCAACCATAACCGGCTTGTTGGCAGTGTGCGCGGTGTCGACGGCATCAAGACCGGCTATACCCGGGCATCGGGTTTCAACCTGGTGACCTCGGCACAGCTTGACGGGCGCAGCATCGTCGCAGTCGTGCTGGGCGGGACATCCGGTGGTTCCCGCGACGCCCAGATGCGCAAGCTCGTCGCCAAATACATGCCGGCCGCCTCGCGCCGCGGCGGGGGCAACCTCATCGCGGAAGCGCCGACCGCCGAACCGCCCGTCGCCGCCGTGGCGCAGGCCGAAGTGAAGCCTGCGGCAGCGCCCGTCGCCGTCGCCTCGGCTGCCATGGATCTGCCCAACACCGGCCCGGTTCCGGATTTCCGCTACAGTGGCGAAAGCTCGAGCCGTATGGAAATGGCTTACGCGGCAACGCAGCCGGCGTCCGACAACCCTGTGCTTACGGGCAAGATCGCGCCGAACACGCTCGAAGCCCAAAGCGCCAAGCTTGCCGCACAGCCGGCGGCCGCAGATGTCGACACGCAGATCACCAACTCGGTTGCCGCCAGGGCCGATACCCAGCCGGAAGCAGAGGCGCAGCCGCAGGGTTGGGTCATCCAGATCGGCGCTACCCCCGACAAGGCGCAGGCAATGACGCTTCTCGGCAATGCCAAGGAGAAGGGCGGCAAGACGTTGCGCAACGCGACACCGTTTACCGTCGCTTTCTCGAACGGCGGCGGCCAGGTCTACCGCGCACGGTTCGGCGGCTTCGACGACCAGGACAAGGCCGTCAATGCATGCAAGGTTTTGAAGAAGAAGGGTTTCGCTTGCTGGGCGAGCCAGCAGTAACGAAAAGGACTTTCTGACGGGCGGGTGCGTTTCGCCTGGCCGTCTTCCTCGGATTTGTACAGCGTAACGAGGTTGGTCATGGCAGTGAACGAGAATGTTCCCGGTGTTACCGTGATGCCGGGAAAGAAAACGAGATCTTCGCGCATTGGTCTGCACCCCCTGCATGAGGCCGCAATGCGCATCGCCGACATCGGCTTGAACCGCTCGAAAGCGAAGACGCGCGATCTCGTCGGCATGCTTTTAACGCATGGTGCGCGTGCATGGCGCTCGACCCAGCCGCGCGCCGGCATCCACCTGCATGTGACTGCCGCTGGCCGTCGCCGTCCGCTCCGACTGCGCATCCACTGACTTCAAAAAATGAGGGCTGTTCCCTCGCCGGTACCTACAGCGCCGTGCGTCCATCAGGACGCACAAAGGACGCTGTAAGTCTCTGAATCTACGCGTCGTGCTTTCCGAAAATCGATTCCGATTTTCGGGCCGATGCGCTAGAGAAGGCCAAGCTCGGCCAGTTCGCGTCTCAGTTCCAGCGGCATGTCCGCCTCACCGTAGGAAAGCGAAGCCAGATCGCGCGGCGCCTCCTTGTCCTGCAGGTAGCGCCATCCCTGGAAAGCGCGGCGCGGCTGGAGTTCGGTTTCAACCACTTCCGGTCCGAGGATGAGATTGCAGCGGCCGATGCCTTCGCCGTCGGTGAAGGTCTCGATACCAATCATGGGCTGCCGCGCCTGCACATGCCCCTTGATCACCCAATAGAGTGAGCCGCCGGCAAGGAGTTCCTCAGTACGTTTCGGAACCATCCGGGTCGTATGGAACGAGTGGGGCTCCTGCCCGGCCGCGATCGCAGCCAACGCCTTGCGCGACACCCACTCCCGCAAGTCCTCGACCGATTCTGCGCCGACGCAGAGCTTTATGAGATGCAACGCCATGAGAAACCTTGAACACCCGTCCGCCGGCCGTGGTCAAGCGTGTTGAAACTGTTCGTCCACAGGAGCGCCTACGCAGCCGACCTCATGATCCTATGGCAGGATTGGGGCAGAAAACCGCGTGGGTCGCGCCGCGCGTCTCCCGCTACGCGGGAGCGTCAGCACTCCACGACGTTCACCGCAAGGCCGCCGGTGGAGGTTTCCTTGTATTTCTCACTCATGTCCACGCCGGTCTGCCGCATGGTCTCGATGCAGGCGTCGAGCGGCACGAAGTGTTTGCCGTCTCCCTTGAGGGCGAGCGAGGCGGCGGTGACCGCCTTGACGGCACCAAGGGCGTTGCGTTCGATGCACGGCACCTGCACGAGCCCGGCGACGGGATCGCAGGTCATGCCGAGGTGATGTTCGAGCGCGATCTCAGCGGCGTTCTCGATCTGCTCGGGTGTGCCTCCCATCACGGCGGCAAGGCCCGCGGCCGCCATCGCGGAAGCGGAGCCGACTTCGCCTTGACAGCCGACCTCCGCCCCCGAGATCGAGGCATTGTGCTTGATGATGCCGCCAACGGCTGCGGCGGTCAGCAGGTAATCGCGGATGCCTTCCTGATCGGCATCGTCATGGAAATGAAGATAGTAGCGGATGGTCGCCGGGACGACGCCGGCGGCGCCATTCGTCGGCGAGGTCACAACCCGGCCGCCGGCCGCATTCTCCTCGTTGACCGCCATAGCGTAGACGCTCAGCCAATCGTTTGCGAGCAGCGGGTTGGTCTTGTTGGATCGCCACTCCTCCTGAAGCTTGTCGTGGATCGCACGCGCACGGCGGCGAACCTTCAGCCCACCCGGCATGATGCCGTCCTGGCTCAAACCCCGGTCGATGCAGCTCTTCATCGCTTCCCAGATGCGATCCAGGCCGGCGTCGAGTTCGTCCCTCGACACCGTGCATTCCTCGTTCGCCCGCTTCATCTGGGCAATGGTGAGTCCCGAACGAGCAGCCATCTCGAGCATCTGCTGCGCGGTCGCGAAGGGATATGGCACCTTTACGCCCGCCGGCTTGTTCTTGGCGGCGCGCATCGCCTCGAGCTCCGTGTCGGTCACGACGAAACCGCCACCGATCGAATAGTAGATCCGCTTCAGCAGCAGCCGCCCATCGCGATCAAAGGCCGAGAAGGCCATGCCGTTGGCGTGGCCGGGCAGAGGGACCTTCTTGTCGAAAACGAGGTCTGTTTTCGGCTGGAACGCGTACGGTGGATGTCCGGCGGGCGTAATGCGACCAGAGCGTTCCACTTCGTCGATGATTGTATCCATGCTGTCGGGATCGACGAGATCCGGACGCTCGCCCATTAGCCCGAGGATAACAGCACGGCCAGTGCCATGGCCGATGCCCGTATGGGCAAGCGAACCGTGCAGGCTCACCTTGATGGCGGCGACGCTCGCATGTGTCGGTCGCGGCCAGTCGTCGGAAAGGATCAGGTCGAGAAACCTGTTTGCCGCCGACATCGGTCCCATCGTGTGCGAACTCGAAGGACCGATACCGATCTTGAAGACGTCGAAGACGGAAAGAAACATAAACTGCCTGCCCCGGAGCACGGAAACGCCGTCAGGTACGCCACCCGAAGCGCCAGCCGATGATTGCGATGCCGACGCCCACTCAGCTGCTCTTTTGAGAGCCACGGTGTCGGCTATTCCATAAATATAGGATCAAACACTAAGCCATCCCATCCCTATCGATCAGGCGACCAACCGACATCGGATCTTGTTGGTGCGACATGACGCGAAAGCGAGTTGTCAGAAATGTCTCCGTCGAATCAAAACGACGCGGCCGTTGGGAACCGCGTCGCCCTGCTGGAATGCTTCGATCTCAAAAGCCGCCGAAAAGATAGGCCACGACGAGAATGCCGGCGAAGCCAGCCACGGCGCGCACAGTCACGCCCCAGCACGACTTCTGTATTGTATTGTCCATGATGTCTCCGAATGCCCCGAGGCCGGCGGGTGCTCGTTGCCCGCGCATGCGCCATGCATACTGAAGAAAGCGTAGAGCCGCAACGTCGAAATATGGCAAAATCGTGTCGAAGCGACAGTGCCCTGAAACAGCACGGGGCACCTGCGTCGCCGAACAGCGTCAATCGGCAATGCTACAGCGGCGCCGATCTTGCATTTTCAAACAGCCATGCCAAAAACGCCTGCATGACCTTCGATGATTACATCGCGCTCGGCATCTTCGTCCTGTTATGGGGCGGCTTCAACTGGGCAACCGACGGCCGGCGCAAATTCAAGCGTGTCAGCCTGACCCGGCTGATGAACGAAAACCGCCGACGATGGATTCGCAACTCGCTCAACCGCGACCTGAAGATGATCGACACGCAGATCATCGCCGGCTTGCAGGCGGGCACCGCCTTTTTTGCCTCGACCACCATCTTCGCGCTCGGCGGCTGTTTCGCATTGCTCGGAGCGACCGACCAGGTGCAGATGATCTTCAACGACCTTCCCCAGGTTTTCCGGGGCGGACGGACAGGTTTCGAGCTGAAGGTCGGCGGTCTGACCTGCCTCTTCGGCTACTCCTTTTTCAAATTCGGCTGGTCCTATCGCCTGTTCAACTATTGCTCCATCCTGATGGGCGGCATTCCGATGACGGCGGACATGACGCGGGACCGGCAAGCGGCTGAGCAGGCCGCCGAGCGTGCAATCCGCATGAACATCCTGGCGGCGAAGCATTTCAATGCCGGACTGAGGGCGATCTTCCTGTCGATCGGTTATCTCGGCTGGTTCATCAGCCCCTATGTTTTCATCGTTCTCACCGGCTTCGTCATCTTCGTGCTGGTCCGTCGGCAGTTCTTCTCCGAAGCGAGAGAGGCTCTCGTCGAGGAAGCGTCCGAAGCTCTCAAGCACTAGAAGCATCTTATCCGCTTTCAAATGGAATCGTTGAAAGCGGATAAGATGGCCTAGAATCAGGGTGCTAGACCTGCGCCAAAGTAATACGCGCTGCTCCTCATTTGAAGAACATCCGCGCGTGGCCGGCGCAAGCCGGGCATGCGAACTTATCGCGAAAACAGGATGGCAAGAGCCGATGTCGGAAAACACAGCAACAACGGTTACCGAAACTCGACGCGCACCGCCAGAGATAGGAAAGCGTCATCGGATCGCCCTTCTGGACGGGCTCCGGGGTTCGGCGCTGGTCGCCATGGCGATCTATCATTTCGTCTGGGATCTCGAATTCTTCGGTTATGTGGCGGCGGGGACGGCAGCGACGGGCGGCTGGCGGCTTTTCGCCCGCCTCATCGCGAGCAGTTTCCTGTTTCTGGCGGGCTACAGCCTGGTACTCGGCCAGCGACCAAATTTTCGTCCGCGTGCCTTTGCGCGCCGCTTCGTGAAAATCGCTGGCGCGGCGCTGCTGATCAGCATCGCGACGTGGTTCGCCTTTCCGGATTCTTTCATCTTCTTCGGCATCCTTCATTCGATCGCGGCGGCAAGCCTTGTCGGCCTGCTGTTCCTGCCACTTCCCGCAATCGTCTCCTTGGTTGCCGCCGCGGCGGCCTTCGCTGCGCCGCTCTACCTGCGCTCGGCCATCTTCGATGTGCCGCTGCTATGGTGGGTTGGGCTCTCCGAGACGGTTCCACGTTCGAACGACTACGTGCCTCTCCTTCCCTGGCTTGCCCCCTTCCTGGTCGGCATCGGAACGGCCAAGCTTCTTCACCCATTGCTCGTCAACCCAGGGGCGTCCACGAAACCGGAGGGAAGCCCGCGCAACCTGTGGATCGAGCCACTCGCCTTCGGCGGCCGTCACAGTCTGGCCATATACCTCGTACACCAGCCGCTGCTCATCGGCCTCGTCTATCTCGTTGCCCAGATCGCACCCGCCGCAGCACCCGACCCGGAACAAGCCTACCGCGCAAACTGCGTGGCGGCTTGCAACCGCGCAGACCCCGCAGCGCCGTGCGAAGCCTTCTGCGGCTGCACACTCGACCGGCTGAAAGAACAAAGCCTGTTCGAGGACTTAAACATGGGCAAGATCAACGTGAATACCGATGAACGCATTGCGCGAATCGCCCGTCAATGCACAATGGACGTGCAATCAGGGGACTAGGACATGAATGCCTATCGTGCCAAGCCGCTGAATTTCCCTTGGCCCGCCGTGGTCTATGGCGCGGCCGCTCTGACTGCGCTGATTTTCAACCGCTTCTTCCCGCTTGCGGTAGCGAACGGAAATGGCTTGCTTGCATGGCTCACCGGATGCGCACTGATCTTTGCGGCGATCTCGATCGACCTGTGGGCCGTCAAGACGCTCCTGGACCGCCACACCGCGATCCTGCCGACCCGGTGCGCCACCTGCCTCGTCACCTGCGGCCCTTTTCGCTTCACCCGCAATCCGATCTATCTCGGCTACACGCTGCTGATGATCGGCATCGGGTTGATAACAGCCAACCCATGGCTTTTTATCGCGGCAATAGCGGCTGTCGGGCTGACGACCGTCTTTGTCGTCCGCAATGAAGAGAGGCATCTGCTGTCGCGCTTCGGCTTCGAATTCGAACGCTATTGCCGTCGCACGGCTCGGTGGATCTGAGGCCGAAAGCAAAAAGGCGGCGCCCGGCCACCTTTGAACAAACCCTTTAGATCTCTATTTGGGCGACATGCATTACAGCGCCCTGCGTCCTTCAGGACGCACCAAGGGCGCTGTAAGTCTTTGAATCTACGCATCGTGCTTTCCGAAAATCGATTCCGATTTTGGGGCCGATGCGCTAGGTGCCGACGCCGATCTCCGCAAGACGCGTCAAGCAGGCCTCCTCGACATTGTCGAGCTCGGCGAGCGTGTCATCGATATCCTTGCGTTTCTGCCGCAGTTCCTCACGCTTTTCCTCGACGCGCGTCATCAGAAGCTGGAGCTGGCCCATCTCGCCCGGCGGATCCTTGTAGACCTGAATGATCTCGCGAATTTCGGCAATGGTGAAGCCGATGCGGCGGCCGCGCAGGATTTCCTTGATGAGATGACGGTCCGCCGGCCGAAACAGTCGCGTGCGGCCGCGGCGCTCCGGATGAATGAGGCCTTCATCCTCGTAGAAGCGCAGCGTTCGGGTTGAGATACCGAATTCCCGCGTTAGCTCAGTGATGCTATAGTATTTGTTCACGCGCCGTCCCATCAAATTCCAAGGCGTCACTATCGTTGACTTTGACGTAAAAGTCAAACAACGCACCGGCGGTCACGTGATGTGGAACCACCAAGTAGCAATGCCGAGAAAGCTGAAGAAACCGGTTACGTCGGTGACCGCGGTGACGAAGACCGCCGACGAAACGGCCGGGTCGGCACCGGATTTTTCCAGGAGAAGCGGAATCATGATGCCGGCGAGCGCTGCCGCCATCATGTTGATCAGCATTGCCGTGGCGATAATGCCGCCGATATTCGGGTCCTGGAACCACAGGCCGGCAATCATACCGATAAACGTCCCGAAAATCATGCCGTTCAAGAGCCCCACGCCGGCTTCACGGCGGATGATCCGCGGCGCATTGTGAATGTCGAGGCCGCGGGTCGCGAGCGCACGGACGGTCACGGTCATGGTCTGCGAACCCGCGTTGCCGCCCATGCCGGCCACAATCGGCATCAGGATGGCCAGAGCCACAATCTGCTGGATGGTCGCGTCGAAAAGGCCGATCACCGAGGCGGATATGCAGGCCGTCATCGAATTGACGAAGAGCCACGGCACCCGCGAGCGCGAGGCCTCGGCAACGGAGTCCGACAGTTCCTCGTCGCCGACGCCGCTCAGGCGCAGCAGGTCCTCCTCCGCTTCTTCCTGGATCACGTCGACCACGTCGTCGATGGTCAGCACGCCCACCAATCGTTCGTTGTCGTCGACGACTGCGGCCGACAGGAGGTCGTACTGCTCGAACAGTTGAGCCGCCTCTTCCTGATCCATCTCGGCGGGAATGGCATGGCTGGTGTCGCGCATGATGGCATCGACCTTGATCGATCGCTTGGTGCGCAGCACACGGTCGAGATCGACGGTTCCAAGAAGCTTGAACGTTGGATCGATGACGAAGATCTGCGTGAAACTGTCGGGAAGGTCTTCGTCCTCGCGCATATAGTCGATCGTCTGGCCGACGGTCCAGAACGGCGGCACCGCGACGAATTCCGTTTGCATGCGCCGGCCGGCGGTGCTTTCCGGATAGTCGAGCGAGCGACGCAGCCGAACGCGTTCGGTGAATGGCAACTTGGCGAGGATCTCCTCCTGATCCTCCTGATCCAGGTCCTCCAGAATGTAGACCGCATCGTCGGAGTCCATCTCTCCGATTGCCTCGGCGATCTGCTCGTTGGGCAGGTGTTCGACGATGTCGAGACGAATAGCCTCGTCGACCTCGGTCAGCGCCGCTAGATCGAACTCCTTGCCGAGCAGAGAGACGAGCGCCAGCCGTTGTTCCGGCTGGATAGCTTCCAGAAGATCGCCAAGTTCGGACGCATGAAGGCCGGCGACGTGCTGGCGCAGATAGATCGTGTCGCGATCGGCAACCGCCGCACCGACATGCATGAGGAAGTCGGAGCGCACAGAGCCGTCGTCGGCATAGATATCCGAACCGTCATAGGCGGTGGTTTCTTCCGAACGGTCGTCGTCGCCGATATTGCTCATGGAGCCGCCCTCGAAAAACAAAGCCGCCCGATTCAATTGGGTCAAAGATCCCGAAAGGCGAGCGTGCATTCCAAATGACCGCCGCACCCTCGAGAGCAACGGCGTCTTGCCTTGCTACAGCTGCCCCGCTTTCCTCCCCGCAAAGTCGCTGTAACGCTTTGAATTGCTGCGTGATTTTATCCTCAGATCGATTCCGATCCCGGAAGTCATGCAGTAGCGCAAAGCTTCCGCGACGTCCACAGGCCAGAGGGTGCGAGTAGAGGACCGACGAAAGTTTTGCGCAAGCTGTTGCAAACGCATATGAAAGCCGTAGATCAAGGAGCGAAAAGGATGCCTGCCGAGACAAGGGGCCAGGGATGGCTATTCTCCCCATCGTACGTTTTCCGCACGCGGCGCTCACCACCGCAGCCGAAACGATCAAACATTTCGACGGCGACCTTCGGCAACTGGCAAGCGACCTTCTTGAAACGATGCACGCCGCCCCGGGGATCGGCATTACCGCAAATCATGTAGGTGTTCTGCGACGGCTGACGGTGATCGAGCTGGATCGGGCAAGCGGCTCGCGGGTCTTCGCCAATCCGGAGATTATCTGGCAATCCCATGACCTGATGCGGCATGCCGAAGGCAGCGTCTCGATGCCCGGCATTTCAGAGGAAGTCGAGCGGCCGTGTGCGGTGCGCGTGCGCTATCAGTCGCTATCCGGCGAAACCTTGGAAGAATATGCAGAAGGACTGATGGCGATCTGCCTGCAGCACGAGATCGACCAGCTCTCCGGTATTTTCTGGACGCAACGCCTTTCCCGGCTAAAGCGCGAACGCGCCGTCAAGCGGTTCGAAAAAATGACCAGAGGTGAGCGCTGACCCTGCTGCAGCGTCCTTTGCGCGTCTGCTAAGACGCGCAGCGCTATGGTCGGGTTGGGATCGAACGACAATACGATTCATCAAAGGATACAAAATGAAGGCCTTGAACCTGATACCTGTTGTTGCATTGCTCCTGGCCGGATGCACGACCGCTTCTCCTGATCTGGAGCCCCTCCCGGGCAGCTTTACCTACGGCGAGAAGGCGGCCGAGCGCAGAACACAAGCAGCGCCCGGCACGATGATACAGCACCGTTTCATGCATCAAGGGACGATGGTTTTTGAAACTTACGAGGTTCAGCCGGACCATTCCTACAAGCTCGTTCGCCGCAGCGTCCAGGACAGCTGGGCGCCCTGACGCCCGCCGTTCTACTGCATGTTTCCCTAAATCCTACCCGATTTGGGATAAAAACATGCAGCGTTTCAAAGTGCTACAGCGTCCCTTTGCACATCTGATAAATGCGCGGCGCTGTAGGACGAAGCTGTCACGAGGTCGTCGCGACCCGGAACATTGTGATCGCCGCCTCGTTCTCCATTGGTAGAGATCAATGGAGATTATCTGATGGCCAAGTATCTCGATGAACGCGGCGATCCGGTCTCGAAGACGCATGAAGCGGACAGGGAAGAATTCTCGGCCCGCGAAACCAGACCGGGCGGCCTCGGCCTCCGTGTTCTGGCGGTGCTCACGGGTGGACTTTTTCTCGTGCTGCTTGCCTGGGGCGCCGTCGAACTCTGGGGCGAAAGCAATGACAGCGATCAGGCGACACAAACTGAGCAGACTCAGCCTGCTCCGTCGTCCGAACAGACCGGCAGCGTCGGCAACCAGACGCCGGCACCCGCCGACGGCCAGCCCGCCCCGACCGACAGGAGTCCTACAGCTCCGTCGGGAACCGGTGGACCGTCGCAGCAAACCTCACCTGACGGCACGGCGAAATAACCGCCGTTCGTCCGGCCACCATGATGCCGGTACAAATCCTCTGCCGCCCTCGCGTGCAAACGGCACGATGATCTATTCGGAAGTGGGCGCCGTCGAGCACTCATAGAGCACGTCGTCGGTTTCCGCATCGATGCCGGCGAGGCTGACGTCGTAACCCCAAAGATGGCGCACGTGACGGAGCGTGGCGTCGCGGCTCGCTTCGTCCAGGAGTATGCCGTTCTTCACGTTGTGCTGCAGCCGAAGGTGGCGGTCCCCCAGGAGATCGACATCCACGACCTGGATGTCCGACTGGTTCGCCGCAACATCATAGCTGCGTGCAAGCGCTGTGCGTATGGTCTCATAGCCGCGCTCGTTATGGATCGAGGCAACTTCGCAGTAGTTGTCGCCGGCCTCGTCGGTCAATAGGAACAGCCTGAATTTGCGGATCAATGCAGGGCTCAGATATTGCAGGATGAAGGACTCATCCCGGTGGTTCGCCCAGGCATCGATCAGCGTCTCCCGCCATCTGCCGCTGCCGGCGATCTCGGGAAACCAATCACGGTCTTCCGATGTCGGATCCGTGCAGACGCGCTGGATGTCCTGCATCATGGCAAATCCCAGCGCATAGGGATTGATGCCCGGAAAGCGCGGGTCGTCGAAGGATGGCTGGAAAACCACGTTGGAGTGGCTGTGGAGCATTTCCAGCATGGAGCCTTCGCTGATCCTGCCCTGATCGAAAAGCCTGTTCATGATCGTGTAGTGCACGAAGGTCGCACATCCCTCGTTCATCACTTTCGTCTGCCGCTGTGGATAGAAGTACTGGGCGATGACGCGCACGATACGCAGGAGTTCCCGCTGCCAGGGCTCCAGGATCAGGCTGGTTTTTTCAAGAAAATAGAGCAGATTTTCTTCGGGCAGGTTGAGCGCCTTCTTCCGCTCGGAAGCGTCGCGCTCGGCCTCCTTGGAGTCGTGCCCATCCGATGAGGGCGGCAGCGTTCTCCATAAATCGCTGTAGGTCTGCTCCTCGTATTCGAGCCGCTCGCGGGCGCGCTCCCGCTCCTTTTCGGACGAAAGTCGCGGTGGACGACGATATCGGAAGACGCCCTGATCCATGAGTGCGTGGGCGGAATCGAGAATGACCTCCACCTCGGATGTTCCGTACCGCTCCTCGCATTTGGTGATGTATTTCTTGGCAAACTCCATATAGCTCAGGATCGCGCTGGCATCGGTCCACTGCTGGAACAGATAGTTGTTCTTGAAAAAGTGGTTGTGGCCGAAGGCCGCGTGCGCCGTCACCAGGGCCTGCATGGCCATGGTGTTCTCCTCCATCAGATAGGTGATGCAGGGGTTGGAGTTGATGACCAGTTCATAGGCAAGGCCGCGGCGGCCCTTGCGATAGAGATGTTCCTCGAAAACGAAGCGCTTGCCGAAGGACCAGTGCTGGTACATCAGCGGCATCCCTACCGAAGAATAGGCGTCGAGCATCTGCTCAGAAGAGATGATCTCGAGTTGATTCGGATAGACGTCGAGATGCAATTCATCCAGTGCAATCGTTTCGATCGCATCATAGGTGCGCGACAGCGTCTCGAAATTCCAATCGGAATTGTGAAACAGAAGGTTTGAGGCAGCGCCCTTGGGCATTCCTATCGCCTTTCAGTGCGCAGTTGCATGGTTGGCTGCCTGGCGAAAAGCTTCCGGAAAACCGGATAGATGTCCGACGGTCTCGCAATCCGCGTCATCTGGAAATTCGACCACTCGCTGTCGACCGTGCGATAGGCGCGCCAGAGAGATGTGCCGTTGTCGGTCGTACCGAAAATCTCCGTCTCACGCTCATCTATGATTTCAACATAGGCATAATATTGGCAAAGGCGCATCACCTCCCGGTGGAGAAGCGAAACGCAAAGATCCGAATCCCCGGCGCTGTTCTCCCCGTCGGAGGCCTGGGCAGCGTAGATGTTCCATTCGCGCGCCGGATAACGCTCCTCAATGATGCGGAGCATCTCCTCGATGGCCGTGGAGACAACCGTGCCACCGCTCTGCTTGCTGTAGAAAAAGGTATTTTCGTCGACCTCCCCTGCCTCATCCGTGTGGCGAATGAAGACGATGTCGATTCGCTTGTAGCGCCGCTTGAGGAAGAGATGCAGCAGGACGAAGAAACGCTTGGCCAGATCCTTCTCGCGCTCGCCCATTGAGGCGGAGACATCCATCAGGCAAAACATCACCGCGCTTGCATTCGGCAGCGGCTGCGGCTCGAAGCGATTGAAGCGGATGTCGACCGGATCGACATAAGCAATGCGGCGGCGGCGGCGCTCCAGCTTGTCCAGTTCCTCGCGCAACGCCTCGATGCGCTTGTGGTGGGCACCACTGGCGTTCGATTCCGCCTCCAGCTTGGCAATTTCGTCGGCGACTGCGGCCACATCCGCGCGGCTGGGCCGCCTGAGCGCGATACGGCGGCCATAGCTGTTGCGCATCGTGCGCCCCACATTGATGTTCGTGGGCGATCCCGACGTCGCAAAACCGGCCCGACGCGGCTTGAACGCGACCGACTCCTTAAGGTTGAGCTTCACCATGTCGGGTAACTCAAGATCCTCGAAAAAGAGATCGAGGACTTCGTCCCGCGACAGCACGAACTGGAAGTCGTCTTCGCTCTCGCCGGTTCCCGCGCCCTTGCCCGAGGCGCCGCCACGCGCGCTTGGCTTCGGGAGGCGATCGCCCGGCGTGAACTCTTGGTTGCCGGGCAGGACATACTGCCTCTCGCCGGTGCCCGGGGAAGGCTGGAAGGATGGTTCACCGACGCCGCGTTCGGGCATGGGCACGCGGTGCTCCGCATCCACGTCCGCGATCTTGCCTGCTTTGATCTGCTCCTTGATCGTCCGTTTCAGCTCTTCCCGCGCCCGTTTCAGGAAACGCCGCCGGTTGCCAAGGCTCTTGTCCTTTGGATTAAGGCGGCGGTCGATGAAATTCGGCATTGGCAAACCCCCAACGTACGCATCTTTAGCCCGCCTTGTTCACTCTCATGTACCAGTCGACGAGCCTTCGAACCTGCCGTTCGGTATATCCGCGTTCAATCATGCGCTGGACGAACTCGGCATGCTGCTTCTCGGTGGCACTGTCTTTCTTGGAGCCGAAGCTGATGACTGGCAGCAGATCCTCGACCTGACCGAACATACGCTTTTCGATGACTTCGCGCAGCTTTTCATAGCTCGTCCAAGAGGGATTGCGGCCGCTGTTCTTCGCGCGAGCACGCAACGTGAACTTAACGACTTCGTTGCGGAAGTCCTTCGGATTGGCGATGCCTGCCGGCTTTTCGATCTGAGACAACTCGCTGTCGAGAACCTTCCGGTTGAGGATCTGTCCAGTGTCCGGATCCTTGAAGTCCTGGTCCTCAAGCCATGCATCGGCGTAGGCGATATACCGGTCGAACAGGTTCTGACCGTATTCGCTATAGGATTCCAGATAGGCTTTCTGGATTTCATGGCCGATGAATTCGGCATAGCGCGTGGCCAATTCCGACTTGATGAAGTCGAGATAGCTCGCCTCGATTTCCTTGGCAAACTGTTCGCGTTTGATCGCCTGCTCCATGATATACATCAGATGCACGGGGTCGGCGGCGACCTCCTTAGTGTCATAGTTGAAGGTCTCCGACAGCACCTTGAAGGCAAAGCGGGTGCTGACGCCCGTCATACCCTCGTCGACGCCCGCGGCGTCACGATATTCCTGTACCGATTTTGCCTTCGGATCGGTGTCTTTCAGGTTCTCGCCGTCATAGACCCGCATCTTCGTGTAAAGTGGCGAGTTCTCATGCGGAGCAAGACGGGTCGACACCGTGAACCGGCTCAAGCACTCCAGAACTTCCGGCGCGCAAGGATTATCGACGAGTTCACTTTCACGAAGGAGCTTCTCGTAGATCAGCTTCTCTTCGGTGACGCGCAGGCAATAAGGCACCTTGACCACCAGAATGCGGTCGAGGAACGCCTCATTGTTCTTGTTGTTCTTGAACTGAAGCCACTCGGATTCGTTGGAATGCGCCAGGACGGTGCCCTGGTAAGGAAACGCGCCGAAATTCTCGGTGCCGTTGTAATTGCCCTCCTGCGTCGCCGTCAGCAACGGGTGGAGGACCTTGATCGGCGCCTTGAACATCTCCACGAATTCAAGCAACCCCTGTGTGGTGCGGTTCAACCCGCCGCTGTAGGAGTAGGCGTCCGGATCGGCCTGGCTGTAATTTTCGAGCTGGCGGATATCGACCTTGCCGACCAACGAGGAGACATCCTGGTTGTTTTCGTCGCCGGGTTCGGTCTTCGCGATGCCGATCTGCCGCAAGCGGGATGGCACCAGTTTGACGACGCTGAATTTCGAGATGTCGCCGCCGACTTCGTCGAGCCGCTTGGCCGCCCAAGGCGAAATCAGACCGGTGAGCCGCCGTCTCGCGATTCCATACTTGTCCTCGAGAAGATCGGCCATGCGTTCCGGGTGGAAGAGCCCGAGCGGGGATTCGAAGATGGGGCTGATCTTGCCGTTAACCATCAATGTGTAGATGGGACGCGCCTCCATCAGCTTCTTGAGCCGCTCCGCCAGCGAAGATTTGCCGCCGCCGACTGGCCCGAGGAGGTAGAGAATTTGCTTGCGTTCTTCCAGGCCCTGCGCGGCATAGCGGAAATAGCCGACAATCCGCTCGATCGTATCCTCCATGCCATAGAAGTCGGAGAATGAGGGATAGATCTTGATGGTTCGATTGGCGAAGATTCGCCCGAGACGCTCGTCCGCGCTCGTATCGACGAGGGTCGGCTCTCCAATGGCCTCCACCATGCGCTCCTGCGCGGTGGCGTACATACTCTTGTCGTCGCGGCAGGCGAGGAGATATTCTTGCAGACTTATCTCTTCTTGCGCTGCGCTTGTATAGATCTCTGAAAAGAGATCGAAGACGTCAGATTCACTCCTTGTCATCATGCTCTCCCGCGGGAGGCCGGTCAACCGAGACGGGTTCGCTGCCTGTTGGCTCCCTGCTTACAGTGAACTGTTTCCTGCCTCCAAAGTTCCTCAACACGTTGCGGTTTAGCTAGCGGATGCCGAAGCAGTGGCCAACGGTGAGCACCCGCATCTCCTTTACGGCGCGCGGCGCTATCCAAAATGGCGCAACGGGCACCGTAATGCTTTGAATTGCTACAGGTCTTATCCGTAAGTCGAATCGGATATAAGAAATCATGCAGCAGGTTCGCCGCTCTGTCACCCCATCATATTGACCGCTTTTCACAATTCCGCGATGGCGAGCGGATTCGCGTCCAGTCTCTGTCCACTTTTCCGATTTTCGACGAAAGGCGATTTCCCACCGCGGCAGGGCCCCACAGAACCGGTGCGCGGGCGAAACACAACTCGCCTTCGTCTCCGTGGCCCCAACTCGGGCCGGGCGGAAAATGCTGCAGAGACCCCATGGCCAGATCTGGCACAGCGCGGCGGCGGCCCCACTCGCTTGCTCTCGGAGCCCTGCGTCGGCGACGCCGCCTGATGGATCTCCTTAGCAACACAATATGGCATTTTGGTCGCGGGTGCTACCGAAGACGTTCGGTTTGAGCTTCCGGCGTCGAGCTACGAATGACGTCCCGCAGCTGCGGCGATGGGCGGCGGTGCCGGACAACGGCGCTACAGCGCACGCGCGGCTAATCAGACGCGCAAAGGTCGCTGTGGAGCTTTAAGTTTCTGGATGATTTGTCCTTAAATCGATTCCGATTCAAAGGATCACGCGGTAGCACCCGCAATTCGAAGTCAGAAATAAAAAACCCCGTAGAACCGGACGGTTACGGGGGTTTTTTAATTCAATTGGTGCGGTCGAGAAGACTCGAACTTCCACGGGTTGCCCCACAGCGACCTCAACGCTGCGCGTCTACCAATTCCGCCACGACCGCATCGTGGTAGGTGCCGATTGCGTCGGCGGGGCTGCATGTAGCAAAAGCATTTGGGGTGCACAAGGGCAAGACGACAGAAATTTGACGCGAAAAGGAACTATTTCAACAGCACCCTCACGAAGCGCTGGAAATGCTGGACTCTTGGCGCGCTCCATCCCATTTACGGATGCGGAAAAATCAGGAATACGGCCTCATGCAGCGCGACAATCTCGACCGGAACATGTTTGCACCGCCCGGAGCGCCCGCAGTGCGCTGGCGCATAGCCCCCTCCCTCGTCGACTATCCGCAGGCAGTCGAAACGATGGAACGGGAAGCCGCGGCCATCGCCGCCGGCGCCGCGGACGAACTGGTCTGGCTGGTCGAGCACCCGCCTCTTTATACGGCAGGCACAAGCGCCGACGCTTCGGACCTGGTGATGCCTGACCGGTTCCCAGTTTTTGCGACCGGTCGGGGCGGCGAATACACCTATCACGGTCCGGGCCAAAGGGTCGCCTATGTGATGCTTGACCTCAAACGACGCCGCCAGGATGTGCGCGCCTTTGTCGCAGCGCTCGAGACGGTCATCATCACCACGCTCGATTCAATGAATGTCAAAGGCGAACGCCGCGAAGACCGGGTTGGCGTATGGGTGCGCCGCCCGGAAAAGCCGACACTGCCCGACGGATCAGCGGCCGAAGATAAGATCGCCGCGATCGGTATCCGGCTGCGCAAATGGGTGAGCTTTCATGGCTTCGCGCTGAATGTCGATCCGGACCTCGATCACTTCGGCGGTATCGTGCCCTGCGGCATCCGCGGTCACGGTGTGACCAGTCTGGTCGATCTTGGCCTCCCGGTCATGATGCCCGACGTCGACATCCGGCTGAGGGAGGCATTCGAAACAGTCTTTGGGCCGACACGCATCGAAAGCGACTGTCTCCAACCATTGGCGCCGCTGGCCTGAACCGGGCTCGACGCATAATTCGATATATTGGCGATGGTGGCCGGCGAACTTACGCCCGCTTTCGCTTCTGCACCTGCCGCTCGCGCCAGATGATGTACAGCCCGGATGCGACGATCACGAGAATGCCGAGCCACTTCGATGGCGTCGGAAAATCCCCGAACACGATGTAGCCGAGCGCGGTCGCCGAGACGATCTCGAAATAATGGAATGGTGCCAGGAGCGATATCGGCGCGGCCTGAAATGCCTTGACGACAAGAAGATGTCCCCAGCCGGAGATAGTCCCGAGCGCGACGACGAGCACCCAGCCTAGCGCCGATTGCGGCAGTGACGGTTCGAAATCGACGGCACCGAATCCATTGCCGACGGCGATCACTGCCGCCATGAACAGCGTCCCGCCTATGCCGGCGACCGTCTGCATTGTCAGCGGCGAATCGGCGCTGCCAAGGGCGCGATTCAGGAAGAGGTAACAGGCAAAGAGGAAGGCGCAGGCGACCGGCAGCAATGACTTCAGGCCGAAGACGGCAAAGCTCGGCTGGATGACAACCATCGCACCGCCGAAGCCGACGGCGATCGCCGACCACCGCCGCCATCCCACTTTCTCGCGCAGGATCAGTGCCGAAAGGCATGTCAAAATGAACGGCTCGACGAAGTAGATGGCGAACACGTCCGCGAGCGGCATGTATTTCACCGAAACGAAGAAAAAGAGCGCGGCCGCGGCAAGAAGTACGCCGCGAAGAATGTTCGGCCAGGGCCGCTTCGGATAAAACGCACGCAGCCCGCCCGCCGAAAACAACAACGGTGCCGTCGATACGAGTTGAAAGAAGAAGCGGTAAAAGGTTACTTGACCGGGCGACATGCCCTCGTAGACCGCCATGTATTTCGCAATCGCATCCATGCAGGGCAGGATGAGCATGGCGAAGAGCATGATCGCCACGCCGCGCATGACTGCATTATTCGGCGCAGCGACCGTTCGAAGATGTTCATTCACGGTGAGATTTCCAATGTCGACGCGGAAACTTAACCTGTTTCGTTGAGGTTTCAATGTGCCTTGGGAACGCGACGGGCCGTGAGCCGCATTTGACCGCGTTTTTGACGTTCCGAGGTGGTCCGTCGATACGGCAATGCCTATAAGCTGGTTTCAACTCGTAGCTGGAAGCCAGGGGTGCTTCCGGCAACCATCCGCCCCCTTGAACGCAACCGCGCCAAAGGAGAAAACGATGCGCCTGTCCACCGAAACCATGATCGCGCGTCTTCGCGAAACAGGAGACGGCGACACGCTTGGAGGACGCATCTGGAGAGCGCGTGACGCCGCGAACCTTTCCATGACGGAACTGGCGGATCGGCTTGGCGTGCGGTGCGAAACCGTTGCTGCATGGGAACGCGACCGTGCCGAACCTCGCACCAACCGCCTCTTCATGCTGGCTGGCGTGCTGGGCGTCACTCCGGCTTGGCTGATTGCCGGCCTTGGCCGCGCGCCCGACGACGATTCCTCCATTGGCTCGAAGGAGGCACTCCGGGAGCAACTCGATCTTGTCAAGAAATTGCACGCCCAGACCGGCGAGGCCATCGCCGCGCTCGAAGCGGAACTCGATCGCATCCAGCCGACCATTGGTCCGCGACGATAAGCAAGGCCGAAGCGCGTTTTCCGCCCGCATTCCAGTTAACGTAGTAGAATAGTTTATCGCCGATTCCAGCTGATCGCACCGATTGCCGCGTCATGACGAGAGCAATCCAGCACCAGCCATTCGCAATTCAAGGGAGGATAACGACATGGACGTACGCGCCGCCGTCGCCACTGAGGCCGGCAAGCCACTGGAAATCATGACGGTTCAGCTCGAAGGGCCGAAGGCCGGCGAGGTGCTGGTCGAGGTGAAGGCGACCGGCATCTGCCATACCGATGATTTCACCCTGTCCGGCGCCGATCCGGAAGGGCTGTTTCCGGCAATCCTCGGCCACGAGGGCGCCGGCATCGTCGTCGACGTCGGCCCCGGCGTCACCTCGGTGAAGAAGGGCGACCATGTCATTCCGCTCTATACCCCGGAATGCCGCGCCTGCCCGTCGTGCCTCAGCCGCAAGACCAATCTCTGCACCGCCATCCGCGCCACCCAGGGGCAAGGGCTGATGCCGGACGGCACCTCGCGGTTTTCGATCGGCAAGGACAAGATCCACCACTATATGGGCTGCTCGACCTTTGCCAACTTCACCGTGCTGCCGGAGATCGCCGTCGCCAAGGTCAATCCCGACGCGCCGTTCGACAAGATCTGCTACATCGGCTGCGGCGTCACCACCGGCATCGGCGCGGTGATCAACACGGCACGCGTCGAGATGGGATCGACCGCGATCGTCTTCGGTCTCGGCGGCATCGGCTTGAACGTCATCCAGGGGCTTCGGCTTGCCGGTGCCGACATGATCATCGGCGTCGATCTGAACAACGACAAGAAGCCCTGGGGCGAAAAATTCGGCATGACCCACTTCGTCAACCCGAAGGAGGTCGGCGACGACATCGTGCCCTATCTCGTCAACATGACGAAGCGCGGCGCCGACCAGATCGGCGGCGCCGACTACACCTTCGACTGCACCGGCAATGTGAAGGTGATGCGCCAGGCGCTCGAGGCCTCGCATCGCGGCTGGGGCAAGTCGGTGATCATCGGGGTGGCCGGCGCCGGCCAGGAGATAGCCACCCGGCCGTTCCAGCTGGTCACCGGCCGCACCTGGATGGGCACCGCCTTCGGCGGCGCGCGCGGGCGCACCGACGTGCCGAAGATCGTCGACTGGTACATGGAGGGCAAGATCGCAATCGACCCGATGATCACCCACACGCTGTCGCTCGACGACATCAACAAGGGCTTCGAGCTGATGCATTCCGGCGAAAGCATCAGGAGCGTCGTGATCTATTGAGCCACCGGCCTTGATCAAAAGAGCATCGGAATCGATTGAATTCCGGTGCTTTTTGACTGTCAGGAGATGTGTACGAGATGATCTTCGTCGATGCCGACGCCTGTCCTGTGAAGGCGGAAATCCTGAAGGTCGCGGAGCGCCACGCCTTCGAGGTGACGTTCGTCGCCAATTCCGGCCTGCGCCCGTCGCGAGACCCGATGGTGCACAACGTCATCGTTTCGGCAGGCTTCGACGCGGCGGACAATTGGATCGCCGAACGCGCAGGAGAAGGCGACATCGTGATTACAGCGGACGTCCCGCTCGCCGCACGCTGCGTTGCCGCTGGTGCTCTCGTCACCGGACCCACCGGCCGGCTCTTCGACAAGAGCAACATCGGCATGGCCTCGGCCATGCGCGACCTTGGCGCACACCTAAGGGAAACCGGCGAAAGCAAGGGCTATAATGCAGCCTTCACGCCAAAGGATCGCTCAGCCTTCCTGGTCACTCTTGACCGGCTTTGCCGTCAAGCCAAAAGATGAGCGCGCGAGGATCCACAGGGGCCGCTCTATGACACGGAAGACACGGCTGCGACATTGGCCATTCTACGTTGCGCTTTGTTGCGCCTTGGTGAGCCTGCCGGTCTCGTTGGCGGTTGTTCCGCGTTTCTCCGTGGAAATCGCGGCAATCACATTCTTCTGTGTATATCTTATCAAGGCGGTCGTGCGGCTCAGGCGCTTGACCGGAACCTATCTCGAACATCACGCGCATAGCACCGACGAACCTGAAGCGGTGATTTTTCTGGTCACGCTTGCTGCGGCTGCCGTGGCGCTTCTGTCGCTTTTCCTGGCGCTCAATCGACAGGACCAGGGCACTGCCTTCGAGCTGCCCCTCGCCTTCGCTTCCGTAGGACTCGGCTGGGCGACGATCCACACCATGGCGGCAATGCATTACGCGCACGTCTATTGGTTGGCCGATGAAAGCCGCCAGCCGATGCAGCCAGCACGCGGACTGATGTTTCCGGAAACGGACATGCCCTGCGGTTATGACTTTCTCTATTTTGCCTTCGTCATCGGCATGACTGCGCAAACATCAGATGTGGCGATCACCACAACGACGATGCGCCGGATCAATCTGGCGCATGCCGTCGTTTCCTTCTTCTTCAACACCGTACTGGTCGCAGCGGCCGTCAACGCGGCTGTCCAACTGGCTGGCTGACGCCTGATCCATTTCAAGGAGAGTCTCATGAAAATTATCTCGCAAAACACGGCCTTTGGCGGCATGCAGGGCGTCTTCTCCCATGATTCCGCCGCCTGCAAGGGCGAAATGACCTTTGCCGTCTATGTGCCGCCGCAAGCGATCAGCGAGCCGCGCCCTGTTCTATGGTACCTGTCCGGCCTCACCTGCACCCACGCGAACGTGATGGAAAAGGGAGAATACCGCCGCATGGCCTCGGAGCTCGGCCTCATCATCGTGTGCCCGGATACAAGTCCGCGTGGCAGCGACGTGCCGGACGAACTGACCAACTGGCAAATGGGCAAGGGCGCCGGCTTCTATCTCGACGCAACGGAAACGCCCTGGGCCGAACATTATCACATGTACACGTACATCACCGAGGAGCTACCCGCCTTCGCCAGCCAGCATTTCCGCATGGATATGAGTCGCCAGGGCATTTTCGGCCATTCGATGGGCGGGCATGGAGCGATGACGATGGCTCTCAAGAACCCGGAGCGGTTCAAGAGCTGCTCGGCCTTTGCGCCGATCGTGGAGCCGTCGACGGCCGACTGGTCGGTCGGCGCCTTCGAAAAATACCTTGGCCCAGACAAATCCAACTGGCGCCAGTATGATGCCTGTGCATTGGTCAAGGACGGGGCGCGCTTCCCGGAGTTCCTGATCGACCAGGGCAAGGCGGACGGATTTCTTGAGAGTGGCTTGCGCCCCTGGCTGTTCGAGGAGGCGGCAAAGGGAACCGGAATCGGGCTGACGCTCCGGATGCATGAGCGTTACGACCATTCCTACTACTTCATATCGACCTTCATGGACGATCATCTGAAGTGGCATGCCGAGCGGCTCGGTTGAAAGTCGCGCGGCGCTGTCGTCACGACATGGATTGGAAGCGTGGCTGGCCAGCCGTCTCGACCAAGCGGACGCTCGACTGGGCGAGCCCGTGGTGACCTTCCATGTCGATGACGAGATGCCAATGGGCGGTCTCCGGAATCATCATGCGAAATGGCGATTTTCGCGCCACGCCGCCAAGAAACTGATGCTTCAACGTCTCCCGGTATCGGGTGAAGTTGTCGGCGGTCATCAGCCGGACGTTGGCGACGGCGGACAGCGTCACTTCGATCGTCGTTCCGGCCCTTTGTTCCTTGAGGTCGTAATGCGTATAGTTCAATGCTCGTTTTATCATCGCCACCGGGACCAGAAACTACATAAGACATTTCTCACAATGCTAGCGACCGCCGCTTAACGAATGGTTTTGCAGCGGTCGCGTGGCGTCCTCGTCTCGCAGTCACCATCTTCATCTAGCCCAACGGAAATCGGCTTCATGTTCCATATCCTGCTCGTCGGCGCCGGTGGCGCGCTGGGCTCCGTGCTACGTTATCTCGTCGGCCTCTGGACGCTCCATCGTCTCGGGCCCGCCTTTCCGTGGGGCACCTTGTCGGTCAATGTCAGCGGCTCGTTCCTAATCGGTTTCCTGGCGGAGTTGATCATGCACAAGATGGGGGCGTCTCCGGAAATGCGCGTCTTCCTGATCACGGGCGTGCTTGGGGGCTACACCACATTCTCCGCCTTTTCGCTGGACGCGATAACACTGCTGGAGCACGGCCAACCGGCGCTCGGCATCGCCTACATTCTGGCAAGCGTCGTTCTTTCCATTCTTGCGGTCTTCGCCGGACTGGCCCTGATGCGCGCAATGGTCTAAAGCCAGCAATTCAAAGTGCTACAGCGCCCTTTGCGCGTTGGATAAGACGCGCGGCGCTCCTGCATGTATCCTTAAACCGGATCCGATTTAAGGATAAAAACATGCAGCAATTCAAAGTGCTACAGCGTCCTTTGCGCGTCTGATAAGACGCGCGGCGCTGTAGAAGAACAGGATTTTTGCAGATGGCAGGCATAGAACACAGGCAAGTGGACGGCGACGAGGCGGGAATGCGCCTCGACCGCTGGTTCAAGGTGCATTTTCCCGGACTCGGATTCGGACCGTTGCAAAAGTTGCTGCGTTCCGGCCAGATCCGCGTGGATGGTGCCCGCGCAAAATCGGATACGCGTGTGCAGCCGGGCCAGACGATCCGCATTCCGCCTCTCGGCGTCGATGCCAAGGACACGAAGACAGGCCCGATCGGCGGTCGGGACCTGCGCCATTCGCCCGATGCTGAACTGCTGTCGCGCATGGTGCTCCATGAAGACGCCAAGGTAATCGTGCTCAACAAGCCCGCCGGCCTTGCGGTGCAAGGCGGTTCCGGCGTCAGCCGCCATATCGACAAGATGCTCGAAGCGTGGACGAACCAGAAGGGTGAAAAACCACGACTGGTGCACCGTCTCGACCGCGACACATCGGGCGTTCTCGTCATCGCCCGCACGCGCGGCGCTGCACAGCAATTGACCGCCGCCTTCCGCGAGCGCGACACCAAGAAGACCTATTGGGCCGTGGTCAAGGGCGTGCCGCGCAAGCGCGAGGACCGCATTTCCACCTGGCTCGTCAAGGAACAGACGCCGGACGGCGACCGCATGCGGATCGCCAAACACGGCGACGAGGGCGCGGACCACGCGATTTCCTACTACCGCATCGTCGAGCAGGCGGGGCAAAATCTGGCTTGGCTCGAAATGGAGCCCTATACCGGCCGCACGCACCAACTCCGCGTCCACGCCGCCCACATCGGCCACCCGATCATCGGCGATCCGAAATACTTCGAGGCGGACATCAACTGGACCTTCCCCGGCGGCGTCCAGAATCGGCTGCATTTGCACGCCCGTCATATCGATATTCCGCATCCGAACGGCGGTCGACTGAAGGTCACGGCCCCCCTGCCCCCTCACATGGTGCAGAGCTGGAACCTGCTCGGCTTCGACGAGAACGCCGCCCACGAGGAAGATTGATGAAGCTCGTCCTATTTGACTGCGGCGGGACGCTGGTCGACAGCGTCGGGCTGATCCATGAAGTAATGGCCCGCACTTTTGAGGCCTTTGACCATCCCCGCCCGACGACCGAGGCGACCAAGACGATCATCGGCTTGACGCTCGACATCGCGATCGCCCGCCTGTTGGGGCGTGAACATGTCGACGATCATGCGGTCACAATGACGGCACATTACAAGGAGATCTTCGCTTCGGTGCGGGCTGAAGCTGGCTTTCAAGAAGCACTGTTTCCCGGCATTGCCGAGATGTTGCAGACGCTCGCCGCGCGCGATGAATTGCTGATCGGCGCCGTTACCGGAAAATCGCGGCGAGGTCTCACCCATATTTCGGCTACCCATGGCTTCGACAAGATCTTCTTCGTTTCCCGGACCGCCGACGACTGCCCGTCCAAGCCGCACCCGGCCATGGTCATGGAATGCTGTGCGGAGGCCGGCGTTGACGCGAGGGACACGATCGTGATCGGTGACGCCATCTACGATATGCAGATGGCGAAGGCGGCGGGCGCGCATGCACTCGGGGTCGCCTGGGGTTACGCAAGCGTACCGGCCCTGATCGAAGCCGGCGCCGGCCACGTAGTCCACGTGCCGGGAGACATAATCGAATGGATGGAGCGCAACCATGCCTGATATACGCGATGAATTGAGCGGCGCGTTGAGCCATGAAGATCCGGTACGGCGTGCACAAATCCAGATGCAAAAGCCGCTGGCAAAGCGCTTCTACAAGGAAGTGAGCATCGATACCGCGGAAGACGGCGGTCAGACCGTGCTTCTCGACGGCCGTCGGGTACGCACGCCGGCCAAGCATCCGCTTGCGGTTCCGACCCGTAAGCTTGCAGACCTGCTGGCGGCCGAGTGGGATGCGCAGTCCGAGGTCATCGATCCGGCGGCCATGCCGATCACGCGCATTGTCAACACCGCGATCGATGGTGTGGCGCTCGATCACCGCGCAGTGTTCGACGATATCCTGCGTTTCGCCGGCAGTGACCTCCTTTGCTATCGTGCCGACAGTCCCGAGGGTCTGGTCGCACGCCAGAACGAGCTCTGGAACCCGATCCTGGACTGGGCTGCTCACTCGCTCGGCGCCCGTTTCATTCTGATCGAAGGCGTGATCCACCAGGAGCAACCTCGAGAGGCAATCTCAGCCTATGCCGAGGGCCTGCGCGCCTTCGCGACGCCGCTCGGACTTACTTGCTTGCACACGTTGACGACACTCACGGGATCGGCGCTGCTTGCGCTCGCCTTCGCCATGGGCCGTCTTACGGCAGAGGAAGCTTGGGCTGCCGCTCATGTCGACGAGGATTGGCAGATCGAGCATTGGGGAACCGATGAGGAAGCCTTCCGTCGCCGGGAAAACCGGTGGCAGGAAATGCAGGCTGCGGCAACGGCGCTCGACGCCCTGAGATAGCAGAAGCTGCGATGAACATGATGCAAAGTCGCCGGATATCGCTCAACACGACGATCATATGATCACGAAATCAGCGTAACTTAAGGCCAGGCCGGGGCCAAGGGTCGCGAACTGTGTCACACCACCCGTCGTACCGGTTCCATTGGCGTCATAGCTCAGTGCGCCCGTACCACTATTATAAAGGATGTGCGCGGAGAAACTGGCCGCTGACATCGCGCCCGTCGCGGTGAAAGCCGTGAAAACGGCATTTTCAAGCTGGATGGTGTCAGCCACCACCGAGAAGTCGCCAATGGTATCAACATTGCCGGCGCCAAGTGCCGTATGAAAGCGGAACGTATCGTTTCCGGCACCGCCGATCAGCGTATCGTTGCCGCGCTCGCCGTCCAGAAAGTCATTGCCCACACCGCCGGAAATAACATTGTTGTGCGCACCGCCAAAAATTGTATCCGCAAATTGCGTACCGATGATGTTGCGGATATTCGCCACGCGATCGGTGTTGCCAAACGAATCGATCACGGTGTCAGCGGCGAGCCCGCTCTGTGCGCTATTTCCCAGGAGATTGGCGCGGACACCGTGGGTTGCTCCACTCGCAGCGTCCGAACTGTAATCGACGGTGTCGAGACCGGTGCCGCCGTCCATATTGTCGTTGCCGGCTCCGCCCACGAGTGTGTCGTTGCCGCCGCCACCCCTGAGAGTATCATTGCCCACCCCGCCGGCGAGCCTGTTGGCAAATCCGTCACCCGTCAACACATCGGCGCCTGCGCCGCCGGTAATATTCTCGATGCTGCGGACAGTGTCTTCCGCAACACCAGCAACACTAACGGCAGCGTTCGTTGCCCCAGCCATGGCTACCGAGACCGCGGCCGTCTTATCGCTATAATCGGCGGTATCGACTCCAGCGCCACCATCGAGCGTGTCCTTGCCCGCCCCGCCTCTCAGCGTGTCGTTTCCCGCTGCTCCGGAGAGACTGTCATTGCCGGCCGCGCCGATTAGCCTGTTGGCAAGACCATCCCCTATGAGCACGTCGGCGCCAGCGCCACCGGTAACGTTTTCGATATTGCGGATCGTGTCTTCCACAACGCCTGCGATCCTGACGGAGGCGTTGGCCGCGCCGGCCAGGGTCACTGCGACAGCGCCCGTCTTGTCACCATAATCGGCGGTGTCGAGCCCGGCGCCACCATCGAGCGTGTCCTTGCCCGCCCCGCCTCTCAGCGTGTCGTTTCCCGCTGCTCCGGAGAGGCTGTCATTGCCGGCCGCGCCGATTAGCCTGTTGGCAAGACCATCGCCTATGAGCACGTCGGCGCCAGTGCCACCGGTAACATTTTCGATGTTGCGAATCGTGTCTTCCACAACGCCTGCGATCCTGACGGAGGCGTTGGCCGCGCCGGCCAGGGTCACTGCGACAGCGCCCGTCTTGTCACCATAATCGGCGGTGTCGAGCCCGGCGCCACCATCGAGCGTGTCTTTGCCCGTCCCGCCTCTCAGCGTGTCGTTGCCCGCATAGGCCAGCAGCACATCCGCGAGCGGCGTTCCCGTGAGATTGTCGGCGCCAGCCAGGATAAGGGCGAGAAGGCCCTGTGTGTCATTTGCAACGGCACGATTATAGACTGTCGTCGCAGCAATGCTGAAGCCGGTGATGGAAAGGGCGACGCCGCCATTGACGATATGTCGGACCGAGGTGACGATTCCACCGGTCGGTTGGCCCGATGCATTGAAAGTCAAATTGCTACCTTGGAAGAGCGTATAGTTGGAGGCATCGTCGAAATATCTCGCGGAAGTCGAGGACAGTTGCCGGAAATCATAGTCGAAAAGCGCTGAAACCTGCAGCGTATTAAAATTAAGAGCGCGCATCGTCCCGCCGGCAACAACTGCCATGTCACCCTCCGCCCATAACATTTATTCAATGGAAGCGAAGACTATATTTTGCCGCAATAGAGAAGTCAACGAAGTTTCAATTTCTTCGAAAATAGTTATTTCTGGTAACCTCTAGTACTTATTAGCTATTATCAGGCTCACCCTTCGAATATTCTCTGGTCTGACTTGTCGGAAACTTGAGCGTAAGGTGCGGACGTGCTGCACTAACGCACCACGTCCAGACTCGGACAGGGTTAATGCATGTCGCCCAAAAGTGTGCAGCGGTTTGGGGTATTAAAACAAAAACCTAAAGGGCGTCGCATGAATTCGATTGAGTGCGACGCCTTTAGGCGGCCAGCTTCAAGCCGGCTATGCCGGCGACGATCAGGCCGATGCAGCCGAGGCGAATGAACGTCGCCGGCTCGGCAAAAAGGAAGATGCCAAGCACCACAGTGCCGACGGTGCCAATGCCGGTCCACACGGCGTAGGCCGTGCCGAGCGGCAGCGAACGCACGGCAATGCCAAGAAGCACGACGCTCAGGATCATCGATCCGACCGTCAGCACCGTCGGGGTGACGCGCGTAAAGCCGTCTGTATATTTGAGACCGATCGCCCAGCCAATTTCGAGGATGCCGGCAAGCAGAAGGGTGACCCAGGCCATTTCAAACTCCTGTTTCTGGAGCGAGGCCGTCCCCGCGGATGTTCGGGACGACGAAAATCGCGCCCGTGCAGCCGTCTGCAATATGGCGTTGCTATGCCATAAGGCAGTGTGCGCAGCAAGATACTCCGCGACAGGCCAGCCTTGCGCGGCGGGCAAGTCTGGCCGCCTGCCCTGCTGCATGTTTCCTTAAATCGTAGCTGACTTAAGGACAAACATGCAGCGTCCTTTGCGCGTCTGATAAGACGCGCGGCGCTGTAGCGTCTTACTGATTCCGCTCGCGCCGAAGTTTCGCCCACCATTCAAGTCGCTTGCGCAGCTCGCGTTCGAAGCCGCGCTCAGGTGGATCGTAGAAGGTCTTTCGGCCCATCTTCTCCGGAAAATAATCCTGTCCCGAAAATGCGTCCGGCTCATCGTGATCGTAACGATATCCCTCGCTGTAGCCCTCGCCTTTCATGAGCTTTGTCGGCGCGTTCAGAATATGTTTCGGCGGCAGCAGCGAGCCGTTTTCCTTCGCTGCCCGCATTGCCGACTTGTAGGCCGTGTAGACCGCGTTCGACTTCGGCGCCGTTGCGACGTAGACACAGGCTTCGGCCAGCGCAAGCTCGCCTTCCGGCGAACCGAGATAGTCATAGGCATCCTTGGCGGCGTTGCAGATCACCAGTGCCTGAGGATCGGCAAGACCGATGTCCTCGACGGCCATGCGGACCAGCCGCCTGCCGATATAAAGCGGGTCCTCACCGGCATCGAACATGCGGCAGAGATAATAGAGTGCGGCGTCGGGATCGGAGCCACGAACGGACTTATGAAGCGCCGAGATCAGATTGTAGTGTCCATCCTGCCCCTTGTCGTAGACAGGGGCGCGACGCTGGACGATGTTCTGCAGCGCATTGGCATCGAAGATTTCATTCCGGCGCGCCGCGCGCCAGACTTCTTCGGCGAGCGTCAATACCGCACGCCCGTCGCCGTCCGCCATGCGGAGCAGACTGGCGCGGGCATCCTCGTCAAGCGGCAGAGGCTTGCCCTCTGCCTCCTCGGCGCGTCGCAGGAGTTCCTCCAGGCTCGCCTCGTCATGCGGCTTGAAGGTCAGGACACGCGCGCGTGACAGGAGTGCGGCGTTGAGCTCGAAAGACGGGTTCTCGGTCGTCGCGCCGACCAGGATCACTGTTCCGTCCTCCATCACCGGCAGGAAGCTATCCTGCTGGGCGCGATTGAAACGATGGATTTCGTCGACGAACAGTAGCGTCTGACGGCCCGACATCCGTCTGGCACGCGCAGAATCGAACACTTTCTTGAGGTCCGCGACGCCGGAGAAGATCGCCGAGATCTGCTCGAAGGCGAGGCCGGCCTCCCCGGAGAGCAGGCGCGCCACGGTCGTCTTGCCCGTCCCCGGCGGCCCCCAGAAGATCAACGAACCCAACGAGCCGGACGCTATCATCCGGGTGAGAGCACCATCTTCGCCGGTCAAATGCTCCTGCCCGGTGACTTCGACAAGCGTGCGCGGCCGCAGCCTGTCGGCGAGTGGCCTCGCCGATGCCATTTCCGGTGGCTCGATGGGAGAGAAGAGATCGCTCATTTGAAGAATTGCCTGATGATCTGGCCGTCGCGCTCGATCTCGACTCGCCACAGGGATGCGTCTTCGGCCGTGACGCTCTCAAGCGTCTTCGATGTATCGATTTCCGTTCCGTTGACCGACCGGACAATGTCCTTCGGCTCAAGGCCGATGCGGGCTGCGGGCGAGCCTCGGTTGATCTCGGTCACGACGACACCTCGCAGCGATGTCGGCATGCGCAACTCTTCGGCCAGCCGCGGGGAGAGATTTGCCACGACAGCGCCGGCGAACGGATTGCGCCCCTCGATCAGACGCTCGTCGCGCGGCGAAGTCTCCGGTGCCTGCTCGAGCTTGATGACGACGTCATGCGTCTTTCCGTTTTCGGAAATCGTCACACGCGCTTCATGACCAACCCCAACGGTCGTCAGACGATAGCCGAGCGCGTCCGGGTGCTCGACGGCAATGCCATTGACCGCGGTAACAACCTGCCCCGGCTTGATACCGGCGGTCGCGGCCGGTCCGTCGGCAGCGACGGCCGTCACCAGCGCGCCACGCGCCCGATCCAGACCGAGCGCCTCCGCCACCTCAGACGTGACCGGTTCAAAGGTGGCGCCAATGAACGGACGGACGAACGAGCCGCCGCCACCCTCCGCGGACGCGACAAAGGCCTTGACCAGATTGGCGGGAATCGCGAAGCCAACGCCGTTGGAGCCGCCGCCCCTCGAAAAGATCGCGGTATTGATGCCGATCAGTTGACCCTTCATGTCGATCAGGCCGCCGCCGGAATTGCCGGGATTGATTGCGGCGTCGGTCTGGATGAAAAAGCCGAAATCCCCGGAGGTAATCTGGTTGCGGGCGAGCGCCGATACGATGCCGCTCGTCACCGTTTGGCCGACGCCAAAGGGATTGCCCATCGCCAGCACCAGATCACCCACCTCGACGGCGTCGGAATCGCCGATCGGAATGATCTCGAACGGCCCGTCCGACTGGATCTTCAGGACGGCAAGGTCAACGCGGTCATCCTTGAGCATGATCTTGCAGGGGAGCTCGCGACCGTCAGCGAGCGCGACCTTGATGTCGTCTGCCCCCTCGATAACGTGGTTGTTAGTAACGACGAGCCCGTTCCGACCAACGATCACGCCGGATCCGAGCGACGATTGCTTTTCGCTTCTGTTCGGCATCCGCTGGCCGAAGAACTCCTCGAAGAACGGATCTCCGGAAAAAATCGATCGCCGCTCGACGACCCGCTCGGCATAGACGTTTACCACGGCATTCGCCGTCTGCTTGACCAATGGCGCGAAGGAAAGCTGCATCTCGGCACGGGATTCGGGCACGGCCTTGGCGTCCTGCGCGACCGCAGGGACGGACATTGCAACAGCAAGAACAAATGTCACCAGCGCTCGACGGCCACAGATCATGTATCATTTCTCCCTTTCGTTGCCGCTACGATCAGATAGGATTTCGCAAGAAAAAAGGCAAACGGCTGAACAGGCTAACGCTCACGGACGAGACACGAAAACGTGGTTTCCCGCACCTTTTCCAGTGATCGAAACTTTGCTCATCTGAATGCTCATAAACGCCGATCTTTACCGAGGAAGTTCCATGCCCGCCTACCGCCCGCCGCATATCGCAGAGTCCGAGATCACGCCCGAACGCCTCTTCCTCAACCGAAGAGCATTTCTGGCGACGGCTGTCGGGGGCCTGGTTTTGGGTGGGGCGACGACCGCTGGTGCGGCCGCCCTCAAGGCATCGCCGGGCCCTTATACGCTTGATGACGCCGTGACGTCCGAGGAAGACGCGACGAGCTACAACAATTTCTACGAATTCGGTACAGGCAAGGGCGATCCCTCCGCCAATTCGGGAAGCTTCAAGCCTTCGCCCTGGACGGTGAAGGTCGACGGTTTGGTCAGCAAACCGAAGGAATTCGGGCTTGAGGAACTTCTGGCCTTCCCGCTTGAAGAGCGGATCTATCGCATGCGCTGCGTTGAAGCGTGGTCCATGGTCATCCCGTGGATTGGCTTTCCGCTGGCCGCCCTTCTCGACAAGGTCGAACCGCTTGGCAGCGCCAAATATGTCGCCTTTGAAACCGCCGTTCGGCCCGACGAAATGCCCGGCCAGGCCGGCTATTTCCAGCCGCTGGAATGGCCCTACCGCGAGGGCCTGAGGCTGGACGAGGCGCGGCACCCACTGGCGATCCTTTCCATCGGCCTCTACGGCAAGACGCTGCCGAACCAGAACGGCGCGCCGATTCGATTGGTGGTGCCCTGGAAATACGGCTTCAAGGGAATCAAATCGATCGTGCGAATCTCGCTGACCGAGACGCCGCCGCCTTGCACCTGGAACCTCGCTGCTTCGAACGAATACGGCTTCTATGCCAATGTGAACCCCGCCGTCGATCACCCGCGCTGGAGCCAGGCGACTGAGACCCGCATTGGCGAAGGCGGCTTCTTCGGCGCCAACCGACGCGATACGCTCCTCTTCAACGGTTATGGAGACGAGGTCGCCAGTCTCTACGCCGGCATGGATCTGAAGGCGAATTTCTGACGATGGCTGCCCTCCCCGCCCTGCCGAAACGCTTTCATGGCCCTTCTGTCTGGGCGCTCTACGTGCTCGGCTTCTGCCCGGCGATATCGGCTTTCTACCTTGGCGCAACCGGACAACTGCCCGGTAACGCCGTCAAGGAGTTTGAGCACTTTCTTGGCCTTTGGGCGCTACGTTTCCTCGTCGCGACGCTCACGATCACGCCGATTCGCGACCTTTTCGCGATAAACTGGCTGAGATATCGCCGCGCTCTTGGGCTGCTCGCCTTCTACTACGTGCTGATGCACTTCCTGGCCTATATGGTGCTGGACCAGACCCTGCGCATCCAGCCGATCATCGCCGATATCGCCCGCCGGCCGTTCATAACCATCGGCATGGCCGCGCTCGTAATGCTGGCTCCCCTCGCGATCACGTCGAACAATTGGTCGATCCGGCGGCTCGGGCAGCGATGGAACAGGCTTCATCGGCTGGTCTATGTGATCGCGGCCGCCGGTGCCCTTCATTTCGCCATGGCGGTGAAGGTCGTGGGGCCCGAGCAAATGCTTTACATCGGCCTCGTCGCCCTGCTGCTTGCCTGGCGAACCATCCGAACGCGCTTCCTTCGCTGGAGGCGCCAGCAGGTCGTTTCAGGACGCCCGCAACAGAAAAAGCGGCCGGGTGACGATCACCCCGCCGCTCTAATTTCTTGATCGGTTCTATTGCCGATCAGGCCGCTTCAGCTGCTTCAGCTTCGGCTGCAACGCGAGCGCGGTCCTTCGCACCCT
Source organism: Sinorhizobium mexicanum (assembly GCF_013488225.1). Lineage (NCBI taxonomy): Bacteria > Pseudomonadati > Pseudomonadota > Alphaproteobacteria > Hyphomicrobiales > Rhizobiaceae > Sinorhizobium > Sinorhizobium mexicanum. The sequence goes on along the minus strand of NZ_CP041238.1, from coordinate 1,546,968 downwards.
TGGCGTCGGCATCGCGGTCAACGAACTCGATGACAGCGAGAGCGGCGTTGTCGCCGTGGCGGAAGCCTGCCTTCATGATACGCAGGTAGCCGCCGTTACGGGTGGCGTAACGCGATGCGATCGTGTCAAACAGCTTCGAGACGACGGCAACGTCGCGGATCTGCGAGATCGCCTGACGGCGGGCATGCAGGTCGCCGCGCTTGCCGAGCGTGACAAGCTTTTCGACGATCGGACGGATTTCCTTTGCCTTCGGCAGCGTCGTCACGATCTGCTCGTGTTCGATCAGCGAAGCTGCCATGTTGGCAAACATCGCCTTGCGGTGGCTGGCGGTTCTATTCAGCTTGCGGCCGGCTTTACCGTGGCGCATGGCTATTCTCCTTCACTTGCAGGCATCCGCCCGCAGTCTAACGGGGGCGTATATTCCGCTGAAAGCCAAAGGCCTTGAAGCGACAAGATATATACGCAGTTAAGCTTTCTAAGGCCAGCTTCACGCGTTCTTTCGAACGCGTGCGGCCTTAGTATTGGTCTTCGTAACGCTTGGCGAGATCTTCGATGTTCTCAGGCGGCCAGGACGGCACTTCCATGCCGAGGTGCAGGCCCATGGAAGCGAGAACTTCCTTGATTTCGTTGAGCGACTTGCGACCAAAATTCGGCGTGCGGAGCATTTCTGCTTCGGTCTTCTGAATGAGGTCGCCGATATAGACGATGTTGTCGTTCTTCAGGCAGTTGGCCGAACGGACGGAAAGCTCCAGTTCGTCGACCTTCTTGAGAAGCGCCGGGTTGAAGGCGAGTTCGGTGACTGCCTCTTCCTCCGCTTCCTTCTGCGGCTCGTCGAAGTTGACGAAGACGGACAGTTGGTCCTGAAGGATGCGGGCCGCAAAGGCGATCGCATCTTCACCGGTGACGGAGCCATCCGTTTCGATGGACATCGTCAGCTTGTCATAGTCGAGAACCTGGCCTTCACGGGTGTTTTCAACCTTGTAGGAGACCTTCTTGACCGGCGAGTACAGGCTGTCGACCGGGATAAGGCCAATCGGCGCATCTTCCGAGCGGTTACGGTCAGCCGGCACGTAGCCCTTGCCGTTGTTGACGGTGAACTCCATGCGGATCTCGGCGCCCTCGTCGAGGGTGCAGATCACATGGTTCGGGTTGAGGATTTCGATGTCGCCAACCGTCTGGATGTCACCAGCCGTTACAACGCCCGGGCCCTGCTTGCGCACGACCATGCGCTTTGCGTCGTCGCCATCCATCTTGATGGCGATTTCCTTGATGTTGAGCACGATGTCCGTCACGTCTTCCCGGACGCCCGGGATAGAGGAGAACTCGTGCAGCACGCCGTCGATCTGCACTGCGGTGACGGCAGCACCGCGCAGCGACGACAAAAGCACGCGGCGAAGCGCGTTGCCGAGCGTCAGACCAAAGCCGCGTTCAAGCGGTTCCGCGACCAGCGTTGCCCTGGTGCGGCCGGAGGAGGCGAACTCCACCTTGTTCGGCTTGATCAATTCCTGCCAATTTTTCTGGATCATGTTTTCTGCCTTCCGTTCGTTGCCACCATCCAATCGTGACAACCGAGCCCCGAAGACCGGGAGAGCGCCTGAACGCTCTCACCGGGATGTTGAATGCATATGATCAGACGCGGCGCTTCTTGCGCGGGCGGCAGCCGTTGTGCGGGATCGGGGTCACATCGCGGATCGAGGTGATCATGAAGCCCGCAGCCTGCAGCGCGCGAAGCGCGGATTCACGACCCGAACCCGGACCGCAAACTTCCACTTCCAGCGACTTCATGCCGTGTTCCTGGGCCTTCTTGGCGCAGTCTTCAGCGGCGATCTGAGCGGCAAACGGGGTCGACTTACGCGAACCCTTGAAACCCTTTGCACCGGCGGACGACCAGGCGATTGCGTTGCCCTGCGCGTCGGTGATGGTGATCATGGTGTTGTTGAACGACGAATTGACGTGTGCGACGCCAGACGTGATGTTCTTGCGCTCGCGGCGGCGAACGCGGGTGGCTTCCTTGGCCATTGGATCCCTTTCTTAGATCTCTGCACCGCCGTAATTCCAGCGGCTCCACCGGGAAAAGGATTGTTCGTCCCCTGCCCTGCATCTTCACTTCTTGCCGAGCCAGCATGCCGGCCCGGCGGAGATTCGCGATACCGATCCCGGTATGCGACGGTCAGGCGAAGCGCCTTCCCAAACTGCAAAAGGAGGCCAGCGCACGACGCCAGCCTCCCGCCTTCCCTTTTCGGGAAATTATTTCTTCTTGCCGGCGATCGCCTTTGCCGGACCCTTGCGGGTGCGGGCGTTGGTGTGCGTGCGCTGACCGCGCACCGGCAGACCGCGACGATGGCGAAGGCCACGGTAGCAGCCGAGGTCCATCAGGCGCTTGATGTTCATCGCGGTCTCGCGACGCAGGTCACCTTCGACCTGGTAATCGCGGTCGATCGTTTCACGGATCTGAAGAACTTCAGCATCCGTCAACTGGTGTACGCGACGGTCAGACGGGATGCCGACCTTTTCGATGATTTCCTGCGCGAATTTCGGGCCGATCCCGTGAATGTAGGTCAGCGCGATGACGACGCGCTTTGCCGTCGGGATGTTGACGCCAGCGATACGTGCCACGTCTATTCTCCTTGCGTTCCAGTTGCCATCCGGCAATAGGTGCTTCGTTACGCGACCTCGAAGAGCCGCACGTTAATTGAGGTTCGAGACACGTCAAAAACGACCGTACCCGGACTTCATTGCTTTGAAGACCGCGCCGATCGCTTCTCATGTCGCGAGTTGACGCTGTCTTTGGCGGAATCGGTCGGAAAAGTCAACTCCCCCGGCGGTTCCATTTTGGCAAAGACGAATGTCTAGGCCAGAATCTTCTCGATTTCGGCGGTGACCGTGTCCACGTCCGCCATGCCGTCCACGGTCTTCAATTGACCGGTAGCGGCGTAGTATTCCGACAACGGCGCCGTCTTCTCGCGATATTCCGTCAAACGGCGCTTGAAGGCTTCCGGATTGTCGTCGGAGCGAACGGTGCCGCCGGCCGCGACGGTTTCCGCTACGCGATTCTCCATCCGCCGGACAAGAGCTGCCTCGTCGACTTTCAGCTCGATGACAGCATCGAGCTTCAAGCCCTTGCTTTCGAGCATCCGGTCGAGCGCTTTGGCTTGCGGCACGGTGCGCGGATAGCCGTCGAGGATGAAACCCTTGGCGCAGTCCGACGCGTCGATACGGTCGGAGACGATTTCATTGACAATCTCGTCGGAAACGAGCTGGCCCGCATCCATCACGGCCTTCGCCCGCTTGCCCACTTCGGTCGCCTGAGCCACGGCCGCCCGCAGCATGTCACCTGTGGAAAGCTGCGGAATGCCGTATCTCTCCGTCAGAAGCTTGGCCTGTGTACCCTTGCCAGCGCCCGGCGGTCCCAAAAAAATCAATCTCATCGTCCCCTCTTTCCTCCGCGCAGCTTCGACTTCTTGATCAGCCCCTCATATTGCTGAGCAATGAGGTGGCCCTGGATCTGTGCTACCGTATCAAGGGTCACGCTGACAACAATCAAAAGCGACGTACCACCAAGGTAGAACGGCACGCCGGTCTGCGAGATGAGGATTTCGGGCAGGATGCATACGAAAATCAGATAGATCGCGCCGATGACCGTGATGCGCGTCAGCACGAAGTCGATGTATTCGGCGGTCCGTTCGCCCGGGCGAATGCCCGGAATAAAGCCGCCGTGCTTCTTCAGATTGTCCGCAGTGTCCTTCGGATTGAACACAATCGCGGTGTAGAAGAAGGCGAAGAAGGCGATCATGCCGCCGTAAAACAGCATGTAGAGCGGCTGGCCATGACCGAGCGCACTGACGATTGCCGTCGCCCAGCCGGGCAGCGTCGCGGTGTTGGCGAACCCAGCCAGGGTCGCCGGCAAGAGCAGCAGCGAAGACGCGAAGATCGCCGGAATGACGCCCGAGGTGTTGAGCTTCAGCGGCAGGTGCGATGTATCGCCCTGGAACATCCGGTTGCCCACCTGGCGCTTCGGGTACTGGATCAGCAGCCGGCGCTGAGCACGCTCGACAAAAACGATCAGCGCGATCACCGCCACGACCATGACGATGATGGCGAGAATGAGCGGCGTCGATAGCGCCCCGGTTCGGCCGAGTTCGAGCGTTCCGGCGAGTGCCGTCGGCAGGTGCGCGACGATGCCGGCGAAAATGATCAGAGAAATGCCGTTGCCGATGCCGCGCGAGGTGATCTGTTCGCCGAGCCACATCAGGAACATCGTACCGCCGAGCAACGAGATCACGGTGGAAATGCGGAAAAACCAGCCCGGATCGATGACAAGGCCGTTGCCGCTCTCCAGCCCAATGGAAATGCCGTAGGCCTGCATCGCGCCGAGGAGCACCGTACCGTAGCGGGTATACTGGTTGATGATCTTGCGGCCCTGCTCGCCTTCCTTCTTCAACTGCTCGAGCGCCGGCACGACCGAGGTCATGAGCTGCACGATGATCGAAGCGGAAATGTAGGGCATGATGCCAAGCGCGAAGATCGCCATGCGCTCAACCGCGCCGCCCGAGAACATGTTGAAGAGGCCAAGGATACCGCCGCTCTGGCCCTGGAAGGCCTGCGCGAACGCATCCGGGTTGAGGCCGGGCAGCGGGATATAGGTGCCAAGGCGATAAACCAGAAGCGCGCCAAGGGTGAACCAAAGACGCTTTTTCAGATCCTCCGCCTTTGCGAAAGTTGAAAAATTCAGGTTCGAGGCAAGCTGTTCCGCTGCAGAAGCCATGCGATTCTCCGCGTACCAAATTTCGGAATCAGCGGGAAAACCCGGTCAGTTCCGGAAAGAGAAAGTCTTCGTTCTTGAAAACCGGACGCGAGGCGATTGTCGCTGCAATCGGATGCCTCACCGTGGTTTCCGTTATGTCCGATACAGCGAGCGATTCGCCGCCTCGAACGTGAGGCTCACATATGGGAGCAAAACCGCCCGGAGTGAAGCACCCCGGGCGGTTCATCAGTCACATTATTCTGCGGCTGCTGCAAGCAACTTGACCGAACCGCCGGCCTTTTCGATCTTTTCGATCGCCGACTTGGACGCACCGGCAACTTCGAGCGAGACCTTGGCCTTCAGTTCGCCGTCAGAGAGAACGCGAACACCGTCCTTCTCGCGGCGGATAACGCCGGCAGCCTTGAGCGCAGCAGCATCGACCGTCTTCGAAGCGTCGAGCTTCTTGGCATCGACGGCAGCCTGGATACGACCGAGCGACACGACAACGAACTCCGAGGCGAAGATGTTGTTGAAGCCGCGCTTCGGCAGGCGACGGTAGATGGGCATCTGGCCGCCTTCGAAGCCGTTGATGGCAACGCCCGAACGAGCCTTCTGACCCTTCACACCACGGCCGGCAGTCTTGCCGGAGCCGGAACCGATACCACGGCCAAGACGCTTGCGGTTCTTGGTCGAGCCTTCGTTGTCCTTGATTTCATTCAGTTTCATTTCTGGATCCCCCTCACTTCTCGTCGACGACGCGAACGAGGTGCTGGACGGCCCGGATCATGCCGCGAACGGCCGGAGTGTCTTCCAGCGTGCGAACCCGGTGCATCTTGTTGAGGCCCAGGCCGACGAGCGTCTGACGCTGTACGGCCGGACGGCGAATGGGGCTACCGATCTGCTCGACGGTAACCGTCTTCTTGGCAACTTCTTTCTTAGCCATCAGTCAGCTCCCTTATTCTTCGGAAGCAACGCCGGCGGAAACGCGGCGGGCTTGGAGCGTGGCGTACTTCATGCCGCGCTGTGCCGCGATATCCTTCGGGTGCATCTGGTTCTTGAGCGCGTCGAACGTCGCGCGAACCATGTTGTAAGGGTTCGACGAACCGGTCGACTTGGCGACGACGTCGTGAACGCCGAGCGTTTCAAAGACAGCGCGCATCGGGCCACCAGCGATGATACCGGTACCGGCCTTGGCCGAACGCAGCAGCACCTTGCCGGCGCCGTGACGGCCATGGACGTCGTGATGCAATGTGCGGCCACCACGCAGCGGGACGAAGATCAGGTCGCGCTTGGCGGCTTCCGTTGCCTTGCGGATGGCTTCCGGCACTTCGCGCGCCTTGCCATGACCGAAGCCAACGCGGCCCTTCTGATCGCCGACGACGACGAGAGCTGCGAAACCGAAACGACGACCGCCCTTCACCACCTTGGCGACGCGGTTGATTGCGACGAGCTTATCGACAAATTCGCTGTCGCGCTCTTCGCGGCTCTGGCGATCTTCGCGAGAGCCTCTTTTTTCTTGTGCCATTGTCCTCTTCCTTTTTCTTTTCCGGGTGCAATCGGCAGATTGACGAAGGCCGCTTCACTTCCTTCGAAATCGAAGCGGCCGGGGTATTACGAAGCCGGATGCCGCCCGAGCGTTTATGCCCGGGCGGTGAACCTTAGAAGTTCAGGCCGCCTTCGCGAGCTGCCTCGGCCAGCGCCTTGATGCGGCCGTGGTAGATGAAGGCGCCACGGTCAAAGACAACGTCCTTGACGCCTGCCTTGGATGCACGCTCTGCGAGGAGCTTGCCTACAGCCGTAGCGGCCGCGGTATCAGCACCGGTCTTCAGCGAAGACCGCAGATCCGTGTCGAGGGTCGATGCGGAAGCAAGCGTCTTGCCGGCAACATCATCGATGATCTGCGCATAGATGTTCTTCGACGAGCGATGAACCGACAGGCGCGGGCGGCCATTGGCGACCGCCTTGATTTGACGGCGCACGCGGCTGGCGCGACGCACAAGAGTATCTTTCCTGCTAGCCATTTCGCGTGATCCTTACTTCTTCTTGCCTTCTTTGCGGACAATCCGCTCTTCGGCATACTTGACGCCCTTGCCCTTGTAGGGTTCGGGGCCGCGGTATTCGCGGATTTCCGCTGCAACCTGGCCGACCTGCTGCTTGTTGATGCCGGTGACGACGATTTCCGTCGGCTTCGGCACAGCGATCGTGATGCCTTCCGGAGTCTGGTAGACCACGTCGTGGCTGAAGCCGAGCGCCAGTTGCAGGTTCTTGCCCTGCATCGATGCGCGGTAACCGACGCCGTTGATCTCGAGCTTGCGCTCGTAGCCGTCCTTCACGCCCTTGAAGATGTTCTCGATCATCGTGCGGGACATGCCCCACTTCGAACGAGCATCCTTGCTCTCATTGAGCGGCTGAACGACAACCGCATTGTTTTCGAGCTTCACCGAGACTTCGTCGTTTGCGACGAAGAACAGTTCGCCCTTCGGACCCTTCGCCGTTACCTTCTGGCCATCAACGCTAGCCGTGACGCCTGCCGGAACTTGAACGGGTTTCTTACCGATACGAGACATTTTTATACCTGTCTGTTCGCCATGGAGATCCTGCCCGGCCTTAGAAGACCGAGCAAAGAACCTCGCCACCAACATTCTGTTCGCGTGCCTGATGATCGGCCATCACACCCTTCGGGGTCGAAAGGATGGTGATGCCGAGGCCGTTCGCGACCTGCGGAATGGACTTAACCGAGACATAGACCCGGCGGCCCGGCTTGGAGACGCGTGCGATCTCACGGATCACGGACGAGCCTTCGTAGTATTTCAGTTCGATGTTCAGCTCGGACTTGCCGTTGCCGAATTCGACTTCGGAGTATCCGCGGATGTAGCCTTCGGCCTGAAGAACATCCAGAACGCGTGCGCGGAGCTTGGAAGCCGGCGTCGAAACGCTGGACTTGCGGCGCGCAGCGCCGTTGCGGATACGGGTGAGCATATCGCCCAAGGGATCAGTCATTGCCATGTGCCCGTCTCCTTACCAGCTCGACTTGACGACACCCGGCACCTTGCCGAGGTTGCCCAGTTCGCGAAGCGCAATACGCGACATACGAAGTTTGCGATAGTAGGCACGCGGACGGCCGGTCACTTCGCAGCGGTTGCGGATGCGGGTCTTGGAGCCATCACGCGGCAGTTCAGCCAGCTTGAGGGTTGCCTTGAACCGCTCTTCGATCGGCAGAGACTGGTTCATGATGATTGCCTTCAATGCAGCGCGCTTGGACGCTTGCCCGGCAACCAGTTTGCGGCGGCGCTTGTTCTTTTCAACTGCGCTCGTTTTCGCCATAACAGTTATCCTTCTTTACGCTTGTCGTTACGGATTACTGACGGAACGGGAAGTTGAACTCTGTGAGCAGAGCGCGAGCTTCGTCGTCGTTAGTTGCCGTCGTGCAAACGATGATGTCCATGCCCCACATCTGATCAACCTTGTCGTAGTTGATCTCAGGGAACACAATGTGCTCCTTGACGCCCATGGCGAAGTTGCCACGACCATCGAAGGACTTCGGATTGAGGCCACGGAAGTCGCGAACACGCGGAAGAGCGATGTTCACGAGACGATCCAGGAACTCGTACATCCGAACGCCGCGCAGGGTAACCTTGGCGCCAATCGGCATGCCTTCGCGGACCTTGAAGCCAGCGATGGAGTTGCGAGCGCGGGTGATCACCGGCTTCTGGCCAGCAATCGCAGCGAGGTCGGCAGCAGCAACGGTCGGCTTCTTGGAGTCGCCGGTTGCTTCGCCAACACCCATGTTGATGACGATCTTGTCGAGGCGCGGAATCTGCATTTCGTTGGCGTAGGAGAACTTCTCCTGCATCGCCTTGCGGATGCGCTCTACATATTCCTTCTTGAGCCGCGGCTCATAAGCGGTCTTAGCCATCGATCACTACTCCCGAACGCTTGGCCACGCGGACCTTCTTGTCACCTTCGATCTTGAAGCCGACGCGGGTCGGCTTGCCGTCCTTCGGATCGGCGACCGCGATGTTCGAAAGATGGATCGGGGCTTCCTTGTTGATGATGCCCGCTTCCTGGCTCTGGGTCTGGCGCTGGTGACGCTTCACCATGTTTACGCCACGCACGACAGCCCGGTCTTCCTTCGGCATGACCTGGATTACTTCGCCGGTACGGCCCTTGTCCTTACCGGTGAGAACGACAACCTTGTCGCCTTTGCGAATCTTTTGCATCTCTCAACGCTCCCTTAGAGTACTTCCGGAGCCAGCGAGATGATCTTCATGTGGTTCTTGGCGCGGAGTTCGCGCGGAACCGGTCCGAAGATACGGGTGCCGATCGGCTCTTTCTTGTTATCGATAAGAACGGCTGCGTTGGTGTCGAAGCGGATGACGCTGCCATCCGGACGGCGGATGTCCTTCGCAGTGCGAACGACAACAGCCTTCATGACGTCACCCTTCTTCACGCGGCCGCGCGGAATGGCTTCCTTGATCGAAACGACAATGATGTCGCCGATCGACGCATACTTGCGCTTGGAGCCGCCCAGCACCTTGATGCACATGACACGACGTGCGCCGGAATTATCCGCCACGTCGAGGTTTGTTTGCATCTGAATCATGTCAGGTCGCCTTCTTGTTGTTACCAGGCCGGTTGGGTCGAAACCCCCTCGCCCGGCTTATTGTGCTCATCTCAAAGCAAAAGAACGCCCGGACTCGAGCGTTCCTCAGCTTTAATTGCGTGCTTCATACAGATATTTGCCCGAGACGCAAGGGTCTCGGGGACAAAACCTGCAGAAATCAAGCCTGGGCGGAAACCACCGTCCAGCGCTTATCCTTGGAGATCGGCGCGCATTCCTCGATGGAAACGACGTCACCGACCTTGTACTGGTTGTTCTCGTCGTGAGCCTTGTATTTCTTCGAACGGCGAACGGTCTTCTGGAGGATCGGGTGCGCAAAGCGGCGCTCGACCCTGACGACGACGGTCTTGTCGTTCTTGTCGCTGACGACGGTGCCCTGCAGAATGCGTTTCGGCATATTTTCTGGTCCTTAGGCCTTGGCTTCTGCCGCCTTCTGGCGGGCAATTGTTTTAATGCGTGCGATGTCCTTGCGGACTTCGTTGACACGCGAAGACTTCTCGAGCTGGCCGGTTGCCTTCTGGAAGCGCAGGTTGAACTGCTCCTTCTTCAGCTTGGCAAGCTCTTCGTTGAGTTGATCGGCGCTCAGAGCGCGAACATCTGCGGCTTTCATGAGCTTCACTCCTTACTCTGCGATACGCTGCACGAAGCGCGTCTTGACAGAGAGCTTGGCAGCGCCAAGACGAAGTGCCTCACGGGCAAGTTCTTCGCTGACACCATCGATCTCGAACATCATACGACCGGGCTTGACCTTGCATGCCCAGTATTCGACCGAACCCTTACCCTTACCCATGCGGACTTCGGTCGGCTTGGCGGTGACCGGAACGTCCGGGAACACACGGATCCAAACGCGGCCGGCGCGCTTCATGTGGCGGGTGATCGCGCGGCGAGCCGCTTCGATCTCACGGGCGTTGACACGGTTCGGCTCCTGAGCCTTCAGGCCGAACTCGCCGAAGGCGAGATCAGAACCGCCCTTGGCGACGCCCTTGATGCGGCCCTTGAACTGCTTGCGATACTTCGTACGCTTTGGCTGCAACATTTTTTTACTTCTCCGATATTGGCTGCCAAACGCGAATGTTACGCGTTTTCACGACGGCGGTCACGATCGCGATCGCGATCACGGCTGCCAGGGCCCTGGTTGTCACTCTCGGTCGCGCGACGCTCGGAAGCCATCGGATCGTGCTCAAGGATTTCACCCTTGAAGATCCAGACCTTGATGCCGCAGATACCGAAAGCGGTTTCCGCTTCGGCCGTGCCGTAGTCGATGTCCGCACGCAGAGTGTGCAGCGGAACGCGGCCTTCGCGGTACCATTCGGTACGTGCGATTTCCGCACCGCCGAGGCGACCGGCGCAGGTGATCTTGATGCCTTCGGCACCAAGACGCATGGCCGACTGAACAGCGCGCTTCATCGCACGGCGGAAAGCCACGCGGCGCTCGAGCTGCTGGGCGATCGACTGGGCAACGAGGGTTGCGTCAACTTCCGGCTTGCGCACTTCAACGATGTTGAGGTGCGTCTCGGAGTTGGTCATCTCCGAAAGCTTCCTGCGCAGCTTCTCGATGTCGGCGCCCTTCTTGCCGATGATCAGGCCCGGGCGTGCAGAGTGGATCGTCACCCGGCACTTCTTGTGCGGACGCTCGATCACCACCTTGGCGATACCGGCTGCCTTCAGCTCTTCCATCAGGTAAGCACGGATCTTCAGGTCTTCGTGAAGCAGCTGACCGTATTCAGCGTTGTCAGCGAACCAACGGCTGTCCCAGGTCCGGTTGATGCCGAGACGGAAACCGATTGGATTAATCTTCTGGCCCATTATGCGGCCTCCCCTTTGGCTTCCACTTCACGAACGACGATCGTCAAGTGCGAGAACGGCTTTTCGACGCGCGATGCACGGCCGCGACCACGAGCGTGGAAGCGCTTCATCACGATCGACTTGCCAACATAAGCTTCAGCGACGATGAGCGAATCAACGTCGAGATCGTGGTTGTTCTCAGCGTTTGCGATCGCAGATTCAAGCGTCTTCTTGACCGTATCCGCGATGCGCTTGCGCGAGAACTCGAGTTCGGCCAGAGCGCGGTCAACCTTCTTGCCGCGGATCATCGCGGCAACGAGGTTGAGCTTCTGGGGGCTGACGCGGATCGTGCGCGCAATTGCCTGCGCCTCATTATCCTTCAGCCGGCGTTCGGCTTTTGCCTTGCCCATTGTTACTTCCTCTTTGCCTTCTTGTCCGCGCCATGACCGTAGTAGGTCCGGGTCGGAGAGAATTCGCCAAACTTATGTCCGACCATGTCTTCGTTGACGCTGACCGGAACGTGCTTGCTACCGTTGTAGACGCCGAAGGTGAGGCCGACAAACTGCGGAAGGATCGTGGAGCGCCGGCTCCAGATCTTGATCACTTCGTTACGACCGCCTTCCCGGACCTTCTCAGCCTTCTTGAGAAGATAACCGTCAACGAACGGACCTTTCCATACTGAACGAGTCATTCGAGACTTCCTCTCTTACTTCTTCTTCTGGTGACGCGAGCGCATGATGAACTTGTCGGTCGACTTGTTCGAGCGCGTACGCTTACCCTTCGTGGGCTTGCCCCACGGAGTAACCGGGTGACGACCACCCGACGTACGGCCTTCACCACCGCCGTGCGGGTGGTCAACCGGGTTCATGACGACACCGCGAACGTGCGGTCGCTTGCCGCGCCAACGCGAACGACCAGCCTTACCATCATTGATGTTGCCGTGATCGGGGTTCGATACCGCGCCGATCGAAGCAAGGCAAGAACCGTGCACCAGGCGCTGCTCGCCCGAGTTCAGGCGAAGGATAGCCATGCCCTGGTCGCGGCCTACGAGCTGAGCGTAGGTGCCGGCTGAGCGGGCGATCTGACCACCCTTACCCGGCTTCATCTCCACGTTATGGATGATGGAGCCGACCGGGATGAACTGCAGCGGCATCGTGTTGCCAGGCTTGACGTCCACGGCGGCCTTTTCCGAAGCGATGACCTTGTCGCCGGCAGCAAGACGCTGCGGAGCGAGGATGTAGGCCTGTTCGCCATCGGCGTAGTTCACGAGCGCGATGAACGCGGTGCGGTTCGGGTCATATTCCAGCCGCTCGACCGTGCCTTCAACGTCGAACTTGCGACGCTTGAAGTCGACCAGGCGGTAGGTCCGCTTGTGACCGCCACCCTGGAAGCGGACGGTGATACGACCGAGGTTGTTGCGACCGCCCTTGGAGGACAGGCCCTGGGTCAACGCCTTGACCGGCTTGCCCTTGTAGAGGCCGGCCCGGTCTACGATGACCAGCTGACGCTGGCTCGGGGTCGTCGGATTGAAATTTTTCAATGCCATTTTCTTGTTCCCTTTTGGGTTTTTACCCTAATGGGCCTATCCGTTAGAGACCGGTGGAGACGTCGATGGACTGACCTTCGGCGAGCGTGATGATCGCCTTCTTCACGTCCTTCTGCTTCCCGGCAAAGCCGCGGAAACGCTTCAACTTGCCCTTGCGGACGAGCGTGTTCACGGCCGTGACCTTGACGCCGAACAGGGCTTCGACAGCAGCCTTGATCTCAGGCTTCGAAGCGCCCTTGGCGACGTTGAAGACGACTTGGTTCTGTTCGGAAACCAGCGTCGACTTTTCAGTGATCGAGGGAGACACGATCACGTCATAGTGGCGAAGATCCGTCATTTGAACCGCTCCTCCAGAGCTTCTACGGCAGCCTTGGAAAGCACGAGCTTGCCGCGGCGCAGAATGTCGTAAACGTTGATGCCCTGAACCGGCAGAACGTCCACGTTCGGGATGTTCTGGGCTGCGAGCTTGAAGTTGCTCTCGATTTCGGCACCGCCGATGATCAGAGCGTTGGTAAGGCCGAGCGACGCGAATACGCCGGCGAGAGCCTTCGTCTTTGCTTCCTTGGCAACGAGATCGTCGATGACGATGATCTCTTCTGCCTTCAGCTTGGCCGAGAGCGCATGGCGCAGGCCGAGCGCGCGGACCTTCTTCGGGAGGTCATGAGCGTGGCTGCGGACAACCGGGCCATGGGCCTTGCCACCGCCGCGGAACTGCGGAGCACGAGCGGAGTGGTGGCGGGCGCGGCCCGTACCCTTCTGCTTGTACATCTTGGCGCCGGTGCGAGAGACTTCCGCGCGGCCCTTGGCCTTGTGCGTGCCCTGCTGCTTCTTGGCGAGCTGCCAGCGAACGACGCGGGCGATGATGTCTTCACGGGGTTCGAGGCCGAAAATGGCGTCAGAAAGGGAAACCTTTCCCGCGTCCTTGCCCTCGAGGGTTTTGACGGTGAGATCCATTATTCGGCTCCCTTACTTCGATGCTTCGGCGCGCACGCCGGCCGGGCGCGGAGCGCCTTCCGGGGTGCCGGACTTGACTGCGTCGCGAACGACGATCCAGGCACCCTTGGAGCCGGGGACTGCACCCTTGACCAGGATCAGGCCGCGGTCTTCGTCCGTCGATACGACTTCCAGGTTCTGGGTGGTAACGCGCGTCTGGCCCATGTGGCCGGCCATGCGCTTGCCCTTCCAAACACGGCCCGGATCCTGGTTGGAGCCGGTAGAACCATGCGAGCGGTGCGATACGGAAACGCCGTGCGTGGCGCGCAGACCGCCGAAGTTGTGGCGCTTGATGGCGCCGGCAAAGCCCTTACCGATCGTCGTACCGGTGACGTCGACGAGCTGGCCTGCGACGAAGTGGCTGGCCGTCAGCTCCGAGCCGACGTCGATCATGTTGTCCGCAGAAACGCGGAACTCGACGAGCTTCGCCTTCGGCTCGACGTTTGCAGCGGCAAAATGGCCGCGCATGGCCTTCGGCGTATTCTTGACCTTGGAACGGCCGGCACCCAGCTGAACTGCGGTATAGCCGTTCTTCTCTTCCGTGCGGTGGGCCACTACCTGGCAGTTTTCCAGCCGCAATACTGTTACGGGGATATGCTCGCCGGCGTCGTTGTAGACGCGGGTCATTCCCACCTTCTGTGCAATCACACCTGAACGCATCGGTTCACGCCTCTTGTTTAGGGTTCCCGTCGGGTGCCTCTTGCACCTTCCGGTTTCCTGTTCCTGGAAGCCGTTGGAAAACTCCACGTACCTTCCTTGTTATTTCGGCTTGCGCCGGACCTTAGAGCTTGATCTCGACGTCGACGCCAGCGGCCAGATCGAGCTTCATCAGCGCGTCAACCGTCTGAGGGGTCGGATCAACGATATCGAGAAGGCGCTTGTGCGTGCGCATCTCAAACTGTTCGCGGCTCTTCTTGTCGACGTGCGGCGACCGGTTGACCGTGAATTTCTCAATCCGGGTCGGAAGCGGCACGGGCCCGCGCACACTCGCACCGGTGCGCTTGGCCGTCGACACGATTTCGCGCGTGGAGGCATCGAGGATCCGGTGATCAAACGCCTTGAGGCGGATGCGGATATTCTGGCCGTTCATTCGACTTGTCCTTGCTCGTGTTTCCCGTATGCCCTTGAAGGCACACACTTAAACTTCTGAATTCGTTACGCTCTGCCGCTTCTTTCAAAAATCGCAGGGACATGGGAGACCATGTCCCTGCCGAAACGGCCAAGCCGTTTTCTTGTTACTTGATGATCGAGGCGACGATGCCGGCGCCGACGGTGCGGCCGCCTTCGCGGATCGCGAAGCGCAGCTTTTCTTCCATCGCGATCGGCACGATCAGCTCGACGTCAACCGTCACGTTGTCGCCCGGCATCACCATTTCCGTGCCTTCCGGCAGCGTCACGATGCCGGTCACGTCCGTCGTGCGGAAGTAGAACTGCGGACGGTAGTTGGTAAAGAACGGCGTATGACGGCCACCCTCTTCCTTCGTCAGGATGTAGGCTTCCGCCTTGAACTTCGTGTGCGGCGTGACCGAACCCGGCTTGCACAGGATCTGGCCGCGCTCGACGCCGTTGCGGTCGACACCGCGCAAGAGCGCGCCGATGTTGTCGCCGGCCTGGCCCTGGTCGAGCAGCTTGCGGAACATTTCAACGCCCGTGCAGGTCGTCTTCGTCGTCGGACGGATGCCGACGATCTCGACTTCCTCACCGACCTTGATGATGCCGCGCTCGACGCGACCGGTCACAACCGTACCGCGGCCCGAGATCGAGAACACGTCTTCGATCGGCATCAGGAACGGCAGGTCGATCGGGCGCTCCGGCGTCGGGATGTAGGCGTCAACCGCTGCCATCAGCTCGCGGATCGCGTCTTCGCCGATCTTCTTGTCGGAATCTTCAAGCGCAGCGAGCGCCGAGCCCTTGATGATCGGAATGTCGTCGCCCGGGAATTCGTAGGACGACAGCAGTTCGCGAACTTCGAGTTCGACGAGTTCGAGCAGTTCGGCGTCGTCAACCTGGTCGACCTTGTTCAGGAACACGACGATTGCCGGAACGCCGACCTGGCGGGCGAGCAGGATGTGCTCGCGGGTCTGCGGCATCGGGCCGTCGGCAGCCGAGCAGACCAGGATCGCGCCGTCCATCTGCGCCGCGCCGGTGATCATGTTCTTGACGTAGTCGGCGTGGCCGGGGCAGTCGACATGCGCATAGTGACGGTTCGGCGTCTCGTATTCGACGTGCGCCGTCGAAATGGTGATACCACGGGCCTTTTCTTCCGGCGCAGCGTCGATCTGGTCATACGCCTTGAACTCGCCGAAGTACTTCGTGATCGCTGCCGTCAGCGACGTCTTGCCATGGTCAACGTGGCCAATCGTGCCAATGTTAACGTGCGGCTTGTTGCGCTCAAATTTGCTCTTTGCCATTTCCGGCTCTCCGTTTTCTGTCCCCTAGAGGGGAAATCTTTTCATTCTGTTTCAGCGCGAGGCTATTCCGGTCACTTCTGACCGGAATACTTCGCCTGGATTTCCTGCGCGACGTTCGACGGAACCGGCGCGTAGTGATCGAACAGCATCGTGTACTGAGCGCGGCCCTGCGACATCGAGCGCAGGTTGTCCACGTACTTGAACATGTTCGCGAGCGGCACGTGGGCATTGATCACCACGGCAACACCACGCGACTCCTGACCCTGGATCTGGCCACGGCGGGAGTTCAGGTCACCAATCACATCACCGACGTAATCTTCCGGCGTGACAACCTCGACCTTCATGATCGGCTCGAGGAGCTGAGCACCGGCCTTCTTTGCTGCTTCACGGAAGCAGGCACGCGAAGCGATTTCGAACGCCAGGACGGACGAGTCGACATCGTGGAACGCGCCATCGATGAGCGTCGCCTTGACACCCAGCATCGGGAAGCCAGCGAGCGGGCCCGAGGACAGAACGCTTTCGATACCCTTCTGAACGCCCGGGATGTATTCCTTCGGAACAGCACCACCGACGATCTTGGATTCGAACACGAAATCTTCGCCTTCCGGGTTCGGTTCGAAGACGATCTTGACGCGCGCGAACTGACCGGTACCACCGGACTGCTTCTTGTGCGTGTAGTCTTCTTCGTGCTGACGCGTGATCGTTTCACGGTAAGCAACCTGCGGAGCACCGACCGAAGCCTCTACCTTGAACTCGCGACGCATGCGGTCGACGATGATGTCCAGGTGAAGTTCGCCCATGCCAGCGATGATCGTCTGGCCGGATTCCTCGTCGGTCTTGACGCGGAAGGACGGGTCTTCTGCAGCCAGGCGGTTGAGCGCGAGGCCCATCTTTTCCTGGTCGCCCTTGGTCTTCGGCTCGATCGCGATCTGGATGACCGGCTCGGGGAATTCCATGCGCTCCAGGATAACCGGCTTCAGCGGATCGCACAGCGTGTCGCCCGTGGTGGTTTCCTTGAGGCCTGCCAGAGCAACGATGTCGCCAGCGAAGGCTTCTTCGATGTCTTCACGCGAGTTCGAGTGCATCTGCAGCATACGGCCGACGCGCTCGCGCTTTTCCTTGACCGTGTTCATGACCGACGTGCCCTTTTCGAGCTTGCCGGAATAGATGCGGGCGAAGGTCAGCGAGCCGACGAAGGGGTCGTTCATGATCTTGAACGCCAGCATCGAGAGCGGCTCGTTGTCGTCGGCCTTACGGGTGATTTCACCTTCGGTCTTGACGTCGATGCCCTTGATCGCCGGAATATCGATCGGCGACGGCAGGTAGTCGACGACAGCGTCGAGCAGCGGCTGAACGCCCTTGTTCTTGAAGGCCGTGCCGCAGAACATCGGATGGAACTTCACATCGATCGTGCCGCGACGAACCAGTTCGCGGATCTTGTCGTTGTCCGGATAGTTGCCTTCGAGGTAGGCTTCCATTGCCGCTTCGTCGATCTCGACAACGGTCTCGATCAGCTTTTCGCGGTACTCTTCAGCCTTTTCCTTCATGTCGGCCGGAATCTCGACGACGTCCCACTGGGCGCCGAGCGATTCATCACGCCAGACGAGAGCATTCATCTCGACCAGATCGACAACGCCCTTGAATTCGCTTTCAGCGCCGATCGGCAGCTGCATGACGACGGCCGTTGCGCCGAGACGGCTCTTGATCATCTCGACGGAGCGGTAGAAGTCCGCACCTGTCTTGTCCATCTTGTTGCAGAAGATCATGCGCGGAACATGATACTTCTCAGCCTGACGCCAGACGGTTTCGGTCTGCGGTTCAACACCAGCGTTGGCATCGAGCAGTGCGATAGCACCGTCGAGAACGCGCAGCGAACGCTCGACTTCGATGGTGAAGTCAACGTGGCCGGGGGTGTCGATGATGTTGAAGCGGCGCATCTTGCCGTCACGGCCCTTCCAGAAGGTCGTGGTGGCAGCAGACGTGATCGTGATGCCGCGCTCCTGCTCCTGCTCCATCCAGTCCATGGTTGCAGCGCCGTCGTGGACTTCGCCGATCTTGTGGGACTTGCCGGTGTAGTAGAGGATGCGTTCAGTCGTCGTCGTCTTGCCGGCGTCGATGTGCGCCATGATACCGAAATTTCGGTAATCTTCGATTTTATATTCGCGAGCCATGAGAGACTGCCTTTCAGGACCTGTTCTTGATTACCAACGGTAGTGCGAGAACGCACGGTTGGCATCAGCCATCTTGTGGGTGTCTTCGCGCTTCTTCACGGCGCTACCACGGTTGTTCGCAGCATCCATGAGTTCGCCGCAAAGGCGATCGACCATGGTCGTTTCGTTGCGCTTGCGTGCGGCCGCAATCAGCCAGCGAATGGCGAGGGCCTGGCGACGCTCCGGACGAACATCGACCGGAACCTGATAGGTAGCACCACCGACGCGGCGCGAACGCACTTCAACGTGCGGAGCAATGTTGTCGAGCGCGGAATGGAACACAGCGATCGGTTCCTGCTTCAGCTTCGACTGGACCGCATCGAAAGCACCATAGACAATGCTTTCAGCAACGGACTTCTTGCCGTGCAGCATGATTGCGTTCATGAACTTCGTGACAACCAGATCACCGAACTTCGGATCCGGGTTGATCTCACGCTTTTCTGCTCTGTGACGTCGGGACATACTTCTCGTCTCTCAACTTTTAAAAACTTGACCAGCGAAATGGCGCCGGTTGCGATGTTATTTCGGACGCTTCGCGCCGTATTTGGAGCGGCGCTGCTTGCGGTTCTTCACACCCTGCGTATCGAGAACGCCACGGATGATGTGGTAACGAACACCCGGAAGGTCCTTTACGCGGCCGCCGCGGATCATGACCACGGAGTGCTCCTGCAGGTTGTGACCTTCGCCCGGAATGTAGCCGATAACCTCGAAGCCGTTCGTCAGGCGGATCTTTGCAACCTTACGCAGAGCCGAGTTCGGCTTCTTCGGGGTCGTCGTGTAGACGCGGGTGCAAACGCCGCGCTTCTGCGGGTTTTCCTGCAGAGCAGGAACCTTGTTGCGCTTTACCTGTGCCTGACGCGGCTTGCGGATCAGCTGGTTTACGGTAGGCATGTAACCATCCCTTGCAAAATCTTGTCTCATTACCCTTTCGGGCGGATCGTTGCCGTCGCCGGCGGTCCCGAACGCCTATGAAATGCGCAAAACGAGGGCCGATCCGCCTTTTCGCAGATGGCCCCACCAAAAGCAGAGGACGCACTATTTCGCGCGTCTTGCGTGCAGCATTTTTGTCTTCAGCGTGCGTTTCGAACCTTGTTTGAGGCGAACTCCAGAACGCGACGTTCCGAACCAGCCAGCCTCACATGGGCTCCGATGCGGCGGGGTGTACTGATTTCGGGACCATCCGTCAAGGGCAATTAAGAAATATTCTGGCCTGCGCAGCCCTGCCATGCCTGGAAAACAAGGCTTTGGCAGCAGCTCGGTCCGGAGGCGATCGCAAACATGGCGCCTTAACGCAGGTATTCTCATTCGCAATTAAGGAATCAGCAACTTCTTTCTGAACGTTTTCCACGATCACGGGCCGGCGAAGCCAGTCGGCTGATTCTCTCTTTGCTTTCCTAATTTTCCTATTTCTTTCGCGCGCAGTCGAAAAGCACGCTAAGATCGTCGAAACTCGAAAGGATATATTATGCCCGTTACGCCGGACAACGACAACATGCCAGACGAACCGCTGGTTTTCATCATCATCGGCAAGGCCTATGAAGCCGACGGCGACGACGAGGGTATCGACATCCATGTGATGCTCAGGGCGCCCGACGACGACACCGCCGTGCGCGAGGCGCTCAACGCCTTGGCCGAAGAAGGCTTCCTTCAGGCAGATCTCGACCAGATCGGAACCTTGACGGATATCCCGGACGAAGAGCCGCACGCCTCTGCCTATCAGGGCGCGCTCGAGGGCGAGGTAGCGATCATTCGCTTCGCATAACCGGACGCCGCGCGTTCTGAACGCACTGCCAGAAACAAGAAGCCGCCCCGATCGCTCAGGGCGGCTTCTTTGTTTTTGAAAGGACGGACGCTCGTCACGCCCTCCCCTTGCGGTTATTCGGCCGCGGCGTTCTCGTTCGCCATGTCGGCGAGCATCGGGGTCGCCGCATCCGCACCGGTGCCCTTCCGGCGCTCTTCGAGAATCATCTCGTCGCGCGCCGTGGCGATGCGGCGGATCTGGGTCATGGTGCCGCCGGTACCGGCCGGGATGAGGCGGCCGACGATGACGTTTTCCTTGAGCCCCTGCAGACCATCCATCTTGCCGGCAACTGCGGCCTCGGTCAGGACCTTGGTGGTTTCCTGGAACGAAGCGGCCGAGATGAAGGACGGCGTCTGCAGCGATGCCTTGGTGATACCGAGCAGAACCGGATCGCCAAAGGCCGGCTTCTTGCCTTCGGCGAGCAGCGCATCGTTGACGTCCTCGAGCTCGATGCGGTCGACGTTGTCGCCGACGATATAGCTCGAGTCACCGGCATCGGTGATCTCGACCTTCTGCAGCATCTGACGGACGATGACTTCGATGTGCTTGTCGTTGATGACAACGCCCTGCAGACGGTAGACTTCCTGGATTTCGTTCACGAGGTAGGAAGCCAGTGCTTCCACGCCCTTGATCGCCAGAATGTCATGCGGCGCCGGGTTGCCATCGAGGATGTAGTCGCCCTTCTCGATGTAGTCGCCATCCTGAAGATGGAAGGGCTTGCCCTTCGGGATCAGGTATTCGACCGGCTCGACACCGTCTTCCGCCGGCTCGATCAGCACGCGACGCTTGTTCTTGTAGTCGCGACCGAAGCGGACCGTACCATCGATCTCCGCGATGATGGCGTGATCCTTCGGACGACGAGCCTCGAACAGTTCGGCAACGCGCGGCAGACCACCGGTGATGTCCTTGGTCTTGGCGCTTTCGAGCGGCGAACGGGCAAGCACGTCGCCCTGGCTGACCTTCTGCCCCGGCTCAACCGAGAGGATCGCGTCAACCGAGAGCATGAAGCGAGCTTCACCACCACGCGACAGCTTGGCGATGGCGCCGTTCTTGTCCTTGATGACGATTGCCGGCTTGAGGTCGGTGCCGCGCGGCGTCGAACGCCAGTCGATAACCTGGCGCTTGGTGATGCCGGTCGATTCGTCGGTCGCTTCGAGCACGGAGATGCCGTCGACCACGTCCTCGAACTGAACGGTACCTTCGACTTCCGTCATCATCGGACGGGTGTAGGGGTCCCATTCGGCGAGACGCTGGCCGCGCTTCACCTTGTCGCCATCGTCGACAAAGATCTTCGAACCATAGGCGACACGCTGCGAGGACCGCTCGACACCGCGTTCGTCCAGGATCTGGATCGCCATGTTACGGCCCATGGCGACAAGTGCGCCATCGGAGTTGCGCAGCATGTTGCGGTTCTTGATCTGAACCGTGCCTTCGTAGGAGGCTTCCAGGAACGACTGGTCGACCACGGTTGCCGTGCCACCCAGGTGGAACGTACGCATGGTCAGCTGCGTGCCCGGCTCACCGATCGACTGCGCCGCGATGACGCCGACGGCCTCGCCCATGTTGACAGGCGTACCGCGAGCAAGGTCGCGACCGTAGCAGACGCCGCAGACGCCGGTCTGGATCTCGCAGGTCAGCGCCGAGCGGATGCGAACGGACTGGATGCCGGCCTTCTCGATCTCGACGACGTCTGCTTCCAGGATCATCTTGCCGGCATCGACGATGCGCTCGCCGGTGACCGGGTTATCGATGTTGTCAAGCGCGGTACGGCCGAGGATGCGCTGGCCGAGCGAGGCAACGACCTGACCAGCGTCAACGATCGCCGTCATGGTGAGGCCCTTGTCGGTGCCGCAATCCGTGTGCGTGACGATGCAGTCCTGCGCGACGTCTACGAGACGACGGGTCAGGTAACCCGAGTTCGCAGTCTTCAAGGCGGTGTCCGCCAGACCCTTACGGGCCCCGTGCGTCGAGTTGAAGTACTCGTTCACGGTCAGGCCTTCCTTGAAGTTCGAAATGATCGGCGTTTCGATGATTTCGCCCGACGGCTTGGCCATGAGGCCGCGCATGCCGCCCAGCTGGCGCATCTGGTTCGGCGAACCACGAGCACCCGAGTGCGACATCATGTAGATCGAGTTCATCGGCTTCTGGCGGCCGCTATCGTCGAACTCGACCGCCTTGATGCGTGCCATCATCTCTTCGGCGACCTTTTCGGTTGCCTTGCCCCAGGCGTCGACAACCTTGTTGTACTTCTCGCCCTGGGTGATGAGGCCGTCGTTGTACTGCTGCTCGTATTCCTTCACGAGCGCTTCGGTATCGCCGACGATCTTCACCTTGGTGTCCGGAATCACCATGTCGTCCTTGCCGAACGAAATGCCGGCGCGGCATGCGTGCGAGAAGCCGAGCTGCATGATCCGGTCGCAGAAGATGACCGTGTCCTTCTGGCCGCAATGGCGGTAGACGGTGTCGATCATCTTGGAGATGTTCTTCTTGGTCATCTCCTGGTTGCAGATGTCGAACGGGATGTTCGGGTTCTTCGGCAGAAGCTCGCCGATGATCATGCGACCGGGCGTCGTTTCATAGATCTTCGAAACCGGCTTGCCCTCGGCGTCGACGGTCTTGTAGCGGCCGCGGATCTTCGCATGCAGCGTCACAGCCTTGGTTTCCAGAGCATGGTGCAGTTCGCCCATGTCGGAGAAAGCCATGCCTTCGCCCGGCTCATTCTGGTTCATGATCGACAGATAGTAGAGGCCGAGAACCATGTCCTGCGACGGAACGATGATCGGTGCACCGTTTGCCGGATGCAGGATGTTGTTCGTCGACATCATCAGGACGCGCGCTTCAAGCTGGGCTTCGAGCGACAGCGGTACGTGAACGGCCATCTGGTCGCCGTCGAAGTCGGCGTTGAAGGCGGTGCAGACGAGCGGATGCAACTGGATCGCCTTGCCTTCGACCAGGATCGGTTCGAAGGCCTGGATGCCCAGGCGGTGCAGCGTCGGCGCGCGGTTCAGCAGAACCGGATGCTCGCGGATGACCTCATCGAGGATATCCCAGACTTCCGGCTTTTCCTTCTCGACAAGCTTCTTCGCCTGCTTGACGGTCGAGGAGTAACCCTTGGCGTCGAGGCGGGCGTAGATGAACGGCTTGAAGAGTTCGAGCGCCATCTTCTTCGGCAGGCCGCACTGATGCAGCTTGAGTTCCGGACCGGTCACGATGACCGAGCGGCCGGAATAGTCGACGCGCTTGCCGAGCAGGTTCTGACGGAACCGGCCCTGCTTGCCCTTCAGCATATCGGAGAGCGACTTCAGCGGACGCTTGTTGGCGCCGGTGATGACGCGGCCGCGGCGGCCGTTGTCGAACAGCGCATCGACGGATTCCTGCAGCATGCGCTTTTCGTTGCGGATGATGATGCCCGGCGCGCGCAGCTCGATCAGCCGCTTCAGACGGTTGTTACGGTTGATCACGCGGCGATAGAGATCGTTCAGATCCGACGTCGCGAAACGGCCGCCGTCGAGCGGCACGAGCGGGCGCAGATCCGGCGGGATCACCGGAACGACCTTCATGATCATCCATTCCGGACGGTTGCCGGATTCCATGAAGTTCTCGACGATCTTCAGCCGCTTCATCAGCTTCTTCTGCTTCAGATCCGAGCTCGTCTCGGCCATTTCCGAGCGCAGGTCGCCGGCGATCTTCTCGAGATTCATCGAAGCGAGCATCTCGTAGATCGCCTCGGCGCCGATCATCGCGGTGAACTGGTCTTCGCCGAACTCGTCAACCGCCAGCATGTACTCTTCTTCGCTGAGGAGCTGGTTCTCCTTGAGCGACGTCAGGCCCGGTTCGGTGACGATGTAGTTTTCGAAATAAAGGACGCGCTCGATATCCTTCAGCGTCATGTCGAGCAGCATGGCGATGCGGCTCGGCAGCGACTTCAGGAACCAAATATGGGCAACGGGCGCGGCGAGCTCGATGTGGCCCATGCGCTCGCGGCGAACGCGCGACAGCGTAACTTCGACGCCGCACTTTTCGCAAATGATGCCCTTGTACTTCATGCGCTTGTACTTGCCGCACAAGCATTCGTAATCCTTGATCGGACCGAAGATGCGCGCGCAGAACAGACCGTCGCGTTCCGGCTTGAAGGTACGATAGTTGATCGTCTCCGGCTTCTTGATCTCACCGTAAGACCAGGAAAGAATCTTCTCCGGCGAGGCGATCGAAATCCGGATGGAATCGAAAGTCTGTGCAGGCACCTGCGGATTGAAAAGATTCATGACCTCTTGGTTCATGCCTGTCTCCTTTGCGGGCATTACGCCCTGAGCTTGGCGGGGGTGCCGGCAAATCCCGGGCGCCGGCCCCTGCCCTATAAACAGCTAAAACCGCATCGGGTGCGGCCCTGTTCCTGCCGCGGACAATAAACTGCCCTGCGGCGGAAACGGTGCGTGCCTGACGCGGCACGCACCTGATGTCGTCCTACTCTGCTGCGTCCGGCAGTTGCGCCGCGGTGCTGAGGTCGTCGACTTTCGAGTTTTCGAGTTCGACGCTGAGGCCCAGCGAGCGCATTTCCTTGACGAGAACGTTGAAGCTCTCCGGAATGCCCGCCTCGAAGGTGTCGTCGCCACGGACGATCGCTTCATAGACCTTGGTGCGGCCAGCAACATCGTCCGACTTGACCGTGAGCATTTCCTGCAGCGTGTAGGCGGCGCCGTAAGCTTCCAGCGCCCAGACCTCCATTTCGCCGAAACGCTGACCGCCGAACTGCGCCTTGCCGCCCAGCGGCTGCTGGGTGACGAGCGAGTAAGGACCGATCGAACGGGCGTGGATCTTGTCGTCCACCAAGTGATTGAGCTTCAGCATGTAGATGTAGCCCACGGTCACCTGACGGTCGAAAGGTTCGCCGGTACGGCCGTCGAAGAGCGTCGACTGCCCGGTCACCTTGAGACCTGCCTTGTTCAGCATCTCGTTCACGTCGGCCTCGACAGCACCGTCGAAGACCGGCGTTGCGATCGATACGCCGCGACGGGTCTGCTCGGCAAGCCGAACCACGGACTCGTCGTCGTACTGCTTGATCGGCTCGCCCTTCGGACCGGATCCGATGACGTCATCGATCGTTGCGCGGAGCGGCGCGATATCGCCGTTCTCGTGGTACGCATCCAGCATCGCACCGATCTTCTTGCCCATGCCGGCGCAAGCCCAGCCGAGATGGGTTTCGAGGATCTGGCCGACGTTCATGCGCGACGGCACGCCGAGCGGGTTCAGCACCACGTCGACATGGGTACCGTCTTCCAGGAACGGCATGTCTTCGATCGGCACGATGCGCGACACGACACCCTTGTTGCCGTGACGGCCGGCCATCTTGTCGCCCGGCTGGATCTTGCGCTTCACCGCGACGAAGACCTTGACCATCTTCATCACGCCCGGGGGCATTTCATCGCCGCGCTGGACCTTCTCGACCTTGTCCATGAAGCGCTGTTCAAGGCGCGACTTGGATTCGTCGTACTGGGCGCGGAGCGCTTCGATCTCACCCTGAGCCTTTTCGTCCTCGACGGCGAACATCCACCACTGCGAGCGCGGATATTCGCTGACGACAGCGTTCGAAAGCTCGGTGCCCTTCTTGAAGCCCTTCGGGCCAGCCACGGCGACGTGACCACGCAACATGTCGACAAGACGTGCATAGACGTTGCGGTCCAGGATCGCCTGTTCGTCGTCACGGTCCTTGGCGAGGCGTTCGATTTCCTCGCGCTCGATCGCCATCGCGCGCTCGTCCTTTTCCACTCCGTGGCGGTTGAAGACGCGCACTTCGACGACCGTGCCGAAGGTGCCCGGCGGCATGCGCATGGACGTGTCACGGACGTCCGAGGCCTTCTCACCGAAGATGGCGCGCAGAAGCTTTTCTTCCGGCGTCATCGGGCTTTCGCCCTTCGGCGTGATCTTGCCAACGAGGATATCGCCCGGCTGAACTTCGGCGCCGATGTAAACGATACCGGCTTCGTCAAGATTCTTCAACGCTTCTTCCGAGACGTTCGGAATGTCGCGGGTGATTTCTTCCGGACCAAGCTTGGTGTCGCGCGCCATCACTTCGAATTCTTCGATGTGGATGGAGGTGAACACGTCGTCGCGCACGATCCGCTCGGAAAGCAGGATCGAGTCTTCGTAGTTGTAGCCGTTCCACGGCATGAACGCGACGAGCGCATTGCGGCCGAGCGCCAGATCGCCGAGGTCTGTCGAAGGACCGTCCGCGATGATGTCGCCCTTGTTCAGAACGTCACCGACGGTGACCAGCGGACGCTGGTTGACGCAGGTGTTCTGGTTCGAACGCTGGAACTTCTGCAGGCGATAGATATCCACGCCGGACTTCGACGGATCGAGATCTTCGGTGGCGCGGATAACGATACGCGTCGCATCGACCTGGTCGACGACACCGCCACGGCGGGCGGCGATCGCAGCACCGGAGTCGCGAGCGACGACCGGCTCCATGCCCGTGCCGACGAACGGGGCTTCTGCCCTGAGCAGCGGCACGGCCTGGCGCTGCATGTTCGAGCCCATCAGTGCGCGGTTGGCGTCGTCGTTCTCGAGGAACGGGATGAGAGCCGCCGCGACCGACACGAGCTGCTTCGGCGAAACGTCCATCAGGTTGATGTTGTCGCGCGGGGCCAGCATAACTTCGCCGGCATGACGGCAGACGACGAATTCTTCAGCGAACGAGTTGTCGCCGTTCAAGGGCGAGTTTGCCTGCGCCACATGATATTTCGCCTCTTCCATCGCCGACAGATAGACGACGTCGCTGGTGACCTTGCCGTCCACGATCTTGCGGTACGGGCTCTCGATGAAGCCGTACTTGTTGACGCGGGCGAAGGTTGCGAGCGAATTGATCAGGCCGATGTTCGGGCCTTCCGGCGTTTCGATCGGGCAGATGCGGCCGTAATGGGTCGGGTGAACGTCGCGCACTTCGAAGCCCGCACGTTCGCGGGTCAGACCACCCGGGCCAAGAGCCGAAAGACGACGCTTGTGGGTGATTTCCGAAAGCGGATTCACCTGGTCCATGAACTGCGACAGCTGCGACGAGCCGAAGAACTCGCGAACAGCGGCAGCAGCCGGCTTCGCGTTGATCAGATCCTGCGGCATGACCGTGTCGATCTCGATCGAGGACATGCGTTCCTTGATCGCGCGCTCCATGCGCAGGAG
Source organism: Sinorhizobium mexicanum (assembly GCF_013488225.1). NCBI lineage: Bacteria > Pseudomonadati > Pseudomonadota > Alphaproteobacteria > Hyphomicrobiales > Rhizobiaceae > Sinorhizobium > Sinorhizobium mexicanum. The sequence continues at coordinate 1,519,681 of NZ_CP041238.1, read as the reverse complement.
GCCCAGGCGATACTGGTTCTCCATGAGCTCGCCGACCGAGCGAACGCGACGGTTGCCGAGGTTGTCGATGTCGTCGATCTCGCCCTTGCCGTCACGCAGCTCGACGAGCATCTTGACGACAGCAAGGATGTCTTCCTTGCGGAGCGTGCGGACGGTATCCGGAACGTCGAGGTCGAGACGCATGTTCATCTTAACGCGGCCGACAGCCGAAAGATCGTAGCGCTCGGCATCGAAGAACAGCGTGTTGAACATGGCTTCGGCAGAATCCATGGTCGGCGGTTCGCCCGGACGCATGACGCGATAGATGTCGAACAGCGCATCCTGGCGGTTCTCGTTCTTGTCGGCGGCAAGCGTGTTGCGGATGTAGGCACCGACATTGATGTGGTCGATGTCGAGAACCGGGATCTCGTCGAAGCCTGCCGAAAGGATGACGGGAAGCGTCTTCTCGTCGATCTCGTCGCCGGCTTCGAGATAGATCTCGCCCGTTCCGTAGTTGACCACGTCTTCAGCAAGGTAGTTGCCGTAGAGATCGTCGTCGGTGGCCTTGAGAGCCTTCAGACCCTTCTCCTGCAGCTGGCGGAGCAGGCGCGGCGTAAGCTTCTTGCCGGCTTCAACGACGACTTCGCCGGTATCGGCGTCGATCATGTCGGTGATCGCCTTCTGGCCCTTCAGGGCATCCGGCTGGAACGGTACGCGCCAGCCTTCGCCGTCGCGCTGGTAGAGCGACTTCGTGTAGAAGGTGTCGAGGATCTCCTCGCCGTCCATGCCGAGCGCCATCAACAGCGACGTCACCGGAAGCTTGCGCCGACGGTCGATACGGGCATGCACGATGTCCTTGGCGTCGAATTCGATGTCGAGCCACGAGCCGCGATACGGAATGACGCGCGCGGCAAAGAGCAGCTTGCCGGACGAATGGCTCTTGCCCTTGTCGTGATCGAAGAACACGCCCGGCGAGCGATGCATCTGCGAAACGATGACGCGCTCGGTGCCGTTGACGATGAAGGTACCGTTGTCCGTCATGAGCGGCATGTCGCCCATGTAGACGTTCTGTTCCTTGATGTCCTTGATCGACTTTGCGCCGGTGTCCTCGTCAATATCGAACACGATCAGGCGCAGCGTTACCTTCAGCGGCGCCGCATAGGTCAGGTCGCGCTGGCGGCATTCTTCAACGTCGAACTTCGGCGGTTCGAACTCGTAGGACACGAATTCGAGCATGGAAGCGCCCGAGAAATCCTTGATCGGAAATACCGACTTGAAAACGGCTTGAAGGCCCTCATCGGGGCGTCCGCCCTTCGGCTCTTCAACCATAAGAAATTGGTCGTAGGACGCCTTCTGAACCTCGATCAGGTTCGGCATCTCCGCGACTTCTGGAATTTTACCAAAAAACTTGCGTACGCGCCTGCGACCGTTAAACGAAAGGGTCTGAGCCATCGTCGCTCCTTGTCAATCTTGCATCCGGGCCTGCAACGGACGGGAACCGATGGCCAGTCGACCCCGTCAATCAATGAGTTGTTCAATCTCGTCCAACTTCCGGAAAACGCGCAGCGCGGATTGCTGTGCTGCCTTCCGTTCGAGACCATCCTCTTGAAGAACTCATTACCCAAAAGCCGTTTTCGACAGGCTTTTGGGTAATATGTTCTAAAAACGGTCAAAGAGAGGCGGCCAGACGGCCACCCCTCCTTTGCATTTCGTCGAATTACTTGACGTCAACCTTGGCGCCAGCGTCTTCGAGCTTCTTCTTGAGGTCAGCAGCTTCAGCCTTGGAAACAGCTTCCTTGACAGCCTTCGGAGCGCCTTCGACGAGGTCCTTGGCTTCCTTGAGGCCGAGGCCGGTGATGGCGCGGACTTCCTTGATGACGTTGATCTTGTTCGCGCCGGCATCCGTCAGGATGACGTCAAACTCGGTCTTTTCTTCTTCAGCAGCGGCAGCAGCACCGCCGGCAGCGCCGCCAGCAGCAGCAACGGCCACCGGAGCAGCGGCAGAAACGCCCCACTTCTCTTCGAGCAGCTTGGAAAGCTCAGCAGCTTCCAGGACGGTCAGCGAGGAGAGGTCTTCAACGATCTTTGCGAGATCAGCCATTTTACTTTTCCTTTTGTTCGGTTCGAACTGGTTTTAAATACAACAGCGAAATTCCGCCTCAGGCGGCTTCGTCCTTCTTGGCATAGGCCGAGAACACGCGGGCAAGCTGGCTTGCCGGTGCTGCGACAACCGTCGCAACGCGGGTTGCCGGGGCATTGAGAAGGCCCAGCAGCTTCGCGCGCAGCTCGTCCAGCGAAGGCAGGGTCGCAAGCGACTTGACTGCTTCCGGGTTGAGCGTGGTTGTCCCCATGGCGCCGCCGAGCACAACGAGCTTGTCGTTGGTCTTGGCGAAATCCACGACGACCTTCGGAGCCGTGATCGGGTCGGCGCTGTAAGCGATCAGCGTCTGGCCCTTGAAGAGATCGGTCATCCCTTCAGACTCCGTGCCCTGAAGAGCGATCTTGGCCAGGCGGTTTTTCGCGACTTTGACGGTGCCGCCAGCAGCGCGCATCTTCGAACGGAAGTCGTTCATCTGCGCAACTGTGACACCAGCATAGTGGGCCACGACAACCGAACCGGAAGCCTTGAAGACTTCGTTCAGCTCCGTGACGAATTCGCGTTTTTCCGCTCTTTCCACTGTCTGTCTCCAGTTGACAGGGTTGCTTCAAGCAGCCCTGCCGGGTTTGCCTTTGTCACCCGGGATCATTCTCGATCCCAAGCAACGCTTAAGGATCCTGTCCCTTGGCGTTCCCGGGAGAGCCGGGTCTGACACAAGGCAAGCGAGGTTCGAACCGAATTTCGACGCCAGAAGCGTTGCTCAAAATTCAGATCTTACCCGTCTCATGCGGGCAATGGTGATTAAGGTAAAACCACCCGCAATCTCGGACAGGAGTTCCGGACTAGGTCCGGATATTTCCGGCCCCAAAAGGCCGGAAATTCGGTTTCGGGCCGAAGCCCGGAAGCTATCAGGCGACGCTGAGGGTCGCGGGATCGATCTTGAGGCCCGGCCCCATGGTCGAGGAGATGGCTACGCGCTTGACGTAGTTACCCTTGGCACCGGTCGGCTTTGCCTTGATCACGGCATCGGCGAAGGCGCGGATGTTTTCTTCCAGTGCCTTGGCGTCGAAGGATGCCTTGCCAACGCCAGCATGGACGATGCCAGCCTTTTCGACGCGGAACTCCACCGCACCACCCTTGGAGGCCTTGACGGCAGCCGCAACATCCATGGTGACCGTGCCAACCTTCGGGTTCGGCATCATGCCGCGCGGGCCGAGAACCTTACCGAGACGACCGACGAGCGGCATCATGTCCGGGGTGGCAATGCAGCGATCGAAATCGATTTTGCCGCCCTGGACGATCTCAACGAGGTCTTCGGCGCCGATAACGTCGGCACCGGCAGCCTTGGCTTCGTCAGCCTTGGCGCCGCGTGCGAAAACGGCAACGCGAACCGAGCGGCCGGTGCCGTTCGGCAGGTTGACAACGCCGCGGACCATCTGGTCGGCATGGCGCGGATCGACGCCGAGATTCATGGCGACTTCAATGGTCTCATCGAACTTTGCCGTCGCACGTTCCTTGACCAGCGTTACGGCTTCAACGAGGCCGTAGATCTTCGCCGGATCGATGCCCTCGCGGGACTTCTGTACACGCTTTGCAATCTTCGTCATGGTCTTAGCCCGTCACTTCCAGGCCCATGGAGCGGGCAGAGCCCTCGACCATTGCCATTGCGCCTTCAACATCGGCCGCATTGAGGTCCTTCATCTTGGCCTCTGCGATCGTGCGGATCTGAGCCTTGGAGATCGAGCCTGCCTTGGCCTTGCCCGGGGTCTTCGAGCCCGACTGGATTTTTGCTTCGCGCTTCAGGAAGTAGCTGACCGGCGGCTGCTTCATGACGAAGGTGAAGGACTTGTCCTGGTAATAGGTAATGACGACCGGGATCGGCATACCCTTTTCCATTTCCTGCGTGGCGGCATTGAACGCCTTGCAGAATTCCATGATGTTAATGCCACGCTGACCAAGCGCAGGACCGATCGGCGGCGACGGATTCGCCGAGCCGGCCTTCACCTGCAGCTTGAGCTGGCCTGCAACTTTCTTAGCCATTTCTCTCTGCCTCTGAATGTCCCTTCACGATCAAGCCGGAAGAGGAACTGTTGAGCCGGTTACCCGGCTGTTTGCCGGCCCTTCGACCGGCGGCTGCGGTTGCGTGGTGCGGATAAACCGACCCGGCTAAGACCGGACACCTCCCACGCGCATGCGGATCACTCCGCCGGAACAAGCCAATCGACCCGCTCCATCCTTTTAAAACCTGCGTTTTTCAGACCTTTTCGACCTGGCCATATTCCAGCTCGACAGGGGTCGCGCGACCAAAGATCGAAACCTCGACCTTCAAACGCGACCGCTCTTCATCAACATCCTGAACGATGCCGTTGAAGGATGCGAACGGACCATCCGATACCCGGACCTGTTCGCCGATCTCGAACGAAACCGACGGCTTCGGACGATCAACGCCTTCCTGGACCTGCCCAAGAATCCGCTCGGCCTCATGATCCGGGATCGGAACGGGCTTGCTGTCGGTCCCGAGGAACCCCGTGACCTTCGGCGTATTCTTGATGAGGTGGTAGGCCTCATCGGTCAGATTGGCGCGAACAAGCACGTAACCCGGAAAGAACTTACGCTCCGAGTCGACCTTGCGGCCACGGCGAATCTCGACGACCTTCTCGGTCGGAACGAGAATCTTCTCGAAAAGGTGATCCAGACCCTTCTGCTTGGCCTTCTCCTCGATCGACTCGGCGACCTTCTTTTCGAAATTCGAATAGGCGTGAACGATATACCAGCGCGCAGCCATGCTACTCTCCACCCAATCAAGCGCCAACGTTGAGGACGAGGCTCATCAGCCAGCCCATCAACTGGTCCGCACCAAAGAAAAAGGCGGCGGCAAAAGAGACCATGACGAAGACCATCAGCGTCGAGATCATCGTCTCGCGCCGTGAAGGCCAAGTCACTTTTGACGTTTCAGAGCGAACCTGCTGCAGAAACATGAACGGATTCGTTTTGGATGCCATAAAATGCTCACGCCATTACGGCGCGTAAAGCCGATGATTCAGCCCCACGCACCGCGTGTCTGTTTGGACCCTACATAAAGACCGATTCCGAAAACCACAAGAGCCAATCAGTCTTTTTTGTGAATATAAAAAGACGGCCGCGCCGCCCTACTCTTTTCATTCCGGCCCAATTCCGACGACGAGGCAGGAATGACGAAACTGGCAGGGGCAGAGGGGCTCGAACCCCCGACCTGCGGTTTTGGAGACCGCCGCTCTACCAACTGAGCTATACCCCTAGACCGAGATACCGACCGGCCAAAAGGCCCGCGCGCGTCTCAAGTCTGCGGCTTCTTATTCAGTTTGCCGGACGCTTTCAAGCGCATTTGCGACAAAAGGGAAAAAAGTTCCTAGAAAATTTCGCAGACCGCCTGGGAGGTTGTCGACGCCGCGGACGGTCCGCGACGCTTCAGTTCTCCACCTGGACGTATCTCCGCCAGTCATGCTCTTCCTTGAAGCCGAGGACCTCGCGGATCTTCCTGTTCGAAAGAAGGCCTTCGAACTCACCGATCTCTCTTTTGAAGGGAACATTCGGATAAAACCGCTTCGCGAGTTCACGGGAAGGCGTATTGGCCGAGACGGTGTCGTTCGCAGCGTTGAATATCGCAAAGCCGAGGCCGTCCTTCTCTACGCAGAGCTTGACGATCTGGCCGAGGTCACGTGCGTCGATATAGCTCCAGGCAATCCTTTTCCGGATTTCAGGATTGGCGAAGTAGTGCGGGAAGTTCGCATATTCATGCGGCTCGATCACATTGCCAATGCGCATCGCATAGATGTCGAACCCCGAGCGCTCCGCAAAGGCGCGGGCCGTCTTCTCGTTCACCACCTTAGAAAGACCGTAGGAGTCCATCGGGTTGACGTCGTAGTCCTCCTCGAGCGGGAAATGGTGGAAATCGCGATGGCCTTCCGCAAAGCAGACGCCGTAGGTCGTCTCGCTCGAGGCAACGATGATCTTGCGGATACCGAGTTTCACCGCGGCTTCGATCACGTTGTAGGTGCCCATCACGTTGACCCGGAAGGTCTCGTTATCCGGCTTGATGAGAATGCGCGGAATGGCGGCAAAGTGCACGACCGCATCGAAGGGCCGCGGCCCTTGATCGAGATCGGGAAAGTCCCGATGCATCGAGAGCGCATTGAACATCTCGCCGCTGTCGGTGATGTCGGCGATCAGGTTGGTGACACCGGGGCTTTCGAGCGGAACAAGGTCGACATTGTGCACCTCGTAACCGGCTTCGACGAGATAAGGGACGGCATGCCGTCCGGCCTTGCCTGCGCCACCCGTAAAGAGAATCCGCTTCTTCATAACTCCTCCCCGCAAAAGAGTAATAGTTAGGCGCTTTGTGCCTTTGCACAAGATGCGCCCACGTTGCGCAATGCTCCTGACACCAAGCACCACACTGTGGCCGGCGTTCGCTACCTCACCATCTCAGGCTATAGCGAATGTCGAAAACACTGCGTGGCGCCAGCAACGGATCGACGACAGCTGCGCCGAGCTGCAGATTGCCGAACTTCTGTTCGAAACCAATGCGGCTCACGCTGTTGATGCCGTCGGCGGAAAGCTCCCCCTGCGCGACAACTGACGTCCGGGTCGCCGGAGAAGTCAGCCTGGCGGTTTGCGTCAACCGCGGCTTGACGCAACGGTTCTCATAGGCATTGCACTGGAGTGCAATGCTGCGGTGGACCTCCGCATCGACGGCCGGCGTAACCATCCATGTGCGCGCGGTGGCGGCTCCCACGTTGCCGGCGCCGCTCAGCGCGTTGAAGTCCAAGCTGACTTGCGAGGAGCGCGTAGCCGCGCGCCCGCTCTTGTGCGAAAGCGCACCCCAGAGCCGCACCGGCGCGGCCGGCGGAGTGATCTTCCCCGACTGCGCCGCCCCCATCGAGAACTCGGCCCCTGCAGTCGTATTCCAGCGCCAGGGGAAACGCACGCCAAGCCGCAGCCTGTAGGCATTAATCCCGGTCTTTGCGGGCGCCCATATAAGCGGATCGTCGTCGGCGGCTGATGCTGCTTGCGGATGAGGCCCGACACAAACAAAAGCGATGCCGACTGCGGCGAGGCGCGTAGCAATGCGTCTTTTCATCGGAATTCCGATCCTCGGTCACAACCGTTGCCATTCCGGCAAAATCGTCAGGTTCGAAAGATAATGCAGATCTGTGACGACCTTATGCTCATCGCCGACCGCGCACCGCGGATGCCGCCAGCGCTGTTGCGCACATTGGGGCAAACGCGGATGCGGATTTGGCGTTCATCACCCAAAACAGAAAGCCCCGCAGTTGCCTGCGGGGCTCCCGAAATCCGGACTAGCCGGGATTACTTGATGATCGAGGCGACGATGCCGGCGCCGCGTGCAAATCGCGCTTACGCGCCATTTGCACCTTTCTCACTGCCGTCGGCAGCTACGGCATCGTCTTTGCGATCATTACTTGATGATCGAGGCGACGATGCCGGCGCCGACGGTGCGGCCGCCTTCGCGGATCGCGAAGCGCAGCTTTTCTTCCATCGCGATCGGCACGATCAGCTCGACGTCAACCGTCACGTTGTCGCCCGGCATCACCATTTCCGTGCCTTCCGGCAGCGTCACGATGCCGGTCACGTCCGTCGTGCGGAAGTAGAACTGCGGACGGTAGTTGGTGAAGAACGGCGTATGACGGCCACCTTCTTCCTTCGTCAGGATGTAGGCTTCCGCCTTGAACTTCGTGTGCGGCGTGACCGAACCCGGCTTGCACAGGATCTGGCCGCGCTCGACGCCGTTGCGGTCGACACCGCGCAAGAGCGCGCCGATGTTGTCGCCGGCCTGGCCCTGGTCGAGCAGCTTGCGGAACATTTCAACGCCCGTGCAGGTCGTCTTCGTCGTCGGACGGATGCCGACGATCTCGACTTCCTCACCGACCTTGATGATGCCGCGCTCGACGCGACCGGTCACAACCGTACCGCGGCCCGAGATCGAGAACACGTCTTCGATCGGCATCAGGAACGGCAGGTCGATCGGGCGCTCCGGCGTCGGGATGTAGGCGTCAACCGCTGCCATCAGCTCGCGGATCGCGTCTTCGCCGATCTTCTTGTCGGAATCTTCAAGCGCAGCGAGCGCCGAGCCCTTGATGATCGGAATGTCGTCGCCCGGGAATTCGTAGGACGACAGAAGTTCGCGAACTTCGAGTTCGACGAGCTCGAGCAGTTCGGCGTCGTCAACCTGGTCGACCTTGTTCAGGAACACGACGATTGCCGGAACGCCGACCTGGCGGGCGAGCAGGATGTGCTCGCGGGTCTGCGGCATCGGGCCGTCGGCAGCCGAGCAGACCAGGATCGCGCCGTCCATCTGCGCCGCGCCGGTGATCATGTTCTTGACGTAGTCGGCGTGGCCGGGGCAGTCGACGTGCGCATAGTGACGGTTCGGCGTCTCGTATTCGACGTGCGCCGTCGAAATGGTGATACCACGGGCCTTTTCTTCCGGCGCAGCGTCGATCTGGTCATACGCCTTGAACTCGCCGAAGTACTTCGTGATCGCTGCCGTCAGCGACGTCTTGCCATGGTCAACGTGGCCAATCGTGCCAATGTTAACGTGCGGCTTGTTGCGCTCAAATTTGCTCTTTGCCATGGGTACGTTTCCTGTGGTCAAATAAGATGGATCAGCCGGCGGGGCCGGTTTGTCGAGCCGTTTAAGGGTTTCGCGGGATTTGCGCAAGACTTAATTGTGTGCGCCGGGATGGTGCTGCACAGCCGTTCAGCGCCTCGGGATCGAACGACGCGCCGGATGTCAGCGCGGCGGCCCTTCAGACGCGTGAACACAAGCACAATCATCGACATGCGACGCTTGCTTGAAGTACTTCCTGAACTGTCTTTGCGCTGCTGGAATAAAGCTGGAGCGGGTAGCGGGAATCGAACCCGCGTATTCAGCTTGGAAGGCTGCTGCTCTACCATTGAGCTATACCCGCGGGCCTTCGATCCAGAAGCAGAATGGTGGAGGGAGTTGGATTTGAACCAACGTAGGCTGAGCCAACGGATTTACAGTCCGTCCCCTTTAACCACTCGGGCATCCCTCCATTATTCTGTCGGGATCAATCGACCAAGCATTTGAGATCGTAAAGGAAGCGGCGACGTTTGCTGCCGCCTCGCGATCTGCGCCGGGTATATGACCGCCCTCCTCCGTCCTGTCAACACGGCGAAACGCAAAATTTCAGAATTTCTCCACAGCGGTGCTGGCGAAGATTGCCGAAAGCGTTTCCAACGGCGATCGAACGTCACTATAAGACGCACATGAGCAAGGACAAGAGCGGCGACAAGAGCGCCAGGGACACCCATTATGCCAATCTCCGGCGCGCCCACCGCGACGCCCGGCGCGAGCGTGGCGAAATCCCCACGCCCAGGCAGGACAAGCGCAAGAAGATGCCTGCCGACTGGAAGCCTCCGGCGCTGGCGCCCGAGCAGGTGCTTCTTTATGGTCTGCATACGGTTCGCGCCGCCCTCGACAATCCGGAGCGGAAAATCGTCCGTCTCTCTGTAACCCAGAACGCGGCTGCGCGGCTGGAACTCGGCGACCTGTCCGCGCTTCCCTTTCCGACCGAGGTCGTCACGCCGCAGGATCTGGACAAGATTCTCGGCCCGGACGCCATCCACCAGGGCGTGATGCTGGAGACACGGGCGTTGCCGCACCGCAGACTCGAAGCGCTGCGCGACTGCCCGCTGATTCTGGTGCTCGACCAGGTGACCGATCCTCACAATGTCGGTGCAATCATGCGCTCCGCGGTCGCCTTCGATGCCGGCGCACTCATCACCACGATGCGCCACAGCCCCACCGAGTCGGGTGTCCTGGCAAAATCCGCTTCCGGCGCGCTGGAACTGATCCCTTATATCCAGATCACCAACCTCGCCGACACGATAGACGAACTGCACAAGCTCGGCTTTCTGACGATCGGTCTCGATTCGGAAGGCCCAGAGCCACTTGAGGGTACCTTCGCCGGCGACAGGATCGCCCTCGTATTGGGATCGGAGGGCAAGGGATTGCGGCAGAAGACGCGTCAGACGGTAAGGGCGCTTGCCCGGCTCGACATGCCGGGAGCAATCAAATCGCTGAACGTCTCGAACGCTGCGGCGATCGCCATGTATGCGGCAAGACAGTTCCTGAACATTTAGACGGCACCGGCTTCAGTCAAGAAACATATCCGCCGTTCCGATCTGGGCGGTCGGGCATCCGTCACGCAACTTCTTCCAGGTACTCACGTTGAGATTCATTTCGCAGCGCGCCAGATAGGAGATGCCGCCCACCCTGATGCAGGCGGTTTGCCCGAGCTCGTATTTCGACCCGTCACGATTGCGACAAGTGCAGCGCGCGTCGGGCGGGGCCGCAAGAACGCCTCCGGCGGCCAAGATCGCCGCCAGCGACAGCGTTGCAACCGGCATCGCGCGCAGACGTTTCATGGGCGGATATTAGCGCGAAATGACGACCAGTAAAAACGGAGAATGCCGGCTGCTTTCGCAGCCGGCATTCTCCGCAACGAACCGATATTTCACGGTCCAGATAAGTGTCTTAGCTCGCCAGGCGAAGGACGTTGCCGGCCGTGATCACCTTTTCGGCCTCGGCAATCGCGAACTGCTTCGAATCGTCACCGAGATTGAGGCCCTCGGCGCGCACGAATTCCACGTCGGTGATACCGAAGAAGCCGAAGACCGTTCTCAGGTAGCTCTCCTGATGGTCCATGGCTGCAGCCGGGCCAGCGGAATAATGTCCGCCGCGGGTCGAGGCGATGATGAGCTTCTTGCCCTTTGCGAGCCCTTCCGGGCCAGCTTCGGTGTAGCGGAAGGTCTTGCCGGCGACGGCGAGGCGATCGATCCAGGCCTTCAGTTGGCTTGGAATGGAGAAGTTGTACATCGGCGCACCGATGACGACCGTGTCAGCGGCCAGGAATTCTTCGAGCATGCGGCGACCGCTCTGAACGTCGGCGGCGAGAGCCGGCTCGACGCCACCAAGATCCGCCGGAGCCATGATCTGCGAACCGGTGAGGTGCTGTACACCGTCGGCGACGAGGTCGCGATAGGTGATCTCGGCATCCGGCCGGTCGGCCTTGATCTGCGAGACGATCGCCGCTGTCAGGCGGCGGGAAACCGAATGTTCTCCGAGAATGCCGGAGTCGATATGAAGGACTTTCATGGGAGGCACCTTTATGTTGCGTTGCGGTGTCCCTCATATGATCGGAAAACAATCGCGGGATAAGTACGCAGATATTTGACATTCTGTTTCCTGATAGAAACAATCCATGGGTAAGAAGGCCTCTGGAGGCAGGAATGCAGGACCTTAATGACATCGCTCTCTTCGCGGCCGTCGTAAGAAACAACGGCTTCAGCGCTGCAGCGCGAGACCTCAACATGCCAAAGTCGAAGCTCAGCAAGCATGTCTCGCGCCTGGAAGAACAGCTTGGCGTCCGTCTGCTCGAGCGCTCCACGCGCAAGCTGCGCATGACCGAAATCGGAACCGTCTTCTACGAGCATTGCCAGGGATTGCTGGAAGGCGTCGAGGCGGCCGAGGCAGAAATCGCGGCGGTGCGCGCCGAACCGACAGGAATCGTACGGCTTGGCTGCCCGTTTGGCTTCACGCCGATGCTGGCTGATATCCTGCCGGGCTTCCATCGCCGATATCCCGGCGTTCGCTTGCTGATCACGACGACCAACAGGCGCCTTGATCTGGTCGAAGAGCGAATCGACGTCGCTCTTCGCGCTCGTGAACAGCTTGACACCGACAACCAATTGATCGCGCGCCAGTTCGGCACCGTGCGCCAGCGGCTTGCGGCAAGCCCGACGCTTCTCGCCCGTCTCAACGGCATCACCGTCGACAATCTCGCCCAGATGCCAACGCTTTCGACGAACGAGCAACATACCAACGACACCTGGCGACTGTTGCATACCGATGGAACCGCAATCGAAATCGCCCACCGGCCGATCATCGGCTGCAGCGATTTCCTCATTTTGGAGCGCGCCGCGATCGAGGGCATGGGAATAGCGCTATTGCCGGACCACATCTGCGAACGCGCCTTCCGCACCGGCGTCCTCGCTCCGGTCCTGCAGGAATGGACATCCGGCGATGTCATGGTCCATCTCGTCTTCCCGTCCCGCCGCGGCCTGCTCCCCGCAACGCGCGCCCTGATCGACTATCTCGCCGAGAACCTGCTCACTGCCATGGCACGCTGTGTCGAGTTCGACCCGAGACCGGCGGCATCGTTCGACATCTGATCAGAAACTGAATGAAAGGGAATGCAGCTAAGCCGTTGAAAAATGGTGCCCCCAGAGAGACTCGAACTCCCGACCTACTGATTACAAATCAGCCGCTCTACCAACTGAGCTATAAGGGCCCTTTCCGCGCTGGGAGTTATCATATTCTGAATCCGTGTAAAGCAAAAATGCGACTTCTCCCAATTTTTCGGGTGCGTTCGCGGCAAGGCCGTGCCAGAAAATGGGGTTAGCAATACAACCGCCCTGCCCTTCAAGACGACGGACTGAGTTTCATGGCCCGCAAGTTCAACACACTCGCCTTCCTCGCCTCTTCGGCAGAAGAGGCGCAAAAGGCGGCCAAGGATCTCAAGGCCATTTATGGTAATCACGAAGCGGACGAAGCCGACGTGATCGTCGCACTCGGCGGTGATGGCTTCATGCTGCACACGCTGCACAGGACGATGAACACAGGCAAGCTCGTCTATGGCATGAACCGTGGCTCGGTCGGCTTTCTGATGAACCGCTACAGCACCGAAGACCTGCATCGGCGCATCGAAAGGGCTGTCGAGAATGCCTTTCACCCACTGGAGATGCGGACAACCGATGTCAACGGCAACGTATTCACGGCATTGGCGATCAACGAAGTCTACCTGTTCCGCCAATCCTACCAGGCCGCCAAACTGAAGGTCATCATCGATGGCAAGACGCGGCTCGAGGAACTGACCTGCGACGGCCTTCTCCTGGCGACGCCGGCCGGCTCGACGGCTTACAACCTCTCCGCGCACGGGCCGATCCTGCCGCTGGAAGCGCCGCTGCTGGCACTCACGCCCGTGAGCCCGTTCCGCCCGCGGCGCTGGCGCGGCGCGCTCCTGCCCAATCACGTCACCGTCGAGATCGAGATCCTCGAAGCGGACAAGCGCCCGGTCAACGCGGTCGCCGATCACCAGGAAGTAAAGTCGGTCGTCAAGGTTCGAATTGCCGAATCGGAAAAACTGACCGCCCGCATCCTCTCCGACCCGGATCATTCCTGGTCCGACCGCATTCTGGCCGAGCAATTCTCCAATTGAAATCACACGTTGCCCAATTGAAATCACACGTTGCAAGACGGATGTGATATGGTCCAAAACGGTAGCCGCTGGTCCCCCCGCTGATCAGGCATTTCTGGAGGATGCGTCGACCGATGTATAAGACCCTGCTTCTCGCGCTTTACCTCGCCCTTCCCGCAAGCAACTTGCGGGCGCAAGAATCCGCCCTCCTTCCCTCGGACATTACCTTCGTGACCAGCACCGGTTATTGGGAGGAAAGCGGTGCCGCGCTTTCGCAGGATGGTGCGGAGGAAAATACCGGTGGCGCTCCCTCCGGTTCACAGGGAAGCTCGGGCGGGAAGCGTGGCTATTACAAGCTCGTTGCTGTCCGCCAAAGCGACGGCACCGCTCAGGTGCATCTTCAGCAAATCGCCTCGACACCCGCCGGCCCCGAAGTGGTTTCGTCGGCCGAGCTGGAAGAATTCACCGCATTGAAACCCTATGTCACCGACATTCGGCCGGAAACATCGACCGGCATCACTCCGCAGCCGGGGATGTTCGCAACCGTCTATCTGAAGACGGACCCTTCGGCCAAGGAACCGGAGTCCTGGACGGTGGTGATCGACGACGTCGGCGACATCAAGATCGAGCGTGCAACAAACTGACACCGCCATAATACCGCCATAATAAAGAAGGCCGGGCGCAAGCACCCGGCCTCCAATGGTTCCAGTCACCTGGAATTGCTTTAGTTCAGGTCTTCGACAACGGCATCCGCACCACCCTGTACACGGTGGGCCAAAGCCGCCTCCATGAAGTCGTTCAATTCGCCGTCGAGCACATCGCCGGGGCTCGTGCTCTCGACGCCTGTCCGCAAATCCTTCACCAACTGGTAGGGCTGGAGGACATAGGAACGGATCTGGTGACCCCAACCGATATCGGTCTTGGAGGCCGCCTCGGCGTTCGCCGCTTCCTCGCGTTTCTTGAGCTCGGCCTCGTAAAGCCGCGCGCGCAGCATGTCCCAGGCCTTGGCCCGGTTCTTGTGCTGCGAGCGCTCCTGCTGGCACTGCACCACGATACCGCTCGGCATGTGCGTGATACGCACGGCGGAATCGGTCGTGTTGACGTGCTGGCCACCGGCACCCGAGGAACGGTACGTATCGATCCGGCAGTCGCCTTCGTTGATATCGATCTGAATCGAATCGTCGACGACTGGGTAGACCCAGATGGACGAGAACGACGTATGCCGCCGGGCATTGCTGTCATAGGGCGAGATACGGACAAGCCGGTGCACGCCCGACTCCGTCTTCAGCCAGCCATAGGCATTTTGGCCCTTGACGAGGAGCGTGGCGGACTTGATGCCGGCCTCTTCCCCGTCCTGGATTTCCATGAGCTCGACCTTATAGCCCTGGCGCTCGGCCCAGCGGGTGTACATGCGCAGCAGCATGTTCGCCCAGTCCTGGCTTTCCGTGCCGCCGGCACCCGAATGGACTTCGAGATAGCTATCGTTCCGATCCGCCTCGCCGGACAGCATGGCCTCGACCTGCTTCTTCGCGGCCTCGTTGCGCAGTTGTCTCAGGGCTTCCTCGGCGTCCGTAACGATGGCTGCGTCGCCTTCTTCCTCGCCGAGTTCGATCAGCTCGATATTGTCGCTAAGCTGCTGCTCGAACCGGCGCAGACCGTTTATGCCATCGTCGAGCTGCTGGCGCTCGCGCATCAGCTTCTGCGCCTCGGCGGCATCGTTCCAGAGCGACGGATCCTCCGCCTTGTTGTTCAACCAGTCCAGTCGTCTTACCGCCTGATCCCAGTCAAAGATGCCTCCTCAGCAGGCTTATGGCCTGCTTGATTTCGTCGACAATATTCTCGATTTCGCTTCGCATGATCCTGCTTCTTGTGAACCCGTAAAAAACGTGAGGGTCAAATAGCGACGCCCGCCGCCGATGTAAAGGCGACGGGCGGCGCATCTTGTCTGTGCATGTCGTTATCCCAAAACCGCTGCACGCTTTTGGGCCACATGCATCGGAAGGAAAGGGTCAGAACAGGCCGTTCGAACCGGAGGTCACCGCCTGGTTGGCCTGCGGCGAGTTCCTCAGGATCTCCTCCGGCGGCACATATTGGTCGAGACCGCCGATGACCGAGAAGGAATCGGCAGGGCCAGTGCCCGGCTTGAAGGCTTCGATGATCGTATCCGGCTCGCCTTCGACAGCGGCCATGCCTGTCTTTCGGTTGACAGGAATGAGGCTCATGCCTTCCGGCACCACGAACTTGCTGGGACGCGTGCCCTTGACCGCCTCCTGGATGAAGGCGTTGAAGATCGGCGCCGAAAGACTGCCCCCGGTCGCCCCGCGACCGAGCGGCGCCGGGTCATCGAAACCGAGATAGAGGCCGGCCACCAGATCGGGCGTAAAACCCACGAACCAGGCATCCTTCTCGTCGTTGGTCGTGCCGGTCTTGCCGGCAATCGGACGATCGAGCTTGATCTTGCCAGCTGCAGTGCCGCGCGCGATGACGCCTTCCATCATCGATGTGATCTGATAGGACGTCATCGGATCGAGGACCTGCTCGCGGTTGTCCGTCAGCACCGGCTCTTCCTGACTGTCCCAGTCGTCGGCGTTGCAGTTGTCACAAGTCCGATCCTCGTGGCGGAAGATGGTCTTGCCATAACGGTCCTGGATCCGGTCGATCAGTGACGGCTTGATCTGCTTGCCGCCATTGGCGATGACCGCATAGGCCGAAACCAGCCGCAGCACTGTGGTCTCGCCCGAGCCAAGCGACATCGAAAGCAGCGGCGCCATCTTGTCATAAATTCCGAAACGTTCGGCATATTCGGCAACGATGTTCATGCCCATGTCGTTGGCAAGGCGCACGGTCATCAGGTTGCGCGACTTCTCGATGCCGAGACGCAGGGTCGAAGGACCGGCAGAGCCGCCGCCGTAGTTTTCAGGGCGCCAGACCTGGCCGCCGGCAACGATCTCGATGGGCGCATCGAGGATGACCGAGGCCGGCGTATAGCCGTTGTCGAGCGCGGCCGCGTAGACGAAGGGCTTGAACGACGAACCGGGCTGGCGCATCGCTTGCGTCGCGCGGTTGAACTCGGACTGGCCGTAGGAGAAACCGCCGACCATCGCCAGCACGCGGCCGGTATGCGGATCCATCGCAACCAGCCCGCCCTGCACCTTCGGCGGCTGGCGCAGCCGATATTCGCCTTCCTGGCCGATTGGTTCTACATAGACGACATCACCCGGGCCGAGCACGCCTTCCGGCGACTTGGCTGTCTTGCGCTGGCCACCGGCGGAACGGTAGGCCCACTGCATATTCTTTGCCGAGATGTGCCCGGTCGCCCGCTCCGGAACGATCTTGCCGGATGCTTCCTTCTCCGGCTGGATGCCGATCTCTGCGCCTTCCGTATCGACCGAAAGGACAACCGCCAGCTTCCATTCCGGCACATCGCTGAGTGCCACTATCTTGCCCAGCGGTTCGCCCCAGTCGCCGCCGATCTCGATGGTCTTGACCGGGCCATGGAAACCGCGGCGTTCATCGTAGTTCAAGAGCCCGTCCTGCAGCGCCTTGCGCGCCACGATCTGCAGATGCGGATCAAGCGACGTGCGCACCGAAAGACCGCCCTCGTAAAGAGCGTTGTCGCCATACTTCTGGATGATCTGGCGGCGCACTTCCTCAGCGAAGAAGTCGGATGCGAACAGGTGAGCGCCACCGCGACGCGGGGTGACCCCAAGCGGCTGCTTCTTCGAATCTTCGCCATCCGCCTTGGTCACGTAGCCGTTTTCCACCATCCGGTCGATCACCCAGTTCCGGCGCTCGATCGCGGCTTCCGTCTTGCGGAAGGGATGATAGTTGGCCGGCCCCTTCGGCAATGCAGCGAGATAGGCAGTTTCGGCGACGGTCAACTCGGTCACCGACTTGTCGAAATAGGTCAGCGCGGCGCCGGCAATCCCGTAGGAGTTCAGGCCGAAGAAGATCTCGTTGAGATAGAGCTCGAGGATTCGATCCTTGCTGTACGCCTGCTCGATGCGGAAGGAGAGGATCGCTTCCTTGATCTTGCGATCGATGGTCTGGTCGGAGGTCAGCAGGAAGTTCTTCGCGACCTGCTGGGTGATCGTCGAAGCGCCGACCGGGCGCCGGCCGGAGCCGAAGTTCTGCACGTTGACGGCGATGGCGCGGAAAAGACCGGTGATGTCAACACCGGGATGCTGGTAGAAATTCTTGTCTTCGGCGGAAATGAAGGCCGCCTTGACGCGGTCCGGAATCGCCTGGATCGGCAGATAGAGGCGCCGCTCGCGGGCATATTCGGCCATCAAAGCGCCATTGCCGGCGTGGAAGCGCGTGGTTACCGGCGGCGCGTACTTCGCCAATACCTCGTAGTCCGGCAGATCCCTGGTGATGGCGCCAAGGTAGATCGCGACGGCCGCAGCAACGCCAAGCAGCAGAAACGCACCAATGCCGAAAAAATATCCAATCAGTCTGATCATCAGTCAGATACCGGTACCTAATTATCGTCCCATTGCCAGGTCGTCGTCGGATGATGCGAAGGCCCGAAGACCTCGTGTTCTCGCAAACGAAATCGACCCCGCCAAAACTCTTCGTCAGAAATCGTCTGGTATTGCGGCTACGCGTTTCTGTCGCTCCCTCATATGGCGAGGAAGGTCAAGCATCAACACTGTTCCCCAACAAATCCGGGCACCTTTTTCCTAAGTGCCCGGAATGTGAGTAAAATAGGGCTGGTTTCCGATTATCCCGTGCGCATCCTGTTGAAAAGCATATCGCTGTTACCCGGGCGACACAAATCACTTCCCATACGCCGCGGGGGCTCCCGCCGATTGTGCGGAACCCGGAATTAACTAGCCGCCGTTCGCGACCGCCGTCTCGCGATAGCGTCGAACGGCCACCGCAAGCAGAGCCGACACCTTCTTGCGCCATTCCGGATCGAGCAGTTGCTTCTCATCGTCCTTATTCGAAAGGAAGCCGAGCTCGAGCAGGATGGACGGCACGTCCGGCGCCTGCAGGACACGGAAACCCGCGTGACGATGGGGATTGTTGATCAGCTTGATCTGCCCCTCGAATGACGAAACGACGGTGCGCGCGAGATTCACCGAGAAGGCCTGGGTTTCGCGTCGCGTGAGATCGATCAGGATGTCCGCCACTTCCGCCGGTTCGCTTTGCAGCGGTACGCCGGCGATCTCGTCGGACAGGTTTTCGCGCTCGGCCAAACTGGCTGCGAGATGATCGGATGCCTTGTCGGAGATGGTATAGACCGTGGCGCCGCGAATATCCTTCTGTTTCAGCGTGTCGGCGTGCACGGAGATGAACAGGTTGGCGCCTTTCTGCCGTGCGATCTGCACACGCTGCGGCAGCGACAGAAACTCGTCCTGGTCGCGGGTCAGGAATGCCTCGATACCGGCCTCGCGCTTCAGCGTCGCGACCAGTTCCTCCGCGAAGGCGAGCGTCACATGCTTTTCCTCAGTCTTCGTGACGTTGCCGATTGCGCCCGTATCGATGCCACCATGGCCGGCATCGACGGCAATGACAAAGGCGCCGGGATCCTTCACCGCGGTAACCGGCCGATCGGTCTTTGCCGCACGCGTCATTCCCGTCCATTGCTGGCCGCCGAGAAGTTCGTCGAAACGGGCCTGGTCGATCTTCTCGGCATCAAGGATGAGCCGAAAGCTCTTGCCGTCTTCTTCAGGCTTCACCTCCGCATGGCTGACTTCCACCGGCCCCTTAGCGGACAAGACCAGCCGCGACGTGCCGACCCCCATTCCCCCATAGCGGATGGCGTCGAAAAGCCCGCGTGGTTCGAGGCTCTCCGGCTTCAGTCCGAAGGACGTCTCCGGCAGGTCGACGATGACGCGGACCGGATTTGCGACATAATGGATGGAGAATTCCGGCTTGCGGTCGAATTCGACCACGATGCGCGTTCGGGCATCATCGCCAGCGATCCGGGCACCGAAGACCAGCAGCGGTTCAGCGGCCCGCATGTCAGCCGCGCTGGCGGTCATCGCAGCAAATGCAAAGGCGACTGCGCGCAGAGAGCGACGCCACAACGTCACAGATCGCAAACGTTTCGCCGAAGGCATCACTCCGGGCTCCCCATAAATTTCCTCAGATAACGCGGCCTGCCTTCCGGCAAAACCATCAACCCCTCAACCAATGAACCCTCATGGTTAACCAAATCTTGACAAAATCCTCTTGATGGCCGCGCGCAACGCGACTCGCTGGCGCGAAGGCGTTCCTTATCGATCAATTTCACCGGGGCAAGCGAATCGATCAATATTGTGGCGGCAAAGGCTTTTCCCTTGCCAATGTGACATAGAAACCATAAAAGCGTCACAAGGAGAAAGTGTTGACGGGATAGAATCGTCGGCCGGGCAGCCGGAGCTTTTCCAGAGCTTGGCGCCAGGAATGATCGAGCCGGAAGTGCCGGTTGCAAACGTATCATACCTTACGCGGCCGCAGGTATTCATCCGCCGTCGCTGCATTTCCTCCCCGTATACTGGATCGCAAATTTCCGGCGGTGGCCGGAGTTCTTGACGGTGTTTTTTCACCAGATGCCCGCAAGCGGGCGCATTCATCGGGCCTCCCCCTGGAGGTCCAGGACATTGGCATTCTTGTTTGGTCTTTGATGTGACTCAGCAGTATCGGTCAGAAGTAAAGAGGCCCCGGGACGTCACCGTTCCGGCTGTCGTCTGGCTGCTGCACCATCGCCTGCACCAAACAGGACCTTTCACATCCGGCGCAGCTTTTGACGTGTTTGACAGCCCTCCCAAGGAAGCAGGCCTGTTTGCCGTTTCACTGTTGCGCCGAGGAGCACAGCTTAGATGGCAGAGAAAATGCTTATCGATGCGTCTCACGCAGAGGAGACGCGCGTCGTTGTCGTTCGCGGGAACCGCATAGAAGAATTCGACTTCGAATCGGAACATAAGAAGCAGATCCGCGGCAATATTTACCTGGCCAAAGTGACCAGGGTGGAGCCTTCGCTCCAGGCCGCCTTCGTTGACTACGGCGGCAACCGCCACGGGTTTCTGGCTTTCGCCGAAATCCATCCGGACTATTATCAAATCCCCCTCGCCGATCGTCAGGCGCTTTTGAAGGCTGAGGCCGAAGAGGCTCGCCGCGACGACGATGTCGAGCCGGTCGAGACGGCAACCGAGCAGAAGCCGTCACCGGTCGAAGCCGAGCCGGAAACCGTTGCAGAGGTTGCCGAAGTGTCCGAGGTTGTCGAGGCAACCTCCGAGGCGCCGGAGGAAGCCGAAGCCGTCGTCGAGAAGCCGAAGGCGAAGGCAAAGCCGAAGCGCGCCCGTCGCACCAAGGCGAAGGCTGCCGAAGAAGCTTCTGAGGCGGCCGAGAGCCAGGACGCCGGCGAAGAGGGTGGCAGCGGCGAGATGGCCGCCATGGTCGACACCGATTCGATTTCCGAAGACGTCGACACGCGCCGTCGCCGTGACGACGATGATGATGACGACGACACTCATGACGGCGAAAAGGAAATCATCGAATCCGTCGGCGCCGAAGACGCCATGGAAGAGGTGCCTGACCGTCACATCCGCAAGCCCCGGAAGCAATATCGCATTCAGGAAGTGATCAAGCGCCGGCAGATCCTGCTGGTTCAGGTTGCCAAGGAAGAACGCGGCAACAAGGGTGCTGCACTCACCACCTATCTCTCGCTTGCGGGTCGCTACTCGGTTCTGATGCCGAACACAGCGCGTGGCGGTGGCATTTCCCGTAAGATCACCAACCTCCAGGACCGCAAGCGGCTCAAGGAAATCGCCCGCGGCCTCGAAGTGCCGCAGGGCATGGGCGTGATCCTGCGCACGGCCGGTGCGAACCGCACCAAGGTCGAGATCAAGCGCGACTTCGAATATCTGATGCGCCTGTGGGAAAACGTCCGCACGCTGACGCTGAATTCGACCGCACCCTGCCTCGTCTACGAGGAAGGCAGCCTGATCAAGCGTTCGATCCGCGATCTGTACAACAAAGACATCAGCGAGATCATCGTTTCCGGCGAGGAAGGCTACAAGGAAGCCAAGGGCTTCATGAAGATGCTGATGCCGAGCCATGCGAAGGTCGTGCAGCCCTATCGCGACGTGCATCCGATCTTCTCGCGCTCCGGCATCGAGGCGCAGCTCGATCGCATGCTGCAGCCGCAGGTAACGCTGAAGTCGGGCGGCTATATTATCATCAACCAGACCGAAGCGCTCGTTTCGATCGACGTCAACTCCGGCCGGTCGACCCGCGAGCACTCGATCGAGGATACTGCCCTCCAGACGAACCTGGAGGCTGCCGAGGAAGTGGCGCGGCAATTGCGTCTGCGCGACCTTGCCGGGCTTGTCGTCATCGACTTCATCGACATGGAGGAGAAGCGCAACAACCGCGCGGTCGAGAAGAAGCTCAAGGACTGCCTCAAGAACGATCGGGCGCGCATCCAGGTCGGCCGGATCTCGCATTTCGGCCTGCTCGAAATGTCGCGCCAGCGCATCCGTGCCTCGGTTCTTGAGAGCACGATGCAGACCTGCCCGCACTGCAACGGCACCGGTCACGTCCGCTCGCAGTCGTCCGTCGCACTGCATGTGTTGCGCGGCATCGAGGAGTATCTGCTCAAGAACACGACACACGACATCACCGTGCGCACGATCCCCGAAATCGCGCTGTACCTGCTCAACCAGAAGCGCGGCACGATCATGGATTACGAGCAGCGCTTCGGCGTCTCGATCATCATCGAGGCCGATGCTCACGTCGGTGCGCAGCATTTCGCGATCGACCGGGGCGAGCCGGTCGAGAATCCGGTCAAGATCGAGCAGCTTCTGCATTTCGAACCGGAACCGGAAGAAGAAGACGTCGTGATCGAGGACGATCTGGACGAGGAGGAAGCGGAAGAGACCGCGGCCGAGCGTCCGGAGCAGGCAAAGGCGCAGCAAGCCGACGAACAAGGCGGCCGCAAGCGCAAGCGCCGTCGTCGCCGCCGCGGCAAGGGCGGCGGCCAGACGCCGGAAGCGGTCGCAGCTGAAGCTGACGAGACGCTGGAGAGCATCGCCGGTGAAGCCGAAGAGGCCGAGGACGAGGAACACGCTCCGGAGGCTACCGAAGCAGCAGAGGATGGCGACAAGCGCAAGCGTCGGCGCCGCGGCAAGCGTGGCGGCCGCCGCAACAAGCTGGAAACGGCCGAAGGCGAAACCACCGGCGATCTCGCTGCGGAGGGTGCCGGCGAAGACGCCGCCGCGGAAGGAGCTGCAGAAGCGGAACCCGTAGCCGCAGACACGATTTCGGCCGAGGCTGCATCCGTGGAGATTGTGTCGGAAGAAGCGAAGCCGGCCAAGCCGAAGCGTACTCGCAAGAAGGCCGCCAAGGCCGATGCCAAGGTCGACGAGGCGGCACAGACAGCAGTCGAGGAGAAACCGGAGCCGGTAGATCCTGCAACGGAGGCTGTCGAGGAAGCCGAAGCCGATCTCGAAGGCGTGAAGCCCGCGAGGGCCAATCGTGATCTGGCGACGATCGCGTCCGAACCGGTCATCACTTCGAATGTTTCGAGCAAGACGGAGAACAACGAAGAGGAGCCTCCGAAGCCGAAAAAGGGCGGCTGGTGGCAACGTCGCGGGTTCTTCTGAGCCTCTGCATGTTTCCTTAAATCGTCACCGACTTAAGGCTAAAAACATGCAGTAATTCAAGGTGCTACAGCGTCGTTTGCGCGTCTGATAAGACGCGCGGCGCTGTAGGGATCGAGTAACCGATACGAAAAAGGCCCGGCTTCGCTCCGGGCCTTTTTCTTTGCCTGCTACGGCTACTGACGCATGTCGTTCATCGCAGTGGCGCGATCGCGGCGACGCCGCATCGTGCTCTTGGAGCGAAGATTCCAAAGACGGCCACAACACTTGGAGCGGCACTCAATCAGGCCAGCCAGCGGGCGACGCGGTCCATTGCCTCCGACATCTCGGCTGCGGATCCGGCATAGGAGAACCGCATTGTTCGGTGCCCTTCCACCGGATCGAAATCGAAACCGGGTGTCGCCGCCACATTGATCTCGGCCAGCATCCGCCGCGCAAAGGCCATGCTGTCATTGGTGAAGCGGCTGACGTCGACATAGGCATAGAAGGCGCCATCCATCGGCGAGGCGATCGCAAGGCCGATTTGCGGCAGGCGTTTCATCAGCAGCTCCCGGTTGGCGGCATAGGCTGCCTTGTAGCCGTCCAGTTCTTCACGCGCGTCGAGCGCCGCCTCGGCGGCGATCTGGGAGAGCTCCGGCGGCGAAATATAGAGGCTCTGCGCCAGGCGCTCGAAGCCGCGCACCTGCGCCTCGGGCAACACCATCCAGCCGATCCGCCAGCCGGTCATGCAGTAGTATTTCGAGAAGGAGTTGATCACGACCACGTCGTCGGTCACATCGAGCGCGGTGGCCTCTTCGCCGACGAACGTCAGACCGTGGTAGATCTCGTCGGAAATGAAGGCGATCCGCTCGGCCCGGCAATAGTCCGCGAGCGCCTTGAGACCGGCTCGGCCCGTCACGGTTCCCGTGGGGTTGGCGGGGCTTGCAAGAAGCACGCCCTTGATCGGTTTGCCGATGCGCTCCGCTGCGCGCGCGAGACTTTCCGGCGTCAGGGTGAAGCCGGTCTCCCTGCCCGCCTCGACCTCGACCACGGTTATGCCCAACGCCTGCAAGATGTTGCGGTAGGCTGGATATCCCGGACGCGCGATGGCGACGCAATCGCCCGGATCGAAGAGCGCGAGGAACGCCAGATTGAAGCCGGCCGACGAGCCCGTCGTGACTGCAATCCGCTGCGGATCGAGGGTGATGCCATGGCGGCTGTGATAGTGGCGGGCAATCGCGGTCTTCAAGGATAGCGTGCCAAGTGCGTCCGTGTAGCCCAGACGCCCATGCTCGAGGGCGCGCCTCGCTGCTTCAAGTGCCGCCTTCGGGGCCGGATGGACCGGTTGCCCCACCGCCATCGAGATGACTGGATGGCCGGCATCGCGCCGCCGCGTGGCTTCCGCCAGCACATCCATGGCATGAAAGGGCTCGACGGCACTGCGTTTCGACATCTGTGTCAATGCAAATCCTCTGCTGCATGGCTTCCTTAAATCCTAGTCGATTTAAGGATAAGAACATGCAGCCATTCAAAGTGCTACAGCGTCCTCTGCGCGTCCGTAAGACGCGCGGCGCTGTAGAGCGGGACCGTATCAGCGCCCCTTTGCCTGATCATTTCGCCCTTCACAAGTGCGAGAGTGCCGCATTTCCGCCGATTTTGCCGTTTCGTTTCGCCGCGGCGCATCCTATGCTCGCATCAAGAGACTGCGCGAATTTTGGAAAATTGTTGTCTTTCAAAGACGCACATTGACGCAACCGTGCGAAATGAACGACAGACAGAGTACGGAAAGACAACGAGGAAAGAATGACCTTCAAGACGATGATCGCCGCCGGAACGCTGCTTGCCCTTGGTGCCAGCGTAGCCTTGCCGCAGACAGCCGCTGCGCTCGATGCAAAGCAGAAAGAAGAGTTCGGCGCCTTCATCAAGGAATATCTGCTCGCCAATCCGGAGGTCATGCTCGAAGTGCAGGAGGCGCTTTCGGCCAAACAGCGCGCCAAGCAACAAGAAGCGGCCGAAGCGGCGATCGCCGCGAACAAGAAGGCGATCTTCCAATCCAAGTACGACGTCACCCTCGGCAATCCCGACGGTGATGTAACGATCGTCGAGTTCTACGATTACAACTGCGGCTATTGCAAACGGGCGCTCTCCGACATGGATCAAATCCTGAAGACGGACAAGAATGTCCGTTTCGTACTGAAGGAATTGCCGATCCTTGGACCGGACTCCCTTGCCGCCCACAAGGTCAGTGCCGCTTTCCGCCTGATCGCTCCCGAGAAATACGGCGACTTCCACCGCGCCCTGCTCGGCGGCGAGGAGCGGGCGACGGAGGAAACGGCGATTGCCGTTGCGGCAAAACTCGGCGTCACCGAGGAGCAGCTGCGAGCGAAAATGGAAAAGGAGCCGCAGGACTCGGCCGTGCGCGAGTCCTATTCGCTCGCAAATGAACTCGGCATCACCGGTACACCGTCCTATGTAGTCGGCAACGAAGCCGTCTTCGGGGCCGTCGGGGCCGACGAGATCGCCACGAAGGTGGAAAACATGCGCAGCTGCGGCAAAACCGTCTGCTGAGCCCGCGAAACTCCGCAAAATGTGAAGGACCTTCCTCAGGTCGCGCTCCCCTCAAACGCCATCACTTGTGGACAAAATCCCCGGGGACCCAAGGGGCTTTCCCTCGCGGGGTCATCAGTCTATAGGTAACCCTCCATCATCGGACCGGAATCCCTTATGCCCTCGACGATTTTTGTGCTGAACGGCCCCAACCTGAACGCGCTCGGCAAGCGCGAACCGGGCATTTATGGCGGCCAAACGCTCTCCGATATCGAGGCCATGTGCAGGTCCGAGGGAAAGTTGGTGGGCTTCGACGTCGACTTCCGACAGTCGAACCACGAAGGCACCCTTGTCGACTGGCTGCACGAAGCCGGCGACAAGGCCGCCGGCGTTGCGATCAACCCCGGCGCCTATGGCCACACGTCGATTGCAATGCATGACGCAATTCGTGCGATTACGGTTCCCGTGGTGGAACTGCATCTTTCCAATATCCATGCGCGCGAGGAATTCCGCCACAAGTCGATGATCGCGCCAGCCGTCAAGGGCGTGATCTGCGGCTTCGGCGCACAGAGTTACATTCTGGCGCTGCATGCGCTAAAGAACCTGACGGACAAGTCGAAATAAGAAGAACACGAGGCTCATATTCCCATGGCTGAAAAGAAACCGGGTATCGACCAGGCGCTGATCCGCGATCTCGCCAATATCCTCAAGGATACCGACCTGACCGAGATCGAGGTGGAGCAGGAAGACTTGCGCATCCGCGTTTCGCGCAACGGAACGCCCGTCGCGATGCCGATGCCGGCAATGCCCACTTATCAAGCGCCGCCCCCGGTCGCCGTCGCACAGCCCGGCGTGGCATCGCAGCCGGCTGCCGAGAGCGGCCGCAGTTCCAAGAATGCCGTAACCGCCCCCATGGTCGGGACGGCGTATCTGGCTCCGGCCCCGGGCGCTCGCCCGTTCATCGAAGTCGGCGCAATGGTCAAGGAAGGCCAGACGATCCTGATCATCGAGGCGATGAAGACGATGAACCAGATTCCGGCACCACGCGCCGGCAAGGTCACCGAAATTCTCGTTCAGGATGCGGCCCCGGTCGAATATGGCGAACCCCTGATCGTGATCGAGTAAGGCACGGTGGCGATGATCTCGAAAATCCTCATTGCCAATCGCGGCGAAATCGCCCTGCGGGTGCTGCGTGCCTGCAAGGAGCTCGGCATCGCAACCGTTGCCGTGCACTCGACGGCTGACAGCGATGCGATGCATGTTCGGCTCGCGGACGAAAGCGTCTGCATCGGACCGCCGCCGTCACGCGAGAGCTATCTGAATATCCATCAGATCGTCGCCGCCTGTGAAATCACCGGCGCGGATGCAGTGCATCCCGGCTACGGCTTTCTCTCGGAGAACGCCAAGTTCGCGGATATCCTCGACGCGCATGATATCACCTTCATTGGTCCGACGGCCGAGCACATCCGCCTGATGGGCGACAAGATCACCGCCAAGAAGACGGCGCAGGCGCTTGGCATTCCGGTCGTTCCCGGTTCCGATGGCGAAGTGAAGCCTGAGAATGCGCTTGAAGTCGCCCGCAAGATCGGCTTCCCGGTGCTGATCAAGGCGACGGCGGGCGGCGGCGGGCGCGGCATGAAGGTCGCAAGAACCGAAGCCGACCTCGAGCATGCCGTCGCGACGGCGCGCTCCGAAGCGGCAGCAGCGTTCGGCAACGACGCCGTCTATATGGAAAAGTTTCTCGGCAAGCCGCGTCATATCGAGGTTCAGGTCGTCGGCGACGGCGAAGGCAATGCGATCCATCTCGGCGAGCGCGACTGCTCGCTGCAGCGCCGTCACCAGAAGGTCTGGGAAGAAGCCAACTCCCCTGCCCTCAACGTCGACCAGCGCATGAAGATCGGCCAGGTCTGCGCCGATGCGATGAAGAAGATGAAATATCGCGGCGCCGGCACGATCGAGTTCCTCTACGAGAATGGCGAGTTCTATTTCATCGAAATGAACACGCGCCTGCAGGTGGAGCACCCGATTACCGAAGCGATCACGGGCATCGATCTCGTGCACGAGCAGATTCGCGTCGCCTCCGGCGCCGGTCTCTCCGTCAAGCAGGAAGATGTCGTCTTCTCGGGCCACGCAATCGAGTGCCGGATCAATGCGGAGGACCCGCGCACCTTTGTGCCCTCCCCGGGCACAATCACGCATTTCCACGCACCGGGCGGCCTCGGCGTGCGCGTCGACAGCGGCGCCTATCAGGGCTACCGCATTCCGCCCTATTACGACAGTCTGATCGGCAAGCTGATCGTCCACGGCCGAACGCGTGTCGAGTGCATGATGCGGCTTCGCCGCGTGCTCGATGAGTTCGTTATTGACGGCATCAAGACGACCCTGCCGCTGTTCCAGGACCTGATCAACAATCAGGACATCGCCAACGGTGACTACGACATCCACTGGCTGGAGCATCATCTGGCCGCAACATCCGCATAGGACAAAGAATTGAAAGGGACGCGCAGCAAACAACCGGACATAACGCCGGACATGTTGCTGCGCGCCTATTCGATCGGCCTCTTCCCGATGGCCGACTCGGCCGACGACCCGGAACTCTTCTGGGTCGAGCCGGAAATACGCGGGATCATACCGCTCGACGCCTTCCACATTTCACGGAGCCTGGCGAAGACGATCCGTCGGCGCCCGTTCGAGATCCGCTACAACACCGCTTTCGAAGCGGTGATCGATGGATGCGCGAAGCCCGCGCCGGACCGGCCGACGACCTGGATCAACGACAAGATCCGTTCGCTCTACGCCGCCCTTCACCGAATGGGTTACGCCCACAGCGTCGAAGCTTGGCAGGATAACGCCCTCGTCGGCGGTCTCTATGGCGTCTCGCTCGGCGCCGCCTTCTTCGGCGAGAGCATGTTCTCGCTGCGCAGCGATGCCTCGAAGATTTGCCTTGTCCATCTTGTCGAACGGCTGAGGGCGAAGGGATTTCAACTCCTCGACACGCAGTTCACGACGGAACACCTGAAATCCTTCGGTGCAATCGATGTGCCCAAAGCCGAGTACGAGATTTTGCTGGCAAAGGCGATGGCCTCGCGGGACCTGGCCTTTTAACCGCGCTCAATCGGCGGGCAGCGATCCTTACCGGTCTGATAGGATGCGGCGCTACTGCATGTGTCCTTAAATCGTAGCCGATTTAGACGAAAACATGCAGCAATTCAAAGTGCTCCAGCGTCCTTTGCGCGTCTCATAAGGCGCACGGCTCTGTAGACGAGCGATAGATTATTGCTTCGCTGCCGTGTCCGGCGGCGGCAGGTCGGAGGTCGCCTTGCAGGACTGCAGCCAGACGTCATAGACGGGGTGCTCGACCGCATTCAGGCCTGGGCTGTCAGCGAACATCCAGCCCGTGAAGATGCGCCTGATCTTGCGGTCAAGCGTGATCTCGTCAACCTCCACGAAGGTCGTCGTCTTCGGGGCCTCGGTGTCGTCGCGGCTGTAGCAGACGCGTGGGGTAACCTGCAGCGCGCCGAACTGCACGGTTTCGCCGATATAGACATCGAACGTGGTGATGCGGCCGGTGATCTTGTCGATACCGGAAAAGACCGCAACGGAATTGTCAAGACGCGTTGCCCGCGCAAGGTCGGTGAAGGACATCAACGGCAGCGCCATCAGGAGCGCAAGGCCTGTTCGACGGGCCGCCAGGCCGATCAAATTCTGCAGACAGAAACCTGCCATTCCGCCAGTCCCCCGCGCTTCCTATTCGTTCTTGGAGCGGTTCGTTTCCGATTGAAACACCAACCAACTCGAACTCTTCGTTTTCCGCCTTTCCGGATGGCGAACCGATTCCCCCGGAACTGCTCCAGGCTCAGGCGCTAAACCGGAAATGTGGCTGCGCCGTGATCGACGGGGTTCGTTCACATCCTGCGCGGGTGAAACCGTAACTCAGGAGCGCGGCGTCCAGGCGTCGTAGTCGCCAGTCACCCGTGGGCGCTCGCCCGCGCCGGCGATCGATCCCTTCGGGCGATAGGCCTGCGCCGTGCCGGTCGGGTTCGCACGGTGCGGCTTCTGCCACGCCCTCGGCGCGTATTTCTCGTCGGCAGGGGAAACGTCCGTGCGGTGATGCATCCAGCCGTGCCAGCCAGCCGGGATGGCTGACGCCTCGGCAGGGCCGTTATAGATCACCCAGCGCCGCGTACGGCCTTCGGAGTCGGTGCCGCCCTGATAGTAGACGTTGCCGAATTCGTCCTCACCCACGCGCTTGCCAAAGCGCCACGTATGAAAACGCGTACCGATCGTCTGTTCGTTCCACCAGGTGAAAATCTGCAGCAGAAGCTTCATGGGTGTCTTCCTTCACCGGCCGTTGGGAAGGCAGCCGGACATCAATATCATGCTCCCGCTTATGCCCCGCCACTCCTGCCTTGTCCAGTGATTCCGCTTTGCCGCCGGTCATTTCACCTGCATCTTGAAGCCGAAATGACTGCGCTCGAAACCAAGGCGCTCGTAGAAGCGATGAGCGTCGACGCGCAGGGCGTTCGAGGTCAGTTGGACCTTTTCTGCTCCCCGCGCTCGCGGCTCGGCAATCGCGTGGCGAACCATGCGTTCGCCGATGCCGCGGCCACGCATGTCTTCGCGCGTTTGCACGGCCTCGATAACCAGGCTCGAGCTGCCACGCCCGGGAAGCGATGTCAGAAGCGCAGTCTGAAAGGTCCCGACGACCTCGCCATCGAGGTGGGCCACATACAACGTCTGATGGGGCGATCGACCGATCTCCTCGAACGCGGCAAGATAATCGCCAAAGGCTTCCGGCTCGGTCGTGTCACCGTGCCCGCCCAACCGGTCGTTCGCAAAAGGGCAATGATCGCAGGCAGGTCGCCGCGCTCGGCTTGTCGGATTTCAAAATCGATCGTCATTTCTGGTTTCCTGTGCGTCCTGCCGCGCAACAATCAGCAGGAGGCAACAGTTTCATGACAATCGCCGTGCATCGCATCTCGATAGATCGCATGGGCTACAGCGCCGCGCGTCTTAACAGACGCGCAAAGGACGCTGTAGCACTTTGAATTGCTGCACGTTTTTATCCTTAAATCGTCCACGATTTAAGGAAACGTGCACTAGGAAAGCCTCTTCTCAAGGATCAGCGCTGGCACGCCCGATTCCTCGTCTCCGCAATTCGCCGTCTTTCCGACTTCGGCAAAGCCATGCGCCCGATAGAACGCGAGAGCGTGAAGGTTCTGCGGCTCGACTTCCAGCCGCATGCGCTCCGCATCGGGAAAACAGGTTTCGAGTTCGGCGAACATGTCGCGGCCGATGCCCTGCCTCTGATATTTCGGGAGGACGTAAAGCTGGTGAAGGACGACCGTTTTCACCAGCGTGTCCGACATCGCCGCATACCCCATGCCGGCAAGCTCGCTGCCATTGTCGGCAACGACGAATTCGGCATTCTTTCGTTGCAGGCGCTTTTTCAGCGCATCGACCGAATGCCATCTGGCGGTGAGTTCATTGACCTTGTCAATGCCGTAAAACGTGTCGTAGGTCGCGTGCCACGTCTCGGCCAGCAGAACGCGGACCTTTTCCAGGTCGCGCTCGCTGGCCGTGCGGACGAAGAACATCGTTATTCCTCGATGCCGAGCTTGGCCTTAACGAGGGCCTGGACGGCTTGCGGGTTGGCCTTGCCGCCGGTCACCTTCATCACCTGGCCGACAAACCAGCCGGCGAGCGAGGGCTTTGCCTTGGCCTTTTCCACCTGGTCCGGATTGGCCGCGATGATTTCATCGACTGCCTTTTCGATGGCACCAGTGTCGGTGACCTGCTTCATGCCCCGCGTCTCGACGATTTCGGCCGGATCGCCACCCTCGTTCCAGATGATTTCGAAAAGGTCCTTGGCGATCTTGCCGGAGATGGTCTCGGCCTTGATGAGGTCGATGATGCCGCCGAGCTGAGCGGGCGAAACCGGAGTCTCTTCAATGGTTTTACCGGCTTTGTTCAAGGCACCCAACAGGTCGTTGATCACCCAGTTCGCAGCCAGCTTGCCATCTCGACCTTCGGCTACGGCCTCGAAATAGTCGGCGATCGCCTTCTCCGAGACGAGAACCGAGGCATCGTAGACCGAAAGGCCCATCTCGCGGACGAAACGTTCCTTCTTGTCGTCCGGCAGTTCCGGAAGATCGGCTTTCAGAGCCTCGACGAAGGCGTCGTCAAATTCGAGCGGCAGCAGGTCCGGGTCGGGGAAATAGCGATAGTCGTGCGCCTCTTCCTTCGAGCGCATCGACCGCGTCTCGCCCTTGTTGGCGTCGAACAGCCGCGTCTCCTGATCAATGGTGCCGCCATCCTCGAGGATCGCAATCTGGCGACGCGCTTCATATTCGATCGCCTGGCCGACGAAGCGGATGGAGTTGACGTTCTTGATCTCGCAGCGCGTGCCGAAGGGTTCGCCGGGACGGCGAACCGAGACGTTGACGTCAGCCCGCATCGAACCTTCGTCCATGTTGCCGTCGCAGGTACCGAGATAGCGTACGATCGAACGCAGCTTGGTGAGATATGCTTTCGCTTCGTCCGACGACCGCAGGTCCGGTTTCGAGACGATTTCCATCAACGCGACGCCCGAGCGGTTAAGGTCGACAAACGACATGGAGGGATGCTGGTCGTGCATCGATTTTCCGGCGTCCTGCTCCAGATGCAGGCGTTCGATGCCGATCTCGACATCCTCGAACTGGCCCTGGCGATCCGGCCCGATGGAGATGATGATCTTGCCCTCGCCGACGATCGGATCCTTGTACTGCGAGATCTGATAGCCCTGCGGCAGGTCCGGATAAAAGTAGTTCTTCCGGTCGAAGATCGAGCGATTGTTGATCTTGGCCTTAAGGCCGAGACCTGTGCGAACCGCCTGCTTGACGCACTCCTCATTGATGACCGGCAACATGCCCGGCATCGCGGCATCGACCAGCGAGACATTGGCATTGGGCGCATTGCCAAATTCCGTCGACGCCCCGGAGAACAGCTTCGAATTGCTGAGCACCTGGGCATGGACCTCCATGCCGATGATGACTTCCCAGTCGCCGGTGGCGCCGGGAATGAAGCGTTTCGGATCGGGAGTGCGGACGTCGACAATGCTCATGTCATGCTCTTCGTTGAAGCCTGAATTTCGAGGTTTCTCGGTAGAGCAATTGGACCTCCGGTGCAAGGCTTGTGAGGCCGGGCAGGCTGCCGCGACCGCCGGCCGCGTTTAACGAAGCTTTGGGAACCTCGTGCCTAGTATCAACCATGTCGCTACCGATGACCCTCATCGCTCTCGCAAGTATCAACCTCGCAGCCTACTGTTTGTACTGGCTGGACAAACAGGCGGCGCGGCGGAACGATTGGCGCGTGTCAGAGCGCATGTTGCTGACGGTTGCGGTCGCCGGCGGCTCTCTCGGCGCACTCGCCGCGTGTTACGTTCATCGGCACAAGACACGCAAAGAACCGTTCCGGACCTTGCTTCTCGCCATCGTCACGTTCCACGTGGGTCTGGTTGTCGCCACTATTCTTACAGATCCAGAGCTGCCGTCGCTTCTTGACGGCTGGGCGGCCATTTCTTAGAAGAATCGGCATCCAAAATGGAGTCTTGATGTTCTTTCAGTCTGAGTCCCGGTAAGGGCCCTGCCCGCAGTCACCATGACTTGCGCGCGCGGGCCGGAAACGTCAACCCCGCTGATCTGACGATTTGCGGAACGTTTTCTTGCGTTCTCAAGAACGCCATTCCGGAACACTCAAACCATGGATATTTCGCGCGCCGAACAGCGCATTCTTCATTATCTGGCCCAGGGCGGCCGCATCGAAATTACTCGCGAAGGCAAGGCAATCGCCGAAATCCGCTGCTTCACGCGCGATGGCTGGGTTTTTCCCGGCGTCGACCTCGAGCTTTTTCGCAAGCTGAAGCGTAAAAGAGCGATCAAGTCCTCGGGCGGCAAGCCCTACCGCATCACCGAGCGAGGCCTCTACCTCGTCAGATCGGAACTCAACAACCGCTAGGTGGGCGAGGTGCACGTTTACCCCGGAGGTTACCACCTCCGGGGTTTCGGTGAATGCGGCATGCAGCGTCCGGCTTCAGATGTTGGCGGCCTTCTCCAGTAAGGCCCCTCTTTTCGCGGAGGAAATCGGTTCGCCGACGCGATCCCGTCCCGCTGCCTTGGCGCCATAGAGGGCTACATCGGCTTGCGACAGCAGGTGCGTCAGGCCCATCTCCGGCTGCGCCGATGTTGCGATACCGATGCTGGCTGTGACGCTCAATCTGCCGCCGTGCGCAAGATCGATGGCCGTCGATCGTATGGCGCGCAAAAAATGCTCGGCCACATCCCTCGCGTCCTCGGGAGATTGGCGCGCGAGCACGATCGCGAATTCCTCTCCACCAAGCCGTCCGAAGAGATCATCGATCCGCAGGTTGGCGCGGATGGTCCGCGCCACGACCTGCAAGACATGGTCACCGACGGCGTGTCCATGGGTATCGTTGATCACCTTGAAATGATCGATGTCGATCATCATGGCATAGGCAGGCTCGTCGCTTTTCTCGAGCCGCGCGATCAAGCTGCTCGCCCGCGCCATGAAAGCTCCGCGCGCCAGACACTGCGTAAGAAAATCGTAGTCGACCGCATGCGAAAGACGGGCGATCAGATGCTCGCCACCGTCAAGGGACCGAGGGCAAGCAGGGTTATTCCAAGCCGGGTCGATGTCAGCGTCGCTTCGGCAATGCCGCTGACGCCAAGACGCAAGGCGCCGGAGGCAACGGCCACCTGTGTCAACAGGCTGACGATCATTGTCAACGTCGTGGTCGCGAAGAGCCCATAGCTCAGCGCGCACCAAATTAATGCCGGTACGGGAAAGGCGATCGCGCCCGGACCGCCGACGATCAAAGCGGCACCGCAGGAAAGCGCGAGAAGGATGAGGGGCAGCGGATGTGCTGCCAGTGCCTGGCCGTGCTTCAGAAACGCTGCCCTTCGTGATCTACGAACAAGAGACGGCATGGTCTGGAATACCGGAACCACAACTGTGTAGTTGACCAGGTCCGTTGTCAGCCATGAAAGGTACGCAGTCCAGGCGGGCTCACCGAAAAAATACACGCTGGCAAAGGCGCCGACCACGGACGCGCAAACACCAGCCGCCGTAGCCACGGCGAACATGTAAAGGACGGAAAGCGGCCGGCGCAGACGCCGATCCTCCTCGCGGAGGCGCGTGAAGAGGCCGTAGCCGAGGCCCGCACTGGACCAGGTTGGCGGCATTCAGACCGATCGCCTGCCAAAAATCGGATCCCGTGACGAGGTCGGCCATCACGTAACCCGCTGCCGCCGAGAGCCAGCCCGCCGGCGAAGCCAGCGACGGGTTGCGCAGCATCAAGCCAAGCAAAATCGCGTTTGCGGGCCAGATCGAAGCGAGCATTCCCACCGGTCGGCTGAAAATACCGAGCAGAGACGCGATGAAAACGATCAGTCCAAGACAGACAATCAGGAACAGATGAAACGAAGACTTAACAAACGTCAATCGCTCAATACTATTTTCAAATGCTTGCAACGAGCGTCCCCCACGTCGCTACGTAATTTCATAACCCCGAATATTTCAGGAATAGTGAACGAGGTGTGAATAAAGGCGTCCGGAGCTGTGCAATCTGGGAAACGCAGCATACGCGAAAGCGGGATTCGAGCGACGCCCAGCCGCGGACGCGGCCGCTTTCTCGATCAAAAGGACCACTGCACGTTTCCTTGAATCAGAGCCGATTTAAGGAAAATGCAGCAATTCAAAGTGCTACAGGTCCTTTGCGTGTCTGATAAGACGCGCGGCGCTGTCGAGGCCGATGTTCGTGAGGAATCGTACTTCGCTTTAACGGCATCGCGGACGTGGAGCGGTTCCGCTCCACGCCATCATTTCTTCGGCAGCCTGGCCAGCCCAGCCCGCGTTACCACCACTTGGACGGTGTCAAGCGTCCCGCCGCCTGTTCGATGACATGCGCCGTCTTGAACAGCGTTTCCTCCTCGAACGGCCTGCCTATGAGTTGCAGACCGAGCGGAAGGCCCTTGCGGTCAAGGCCGCCCGGCACGGCAATACCCGGCAGCCCTGCCATGTTCACCGTTACGGTGAAGATGTCGTTCAAGTACATCTTCACCGGATCGGCTGCGAGATCCTCGTCGGCAATGCCGAAGGCCGAGGACGGCGTCGCCGGCGTCAGGATCGCGTCGACACCTGCATCGAAAACGAGCTCGAA
Organism: Sinorhizobium mexicanum; assembly: GCF_013488225.1. Taxonomy (NCBI): domain Bacteria; kingdom Pseudomonadati; phylum Pseudomonadota; class Alphaproteobacteria; order Hyphomicrobiales; family Rhizobiaceae; genus Sinorhizobium; species Sinorhizobium mexicanum. Next base: position 1,483,987 of record NZ_CP041238.1, on the reverse strand, counting down.
ATCGCGCTTGATCAGCGTCCGGACCTTTTGCGCGCGGAGATAATAGGCGTCGTAGTAGCCGGCGGAGAGCACATAGGTACCGATCATGATGCGGCGCTTGACTTCCTGGCCGAAGCCGGCGGCGCGCGTCTTCTCATACATGTCGACGATATCCTTGCCGTCGACGCGAAGGCCGTAGCGGACACCGTCATAACGCGCGAGGTTCGAAGACGCCTCGGCGGGCGCGACGATATAGTAGGCCGGCAACGCATATTTCGTGTGCGGCAGCGAGATGTCGACGATCTCGGCGCCGGCATCCTTCAGCCAGGCGATACCCTGCTGCCAGAGCGCCTCGATCTCCTCCGGCATGCCGTCGACGCGGTATTCCTTCGGGATACCGATCTTCATGCCCTTGATCGACTTGCCGATCGACGCCTCATAATCCGGCACGGGCAAGTCGACCGAGGTCGTATCCTTCGCGTCGACGCTGGCCATCGACTTCAAGAGGATCGCCGCATCACGCACGTCGCGCGCGATCGGGCCGGCCTGGTCGAGCGAAGAGGCAAAGGCGACGACGCCCCAACGCGAGCAGCGGCCGTAGGTCGGCTTGATGCCGACAGTGCCGGTGAAGGCCGCCGGCTGGCGAATGGAGCCGCCCGTATCGGTCGCCGTAGCACCGGCGCAGAGATGGGCCGCGACCGCGGCTGCAGAGCCGCCGGAGGAACCGCCGGGCACGAGGTCCAGATTGGAATTCTTGGCGCGCCACGGGTTCTTAACCGGCCCGTAATAGGACGTCTCGTTGGAAGACCCCATCGCGAACTCATCCATGTTGAGCTTGCCGAGCATGACAGCACCGTCATCCCAAAGGTTCTGGGTGACGGTCGATTCGTAGCGCGGCTTGAAGCCGTCGAGAATATGGCTGCAGGCCTGCGTATGGACGCCGTCGGTGCCGAAGAGATCCTTGATGCCGAGCGGAATGCCTTCCAAAGCACCAGCCTTGCCGGCGGCGATACGGGCATCGGAGGCCTTGGCCATCTCGCGCGCCTTTTCCGGCGTAACGGCTACATAGGCGTTGATCGCGTCATTGGCCGCGTCGATCGCAGCGACGTAGGCATCCGTCAATTCGACCGCGGTGATTTCTTTGGCGGAAAGCTTCGCACGGGCTTCGGCGATCGTCAGGCTTGTAAGTTCGGTCATGGTGTAATCGGGCTTTCGCAATCGGAAACGTCGGGGCGGGAGGCGGTTTCTTACTCGACCACTTTCGGGACGAGGAAGAAATTGCGGTCCGAATTCGGTGCATTGGCAACGATGTCTGCAGCCTTGTCGCCGTCGGCCACGGCATCGGTGCGCTTCTTCATATCCATCGGCGTGACCGAGGTCATCGGCTCGACGCCGTCGACATTCACTTCTGAAAGCTGCTCGACGAAGCCGAGAATGCCATTGAGCTCGCCCATCATCCGTTCGGCTTCCTCTTCGCTGACGGCGATGCGGGCAAGGCGCGCGACGCGCTTTACGGTGGCAAGGTCTACGGACATGATCGTCTCCGGTATCTCAAAGTTTCCCCCGCTATAAAGACGAGTTGCACAACGTGCAACGGGCGAATGTCGCCGATCGCTTCCGCGACAGGCGGCCGCTGTCCTCTAGAGAGTGACCACGCCACCGACGTCAGGCGTTGCCACCAGCGTCGAGGCACCGTCCATGCCGGCGACGAAGGTCTGCGGCGTCTGGTCGATGATCGGGAACGAGCCATAGTGGCAGGGGATGGCCGTGTTGAATTTGAAATAGCGCTGGCATGCGAGAGCGGCCACGGCGCCGCCCATGGTGAAGCGGTCGCCGATCGGCACGATGCCGATGTCCGGCTCATGCAGTTCGTGGACCAGCGCCATGTCCGAGAAGATATCCGTGTCGCCCATGTGATAGAGCGTCGGCTCGTCATCGAAGTGAAGCACCAGACCGCCGGCGCTTCCGAGCGAATGGGAAACGCCGTCTTCGGTGATCTGCGCCGAGGAATGAAGCGCCGTGACGAAGGTGACCGAGAAAGCGCCAAGCTGGATCGTCCCGCCGGTGTTGCCCGGATCCATCTTCGATACGCCCTGCCGTCCGAGCCACATGCAAAGGTCGAAATTGCCAACCACGGTGGCTCCGGTTTCCCTAGCGATCGCCACGGTGTCGCCAACATGGTCGCCATGGCCGTGCGTGAGCAGGATATGCGTCAGGCCCGCGGTTGCCGCCTTGCGCTCGCTGTCACGAAACGCCGGATTCCCGGTGAAAAATGGGTCGATCAGGATTTTGGCCTTCGCCGTCTCGATGTGGAAGGCGGAATGGCCGAGCCATTTGATCTTCATGACGTTCTCCCTGGGTCACGGTAAGTTTGAGCGAGCGACCGAACATGCGTGATCGATTTGTAGAGGCCAGGCGGGCCGCTCAGATGATTTCTGTGTCGGACAAGCATATGGATCAAACGACACAAGTGGAAAGATCGAATCAGGAAATCCAATGGCAATTCTTACAATCGAAGAACTGGCTGCGTCCTTGCCGCCGAACCAGGCGATTGCCGGTCTTGATCTTGGCACCAAGACGATCGGGCTGTCGGTCTCCGATCTCGGCCGGCGCTTCGCGACGCCCCGCGACGTGATCCGGCGCGTCAAGTTCGGCGTCGATGCGCAAGCGCTCCTATCCGTGGCAGCGAAGGAGAAGATCGCAGCCTTTGTCATCGGTCTGCCCGTCAACATGGACGGGACCGAGGGACCGCGCTGCCAGGCGACGCGCGCCTTCGTCAGGAACATGGGAGAGAAAACGGATATTCCCTTCGTGCTCTGGGACGAGCGGCTCTCGACCGTCGCCGCTGAGCGCGTACTGATCGAGATGGATGTATCCCGGAAGAAGCGGGCCGAGCGGATCGACTCCGCCGCGGCTTCCTTCATTCTTCAGGGAGCGCTCGACAGATTGGCGTCGCTCGCAAACGCCTCCCGCGATTGAGCGGTCGGCGCGCCGAAGCGGCGCCGGTACCAAGCGACGATCTGGCGACGTTTCCTCAGCGCGACGAGTGCGAATACGATGGCGCTGTCGACGACCATCGCCCGGGCGACGAGCGGCGGAATGGTTTCGGGCGGAATTCCGAGCACGTGGCCATAGATCGCGAAAACCAGGTCATGCGCCTGACGCGTCAGCATGAAGACACCGAAGCTCATGTCGTAATAGGAAAGACCGTACCAGCTAGTCAGCAGCGTGACCGGGGCGGCCCAAAATATCAGGAGCCACTTCATGCGCTCCCCCTTTCCATGATCTGGCGGCAGAACAGCGGATAGAGCGCTCGCTCGGCCAGCACGAACAGCAAAAGAGCGGCCGCCAGCCTTCCGATGTCGAGCGGCAGTCCCGCGAAAAACATCATCATGATGATCAACAAGCCAGTTCTCACCGAACCGCTCCGTTCCCGATTTTGCTCGAATTGCGCAGCCAATCTCCTCCGTTGGGCCCGCTCCCGCAACGTAAACCATTTGTTAAGGTTAATATTCACAGACGAGTGCTGGTTGTAAGCGGCAATCCATCATCACGATGCCGGTCTTCGCGGTGCCCTGTGACGCGTGGTGGCGCCCGGCCCGGCCGTGTCAATGGCCGTTACGGCTATCTTATTGCCAGGCAGATGAGAGAGATGCAGAACGCTATGCCGCAGTCGCGATGGTACAGACAGCGGTATTCTTCTTCACGATACCGCTCGTCCTTTCCGCCACCGGCTACGTCGCTGCCGGATAGAGCAGATCGACCACGTAGGCCGAATCGAAGCGCGAATCGAGCATTCCGTAGGTCGAGCGCCAACCGGCCGCCAGGCGCGACTCCAGAAATGCGTCGGCGATTCGTCCCGCGCCGAGCCGATAGAGCTCGGCGGCTGCGGCCGCGAGCGCAAGCTGCTCGACCAGCATGCGGGCCGCACCTTCGTCGCGTTCGCAGAGCGACATGGCCGCGCGCAGGACGTCGATGGTCTTGCGACCGGAGGGGCCGAGATCGCGGCTGAAGATGCCGAAGAGCTGTTCGAACAACTCCTTGCGGCGCCCGAGCACGCGCAGCACATCGAGCGCCATGACGTTGCCCGATCCCTCCCAGATGGCGTTGACCGGCGCCTCGCGGTAATGGCGGGCAAGCGCGCGCTCCTCGACGTAGCCGTTGCCGCCGAGGCATTCCATCGCCTCGTAGATCAAGCCGGGAGCGATCTTGCAGCACCAGTATTTCGCAACCGGCGTCATGATGCGGGCATAGGCGGCATCCTCGGCACTGCCGTGGGCCTTGTCGAAAGCATCGGCTAGGCGGAACGACAAGGCGCTCGCAGCAGCGACGTCAAGCGCCATGTCGGCGAGGACGCGTGTCATCATCGGCTGGCTAATCAGCGCCTTGCCAAAAACCTTGCGGCCGCGGGTGTGGTGCACGGCTTCGGCGAGCGAGGCACGCATCATGCCGGCGGACGCGAGCGCACAGTCGAGCCGCGTCAACGTGACCATGTCAAGAATAGTGCGGATGCCGGCGTCGGGCGTTCCGAGAACGAAGCCGAACGTGTCGGAAAACTCGACCTCCGACGAAGCGTTGGAGCGGTTGCCCAGCTTGTCCTTCAGACGCTGGAAGCGCAGCCCGTTGGCGGAACCGTCCTCGAGCAGCCGCGGCACCAGGAAGCAGCCGAGCCCGTCGTGCGTCTGGGCGAGCATCACAAAAGCATCGCTCATCGGCGCAGACATGAACCACTTGTGGCCGTTCAGACGGTAGATGCCCTCCCCCACGCGCTCCGCGGTCGAGGTGTTGGCGCGAACATCGGTGCCGCCCTGCTTCTCCGTCATGCCCATGCCGATGGTGACGGCGCTCTTCTGCATCCATGGACGGTTGGAGGAATCATATTTGCGCGAGAGGATCTTTGGCGCCCATTCCTTTTGGACGGCCGGAGACGCGGTGATGGCGGCAACCGACGCACTCGTCATTGTCAGCGGGCAGAGATGGCCGCATTCGAGCTGTGCCGTCAGGTAGAAACGGATCGCCCTCGCCTTGTGCGACCGGCCCCTTTCATCCGCCAGGTTCTCCCAGGCGGAAGCATGCAGCCCCGTCGTCATCGACCGGCGCATCAGCGCGTGCCAAGCCGGATGGAACTCGACGACATCGAGGCGCTCGCCGCGAGGACCGTGGGTCTTCAGCTTCGGCACGCCCTCGTTGGCCATACGCGCCAGTTCCTGCGCTTCCGGCGAGGTGACATACCGTCCGAGCACGTCGAATTCGTCACGCAACGCCTTCGGCATGCTCGACGTGATATCGACGACGAGAGGATCGGAGCGATAGGCGTTGACACCGGACCAGGGTTTTGGCTGGTTCAGCTCGGCGAGTTTCTGTTCAGTCCGGTTCATCTGATTCATGGGCCGGTTCTAGCGCAAGTTTCGCAGGCGCGAAACAGGCGCGCCCTAAGGCCCACGCAAGTTTTCTGCGGAAGGGGTGGCGTGCCGCTTGCCCGACCCCTGACCACGCTTTATAGAGCGAGCCAATCTACAGCGCCGCGCGTCTCGTCAGACCCGCAAAGGTCGCTGTAGCATTTTGAATTGCTGCATGCCTTTTTCCTTAAATCGAGAGCGACTTAAGGAGACATGCAGTAGAGAGTGCAAGGGCGGCTCATGATCACTTTCCCGCATCGCCACCTGCTCGGCATCAAAGGCCTCACGGAACAGGACATCACACTCCTGCTCGATCGCGCCGACGAAGCCGTCAAGATCTCCCGGCAGAGGGAGAAGAAAACCTCCTCGCTGCGCGGACTGACGCAGATCAATCTTTTCTTCGAAGCCTCGACCCGGACGCAGTCCTCGTTCGAACTGGCGGGCAAGCGGCTTGGCGCCGATGTGATGAACATGGCGGTCGGTAACTCCTCAGTAAAGAAGGGCGAGACGCTGATCGATACGGCGATGACGCTGAACGCGATGCATCCCGACGTGCTGGTCGTGCGCCACTCTTCGGCGGGTGCGGCGGCACTGCTTGCCCAGAAGGTCTCCTGCTCGGTCGTCAACGCTGGCGACGGTCAGCACGAGCACCCGACCCAGGCGCTGCTCGACGCGCTGACGATCCGCCGCGCCAAGGGCAAGCTCTCGCGGATCATCGTCGCGATCTGCGGCGACGTCCTGCACTCGCGCGTTGCCCGGTCCAACATTCTGCTGCTCAACCAGATGGGCGCGCGCGTGCGCGTCGTCGCACCGGCGACACTGCTTCCGTCCGGGATCGCGCAGATGGGTGTCGAGGTCTACCACTCCATGGCGGAGGGCCTTAAGGACGCGGACGTCGTCATGATGCTGCGGCTGCAGCGCGAGCGCATGGCCGGCTCCTTCGTGCCCTCGGTGCGCGAATATTTCCACTACTTTGGTCTGGACGCAGAAAAGCTGAAAGCCGCAAAGGACAACGCGTTGGTGATGCACCCGGGCCCGATGAACCGCGGTGTCGAGATCGCTTCCGAAATCGCCGACGGTCCGCAAAGTGTCATCGAACAGCAGGTGGAGATGGGCGTCGCCGTGCGCATGGCCGTGATGGAAACACTTCTCCTCTCGCAGAACCAGGGGCCGCGCCTATGACCAGACCACTTGTTCTGAAAAACCTGCGCATCGTCGATCCTTCACGCAATCTCGACGAAACGGGCACGATCATCGTCGGCAGCGACGGTCGCATTCTTGCAGCCGGCAGCGACGCCCAGAACCAGGGTGCGCCGGACGGTGCCTTCGTCAAGGACTGCGCCGGCCTTACGGCAGTCCCGGGCCTCGTCGATGCGCGCGTCTTCGTCGGCGAGCCGGGAAGTGAGCATCGCGAGACGATCGAATCGGCCTCACGGGCCGCAGCGACAGGCGGCGTCACCTCGTTCATCGCCATGCCGGACACAGATCCGGTCATCGACGAAATCGCCCTCGTCGAGTTCGTGCAGAAGACCGCGCGCGACAAGGCGCTTGTCAACATCCATCCGGCCGCTGCCCTCACCAAGGGGCTGCTCGGGGAAGAGATGACGGAAATCGGGTTGCTTCGCGACGCGGGCGCCGTCTGCTTCACCAACGGCCGGCAACCGGTTCACGACACGCTGGTGCTGCGCCGCGCGATGACCTATGCGCGCGAATTCGGCGCGGTCGTCGCGCTGGAGGCTCGCGACAAATACCTTGGCGCCAATGGCGTCATGAACGAGGGCCTGCTGGCAAGCTGGCTCGGCCTTCCGGGCGTGCCGCGCGAAGCGGAGATCATTCCGCTCGAACGCGACCTTCGCATCGCGGGATTGACCAAGGCCGCCTATCACGCCGCCGAGATTTCCGTGCCGGAGTCGGCAGACGCCGTGCGCGTCGCGCGGGAGCGCGGAACCAACGTCACCTGCGGCATCTCGATCAATCATCTGACGCTGAACGAAAACGACATCGGCGAATACCGGACCTTCTTCAAGCTGTCGCCTGCGCTGCGCGGCGAAGACGATCGCGTCGCCATGGCCGAGGCGCTTGCCAACGGGACGATCGACATCATCGTATCGTCGCATGATCCGCAGGATGTCGACACCAAGCGCCTGCCCTTCTCGGATGCCGCCGACGGCGCGATCGGCCTTGAAACACTGGCAGCGGCTGCGCTTCGCCTCTACCATAGCGGACAGGTTCCGCTGATGCGGCTGATCGATGCGATCTCCACCCGCCCAGCCGCGATCTTCGGCCTCGACGCCGGCACGCTAAAGCCCGGCGCGAAAGCCGACATTACCGTTCTCGACCTCGAAGAGCCCTGGATCCTCTACGAAAAGGCGCTGGTTTCCCGCTCGAAGAACACGCCTTTTGAAAATGCCCGCTTTACCGGACGGGTCGTCCAAACTTATGTTGCGGGCAAGCTGGTGCATTCAGCGTAAGACCGGAGCTGTTAGGCGGGGGAGGAACCGGTGGAACTACTATCCTGGCAGCTCGGGCTGCCCGCGACATTCGCATGTCTCGTCTTCGGCTATCTTCTGGGGTCGATCCCCTTCGGCCTCATTCTCACGCGCATGGCAGGCCTCGGTGATGTCCGAAAGATAGGCTCTGGCAATATCGGTGCAACGAATGTGCTTCGAACCGGCAACAAGAAGCTTGCCGCGGCGACCCTCCTCCTCGATGCGCTCAAGGGTACCGCCGCTGCCGCCATCGCCTCGATTTGGGGCATCGAGGCTGGCCTTGCCGCCGGCCTTGCCGCGTTCCTTGGACATCTCTATCCGGTCTGGCTCTCGTTCAAGGGTGGCAAGGGCGTCGCAACCTATATCGGCGTGTTGCTGGGCCTTGCACCGGTGATGGTGCTCGTCTTCGGTGTGATCTGGCTCGCCACCGCCAAGATCACCCGTTACTCGTCGCTGAGCGCGCTCGTGGCGACGGTCTTCACACCTGTAGCACTTTATGCGACCGGATACGGAAAAGTGGCGCTGCTCTTCGCAATCATGACCCTCATCACCTGGATCAAGCATCGCGCCAACATCCAGCGATTGCTCAGCGGCACCGAGAGTCGGATCGGAGAAAAGGGATGACGTTGAACGTCAGCGCTCAACGAGCAGGAATCGCGCTGACGGAACGGCAGAAAATCGCCTGGTTGCGGCTGATTCGCAGCGACAATGTAGGTCCCGCCACCTTTCGGGACCTGATCAATCACTTCGGCACGGCAGAGGCGGCCCTCGAAGCGCTGCCCGACCTTTCCCGGCGCGGCGGATCGGATCGCACATTCCGCATTGCGACCGTCGCTGATGCGGAACGGGAACTCGAGACGGCGCACCGGTTCGGCGCCGCCTTCATTGGGATCGGCGAGCCCGATTATCCTCCGGCATTGAGGGAGATCGACGGCGCTCCGCCGCTCATTGCCGTGAAGGGCAACGTCCGGGCGGCGACGCGCCCTTCCCTCGGCATCGTCGGTTCGCGCAATTCGTCCGTGAGCGGAGCGAAGTTCGCCGCCATGATCGCGCGCGATGCCGGGGCTGCAGGCTATGTCATCACCTCGGGGCTCGCCCGCGGCATCGATACCGCCGCCCATCGCGCAAGCCTGCGGACCGGCACGATCGCCGCACTTGCCGGCGGCCTCGACCAGCCCTATCCGCCTGAGAACATCGGGCTGCTGCAGGAGATCACATCCGGCGAAGGACTGGCGATCAGCGAAATGCCCTTCGGCTGGGAACCCCGCGCACGCGATTTTCCGCGGCGAAATCGGCTCATCGCCGGCGCCAGCCTTGGCGTCACCATCGTCGAGGCGGCCAATCGGTCCGGGTCGCTGATCACCGCCCGCTATGCCGCCGACTTCGGCAGGCTGGTCTTCGCCGTTCCCGGATCGCCGCTCGATCCGCGCTGCCACGGCGCGAACGATCTCTTGAAACAGGGCGCGACCGTAACGACGTCCTCAGCCGACGTGTTGGAGGCGCTGGCTCCGCTCACGCAAGACGACCTCCTGACACGCCTGGACATCAAGGAGCCGACGATTGAGAACACGCGGGCAGCACCTGCGGCACCGGACGACAGCGAGCGCAACCGCATCATGGAAGCGCTCGGGCCGACACCGGTCGAGATCGACGATATCATTCGCCACACCGCGCTCTCTGCCTCGCAGGTCCACCTCGTGCTTCTGGAACTGGATCTCGCGGGCCAGCTCTGCCGGCATGGGGCAAACCTCGTGTCTCTTCTCCCCAACGAGTAGTATGTCATTACCGGCGGCTCGCACCGTCGAAACACACGCAAACTCGCGGAAAGAAACGACCTTCGGTTGAGGAAACTCGGAAATTGCCGTTTGGTTGCGGTCTGTGGCGATATTGCTATTTTCATGAAACCCCTTGACCGCGCCCGAATCCCTGTCCATTTCGTGGCGTCAACATCCGGCGCGCAGCATTTGCGCTTCGCCAAAAGAGATTGTCTCAGAGAATGACGATGAATGTTGTAGTGGTGGAATCGCCTTCCAAGGCCAAGACGATCAACAAGTACCTGGGCCCCGGCTATAAGGTGCTTGCTTCGTTCGGCCACGTGCGGGACCTGCCGGCCAAGGATGGATCGGTGCGCCCGGACGAAGACTTCGAGATGTCCTGGGAGGTCGACGGCGCTTCAGCGAAACGCATGAAGGACATCGCCGACGCCGTAAAATCGTCGGACGGCCTGATTCTCGCAACCGACCCGGATCGCGAGGGCGAGGCAATCTCCTGGCATGTGCTGGACCTTCTCAAGAAGAAGAAGGTCATCGGCGACAAGCCGGTGAGGCGCGTTGTCTTCAACGCGATCACGAAAAAGGCCGTGCTCGATGCAATGGCCGAGCCTCGCGATATCGATATCTCGCTGGTTGACGCCTATCTCGCCCGCCGCGCCCTCGACTATCTCGTCGGCTTCAACCTTTCCCCCGTCCTCTGGCGCAAATTGCCGGGGGCGCGTTCGGCCGGCCGTGTGCAATCGGTGGCTCTGCGTCTCGTCTGCGATCGCGAAGCGGAAATCGAACGTTTCGTCACGGAGGAATACTGGAATATTTCGGCGCTTCTGAAGACGCCGCGCGGCGACGAATTCGAAGCGCGTCTCGTCTCCGCCGACGGCAAGCGGCTGCAACCAAGAGCAATCGGCAATGGTGACGAGGCCAACCGGCTGAAAGCGCTGCTCGATGGCGCGAGCTATGTGGTCGAGAGCGTCGAAGCAAAGCCGGTCAAGCGCAATCCGGCGCCGCCCTTCACCACCTCGACGCTGCAGCAGGCCGCCTCTTCCAAGCTCGGGTTTTCCGCCTCGCGCACGATGCAGGTGGCGCAGAAGCTTTACGAGGGCGTTGACATCGGTGGCGAGACGGTTGGTCTCATCACCTATATGCGTACCGATGGCGTGCAGATGGCCCCGGAGGCAATCGACGCCGCCCGCCGGGCGATCGGCAGCCAGTTCGGCGAACGGTATCTGCCGGAAAAGCCCCGCTTCTATTCCACCAAGGCGAAAAACGCTCAGGAAGCACACGAAGCCATCCGTCCGACGGATTTCAACCGCACACCCGACCAGGTTCGCCGCTTCCTCGACGGCGACATGCTCAAACTTTACGATCTCGTCTGGAAGCGTGGTATCGCGAGCCAGATGGCTTCGGCCGAAATCGAGCGTACGACCGCCGAGATCATCGCCGACAACGGCGGCAAGAAGGCCGGCCTCAGGGCCACCGGTTCGGTGATCCGTTTCGACGGCTTCATCGCCGCCTACACCGACATGAAGGAAGATGGTGAGCAGGCCGATGACGGTGACGAGGGCGGTCGGCTGCCGGAGATCAACGCGCGGGAGAATCTCGCCAAGCAGAAGATCAACGCCACCCAGCATTTCACCGAGCCGCCGCCGCGCTACTCGGAAGCGACGCTGATCAAGAAGATGGAAGAACTCGGCATCGGCCGTCCGTCGACCTATGCCGCAACCGTCACGACCCTCCTCGACCGGGACTATGTGACGAACGACAAGCGAAAGCTGGTGCCCCAGGCCAAGGGCCGTCTCGTAACTGCCTTCCTGGAGAGCTTCTTCACGCGTTATGTGGAATATGATTTCACGGCGTCGCTGGAGGAGAAGCTCGATCAGATTTCCGCCGGCGACCTCAACTGGAAGGACGTCCTGCGCGAGTTCTGGAAGGACTTCTTCTCCCAGATCGAAGATACCAAGGAACTGCGCGTCACCAACGTGCTCGATGCCCTCAACGAGGAACTGGCGCCGCTCGTCTTCCCGAAGCGTGAGGACGGCAGCGATCCGCGTATCTGCCAGGTCTGCGGGACCGGGAAACTCTCGCTGAAGCTCGGAAAATACGGTGCGTTCGTCGGCTGCTCCAATTACCCGGAGTGCAACTACACGCGCCAGCTTTCCTCCGAAACCAACGGCGATGCGGAAGCGTCGGTATCGAACGAGCCGCTGAGCCTCGGCAAGGATCCGCATACTGGCGAGGAAATCACTTTGCGCAGCGGCCGCTTCGGACCCTATGTCCAACGCGGCGAAGGTAAGGACGCAAAGCGCTCGAGCCTGCCGAAGGGCTGGACGCCGGCATCGATCGACCATGAAAAGGCCATCGCGCTGCTGTCGCTGCCGCGCGACATCGGCGCGCATCCGGAAACCGGCAAGATGATCTCCACCGGTCTCGGGCGCTACGGACCCTTCGTGCTCCACAACGGCACCTACGCCAACCTGGACTCGATCGAGGATGTCTTCGCGATCGGGCTTAACCGCGCAGTTTCGGTGCTCGCGGACAAGCAGTCGAAGGGCGCCAACGGCTCCCGCGGACGTACCGCCGCGGCCGCACTCAAGGAACTCGGCGAACATCCCGACGGAGGCGCGATCACCGTGCGCGACGGGCGGTTCGGTCCCTATGTCAACTGGGGCAAGGTCAACGCCACGCTGCCCAAGGGCAAGGATCCGCAATCCGTGACGGTCGAAGAGGCGCTGGCGCTTATTGCCGAACGTGCGGCCAAGGGCGGCGCGACAAAAGGCAAGGCGACCAAAGCGAAGTCGACGACGGCAAAGGCCGCCAAGACCGCTTCGAACGGCGCGGCAAAACTCGCCAAGCCGAAGACCGCCGCCAAGGCAAAAGCGAAAACGGCCGCGAAGGCCAAGAAGGACTGACGTTGACCAGAATTCCGCGCGACCCGACCGAACGGCCCGGAAAGGGCGCAGGCAAGAAGAACGGCCGCGCGGCCAAGCCGGCACCTGCTGCCGAAAGGGAGACGATCGTTCACGGCGCGGTTCCGCCGCGCGATGTGCTGATGCGGTTCATCGCCGAAAACCCGCAGCAAGCCTCGAAGCGGGAAATCGCCAAGGCCTTTGGCCTGAAGGGAGAGGCACGCGTCGAACTGAAGGCACTGCTGCGCTCGCTGGAAGAGGACGGGCTGGTCGAGAAGAAGCGAAAATCGCTCGTGCGTCCCGGCGCTCTGCCGCCCGTCACGGTCCTCGACATCACAATCCGTGACATCGACGGCGAATTGATCGGCCGACCGGCGGAGTGGCTGGACGACGACGGCGTCGCGCCCGCGGTTCTCATCAAGCAATCCGCTGTCGGCAAGGCAAAGGGCAAGACACCCGTCGGCGGTCTCGGCGATCGGGTACTGGCGAAGATATTTCCTTCGAAGGACCGCGGCGGCCCTGCCTATACGGCCCGCATCATCAAGGTCCTCGACAAGCGCAAGGATGCCGTGCTCGGCGTCTTTCGCCCCACGCCTGGCGGCGGTGGACGGCTGATGCCGATCGATAAGCGCGGCGAAGAGATCCTGGTCGACCCGGATTTCACCAATAACGCTCAGGACGGCGATCTTGTGGAAGTGCATCTTGCCCGCGTCGGGCGGTATGGTCTGCCGCGCGCCCAGGTGCAGAACGTCATCGGCTCCGTTGCATCGGAGAAGGCGATCTCGATGATCGCCATTCATGCGCATGGAATTCCTTATGTCTTTTCCGAGCGGGTGCTGAAAGAGGCCGAGGCAGCACGCCCGGCGACGATGGAACACCGCGAGGACTGGCGCTCGCTGCCGCTGATCACCATCGATCCGGCCGACGCCAAGGATCATGATGACGCCGTCTATGCGGAGCCCGATCCCTCGCCCGACAATCCGGGCGGCATGATCGTCACTGTCGCGATTGCCGACGTCTCCTGGTATGTCCAGCCAAAGTCTGCACTCGACCTCGAAGCGTTGAAGCGCGGGAATTCGGTCTATTTTCCCGACCGTGTCGTGCCGATGCTGCCCGAGCGCATTTCCAACGATCTCTGCTCGCTGAAGGAAGGTGTCGACCGCCCCGCGCTCGCTGTCCGTATGCGGTTTTCGAAAGAGGGTCGCAAGGCCGGACACACGTTCCATCGCATCATGATGCGCAGCGCCGCCAAGCTTTCCTACAACCAGGCTCAGGCCGCGATCGACGGGGCGCCGGACGACAAGACCGGACCGATCCTGGAAACGATCCTCAAGCCGCTGTGGGAGGCCTACCGCATACTCACGCGCGGACGTGACCGGCGCCAGCCGCTTGAGCTCAACATGCCGGAGCGCAAGATCATCCTGAAGCCAGACGGCACCGTCGACCGCGTCTTCGTGCCGGAACGCCTCGACGCGCACAAGCTGATCGAGGAAATGATGATCCAGGCGAATGTCGCGGCGGCAGAGACGTTGGAACAGAAGCAGCAGGCGCTGATCTATCGCGTTCACGACCAGCCGTCGCTTGCAAAGCAGGAGACGCTTCGCGAATTCCTGGCGACGCTCGACATCTCCCTCGTCAAGGGCGGCAACATGCGCTCGAACCATTTCAACGGCGTCCTGTCGACGGCCGAGGGAAAACCCTACGAGACCATGGTCAACGAAATCGTGCTGCGCTCGCAAAGCCAGGCGATCTACAGCCCGGAAAATATCGGCCATTTCGGCTTGAACCTGATGAAGTATGCCCACTTCACCTCTCCCATACGTCGCTACGCCGATCTGGTCGTGCATCGCGCCCTGGTCACTGCGCTCGGCCTCGGCGCGGGTGGCACGACGCCGCAAGAGGAAGGTGCGCTCGACGATATCGCCGCCGAGATTTCCACATTCGAGCGGCGCGCGATGGCGGCCGAGCGCGATACGGTCGATCGGTTGATTGCGCATCACCTGAACGGTCGCATCGGCGAGGAATTCGACGGGCGCGTCTCGGGCGTCACCAAGGCGGGACTTTTTGTCACCCTCCCCGCCTATGGCGCCGACGGTTTTATCCCTATATCTACGCTCGGACGCGATTATTACATCTATGACGAGGCCCATCAGGCCCTGTCGGGCGAAAAATCCGGGCTCGGCTATCGTCTCGGAGATCCGGTGCGCGTCAAATTGGAGGAGGCCGTACCGCTTGCCGGTGCGCTCCGCTTCGAGATGCTGAGCGAAGGGCGCAAGATGCCAACCGCAACACGCTCTTTCCATAAGGCCGGCCGCCGTGAGCGGCCCGGTGCGCGCAAGCGACCGGGAACGCGGGCACCGCGAGGCAGGCGATAGCAGCCGACAGGGATGCAGTGTCGGACGTGAAGGATATCGGTATGAAGACTGCGGCCACCGAGGAGCTCCATCTTGGGGGAATGAAGGACGAAGACCGTCCCGTCATGCGCTCGATCAAGCGCGGCCTGATCGGCCGTTGCCCCGCCTGTGGCGATGCGCGCCTTTTCCGGGCCTTCATCAAGTCCGTCGATGCCTGTGCTGCGTGCGGCGAGCGCATGGATCACCATCGGGCCGACGACTTTCCGCCTTATATCGTCGTCACCATCGTCGGCCACGCTGTGCTCGCCGGCTATATGATGACCGACCTCTTGCTGCCGCTTTCCACCTGGCAGCATCTCGCGATCTGGGCACCGGTAACCCTTGCCAGCTCCCTTGCACTGCTGCAGCCGGTCAAGGGGGCCGTCATTGGACTGCAATGGGCCCTGAGGATGCATGGTTTCGGCGGCAAGGAGGATGCTCCGGAAGACGTCCTTCCGCCGCGAGACGCCTCGGCATGACGGCGGAGCGCCGCGATG
Source organism: Sinorhizobium mexicanum (assembly GCF_013488225.1). NCBI lineage: Bacteria > Pseudomonadati > Pseudomonadota > Alphaproteobacteria > Hyphomicrobiales > Rhizobiaceae > Sinorhizobium > Sinorhizobium mexicanum. Next base: position 1,468,555 of record NZ_CP041238.1, on the reverse strand, counting down.
GCAGCGCAGCTTCGCCGCAATCCCGCGCCCCGGGAAGCCGGCCCGTAAGACCGCGAGACGCCGCTTCCATCATGGTCCTGGACCGGTCCGACGCGCGCGTTCGCGTGCTGATGGGAAAGCGCCATAGCGCCCATGCCTTCATGCCCGACCTCTATGTCTTCCCCGGCGGCCGGCGCGATCCATCCGACCATCGGCTGGCTTTTGCAGGCGATCTCCATCCGGTCGTTCTGCAATCGCTGAAGTCGGTCGAAGGGCGGCCGCTGACCGATGCACGGGCGCGGGCGCTTGCTCTGGCCGCCTTGAGGGAGCTTTACGAAGAGGCTGGCGTCCGCGTCGGCAAGCCAAGCCTCGAGCCGGGTGCCGGACTTCCCTTCCTTCCCGATCTTGCAAACTTACGCTATATGGCTCGGGCCATTACCCCTCCGGGACACTCGAGGCGGTTCGACACACGTTTCTTCGCCGTTTTCGCGGATGAGGCCGACGTCGACGCTTCGATGATTCTGGAAAGCCGGGAGCTTCAGGATTTGCAGTGGATCGATGTGAACAACCTTCCACCCCTCCAAATACCGGAGATCACCGCCACGATCCTTGCGGACCTGAGGAGCAGCCTCGAATCGGATCCCTCCCTTCCTCGTGAAAGGTCAGTGCCGTTTTACTTCATGCGCCGTGGGCGCTTTGTCCGCATGCTCCTCTAAGGGTTCTTTTCGAATGTCAAAGCCGCCGTCCGGTACGCCTGCACCGGTTGACGAAATTCACTGGCTTTCGCTGATTGCGGCCGTTGCTGCAATCACGGCGGTCGGCATTGCCATCGGACTTGGGCTGCCGCTGCTCAGCATCATCATGGAGAAACGCGGAATCCCCTCGACGCTGATTGGGTTCAACTCGGCAATGGCCGGGTTCGCTTCCATGGCGGCCGCCCCGTTCACGACGAAGTTCGCGCACCGTCACGGCGTCGCGCCAACAATGCTCCTGGCGATAGTGTTTGCCGCAGCGAGCGCGCTCGGCTTTTACTACATTACGAATTTCTGGCTGTGGTTCCCCTTGCGTGTCGTCTTTCACGGCGCGATCACCGTGCTTTTCATCCTCTCGGAATTCTGGATCAACGCGACGGCGCCTCCAAACCGGCGGGGTTTCGTACTCGGTATCTACGGCACCGTGCTTTCGCTCGGTTTCGCGAGCGGTCCCCTGCTCTTTTCGATTCTCGGTAGCGAGGGGATATTGCCCTTCGCGGTTGGCGCCGGCGTGATCCTGCTTGCGGCCATACCGATCTATCTGGCGCGCAACGAAAGTCCGGTTCTCGACGAGAAACCCGAGCGGCATTTCATGCGCTATGTATTCCTCGTGCCCACGGCAACAGCTGCCGTCTTCATTTTCGGCGCGGTCGAGTCGGGCGGTCTCTCGCTGTTCCCGATCTTCGGCACGCGGGCAGGCTTTACCGAATCGCAGGCGGCGCTGCTGTTGACGGTGATGGGAATCGGGAACTTCATCTTCCAGATTCCGCTGGGGATGCTTTCCGACCGCGTGAAGGATCGCCGGACACTCCTCTCGGCGATGACGCTGATCGGCCTCATCGGCGCACTCTGTCTCCCCATGCTGGTCGAAAGCTGGGCCCTGATGGCCCTTGTGCTGTTGTTCTGGGGCGGATGCGTTTCGGGTCTCTACACCGTCGGCCTAAGCCACCTGGGTTCCCGGCTTCAGGGCGCCGATCTTGCGGCAGCCAACGCGGCGTTCGTTTTCTCCTACGCCGTCGGCACCGTTGCCGGGCCGCAGGTGATCGGCGCCGCCATGGACGTTACCGGCAACAGCGGTTTTGCCTGGGCGATCGCGGCATTCTTCGGGCTTTATGTTGCGCTTTCGGTGGTCCGGATCGTTTTGAAACCAAAACGGTCTTGACTTTTCGGTCGCGATTTGTAGTTTCGCGCCAACCTTGACCGTGGCCCGCAACCGGTTGTCCACGGCTTTCATTTCTATAAAGGCAGGACGACCATGGCGAAAGCTACCACCATCAAGATCAAGTTGCTGTCGACGGCCGACACGGGTTTCTTCTACGTCACCACCAAGAACAGCCGTACGATGACGGAAAAGATGACGAAGACCAAGTACGACCCGATTGCAAAGAAGCACGTCGAGTTCAAGGAAACCAAGATCAAGTAAGATCAGCGTTTCTGTCTGTTTAAAGCGCCGGGCCGCGAGGTTCGGCGCTTTTTCTTTGGGCTATTGCATGTCGCCTTTAATCGAAGCCGATTAAAGGACAAGAACATGCAGCAATTCAAAGTGCTACAGCGTTCTTTGCGCGTCTGAAAAGACGCGCGGCGCTGTGGTTGTCTTCAACTGCGGCTCCAAAAAGGGCGCCAGTCCCAGCGCCAAGTAGCTCTATCTTGCTGAACTGAAACGAAAAACGCCGCCTCTTGCGAAGCGGCGTTTTGAAAGGGGGTCGGCTGGCTTCCGACTGCGGCACGAGGAATCCGCGAGCATCGAGAACCAGCCGACCGACCCCACGACCCAGGAGATGCGGCGGACCTGAGCATCATGGGGTAACCGATTGGTGATGGAAGTCAGGCTTCCATGCGTATCAGCATTGCCTGAAAATAAAAAAAAATCAACGAATTCTTAATCGCCGGAACAAGGTTGCTCGGCGTTTGGTTAATTCTGTCTCATATTCGGACAATGCCGAATCCGCCGCTTATGGAAATGCTTTGCCCCAGCACCAGCGACGCAGCGGAGAATACAACTTTAAAGAAACTTAACAAGAGCCTGCAAAGAGCATTCTAATCGCCGTCGCGTGGCCGCTTTACTTGCTGCCCTCAAGGTTAGGCGGCTGCCGCCACAACCCTGTTGCGCCCGTTGTTTTTGGCCTGATAGAGCGCCATATCGGCACGCTTCAACAACGCTTCCGGCGTGTCGCCCTCCGCTCTCAGGCTGGAGATGCCGAGCGAAGCCGTGACGGAATGAACCGTATCAGCCTGAGGAATAGCGAACGCTCGGCTCTCAACCATCAGACGAAGGCGTTCGGCGACGATTGCCGCCATTTCCGGGGTCGTGTCCGGCATGACGATCACGAATTCCTCACCACCAAACCGGCATGCGAGGTCCGCACCCCGGACAGTCGCACGCACACGGTTGGCAAACTCGCGCAAGACCTCGTCGCCCGCATCGTGACCATAGGTATCGTTGATGTGTTTGAAGCGGTCGATATCGGTAATGCAGATGGAAAGCGGTCGACCGCGGGCCGCGGCACGGTCCATCAGCACCTTCAGATGATTGTCCAGATAACGGCGATTGTGCAGGCCGGTGAGATCGTCGGTGATCGCCAGCTCGATTGTCTGTTGGACGCTCGCCCGCAGCCGGTCATTGCAATGTTTCCGTCGGATCTGAGTGAGCGAGCGAGCCACAAGCTCATTGGGATCGACCGGCCGCATAACATAATCCGTTACGCCAAGCTCGAGCGCGCGCACGACCATCTCGTCGCGCCCCTGCTCGGTGACAAGCAGGATCGGTATGAAGCGTGTGCGCTCCAGCGAACGCAGTTGCGAGCACAGGCGCAGCGGATCGTAGTCGTCAAAATTCGCGTTGACGATGACGAGGTCGAAATTGCTTTCGGCCGCCTCAAACAAGGCCGCCTGAGGATCCGATATTACCGAGACGTCGGCGATCGGTTTCAGCGCGCGCAGAAGCCGCTCCTGCGATGACGCGCGCGCGTCGACCAGCAGAATGTTGCCAGGCTCGTCCGGGCGATCCGGGCGGGCGAGGTCCTGCAGGCCGATCGTGTGTGCCGTCTGCGCGCGAAGGCGCAATTCGTCGCTGACATTCTTCAATCGCACCAGGCTTTTGACCCGCGACATCAGCTGCAGGTCATTGACCGGTTTGGTGAGGAAGTCGTCGGCGCCGGCCTTCAGTCCACGCACACGATCGGACGGCTGGTCGAGCGCTGTCACCATCACCACCGGAATATGCGCAGTCCGGCTGTTCGCCTTCAGCCTCTCGCAGACCTCGAACCCATCCATGCCCGGCATCATGATATCGAGTAGCACCAGGTCCACGGGCGTCTTTTCGCAGATCGCCAAGGCCGATTGCCCGTCGCCGGCCGTCAAGACGTCGAAATATTCAGCCAGCAGCCGCGCCTCCAGGAGCTTCACATTGGCTGGTACGTCATCGACGACGAGGATACGCGCTGTCATCTCAATTTTCCCGGCGCTCAGGCATCGCCCAGATAGGTCTTTATCGTTTCGATGAATTTCGGAACCGAAATCGGTTTGGAGACATAGGCTTCGCAACCGCCCTGACGAATACGCTCCTCATCGCCCTTCATGGCAAATGCGGTCACGGCGATGACCGGAATGACGTGAAGCTCATCGTCTTCCTTGAGCCACTTCGTGACTTCCAAGCCGGAAACCTCGGGTAACTGGATGTCCATCAGGATCAGGTCGGGCCGATGCTTGCGCGCAAGCTCGAGCGCCTCCATGCCATTGCGCGTCTGGATCGTCTGATAGCCGGAGGCCTCAATCAGGTCGCGGAAGAGCTTCATATTCAGCTCGTTGTCCTCAACAATCATCACCTGTTTGGGCATGTCGATACCTTGCTGTCCGCCGCCGCCTTGCAAGTCCACTGAGGGCATATATGTTGCACAATCAACGACTCGGCCCATTTCCTCAGTCGCAAGGCTAGCGCTATTTGGTTGAAAAATAGGTAATTTCGGGCGAAAGATGACGAGAGATTCGACACCATGAAAAGCGCTGACGAAACAGCAATCGCCATCCTCGCTTGGCTCGCCAACGAACCGGAACTTCTGTCCCGTTTCCTCGCCCTGACCGGTACGGATCCCGATTCACTGCGCACGGCAATCGGCGAGCCGGGTTTCATGGGCGGCTTGATTGCTTTCCTGATGGACCACGAACCGACGCTGATGGCTTTTTGCGCTGCGACGCAAACGCAGCCGGAGGAGGTTGTCCGGGCGCACCACCTTCTGTCCGGCGCGTCGGACTTCGAGGACAGCTGAGCATGGCGGCCGACCGACCCGAAGGCGTCGTTCGTCTGGGGCACAGGCCCCTGATCGTCAGCGATGTCGATGAAGTCGCCCTTGAATTCCTGACACCGTTCAAACTCTTCCTCGAAAGCCGCCAGCACAGGCTGGTGCCCCGCTCCTTCCGCCTGACCGGCAACATCATCGATCTCAACAACGGCGAAGCAGCGAGCGAAGCCGCTGTGAAGGCCCTGCTCGACGCCTTCTACGATGCGCAGGAGCAGTGGCAGACACCGGCTGCGCAGGTGGTCAAGACGCTTGCGGAACTCTCCACCGAGGCGGACATCGTGTTTCTGACCGCGATGCCACCGCGGCACGCGGCCAGACGGCGCGCGCTGCTCGACGCCCTCGGCCTGCCCTATCCACTGCTCGCGTCTGAGGAGCCCAAGGGCCCGCTTGTCGAGCAGTTGCACGGCGGTCGGGAACTCCCTGTTGTCTTCATCGACGACATTCTGCGCAATCTCCACTCGGTAAGAGATCACGCACCTTCCTGTCTTCTCATAAACCTTATGGCGAACGCAGAATTTCGCGCTCTCGCCCCGGTGCCCGGTCGTGGCATCCATGCGGCTGCGGATTGGGCGGAGGCCGCGCCGCTGATCCGCGGTCACTTCCGACGCTGGGCGCCACGCAACTGAGCCGCGCTTCAAGCGGCTCTGCCGGCGCGCTGTCACTGCATCGCCCGCCGAAGCCAATGCACGCTGATTTACAGCGACCATGCTCATCGACTCAAATCCAATCGCATCAGTGGTCTGCCGTCCTTACGCCGCGCTACAGTCTCGAAACCGGCACGGTCAAAGATCGCCGTGGAGCCAATGCAGAGAGTCGCGGATTTCGATTGCTTGGCGTGGTCGATCGGGCATGCGTCGAGAAAGCGGGCGTGTCCAGCCCGCGCGTGGTCGATCGCTGCACCAAGCAGGCGGTGGCTCACGCCGTTGCCGCGCAGGCGCGGCAGAAGGAACAGGCAACTCAGCGCCCAAACCGATGGATCCTCGGCCTCGCGATCGCCAAGCGGTCGCGAGATCGTGCGCGGCGAATTGAATTGGGGAACGTCGTGGCGCGGGCCCAACTGCACCCAGGCGACCGGCGCGCCCTCGCTATATCCGATGATGCCGGGTGGTGGTCCGGCTGCGATCCGATCTTTGATGAAGCCCTTGCGCTCGTCGGAGGACATCCGAGTGCGGATGGCGTACGGCAGTCGCAGCGCGACGCACCAGCAGCCGCAGAAGGCGCCCTGGCGGCCGAAGAGCTGTTCGAAGTCCTGCCAGCGCCGCGCGGTGACCGGTTCGAATTCAAGGGTGATATCCAAAACGGCCTCCGATCTCCGCCTTGAGACTCAGTAGCCTAGAGGGTAAAGTCGCCGCGTTCAACATTTGTTCCGGATATGCCCGACAGCGCTGCATCGATTCCTGGCTTCTGCCGAGACTGCCTCAAGGAGCAGACTGCCGGGGCGCGACGGTGCTCCTCGTGTGGCAGCCCGCGGCTTCTTCGCCACTCAGAGCTCTACACGCTGACGCTCGCGCACATCGACTGCGATGCCTTCTATGCGTCGATCGAGAAGCGTGACGATCCGGAGCTTGCCGACAAACCCGTGATCATTGGCGGCGGCAAACGCGGCGTCGTTTCGACCGCCTGCTACATTGCCCGCATTCACGGTGTCCGCTCCGCCATGCCGATGTTCAAAGCGCTGGAAGCCTGTCCGCAGGCGGTCGTGATCAAGCCGAACATGGAGAAATATTCGCGCGTCGGACGTGAGGTGCGGTCGCTGATGCTGGAACTGACGCCGCTTGTGCAGCCACTGTCGATCGATGAAGCCTTCCTCGATCTCAGCGGCACCGAGCGGCTTCATCACGATCCACCGGCCCGAACACTCGCCCGATTCGCCAAGCGGGTGGAGCAGGAGATCGGCATCACCGTCTCGGTCGGTCTGTCCTATTGCAAGTTCCTCGCCAAGGTCGCCTCCGACCTGCAGAAACCGCGAGGATTTTCCGTCATCGGTCAGGCAGAGGCCGTCGACTTCCTGAAGGAGCGTCCGGTGACGCTGATCTGGGGCGTCGGCAAGGCCTTTGCCGCGACACTTGAACGCGATGGCATCCGCACGATCGGCCAGTTGCAGATGATGGAGGAGGCCGACCTGATGCGCCGCTACGGCACGATGGGCCAAAGGCTCTACCGCCTGTCGCGCGGCCAGGACGAGCGGACCGTAGAGACCGACGGGGAAGCCAAGAGCGTGTCGTCGGAAACCACGTTCAACGAAGACCTCTCACGCCCCGAGGAACTGGTGCCGTATCTGAGGCGGCTCAGCGAACAGGTGGCACTGCGGCTGCGCAAATCAGAGCTTGCCGGACAAACCGTCGTCCTCAAGCTCAAGACCGCCGACTTCAAGCTTCGCACGCGCAACCGGCGACTCGACAGCCCGACACGTCTGGCGGATCGTATCTTCCGCACCGGCCTCCAGCTTCTGGAAAAGGAAGTTGACGGCACGCGATACAGGCTGATCGGTATCGGCGTCAGCGACCTGTCCGCTCCCGGACTTGCCGACCCGCCGGATCTGGTGGATCCGGCAGCGACGAGGCGCGCTGCCGCCGAAGACGCCATCAACAAGCTGCGCGACAAGTTCGGCAAGACGACTGTCGAGACCGGCTATACCTTCGGCCACCGGCGTCGCGATCAATAGGGCGGACCGCATGTTTCCTTAAATCGGAGCCGAAAACACGCAGCAATTCAAGGTGCTGCGGCGACTTTTGTGGGTCTGAAAGACGCACAGCGCTGCAGGCCCGCTCGCAGTGATTGAATTCCTTAAATATTGGCGGATACGCTCGCTCGACAGGTCTTGCGTTGGAATGAGAGTATGGTTTTGCGTTTCACTCTCGGAGGCGGGTTCGCCCTCCTGCTGGCGTCGGCGTCGTCCGTCATTGCCGCCAGCGATGCACCGCTGCAGGTGATCGTCTCGACGCGGCAGCAATCGATCGTCGTCTATGACGGCAATGCCGTCGTAGCCACTTCGAAGGTATCGACCGGCAAAGCCGGCCATTCGACGCCGACGGGTATTTTCTCGATTCTCGAAAAGCGCCGCCACCACAAGTCCAACATCTATTCGAACGCGCCGATGCCGTTCATGCAACGACTGACCTGGTCCGGAATTGCGCTTCATGGCTCGGGCCACGTACCGAAATACCCGGCCTCGCACGGTTGCGTGCGGTTGCCCAGCAAATTTGCGGCGAATCTGTTCAAGATGACCCGGCACGGAATGCACGTTCTGATATCGGATCGACAGGTGGTTCCGGCCGAGATTTCGAGCGCCATGTTGTTCCAACCGAATCAAGCGCTTGAGGTAAAGCCGGCGCCTCTTTCCGACGTTCCCCTGCGTCCGGCGCTGAGCCAGAAGGAAAACAATCCACTCGAAGTGGCAATGATCAAGACGGCTTCCGTGCCGACCGCTTCCCGCCAATCGCCGGCACCGATCCGCATCCTGATCACCCGGCGGAGCGCCGGCGAGACGATCCGTGAGCTACAGATGCTGCTCAGCAGCCTCGGCTTTGATGCCGGCGTCCCAGATGGCTGGACCGGTCCCGCCACGCTTGATGCCGTACGCGCCTTCCAATCCGCCGAGGGGCTTCCACCTGACGGCAGAATAACGCCGGACCTGATCGACAAAGTGTTCCGCAAAGGCGGCCGCGAAAAGCCGTCGAACGGCATCCTCCTCGTGCGTCAACGGTTCCAGCCGCTCTTCTCCGCCGACGTCGACATCGAGCAGCCGGAAGCGGCACTGGGAACGCATTTCCTGCAGTTCCAGGATCATGACGGAGCAAGCGGCAGCGGCAAATGGTTTGGCGTTTCCCTGGAAAATCACTTGTCCGTGTCGATGAAAAAACGTCTCGGCATTTCCATCGACGCTGATGCTTCGGTGTCCAATGCGCTTCAAGCGACGCTGGACCGGCTATCTGTGCCCACTGGCGTGCGGGCACGGATAGCAGGTCTTCTCGTCGACGGATCGTCCTTGTCGATCTCCGATGCGGAGAGCGGACAGGAAACCGGCGAGGGAACGGATTTCATCACCGTCACACGCTCTTCTGCGCGCTGACGGCCCGGCTCGGGTTTTTTGAGACTACGCAACTCTGGACGGAAAACCAGGCTTTTCCCGAAATTGCCCTACAGCGCCGCGTGTCCTTCAGAACGCACAGAGGACGCTGTAAGTCTTTGAATTAGCGCATCGTACTTCCGAAAATCGATTCCGGCTTTCGGGCCGATGCGCTAGACAAGTTCGACGTCGACGACGCCGGGAGCCGAGCGCAGAGCCGCGGCGATCTCCGGCGAAATCCGGTATTTCTCGTTGAGCTCGACCTCGATTTCCCGCTGGCCGTTTTCCTTGATGACCACGAATGAAACGAGGCCGTCCCCCTTCGTGTTGAGATGGGAAGCGATGGAGCGTAGCGGACCGGCGTCGCGTACAAAAACCCGTAGCGCCTTCTGCATCTGAAGCGATTCCTCTTCGAGAGACCGCAGGGTCTGGATGCGAAGGCCGATTCCTTCCGGCCGCTCTTCAGCTGCTACCGTCATCACCAGCGATTTTCCGGGCTCCAGGAGATCGCGATACTGGTTCAACATCTCCGAGAAGAGAACAGCCTCGAACTGGCCCGACGCATCGGAAAAGGCGACGATCCCCATCTTGTTGCCGGTGCGCGTCTTGCGCTCCTGCTTCGAAGTCACCGTTCCCGCCAGACGGCCGGCGGTCGCCCCCTGCTTCACCGCCGCGGCGAAATCGGCAAATGTCTGCACCCGCATCTTGGCCAGCAGCTTGTTGTAGGTATCGAGCGGGTGGGCCGAAAGATAGAAGCCGAGCACCTGGAACTCCCGATGCAGCTTCTCGGAGGCGAGCCAAGGCGTGTAGGCCGGCAGCGCGATCCTCTCCGGTCCCGTGGCCGCACCGGCGCCGAACATATCGCCCTGGCCGCTCACCTTGTTCTCCTGCGCACGCTGGGCAAAGCCCAGAACCCGGTCGAGACCGCCTATGAGTTCGGCCCGGTCGTAGCCGAAGCAATCAAATGCGCCGGCGGCGATCAGGCTTTCGAAAACGCGCCTGTTCAGGAGCTTCGGGTCGATCCGCAGACAGAAATCCTCGAGACTCGCGAAGGGCCGCTCGCCGCGAACGGTAACGATATGCTCGACGGCCGAATCACCGACCCCTTTGATAGCGGCAAGCGAATAATAGATGCGGTTGTCGCCGGTCTCGAAATGGCGGAAGGAGGTCTGCACCGACGGCGCGATCACTTCGATACCGAGGCGCATGGCGTCCTGGCGGAAATCGTTGATCTTTTCCGTGTTGGACATATCGAGCGTCATCGACGCGGCGAGGAACTCGACCGGATAATGCGCCTTCATATAGGCCGTCTGGTAGGAGACGATGGCGTAGGCGGCCGCGTGCGACTTGTTGAAGCCGTAATTGGCGAACTTCGCAAGCAGGTCGAAGATCAGGTCGGCCTGGGGTTTCGACACCTCGTTCTTGACGGCGCCTTCGACGAAGCGGGCGCGCTGCTTGTCCATCTCCTCCTTGATCTTCTTACCCATGGCGCGGCGCAACAGATCGGCCTCGCCGAGCGAGTAGCCCGACAGCACCTGGGCGATCTGCATCACCTGCTCCTGGTAGACGATGACGCCCTGCGTCTCCTTCAGCAGATAATCGATCTTCGGGTGAATCGACTCGATCTCTTCCTCGCCGTGCTTGCGGGCGTTGTAGACCGGGATGTTTTCCATCGGGCCCGGGCGGTAGAGCGCAACAAGGGCGATGATGTCCTCGATGCAGTCCGGGCGCATGCCGATCAGCGCCTTGCGCATGCCCGCGCTTTCCACCTGGAACACGCCGACCGTCTCGCCGCGGGAAAGCATCTCGTAGGTCTTCACATCGTCGAGAGGAATGCTCGCAAGATCGATATGAATGCCGCGCTTGGCGACAAAGTCTACCGCGGTCTTCAGGACCGTCAGCGTTTTCAGGCCGAGGAAGTCGAATTTGACGAGGCCAGCCTGCTCCACCCATTTCATGTTGAACTGGGTGACCGGCATGTCCGACCGCGGATCGCGGTACATCGGCACCAGCTTCGAGAGCGGCCGATCGCCGATAACGATGCCGGCGGCGTGCGTCGAGGCATGACGGTAGAGGCCCTCGATCTTCTGGGCGATATCGAGAAGCCGAGCCACCACCGGCTCCTTCTCCGCCTCCTCCTGCAGCCGCGGCTCCTCTTCGATCGCTTTCGAAAGCGGCGTCGGATTGGCGGGGTTGTTCGGCACCAGCTTGCAGATCTTGTCGACCTGGCCGTACGGCATTTCGAGCACGCGGCCGACATCGCGCAGCGCCGCGCGCGCCTGCAGCGATCCGAAGGTGATGATCTGCGCCACCTGCTCGCGGCCGTATTTGGCCTGGACGTAGCGAATGACCTCTTCGCGCCGGTCCTGGCAGAAGTCGATATCGAAGTCCGGCATCGAGACGCGTTCGGGGTTGAGGAAGCGCTCGAACAGCAGCGAGAAGCGCATCGGATCGACGTCGGTGATCGTCAGCGCATAGGCAACGAGCGATCCCGCACCGGAGCCACGGCCGGGGCCGACGGGAATGTCATGCTGCTTGGCCCATTTGATGAAGTCGGAAACGATCAGGAAGTAGCCCGGGAATTTCATCCGTTCGATGACGCCGAGTTCGAACGCCAGCCGCTCGCGATAATCCTCTTCCTTGTAACCGGGCGCCATGCCGAGCTTCGCCAGGCGGTGCTCGAGCCCCTCCTCCGCCTGCCGGCGAAGCTCCGCAGCTTCCGCACGCTCTGCTTCCTCCGGATCCCCCGAAGCGCCGGTAAAACGCGGCAGGATCGGCCCGCGCGTCTTCAGCATGAAGGAGCAGCGCCGTGCGATCTCGATCGTGTTTCCCAGCGCTTCGGGAAGATCGGCGAAGAGCGCCGCCATCTCCTTGCGGCTCTTCAGATAGTGGTCCGGGGTCAGCCGGAAACGGCTGTCATCCGAAACCATCGCGTTGTGCGCAACCGCCATCAGAGCGTCGTGCGCGTCATAGTCCGCCGGCGCGGGAAAGAACGCCTCATTGGTCGCCACCAGCGGCACATCAAAGCGATAGGCGAGTTCGACCATGCGGCTCTCGTGCCGCCGGTCATAATTGCCGTGCCGCTGCAGTTCCAGATAAAGCCGGTCGCCGAAGAGCGCGATCAACGCCTTCAAACGGGTCTCGGCCAGAACCGGCGAGCCCGCCTTCAATGCGATGTCGATAGGGCCGCTCGCCGCCCCCGTCAGCGCGATCAGACCATCGGTCCCGCCCTCAGCCAGCCACGAGCGCGTTATTCGCGCCGCCTGGCTGCCCTCGCCGTCGAGATAGGCGCGGCTGACGAGGTCGACGAGCCTAACATAACCAGCATCGGTAGCGGCGATCAACACGAGCGACGGCAGCTTCGCAAGCTGATGATGATGACCGCGCCGTTCGGCTTCCGCCTCGTCTTCCATGTCGATCGACAACTGGCAGCCAATGATCGGCTGCAAGCCGTCATCCGCCGCCTTCTGTGAAAATTCGAGCGCGGCAAAGAGATTGTTGGTATCGGCAATACCGATGGCCGGCTGCTCATCCGCTACAGCCTTGCCGATGACTTTCTTCAGCGGCAGCGCGCCCTCGAGCAGCGAAAAGGCCGAATGCACACGCAAGTGTACGAACTGCGGGTCCGTCACAGTTGCGCCCTGCCCAAGGCTCACGTCATTCGCCATCGTTGCACTCCGATTCCCGTTCGGAGCAGAGGATATCCCGTTTCCGGTCCCTGATGTCCAGCGCAACGGCTGGGACCGCCTTCTTTTTCAACATTGCGTCCGAGGCAGCACAGATTCGACGCGGCCGCGCCCTGCGAAGCCGCCCCGGCGCAGAAGGATCACAATCCGAGCGCAATCACCGAAATGCTGGCGATGAACAGGCTCATGGAGGCGAAGGCGGCGAGATCACGAACGAAATCAGTCATAATATGGCTCCTTTCCGCTATTGTTTTTCTTTTGTTCTTTTTTTGTTCCATAGTCAAGCAAGGCCGCATAAAAGATCCCGCAATTCAACGCTCATGGTTAATGCGCCACGGCAGCCAGCATTGCGGACTGCGGGTGTGAACTGTGATCCGGCCGAATTGAACGCGCCGAGACCGCCTCCGTTGGGATCGACGCAAGCCAAGGCGTCAACAAGAGCCTGTTCCCTTTTTGTTCTTTACAGCCTGACGACGTTGCGCCATCCTCCGTGAGCAATGGGAGGACGCTCATGTTCAGCATCGAGGAACTCACCGCCTTTATCGTCGAGGCGAAATCGAAGACCTATATCGGCGACGGCGGGGCACTTCCCGCCAACAGACCCGGCTCGCGCGATGTTGGGCACCAGCGTGGCGCGTGGCGTTATCTCGACAGCTATTTCGGTGGAACGGATTTTGCCGGCCAGGAAGCGGTTTGGCACGATGGCAAACCGCGCTGGGCGATGAATTATTTCGGCCGCATCACCCGTCCGGACCTGATCGATGCGCGGCGGGCCGGCGCCGTCATCAAGGCGGCATTGCAGACGATGTACCACGAAAAGCGCCATTTCCTCGGCGGCATGGAATACCAGCACGCTTATGGCTGCAACATCGACAGCAGCCGCGGCGGGACCAAACACTTTTCCGGGCGCGAGGTCATTTTCGTCGACGGCGAAGAAGCCTATGAGCTCGATTACCGCGGCGGGCTCATCTTCCCTTGACGCTACTGCAGCGATCATCTTTTCAGATCCGCAAAGCGCGCCATAGCACTTCGATCCGCCGCGTAGCGGCGGCGCCTCGAGGCTACTTCAGTTCGACGACCTTTCCGTCCTCGATCGTTACACGGCGATCCATGAGGGATGCGAGTTCATGGTTGTGCGTCGCAATCAGTGCCGCAAGGCCCGACTGGCGCGCCAGCGCCTCCATCGCCTCGAACACATAGCCGGCGGTTTCGGGATCGAGATTGCCGGTCGGCTCATCAGCCAGGAGAACGAGCGGCGCATTGGCCACGGCACGGGCGATGGCGACACGCTGCTGCTCGCCGCCGGAGAGCTCGGACGGCCGATGGCTGCCACGGTGGCCGATGCGCATATAGTCGAGCAAGGCGGCCGCTCTCTCTGCTGCTTCTGCCTTCGGAAGGCCGGCAATCAGCTGCGGCATCATGATGTTCTCCAGCGCGGAGAATTCCGGCAAGAGATGATGGAACTGATAGACGAAACCGATCTCCTTGCGCCGGATCGCCGTGCGCCGGTCGTCGCTGAGCCCGTTGCAGGCCAAGCCGTTCACGACGACCTCGCCTGCGTCCGGGTGCTCGAGCAGTCCGGCGACATGCAGGAGCGTCGACTTGCCGGTCCCGGAGGGCGCCACGAGCGCGACGGTCTCGCCGCTTCGCAGCGTGAAATCTACCCCCTTGAGGATCGGCAGGTAGGTGTCGCCCTCGCCGTAATGCCGCTCGATGCCGGAGAGCTGCAGTGCCACACGCGCATTCATTTTGCGTTCTTGTCCTTGTTATTCGTACCGCAGGGCCTGCACCGGATCGAGGCGCGAGGCACGCCAGGCCGGGAAGATCGTGGCAAGGAAGGAAAGGGCAATCGCCATGATGACGACGGCGATCGTTTCGTCCGCATTCATATCGGCGGGAAGCTGGCTCAGGAAATAGAGCTCCGGATTGAAGAGCGTCGTCCCCGAGACCCACGAGAAGAACTGGCGAATCGATTCGATATTGAGGCAAACGACGACGCCGAGGAGCACGCCGGCTATCGTGCCGGCAACCCCGATGGCGGCCCCGGTCATGAAGAAGATGCGCATTACCGATCCGGACGTCGCGCCCATCGTTCGGAGGATCGCAATGTCGCTGCCCTTGTCCTTCACCAGCATGATGAGGCCGGAAATGATGTTCAAGGCCGCCACCAGCACGATCAGCGTCAGGATCATGAACATCACGTTGCGCTCGACCTCGAGTGCGGAGAAGAAGGTCTTGTTGCGATCGCGCCAGTCGGTGATGAAGATCTGCCGGCCGGCCGCATCTTCAATAGGCTTGCGCAGGGCATCTACGGCGTCCGGATGCTCGGCGAATATTTCGATCGATTGGACGAGGCCCTCAGCATTGAAGTAGAGCTGCGCCTCCTCGAGCGGCATGAAGATGATCGTTGCGTCATATTCCGACATGCCGATTTCGAAGATCGCCGAAACGGTATAGGCCTTGACACGCGGATTCATGCCCATGGGTGTCACATCGCCATTCGGCGAGGTCAGCGTGATCGTGCCGCCGACACGAATCCCCAGTTGTTCGGCCATGCGCGAACCGATTGCGACACCGCTGCCGGACGCAAAGCCGACCAGATCGCCGGACTGAATGTGCTCGGAGATGGATTTCAGCTTCGAGAGGTCGTCGGGACGGACCCCTCGAACGAGGGCCCCTGTCGAGGCGTCACCGTAGCCTTGTGCCAGAACCTGTCCCTCGACCATCGGGATCGCCATGGTCACACCCGGCACTGCCGAAAACTTGGTGGCCAGCTCGGCATAGTTGGTCAGCGGGCCATCGAGCGGTTGCACGATGATATGACCGTTCATGCCGAGGATGCGGGAAATGAGTTCGGTGCGGAATCCATTCATCACCGCCATGACGATGATCAGAGTCGCGACACCCAGCATGATGCCGATGAAGGAAAATCCAGCGATCACCGAGATGAAGGCTTCCTTCCGTCGCGAGCGCAGATAGCGCCAGGCCACCATGCGCTCGAACGCGGAAAAGGGACGGCTGGAAGGCACCCTGGACTGAGCGGCAGCCTGCACCTGGTCTTCCGTCGCCGCAGCCATCTTCGCTTCCTTCGTCCTTTATCTCGTCGCAGCCAGCTTGTTGATCGCGGCTTCGATCGTCATCGTCTCGCGCTCGCCGGTCTTGCGGTCCTTGACCTCGACTTCGCCGTTCGCAACCGAACGCGGGCCGACGATGATCTGAACCGGAACACCAATAAGGTCGGCGGTCGCAAACTTCGCGCCTGCGCGATCATCGGTATCGTCCAGAAGCACGTCGAATCCAGCCTTCCCGAGTCCCGAGTAGAGCGTGCCGCTGGCCGCATCGCAAGCGGCATCACCCGCTTTCATGTTGATGACGACGACATCGAACGGGGCGATCGACTTCGGCCAGATGATGCCGTTATCGTCGTGCGACGCCTCGATGATCGCGGGCACCAAACGGGTCGGGCCAATGCCGTAGGAGCCCATGTGCACGGTGTGCTCCTTGCCGTCGGGCCCGAGCACCTTCGCACCCATCGCTTCGGAATATTTTGTGCCGAAGTAGAAAATGTGGCCGACTTCGATGCCGCGTGCCGACACGCGCTCTCCCTCGGGAACAGCGTTAAAGGCCGCTTCGTCATGCATTTCCGAGGTCGCCGCATAACGCGACGTCCACTTCTCGAAGATCGTCTTCAGGCCGGCGACATCGTCGAAATTGGTATCCTCTCCCGGAATGTCAAAACCAAGGAAGTCCTTGTGGCAGAAGACTTCGGACTCTCCGGTGTCGGCAAGAATGATGAACTCGTGGCTGAGATTGCCGCCGATCGGACCGGTATCGGCGCGCATCGGGATGGCGCGCAGGCCCATGCGGGCGAAGGTGCGCAAGTAAGCGGCGAACATCCGGTTATAGGCGTGCTCCGCCCCTTCGCGATCAAGATCGAAGGAATAGGCGTCCTTCATCAGGAACTCGCGCGAGCGCATCGTGCCGAATCGCGGACGGATCTCGTCACGGAACTTCAACTGAATATGGTAGAGATTGAGCGGCAGGTCACGATAGGACTTCACATAGGAGCGGAACACGTCCGTGATCATCTCCTCGTTCGTCGGGCCGTAGAGCATCGGCCGGTCCTGTCGGTCCTTGATGCGCAGCATCTCCTTGCCGTAGGCATCGTAGCGTCCGCTCTCCTGCCACAACTCAGCCGACTGCAGCGTCGGCATCAGGAGCTCGATCGCGCCCGAACGGTTCTGTTCTTCGCGAATGATCGCGTTGACCTTGTCGAGCACGCGCTTGCCAAGCGGCAGCCATGTGTAGATGCCGGCGGATTGCTGGCGGATCATGCCCGTCCGCAGCATAAGGCGGTGGGAAACGATTTCCGCTTCCTTCGGATTTTCCTTCAAGATGGGCATGAAAAAGCGGGACAGGCGCATGACGGGTTCCAGAACTTGGTGAACTTCGCACTATCGGCGGATTTGGGCGAAATGACGTTGTGCTTCGGCAGCCGTTTTCGCCTGAGCCGGGAGAAACGGTTTGCCTTTACTCAGATCGTACTCTTGAATTTCTTCCCCCGGCACGGCCAGCGGAAAGCATTTCGAGATCAGCGTTCATAACCGCTTCGCGCGCGGATGAAAACCCTGCAGTCGCGGGAAGAAAGCTACATAATAGATGGCGTTTGACAGGAAATGCGCGGCGCTAGCCTGCGTCAAAAGAGCACGGAAGTAACAGGACAGAGGCGGCTCCTGTCAACGGAAAAAAATTGCCAGACTGTAGCAAAAATGCAAAAAAAGCAGATGACAGCGCCCAATGTTTGAGCTAATTTCGGCTCACAAAACAGGCAAGAAGACCAAATTCTTGCCGAAATTCGCGGTCAAGTCTTGGGAGGATAAGATCTTAGGCGCGCTCGTTCGCTGCCGCCGGAAACGGATCAGAGATCACGCGAAACTTAAAAAACAAGGCTTTACGCCTTGTTTTTTTTTGCTTTTTCGCGATATTTCCTTACCGAAGCACCTCTTGAAATATGTCAATTCTCCGGCTGTCAAGCCGAGAATTTTCAATTGACGCGGAGGTCACTGCACGAATGGCGCCTGCACCTCCCGGAATGGCGAGAAAACAGTGATATGGATGCAAGTTCAGGGGCTGGGCTTTTGCCCGCTGGCACGCTTTTTGCCCATTGACAATTCGAAGTGCTACAGCGTCCTTCGTACGTCCGCCCGCTATACGGCGGCCGTTCAGTAAAATTTCGGCGCGAAACGCGGAATGGAATCGATCCCGTATCCCAGTTTGACCGAAACGACGTACCAACCGACATGAATGGCGGCAGCGATGACAGTCGTCAGCAGCACGACGCGCAATGCACGAAAACGCGCCGGTGCGCTTTCGACACTGCCGGGAACGACGTCGTTCTCCTCCGCTTGCGTCCGCACTCCGAGTGGCAGAACGGTGAAGAGCGTCAGCCACCAAATGATGAAGTAGATGGCAAGGGTTGAAAAAGCGGACATTTGGGTCTCAAGTCATATCGCTGGATGAACCTACGGCGCCGCGTTCAGACGCACAAAGGAACGCTGTAGCATTTTGAATTGCTACATGTTTTTGCCCTTAAATCGGCTACGATTTAAGGAAACATGCACTGGCACCGGCACACTTCCACCGAAATTACCGCGGGGCCAGCACGTTCGCCTTATAGCGCCACTCAGCCCAACCGGCAAATAACTGGACCGCGCCTGACTGTCACACCTCTTCGAGTTCGATCAGGGTGCCATGGAAGTCCTTGGGATGCAGGAACAGGACCGGCTTGCCATGGGCGCCGATTTTCGGCGTTCCGTCGCCGAGCACCCGCGCGCCCGCCGCCTTCAACCGGTCGCGAGCCGCCATGATGTCTGCCACCTCATAGCAAATGTGGTGCATGCCGCCCGCCGGGTTCTTCGCAAGGAAGGCGGCGATCGGGGATGCCTCGCCTAGCGGTTCCAGCAGTTCCACCTTCGTGTTCGGGAGCGTTACGAACACCACCCTAACACCGTGTTCGGGAAGCGCCTGCGGCTCGGTCACGTTCGCACCGAGCGTCGCACGATAGCTCTCAGCCGCCGCTGCCAAATCAGGCACGGCGATCGCCACGTGATTTACCCTTCCCAGCATCGAATGCTCCCTTTCCTCGAAGACCAAGGCCGAGGCTCCGTAGTGGTTTACGTCGCGCCTTCAGGTGAGGAAATCAGACTTTGGTAACAAAGACGGTGACGACCGGCTTCTTGCCCCACACCTGATTGGAGGTACTGCGCACGGCGCGGCGAACCGCTTCCTGCAACATAGCGAGATCTTTCCGCTTTGCCCGAGGAATGCTTTCTACCGCGCCGAGCACCGCGTCGTAGAGCGTATCGCTCATATCCTCGCCCTCGTCGTCGAATTCCGGAAGTCCAATCGGTACGACGACCGGATCACCGAGGAAATCATAGCGGTTGTCGAGCACGACATTGACGGAGACGTGGCCGGCAAAGGAGAGCTTGCGCCGCTCGCCGATACCCATCTCATCAAAGTCGCCAATCAGTGTTCCATCCTTGTAGATGCGACCGTGCGGCGCCTCGTCGATCACTTCCGCAGGACCGGGCGCCAGGCGCAGGATCTCACCGTTGCGCAGCCGCGGTACGCTGGCGATCCCGGAATGCAGCGCCAGTTCAGCATGTGCCGTCAGGTGGGCTGCCTCACCGTGGACGGGCACGACGATCTGCGGCTTGACCCACTGGTACATCTGCTGCAGCTCATTGCGCCGCGGGTGGCCGGAAACATGCACCAGCGCCTCGCTGTCGGTGATGATGTGAATGCCCTGCTCGATCAGACCATTCTTGATATCGTTGATCGCCTTCTCGTTGCCCGGAATGGTTCGTGAGGAGAAGACGATCGTGTCACCGGCGGAAAAGGCCACATTCCGCATCTCATCCCGGGCAATCTTGGCGAGCGCGGCCCGCGGCTCTCCTTGGCTGCCGGTCAGGATCACGACGACCTTGTCGCGCGGGATATAGCCGAACTCGTCCTCCGCCAGGAATGGCTTCAGCCCCTCCATCAGGCCGAGGTCCCTCGCCACGTCGACGACGCGCTTCATCGAACTGCCGAGCAGTAGAACCTCCCGGCCCGCGGCCTCTGCCGCTTCGGCGACGGAGCGAATGCGGCCGACATTCGAGGAAAACGTCGTGATGCCGACACGCCCCTCGGCATCGGCAATGATCTTCGCCAGGCTTTCGGAAACCTGCTGTTCGGAAGGAGAAACGCCGTCGCGAAGCGCATTGGTGGAGTCGCAGACGAGCGCCAACACGCCTTCCTCGCCGATCTGGCGGAAACGCGCCTCATCGGTGATAGGACCGAGCGACGGCTTGAGATCGATCTTCCAGTCGCCCGTATGCACAACGGTGCCGAGCGGCGTTCGGATGATGAGTGACATCGGCTCGGGGATCGAATGGTTGACCCCGACTGCCTCGATGCCGAAGGGGCCGATATTGATCCGGTCGCCCTGCTTGAAGATCGTGATCGGAATTTCGCCGCGGCTCTTTTCGAAATCGCGCTTCGCCTCAAGCATGCCGGCGGTAAAGGGCGAGGCATAGACGGGAACGTTGAGACCCGGCCAAAGGTCGTTCAGCGCACCATAGTGGTCCTCATGCGCGTGCGTGATGATGATCGCCTTGAGGTTGCGGCGCTCCTCAGCAAGGAAGGCGATATCCGGCAGGACCAGTTCGACGCCGGGCAGTTCTGGACCGGGAAACGTCACGCCGCAATCGACCATGATCCACTGGCGATTGCCCGGCCGGCCATAACCATAAAGGCCAAGGTTCATGCCTATTTCGCCGACGCCGCCGAGCGGCAAGAACACCAATTCTTCTTCCTGCGCCATATCTCTGCGCACCCCTATTCTTCAATCATCCAAAAAAAACGTCACCGGCGGCAATCGCCTGCTGCGTGCCGGCGCCCGTGTCGAGCAACAACCGGCCGTCGTGATCAATACCGGCAAAACGGCCTGAAAGCGACCGATCCGGTAGGTTGACGGTGATCGTCTCGCCGATCCCGCGCGCTGCCGAACGCCAGAGCTCGATGACCCTGGCGACGCCCGTGCCGTGATCCCAGAGCGCGAGCATCTCGGCCACGGCGAGAAAAAGGTGTGCAAACAGTTCTTCCGGCGACGCCGATGCCCCTTCACGACGAAGAGACGTCGCGGGATAGAGGGCCCCCTCCGGCGCAACGCCGACATTCACGCCGATGCCGATGACCAGCGCCCGGCGGCCATCGGCAAGCTCCTCTCCCTCAAGAAGAATGCCGCATACCTTCTTGCCATCGACGAGGATGTCATTCGGCCACTTGATCTCAACCGGCGGCGCGGCCGGCGGCATCACCGTCCGGATCGCCCGATGCGCAGCGACCGCGACGGCAAGAGGCAGGGAATGCAGGCGCGCGATCGGCGCCGGATCGATGAGAAGCAGCGATGCGTAGAGGTTGCCGGGTTCGGAAACCCATGCACGGCCACGACGGCCGCGGCCGCCCGTCTGGCGGCCGGCAGTGATCCAGAGATTGCCCGGATCACCTTCGCGCGCCTTCGCCAGGCACTCGCTGTTGGTCGAGACGGTCTCGGCGAGCGCGACGTGCCGGAAATCGTCAGGCGAAATCCGGCCGCCGCCCTTCCCGCCGGTCAAAAGAAGGTCCGGGCCGCAGCTTCCGCGGCGCTCCCGAGCGGTCCGCCAATCAGCACGTATCCGAGCACGAACAGACCGGAGAGGCCGAAGACAAGACGCAGTTCGCCGGCGGTGCGCGCGAACTCACCCTTGGCCTCATCGAACCACATGACCTTGATGACGCGCAGGTAATAATAGGCACCCACGACGGACGCGAGTACGCCGATGATCGCGAGCGCGTAGAGATGCGCCTCGATTGCGGCGACGAACACGAAATACTTCGCGAAGAAACCTGCAAGCGGCGGGATGCCTGCCAGCGAGAACATCAGGACCGTCAGAACCGACGCCATGAACGGATTGGTCTGCGAGAGGCCGGCAAGGTCATCGATATTCTCGACGTACTCGCCTTCCTTGCGGCGCATCGCCAGAATGCAGGCGAAAGTGCCGAGCGTCATGATCATGTAGATCAGCATATAGAGGATCACGCCGCGCACCCCGGCCATCGAGCCGGCCGCAAGGCCGACCAGGGCATAACCCATGTGACCGATCGAGGAATAGGCCATCAGCCGCTTGATGTTCCTCTGGCCGATTGCCGCAAAGGCACCGAGCAGCATGGAAGCGATCGAGATGAAGACGACGATCTGCTGCCAGTCCGCCACCACCGGTTCGAAGGCGTTGATGACGATGCGGACGAGGATCGACATCGCCGCCACCTTCGGTGCGGCTGCGAAGAAGGCGGTCACCGGGGTCGGTGCGCCCTCATAGACGTCCGGCGTCCACATGTGGAAAGGAACTGCGGAAATCTTGAAGGCCAGGCCCGCGAGAATGAAGACCAGGCCGAAAACGAGACCCAGCGACCGGCCTTCCGCCGTCAGCGCCGCGGCGATCTCGTCGAAGCCGGTATGACCGGTGAAGCCGTAGACGAGCGACATGCCGTAAAGCAGCATGCCCGACGACAGAGCGCCGAGAACGAAGTATTTCAACCCGGCTTCGGTCGAACGGACGCTGTCACGGTTGATCGCCGCCACGACGTAGAGCGCCAGCGACTGCAGTTCCAACGACAGATAGAGCGAGATCAGGTCGTTGGCGGAGATCATCAGCAGCATGCCGAGGGTCGCCAGCACCAACAGGACCGGAAACTCGAAGCGATCGATCTGCGCCGAACGGGCATGCCCGACGGTCATCACCATCGCCGTAATCGAGCCGATCAGGGCCAGGACCTTCATGAATCTGGCGAAGGGATCGGAAAGGAAGGCGCCGCCATAGGCCTCACCCTCGCCCGTCTTCAGGACCAGCCACAGCCCGGCGATGATCAGCAGTGCGACGGCAAGTCCGGTTACCGTCGACGTGGCCGACCTTTCGCTCGAAAAGACACCGATCATCAACAGAACCATCGCGCCGACCGCGAGGATCAGCTCGGGAACCGAGAGTTGCAGGCTTGCAAAGAGGGTTTCAGCAGTCATGTCCAGTCACGTCCTGTGGTCATTGCACCGAAAGCGCAACGTCTTGCGCTGCCTGCAGGGCTGCGGAGTAGTTGTTGACGAGCAGATCCACGGAGGCCGCGGTCGCATCGAAGACCGGTGCCGGATAGACACCGAAGAAGATCGTCAGGATCACCAGCGGATAGAGGATAAGCTTCTCACGTGCCGACAGATCGAGGAGCGCCTTCAGGCTTTCCTTCTCGAGCGCGCCAAAGATCACCCGACGATAAAGCCAGAGGGCATAGGCGGCTGAGAGAATGACGCCGCTGGTCGCGAAGAAGGCCACCCACGTATTGGCACGGAAGGCGCCCACCAGCGTCAGCACTTCGCCGATGAAGCCCGAGGTGCCGGGAAGTCCGACGTTCGCCATGGTGAAGACCATGAAAGCGACCGCATATTTAGGCATGTTGTTGACGAGGCCGCCATAGGCAGCGATCTCGCGGGTATGCAGCCGGTCATAGACGACGCCGACGCAAAGGAAGAGCGCGCCCGAGACGACGCCGTGCGACAGCATCTGGAAGATGGCGCCCTGCACGCCCTGCGTATTGGCGGCGAACGTACCCATGGTGACATAGCCCATGTGCGCCACCGAGGAATAGGCGATCAGCTTCTTGATATCGGTCTGCATCATCGCCACCAGCGAGGTGTAGATGATCGCGATGATCGACAGTGTGAAGACGAACGGCGCGAAATAGTCCGAAGCGAGCGGGAACATCGGCAGCGAGAAGCGCAAGAAGCCGTAGCCGCCGAGCTTCAGGAGGATGCCGGCCAGGATGACCGAACCCGCGGTCGGGGCCTGGACGTGCGCGTCCGGAAGCCAGGTGTGGACCGGCCACATCGGCATCTTCACGGCGAAAGAGGCGAAGAAGGCGAGCCAAAGCCAGGTCTGCATTCCCCGCGGGAACTTGTAGGCAAGCAGTTCGGTGATGTCGGTCGTACCGGCCTGCCAGTACATCGCCATGATGGCGAGCAGCATAAGTACGGAGCCCAGCAACGTGTAGAGGAAGAACTTGTAGCTCGCATAGACGCGGTCCCTGCCGCCCCACACGCCGATGATGATGAACATCGGAATGAGGCCCGCCTCGAAGAAGACGTAGAAGAGCACGATGTCGAGCGAGACGAAGACGCCGAGCATAAGCGTTTCCAGGATCAGAAACGCGATCATGTATTCCTTCAGGCGCTTCTCGATCGTCAGCCAGCTGGCCAGCACGCAGAACGGCATCAAGAGCGCGGTCAGCGGTACGAACAGCACCGAAATGCCGTCGATGCCGAGGTGATAGGAGATGCCGGTGCCGAGCCACTCGCGCTTCTCAATCATCTGGAAGCCCGGATCCGCGGGGTCGAACTGATACCAGATGTAGAGCGAGACGGCGAAGGTGAAGATCGTCGTCAGCAGCGATACGTTCAGGATGTTCCGGCGGCCGTAGGCGCTGTCTTCCCTTGTCAGCAAGAGAAGCAGAACGCCGACGAGCGGCATGAAGGTGACCGCGGAAAGTACGGGCCAATCGGTCATCAGAAGGAACTCCCGAGCATCATCCATGTAACGAGCGCAGCGATGCCGATCAGCATGGCGAACGCGTAGTGATAAAGGTAACCGGTCTGCATCCGCACGACGCGATCGGTCACATCGAGGACACGCGCCGCAACACCATTCGGTCCAAAGCCGTCGATTACCCGGCCGTCACCCTCCTTCCAGAGGAACGTGCCGAGACGCTTCGCGGTGCGCACGAAGAGGAAATCGTAGAGCTCGTCGAAATACCACTTGTTGAGCAGGAACTGGTAAAGACCGCGGTGCTGATTGGCGAGGTACTTCGGCGTCTCCGGCGAGCGGATGTACATATACCAGGCGGTGTACAGGCCGAGCGCCATGGCGACGAATGGGCTCCACCGCACCCATAGCGGAACGTGGTGGTATTCCTCGAGAATTTCGTTTTCCGGCAGCGTGAAGAGAGAGCCCTGCCAGAACTCCACATAGTGATGGCCGAAGAAATAATCGTGGAACAGGAAGCCCGCGACGAGCGCGCCGGCGGCCAGGATATAAAGCGGCACCAACATCACCTGCGGAGATTCATGGACGTGATGCATGACGTCCGAAGAAGCCCGCGGTCTGCCGTGGAACGTCATGAAGGTCAGGCGCCAAGAATAGAAGCTCGTGAACAGAGCGGCGATCACCAGAAGGATGAAGGCGAAGGTGGAGACGGCACTATGCGAGGCGAAGGTCGACTCGATGATCGCATCCTTCGAGAAGAAGCCGGCGGTACCGAAGACGGTTCCCGGAATGCCGACGCCCGTCAGCGCAATCGTGCCGATGAACATCATCCAGTAGGTGACCGGGATGTGCGTCCGCAGGCCGCCCATGTAGCGCATGTCCTGCTCGCCATCGACGGCGTGGATCACCGAACCGGCGCCAAGGAACAGGAGCGCCTTGAAGAAGGCATGCGTGAACAGGTGGAAGATCGCAGCGCCATAGGCGCCGACGCCCAGAGCCACGAACATGTAGCCGAGCTGCGAGCACGTCGAGTAAGCGATGACGCGCTTGATGTCGTTCTGCACCAGGCCGACGGTCGCGGCAAAGAAAGCCGTGATGGCGCCGATCAGGGTAACGACGGTCAATGCATCGGGCGAGAGTTCGAACAGCGGCGACATGCGTGCGACGAGGAAGACACCGGCGGTGACCATGGTTGCTGCATGAATGAGGGCCGACACCGGCGTTGGGCCTTCCATGGCGTCCGGAAGCCAGGTGTGCAGCAGGAACTGTGCCGATTTGCCCATCGCGCCCATGAAGAGCAGCAGGCAGGCGGCCGTCACGGCATTCGCCTTGTCGAGGTGCATGCCGAAGAGCGTGATGACGGCTTCCCCGGCCTCCGCGCCTTCTGCCGGCAGGTAGCTCTGCGCGGCGGCGAAAACGGTTTCGAGATTGATCGAACCGAAGAGCACGAAGACCAGGAAGATGCCGAGCGAGAAGCCGAAGTCACCGACGCGGTTGACGATGAAGGCCTTGATCGCCGCAGCGTTCGCTGAAGGCTTCTTGTACCAGAAGCCGATCAGCAGATAGGACGCAAGACCCACGCCTTCCCAGCCGAAGAACATCTGCAAGAGGTTGTCCGACGTGATCAGCATCAGCATCGCGAAGGTGAAGAGCGACAGATAGGCGAAGAAGCGCGGCCGGTTCGGGTCATGATGCATGTATCCGATCGAATAGACGTGCACCAGCGACGAGACCGTATTGACGACCACGAACATCACGGCCGTCAGCGTGTCGACCCGGAAGGCCCATTCGACATCGAAGCTGCCGGACTGGATCCAGCGCAGCACGGATACCTTGATCATCTCCTCTTCGCCGAGCGCGACGTTGAAGAAAACGAGCCAGGACAGCGCGACCGCGACGAGCATCAGGCCGGTGGTCACATATTCGGATGCCTTGGCACCGATCTGCGTGCCGAGAAGACCAGCAACGAGAAAGCCGATCAGAGGCAGAAAGACGATAGCCTTGATAATGGTGTCCATAGCCCAATCAGCCCTTCATCATGTTGACGTCTTCGACGGCGATCGAGCCGCGGTTGCGATAGAAGACGACGAGAATTGCAAGCCCGATGGCCGCCTCGGCGGCCGCCACGGTCAGAATGAACAGCGCAAAGACCTGGCCGGTGATGTCGTTGAGGAAGGCCGAGAAGGCGACCATGTTGATGTTGACCGAGAGCAGGATGAGTTCCACCGACATCAGGATGATGATGACGTTCTTCCGGTTCAGAAAGATGCCGAAGACGCCGAGCGTGAACAGGATGGCGCTGACGGTCAGATAGTGGGAAATTCCGATTTCCATGTTGTAGTTCCTCGACCTCGCGTCCGGATTAGATGCCCTGCCCGGGCTTGACGGTGACCACCTCGACGGCGGTCTCGGGTGCGCGGGCAACCTGCCGCGGAATGTTCTGGCGCTTGATGTTCTCGCGGTGCCGCAGCGTCAGTACGATGGCGCCGATCATGGCGACGAGCAGCACGAGCCCTGCGATCTGGAAGAAGTAGATGTAATGCGTGTAGAGAACGTCGCCGAGTGCGGCCGTGTTGGTCCGCTCGGTAACCGGCGGGATCGGCATCGCGATGCCCTTGGCGATTTCCGGCGAGAACGCCGCTCCGCCGACGACGATGATGAGTTCCGCCGCAAGGATCAAGCCGATCAGCGCGCCGATCGGCGCATATTCAAGCACACCTGCACGCAGCTCCGCGAAATCGATGTCGAGCATCATCACCACGAACAGGAACAGCACCGCCACCGCGCCGACATAGACGACGAGCAGGATCATTGCCAGGAACTCGGCCCCCGTCAGCAGGAAGAGCCCCGCCGCGTTGAAGAAGGTCAGGATCAGGAACAGAACCGAATAAACCGGGTTCTTCGACGCAATGACCATGAATGCCGATGCCACCGCAATGAAGGCAAAGAGATAGAAAAAAAGAACCTGCAGACCCATGATCGGTGCCTTTTTCGTCTTGCTCGGCGTGAAGGCGCCTGCCTCCACTCCACGGGCAAAGCCGGACACGGTCCGGCGAGCGCCCAATACCTGTTTCACAAGCGCCGCCCTCAAGCGGCGCGATACAGCGTCACGCAGATAGCCTCAGCGGTAGGGCGAGTCCATCGCGATGTTACGCGCGATTTCCCGTTCCCACCGGTCGCCGTTGGCGAGCAGCTTTTCCTTGTCGTAGTAAAGCTCTTCGCGCGTTTCGGTGGCGAATTCGAAGTTCGGTCCTTCGACGATGGCGTCGACCGGACAGGCTTCCTGGCAGAACCCGCAATAGATGCACTTCACCATATCGATGTCGTAGCGCACCGTGCGGCGCGTGCCGTCGTTACGGCGCGGGCCTGCCTCGATGGTGATTGCCTGGGCAGGACAGATCGCCTCGCACAGCTTGCAGGCGATGCAACGCTCTTCCCCGTTCGGGTAACGGCGAAGCGCATGCTCGCCGCGGAAACGCGGGCTGACCGGTCCTTTTTCGAAGGGATAGTTCACCGTCGCCTTCGGCCTGAAGAAATAGCGCATGGACAAAAAGAACGCGCCGACGAATTCCTTGAGGAACAGCGAGCTGACGGCTTGCGAAAGACCGGCCATCATTTACCTCCAAAGTTGCCGGCCTCAGAGACGCCGGCGGTATGCAGCGAAGCTCGAGCGGACATCAAGCCCACCCCATCAGCTTCAAAACGAATGCGACGATGACGACCATGCCGAGCGAGAGCGGAAGGAAGACCTTCCAGCCGAGGCGCATCAACTGGTCGTAGCGATAACGCGGCACGAAGGCCTTGACCATCGCGAACATGAAGAACACCAACGAGGCCTTGAGCACGAACCAGATGATGCCCGGGACCCAGTTCAGGAACCACACGTCGAGCGGGGGAAGCCAGCCGCCGAGGAACAGGATCGTCGTCAGCGCGCACATCAGGCAGATCGCCGCGTATTCGCCGAGCATGAACATCATGTACGGGGTCGAGCCGTATTCGACCATGAAGCCGGCGACGAGCTCGGATTCGGCTTCGGGCAGATCGAACGGCGGACGGTTGGTCTCGGCAAGGGCCGAGATGAAGAACACGATGAACATGGGGAAGAGCGACAGCCAATGCCAGTCAAGGAAGGAAGCCGGCAGGCCGATCATCGTCCCAAGACCGTCGGTCTGCGCAACGACGATGTCCGACAGGTTGAGCGAGCCGACGCAAAGCAGAACCGTGACGATGACAAAGCCGATCGAGACTTCGTAGGACACCATCTGCGCCGCGGAACGCAAGGCACCGAGGAAGGGATACTTTGAGTTAGACGCCCAGCCGCCCATGATGATGCCATAAACTTCGAGAGAAGATATGGCGAAGACGAAGAGGATACCGACGTTGATGTCCGCGATCACCCAGTTCGCGTTGAGCGGAATGACCGCCCAGGCAGCCAGCGCAAGCGTCACCGAGACCAGCGGCGCAAGAAGAAAGATCGTCTTGTTCGCGCCCGCCGGAATGACCGGCTCCTTGAAAACGAACTTCAGGAGGTCGGCGAAGGACTGGAACAGTCCCCAGGGACCGACGACGTTCGGGCCGCGGCGAAGCTGAACGGCAGCCCAGATTTTGCGATCGGCCAGCAGAACGTAGGCGATGAAGACCAGCAGCGCGACCAGCAGCAGCAGCGACTGGGCGATGATGATGGCCGCGGGCCAAACATAGGTCGAAACGAAAGCGTCCATGATGCTCTATTCCCTCGCGCTCATTCCGCCGCAGCTTTGAAATTGTTGCGTGCCAAAGCCGAGCATTCGGCCATGACGGCGGATGCGCGCGCTATCGGGTTCGTCAAATAGAAGTCTTTGACCGGAGACGCAAACGCGGATTTTGCCATCTCACCTGCTTTTTGCGCGAGTGCGGCAATTTCATCGCTGTTGCCGGCTGCGATCGCATCGATCTCCGCGAAATGCGGGTGCGCTGCGTAGAGTTTTGCACGCAATTCGCCAAGCGAATCAAAGGGCAACTTCCGGCCGAGCACATCGGAAAGCGCGCGGATGATGGCCCAGTCTTCGCGCGCATCGCCCGGGGCGAAGCCCGCGCGGTTACCGAGCTGGACCCGGCCTTCGGTGTTCACCCACGTCCCGGATTTTTCCGTGTAGGTCGCGCCCGGCAGAATAACATCGGCCGCGTGCGCACCGTTGTCGCCATGCGAACCGATATAGACAGTGAAGCCGGCTTTGCGCGTCGAAAGATCAATCTCATCCGCGCCGAGCAGGAACAGCACTTCGGCGCTGCCGACCATTTCCGCCGCCGACTTGCCGCCTTTGCCGGGGACGAAGCCGAGATCGAGACCGCCGACGCGCGAGGCCGCGGTGTGAAGAACGGCAAAGCCATTCCAGTCCGCACCGACCGCGCCAACCGCGGCCGCGAGCTTTGCCGCGTTGGCGAGGACGGCTGCCCCGTCCTCCCCTGCCAGCGCGCCCTGGCCGACGATGATCAGCGGCCGCTCAGCCTTCTTCAAGGTCGCGAAGAACTTGGCCTTGCCAGAAAGAACTTCGGCAAGCGTTTCGCTCCCTGCGCCGAGATATTCATACTCATACCGCAACTCGCTTTGTTCGCCGATCACCGCGATCGGGAAGTTGCCCATGCGGTAGCGCTTGCGGATACGT
Organism: Sinorhizobium mexicanum; assembly: GCF_013488225.1. Classification (NCBI taxonomy): domain Bacteria; kingdom Pseudomonadati; phylum Pseudomonadota; class Alphaproteobacteria; order Hyphomicrobiales; family Rhizobiaceae; genus Sinorhizobium; species Sinorhizobium mexicanum. Next base: position 1,438,517 of record NZ_CP041238.1, on the reverse strand, counting down.
GCATTGAGCACGGACGCTTCGAAGCGCGGATTGGAGCCGATGATAAGCAGCGCATCGGCGCTTTCGATACCCTGGATCGTCGGGTTGAAGATGTAGCTGGTGCGGCCGAGCGACGGGTCAAGCGCGGCACCATCCTGTCGGCAGTCGATATTCTCAGAGCCGAGCGACGCGACAAGTTCCTTCAGCGCGTACATTTCCTCGACGGAAGCGAGGTCGCCCGCGATCGCACCGATCTTGTCGCCCGAGCTGTTTGCCACAGCAGCTTTGATCGCCTGGAACGCATCGCTCCAGCTTGCAGGCTGAAGACGGCCATCCTTCTTGACGTAGGGACGGTCGAGGCGCTGTGTCTTCAGGCCATCCCAGATGAAGCGGGTCTTGTCGGAAATCCACTCCTCGTTGATGTCCTCGTTGACGCGCGGCATGATGCGCATCACTTCGCGACCGCGCGTGTCGACGCGAATCGCCGAGCCAAGCGCGTCCATGACATCGATCGACTCGGTCTTGTTCAGTTCCCAGGGACGGGCCGTGAACGCGAAGGGCTTCGAGGTCAGGGCGCCGACCGGGCAGAGGTCAACCACGTTGCCCTGCAGCTCGGAGGTCATCGCCTGTTCGAGATAGGTGGTGATTTCGGCGTCCTCGCCACGGCCGATGAGGCCAAGCTCGGCAATGCCGGCGACCTCCGTGGTGAAACGGACACAGCGCGTGCAGTGGATGCAGCGGTTCATCACGGTCTTCACCAGCGGGCCGATGTACTTGTCCTCGACCGCGCGCTTGTTTTCCTGATAGCGCGACGAGTCGATGCCGAAGGCCATGGCCTGGTCCTGCAGGTCGCACTCACCGCCCTGGTCGCAGATCGGGCAGTCGAGCGGATGGTTGATCAGCAGAAATTCCATCACGCCTTCGCGCGCCTTCTTGACCATCGGCGTGGTCGTGAAGACTTCCGGCACCTCGCCATTCGGGCCGGGGCGCAGATCGCGCACGCCCATCGCGCAGGAGGCTGCCGGCTTCGGCGGTCCGCCCTTCACTTCGACCAGACACATGCGGCAGTTACCGGCGACCGAAAGCCGCTCGTGGAAACAGAAGCGCGGAACCTCGGCACCGGCCTCTTCACACGCCTGCAGCAGGGTGAAATGATCCGGGACCTCGATCTCTTTTCCGTCGACTTTCAGCTTTGCCATCTTCGCACTCAATCCTGTCTTCCGTCCGCCTGCCCCTCGGCGGCAGACAATTCCTTTACAGCCACGCGGCTTTCCGGCGATGGCCGCTGGGGGTCATCGCCTCTTAATCCTTCATCACGCGCCCTTGAGCGCCTTAGCTTGCCCTACCCAGTCGTCACGCAGGATGCGGCCATCGAAGCCGAGTTCCTTATCCAGCCGAGCTACGTCCGCCTCGCTCCAGCCGGCCATGTCGGCAAAGCGGCGAATGCCCCTGGCGTTCAAGACCTGCTCGAGCTTCGGACCGATGCCGGAAATCCGCTTGAGGTCATCGCCAGCATCCTGCTTCGCAGTCTTGGCCCGCGCCTTCGCCTTCGGCTTGGACACCTTGGGAGACCGCGCAACAACAACGGGAGCCGGCGAGGTTTCCGGGGCTTGCTGCACCGCCCGCTTGGCTAGCGCAGCCGTAGGCTTGGGCACGGCGGCCTTTGGCTGCTCCGGCGTCGGGATGCTCTTCTGCATCGCACCGACCGCGCCCTGCATCGCGCCGAACATGATGCCGGCGATGTGGCTCGATAGGCCGAAACCAAGGGCCGTTGCGGCCGCAACGGCCGCCGTCGGATGCGCCATCAGCGGGGCCAGCGAAAGGTTCGGCATGTTCTTCATCCATTCAGCCATGCCGAACGGATCGGCCGGGTCGACGCCGAGGGAGCGCGCGAATGGACCGACTGCGTCGGCCTTTTCCATGCTCTCTCCGTCCTTACGTGTCCCGGCCATCGGTCGTTACTCCGCTGCTTCGAGCACCGCGCCGTATGGCGTCGCGTTGCGTGTGTATTCGTCGATGCGCTTTTCGATCTCCGGACGGAAGTTGCGGATGAGGCCCTGGACCGGCCAGGCAGCCGCATCGCCGAGCGCACAGATGGTGTGGCCCTCGATCTGCTTCGTCACGTCGAAAAGCATGTCGATCTCGCGCTTCTGCGCGCGGCCCTGCACCATGCGTTCCATCACGCGCCACATCCAGCCCGTGCCCTCACGGCACGGCGTGCACTGGCCACAGCTCTCGTGCTTGAAGAATGCCGAGATGCGGGCGATCGCCTTGATGATGTCGGTGGACCTGTCCATGACGATCGCGGCAGCGGTGCCGAAGGACGACTTGACCTCCCGCAGACCGTCGAAGTCCATCGGGCAGTCGATGATGTCTTCCGCCTTGACAACCGGGCACGACGCACCGCCCGGAATGACGGCCAGGAGGTTGTCCCAGCCGCCGCGGATACCGCCCGCATGCTTTTCGATCAGCTCGCGGAACGTGATACCCATCGCCTCTTCGACCGTGCACGGCTTGTTGACGTGGCCGGAGATCATGAACAACTTGGTGCCGACATTGTTCGGACGGCCGATCGAGGAGAACCAGCTGGCACCACGACGCAAGATGGTTGGGGCGACCGCGATCGATTCGACATTGTTGACGGTCGTCGGGCAGCCGTAGAGACCCATGTTCGCCGGGAACGGCGGCTTCAACCGCGGCTGTCCCTTCTTGCCCTCAAGGCTTTCGAGCAATGCGGTTTCTTCGCCGCAGATGTAGGCGCCGGCGCCGTGATGGACGAAGATGTCCATGTCCCAGCCGTGCTTGTTGTTCTTGCCGAGCAGACCCGCGTCATAGCACTCGTCGATCGCCGCCTGCAGCGCCTCGCGCTCGCGGATGTATTCGCCGCGCACGTAAATGTAGGCGGTATGGGCGCCCATGGCGAAGCTCGCGACCAGACAGCCTTCGATCAGCGTGTGCGGATCGTGGCGCATGATGTCACGATCCTTGCAGGTACCGGGCTCCGACTCGTCGGCGTTGACCACCAGATAATGCGGCCGTCCGTCGCTTTCCTTCGGCATGAAGGACCACTTCAGCCCGGTCGGGAAGCCGGCGCCACCGCGACCGCGAAGGCCCGACGCCTTCATTTCGTTGATGATCCAGTCCCGGCCCTTTTCCAGGATCTGCTTGGTGCCGTCCCAATGGCCGCGCGCCATGGCGCCCCTCAGGGACTTGTCCTTGAGGCCGTAGAGATTGGTAAAGATGCGGTCTTCATCTCTTAGCATGGTTCACCTCTTTACCGCGGCTTCTTGCCGAAAACCTTGATGTATTCGGCTTCGCCGCCCTTGGCGAGCGCCTTGGCCTGCTTGACCCAGTCATCGCGCTCGATGCGGCCCGTGAAATTCAGGTACCCGTCGACCCATTCGCGCTCGGCCTTTTTCCAGGAGGCAACCTGCGCAAACGTGAAGATACCGATCTCGTGCAGGGTGGCCTCGATCTTGGGGCCGACGCCCGAGATCAGCTTGAGATCGTCGACGGCCACCGGCTTCTCGATAGCCGCCGGGCGGTTCTTGTCTTCGAGAGACGGCCGGCCCGCGACGGCGGGCTTGGCCGGCTTGGACTTGTCGATTGTCTCGCCTTCGATCTTGGCGATGGCGGCCGCTTCTTTCCTGGCGGTCACCGGCGTCTTCAATGTCGGATTGGTAACGGCGCTCGCAGTCTTCGCCCTTGCCGCATTCGCCGGAGGGATGCTGACTGCCGGCTCGCTCGAAACCTTCTTCGCCCGGCCGGGGTTGGCCGGTGCCGGGCTATTTTCCTTCGCCGGATCCTGTGTCAGCAAGGTCGTCGGACCACCAATCGGCGCAGAATAGACGCGATCGATCTGCGGGCCGGGCGTGACCCCTGTACCCTTGCCTGCTTCGAAACTGTCGATGATCTGCTCCAGACGCTCGGCTGTCAGGTCCTCGAACGTGTCCTTGAAGATCATCACCATCGGCGCGTTGACGCAGGCGCCCTGACACTCGACTTCTTCCCACGACAGGGTGCCGCTCTCGTTCAGAGCGAAGGGCTCCGAGGCGATCTTGCTCTTGCAGACCCTGATCAGGTCCTCCGCGCCGCGCAGCATGCAAGGCGTCGTCCCGCAAACCTGCACATGTGCACGTGTCCCAACGGGTTTCAGCTGAAACTGCGTGTAGAACGTCGCGACTTCGAGAACGCGGATATAGGGCATGCCAAGCATGTCTGCGACCGACTCGATCGCTGCCTTCGTCACCCAGCCGTCCTGCTCCTGAGCGCGCATCAGCAAGGGAATGACCGCCGACTGCTCGCGGCCCTTCGGATATTTCTTGATCGTTGCCTTGGCCCAGGCAGCATTCTCTTTGTTGAACGCAAAGCTCGCTGGCTGGACAGTGTCTTCGGCTAGTCGACGAACGGACATTCTAGTGGACACCTTATCAGTTAATCGAACCGCACCGCGATTTCGCCACCGAGACGAATTCGCAGGCATAGGCTGACTGGTCTTTCTGCAAAAATACGATGTAGCGCGTGCCGTTGGCGACCGCGGCCTTGATCTCATAGCCCTTCGACAGGAGCGCGGACATGGAGCCGCCGCGCAGCGCCTCGGACGACGCGCTGTTCACGTCCTCCTGGGCGAAAGCCGCAGAAGTGAACGCAAGAAGCCCGAGAACGGCAAGCGGCGCCAGACGCATCAGCGGTCTACCTCGCCAAAAACGATATCCAGGGAGCCCAGCACGGCCGAGACGTCGGCGAGCTGGTGTCCGCGACAGATGAAGTCCATGGCCTGCAAGTGCGCATAGCCCGGGGCACGAATCTTGCACCGGTACGGCCTGTTCGAACCATCGGAGACGAGATAGACGCCGAATTCGCCCTTCGGCGCTTCGACTGCGGCATAAACCTCGCCGGCCGGCACGTGGTAGCCCTCGGTATAGAGCTTGAAGTGGTGGATCAATGCTTCCATCGAGCGCTTCATCTCGCCGCGCTTCGGCGGCACGATCTTGCCGTCCATCGACGAGACCGGCCCCGCCTTCGCGTCGCCGAGCAGACGGTTCACGCACTGGCGCATAATCATCGCCGACTGGCGCATCTCGATCATGCGGATCAGGTAGCGGTCGTAGCAGTCGCCGTTCTTGCCGATCGGGATGTCGAACTCGAGGTCGGAGTAGCATTCATAGGGCTGCGCGCGGCGCAGGTCCCAGGCGGCACCCGAGCCGCGCACCATGACGCCGGAAAAGCCCCAGGCCCAGGCATCCTCCAGCTTGACGACGCCGATATCGACGTTGCGCTGCTTGAAGATGCGGTTTCCGGTGAGGAGCTCGTCGATATCGTCGACGGTCTTCAGGAACGGATCGATCCACTTGCCGATATCCTCGACCAGCTGATGCGGCAGGTCCTGGTGCACGCCGCCCGGACGAATGTACGCCGAGTGCATGCGGGCGCCGCAGGCGCGTTCGTAGAAGACCATCAGCTTTTCGCGCTCTTCGAACCCCCACAACGGCGGGGTCAGCGCACCGACGTCCATCGCCTGCGTAGTGACGTTAAGAAGATGCGAGAGGATGCGGCCGATTTCCGAATAAAGAACACGGATGAGCTGGCCGCGGATCGGCACTTCCGTGCCCGTCAGCCGCTCCACCGCAAGCGCGAAGGCATGTTCCTGGTTCATCGGCGCAACGTAATCGAGCCGGTCGAAATAGGGGATAGCCTGCAGATAGGTCTTGGTCTCGATCAGCTTTTCGGTGCCGCGATGCAACAGCCCGATATGCGGGTCGACGCGCTCGACGATTTCGCCATCAAGCTCGAGTACCAGGCGGAGAACACCGTGCGCCGCCGGATGCTGAGGGCCAAAGTTGATGTTGAAGTTGCGGACGTTATGTTCGGTCATACCGATTGCTCCAGGCCGGATGACATCCTCGACGGATCGTCACGGGCCGACTTAGTCTTACCGTGCCTTCGCCTTCTCATCGCCGGGCAGGACATACTCGGTCCCTTCCCATGGCGAAAGGAAATCGAAGTTGCGGAATTCCTGCTTCAGTTCGACGGGCTCATAGACGACGCGCTTGGCCTCGTCGTCGTAACGCACTTCGACGAAACCGGTCACCGGGAAGTCCTTGCGCAACGGATGACCTTCGAAGCCGTAGTCCGTCAGGATGCGGCGCAGATCCGGGTGCCCGGTAAAGAGAATGCCGTACATGTCGTAGGCTTCCCGCTCGAACCAGTCCGCGCCCGGATAGACCGCAGTCGCCGACGGCACAGGCTCACCTTCGCCGGTTTGAACCTTTACGCGGATGCGCAGGTTCTGCCGCGGCGACAGCAGGTGATAGACGACATCGAAACGGTCCGGCCGCTGCGGCCAGTCGACACCGCAGACATCGACCAGGTTGACGAAGGCACACTGCACGTCGTCACGCAGGAACGTCAGCAGCGCGACGACATGTTCCACCGTGACCGTCACGGTCAGCTCGCCGAATTTGATCTCTGCATCGGCGATCAGCGCACCGCGCGTCTCGCGAAGATAGGAGGCAAGCTCGTTCAGGGCTTCACTCATCTTAAAGACCCCCTGCCCTTAGCGCTCGATCGTGCCGGTCCGGCGGATCTTCTTCTGCAGCAGAAGCACGCCGTAAAGCAGCGCTTCTGCCGTGGGAGGACAGCCTGGCACATAGATGTCGACGGGAACGACGCGGTCGCAACCACGTACGACCGAATAGGAATAGTGATAATAGCCGCCGCCGTTGGCGCAGGACCCCATCGAGATGACATAGCGCGGCTCCGGCATCTGGTCGTAGACCTTGCGAAGCGCAGGCGCCATCTTGTTGGTCAGCGTACCGGCGACGATCATGACGTCGGACTGGCGCGGCGAGGCGCGCGGCGCGAAGCCGAAACGTTCGGCGTCATAGCGCGGCATCGACATCTGCATCATTTCGACGGCGCAGCAGGCAAGACCAAAGGTCATCCACATCAGCGAACCGGTGCGGGCCCAGTTGATCAGCTCGTCGGTCGAGGTAACGAGAAAACCCTTGTCGGCGAGCTCGTTGTTGATCTCGCCGAAGAAAGCGTCATTGCTGCCGATCGGCTTGCCGGTCGCGGGATCGATGATCCCCTTCGGCTGCGGCGCAACGAGCGTGGTGCCGGAGGTCAATTCCATTCCAGCGCTCCCTTCTTCCATTCATAGATAAAGCCGACCGTCAGCACCAGGAGGAAGACCATCATCGACCAGAAGCCGAACCAGCCCATGTCCCTGAACGAAACTGCCCAGGGGAAGAGGAACGCCACTTCCAGATCGAAGATGATGAAGAGGATCGACACGAGATAGAAACGGATGTCGAACTTCATGCGAGCGTCGTCGAACGCGTTGAAGCCACACTCGTAGGCCGACAGCTTTTCCGAATCGGGCGCCTTGAAGGCAACAGCGAAGGGGGCGACCAAGAGTGCGAGGCCGATCACAAGAGCGATTCCAATGAAAATCGCGATCGGAACATAGGAACCGAGAAGTTCAGTCATTGTTATCCGTCCCTGCCTGCGGGAGAGCGCCGGAGAAGCGCCAGAACAACAAATCTCGCAGGCCGAAAAATATGTTGCAACGCCAGAGTGGTTAGCGCAGGCCGCGCCCGCGCGCAAGCCTTCAAGGGGCATTTAAACCGCTTCGCGGCGCAAGGATAATGCGACATTATTCGCTACAGCAGCGTCAAAGCGCGCATTTGCGGGAATAGAGGAACTTCGCCGCAGACGATTGCCAACCGAGACAGAATGCCGCAATGCAAAATGCCGAAAACCGCGCCAACAGATCGCATCGAAAGACAGGAGAAATGGCGCGAGTGACGGGGCTCGAACCCGCGACCTCCGGCGTGACAGGCCGGCACTCTAACCGACTGAGCTACACCCGCGCATCATGGCCATGCGGCCATTATTACATCATCGGCACATTTTGAGAATGCCGCTGCTTTGCCTTTCAAGAGTGGCGCGAGTGACGGGGCTCGAACCCGCGACCTCCGGCGTGACAGGCCGGCACTCTAACCGACTGAGCTACACCCGCATCATCTTGACTAGGCCGGAGCGACTTTTGTTCGCCCCGCATCAAAGCGGCCCTGCCGTTCGATGAGCGGCTAACTAAGCGGTTCGCATTTGGGTGTCAAGCGTGTTTGAAGACAAATCCGTGACCGAGCGGTTTTTGATCCACAGCCCGCTTGGCGATACGGATTCAGGCACGACCCGACACGCCATGCGGCAAGCACCATCCGACATCTTCGTGCGATCTCTCTGTGTGACGGCGGCCGCCGCGTCTACCGGCGCACATGCGAGCCAAGCCCCTGACTGAAGACAACCAGTGATCCCGCCGGAAGTTGTCCACAAGCGATGGCAATACGCTCTGGCGCGAAACCCGTGTTCACAAAAAAATTCGAAAAAACCTGCAAATGCTCTTGCGGTTTTTCCCGGTTGCGCATAGATCACGCCCACCGACGCGGCGGACACGCTTGTTCGAAACGCGAGAGGGCGATTAGCTCAGTTGGTAGAGCGCCTCGTTTACACCGAGGATGTCGGGAGTTCGAGTCTCTCATCGCCCACCATTCATCCAAAAAACGAAGCGACACAGCGGCATCCGCCTCTTAAACCGCGCGACCTCTTCACGCTCCGCTGTACTGCTCAACCGTCACGTGTTCGAGCCAGTCAACCACCTTGCCGTCGAGCGCTTCCTGGATGGCGATGTGCGCCATCGCGGTATCCGGCCCGGCCCCGTGCCAATGTTTTTCGCCCGGCGGAAACCACACGACGTCGCCCGCGCGAATCTCGCGTAGCGTTCCGCCCCAGGTTTGGGCCAATCCGCGGCCGGCCGTCACGATCAGGGTCTGGCCAAGCGGGTGTGTATGCCACGCCGTGCGTGCGCCGGGCTCGAAGGTCACGGTGACGACACGAACGCGCGCCGGATGGGGTGCCTCTAGCACGGGGTCTTGCCGCACCGATCCGGTGAAATACTCAGTCGCGCCCCGCACCGAAGGCCGCGATCCACATTCGATGATTTCCATGCCTGGATCCTCCGTGTTGTAGAACTCTTGGAACAACGCAATTCCGGACGGAAAACCGTTATACACTTTTCCTGGAATTGCTCGGGTCCAAGACAGCGTGAAGCCGGCGCTTCGCTACAGCCTGTGAATGGTTACCGACGGGCAAGCGTCCCGCGCGACATCGCAAAGGTGTTCATGATGGGTAAGATAGATCACCTGTCCCACCCGTGCCATGTCCGCCATCAATTCGAAAGCGCGACCGGCGCGATCGTCGTCGAATGTTTCCATGATGTCGTCCGCGATAAACGGCAGCGCCTCCCGAGCGGCAGCAACCTCGTGGTAGCCGGCGATTCGGAGAGCGAGATAGAGCTGGAACCGCGTGCCCTTCGAAAGATCGCCGGCGAGCTTCGAGCCGCCCGAGGCGACATTGGCGATCAGGAACTCCTGCCCCTTGTCCGCATGGGTGGAGAGACCGGAATATTCGCCGCCGCTGATCTGCATGAACATCCGGGATGCCCGTTGCATCATGGCGCTGCGGTGGCGCTCGCGAAACAGCCGTAGCGCCTGCTCGGCCGCGATCACCCCTGCCCTCAACCGCAAATAGCCGATCGCCTTGTTCTCGATGTCGAGAAGCAGTGTTCGGCGCCGCTGCTCCAGTACGGCAACGCTGTCTCCGCCTTCGACGTCACCGAGCGCCTTTTCCCTGCTCCGCACCTCGGCATGCAACTCGCTGACATCGCGATCTGCAGCGTCAATCGCTTCTTCCAACCCGGCGAGTTCGTGCCGCAAGGCCGTCTCGTCGACCGCTGCCAGCATCGCCTCGGCCTCATCACAGGTGCCGACGCCGAGCCGCGTGGCAAGATCGTCCTCGAGTTCGGCGAGCCTTTGCCTGAGCCTCTCCTGCTCGCGCGCGGCGTCCAGGCAAGTGCCGGCTTCGTCAAGCGTGACGCAGCCGAAGAAATCGAGCATGACCTGCTTCGCGCAGATGTGAAGCCGCTCCTCCGCGTGCAGCCTTTGCAGGTCCTCTTCCATTCGCTCAATGCTGACGATCGCCGTCCCGCGGCGCTCCTGCTGCCGGTGAGCGAAACCGATCCGATCGCGCAAGGCGGCAAAGAGCATCAGGGGGTCACCGGCGCTCTCCCGCAACCCGAATGCTTCGGCCAAACTTGAAACCGCCTCGGCAAACGCGATCTGGTCCTTGCGCATGCCTGCTATTCGGTGATCGAGATCGGCTTTGCGCTGCATCAGCTTGTCGAAGTCCTGCAGGACCGCAAGCATCGGCCCAATCTCGTTTGGATTTGGCCCTCGTGGATTTGGCTCTTGCGGATTTGGCTGCCCGATTTGTCCTGCGAGCCAGGTCCCTACGAGCGCCTCGTGCCATTCACGCTGCCAGGCGGCCATTTCCGCCTCCGCGATCTCGAGCGTGATCTGCCGGTTTTCCAGTGATTCCGAGGTCCGGCGATGCTGTTCAACAGCGGCACGATGGGCGGCGGCGGCCGTCTGCGCCTCGGATATGACGCGCTCCGCCGCTGCGAGCAAGCCGTCGAGATGCACCGGCAAGTTCTCGGTCGCTCCAACGCATGCAAGCTCGTCCTGCAGTGCGCGAACCATTATCGCTTCTTCGTTGGCCGCCCGCTCGTGCTCAAGACGCGCCGCGCGCAACGCCGCCCGGACTTCGAGCGCGGCGGCGCGTGCCCCCAACCAGGCTTCCAGTTGCGGCAACGGGATGACGCAGGGTAACCCGCAGGCGCCGGCGGCTCGCCCAACTGCGGCGTCCAATTGCCCGCGTTCGCTGACCGCCACGCGTCTTTGCTCTTCAAGTTCGCGCAGGCGGGCGCGGCGTTCGGTAATCGCGCATGTCAGGCCGCGCAGCTCCGCGACCCGTTCCGCCTGCCCCAGCCGGAACGCGATTGCTCGGTCGTCCTCTTTAAGCAGCGTCTCGAAGGTGCCCGCGGTGACGTCATCCAGCCGGAGCCGATGCTCCTGCCAGGCAAGATCACGCCGCAGGCGCAACTCATTTGCGGCGGCGTCGTCCACGGCCCCGCCGAAAGAGCTGAGCGCCGCAAGACGCGCTTCGTCTCCGGCCTGACGTTCGCTCTCGTCTGCAATCCTGGCGTCGAGACGCAGTCGCCGCTCTGCCTGCAACGCTGCTTCGGCCCGCCAAGCCTCGACCACACCGGGCGCCGGGATAGAGACCGCCGCAAGCTCGTCGGCGCTTCCCTTGAACGGCCGCAAGCTGTCGAGCTTGTCGGAAAGCTCCGCTTCCAGGCGATCGATCTCCCGGCTTGCCGCCTGTTGTCGAAGCAGGCAGTCGCTCTGCCGCGCCAACCGCAGACGTTCCGCGAGATGCCTGAGATCCCTCCCGCTTCCATCGAGCCGGGCGAGGTCGCGGTCGGCCTCCTGCCACTGCCGCTTCGCCTTCCCGACCTCCTCACACGCGGATAAAAGCCTCTCGGCGAGCGTTGCGTGACGCCGCACGAGATCCTGCAGCCGGGCACCGGCTGCAGCAGGCAGAAGAAGGGCGGCGGGATCGGGATGACTTTTTTGACCGAGGCGGACGAGACAGGCCTCGATACCGGCTGACGTAACGGCAAGCTCCTCGATACGAGACGGCATGTCGCGTGCTGCCGTGAGATAGCGGGCGTCGAGCGCCGTTTCGCGCAGCAGTTCAAACCGCTCAGCAAGCGCCAGCGCCAGCGCGTCCAGAGGCAAGCCTTCCAGTTCTTCGCGTCGGCGCCGCAACTCTTCGTTCAGCTGCGAAAACCGGGCGACGATTTCCGTTTCTGTTTTGCGGAGCGCCGGCAGGTCGCTCCACCATTGCGAAGGCGGCACCGGCAGAGCCTCTTGGCGGGCGAGATCTTCCCGCACGCTGCGAAGCCGGCCGAGAAGCGGCATGCAATCGAGCTGGGCACGTGTGCGGTCCCGGGCAACGCGCAGTTCCGCGCGCCGCGTCGACGCGCCATCATGGCGCTCACGGGCACTTGCCACCGTCTTGCGAAGCGACGCGTATTCGCGGGCGTTGATGTCGAGCGCGTTGCGCTCGGCCTTCAGCGTGTCGAGCGCGCCCCTCAGCTCCGCAAGTTCGTGCTTGCGTCCTTGGTGCCTGTAGAAGGCATCTGCCTCGGCACGCAAGGTCGCCAATACGGCGCTGCTGTCCGGCAGGCCGGAACTCGCGGAAAACAGCAGCGAGCCAAGCTCGCCCTCGCTCTTCAGGATGCTTTCACCGCCCTGCTCAATGCTGTCATCGTCCAGCGAAAACATCGTGCGATAGGTCGCGCGATCGATAGAGCCGAGGGCGGCCGAAAAGAGATTTTCGGGCAGCGGATGCTCGTCGGGGCCAATCAGGCTGTTTGCGTTGCGCTTGATGCGATACGCCTGATGTCGCCTGCCGGCAGTCTCCACGATGCCACCGACGCGCATCGTCTGATAGGGATGCAGAAAGCCATAGGGGCTGAGGCGCTCGATCCCGAAAAGCAGATCGAGGAAACCGGAAAACAAGGTCGACTTGCCGGCCTCGTTCGGACCGTAAACCAGATGAAAGTCCGGTTTTTCGGACTTGGCGTTGCCGAAATCGAGGCTGCGCGCGGTGAACTTTCCGTAGCGCACCAGATCGAGTTGCTGGAGCCGCATCAGTCGCCACCGGCGGCGGCGCCGTGGAGATGTGCCAGCACATTTCCACTCCCCATGAGGCCGGCATTCACCACCAGTTCTTCAAGCGCGTCTTCATCGGGCGCCAGCGTCTGTCGCAACTCAGGCGGTAGCTGCTGCAAGAGTTCTTCGGCGACAGCTCTTATTTCTTCGCGAAAGCCGAAGGCCGGCAACACTTCGCTTTCGACCAGCGAGGCGAGTTCCTCCACCGGCTCCCGCGACGGCCGATCGCCCTGCGCTCGCGGTTCCCGGCAGAGAAGGTCGATTTTCTCGACCCAGCATCCACTGAGCCCGGCAGAGATGTTTGCGAGTTCGGTTTGCAGAAGGTCCGCGTCCCTTTTCAGGCGCCAAGCCAGCGGAGAGCTGCCTGTCAGCGATAAGCGCAGGATGAGATTCTCCGCCGATATCTCATGCCGCAGACGGGTGAGAGCGCGGGTCACGAGATCCAGTACGTCGCGCCACTCCGCCGCGTCCGTGATATCCACGGATAGTCGCTCGAACACGGCCGCACCGATCGGGCGCTCCTCTATTTCGATACGCCCGTCATCGTCGATCGTGACGAGGGTTACACCTTTGGCTCCCGCCTCGTTGATGTCGCGGCCCTGCGGCATGCCCGGCATCACAATGAACGGTTGCTCGCTGTGCACCTGACGCTGGTGGACATGGCCGAGCGCCCAATAGTCGAAACCATGCCGTTGGAGATCGGCGACGCTGCAGGGCGCATAGCGATCATGTCCCTGCGAGCCGGAAAGGCTCGTGTGCAGCATGCCGATGTTGATCGCGTCGGCAACCGGCGGATGAAATGACGGCAGGAGGCTCTCCGGTGCGTGCGGGTTGGCAAAGCTCACCCCGTGAATATGAACCGTTCTGCCGCTTGCCAGTGTCTTGGCAAGCATCGGCTTGCTTCGCCCCTGGAACACGTGAACCGACGGTGGCAAGGTCAACTCGCGCGTCACCTGGGACTGCGCGTCGTGGTTCCCACGAATGACGAAAGTCCGGATACCGGTCGCGTCCAGGCGACGCAATTCACCGGCAAGGAAAAGCGCGGTGTTCATGGAGGTCTGGCTGCCATCATAGAGGTCGCCGGCAATCAGCAGCGCGTCGACGCTTTCGGCGATGCATAGATCGACGATGCTTGCCAATGCGCCGCGGGTTGCTCCGCGCACGAGGTCGGCGAGTTCCCCATTTCTGAGAGCCAGGCTGCGCAAGGGTGAATCGAGGTGGAGATCTGCGGTGTGGACGAAGCGGAAGGGCATGGCCGACCATGGCCCGACGCTGCCTCGCCCGTCAATGGCGCCCAACCGGTCGGCCACAGATGATCACACTGCCAGCGTCGCTGGCGATGATCGCTTCCCGTGGCAGGACTGCGCCACGCCTGCACGATGTGGTTCGCAGTTTCCCGGCTGATCACACAAAACGCCCTCGACAACCGGGCCGTTTCTTTCCGCTGAACCAACACGCCTTAAGAATTAAGAGGTTTTTGTCGACAAATGTGCCAATTGTAACTATCAATAGTGTTACTGCCATTTGACATGGCACCTCAACAAATACCTATGAAGGTCATGAAGAAGACATTCGAAGTTTCCGACAAGCTGTTCGAACTTTATCATCGCGTTCATCGATTGGTGAACGAGTCGATGACGGAGGAAGGCGTATCGCTTGCCCGAAGCAAGTTCCTGTTCTTTCTGAGCAAGCTCGGTCCTTGCCGATCCACGGATATCGCCTGCGCGCTTAATTTCGCGCCGCGGACCGTCACCGAGGCCATCGACGGACTGGAGCGCGACCGTCTGGTGATGCGGAAGCCTGATCCGGAGGACCGCCGCGCGAAGATCGTCTCGATCACCGAAACCGGGCGGGTCGTGCTCGAAGCGGCCGAACATCCGCGCAAACAGCTTATCGAGGAAATCTTCTCGGCGCTCGACGACGAGCAACTCGACCAGCTTTACGATATCGTCAGCAAGCTGGTGGAAAAGACCGACGAAATCCGCAAGCGCAAGGAAGAGGCCGAAGAGGCACAGGTCGCCGTCGCACGCTAGACAACACTGAAAAGCTCCGAATCACAAGGGGCCGGGACGTCATGTCCCGGCCCCTTACGTTTTCTCCAGGCGTTCGCGCTTACATCGCGTCGATGGCGCCGATGGAGAAGAACAGGGTCTCGCCGGAGGAGTCGTCGACGCCATCGTTGTCCGTCACGACATAACCGTTTCCAGCCGCGTCAATGGTAAAGCCCTCGACCTTGTCAACGACGTAGCCGTTTAGAGCCTTGAGCTCCGGAATGAGATCACGAACCTCTTCCTTCTTGACGACCGGCAGTTCGCCGCCGAGTGCAGCCGGCTTCAGGTCGGCGAGCGCGATGCGGTAGAGCTTCTTCAGCTTGGCCGCTTGCCCGATCAGGTTGTCGCGCTCGATGACATAGGCATAGTCGCCATGGACGGCGATTTCCGAAAGGCCGACCCAGCCTTCTTCCGACTTGTCGAGCGGATAGCGCACGGCGCCCCACTCTTTGCTCGCCGGCTTGTAGGAGACGAGTTTGACGAAGCCCTTCTCGTCGTCCTTCCATTCACGCTGGATTGCCATCCAAAGGACTTGGCTGTCGCCTTCGCCCACCGTCGCAATGCCCTCGAAGCCATAGCGGGTCTCGTTTGCACGCAGCTCTGCCGGGATCACGATCTCCTGCTTGATCTCGCCTTTCTTGTTCACGTGGATGAGCGCATGGCTGTAGAGCTTGTCCGCATCGCCTTCGGAGGCGAGCCAGAAGCCGCCTTCGCCGTCATTGGCAGCGCCTTCGATGTCGAGCTTCTGGGCAGGAGCGCCATCGCGGGTGATCCGCAGCGCTTCCGTGATCAGAGCGGGCTTCTGCGTGGCATCGATCGTAAAGATCGTCGGTTGCGACGAAAATACCGAGTCGCTGACAGCGCGCACGAAGCCTGGCTTCTCTGCAACTGCCGCAAGGCCGGAGAGCGCCCCGAAACCGATCGGCAGGCCATCCTTCTCAGCCGAGCGAATTTGCGGATAGGCCGGCTCGCCCTCCCTCCGTTCATAGATCATCACGTGTGCCCGCGCACCGCCTTCCTCGACGAGGTCCGTCTCGTTGGCGGTCGCAAACAGATTGCGGCCCGGGATGGCAACGGCGCCCTCGGGTCCAATTCCGGACGGCAGGAGTTGCAGCAGTTCCGGTTCGCCGCCGGTGTCCTTGTAGACGCCGACGATCGAGGCGCGCTCGGTGAGCACGAAGAAGAGCTTGTCCTTGCCATATTGCGCCAGTTCCACGCCTTCCGGCTCGACACCCTTTGCCGAGGACCGCTTCTCGGGGTAGTGGCCGATTGCCGCGATCGCATGTTCGAAGGCTGCACCGGATTCAAACAGCACCTTGCCGGTCGTATCGAAGATGGTGAAGCCGCGCGCGCCGCCTTCGTAGTCGCCCTCGTTGGCAACGACCAGACGGCTGTCATCGAGCCACTTCACGGCATCCGGTTCCCGCTTTACGCCGGCCTGCTCGCCGGTGAACGAGATGGCGCCATCACGCTTGGTGTCGATGTTCTTGAGATCGACGGTGCCTGCGGAGAAATGCGTCTTTACGCTGGCGGACTTGCCGTCGATGATGACGATATGGTTGTTCTCCTGCAGCGTCAGGGCGATTTCATCCTTGCTGTTGAAGGCGACGAACTCCGGCTCCGGGTCTTCGCCGGCTATGTCGGCGAGACTTGTCAGCGCCACATGCTTGATGCTCGAGCAATCCGGGACGCCATCCTTCAGCGACAGGACGACGAGATCGCCGGCCGGCATCTGCGGAATCTTCCCGTCGTTCACTTCCTCGTCACGCTCGTTCTCGATCGCGATGGCCGCAAGCGTCTTGTCCTTGTTGACCGCAACCGAGTCCGGCTGGCCGCCAAGGTCGCAAGTCGTGTCGACCTTCTTCGTCGCGAGGTCGACGACAGCGACGAGGCCCGAGGGCTTCGTAAAGCTTTCGCGGGTATTGACGGCAACAAGCGCCCTCGCGCCAGCGACTGCAACCGACGTCGGCTCGCCGTCGAACGATACGATGCCGCCCGCCTTCGGTGCCTTGGCATCGGTGATGTCGATGAAGCCGATGCGCTTTCCGGGGCTGTCGGAATAGATGAGCGTGTTGCCATCCTCGCTTGCCGTTATGATTTCGGCCGAGGTCGCGGCTTTGCGATCCGCACCTTCCGGCAGATTGTCCGCGACGGCAAAGGATGCGACGCGGTTGAAAACCTGTTCTGCATGGACGGCTGATGCCGTCGATGCGGCGAGCGCTGCCGCCAATGCTGTGGTGATTGAAAATGTCTTCACGTGTCCCTCCGTGTCGCGACACATGGGCAAATAGCCCCTGCCCTGTGCCGCTGTTGGCATCCGGAATCGCCCGATCGTCTCACGCGCCGGATGGGAGGCTTGTGCAACCGTCGTGTAACAGCTCAATGACACGGAGGTAGAAACGAAAAGAGGCCCGGGCGAACCGGGCCTCAATTGATCTGCTTGCTTGCTTCCGCCATCAGGCGGCGCCGCGGCAGATGAAACATGAACCTCCCTGCTGCCTGTGTTCTCACAAGGGAAACGGCAAGACAGGGTGCAGTGAGATGTTCGCTGGGGTTCTGGAACCCGCAAACACCAGATTAGTTGACAGCGTCCTTGAGGCCCTTGCCGGCCGTGAACTTCGGCACGTTGCGGGCCGGGATGTCAACTTCCGCGCCCGTGGACGGGTTGCGGCCCTTCGAGGCTTCGCGACGGGTCACGGAGAAGTTGCCGAAACCGACGAGGCGGATATCGCCGCCGCTCTTCAGTTCAGCCTGGATGGTCTCGAAAACTGCATCAACTGCAGAAGACGCATCGGTCTTGGAAAGTCCGGCCTTCTCAGCAACCGCAGACACGAGCTCATTTTTGTTCATGTTTCCACCCCTTTCATTGGTTCGAAACGACTGTCTTGTTAAGCCGGGGCAGCTTGCGCATCGCCCACGTCTTGCCATTCCCAATTGCGCCTAATCCCTTGGAATGCAAGGCTTGCGAAGGGTTTTTACAACAAAAAAGACCGGCAAAGTGCCGGTCTTCCTTGTTTTTCTGGCGAGGGGCGCAAGCGGGACACAGTCCCCCGCCCCTTCCGGGACTTGATCAGTGGGCGATCGAAGCGCCTGCTTCGTCCTGCGAATCGACCGATGCGACCGGCGACGGTTGGTTCGCCGGGTCCCACTCGATCGGTTCGGGCCGACGCGTCAGGGCATGTTCGAGAACCTCGCCCATCCGCGAAACCGGGATGATTTCGAGGTTGTTCTTCACATTGTCCGGGATCTCGGCGAGATCCTTGGCGTTCTCCTCGGGGATCAGCACCTTCTTGATGCCGCCGCGCAGAGCCGCCAACAGCTTCTCCTTCAGACCACCGATCGGCAGCACGCGACCGCGCAGGGTGATCTCGCCGGTCATCGCCACGTCCTTGGAGATCGGAATGCCGGTCATCACCGAGACGATCGCCGTTGCCATTGCAACGCCCGCGGACGGGCCGTCCTTCGGCGTAGCGCCCTCGGGCAAGTGCACGTGGATGTCGCGCTTGTCGAAGAGCGGCGGCTCGATGCCGAAATCGATCGCACGCGAACGGACATAGGAGGCGGCCGCCGAAATCGATTCCTTCATCACGTCACGCAGGTTGCCGGTCACCGTCATGCGGCCCTTGCCGGGCATCATGACACCTTCGATCGTCAGCAATTCGCCGCCGACCTCGGTCCAGGCCAGTCCCGTGACCACGCCGACCTGATCGTCCCGCTCGGCCTCACCGTGGCGGAACCGCGCAACACCGAGGTAGTCGGCGATGTTTTCCGCTGTCACTTCGACCTTCTTGGCCTTACCCTTGAGGATCTCGGTCACGGCCTTGCGAGCGAGCTTCATCAGTTCGCGCTCGAAATTGCGGACGCCGGCCTCACGCGTATAGGTCTGGATAACGGCCATCAGCGCGTCGTCCGTCACCGAAAATTCCTTCGGCTGCAGTGCGTGGTCGCGGATCGCCTTCGGCAAGAGGTGCCGCTTTGCGATCTCCAGCTTTTCCTCTTCGGTGTAACCGGCAATCCGGATCACTTCCATGCGGTCCATCAGCGGCGCCGGAATATTCAGCGTATTCGCGGTGGTGATGAACATCACGTTCGAGAGGTCATATTCGACTTCCAGGTAGTGATCCATGAAGGTCGAGTTCTGTTCCGGATCGAGCACTTCCAGCAATGCCGAGGACGGGTCGCCGCGGAAGTCCTGGCCCATCTTGTCGATTTCGTCGAGCAGGAAGAGCGGGTTGGACTTCTTCGCCTTCTTCATCGACTGGACGACCTTGCCGGGCATCGAGCCGATATAGGTCCGGCGGTGACCGCGGATCTCAGCCTCGTCGCGAACGCCGCCAAGCGCCATGCGAATGTATTCACGGCCGGTTGCCTTTGCGATCGACTTGGCGAGCGAGGTCTTGCCGACGCCGGGAGGGCCGACGAGGCACAGGATCGGGCCCTTGATCTTGGACGAGCGCGCCTGCACCGCCAAGTACTCGACGATGCGCTCCTTGACCTTGTCCAAGCCGAAGTGGTCGGTATCGAGCACCTTCTCGGCGTGATTGAGGTCGGTCTTGATCTTGGACTTCCTGCCCCACGGCATACCAAGCAGCCAGTCCAGATAGTTGCGCACGACGGTCGCTTCCGCGGACATCGGGCTCATCTGGCGCAGCTTCTTCAGTTCCGCATCAGCCTTCTCGCGCGCTTCCTTGGAGAGCTTGGTCTTCGCAATGCGCTCTTCGATTTCGGCCATCTCGTCGCGGCCGTCCTCGCTGTCGCCAAGCTCCTTCTGGATCGCCTTCATCTGTTCATTGAGGTAATATTCGCGCTGGGTCTTCTCCATCTGGCGCTTGACGCGCGAACGGATACGCTTTTCGACCTGCAGGACCGAAATCTCGCCTTCCATGAAGCCGAGCGCCTTTTCGAGGCGCATCTTCACGCTCGTCGTCTCCAGCATCTCCTGCTTTTCGACGATCTTGATGGAGAGGTGCGATGCGACCGTATCGGCAAGCTTCGAATAGTCTTCGATCTGGCTTGCAACGCCGACGACCTCGGGAGAAATCTTCTTGTTGAGCTTTACGTAGCTCTCGAATTCGGACACCACCGAGCGGCTCAGCGCTTCGATCTCGACCGGATCTTCTTCCGGTTCATGCAGCGCATGGGCCTGCGCTTCGTAGAATTCCTCGCGCTGCGTATAGCGATCGATCTCCGCACGCACGCGGCCTTCGACGAGAACCTTTACGGTCCCATCGGGAAGCTTCAGCAGCTGCAACACGTTTGCGATGGTTCCGACATGATAGATGGCGGAAGGTTCCGGGTCGTCGTCGGTGGCGTTGATCTGGGTGGCAAGCATGATCTGCTTGTCGGTGCCCATGACCTCTTCCAGCGCGCGGATCGACTTCTCCCGCCCGACGAAGAGCGGCACGATCATGTGCGGGAAGACTACGATGTCACGCAGCGGCAGAACCGGATATGTCGCGCTTTCAGTCGCCGAGGACGTTTTGTTCGTCATGTCATTTCCTTTCCGTCCCGATTTCGGGCCCGTTCCCGGGAGCCCTATGGCACTCCCGGCTGTCATTTTTTCTTCATGAAAGTGGAGTGCAAGAGCGGCCTTTTCAAGGTACGGCGCAGTCTCCCTTTCATGGACAGTTCCCGTTCCTTACGCTTGGACGCTGTTGCGGACCTTGCGAAAGGACGTCGAAACATCAACGACAGGCAGCAAACGGGCCTTCACTGAATCGTCGCATCATCGCGTTGTTACTGCGCTTTAGCAACCACAGTTTCATTAATTCGAACGGGCTGCGACCCCATCTCAACAGCTATGTGCACAAAATGGAAAAGCCCGCGCGGGGCGGGCTTTTCAAACATTCGTGAAAGAGAAGAACTAGGCCGAAACGTTGGTCTTCTCGTCGGAGCGCTCCGAGTAGATGTAGAGCGGCCGGGCGGTTCCCTTGACCACCTCGTCCGATATCACCACCTCGCGAACGCCTTCGAGCGTCGGCAGTTCGAACATGGTGTCGAGCAGGATCTTTTCCATGATCGAGCGCAGGCCGCGCGCGCCGGTCTTGCGCACGATGGCGCGTCGAGCGATCTCGCGCAGAGCGTCCTCGTGGAAGGTCAGCTCGACGTCCTCCATTTCGAACAGACGCTGATACTGCTTGACCAGAGCGTTCTTCGGCTCCGAAAGAATCTGGATCAGTGCATCCTCATCGAGATCCTCGAGCGTCGCCAGAACCGGCAGACGGCCGATGAACTCGGGGATCAGGCCAAACTTGACGAGATCTTCCGGCTCAAGCTCGCGCAATACCTCGCCGACGCGGCGGTCTTCCGGAGCACGGACGGTGGCGCCAAAGCCGATCGACGTCTTTTCACCACGAGCCGAAATGATCTTGTCGAGCCCTGCGAACGCGCCGCCGCAGATAAAGAGGATGTTTGTCGTGTCCACCTGCAGGAACTCCTGCTGCGGATGCTTGCGGCCACCCTGTGGCGGCACGGACGCCACAGTGCCTTCCATGATCTTCAGAAGAGCCTGCTGCACGCCTTCGCCCGAAACGTCGCGGGTGATCGAGGGATTGTCCGACTTGCGCGAAATCTTGTCGACCTCGTCGATATAGACGATACCGCGCTGAGCGCGCTCGACGTTGTAGTCGGCCGCCTGCAGCAGCTTCAGGATGATGTTCTCGACGTCCTCACCGACATAGCCCGCTTCCGTCAACGTCGTTGCGTCGGCCATCGTAAAGGGAACGTCGATGATCCGGGCGAGCGTCTGCGCCAGGTAGGTCTTGCCGCAACCGGTCGGCCCGACGAGCATGATGTTGGATTTCGCCAGTTCCACGTCGCTGCTCTTCGCGGCATGCGCGAGGCGCTTGTAGTGGTTGTGAACGGCGACCGACAGAATGCGCTTGGCCTGCTGCTGGCCGATGACGTATTCGTCGAGAACCTTGATGATTTCCTGCGGAGTAGGAACGCCATCGCGCGACTTGACCATCGAGGTCTTGTTCTCTTCGCGGATGATGTCCATGCAAAGTTCGACGCATTCATCGCAGATGAACACGGTCGGCCCTGCGATCAGCTTGCGAACCTCATGCTGGCTCTTGCCGCAAAACGAACAATAGAGGGTATTTTTCGAGTCACCGCCGTTGCTACCGCTGACCTTGCTCATTTCCACTTCCTTCCAGCACGCCGGACACCTTCGGAAAGATATCCCGGACCACTCAATTCACCTTGCGCAAAAAGCTTGCCACCCATCGCAAGGTTCTTGGGAGTACTCACCGTACCAGGCAATCGCCTGAATTTCGGCCGCAACGACTCTCCCGCCGAAACCCGAGCACCATGTTTTCAAACTCCAACACAGCACTTTGGTTCATATTAACGGCTTTACCCTGTCGATAAAGCCCCTTAGCTATTACAAATGTGTCACAATTGCATCGCCGGTGACACAAAAGCTTGAAATCAAGCTTGTTCAGCGCCTTCGGCTGCCTCACGCGACGTGATGACCTTGTCGATCAGCCCCCAGTCCAGAGCCTCGTCAGAGCTCATGAAATGGTCGCGATCGAGCGTCTGTTCGACCTCTTCATAGGTCCGTCCGCAATGCTTGACATAGACCTCGTTGAGCCGGCGCTTCATCTTCAGGATATCTCTCGCATGCCGCTCGATATCAGACGCCTGCCCCTGGAAGCCGCCGGAAGGCTGATGCACCATGATGCGGGAATTCGGAGTCGCGAAACGCATGTCCTTGTGGCCCGCCGCGAGCAACAGCGAACCCATGGATGCCGCCTGTCCGATGCAAAGCGTGGAGACAGCCGGCTTGATGAACTGCATCGTATCGTAGATCGCCATGCCGGCCGTCACGACGCCGCCCGGCGAATTGATGTAAAGCGCGATCTCTTTCTTCGGGTTTTCAGCCTCGAGGAAAAGCAGCTGGGCGCAGACGAGCGTTGCCATCTGATCTTCGACCGGGCCCGTCAGGAAGATGATCCGCTCCTTGAGCAGACGCGAAAAAATGTCGTAGGAACGTTCGCCGCGGTTGGTCTGTTCAACAACCATCGGCACCAGCGCCATGGCCGTATCAACTGGATTTCTCATATCGAACCTTCATCAATCGGGGCCGCAATCCCTCGCGGACCGGGAATCATCGGATAAGCCTCTACCCTTACATAGAGTGTCAATGCCCTTCACTTCAAGTCGCGAACATTCGATAGGCATAATGGTCGCGGGCCATCCGCCTCAAGGTCTGACCTCCCCGACATGCCCATCTTGCCCCGATTGCTAACAGGCATTGCGGACGCATCGGTAAACGATCGGTAAAGCTCGCCACACTTGAAACGTGCCGCGCTTTCATAGTTGAGACTCCAGCGGCAAGAAGCGGATTGCTCCGGCGATCATCCGCCGAAGAATGCCAGCATCCGGCTCGCGCCGCAGCAATCTTTCCGTCCGGTTCGAGCGATCACGCCAGACCGGCCTGCCATTCTCCAACGCCAGCCTATAACTCATTTCCGGCAATGTCTCGTCGTCGAATATCGATTGAAGTTCCTTTGCCAACGCTTCATCCGAAAACACGACCCCCATTTCCGTGTTGAGCGAGGCAGAACGCGGATCGAAATTCATCGAGCCGACATATCCGGTCACCCCGTCGATGACGAAGGCCTTGGTGTGAAGGCTTGCATTGCGGGCGCCGAACAGAGACATGCGGTGCCGATCGATGAAATCGCCGCGCTCTTTGAGCTCGAACAGGTCAATTCCGCCGCGCAGCAGCCCTTTGCGATATTTCACATAGCCGCCATGTACGGCGGCGACGTCCGTCGCCGCGAGCGAATTCGTCAGCACGGCCACCTTCGCCCCCTTCTTGGCGAGCGCCGTCAGTTCGCGCGTTCCTTCGGCGCCCGGGATGAAATAGGGGGAAATGATGCGCAGATCGCGCTTGGCGGCGTTGATCAGCGGAAAGAGCTCACGCAGCAGCCAGTTTTGGCGCTTCTGCATCAGCGCCTTTTCAGGCGGATCGAAGGCAATACGGACGTCCGCGCTCCGGTGGAGCGGGCGGCTGCCCCGAAAGCAGCCCTTCTCTGCGACCGCCTTGTCGACCTGTTCCAGGTAGAAACGCGCGGCGGGGGTGCGGGCAAGCGCATCGAGCGTTTCACGCAGCGCCGGCAGAAATTGCTTGCGCGGCGTACGCAGCGCCGCGATCGGCAGGACGGAGGCGCTGTTCCAGTAGCGATCGAACATCTCCGTCGCCTGATCGACGACCGGTCCAATCATCCACACATCCAGATCGCGAAAGTTCGAGAGTTCGGCCGCGTCGAAATAGGCATCGCCAATATTGCGTCCGCCGGCAATCGCCAACCGCCCGTCCGCTACCCACAGTTTGTTGTGCATGCGGCGTGTTGCGCTGAACGCGCGGATAGCCATCTCGAAGCCACGGCGAAAGCGGTCCGTCCGCGCCCGGCTTGGATTGAACAGGCGCACCGCGATATTCGGATGAGCATCGAGCGAGATGCACAGGCGATCATGGATGCCCGCATTGATATCGTCGAGCAGCAATCGAACGCGCACGCCGCGGTCGGCGGCCATGACGAGTTCGCGGGTCAGCAGAAACCCGGTCAAATCGTCCTTCCAGTAGTAATATTGCAGGTCGAGGCTACGCCCGGCTCGCCGCGCGGCGTGCGCTCTCGCGACAAACGCCTCGATGTTGTCGGATATCAACGCCACGCCGCTTTGGTGAGGATGATCGAGCAGAAGCAAACCGGTATCTAGATCGATCTCGGTTTCGTTCTCGCCCACCGGCAGCGCAAAGGAGGGCTGCGCCTGCGGGCGACGTCCGAACCGCCCGTAGATGTAGAGGATCGCCGCACCGGCAAGGGCGATCACAACGGCAAGAAAGAGCGTAATCCAGAGCACCATCGCACGCCGCCTCAGCCCGCTTAAGCCGGATCCGTCCCAATCAGTTCGGTGCGACCTTGATCGTTGTCGCTTTTGTGAACGGCCTTCAGATCAATCGATGCCTTTACCGGCAGGTGGTCCGAAGCAACGCGCGCAAGCGGTGAGTCGTGCACCGCCACCGACGTGACCAGATGATACGGATTGCCAAGCACGCGATCGAGCGGCAGCAGGGGAAAACGCGACGGAAAACTGGCAACAGTTGCGTGCGATGGATCGAACGTCGGGCTCAGAAACTTGAGCGATGAACGTTTGCCCATGCGCCATTCGTTGAGGTCGCCGATAAGCAGCGTCGGCCGGCCGACCCCATCGGCTGCGGCGCGCAGAAGGGCTTCGGCCTGCTGGGCTCGCGAGTGACGCAACAGTCCAAGGTGGGCGGCGATCACCCGCAGCGGCCCGGCCTTGAGGTCGAGATCGACGACCAGCGCGCCCCGCGGCTCGACACCAGGCAGCCTCAACTGGCGGATGTCAGAAACCGCCCCTTCTCTCAGCAAGAGGACGTTGCCGTGCCAGCCGTGCCCTTTGGCCGAAAAGGGCGAGATCGGCACCGAAACCAGATGCGCCTCGCGCCGCAGGTGTTCGAGATCGAGCAGACCGGCCCGTTCGCCGAAGCGCTGGTCCGCCTCCTGCAGGGCTACGATATCCGCCCCGATCTCGCCGATGACCTGAGCCGTGCGTGCTGGATCAAACCGGCCATCGGTGCCGACGCATTTGTGGATGTTGTAGGAGGCTATGACGATGTCCCCGCGGTCCACCGCCGCATCGCGCGCCACCACCGTGGGCCGTCGCTTGCGGATCGCCGCCAGAATACCTGCGGATAAACTGTTCTGAACTTTTGCCATGCCGCTCCCTGCTTGCTGCCGCATCATGCTCAAATAGGTTGGCCCATGCCACCGAAAAAGTCCGGGCCAAGCATCTTGTTCCTTCCGAGCCGTCGGACTCGTGTCGAGAGGCGGCACCGCACATCCGCCGCTCGATTGGGCTTGCAGCACCCGTGTCCGGAGCAATAGAGAGTGAGGTGAAGCAGCAAGTCTAGCCATACGTGAAGAGTTGAGTCATGCCTGTTCCTCCCGGTATTTCGATCGACGGTTCCAGCCGCCACGTTTCTCTCGACGTTCGCAATCCGGACTTCTTCCGCAATCCGCTCCCTGCCTATGGGGCCCTCCATGCACACTGTCCGGCCTTCTTCTGGGAGGAACGGCAGCAATGGTACTTTGCCAGCTATGATCAGGTGAACGGCCTTCTGCGTGACCGCCGTTTCGGTCGCCAGATCCTGCATGTCGCGACGCGCGACGAACTCGGGATGCCGGAGCCGAAACCGCATCTGAAGGATTTCGATGCGCTGGAGGCGCATTCGTTGCTGGAACTGGAGCCGCCGGCGCACACGCGGTTGAGGACGCTCGTCAACCGCGCTTTCGTTTCGCGGCAGATCGAACAGCTAAGACCGGAGATAGAGGCGCTTTCGCACGCCGTCATCGATAGCTTCGAGAAGAACGGCGAGGTCGAATTGCTGAAGACCTATGCCGAGACGATCCCAGTAACCATCATCGCGCGTATGCTGGGGATCCCTGTGGGAGCCGCCCCTCGCCTCCTCGACTGGTCGCATCGCATGGTCCGGATGTACGTCTTCAACCCGAGCTTCGAAACGGAGCTCGATGCCAATCAAGCGTCCGCCGAATTCGCCGCGTATCTCCGCGACATCATTGCGAACAAGCGCGCCAATCCGGGCGACGATCTGCTGACGCATATGATCATTTCGGAGAAGGATGGGGAGCGACTCTCGGACGCCGAGCTGATCTCG
Source organism: Sinorhizobium mexicanum (assembly GCF_013488225.1). Classification (NCBI taxonomy): domain Bacteria; kingdom Pseudomonadati; phylum Pseudomonadota; class Alphaproteobacteria; order Hyphomicrobiales; family Rhizobiaceae; genus Sinorhizobium; species Sinorhizobium mexicanum. The sequence continues at coordinate 1,412,133 of NZ_CP041238.1, read as the reverse complement.
ACGACCGTCCTGCTCTTGAATGCCGGCCACGAGGCGACGGTCCATCAGATCGGCAATGCCGTGCGTACAATCCTTCAATCGGGTCTTTCCCCGGCGGAACTCTTCGCAACCGAGGACGCGACGGAACGGACCGTCGAAGAGTGCCTGCGCTTCGCCGCACCGCTGCATATCTTCCAGCGCTATGCGCTGACGGATATAGAGCTCGAGGACGGCATCGCCCTCAAGAAGGGCGACAAGATCGGACTAATGCTGGGTGCGGCCAATGTCGATCCGCGGAAGTTCTCGGCACCCGACACATTCAAACCGGATCGGGACGAAGGTCCGAACGTTTCATTTGGTGCGGGCCTGCACTTTTGCATCGGCGCGCCGCTCGCGCGCCTCGAACTCAAGCTTTCCCTGCCGATCCTGTTCCGACGCCTGCCCGGCATGCGGCTCAAGCACGAGCCGCATGTCAAAGACAGTTTCCATTTCCACGGCCTGGAGCGTCTGGATCTCGTCTGGTAGTCGGCGGGTCGACGGCGGTAGAGCTTGTCATTGCCTCATAAAACCGCTGGGCACTTTTCCTGGAATTATTCTAGACGGCCTCGGCCCGCCGCACCCCGTAGCGCTCCGCCGGCCGGTCGTGGGACAGATTGGGCGCGAGCACCATGCGCGCTTCGAACAAGGCCTGCCAATCGCGCGCATCCGGCAGCGAGGGAACCGTGATCAGTTCGCCCTGGTCGAAGCCCGCAAGGGCCGCATCGACCATGTCCGTCACATCCATAACCATCGAAGGATCGAAGCGGCTCGAGGATACGCCGGCGCGTTCGAAGATCTCAGTGCGAGTGATGCCCGGCAGCACGGCTTGAACCCTGATGCCCTTGTCCGCGACTTCCGCATCGATCGCTTGCGTGAGATTGAGCACGAATGCCTTGCTTGCACTGTATGTGCCGTTGAACCGCTCGGGAATGAGCGCGACGACCGAGGCGATGTTGATGATCGCACCCCTGCCACGTTGGGCAAAGGTCTGCGCCGCGGCGACTGCCAGGCGATTTACGGCGACAATATTGAGATCGATCATCGTGTCGAGATAGTCAGGGTCGTCGTTCAACAGCGGTCCCTTCGGCCCGATGCCGGCATTGTTGACGAGAAGCTCGATCGCGCCGTCTTCGCGCAACCGTTTCTCCACGGCTCGCACATCGTCCTTCGACGTCAAATCCGCTCTCAGGACATCCACTTTGACGCCGTGTTGCGCGCCAAGGCGGGCGGCGAGTTCGCGCAGGCGCTTTTCATCACGCGCGACGAGAACGAGATTGTGCCCGCGCCGCGCGAGACGGTCCGCATAGGTGGCGCCGATACCTGAAGAAGCGCCAGTGACCAGCGCCGTTCCCTTGTTGACTGCTGCACTCATTTTTCGCTCCGTCGTGGTTAAATTTACTGGTATATGCCACTATATAATCCACAACTGGACGCTCGACAAGTGAGGCACTACGAAAGTGCTAGAGTGCCGCGCCTTCGGACAAACGCCAAAGGACGCTGTAAGTCTTTGAATCTACGCATCGTGCTTTCCGAAAATCGATTCCGATTTTCGGGCCGATGCTAGCGCGGCAGCGCAGAGGAGGCGATTGGTGACGAAGGAAGATATCGGCGTATGGGATGTCTGCACCAACACTGCGTTGAGGCGCGCGTCGCGCCAACTGAGCCAGCTTTATGACGATGTCCTCGCGCCAAGTGGCCTCAAGATCACGCAATTCTCTCTGCTGAGCCAGATCTGGCGAAGCGGTGACGCCTCGCTCAAGACGCTCGCCGACCTCATGGTCATGGATCTCTCGGCGCTCGGTCACACATTGAAGCCGCTCATTCGCGACGGCTATGTCGAGCTCGTGCCCGATCGCAATGACCGCCGCGTGAAGCGGGTGCGACTCACCCCGCTCGGCTTGAGGAAACAAGAGGAAGCGCTGGCACTTTGGGCCGAAGCGCAGGCGCGCTTTGAGAAAAGTTACGGCAAGACGCAGTCGGAAGCGCTGCGCAAGGACCTGAACCTGATCGCAGCCAGCAGCTTTGCCGATGCCTTTAGAAGTGGCTGAGACGGAGCATTGGTCGCGGTGTAGCGACGTTACAGGCGGATAACATAGTCCTTCCGAGTCGTTTCAACGACTTCCCAGGTTCCCTTGAAGCCGGGTCTGAGGATCATGCTGTCACCGGCCCTCAGGTGGATGGGCTCCCGCCCCTCCTCCGTCACGATCGAATGGCCGGACAATACGTGGAAATACTCCCACTCGTCGTAAACGATCCGCCACTTTCCGGGGGTCGCTTCCCAGATGCCCGCATAGAGCTCGCCGTCTGCCTCCTCCAGGTTCCAAGTGCGAAACTCAGGATTCCCGGAAATCAGCCGGTCGGGCGCCGGCGCTCCAATCTCGGCTTCGATGGAGGACAGATCAAACTTCAGGAAACTGGTCATGGGTGCACCGCCGTTTCAGATCTTCGCAAGCGACTGCTCAAGGTCGGCGATGATATCGGCAACGTCCTCGATGCCGACGGAGAGCCGGATAACGTCGGGCCCGGCGCCGGCCGCGACCTGCTGCTCCGGCGTCAACTGGCGATGCGTGGTCGATGCAGGGTGGATGACGAGCGACCGCGTGTCGCCGATATTGGCGAGGTGCGAGAACAGTTCGAGCCCCTCGACGAAGCGTTTTCCAGCGTCGTAGCCACCCTCGAGCCCGAAGGTAAAGACGGCACCCGCCCCCTTCGGAGAATAGCGCTTCTGAAGCGCGTTGTTCGGATCATCGTCCAGACCGGAATAGCGAACCCAGGATATCTTGTCGTGTTCCCTTAGCCACCGTGCGACCGCCAGCGCATTGTCGCAATGGCGCTGCATCCTGAGCGGCAGCGTTTCGATGCCGGTCAGGATCATGAACGCGTTGAAGGGTGAGATCGCCGGCCCGAAATCGCGCAGGCCGAGCACCCGCGCCGCGATGGCGAAGGCGAAGTTGCCGAAGGCCTCCTGGAGCACGACGCCGGCATATTCCGGGCGCGGCTCGGAAAGGAGCGGGTATTTGCCCGACTTCGACCAATCGAAGGTGCCGCCATCGACGATGATCCCGCCCATCGAATTGCCGTGGCCGCCGATGAACTTTGTCAGCGAGTGAACCACGATGTCCGCGCCGTGCTCCAGCGGCCGCAGCAGATAGGGTGTCGCCATCGTGTTGTCGACGATCAACGGCAGGCCATGTCTGCGCGCCACCTCGGCGATTGCCGCGACATCGACGAAGGTGCCACCGGGATTGGCAAGACTTTCTACGAAGATCCCCTGGGTCCGCTCATCGATTTTGGCATCGAAGCTTGCGGGATCCGAGCAGTCCGCCCAGCGAACCTGCCAGTCGAACGATTTGAAGGCATGGCCGAACTGATTGACCGAGCCGCCGTATAGCTGTTTCGCGGCAACGAAGTTGTCGCCCGGCCGCATGATCGTATGGAAGACCAGAAGCTGCGCCGCATGTCCAGACGCGACCGCCAGTGCCGCCGTGCCCCCTTCGAGCGCAGCGATGCGCTCTTCCAGCACGGCTTGCGTCGGATTCATGATCCGGGTGTAGATGTTGCCGAACTGCTGCAGGCCGAAGAGTGCGGCCGCGTGATCGGTGTTGTCGAAAACGTAGCTCGTCGTCTGGTAAATCGGCGTCACCCGCGCGCCAGTCGTCGGATCCGGCTGGGCCCCGGCGTGAATTGCAAGCGTGCTGAAACCGGGACCGGCTTTCGTCATTCGTTCCTCCCTGAGCCCTCCAGCGCCGCGCGTCGTAATCAGACCCGCAAAGTCACCGAAGTACCTTGTATTGTTGCATTATTTGCCGGTAGCGCCTGCGATCAAGGCATCATGCAGTCAGCCTATGAGGCGCGGATATTCGATCGCGGGGCAGCGGTCCATGACGACCTTGATCCCGGCGGTCTCCGCCTTGGCGGCAGCCGCGTCATCCCGCACGGACAGTTGTCCCCATATCACCTTCGGCAAGGACGGAAGCTCAAGGATTTCGTCGATGAGCGCAGGCAGTGCATGTGCGGCGCGGAAGACATCGACCATGTCGATCGGCTCGTCGATATCCGAGAGCCTCGCCACGACTGGCTGGTCAAGGATCGTCCTGCCGACCTGCCCCGGATTGACCGGAATCACGCGATATCCCTTGCGCAACAGAAATGCCATCACGCGGTGACTCGGCCTCTCTGCCTTGGGCGAGGCGCCGACCAGGGCGATCGTCTTCGTCGTGCGCAGGATGTCGGCGAGATAAAAATCCGGATAGACGTCGTGATTCATGCTGCACATCCAGGGATTATTCGTACGGGCGGATACTTGGCCCCGCGCGCCGACAAGTCAACCGAACGTCGGCGGGATCGTTCACCATTTCAACAGCCGCGCCGGCATTTCGGCTTCGCCTGATGGAATCCGATTGCTTTTCGCCCGGCCTCGCTCCACAACTCCGGAGCGCTCCACATCGTCCCGCCGAGGTTCATTTTGCCGCTTGATGTTATCGTGCTTGTCCTCTTCGGAGCGCTTTTGCACGCAACCTGGAACGCACTCGTCAAGGCCGGTTCGGAAAAGTCGCTGGATGCCGCCATGATCGCGCTCGGCGCGGCGGCCGTGGCAGTGCCTTTCCTGCCGTTGCTGCCGCTACCCAAATCCGAAGCGTGGCCCTTCATCCTGGTTTCTGCAATCTTCCAGTTCGCCTATTTCCAACTGGTCGCGGCGTCCTATCGCGCCGGTGACATCGGCCTCGTCTATCCATTGATGCGCGGCGTCGCACCGCTCATCGTCGCCTCGACGAGCAGCATCGTTGTCGGCGAGGAACTAAGCCGCGGGGCCGTTGCCGGAATCATGACGATTTGCGCCGGCGTCCTCACCCTCGCATTCGAAGCCCGCAAGGGCCGCAAGCATGCGATCCTGTTGGCGCTCGCCAATGCCTGCGTGATCGCATGCTACACCTATGTCGACGGCGTCGGCGCGCGGATCTCCGGCAATGCCATTTCCTACACGCTATGGATGGCTTTGCTGCCGCCCGTGCTTCTGTTCGTCTGGGCGTTCGTTCGGCGCGGCGTCAAGCCCGTGCTGCGCCATGTCCATCAGCATTGGTGGCGCGGGCTGATCGGCGGTGCCGGGTCGATCGGTGCCTACGGGCTCGCGCTCTGGGCGATGACCAAGGCGCCGGTCGCAACGGTCGCGGCGCTCCGCGAAACATCGATCCTATTCGCGGTTGTAATTTCCGTCGTCTTCCTCAAGGAGCGCGTCAGCATCTGGCGCATCGCCGCCGCATCGGTCATCGCGGTCGGCGCTTTGCTTCTGAAGCTTGCCTGACGTCAGTCCTCTTTCCACTCCGGCATGCGCTTGCCGAGAAAGGCTCCTATGCCTTCTTCGGCATCGCGCGCGAGCATGTTCTCGACCATCACACCAACCGCATAGTCGTAGGCGTCCGCCAATGGCAGTTCAGCCTGCCGATAGAAGGCTTCCTTGCCGATTTTCAGCGCCTGCGGCGACTTCGAGGCGATGACGGCGGCGTATTTGTCCACCACCTGGCGCAGGTATTGCTGCGGCACGATGCGGTTGACGAGGCCGAAATCCTTGGCCGTGGAGGCGTCGATCGTCTCGCCGGTCAACAGCATCTCCATCGCCTGCTTGCGGTGTGCGGCGCGCGAGAGCGCAACCATCGGCGTCGAACAGAACAGACCGATGTTCACGCCCGGCGTGCAGAAGGTCGAGCTATCCGTGCAGATCGCCAGATCGCAGCTTGCCACCAACTGGCAGCCGGCAGCCGTCGCCAGACCATCGATCTCGGCGATCACCGCCTGGGGCAGCCGGGTGATCTTCACCATCAGGTCCGCAGCGAGCCGGATCGTGCGCTCGAAAAAGGCCCGGCCGCGATCGTCGTCAGCTCGATGCTGGGTCATTTCCTTGAGATCATGACCGGCGGAGAAGAGCTTGCCCGCAGCCGCGATCACGATCACCTTGATGTCCTTCGACGTAGCGACCGCCTCGAACTCGGCCAGGAGTGCCTCCATCAGGGCGATCGAGAGCACATTCGCCAGCGGGTTGTTGAGCGTCAGCCGCAGGACCGGGCCGTTTACCTCGCGCAGCAGCAAGCCGTTCGGCTCTTCCTTCCTGAATGAAACGACGTCCGCCATGACCTTCTCCGAATGATTGCCGTTGGCAACGCGTGGTACGCCGCTCAAGCCGCGCTTTCAAGCCTGCTCCATACGCCCTTTGCGCGTCTGGTAAGAGAGGCGCGGCGCTGTAAGACCATTTTCCAGCTTGCGTGTTCGGCGCGGACATCCTGTAACGACAGCAGAGAAGAGGAGGAAAGCGATGACCCTGCAGCCGATCATGACCGTCGATGAGTTGAACCGCTTCCTCGATACCGATTTTCCGCAGGTCCATACGGACGGCAAGGTCTTCGCAGTAACCGGTACCGGGCCGGGCTTTGCAACGATGCGGCTCGATCCGAACGAACGACACATCCGTCCTGGTGGCACAGTGTCCGGCCCGACGCTGTTCGCTCTTGCCGACGTATCCGCCTATATCGCGCTGATTGCGCATATCGGCCCGATTGCCCTTGCCGTTACCACCAGCCTCAACATCAACTTCCTGCGAAAGCCCGAGCCGGAGCCGCTCGAATGCACCTGCCGCATCCTGAAACTTGGCAAGCGGCTCGCGGTTCTCGATGCTTCGATAACGGCCGTCGGCGGCGACGAATTGGTTGCTCACGCTACTGCGACCTATTCGATTCCGCCGCGTTAAATTGTGGTGTCATCAAACCACATATGTAAGTCATTGATTTTCCGAAGCATTCTTTTGCACGATACGAGGCGATGCCCTTGACGGCATTTTCGCACTTGCGTATAAGCTGCCCGCAGATCGCGGTCCCCTTCGGGCCGCCTTCTTTTTTGACCCGCCCGCGGGTCAAACCAAGCAACAAGAAACGCCCGGCGGTACGCTTCCGGGTCCAAAGAAAGAGTTTAGATATGGCAACCTTCGTTCAGAAGCCTGCAGAGGTGGAGAAGAAGTGGATCATCATCGACGCCGAAGGCCTCGTTGTCGGTCGCCTCGCTTCCATCATCGCAAATCGCCTGCGCGGCAAGCACAAGGCCACCTTCACCCCCCATGTTGACGACGGCGACAACGTCATCGTGATCAACGCCGAGAAGGCCGTTCTCACGGGCAAGAAGTACACCGACAAGAAGTACTACTGGCACACCGGTTACCCGGGCGGCATCAAGGAGCGCACCGCGCGCCAGATCATCGAAGGCCGCTTCCCGGAGCGCGTCATCGAGAAGGCCGTTGAGCGCATGGTTCCGCGTGGCCCGCTCGGACGTCGTCAGATGAAGAACCTGCGTGTCTACGCCGGCTCCAACCACCCGCATGAAGCACAGCAGCCGACCGTCCTCGACGTCGCCAAGCTGAACAGCAAGAACACAAGGAGCGCCTGATAATGGCTGACCTTTCCGCTCTCAAGGATATCGCCACGACCGCGGAACCGGCTGCTCCGGTTCACGTCAAGAAGGTCGACGCGCAGGGTCGTTCCTACGCGACCGGCAAGCGCAAGGACGCTGTCGCCCGCGTTTGGGTGAAGCCCGGCTCCGGCAAGATCACCATCAACGGCAAGCCCTATGCGGCTTACTTCGCTCGCCCGGTTCTGCAGATGATCCTGCAGCAGCCGATCGTCGCTGCTGCCCGTGACGGCCAGTTCGACATCGACGCGACCGTTGCCGGTGGCGGTCTCTCCGGCCAGGCCGGTGCCGTTCGTCACGGCATCGCCAAGGCTCTCACCTACTTCGAACCGGGCCTGCGCTCCGTTCTGAAGCGCGGTGGCTTCCTCACCCGCGACAGCCGCGTGGTCGAGCGCAAGAAGTACGGCCGTGCAAAGGCACGCCGTTCGTTCCAGTTCTCCAAGCGTTAATCGCTGGCAGTTACTGCACTTCCAAGGCCGGGCATGTCCCGGCCTTTTTTGTTGCGGAATTTCAATGAGTCAGATCGGCAGTTCCGTGGTCGACTTGAGCTCCCTCAGCACGAAGCTCGACACCACCGTCCGCACATGCGGATTGCGCATAAGGTAGCGTGTCATGAAGGCGTCATAGCTTTCGACATCCGCCGCCCGGATCTTCAGCATATAGTCGAACGTCCCCGAGAGGGCGTAACATTCCATGATTTCCGGCCTGTCCCTGACCACGGCCGAGAACGACTCGATCGCCTCGTCATGGTGATCCTCGAGTGTCACATGGGCGATGATGCAGAGCTTCAGATCCAGCTTTGCCGGATCGAGCAGCGCCACGCGCTTGCGGATCACGCCATCAGCCTCGAGTTCCTGCAGACGACGCCAGGCCGAGCTTTGCGACATGCCGGCCTTCTCCGCCAGCTCCGCGAGCGACTGGCCGCCGTCGGCCTGGATCAGGCGAAGCAATCGGCGCAACGGCTGGAACGATTCCTTCAAATCTGACGGCATTTCGAAAATTCCTCCCGCCAGGACGCCGGCAACCGGCAACTGTGAAACAAATACTCAGCCCGTTGGGGATACAATTGCAACAGCAATCTGTTCTGACGAATGAGGAGACGTCATGACCAAGCAAAGCACCTACACCGCGAAACTGCCGGAACCGGACGGCACCTATCTCTACACACCGGAGGAAGATGCGGTCTGGGGCGAACTCTATCGGCGGCAGATGAAGCTGCTTGCCGACAAGGCATGCGACGAGTATCTCGAAGGCGTGCGGACCCTCGGCCTCAATCCGGACCATGTCCCGCAGCTCAAGGACGTCAACCGAAGACTTGCCGAAACCACGGGCTTCGGTGTCGAGGGCGTGCCGGCGCTCATTCCGCCTTCCCGCTTCTATGAGCTTTTGTCCCAGGGCAAGTTCCCGCTCGCCACTTTCATGCGCCGGCGGGAGCACATCGACTATATCGAGGAACCAGACCTCTTCCACGAGGTATTCGGCCATTGCCCGCTGCTGACAAACCGGAGCTACGCCAACTTCGTCCGGCGCTTTGGCCAAAAGGCAGTCAAGCTCGGCAAGGACTATTCGTGGCACCTGTTCCGTATTTTCTGGTTCACGATCGAGTTCGGCCTGATCAACACGCCGAAGGGCCGACGCTGCTTCGGAGCAGGCGTCGTTTCGTCGCCGAGCGAAACACACAACGCAATGGAGCCGTCGACCAGCGAGTTCCGTCCCTTCGATCTGATGAGCGTTCTGCGGACGCCCTACCGCATCGATATCGTCCAGCCGATCTACTACGTCATTCACAGCTTTGCCCAGCTCGAAACGATCATCGAGGAGGACATTGCGGCGCGGATCAACGAGGCCAAGGCGCTTGGTGATTTTGAGCCGACCTTCGAGGCCAAGGCGTCCTAAGGGTATCCCCCGCTGCATGTTTCGTTACATCGTACCCGATTTATGGACAAAACATGCAGCAACTCAAAGTGCCACGGCGTCCTTTACGCGTCCAGAGGCCCGCAGCGCGTAGAGTGCACATGATTTTGCCGGCAAGCTCTTGCCTTGCCGGCATCGATTGTCCAACGTCCCGTCAAACTGACGGGAGACGGGCATGGCAAACAAGACGATCGACCACGCGATCACGGCAAGATCACTGACTGCGGCGGCGTCCGATCCCACCCACGCCGGTATCCTTTCCTTCATGCGGCGGAAATACACCAAGCAACTGAAGGGCGTCGACACCGTCGTCTGGGGCATTCCGTTCGATGCGGCAACCTCCAACCGCCCCGGCGCCCGCTTTGGGCCACAGGCGATGCGCCGCGCCTCTGCTATCTTCGACAACGATCCGCAATATCCGTTCGAGCGCGATCTCTTCGCCGACATGGCAACGATCGACTATGGCGATTGCCTGCTCGACTACGGAAATCATGCCAGGACGCCCGTGACGGTCGAGCGCGAGGCGGCGAGGATCCTGAAATCCGGTGCCTATATGCTGACGCTCGGTGGCGACCATTTCGTCACCTATCCCATCCTCAAGGCTCACGCCGCCCTGCATGGCCCCCTCGCCCTCGTTCAGTTCGACGCCCATCAGGATACATGGCCCGACGAGAAGGGTCGCATCGACCACGGCTCATTCGTCGGCCGCGCCGCGCGCGAGGGGTTGATCGACGTCGAGCGTTCGATCCAGATCGGCATCAGGACGCACGCCCCCGACGATTGCGGCATCAGGATCGTCTATGGCTACGAGGTCGAGGATATGCGCGCCGAGGAAATCGCCGACACGATCGTCCGGCATGTCGGGAGCCAGCCCGCCTATCTGACCTTCGATATCGACTGCCTCGACCCGGCCTATGCGCCTGGCACCGGCACGCCGGTGGCGGGTGGTCCGTCCAGCGCGAAAATCCTTTCGGTGCTGCGCAAGCTCGGTGCTCTCCACATCGCCGGCAGCGACGTCGTTGAGGTGGCGCCTGCTTACGACCACGCCGACATGACCGCCATTGCTGGCTCGACCATCGCCATGTATATGCTGGGCCTGCGCGCCGAATGGCTCGCGGAAAGGCGCGGCTAATTCGCAGCGGCCGCTAAGAAAATGATTCAATTCTATGCCAGACTGAATCCGGAAATCTCCGCAACCGTCTGCAGGAACAGGTAAATCATGAAACCGAAGATCTTCATCGATGGCGAACACGGCACCACCGGGCTGCAGATCCGCACCCGCATGGCGGGTCGTACGGATGTCGAATTGCTGTCGATCCCGGAAGCGGAGCGCCGCAACGCCGTGATGCGCGAGGACCTGCTCAACGGCGCCGACATCGCCATACTGTGCCTGCCGGACGACGCGTCGCGCGAAGCGGTATCGATGGTCGCCGGCAACAATCACGTACGTATCATCGACACGTCGACCGCGCATCGTGTCGCGCCCGACTGGGCCTATGGCTTCGCCGAGATGGACAAGGCGCAGCCGGCCAAGATCCGCGAAGCGCGCCATGTTGCCAACCCCGGCTGCTACCCGACAGGCGCCATCGGCCTGATCCGGCCGCTACGCCAGGCGGGTATCCTGCCGGACGGCTATCCGGTCACCGTCAACGCGGTTTCCGGCTATACCGGTGGCGGCAAGCAGATGATCGCGCAGATGGAGGACGAGAATAACCCGGATCACATCAGCGCCCCGCATTTCCTCTACGGGCTGACGCTCAAGCATAAGCACGTCCCGGAAATGAAGATGCATGGCCTGCTCGAACGCGCCCCGATCTTCTCGCCGTCCGTCGGCAAATTCCCGCAGGGCATGATCGTGCAGGTGCCGCTGTATCTCGATGACCTTGCCGCCGGCGCGACGCTTGAAAGCATCCATGCCGCGCTCGTCGAGCACTATGCCGGCCAATCGATCGTCGAGGTTGCCCCGCTTGCAGAAAGCGCCCAGCTCGCCCGCATCGACGCGACGGAGCTCGCAGGCGAGGACACGATGAAGATTTTTGTCTTCGGAGCGAGTGGCGGAACCCATGTCAATCTCGTCGCCCTGCTCGACAATCTCGGCAAGGGCGCGTCAGGTGCCGCGGTCCAGAATATGGACCTGATGCTTTCGGCCTGAATGAAGCCGTACAAAAACAGAGCCCCCGACAGTCGCCTGCCGGGGGCTTTTTTTTGCCGTTGCAGGTTCGCTCAATCGCGGAGTTCGATCGCTGTCGATTTCGGGTATTCGCCGACGAAACCGCGCCAATGCGCGATGGCGAAGCCGAGCACGACCAGTGCACCCGCCTGGTGCAGCACGCCCCAGCCGATCGGCACCTCAAGCACGAGCGTCGTAATGCCGATCATCGCCTGGATCGTCACCAGGGCGAACAGGACCACAGAGCGCCGCGCATGCGTCGTCTCAGGTGCCGCCCGTAACGAAGCAAGCATGTGCGCCAGTGCCAATGCGAACAGCAGATAGGCGCCGGCACGATGGAGGAATTGCACGGTTTTCGGGTTCTCGAAGAGATTGATCCAGGCGGGTTGCTGCACGAACAGCCCTCCCGGGATGATCGCGCCGTCCATCAGCGGCCAGGTATTGTACGTGAAACCTGCATCGAGACCGGCCACCAGCGCGCCCAAATAGATCTGGAACAGGCTCATGACAGCGAGGATCGCGGCCATCGATCGCGATTTCTTGGTCGGCGCGGGGTCGCCCGAATGCGGGCAAAGACCGCGCAGGATCCACATGCAGCCAGCGAAGATCAGGCAGGCGATGACGAGGTGCGTGGCAAGCCGGTACTGGCTGACCTCGGTGCGTTCGACGAGGCCGGAGGAGACCATCCACCAGCCGATGAAGCCCTGGAAGCCACCGAGCGCCAGAATGCCGACAAGCGGCCACCTGAGGCGCCGCTCGATCCGACCCGTTACCCAGAAGAAGAGGAGCGGTAGGGCGAAGATCACGCCGATGGTGCGCGCCAACAATCGGTGCGCCCACTCCCACCAGAAGATCGTCTTGAACTCCTCGACCGTCATGCCCTTGTTGAGCCGTTCGTATTGCGGAATGCGCTGATAGAGCTGGAACTCCTCTTCCCATTGCTCGGCGGAAAGCGGCGGTATGACGCCATGAATGGGCTTCCACTCGGTGATCGAAAGACCGGATTCAGTTAACCGCGTCGCACCCCCGACGAGCACCAAGGCAAACAGAGCGAAGAGAACGACCGCGAGCCAGCCGCGGATCTGCCGGCGGTTGCTCTCTGTCCTGCCGATCTCCTTCAGGAGCGTCTGTTCTGTTGCCAACTCGACGTGGGCCATGACTTTTCCTCATTTCTCACCGGAACGCGGCCGCCCCTGCGGCAAGGTTCCCGAAAGCCGTTGATTTGCACCAGAGTGCCGTGCAAAACAAGGCTGAAGCCTTTGCGGCATGCCGTCGCGGCTACTGCGTGTTTCCTTAAATCGTAGTCAATTTTGGGAATTCAAAGTGCTACAGCGTCGTTGGCGCGTCTGATAAGACGCGCGGCGCTGTAGTGAAGCGCAGTCATCCGAAGGAAATGAAATGCCCGTACGCCTCAGAAAACTGATCGGCACAATCCTCATCATCATCCTCGTCATCGTTTATGCGCTGGCGGCCATTACCTTCGCTTCGCTGCTGCTCGGCACATCGCCGTGGTGGGTGCATCTCATCTATTTCTTCCTGACGGGCCTGTTGTGGATCCTCCCCGCGATGCTGATCATCAAGTGGATGGAAAAGCCGGCCAAGAACCGTTGATTGCCGAGGCGCAAGATGAGGATCGCGGTTATTTCCGATATCCACGGCAACGACATCGCGCTGGAGGCGGTTCTTGCCGACATCGCCGCGCAGGGGATCGCGGAGATCGTCAATCTCGGCGATCATCTCAGCGGCCCGCTCAACGCCGCGAGAACCGCCAACATCCTGACCAAGCGCAACATGCTCGCGATCCGCGGCAATCACGATCGTTATCTTCTCACGCTCGATCCCGCCCGCATGGGGCCTTCCGACCGTGCCGCGCATGACGAGCTTGAACCGTCGCACCTTGCGTGGCTCGCGGATATGCCTGAAACGCTCGTCTATCGAGATGCGCTTTTCCTTTGTCACGGCACGCCGCGCAGCGATGAAACCTATTGGCTGGAAACGCTGACGGCCGATGGCGTGGTCCACATGGCGGGACGCGACATCATCGAGAGCTTCGCCGCGAACATCGACTATCCCGTGATCCTTTGCGGACATACGCACATTCCGCGGGCCATCCGCCTCGCCGACGGCCGCCTCGTCGTCAACCCCGGCAGCGTCGGCTGCCCCGGTTACGACGATGACAAGCCCGTTCCCCACAGGGTCGAAACCGGTTCGCCGGACGCGCGCTATGCCATCGTCGAACGCACTGCCGGCGACTGGAATGTCACCTTCCGTTGCGTGCGCTACGATCATATGGCCATGTCGCGCCTCGCGGCGCGTCGCAACCGCCCCGAATGGGCAAAGGCGCTTGCAACCGGCTTTCTCGACTGAGCTCACTGCGCGTGTTTCAACGCGTGCAGGTCCGCGCCGGTGATTGCAGCAATGTTTCGCGTCACCTTGTCGACCGGCCCGCGGAACACGAGCTCACTGGCGGCGCTTCATGCTTTGCTAACCGCATTCTGCTGTCGCCCGCGAAATAGCCGCCGCTCTGCTCGAAATTAAGCCGAATGTAGCGACATCTACGCTTCAATGGATGCACGGCCCCGCTTTCGAACGGTAGATGAAATGACGAATGCCTGTTTCACTTTGACGTCTTTGAACGACCCGCTGCCGAGTGATCGCGTCTCGACCCAGTGTTCAACAGCACAAGACGCCGAAAAGACAACGGTCTCCATCCACACCGACATGGGCGCCGTCGAAACGGAGTGGCGCGTTCTGGACGAGAACGGCCAGAACTCGCTACACCAGAGCTTCGACTGGTGCGCCGCATGGCAAAAAACGCACGAGAGCCAGACGCTGTTCGTTCGCGGTGCGCGCGGCCGGCGAACGCTCTTTATCCTGCCGCTCGAAATCGACCGCGGTCGGCTCTTCCGCACGGCGCGGCTGATCGGCTCCGATCACAGCAATCTCAACACCGGTTTGTTTGCCGATGAGGATGCAATGCCGCCTACGGAACTCGTGAGCGTGCTGACCTGCGGAGTCAAACGCCAGCTGCGAGGGTTCGCCGATATCGTCACGCTCGACAAGACGCCGGAAACCTGGCGCGGGAAAGTTCACCCGCTTGCCGCCCTGCCCGCCTTGCAGAACGCCGACTCGTCATTCCAACTGCCGCTCCTCGGGAATATCGAACGCACGCTGGCGCAGCTCAACGCGAAGCGGCGGCGCAGAAAGATGCGGATATCGGAGCGGCGCCTCGCCGCCCTCGGCGGCTACGATTATGTGGTCGCCCGCGAGACATCGGAAGCGCGCGCGCTGCTCGACACCTTCTTCCAGCAGAAGGCGGCACGCTTCGAGGCGCATGGCCTGCCGGACGTGTTTCAGGATACCGATACACGCGCCTTCTTCCACCAGCTCGCGAAGAGCGGTCAAGCGGCCGACGGCAAGTTGCTGGAGCTAAACGCCCTCCGCCTCAAGGATGAGCATGAAGGCCGGGTCCTTGCGATCGCCGGCCTTTCGCGCAAGGGCGACCATGTCATCTGCCAGTTTGGCTCGATTGACGAGGAGGTTGCCGCCAACAGCAGCCCGGGAGAATTGTTGTTTTACAGGATAATCGAGCGGCTGTGTTCCGAGGGCGTGGCGCTCTTCGATTTCGGGATCGGCGATCAGCCCTACAAACGCTCGTGGTGTACGATCGAAACCTCGTTGCGAGACATCGTCTTGCCCGTTACGCTCCGCGGACACTTGGCCGCCAATCTTCATCGCGCAGCGATGCTGACCAAGCGCATGATAAAGGCCAACAAAGCATCCTACGCGTTCGTCCAGCGGCTGCGCCAGCGGCGTCAATCACCACTGAAGCCGGCGGCTGCGGCGGAGGAGCATTGAGCGTTTGAACGGCGCGCGTGCGCTTCAGGCCGCGTGGCGATCCGGAAAGTCGGGGTCGCTTTCGCGCTGTCCGGTCATCAGCACGATATTGCGGTATCCAGCCTCGCCGAAGTCTGTGAGCAGTTCCACAATCCGCTCATCGCTGACGGACGAAGCCGACAATATGATTTCCGTGCCTTCTCGCCGGGCAATTCTGGATACGGCGCTGGCGTCAGCTGCGCCACACTCGATCAGGACCAGGTCATAGGCATTGGTGAGCGCGTCGATGATCATCTGCAGCCGCTCGATACCGCGCATTGCTGTCCGCGGGTCGGAATTCCCCCGGGGAACGAGATGCGCCTCCGAGAAGCGGTCCGCGTGTATCGATTCACCGAAGGCGACTTCGCCCGAGAGCAGGTTCGTTATTCCCGGCAGCGCCGGCGATTGTGCCATCAGCCGCGTGGGGCAAGCCGAGCCGGAAAGATCGATGAGAACGATTTTCTGCCCGTCCTCCGCCAGGAGCCGCGCCAGCATGACAGTCGCGGTCGACCCTTCGTCACCGCCCGGCGATACCGAAACTGCGATACGGACGTCCTGGTCGAGAAGGTGGGCGGCAACGAATTCTATCGAGAAGTCGCTTTCCGACGTCTTCGTGTCCTCCGGGGGCTCAGATTCCTGTTCCTCCGCTTCGGTGTCCGCCAGCGCAAGCATCGACTCCGCAGACTCCGGTTCCGCCTTGACGGCGGGCAGTTGTTCGGAAGCGTCCGGTTCCGCAATGGAAACGGGCCGGAGCGCCCGTCCGCTGAAGAGTTCGGTTAGCATGATGACGACACAACTGATCAGGAAGGCGGCGAGTGCCGCGACCACCGTGATCGGCATTACCTTCGGGAAGTCCGGGGTGCTTGGAACGACAGCGTTCGAGATCACGCGCGCATCTGCCGGCATTGCGTTCGCAACGGTGCGCGACGTCGCTTCCCGATACCGGCCGAGATAGGTTTCGAGAAGTTGCCGCTGCGCGGTTGCTTCGCGCTCCAGTGCGCGCAGGCCGACCTCTTCCTCTCCCGCCTGGGCGGATTGCGCCTTGAGCGTGTTGAGGCGCTGCAGCAACTGTTCTTCGCGCAACTGCCCGACCTTCGCTTCGTTCTCCAGACTGACAAGAACCTTACTTGTCTCGGTGCGTATCTGCTGCCTGATGCCTTCAAGCTGGGACTTCAATGCCTTGATCCGCGGGTGGCCGTCGAGCAATGATGTCGACAGATCCGCAATCTGCGCCCGGACGTTGGCTTCGTTTTCCTTCAACCGCTGGATCATCTGCGAGCCGACGACGTCGGTCAGTGTGTCCGGCGCACGACCGTCGGCGAGCGCCGTCCGCACGCCTTTCGTGCGCGCCTCGGCATTGGCCCGCTCTCCGCGCACGCGGGCGAGCTCGCTCGAAATATCGGTAAGCTCACGCGTGGCAAAATTTTCCGTCTGACCGGTTGGCAGCAGGCCGGACGAGGCACGGTAGGCCGCAACTTTCGCTTCCGCCTCACGCACCTTCTCGCGGAGGTTGGCGATTTCCGGCTCCAGCCAGCGGCTCGCCTCCGAATTCGAGTCGAGCTTCGCGCCGCTTTGCAGGGACAAGTAGACTTTTGCCATCTCATCGGGGATGGCCGCCGCGAGCTTGGGATCTTTCGAGGTGAAGGCGATGGCGATCACCCGCGACTTTTCAACCTGATAGACCTGAAGCTTGGAGTCGAACTCCTTCAGCACTCGCTCTTCGGGCGGCAAGTCGAGAGGGTTCTTCTTGAGGCCGAGCATTACCAGAAGATCTGAAAGCGCCGAGGGTTCGGCCGAAGGATCGAACTCCTTGCGTTCATGCAGCTTCATGTTGCGCGCGACCTGCTTGATCAGATCGGCGGAGCGCAGCACTTGCACTTGGCTCGAAATACCCGATTCATCGAAAACCCGATCGGATCCCGCCGGGGCAAGCTGGTTCGTTCCGCTGAATTCCGGTTCGCGCGACTCGATCAGCAGCCGCGCTTCGCTCTGATACTGTGGCGCGATCATCGTCGCGGTGGCGAAAGCCGCAGCCGCGACGCACACCGTGGCGAGCAAGACCCGGGTTCGCCGCTTCCAAACCGCGCGGAAGAGGCCGCCGAGATCTATATCCACATCCTGCTGCCCGCCGCCGATGCTCGACATGCCCCAACTCCGAAGGTTCTTCATTCGGCCGGAAAGTAAAGGAACATGGTAACGCAAGGGTTAATTTCCAGCACAACCCTAAGGCGGCGCTCCTTGTCGACGTCAAAGCAAAATTCCTCGGCGAGTTTACCGGCTATTAACCCTAACGGATCGATAACGTCGCCACAGGTGATCGTTTCCGGAGCCCGAGACCCGCATGTCGACCGCAGGCAAAAAGACAGCACGCGCTATCGCATTGGCGATATTGTCTGCACTGGTCGGCGGCTGCACAAGCTACCAGCCGGCTCCCAAAGCCTTCAGCGAGGCCACCATCCAGCCTTACAGGCTGGACAGCGGCGACCGCCTTCGCATCAACGTCTTCGAACAGGCCGGCCTTACCGGCACCTATACCGTCGATCAGGCCGGTTATGTCGCCTTCCCGCTGATCGGCGCGATACCGTCGCGTGGCCATACGCTGCCGGAGCTGGAGGGCATGATCGCCGCAAAGCTGCGCGAGGGCTTTCTCCGCGATCCGGACGTCACAATCGAGGTGGACCGCTATCGTTCGGTGTTCATCATGGGCGAAGTGGGCCAAGCTGGCCAATACAGCTACGTTCCCGGCATGACGGTCCAGAATGCGATCGCGGTGGCCGGCGGCTTCTCGCCGCGTGCGAACCAGTCGAACGCCGACATCACCCGCAAGATCAACGGCCGCATCATTACCGGCCGCGTGCCGATTTCCGATCCGGTCATGGCCGGCGACACGATCTATGTCCGCGAACGGTTGTTCTGACATCCATGCAGAACGAACGCCCACTGCGCATCCTTCACTGCTTCAGGTCGCCAGTCGGCGGCATATTCCGGCACGTGCGCGATCTTGCCGAAGCCCACGCCAATGCCGGGCACGAGGTTGGAATTCTGTGTGACAGCACGACCGGCGGCGCCCACGAGGACGCGCTGTTCGATGCTATCCGCCCCTATCTGGCGCTCGGCATCGTTCGCCTGCCCATTCACCGCGCCATCGGACCGTCCGACATCTTCGCACTGTGGCGCAGCTATAAGGAAATCAGAAGTTTGCAACCGGATGTGCTGCACGGGCACGGCGCCAAAGGCGGCGTCCTTGCGCGCATCATCGGTTCAGCCTTGCGGGTCAACAAGTATCGCGTAGCCCGCCTCTATTCGCCCCATGGCGGCAGCCTCCACTACGATTCAAGATCGCTGAAAGGTCGTGCGATTTTCCGTCTCGAGCGGCTGCAGGAGCGCCTCACCGACGCTCTTGTCTTCGTCTGCGATTACGAACGCCAAACCTATTTCACCAAGATCGGCCGGCCGCCCGGTCGCAACGAACTGATTTACAATGGCATCGACGACCGCGAATTCGATCCCGTCACGATTGCGCCCGACGCGGTGGATTTTTTGTACATCGGCATGATGCGGGACCTCAAGGGTCCCGATCTGTTTGTGGAGAGTTTTGCCGCGGCCGAGCGGATCGCCGGTCGGCCTCTCTCCGCTCTGATGATCGGCGACGGGCCGCAACAGCAGCAATACGAAGAGATGAAACTGCGCAAGGGGTTGGGGCGACGCATCAGGATGCTTCCGGCCATGAAGGCGCGAGAAGCCTTCGCGCTTGCGCGTACGGTCGTCATCCCGTCGCGGGCGGAAGCGATGCCCTACATCGTGCTTGAGGCGCTTGCCGCCGGTAAGCCCGTCATCGCAACACGGGTCGGAGGGATCCCCGAGGTTTTCGGCGCCGACAGCGGCGCTCTTGCCGAACCTAAGGTCGATTCGCTCGCTCAGATCATGGCCGCCACGATCGTCGAGCAGGACTGGCCCGAAAGAATGATGCCGGATCCCCACGCGTTCAAATCCCGCTTCGCCGCGTCGGTCATGACGAGGAGCGTGATGCGGCTATATCGCGATCTGGCAGGCGATGCGGCTCGCGCACGAGAACAGCTGCTTACAACGTAAGCGTTTCTTAGTGGCTTTCTGCTATCCGGGCGCAGGGACTTCAGCGCCAGGAAGAGACCATGAACCACTACGAGAGGCCCGAAGCATTCAATCCGGAAGTGCTTCGCAAGAAGATCTCCGAGATTCGCACGGCCGCCCCCGAAGAGACGATCGGGGAGAAAGGCGCCACGGAGCTTAATCCGCTGGCTCGACAGATCGCGCTTCAGTTTCGCGCCGACACCTATTCGCCGGCCATGATCACCGGCCTCATCCGGCTGCTCGATTTCTGCGTTCTCTTCGCCATCGGCTATGGCATCAACGCGTATTATGTCCAACCGGCCGTCGAACAACTGCCCGTTTATCTTGCAATTCTCGCCGGCGGCTCGGCGCTCGCCGTCGCGGCCATCCAGATCGCAGATGGCTATCATGTACCGGCGCTCAGGGCCTGGCTGCGAATGTCGCCCCGCGTTCTGGGCGCTTGGGTGACCGCCTTCGGCGCGATAGCGCTCGCGCTTTTCTTTCTGAAAACCGGGCATCAATATTCCCGCGTCTGGATCGCGGGTTGGTTCATCGGCGGCGCGCTCTTCCTTATCGCTCAACGCGCCTTCATCGCCTATTCGATCCGCCATTGGTCGCGCAACGGGACGATGGAGCGTCGTGCGGTCATCGTTGGTGGCGGCCAGGCGGCCAAGGACCTGATCCGCACGATCGAACATCAGCCGGACAACGACATCCGCATCTGTGGCATCTTCGACGATCGCGACGAGCGGCGATCGCCAAACATGATCGCCGGCTACCCGAAATTGGGCACGGTCAACGAACTCGTCGAATTCGCCCGGCTTGCGAGGATCGACATGCTGATCATCTCGCTGCCGCTGACTGCGGAAAAGCGAATTCTCGAACTGTTGAGGAAGCTCTGGATCCTCCCGGTCGACATCCGCCTGGCGGCACACGCCAACAACCTGCGCTTCCGCCCGCGCAGCTATTCCCATGTCGGACAGGTTCCGATGCTCGACATCTTCGACAAGCCGATCGCCGATTGGGATTCCGTGGCGAAGCGCTGTTTCGACATTTTTTTCAGCGTCGTCGCGCTCCTTCTCCTATGGCCGGTGATGCTTGCCGCCGCTGTCGCCGTCAAGATCACGTCGCCAGGGCCGATCATCTTCAAACAAGCCCGACACGGCTTCAACAACGAGACGATCGAGGTTTACAAGTTCCGCTCGATGTACGCGCATATGAGCGATCCGACCGCTCGCAGCGCCGTCACCAAGGGAGACCCGCGGGTGACCCCTGTCGGCCGCTTCCTGCGCAAGTCTTCGATCGACGAACTGCCGCAGATCTTCAACGTATTGAAGGGCGAACTCTCGCTGGTCGGCCCGCGCCCCCACGCCGTTCTGGCGCAAACCCGCAACCGAACCTATTCCGATGTCGTCGAGGGTTATTTCGCCCGCCATCGCGTCAAGCCGGGGGTGACGGGCTGGGCACAAATCAACGGTTGGCGTGGCGAGATCGACAATGATGAAAAGATCCGGTTCCGCACCGCTTTCGATCTCTACTACATCGAGAATTGGTCGCTGCTCTTCGATCTGAAGATCCTTGTGCTCACGCCGTTCCGGTTGCTCAACACGGATAACGCCTATTGATCTCCGCGAGCGCATCCCCGCCGATCGTTCTCCGCTCCCAGCTTGCCGCGGTTTCGCTGGTCGGTTCCGGCCTGGTCACGGTCGCGGTTTTTCTTTCCGGCTTCGTCATCGACGAGCCGGCGCCTTACGAACTCTTCATGGCGTGCCTCATCGGCTTGTGGGCACTCTTCGGGCTGAAGATTTCCCGCTATGTGGCGCCGTTGCTGTCTCTGCTCGTGCTGTTCATGGTTGGCGGGATGCTGTCGCTGACCGTGATGGCGGACCTTGCCACCGGGCCGATGTACATGGCCGTCTCGGGCTTCCTCGCGCTCTCGGCGGTCTTCTTCGCGGCGATCATCGAAGATCGTCACCAAAGGCTGCGGCTGATCTTTAATGCCTGGGTTGCTGCCGCGATCATCACGGCGCTCCTCGGCATTCTCGGCTATTTCGGCGCAATGCCGGGCGGTGCCAACTTCACGCTCTACGATCGCGCGAAGGGAGCGTTCCAGGATCCGAACGTTTTCGGCCCCTTCCTCGCCGCGCCGGCGCTCTATCTCATTCACGGCCTCCTTACCCAGCCGATCCGCCGAGCGCCGCCGAAGATCGTCGGCCTTCTTATCCTGGCGCTCGGCGTTTTCCTCTCCTTCTCGCGAGCGGCCTGGGCGCTCAATCTCTTCTGCGTCGTCGCCTTTGTCTTCGTCATGCTGCTGAAGGAGCGAAGCGGCCTCTTCCGCCTGCGCATACTGGTGCTCGCGCTCTGTGGCGCGCTCTTCATCGTCGCCGCACTGGCAGCCGCCCTGCAGTCCGAGCAGGTCGCAACCCTTTTCTCCAGCCGTTCCCAGCTTGTTCAGGAGTATGATGGCGGACATCTCGGGCGGTTCGACCGCCACCGGATCGGTTTTCTGATGGCGATGGAAAAACCGCTCGGCATCGGCCCCCTGGTCTTCAGCACCATCTTCCCGGAGGACGAGCACAATATCTGGCTGAAGTGCCTGACATCCTACGGCTGGATCGGCTTGATCGCTTACGTGACGCTGATCGCGTGGACGCTTTCGCTCGGCTTCCGCTTCCTCCTGCTCGACCGGCCATGGCAACCGTACCTGATGATTGCGTGGGTGACGCTGATCGGCCATGCTGGCGTCGGCAACGTCATAGACACGGACCATTGGCGTCATTTCTACATGCTGCTTGGCATCGTCTGGGGATGTGCCGCGCTCGAATATCGCTTTCAAAGGTGCGCCCCCGCCGGAAGGCACATATGACCATGGACACGCCCGCAACCGACGGATCGTTCGCCCGTCCGTTGCGCCTTCTCGAAGTGCTGGAGCCAAGCGGGGGCGGGTCCGGCCGGCATTTCCTCGATATTTGCCGCGGCATGCAGGCGCGCGGCCATCACGTCGAGGCGATCTATTCGCCGGTACGAGCGGAAGACGGCTTCGTCCGGGAGCTCAAGGCAATCGACTTGCCCGCTGTCCACGCGGTCGACATGGAGCGTGCACCTGGACCGTCCGACCTCGCGGCCTTTCGCGCCATTCGGCACATCAGTCGAACCGCTGGGCCGTTCGACGTCGTGCACGGCCACAGTTCCAAGGCTGGCGCCCTCACGCGTCTGCGGCTGCCCGGACGTCACACGCCGCGCGTCTACACCCCCCATGCCTTCCGGACGATGGACCCGGCGCTTGATCGTAGCGGGCGACTAATCTACGGCGCCATCGAGTGGGCCCTGGCGTGGTTTTTTACCGATCACCTCATCACGGTTTCCGATGACGAGCGCACCCATGCACTGTCGCTCGGCATGCCCGAACGACGAATATCCGTGATCGTCAACGGGGTTTCTCCCCCCTCGCCCGATATGGCAAAGACGGTTCGCGCGAGCTTCGGGATTCCGGCAGACGCGTTTGTCTTCGGCTTCATTGGGCGTCTTTCCAGCCAGAAGGCGCCGGAACGGCTCATTGACGCCTTCAAAGGCGCGGCATCGTCGGTCAAGAACAGCTATCTCGTGATGATCGGTGCCGGCGAACTGGAGGAGGAGCTTCGCCGCGCGATCGCGGCAAGCGGGTTGCAAAGCCGCATTCACCTGACCTCCGCCTTTACCGGGCCGCAGGCGGTGGCCGCGTTTGATCTCGTCGTCATGCCAAGCCGCTACGAAGCGATGTCCTATGTCATGCTGGAGTCCGCGGCCGCGGGCAGGCCGATCATCATCGCCGATGTCGGCGGCGCCAGAACCGTCATTCACAACGGCGAGAACGGCTTCATCATTCCCAACAGCGACGATGTTTCGCAGCTCACGAAGACAATGATCGCGGCGGCAAGCCCGGAAAGCTATCCCGCGTTCCTCAAGGCGGCCGAGGTCCGCAAGGATCGGTTCACGCTCGACATAATGCTTGACCGGACGGAAGAACTCTACCGCCGTTTGGCGGCGCGGAAGCGGCGCTGAGCGAGTACCTATCCGCAAGGCAGACACAACGGCGCCGCACGTCTTAGTCAGACGCGCAAAGGACGCTGACTTGCTGAAGGGGGACTGCGGGTGGTTCGTCGAGAGGCGTCGGATGCTGTGCGCCACGCCCATCAGGGAGGCCCCGCATCCGACGTTGTTTGCCCTATTGTTCCGCCTGCCGCTCTTCCTGCTGCTGTTTCTGCTGCAGAAGAATCTCTTCCGCCGGCGTCAACTGTTCGGCCTTGGTGACGCTCGCCGTGGTCATCTCTTCGTCTACAGAAGCTGTGGTCTTGGAATGGCCTATGCATTCGGCAGAAGCCACTGTTGTCGAGAATGCGAGGGCGGCTGCAAATACGAGGATGGTCTTCATAAGGCTTCTCCTTGTTGTTGCAGGCGCAGTCTATCCGCCGCCGTGGCCCCGACCAAATCACAAAACCGTTCTCTGGTCGGTTGTGATCGGGGGGGTAAAATGCGTTTCGCAGTGCCACGACACGGAGGCAGCCAGAAGCGGGGAAGCACCAGCTCCCAGCCGGTACCGCAAGCCTGCTTGTCGCGTGACGCAGGATTTTCCTCAGGGACTTAGGGAGTTTGCTTGGGCTGATGGGCTTTACCTTCAACGACGCCGTAGTCAGACGTTCATCGCAAAGGAAGTTGCAAAGTGATTAGATGGTCGGAGCGAACTGGACTTGAACCAACGACCCCTAGCCGAACAAATATCGGAAAACTCAATCCGTTGAAATCGCTGGGGAAAAAATGGTCGGAGCGGCGGGATTCGAACCCACGACCCCTTGACCCCCAGTCAAGTGCGCTACCGGGCTGCGCTACGCTCCGAACCGAGAAAATCCCTATATTCTCAACGCTGGGAGCGCAAGCCCGAAATTCGATGTCGACAGGAAAAACGAACCACCCGCGTCGATATGTCGGACGAACCTTCATGCAACAGGCGCCTTCGCCCGTAACCGCTCTACCGCCCACGCCAATGCGATGCGACGAAGCTTGCCGACGGGGACTTGCGGGGTCGAAGCCGGGATATACCTGACCAGACCTACGGGGAACAAAACCATGCGCGGTGCCGTTCGGTCCATGCCGGCTGAGCCGCCCGCACATTTCGTTGGCCGTGGGAGACGCTCCAGAAGAAAGCCAAACGACGGAAAGATACAGATGTCCCGGAAGGTAAACGAAGATAAGCTTCAGAAACTGACGCTGCTACTTGGTCAAACCGTCGCCGCCTTGCGTGTGAATGAAATGATGATGTGCCGCCTTCTCGAATGGGCCGCTTCACAGAGCCCTGACCCACGAGGCTTCGTCCGCGAGGCGGTGGAGAGTACAAGGAACGACCTGCAGCAGGCGGGCCAGGCAGACGGCAGGATGCTAACGGTCCTGGCGGCCCACGAGGCGCTGGAATATCTCGATCAGCTCTCAGCGGCGATGCAAGTCGCGCCGACGGCGAAGCCTCAGGCAGGGGCGAACGATCTTGCCTTCCTTGAGCGTATTCATTTCCCGGCGTTTGCCTTCACTCCGGATCGACTTACGAACGGCACTTCCAAGCCGCGCAGAGCAAA
Organism: Sinorhizobium mexicanum; assembly: GCF_013488225.1. Lineage (NCBI taxonomy): Bacteria > Pseudomonadati > Pseudomonadota > Alphaproteobacteria > Hyphomicrobiales > Rhizobiaceae > Sinorhizobium > Sinorhizobium mexicanum. The sequence goes on along the minus strand of NZ_CP041238.1, from coordinate 1,387,014 downwards.
ATAGCCCTGCACCGGTAGCCACCAATCACACTCATCTAGATGCCTTGGAGCAATTCTAGGAAAAGTGTGTAACGGTTTTCCGTCCGGAATTGCGCAGTTTCAACGAGTTAGATCATTTCACCTGTTTCAATGAAACAGTGAAATGATCAAGTAGCGGTGTCACCGCACCTGATCGAGCAGCCGCTTGCATTCCAGAAGATCGTAAAGCGCCTCCTGCAACAGCGCCCGGTCTTCCTTGCTTACGGAAGCCTTGCCGATCGATATCTCCGCGTCGTCGCCACCGCCACCGCCGAAGGAGAAAAACCGCCGGCCCGCCGGAGCCTTCGCGCGACCGACGATCTGGTCCTCGTCGGCGACACCGACCTTCGGCGGTTGCGGCTCCTCGTTGCTGGAAGCTGCGAGTGCTTCGACAGTTGCAAGATCGCCGCTTGCGATCGCCGCAACGAACTTGTTGCCGTTGGCCTTCAGGAGCTTTTGCACGCCCTTGATCGTGTAGCCGTGATCATAGAGGAGGTGGCGAATGCCCTTGAGGAGATCGACGTCCTCCGGGCGATAATATCGCCGACCGCCGCCCCGCTTCATCGGTTTGATCTGCTGGAATCGTGTCTCCCAGAAACGCAGAACGTGTTGCGGCAGATCGAGTTCGTCTGCGACCTCGCTGATTGTGCGGAAGGCGTCCGGGCTTTTGTCCATATCATCCCCATTACAGATCACGCGGCTTGTCAGCACCGCAATGGACGGATCACCGCGCGATGATCGCACGAGTCGCGCCCATTTCAATGGGTTATGGACAGGTTTTCAACCACATTTGTGGTTTCGAGCAGGGGATCACGACGCCGGAGCGGCCGGCCTCTGCTTGGCCTTGCGGCTCAAATGCGCCTTCAGCACGCGCTGTTTCAATACGTTGGACGCCTTGAAGGTCATCACCCGGCGCGGTGAAATTGGAACTTCCTCGCCGGTTTTCGGATTGCGCCCGATGCGCTCATTCTTGTCGCGCACCTGGAACGTCGCAAAGGAGGATAGTTTCACGCTCTCGCCACGCACGATTGCGTTGCATATTTCATCAATGACCGTTTCCACGAGTTCGGCCGACTCTGTACGAGATAGGCCCACCTTGCGAAAAACCGACTCAGCCAAGTCCGCCCGTGTTACTGTTTTTCCGCTCATCTTCCCCCACCGATGTCTGGCATGCCGATCAGCGAAGGAAGACTATTGCCCTTGCCTTTTGCGGTCAAGCGCCTGCGGTGCTTCATTATTTTCTTTACCACCGGATGAGAACGGAACCCCAGGTGAAGCCGCCGCCCATCGCCTCGAGCATCACGAGGTCGCCTTTCTTTATCCGCCCGTCGGCGGCCGCGGTATCAAGCGCGAGCGGAATGGAGGCGGCCGAGGTATTGCCGTGGACGTCGACCGTCACCACAACCTTATCGAGCGGGATGCCAAGCTTCTTTGCAGAGCCATCGATGATGCGCCGATTGGCCTGGTGCGGAACCAGCCAGTCGACGTCATCTGCCGTCGTTCCCGTTGCCTCGAAAGCCGCCTCGATCACATCCGTGATCATGCCGACGGCATGCTTGAACACCTCGCGCCCTTCCATCCTGAGATGACCCACGGTGCCCGTGGTCGATGGGCCGCCGTCGACGTAAAGCTTGTCGCCATGAATGCCGTCTGAGCGCAGTTGTGCCGTCAGCACGCCGCGGTCGGCATTCGTGCCTGCGCCCTCCTGGGCTTCAAGGATGATCGCGCCGGCACCGTCGCCAAAGAGGACACAAGTCGTGCGATCGGACCAGTCGAGGATGCGCGAGAACGTCTCCGCCCCAATCACCAGAGCGCGCTTGGCGAGGCCGCCGCGGATGTAGGCATCCGCCGTCGCCACCGCATAGACGAAGCCGGAACAGACCGCCTGCAGATCGAAGGCCGCGCCGTGCCGCATGCCGAGGCGGTTCTGGATGTTCACCGCCGTCGCCGGAAACGTGTTGTCCGGAGTGGATGTGGCGACGATGATCAGGTCCAGATCGTCGGCCGTCAGATCGGCCCGCGCAAGCGCGGCGCGCGCGGCACTTTCCCCGAGTGATGCCGTCGTTTCGCCCTCGCTGGCGATGTAACGCTGGCGAATCCCGGTCCGCTGCACGATCCATTCGTCGGACGTGTCGACCTTCGATTCCATTTCCTTGTTGGTCATCACTTGCTTCGGCAGCGCTGCCCCGAAGCCGCGAACGACGGAACGGATCATTTACTCAAAACCTCATCATTCATGCCGGCGGGAGGGGTTCAGACGGCTGCGCGCCGTGATATTTCGCCAGGTCGCTTTCTATTTTGGCCTTGAGGCCGTTCTTTACCATGTCGTAGCCGACATCGATTGCGGCCGCGAAACCCTCGGCGTCGGTGCCACCATGGCTCTTGATGACGACGCCATTGAGGCCGAGGAACACGCCGCCGTTGACCTTCCGCGGGTCCATCTTTTCACGCAACCGGTCGAAGGCGCCCTTGGCGAACACGTAACCGATCTTCGCGAGCAATGTGCGCGACATCGCCGCGCGCAAATATTCGGCAATCTGGCGCGCCGTTCCTTCGGCCGCCTTCAAGGCGATATTCCCAGAGAAGCCTTCGGTCACAACGACATCGACGGTTCCGCGGCCAATATCGTCGCCTTCAACGAAACCGTAATAGTCGATGCCCTCGATGTTGGCCTCGCGGATGAGCCGTCCGGCCTCCTTGACCTCTTCCTGGCCCTTGATTTCTTCCACGCCGACATTGAGCAAGCCGACCGAAGGATGCTCGACCTCGAACAGTGCGCGAGCCATCGCGCCGCCCATCAAGGCGAAATCCATGAGTTGCTGCGCGTCCGCGCCGATCGTCGCGCCAACGTCGAGGACGATGCTTTCCCCTTTGAGTGTCGGCCAGATGGCGGCAATCGCAGGGCGCTGGATCCCCTGCATGGTTCTGAGACAGAAGACGGACATCGCCATTAGCGCGCCTGTATTGCCTGCGGAAACGACCACATCCGCCTCGCCGGCATTGATCGCGTCGATCGCCTTCCACATGCTCGATTTGCCACGCCCACGCCGGAGCGCCTGGCTAGGCTTTTCGTCCATGGCGACGGCGATTTCGCAATCGTTGAAAGTGCTCGCTGCATTCAGCTTCGGATGCTTGGCCAGAAGCTCGGCGCATCGCGCTTCCTGACCGAACAAGACGAATCTTATGTCCGGGTGACGTTCGAGCGCTCTTGCTGCGCCCGGGATGACGACTTCAGGACCATAGTCGCCCCCCATCACGTCAAGTGAAATTCTGACCACGCGTGTCTTATCCTTTTTTCCTGCCCACGCAACGCGTCTCGCCCTGCGCATCACTTTTCACGCGGGGCGATCCTTGTTCCTTCTGACGCTTGAGCCGACATGCGACGTCACGGCGCATCGGCCCCATCGGCTGGAGTCGGGCCAAAATACTGCTTTTCGTCTGCGTGACAACCGAATTGTAGGCGCGGCTTTCGCCGTTTCAATCCTTTTTCCAGTCCTTCAGCGCGGCAAACGGGTTCGGCCGCTTGTCATCCTCCGCAGAGCTTTCGATGCGCTCACCGAAGACCGCACCTTCCTTGCGCGGATAGGGATCGATGGCGAGGGCGACATGCTCGCTGACCACGACGCCCGCATCGATGGTATCGCCGGCAAAGGTGTCGGGAATGTCCGGACCATCCGGATCGAGTACCATCTCGCCACCGTCGTTGTGCGCCTGGCGTGCAAGCCGCGATCCTTCCGGCACGAAAATCGCCTCGACGGACTCGTTTATCTCCGCCTCGACCGGTTCGAGCGTCACCACGCAGGACTGGACAACGCGGGCAGCGACATCTCCCTTGATCTTCACTCCGTCCTTCTTCCAGCGCGCGATCTGGAGGTCGGCGGCGAGCGAGAGCACTTCTTCGACATTCCAGAGCTTGGCAAGCGCCCGGCGCTCGGCCTCGCTCGCCGAAAGATGGACGCTGACCGCGTTTGCCGAGATGTGTCCCACCTTCACCGGGTAGGAGAACGCCGGTTTGCTATCGTCTCTCATGACAAGATCCTTCCTCGCGGCATCGGATCTCCATGCCGCGCATACAGCCGCCGAGCGCGATCTTCGGGCGGCATCGCTATCGGCCTATTACGCTCCTGCCGGCGGCATGCGCAACTGGCCCGCTTCGACCACCTCTTCCGGCGTCTCGGACAGGACCGCTTCGGTGGCCAGAAGATAGGCGGCCAGTCCGTCCATCGCCGGCCCTTCGTGGGCATCGGGATGGAAGTTGCGGCGCAGCGCGGCGGCCAGCGCCTCTCCATCCCCTTGCTCGAGCGCGGCGGCATAGGATTCGAGGCGGCCGTAGAACATGCCGGCGAACTTCTTCATCTTCTTTGGCACGCCCACGTCACCAACGCCGAGTTCGCGGATCGAGTGGTCGACGTCTTCGAAAAAGGCATCGACGATTTCCTGCGCGATCTCCTGCCCGGTGCGCGCGGAGGCGCGTGTCCGCCGAAAATAGAGAATCAGGATTGCCGACAACATCTCGAAGCGGCCCATGACCGTGTCGGGGACAGCAAGGTCGGTGTACAGAAACGGCTGGCGTGCGGCGGCGGTCAGCAACGCATACTGGCGCTCCACAATCGCAATATTGCCGCTTTTTCTCTTGAACAGTCCAAAAATCATCACAAAGCCCAGCTCTGGCTTTCTCGAAATGTGGGCGGCGCCCACGACGTTATTGCATGATAGCCGAAGCTGGTTTACCGAAGCAGGCACGAATTGCAATGGCGGATCTGCCATCGTTACTCCAGGGGAACAGTCCTTGTCGAAGCGGTATTTGATATCAAACCTGAATGTTCTAAGCCGTGCCGTGCTCGTGGCTTCCCTTTGCACAACAACGCTTGCCGCCTGCACGACGGCGAATATGGGCGAGGTCCTCCATCAAGGTTATGTCGTTGACCAGGAAACGCTGAACCTTGTCCCGGTCGGATCGAGCCGCGAGCAGGTGCTGCTCTCTCTGGGCACGCCGTCGACGACCGCCACCTTCGACAACGAGGTCTTCTATTACATCTCGCAGACGCGCAAGCGGCCGGTCGCCTTCATGAAGCCGAAGCTCATCGACCAATCGATCCTTGCCGTCTACTTCGACAAGGAAGGCGTCGTAAGCCAGCTCGCACATTATACGATGAAGGACGGTAAGGTCTTCGACATGCTGTCGCGCACGACGCCGACCGGCGGCAAGGAAACGAGCTTCCTCGGCCAGCTCCTGAGCGGCCCGGGCGCCGGACAGGCAGCGGCGCGAAACCTCTTCAAGGACTTTGGCAAGGGCCCATAAGTCGCGACATGCAAAAAAGGCCCGCGAACATGGTTCGCGGGCCTTTTTTGTTTTTGCGGGAGCCTCTGTCAGGCCAGGACAGCCAGCAACAGCAGCGCCACGATATTGGTGATCTTGATCGCCGGGTTGACCGCGGGGCCAGCCGTATCCTTGTAGGGATCGCCGACGGTGTCGCCGGTGACCGAAGCCTTGTGGGCATCGGAACCCTTCATGTGGCGCGTGCCATTCTTGTCGACGAAACCGTCTTCGAAGCTCTTCTTGGCATTGTCCCATGCCCCGCCCCCGGACGTCATCGATATGGCGACGAAAAGCCCGTTGACGATAACGCCGAGGAGCGACGCCCCGAGCGCGGCAAAGGCCGAGGCCTTCGAGCCGGAAATCAGCAGCACGCCGAAGTAGACGACGATCGGCGCCAGCACCGGCAGCAGCGAAGGCACGATCATTTCCCGGATCGCCGCCTTGGTCAGCATGTCGACGGCGCGGCCGTAGTCGGGCCGGTCCTTGCCTTCCATGATGCCCGGCTTCTCCTTGAACTGGCGGCGCACTTCCTCGACGACAGCGCCGCCTGCACGGCCGACGGCCGTCATGGCGATGCCGCCGAAAAGATAGGGAATGAGGCCGCCGAAGATCAGGCCGGCGACGACATAGGGGTTGGACAGGTCAAACGAGATCGCACCCACATCGGCGAAATAGGGATGTTTGTCGCCATTGGCGGCGAAGTAGGTGAGGTCGTTCGAATAGGCCGCGAAAAGCACGAGAGCGCCGAGGCCCGCGGAACCGATCGCATAGCCCTTGGTCACCGCCTTGGTCGTGTTGCCGACGGCATCAAGCGCGTCGGTCGACTTACGCACTTCCGGCGGCAGATGCGACATCTCGGCGATGCCACCGGCGTTGTCGGTGACCGGACCAAAAGCATCGAGTGCCACGATCATGCCTGCGAGACCGAGCATGGCGGTGACTGCAATGGCGGTACCGAAGAGGCCCGCGAGCTGGTAGGTGGCGATGATGCCGCCGACGATGACGATCGCCGGCAATGCGGTCGACTCCAGCGAGACGGCCAGGCCCTGGATCACGTTGGTGCCGTGACCGGTAACGGAGGCCTGCGCAATCGAATTCACCGGCCGCTTGTTGGTACCGGTATAGTATTCCGTGATGACGACGATCAGTGCGGTGACGACAAGGCCCAGGATGCCGCAGATGAACAGTCCCCAGCCGGTGACATCCTTGCCCGCGACGGTCCCGATCGAACCCCAACCGATCGTCAGCGAAGTCGCGGCGCCAAGACCGATGATCGAGAGCGCACCCGTGACGATCAGGCCGCGATAAAGCGCGCCCATGATCGAGCCGTTGGTGCCGAGCTTGACGAAGAAGGTGCCGATGATCGACGTGATGATGCAAGCCGCGCAGATCGCCAGCGGATAGACCATCACCGTCGCGAGCAGCGGAGTACCGGCGAAAAAGATCGATGCCAGCACCATGGTCGCCACGACCGAAACCGCGTAGGTTTCGAAAAGGTCTGCTGCCATCCCTGCGCAATCGCCGACATTGTCGCCGACGTTGTCGGCGATGGTCGCCGGGTTGCGCGGATCGTCTTCCGGAATGCCCGCTTCCACCTTGCCGACGAGATCGCCACCGACGTCGGCTCCCTTGGTGAAGATGCCGCCGCCGAGGCGGGCGAAGATCGAGATCAGCGATGCTCCGAAGCCGAGCGCCACAAGCGCATCGATAACCTCACGCGAAGCCGGATCGTGCCCGAAGCCCGCCGTCAGGATGAGGTAGTAGACCGAGACGCCGAGCAGGGCCAGGCCGGCCACCAACAGGCCGGTGATTGCGCCCGATTTGAAGGCAATATCGAGACCGGAGGCGAGGCTGACCGATGCGGCCTGGGCCGTGCGAACGTTGGCCCTGACCGAGACATGCATGCCGATGAAACCCGCCGCCCCCGACAGCACCGCACCAATCAGGAAGCCGATTGCGGCTGCACTCGAGAGAAGAATCCACGCGGCGATGAAAACGACGACACCGACGATGGCAATGGTCCTGTATTGACGTGTGAGGTAGGCCTGCGCCCCCTCCCTGATAAAGCCTGCGATCTCCTGCATGCGGGCGTTCCCCTGATCGGCGGCAAGCACCGACTGCGTTGCCCAGATGGCATAGGCCACCGCGAGCAACCCGCATGCGATAACGCCTAAAAGTAAGGTCATTTCGCATTATCCTCCGTTTCAACCTGCAGGTTCACTCCCTCCCGCAGGCCCCTCATTCCGCGAATCGCGCGCCGCATCCTCAAGCGGCACCCCTCACGGCGCGGCCAGAGTGCGGGCGCGAATGGGGATCGTCAAGCCCCTGAAAATACCGGAGTGATCGCGTTTGGAGGGAGTCGGAAGATTTTACTGAGCCTCGGCTGGCCGTCGCTCAGGCGGCAATGCGCCCGTTCCTCCGCATCAGCATCAGAAGAAGGAAGAGGCAGATGCCAGCAACCGGCCAGACGAGTGCGTTGAGCACGTCCCACCCATAGGCGGAAAGTACCTTGCCGGAGGCGAAAGACGCGATGGCGACCGTCGAAAACAGGACGATATCGTGGAAGCCCTGAACCTTGTCCGCCTCATGCGGCCGATAGCTCTGCGCAACGATTGCCGTCGAGCCTATGAACGCGAAATTCCAGCCGAGCCCGAGGAGAACGAGTGCACCCCAGAAATTCCAAAGCGCCACTCCCATGTGAGCGATCGCCGCGCAAGCGAGAAGCAGCACAAAGCCGCAGGCGACGATGCGCTCCGCGCCGAAGCGGGCGATGAGCCAGCCCGTTGCAAAGCTCGGGCCAAACATCGCGAGCACGTGCCATTGTATTCCGAGTGTCGCGAGGTCGGTCGAAAAACCGCAGCCGACAACCATGGCGACCGGTGCGCCCGTCATCATGAAGGTCATCAGCGCGTAGGCGGAAACGCCGCAGATCATGCCGCTCAGGAACCGCTGGTTACCGACGATCTCGCGGAGCGGACGAACCGGCGCGGCCGCGTGCAGGTCCGAAACGCTTCTGATATCCGGCAGGCGAAGAGGCACAAAAAAAACAATGGCCGCAAGGCAGACCGGCAGCAAGGCCACGAAGGCACCCGCAAACCATACGGGCGCGAAGTAGTCACCGGCGAAAATGACGATCTGCGGCCCGAGTATCGCCGAGATGATGCCGCCGCCCAGTATCCAGGAAATCGCCTTCGGCTTGTAGAAGGAGGGCGATGCGTCTGCCGCCGCGAAGCGAAGCTTTTGCGTGAAGCCGCTGGACGAGCCGAGAACGGCCAAGCCGAAGGTGAACAGCCAGAAGCTCTCACGGAATAACGCCGCGGCTGCAACCAGCCCGCCCAACGCGGCGATAACGGCGCCGCCGATGAAAGCCGAGCGCCTGCCGACCAGCCGAGACAGCGTCGCGGCAAGTACGACACCGAGCGCCAGGCCTACGTTGAAGCCGGTAAGCGGTGCCGTTGCCAGCGACTTGTCTTCGCCGAGGAGTTGGTGGCCGGCGACACCGCCGACCGCGAAGCTGATCGGCCCGACCACGCCGAGCAACGCTTGCGCAAAGGTCAACAGAAGGACGTTGCGGCGTGCCTCGCGGAGAACCGCCCCCATGTCTTCCGCAGTCGCTGCCACCATTTTTGCTATTTCCGCTGGCCGCGGACCTGCTTGGCGATCCGGTCGAGAACAGCGTTGACGAGCTTCGGCTCCTCATCCTCGAAGAAGGCCTTGGCGATCTCGACATACTCGGTAACGATTACCGGAACCGGGACATCCTTGCGCTCGAGCATTTCGAAGGTGCCGGCGCGCAGGATCGCACGGACGGTGGAATCGAGCCGGGACAGTGCCCAATCGTCCTGAAGGGCGGAGCCGATCAGCGGGTCAAGCATACGCTGGTCGCGCACGACGCCCGACACAATCGAACGGAACCACGAGGCGTCCGCCTTCAGGTATGTCTCTCCGTCGAGTTCCCGACCCAGCCGGTGCTCTTCGTATTCGGCGACGATCTCCAGCACGCCGGTGCCGCCGACATCCATCTGATAAAGCGCCTGGACGGCTGCGAGGCGCGCGGCACCACGCTGGTTGACCTGCTTCAGCGGCTGATCCGAGGGAGTCTTCGTCACTGTTCTGCGCCCAATTTCTTCTTCAGTTCGATCATGGTCAGCGCCGCACGCGCGGCGAAACCACCCTTGTCGCCTTCCGACCGGCGGGCGCGTGCCCAGGCCTGGTCATCATTCTCGACCGTCAGAATACCGTTGCCGAGCGCAAGGCTTTCGCTGACGGCGAGGTCCATCAGGGCGCGCGAGGATTCGTTCGCAACGATATCGAAATGGTAGGTCTCGCCGCGGATAACCATGCCGAGCGCGACGAAGCCGTCATATTCGGTTCCCCCCTCGTCGGCGCCGTCGAGCGCCATCGCAATCGCCGCGGGAATTTCCAACGCCCCTGGAACTGTCACAATATCATAAGTCGCGCCGGCTGCATCGAGCGCGTGCTTTGCGCCGTCGAGCAAGGCGTCGGCCATATCATCATAGAAGCGCGCTTCCACAATCAAGATGTGGGCGGAGGTCTTCGCCATGGATCACCTGTCTTTGAAAATTTGGGCCGGACCTGACCGGCGCAGGCGGCGGTCAAACCACGCCCGACGCAGAATGGCAAGCAAATTCCGCCAGCCGGAGGCCATTTGCCGCGCCGCTGCCGCTTGCGGCGCGGACGCGACGGCTTCTCCGCCGCCCGGGTGAGACAGTAACGAGGACGAAGCCCAAGCGGGCACAGTCCGGTCCATGAACTTGCCAAAAGTACAGGCCTGCAGGAACGTATTTGCTTGCAACAGCTTTAATTGCAGCTAAACCTTAGGTGCAGTGGCGTCGATCCTGCAAGGTGGAGCTGTCCTCACTGATTTTCTTAAATCGCAGCCGGTTTAAGGATAAAAACATGCAGCAAATTCAAAGTGCTACAGCGACCTTTGCGCGTTTGATGATACGCGCGGCGCTGTAGGTTCGGTGATCGAGATGGCAACGGCAGCGTCGCAAAGATTGGGAGGAACACGATGACGGAAGCGCGAAAGCCGATCGTTAACCTGAAGAACCTCAAACTCGAGCACTGGCAGCGTGGCTCGTTTTTCGAGTCGAGCGACGTTTCTTTCGGCGCTCTGCTCGGGCTCAAGGATTTGGGCATCGGCTACGGCGAGGTGCCGCCGGGCAAATCTGGCTGCCCCTTTCACAACCATCATGTGGAGGAAGAGCTGTTCATCGTCCTGGAGGGACAGGGGACCTATCGCTTCGGCAACGAACGCCACGAAGTCGGTCCTGGCGACGTGCTGGGTGCGCCGGCCGGTGGCCCCGAAACCGCGCATCATCTGATCAACACCGGAACGGTGGCGCTCAAGTACCTTTCCATCTCGACGATGGCGGCCACGGAGATCTGCGAATACCCCGATTCCGGCAAATTCCTGGCAAAGACGCGGCGTCCCGGTTCGCCAAAAGCTTCATTCCGGTTTATAGGCCGCGCCGCATCCACGACCGACTACTGGGACGGCGAACCGGGCGCCTGATCTAAAACTCCCCTCCCAAAAATTTGGATCGAAACATGCACAGCGTCCCCACCATCGAAACCGAACGGCTTCTGCTACGCCCCTACCGGCGCGACGACTTTGCCGCCTATACCGCCTTGTTCGCCGACGAGGAGGTCACACGCTACATCGGCGGAATACCCTATTCGCGTGAGCAGTCCTGGACGCGCTTCCTGCGCCAGGTCGGTATGTGGCACTATTTCGGCTTCGGCTTCTTCGCAATTCAGGAGAAGGCAACCGCCGCCTTCATCGGCGAAGCCGGGTTCCACGACGCCCACCGGATAATCACGCCCTCCCTCGAAGGCACGATGGAAATGGGCTGGGCGCTTTCCCCCAGAGCACATGGCAAAGGGCTGGCCACGGAAGCGGTGACCGCGGCCCTCGCCTGGGCCGATCGCCGATTTCCGGCCTTGAAGAAGACCTGCGTCATCGACATCGGCAACCAGGCATCGATCCGGGTGGCGGCCAAGCATGGCTTTCTGGAATTCTGGCGCACGACCTATCACGGCAACCACGTCATCCTGTTCGAACGGCACCTGAAGTTCGCGGCCTAGACGAGCTTCCTCGAACATGAACAATTTTTAATTATTTTTCAGTCCGTTATGCCTTTGAAAGGGCCACATTCCAGCCCAGCGTGTGAACCGTTGAAACGACATAACTCTCGGTCGCGCGACGAGAGCGCCGCCTCAACCAGTCGAAACAGTCGAGCACCTTTTTCACCGCGGGTGACCTCACCCGCCAAGGATGGGTGCTGGCCATCGCGGGACGCCTCGGCCCCGTTGACACGCGCCGGAGACCCGCGGGCAATCAAAGGAGCATGACCATGAACCGCTTTGCGAAAATCTCCGTCATCGCCACCCTCTCCGCCTTGAGTTTCGGCGGCATCTCTTACGCAGCCAGCGCCGAAATGAACTGGTCGAACCAGATCGATCGGACCGTTCGAAACTTCAAGGGCGACAATTTCAGCATCGTCGATGTCGACACGCTGAGCCGGATGAGCGAAACCCGCTCCAGGATCGACGCGGAAAGCCCGCAACAGATGGCAGCCCTCCATGCCGCCGTCAATGCCAACAGGGCGCTCGCCGCCAAGCTGAAGGCACGCGACGTCGAGATGAACAACATCGCAGGCGCGGCGCAGGCGGCCGACGGCAGTCTCACACTCTACGTGCGTTGAAGCCATTGCCCCGAGCGGCAGTTCCGCCCCCGCTTGTCGGGGGCGGATCCATTTCCACCGTCGCTATTTCGCCTTGGGTGCGGGAAATTCTGCCAGCCGTGCCGCGTAACGCGCCATAGTATCAACCTCGAAGTTGACAAGATCGCCGGCGCGCCGCTCGCCCCACGTGGTGACTTCGAGCGAGTGACGGATAAGGAGCACGTCGAACTCGGCGCCATCCACCTTGTTGACGGTGAGCGAGGTCCCGTCGAGGGCGACCGAGCCCTTGGGCGCCACGAACCTGGCAAGCTGCTCCGGCGCGCGCAGCCGGAAGCGCACCGCGTCTCCTTCCGGCTCCACCGAGAGGATTTCGGCTCTGTCGTCCACATGGCCAGAGACAAGATGACCGCCAAGCTCGTCACCGATCTTCAAGGAGCGCTCCAAATTGATGCGCGTGCCCTTTTGCCATCCGGCGATCGTCGTCAGCCGAAGCGCCTCCTCCCATGCCTCGACCTCGAACCAGCGCTCGTTGCTGCCTACCTCTGGCAGTGCCGTGACGGTCAGGCACACGCCAGCATGGGCGATCGAGGCGCCCATATCGATCGTCTTCGGATCGTAATTGGTGGCAACGCGCAGCTTGATGCCTTCCCTCAATGGAGTGACCGCCTCAACGGTACCGATATCGGTGACAATGCCTGTGAACATCAGATGTCTCTCTCGTAATCCTCGAAAATATCGTCGCCATAACGCGCCGTCCGCCGACGGACGAAACCGGCTGGAACGGACTGCCGATCAAATGGGGATCGAATGCCGTCTTCGCCAATGGTGATCGGGCCGGTGAAAAGCAGGATACGGTCAACCAAGCCCGGATCCAGGAACGCGCGGGCTGCTCGCGCGCCACCTTCGACCAGCAGCGAGGAAATGCCGCGCGAGGCAAGAGCCGTCAAAAGGTCGGGGATGCTGCCGGCGTCCAGCACCTCGACGCCAGCGGCCTCGAGCGCCGCGCGACGCTTGGCAGCATCCTCATCCAGCCTTGCCTCTGCCACCGCAATTACCGGAACTTCGCGCGCGGAACGGACGAGTTTGGACCCGACTGGCAAATCGACACGGCGGTCGAGAACGATTCGAATTGGGGACTGGTCCTGCAGTCCCGGCAAGCGCACGGTCAGTTCCGGATCATCGGCGGTCGCCGTGCCAACCCCGACCAGTATCGCGTCGGTCTCGGCGCGCAGCACCTGCACCTGCGCACGCGAAACCGTGCCGGTAATCCGAACCTGCCCCTCCCCGCCACGACCGATCATTCCATCCTGGGAAACTGCAAGCTTCAGTGTCACCTGCGGGCGTTTCATGCGCTGACGCATGAGGTAGGCCTCAAGAGTCCGCTCTCCGTCGCGATGGAGCGTGCCAATGTCGACGGCGATGCCGGCGTCGCGCAGCATCACCACGCCGCGTCCGGCGACACGCTCGTCCGGGTCGAGAATTGAAATGACGACGCGTGAGACGCCGGAGGCGATCAAGGCGTCGGCACAGGGCGGCGTCTTGCCGTGATGTGAGCAAGGCTCGAGCGTGACATAGGCGGTTGCTCCCCTCGCCTTCTCCCCGGCTTCGGCGAGCGCCTGCGTCTCGGCATGCGGGCGCCCTCCCGGCGCCGTTACCGCCCGTCCGACGATCGTTCCATCCTTGACGATGATGCATGCGACAGAAGGGTTCGTCGACGTCTGCCCGACGTTGCGGTGGGCGAGACGCAACGCCGCCGCCATGAACTTTTCGTCCTCGCGCGTCGGCACTGTCATGCTGTGCTCCGCTTGGGCCTATTCGCCAGGATCACGCGCGATCTTGGCGCTGATCTCCGCGATGACTTTCTCGAAATCTTCCGCGTGCGAGAAATCGCGATAAACCGACGCGTAGCGGACGAAGGCGACATCGTCGAGGCTCTTCAAGGCCTCGAGCACCTGCAGACCGATTTCTTCGGAAGGGATTTCCGTTTCGCCTGAACTCTCAAGCCGGCGGACGATGCCCGACACCGCGCGCTCGATGCGGTCCCGATCGACGGGGCGTTTCCTGAGGGCAATCTCGAATGAACGCAACAGCTTGTCCCGGTCGAAAGGTACCTTCCGGCCGGTTTTCTTGATGATCATGAGCTCACGCAGCTGCACCCGCTCGAAGGTCGTGAAGCGGCCGCCGCAATCCGGGCAGATGCGGCGGCGGCGAATGGCATTCCCGTCCTCTGCCGGACGGGAATCCTTCACCTGGCTGTCTTCGGAACCACAATAGGGGCAGCGCATGCAGCCGTCCGATCACATGTAGCTGTACATCGGGAACCGGTCGGTGAGCTTGATCACCTTCTCGCGCACCGCAGCTTCCACGGCGGCGTTGCCCTCGTCGGAATTGGCAACCTTGAGGCCATCAAGCACCTCGACGATCAACTCGCCGATTTCCTTGAATTCCGCCTCCTTGAAGCCGCGCGTCGTGCCAGCCGGCGCACCGAGACGGACGCCCGACGTGACGAAGGGCTTTTCCGGATCGAAGGGAATGCCGTTCTTGTTGCAGGTGATGTAGGCGCGGCCGAGAGCGGCTTCCGCCCGCTTGCCCGTCGCGTTCTTCTTGCGCAGGTCAACGAGCATCAGGTGGTTGTCTGTACCGCCCGAAACGATGTCGAGGCCGTTCGCCTTCAGCGTTTCGGCGAGCGTGCGGGCGTTCTTGACGATCTGAGCCGTATATTCCTTGAAGGAGGGCTGCAGCGCTTCGCCAAGAGCAACGGCCTTGGCCGCGATCACGTGCATCAGCGGGCCGCCCTGAAGGCCGGGGAAGACGGCCGAATTGATCTTCTTGGCGATGTCCTCGTCATTCGTGAGCACCATGCCGCCGCGCGGACCGCGCAGCGACTTGTGCGTCGTCGTCGTGGCGACGTGGCAGTGCGGGAACGGAGACGGATGCTGACCACCGGCAACGAGACCGGCGATATGGGCCATGTCGACCATCAGCCAGGCGCCGACTTCATCGGCGATTTCGCGGAAGCGCTTCCAGTCCCAGATGCGCGAATAGGCGGTGCCGCCGGCGATGATGAGCTTCGGCTTGTGCTTGCGAGCCTTTTCGGCAACGTCGTCCATGTCGAGCAGGTGATCGTCGGCGCGGACTCCGTAGGAGACGACGTTGAACCACTTACCGGACATGTTCACGGGCGAGCCGTGGGTCAGGTGACCACCGGAGTTAAGATCGAGGCCCATGAAGGTGTCGCCCGGCTGCAGCAGTGCCAGGAATACGGCCTGGTTCATCTGCGAGCCGGAGTTCGGCTGGACGTTGGCAAAGTTGACGCCGAAGAGCTTCTTGGCGCGTTCGATCGCCAGTTCCTCGGCGATATCGACGAACTGGCAGCCGCCGTAGTAGCGCTTGCCCGGATAGCCCTCGGCATATTTGTTCGTCATGATCGAGCCCTGGGCCTCGAGCACGGCACGCGAAACAATGTTCTCGGAGGCGATCAGCTCGATCTCGTGGCGCTGGCGCCCCAGCTCCTTCTCGATCGCACCGAAGATCTCCGGATCGCTTTCCGCGAGAGAGCGGGTGAAGAAGGCGTCATTGGTTTGTGCAAGCATCGGCTCGAGGCTCCTCTCAAAGGTGGTCGTTCTTTAGCTTCCTCGCACGCGGAGAGCAATATCCGCTGTGCGGTTTGCGCCATTTCCACCATCCGCCGCGCCGAACGAGTCAGCGCGCACGCCAAGAAAAAGGCCGCGTTCGTTCAGATGCGCGGCCTTTACAGGTGAAGTCGGGAGTTTGCTTATTGCGGCAGAGCGTCCTGCTCGATGGAGCCTGCCGACTGTTCGATTCCCGTGGTGGTCTGGAGCGCGAGCTCGGCAGCACCGTCACGCTGATAGATGTCGTCGCGGAACTGCACGACCCGGTCCTTTGCCGACCAGGCGGTAACATAGGTGAAGTAAACCGGCACTTCCTCCGCGAGCGTGATCGGCGTGTTGACGCCGGACTTGATCGTCGCCTCGATCTGCTGGCGGGACCAGCCGGGCGTTTCCTTCAGCAGCCAGGTCGAAAGGTCGCGAACGTTCTGCACGCGCACGCAGCCGGAAGATTCAAAGCGCATCAGCTTGTTGAACAGGCCCTGCTGCGGCGTGTCGTGCATATAAACCTGATGCTCGTTGTGGAAGTTGATCTTCGTCGAGGACATCGCGTTGATCTTGCCCGGGTCCTGGCGGAACATCAGGTTCGGCGCCTTCTCCGCATACCAGTCCACAGTCTCGGGCGACACTTCGTTGCCGCTGCCGTCGAAGAGGCGGATGGCGTTGCGCTTCAGATAAGTGGGGTCCTTGCGCATCAACGGCATGATGTCCTTCTGGATGATCGAGCGCGGCGCGGTCCAGTAAGGATTGAGGATGACTTCGTAGATCTTCGAGTTGAGGATCGGCGACTGGCGGTCGATCTTGCCGACGATCGCCGTATGGCGCAGCACCACCCGGCCATTCTCGACAGCCTCGATATAGGCGGCCGGGATGTTGACCATCACATAACGGCGACCGAGATCGCCGGACATCGACTGAAGGCGGACAAGGTTGGTTTCAAGCTGACCAAGGCGGGTCGTGGCATCGACGTTCAACGCCTTCAGCGTGTATTCGCCGATGACACCGTCGGCCGGCAGGCCGTGGCGCGCCTGGAAACGCTTCACCGCACCGTCGACATAGGAATCGAAGGAAGAGGAGATACCGGCCGAACGCGGCAGGTCGCCGGAAACCATCAGGCGCTGGCGCAGCTGTTGAACGGAGGCATCGGTGACGCCCAGTTCCATCTTCACCGAGGCGGTGACTGTCGGCCAACCGCCGGAGGCAACGATCTGCTGATAATCATAGATCGCCTGCTGAAGGTGGCTGATCGTCTCGGGGCCGAAGACCGGCGTGTTGGAAAGAACGGCCGTTGCCGTGCGCGATGCCTTGGCGTCGAACTGGTCGTCCCAGGAGCCGCGGCGCGGTGAATTGATGATCTCGTTCAGAGCATCCTGCGCGCTGGCGGCACCTGCCCATGCGGCAGCACTGAGCGTTGCGGCCGAGCGCAGAAATGCACGGCGCGAGAAAGCATCAATTCCGTTCTTTTTCGACATAGTCCCTACCATCCCAATGCGCCGAGAGGCGCGCTGCCCGAGCCCTAGCACGAACGTGGTTAACAAAGGTCAACCCCTGTGCCACCCAGCTCTCACGTCGGTTACAGCGCCCCGCGTCCGATCGGACGCGCGAAGGTCGCCGTAGCACTTTGAACAGCTGCATGATTTCGTCCTTAAATCGACTCCGATCCAAGGAATCATGCAGTAGTGCGAGCGAAAGCATCCAGCCGGCAGGCGGAACACGAAACGAATCCCCGTCGTAAACCCGAGAGCACACCTGCGGCATCAAAGCGTCGCTCCCACAGCAATATGGCCAATTCGTGTCTCGGAATTATCGATCCATCGTCCGCGGCGGCCACGTTCGCGCCCGATCATGAATTTGCAGCGGGAACCACGACGACCGAACGCAGCAAGGGTCGGACACGCAGGGGTTGCGCCCGACCCTTGAATTGGAGGTCTCCGATTTGATCAGAGGCGGTAGAGGATCTGATCGTTCCAGAAGCGATCGAGACGCTGCAGGAGCTTGTTCATCTGGGTGAATTCGTCGGAACCGATGCCGCCGACCTTCTGGATCGAGCCGATGTGGCGCTCGTAGAGCTTAGCGACGGTTTCGGCGATGTCCTGGCCCTCTTCGGTCAGGCTGATGCGGACCGAGCGGCGGTCGACGCGTGAGCGCTGATGGTTGATGAGCCCCAGATCGACCAGCTTCTTGACGTTGTAGGAGACGTTCGAGCCGAGATAATAGCCACGCGAGCGGAGTTCGCCGGCGGTCAGTTCGGAGTTGCCGATGTTGAAGAGCAACAGCGCCTGGACGGCATTGACGTCGCTGCGGCCCTGACGGTCGAACTCGTCCTTGATAACGTCGAGCAAGCGGCGATGCAGACGCTCGACAAGGTGAAGGGATTCCATGTAGAGACCACGGATCGTTTCTTCCTGCGGGTCTCGGGGCGCAACTGCCTGCGGCTTCATTTTCGTGTTCATTTGACTGCCTCACTGTTCTGTTTGGCGGTGTCTGTTTGTCTTCCCGCCTTGAGTGAGACCCTATCGAATACGTATAAAATTCTACTTAAACCGCAGCCTTAACATGAGCTTACCGTCGGGCGAGCCTGTCTCAGGGTGAATCAACCCTTACCTTCCGCGCTTGCCGCAGTCGCTGCACGAACAGCGCAACGCGGAAAAGAACGAAGGTTACGGCGACGGCCCCGTGGAGCAGGAACAGCAAAGGCCGGGCACCGAAAGTGCCGGGGTAAAATTCATGCACGGCGATTTCGATCGCCGCGGCGAGGACCCAGACAACGGGGCCCCAGGAAACCAAAAGCCATAGGCCGATCGCAGCGACCGGGTAGACGACGGCAAGCGCGGTGGCCGCGGCGCGCCACTCCGGCGGCAGCAGATCGAACCGGCCGGCACCGTTGTGGGAGAAGCCGATGAGCATTGCCCAATAGTTCAGGGCGAACCAGAAGCAGGACGCCGAGACCAGGCGGAGGAACCAGCCGAGGAGCACTTCGGTCAGCGACGGCTTCGGGACATGAGCAGAATCGTGAAGCATGCGCGGCAACATAGGCCGAGTACTTCGTCAGATCTACCAGCAAGAACCACAGGCTCGCGCAGCCCTGCAGCACCGTGCGTCCAATCAGAACACGCAGAGGAAACATGAGCCGGGAGCAAATGCCGCAGCCGACGGCGAGGTTGTGCGGTTTTCAACCGACGGCAGCACATGGTAAAGCGCGTTCTCCAGTGCAAATGCAGAAGGAAGCGGCGCGATGAGCGACAACACGAATCTTGTGGACAGGATAACCGGACACCGCCGCATGCGCCGCAACCGCAAGGCGGACTGGACGCGACGGCTGGTGCGGGAAAACCGCCTGACCGTCGACGATCTGATCTGGCCGATCTTCATCGTGCCGGGCAGCGGCATCGTCCAGCCGATCGACGCCATGCCGGGGGTCAACCGCATGAGCGTCGACAAAGCGGTCGAGGCGGTGAAAGAGGCGGCCGACCTTGGCATCCCGGCAGTTGCCACGTTTCCGAACATCGACATGGCGTTGCGTGACGAAACCGGCTCCAATAGCCTCGCCGCAGACAACCTGATCAACGAGGCGACCCGGGCGATCAAGAGGGCGGTGCCGAACATCGGCATCATCACCGACGTCGCACTCGACCCGTTCACCAGCCATGGCCATGACGGGATCCTCCGCGACGGCGAGATCGTAAACGACGAAACCGTGGAGGTTGTCGCCAGGGCAGCGGTGACGCAGGCCGATGCGGGATCGGACATCATTGCCCCGTCCGACATGATGGACGGGCGCATCGGCGCGATCCGGCAGGCGCTCGACGCCGCCGGCCACCAGAATGTCGGCGTCATGTCCTATGCGACGAAATTCGCCTCCGCCTTCTACGGCCCCTACCGTGAGGCAATCGGCACCGGCGGTCTGCTCAAGGGCGACAAGAAGACCTACTACATCGACCCGGCCAACGGTACCGAGGCGATCCGCGATGCCGCGCTTGATGTCGAGGAAGGCGCCGACATGCTCATGGTCAAACCGGGCCTGCCCTATCTCGACATCTGCTGGCGGATGAAGGAGGCCTTTGGCCTGCCGGTTTTCGCCTATCAGGTTTCCGGAGAGTATGCGCAGGTGAAGGCCGCTGCGGCCAATGGCTGGATCGATGGCGAACGGGTCATGCTGGAAACGCTGCTGGCCTTCAAGCGGGCGGGCTGCGACGGAATATTGAGCTATTTTTCGGTCGAAGTGGCGCGCATCCTGGCAAAACGCTAAGTGGCAGACCGCATTCAGCCATGCATTGTTTTGTCCGGGCTCCTTCCCCATATCTGATCGGCAACAATGTGAGGCACGCCGATGAGCATGCATAACGAACAAGTCAGATTCCCGAGCGATGACTGGCGCGCCTATCAGGGCGTGCTGTCGCGGCGAGTCTTTGCCTTCATCATCGACTACGTGATCATTGCCCTGCTCTGGATTCCGGCGGCGGTCGTCGTGTTTTTCCTGGGCATTCTCACGCTTGGCCTCGGGTTCCTCCTCTATCCCGTGCTCTTCGCCCTTGTGGCAATGCTCTATTTCGGGATGACCGTCGGCGGCCGCGAGCAGGCCTCGCCGGGCATGAGAATCATGGGCGTGGCGATCGCCCGGACGGACGGACGGCCGATGGATTTTCTGACAGCGATCGTTCATCTGGTGATCTTCTGGATCGCCAACGCGCTGTTGACACCGCTCATCCTGCTGATCGGTCTCTTCACCGACCGCGGCCGGCTTTTGCACGACCTTCTGATCGGCACGGTCACGGTACGCCGCGATATGTACTAATGCCTGCGGGTTATCTTTGCGCCTTGCGGACGGCAAGGCACCAATTCCGTGAGGAATGCCTAAACGAGTGAGTTGACGTTTTTCATTCTTAGGCCATGCTATTGCGATGAGTAACCGCACGAAGAGTGGCCCCCACGCTCGATGAACACGCAGACCACACCGTCTCCACAATTCTACCTGACTGCACCGGCACCCTGCCCGTATCTGCCGAACGAGATGGAGCGAAAGGTCTTCACCCACATGGTGGGCGAACGGGCCCCGGAACTGAACGATCTCCTGACGCAGGGCGGCTTCCGCCGCTCCCAGAACATCGCCTACCGGCCGGCCTGCGAAACCTGTCGCGCTTGCGTCTCGGTGCGCATCCTTGCGAACGAGTTCGCGCCGACGCGTTCGATGCGTCGGGTGCTCGCCGCCAATCGGGACGTGGTGTCGGCCGAATACCCCGCCGAACCCTCGAGTGAACAATACAACCTCTTCCGCCGCTATCTCGACCGGCGGCATCAGAAGGGCGGCATGTCCGACATGTCGGTGCTCGATTACGCCATGATGGTCGAGGACACCCACGTGCATACGAAGATCATCGAATACCGCTTGCGGATCGAAGGCGACAGCATCAACGACAAGGCCAGGGGACCATTGGTCGCCACCGCCCTGACCGACCGTATGAGCGACGGCCTATCGATGGTTTACTCCTTCTTCGATCCGGCCCTCTCGGAGCGTTCGCTCGGCACCTTCATGATCCTCGATCATATTCGCCGGGCGAAGGAGCGCGGCCTTCCCCATGTCTATCTGGGTTATTGGGTGAAGGGCTCGCGCAAAATGGGGTATAAAACAAAGTTTTTGCCGCAAGAGCACCTTATGGCCCGTGGGTGGGAACGCTATTGTGGCGACGATGACGCACCCACCGAAACGGACTGAGAATTGACACCTTCCTCTGACGCCGCCCGGCACCGGCGCGGCCTTGCCATCACCGGCCTCGGCGGCCTCGCCCTTTCCTTCGACATTCCGCTTATCCGTTCGGCGAACGGCGAGGTCTGGTCGATTCTCGCCTTGCGCAGCCTTTCAACCTTCTTCGTCGCACTTGCGGCCTGGTTCGTGCTCAATCGCGTACTTGGCCGCCGCGTTGCATTGATTCCCGGTAAGGCGGGTCTGGTCGCCGGTCTGTTCTACGCCATCAATTCCTTCACCTTCCTGCTCGCCGTGTTCAACACCTCGACGGCAAACGTCGTCTTCGTGCTGGCCTTCACGTCGATGTTCGCGGCGCTCCTCTCCTGGATTTTCCTCAAGGAACGGCCCTCGAACGCCACCCTCATGACGATGGCCGTTATGGTTTTCGGCGTCGGGGTGATCGTGCAGGACGGGCTCGAAAGCGGACATCTCTTCGGTGACGCGATGGCCGCGTGCTCCGCCTTCCTCCTGGCAGGCGCGATCACCATCGCGCGCAGGAGCGGCCGGGACATGGCGCTGGTGCCGCTGACGACGGCAATCTTCCCCGCCGTCGCCGCCTTCGTGCTCCTGCCGTCGAGCGGTATTTCGATTGCGGAACCCGGCTACATCCTCTTCAACGGCCTGGTGATGATCCCGCTTGCCTTCTTCTGCCTCGCGACGGGCCCGCGGTTTCTTTCCGCGCCGGAGGTCGGCATGTTCTATCTGCTGGAGACGATCCTCGCTCCGATCTGGGTGTGGATCGTCTTTTCGGAAACGCCAACGACGCAGACACTCCTTGGGGGAGCCATCCTCATCTTCGCCCTGATCGGCCATTCGCTCTGGCAGATCCGCAGCAGGGCGATGAAGGCGCAGATGCAATGTGCGGAACTTGGATAGGCGCGCCTTTACTGCGATAGCTTCCTTGCACGCACGATAAGACGCGCGGCTCCGAGTCGGCGATCACTGTCCCTCGTCGCCGGGTCCAGGCTCGTGCGAAACGCTCTGCATCTGCGAGCGCATTGTCCAGAGTTCGCGATTGGTATTGATCCACTTCGCCACGATCTCGAGCGGCGCCGGATCGGCGGTGACGATCTCCCCGCCCTCGCTCTGTTGCCGGGCAATCAGGCCTGCGCTTTCCATGATGGCAAGATGACCGGAAAGGTCATCCCGTTTCATGCCGACGGCAGTGGCAATCTCCGCGGCACGCGTCGCGCCTGCAAACAAGACCTCGAATATGCGGCGGCGTATCGGATCGGCAAGCGCCAGCAAGGCTGCGTCAAGAGCGGAGGCCATGACATTCACCCCTCTGGAGAGGAACATTGAACCACGAAGGCAATCGCCTCAGCGCCGCCTTTGACTGCATATTTCTTCAAATCTGAGCGGATTTAAGGACAAAATATGCAGCAATTCAAAGTGCTAGCGTATCGACCCAAAAATCGGAATCGATTTTCGGAAAGCACGATGCGTAAGTTGCAAAGACTACAGCATCCTTTATGCGCCTGAAGGCGCACGGCATCCTAGATCATCCGTTGAACTTGCCGCTGCGCGGGAAGCCCTTCGGCACGGCTCGTCCGGCCGCGGCACGGTCGCCGAGCCACTCGATCAGTTCATCCTTCATCTTGGTGAAGACGCGACCGGCGCTGTCTTCCCAGGTGAGCCCCTCCGCAATGGTAAAGCATCGAATGTCGGAAATGCCACCATCCTTGTAGCGCTGCAGCCGGACGCCCTTGCCGCGCGCCATTTCGGGGATCTGCACCAACGGGAAAACAAGCATCTTGCGGTTTTCGCCGACGACGGCGACATGATCGCCCTTGACGGGAACGACGAGCTTCGCCTCGTCCGGCATGCCGACGTTCATCACCTGTTTTCCCTTGCGGGTATTGGCGACGATATCGCTTTCGGTAACGACGAAGCCGTTTCCTGCAGCGGATGAAATGATGAGCTTGCGTGCCGGATCATGGACTAGGGCGGTCAGCACGTCCTGATCGTTCTCCATGTCGACCATGATGCGCAAGGGTTCGCCATGGCCGCGCCCGCCGGGCAGCTTGTCGCCGCCAAGGGTGTAGACCTTGCCGCCCGTCGTGAAGATGAGGATCTTGTCCGTCGTCTGCGCCGGGAAAGCCACTTTCAGCGCGTCTCCCTCCTTGAACTGGAGCGATGACGTGTCGGAGATGTGTCCCTTCAGGGCGCGGATCCAGCCTTTTTCCGAAATGACGACGGTGATCGGTTCCTTCTCGATCATCGCCTGCTGAATGGCCTCGACATCGGCCTCCGGCGCATCGGCAAAAGTGCTGCGACGCTTGCCAAGCTCGGTCGCCTTGGCGAACTTCTTCTTGACCTCGCCGATTTCCCAGGCGACGGCCTGCCACTGCTTCTCATCAGAGGCAAGCAACGCCTCGATCTCCGCCTTTTCCTTCGACAGCGCATCGAACTCCGTCCGGATCTCGAATTCCTCGAGCTTGCGCAAGGAGCGCAGGCGCATGTTGAGGATCGATTCGGCCTGGAGATCGGTGAGCGTAAAACGCTCCATCATCACCGCCTTCGGCTCGTCCTCCTCGCGGATGATCCGGATCACCTCATCGATGTTGAGGTAGGCGACGAGATAACCACCGAGAATTTCCAGTCGGCGGTCGATCGCGGCCAGCCGATGGCGCGAGCGCCGCTGCAACACCTCGCGCCGGTGAGCCAGCCACTCCGTCAGCACCTCGTTCAGCGCCATGACGCGCGGCACGCGGCCCATCGACAGCACGTTCATGTTGAGCGGAATGCGGCTTTCGAGCTCGGTCAGCTTGAACAGCGATTCCATCAGGATGCCGGCATCGACCGAGCGGCTTTTCGGCACGAGCACGATGCGCACGTCTTCGGCCGATTCGTCGCGAATGTCCTCGAGCAGCGGCAATTTGCGGGCAACGAGCAGCTCGGCAATCTTCTCGATCAGCCGCGACTTCTGGACCTGATAGGGAATCTCCGTGACGACGATCTGATAGCCGCCGCGGCCGAGATCCTCCGAAACCCAACGCGCGCGGACCCGGAAGCCGCCGCGACCGGTCCGGTAGGACTCGATCATGCTAGCCCGGCTTTCGACGATCACGCCGCCCGTCGGCAAATCCGGCCCCTCGATGCCACCCTTCTGTGGGTTGGCGGGATCGAACAGCAGGTCCTCGACCGTCGCATCCGGATGGCGGATGAGATGGAGGGCCGCGTCGCAAAGCTCATGGGCGTTGTGCG
This sequence comes from Sinorhizobium mexicanum, assembly GCF_013488225.1. Lineage (NCBI taxonomy): Bacteria > Pseudomonadati > Pseudomonadota > Alphaproteobacteria > Hyphomicrobiales > Rhizobiaceae > Sinorhizobium > Sinorhizobium mexicanum. Next base: position 1,362,387 of record NZ_CP041238.1, on the reverse strand, counting down.
GCGGAATGGAGGTGGCCATGCCGACGGCGATACCCGAGGCGCCGTTCGCGAGAAGATTCGGGAAAGCGCCGGGAAGCACGACCGGCTCCTGGTCTTCCTCGTTGTAGGTCGGGCGGAAATCGACGGCGTCCTGATCGATACCTTCGAGAAGAAGGGCCGCAACCTCGGTCATCTTCGCTTCGGTGTAACGGTAGGCGGCGGCATTGTCGCCGTCGATATTGCCGAAGTTGCCCTGTCCGTCGACAACCGGGTAACGCTGCGAGAAATCCTGCGCGAGGCGCACAAGGGCATCATAGACGGACTGGTCGCCATGCGGATGGAACTTACCGATGACGTCGCCGACGATACGCGCGCATTTCTTGAAGGAGGAATTGGGTCTCAGCCCCATCTCGCTCATGGCGTGGATGATCCGGCGGTGGACGGGTTTCAGGCCGTCGCGGACGTCCGGTAGCGCGCGATGCATAATGGTTGACAAGGCATAGGCGAGATAGCGCTCTTCCAGCGCCGCCTTGAGGTCAACCGGCTGAATGTTGTCGTCCCCGCCCGATGGCGGCAAAAGGCTTTGTCCCATGCCCTCTTGCTACCGCAACCGGCCGCCAACGGCAAGAATTTCAAGGCACCGCCTTGTGGAGAACGCGGCCTCTACAGCGCCGCGCTTCTAGACGGCCGACGGCCGGTAAGGTTCCGGAAGGGATAATCCGCGGGGAACAAGCACCATCCGATCTGACGAATATAATTTTGCCCTGTTTCGTATTAGCTTCAGCGTGTGCTGATTTGGCCGATTTGAAATTGAGGATTCGAGTGAGGGTATCCGTGTTCGAGATGTCAGGCTGTCTGCAAGGGGCAGGCCGACCGTCGCAGGGATCGTTTCAGGCTCCGTCGGGGCTGGCGAGTTGACGGAGCCCGCAGAGATCACTCAGATTAGCGATAACCGATCCCAGAAACAGCTTCGCATCAAACATTTTTGATAAGGAACTCGATAATGACGCATACGCGCAAGATCCGCCTGATGATGGCGAGCGCCGCCCTTCTCACACTTGCCGGCCCCGCCTTCGCGCTGGATGGCGCGGACATGATGAAAAAGCTTGATGCGGCTCTATCCGCCAACGGTACCTCGATCCGGTTCGACAAGGCGGACGTGAACGGCGACGTCGTCACTGTGACCGGCGTCAAGCTGCAGATGGCGGCGAACCCCGGAGAGGCGGCCAACATCGGTAACGTCACCTTCGAAGGTGTCGAGGAGCGCGAAAATGGCGGCTATTACGCCGAGACCGTTACCCTCCCGGACATCAATGTCAGCCAAGAAGGCTCCAGCTTCTCCGCACGGAACCTGTCGATCGGCGGCCTGTCGATCCCAGGCAATCCGGCCGGCGACACGATCAACGATATCCTGCTTTACGAGACGGCAGGAACCGGACCGATCGTGGTCAATGTCAAGGGCAAGGACGTCTTCACGGTCGAGAGCACCGAAGCCAATCTGACGCGGCAGGAAAATGATGCCGGCTTCGACTTCGACGCATCGCTCGCCGGGCTCAAGGCAGATCTCTCTGACGTCGAGGACGCCAAAGCAAAGGAAGCGATCGAAAAGCTGGGGCTGACCACGCTCGACGGCGAGGTCACCATGAAGGGCAGTTGGGCACTGCAGAGCGGGAATCTTGCCCTCAATGAATACGCCCTCGACTTCAAGAACGTCGGCCGGCTGAACATCGCCATGGACTTTTCCGGATATACGCTGCAGTTCATGAAGGCGCTGCAGGAAGCGACAAAAGCCGCAGAAGCCAACCCGAACAAGGAAGAGGCTAATCAGGCGATGGGCCTCGCAATGATGGGCCTCATGCAGCAGCTGACGTTCAACAGCGCCTCGATCCGCTTCGACGATGCTTCGATCACCAAGAAGGCGCTCGACTACGCCGGTAGCCAGCAGGGCGTCACAGGCGATCAACTGGCACAATCGCTGAAAGGCCTCGTGCCGATCATGATGGCGCAGCTCAACGTACCGGAGTTGCAAAACCAGGTTTCGGCCGCCGTCAACGCCTTTCTTGACGGACCGAAGAGCCTGACGATCAGCGCCAAGCCCGAGAAGCCGGTTCCCTTCCCGATGATCATGGGCGCCGCCATGGGTGCGCCGAACACGATCCCCTCGGTACTCGGCGTGAAGGTGACAGCGAACGACTAACGCCTCCTCCAGGTTTCCTTAAATCGGATCCGACTTAAGGATAAAAATACGCAGCAATTCAAAGTGTTACAGCGTCCATTGCCCGTCGGATAAGACGTGCGACGCAGTAGGCGCTCGCGAAGCGATACTCCGATCCCGATCGAGCCCGGCGGCGCCCGCCGGGCTTTTTCTATCCCGATTGATTAATGCTATCATCCACTGCTTGATGCTCTGAGGCGATCACCTATCTATTTTTGCGTATGGTTGCCGACAATCGCGCATTCCCGACCGATGAAACGGAAGGAGGACGCCATGGGACTGAAGCATTCGGATATCACCGCTATCCTCGGCCCGGTCGACGAGACACTAATGGCCGAGCTACTTGCGACGGGCGCGACAGCGAGCGAACTCGCCGAGGCGATTGCTTGGGTCAACAATGACGAGGCCCTGATCGGCGAAGGCCGTCATCTTCCGGCCGGCCGCGTCGCGGCGTTGATCGACATCCTGACACCTGAAGAAGACAACGAGGAATTATAGTAGCAGTCCGACTCCAGGGCGGACGACAGCGTCCGCCCTGGAGTCGGTGTTCGCAAGGACCTGATGACAGGGGTGACCCGGTAGCCTGTTGCGGAGGCCATCGGCGATCATCCTACATTTTCCGTGTTGAGGGAGGAGCACATGGCTGCCAAGGAAGTCAAATTCAATACCGATGCCCGCGACCGCATGCTGCGCGGTGTCGACATCATGGCCAACGCCGTTCGGGTCACCTTGGGCCCCAAGGGCAGGAACGTGGTCATCGACAGATCCTTTGGAGCGCCGCGGATCACCAAGGATGGAGTGTCGGTCGCCAAGGAAATCGAACTCGAGGACAAGTTCGAGAACATGGGCGCACAAATGCTGCGCGAAGTGGCCTCGCGCACGAGCGACGTTGCCGGTGATGGCACGACCACTGCGACCGTGCTGGCCCAGGCGATCGTCAAGGAAGGCGCCAAGGCCGTCGCTTCCGGGATGAACCCTATGGATCTGAAGCGAGGCATCGACCTTGCCGTCGAGGCCATCGTCAAGGAACTCGAGACCCACGCCCGCAAGGTTTCAAAGAACGCCGAAATCGCCCAGGTGGCAACGATCTCCGCCAATGGCGATGCCGAGATCGGGCGTTACCTGGCCGAGGCGATGGAGAAGGTCGGCAACGAGGGCGTGATCACCGTCGAGGAGGCCAAAACCGCCGAGATCGAGCTCGAAGTCGTTGAAGGCATGCAGTTCGACAGAGGCTACCTCTCTCCCTATTTCATTACCAATCAGGACAAGATGCGGGTCGAGTTCGAAGATCCCTACATCCTGATCCACGAAAAGAAGCTCTCCAACCTCCAGGCCATGATCCCGATTCTCGAATCGGTGATCCAGTCCGGCAAGCCGCTCCTGATTATCGCGGAGGACGTCGAGGGTGAGGCATTGGCAACGCTCGTCGTCAACAAACTGCGCGGCGGCCTGAAGATCGTTGCCGTCAAGGCGCCCGGCTTCGGCGACCGCCGCAAGGCCATGCTCGAGGATATCGCAATCCTCAGCGGTGGCACGGTCGTTTCCGAGGATCTCGGTATCAAGCTCGAGAACGTGACAATGGATACGCTCGGGCGGGCAAAGCGGGTCATCGTCGAAAAGGAGACGACGACCATCGTCGATGGTGCCGGTGAGAAGGCCGATATCGGCGGGCGCATCAGCCAGATCAAGGCGCAGATCGAGGAAACGACGTCGGATTATGACCGTGAAAAACTGCAGGAGCGGCTCGCCAAGCTCGCCGGTGGCGTCGCGGTGATCCGCGTCGGCGGTTCGACGGAGGTGGAGGTCAAGGAAAAGAAGGACCGCGTCGACGACGCCTTGCATGCGACGCGGGCAGCGGTCGAAGAAGGCATCCTTCCCGGCGGCGGCGTTGCGCTGCTGCGCGTCGTCAAGACGCTCGGCAACGTACCGACGGCCAATGATGACCAGCGCGTCGGCGTCGAGATCGTTCGCCGTGCAATCGAGGCACCCGTGCGCCAGATCGCCGAGAATGCAGGCGCCGAAGGGTCGATCGTCGTGGGCAAATTGCGTGAAAAATCGGACTTCTCCTACGGCTGGAACGCCCAGACGGGGGAATTCGGTGACCTCTACGACATGGGCGTAATCGATCCGGCCAAGGTCGTGCGCGCGGCTCTGCAGGACGCCGCCTCCGTGGCAGGCCTGCTGGTCACGACCGAAGCGATGATCGCCGAGAAACCCAAGAAGGAAGCGCCGCCTCCGATGCCCGGCGCGCCCGGAATGGATTTCTAATAAGCAACTCAACACGCAGGCTCGCCGAGGCGCAGACGCGTCCCGGCGCCTTCATGTCATGCCGCCGAGCAGGTGCGGAGCTCCCGAGGAGCCTCAATCTCGGCTACCTGATCGATCCAGGCGCCTCAAGCCGGTTCTGTATCGACGCCCGCCTCGACCAACTCCTTGAAGCCACCGATGTTGAATACTGCCGTGTAGCCCATGTCCTGCAGCGTCTTTCCGGCAAGGGCCGAACGGCCGCCAGACGCACAATGCAGCAGGACCGTCTTGTCCTTGTGGAAGGCCGGATTGTGGTACTGGCTTTCCGGGTCTGCGCGAAATTCCAGCATCCCCCGCGAGACGTTCACCGCGCCCTTGATCTTCCCGGTTTGCTGAACCTCGGTCGGATCGCGGACATCAACGATGAGCACATCACCGGAACGCATCTTCTCGGCCGCCTCGGTGGGCGACAATTTCGGGACAACACTATTTGCTTCCGCCAGTAGGTCCTTGACGTTCTTCGCCATCGTTCACTCCACCCAAAAACGCTGCCATGGAGCAGCGGAGAAAGGAAACGCCTGGAGGGAAATGCTGTCAAGGCGAGCAATGGGACGGCAACGTTTGGGGCGACGGTCGCAGCGCGGCCTGCAGCTCGATCAAAAAAACCCGGCGGTAGAGACCGCCGGGCCATGTTTGTACGTTTAAGAACCTCAGTCCTTCTTCTGCGGGATCGGACGGATCGCCAGCTCGCGCAACTGGGTCGGCGTCGCCAGCGACGGAGCGCCCATCAGCAGATCCTGAGCCTGCTGGTTCATCGGGAAGAGCGAAATCTCGCGCAGGTTCTTGGCGCCGACGAGCAGCATGACGATACGGTCGATGCCGAAGGCCATGCCGCCGTGCGGCGGCGCGCCGTACTGGAAGGCGCGGTAGAGCCCGCCGAACTGCTCCTCGACTTCCTGCTGGGACTTGCCCGTCAACTCGAAAGCCTTGACCATCAGTTCCGGCAGCTGGTTACGGATGGAGCCGGACGCAATCTCGAACCCATTGCAGACCATGTCGTATTGGTAGGCCTTGATGGAGAGCGGGTCGTCGCCGTTCAACGCCTCGAGGCCACCCTGCGGCATCGAGAAGGGATTGTGGGCGAAATCGATCCTCTTTTCCTCGTCCAGCCATTCGTAGAACGGGAAGTCGACGATCCAGCACAGTTCAAAGCGGTCGCGATCAACGAGGTTCAGTTCCTCGCCCGCCTTGGTGCGGGCTTCACCGGCAAACTTGTAGAACTTCGCCGGTTCGCCGGCGACGAAGAAGCAAGCGTCTCCGTCCTCGAGGCCAAGCTGCGTGCGGATCGCGTCAGTACGTTCCTCGCCGATATTCTTGGCGAGCGGGCCGGCGCCTTCGAGCTTTTCGCCCTCCTTGCGCCAGAAGATATATCCGAGACCCGGCTGGCCCTGGCTCTGGGCCCAGGCGTTCATGCGGTCGCAGAACGCTCTGGAGCCACCGGTCTTGGCCGGAATCGCCCAGACCTCGACCCGCGGGTTGGATGCGATCATGTTGGCGAAGACCTTGAAGCCCGAACCGGCGAAATGCTCGGTCACACTCTGCATCTCGATCGGGTTCCTGAGATCCGGCTTGTCGGAGCCATACTTGCGGATCGCCGTGTCATAGGGAATGCGCGGGAACTTTTGCGTCACCCGCTTGCCGCCGGCGAAATCCGCGAAGATCGAGCGGATCATCGGTTCCATCGTGTCCCATACGTCTTCCTGCTCGACAAAGCTCATTTCGAGGTCGAGCTGGTAGAATTCGCCCGGCAGCCGGTCGGCGCGCGGATCCTCGTCGCGGAAGCAGGGAGCGATCTGGAAATAGCGATCGAAGCCCGCGACCATCAGAAGCTGCTTGTACTGCTGCGGTGCCTGCGGCAGCGCGTAGAAGGTGCCGGGGTGAATGCGGCTCGGCACGAGGAAGTCGCGCGCGCCTTCCGGCGAGGAGGCTGTCAGGATCGGCGTCGTGTATTCGGTAAAGCCGATCTCGCTCATGCCCCGCCGCATGGCCGAAATGATCTCGGTACGCTTGACGATGTTGCGGTGCAGCGTCTCGCGACGAAGATCCAGGAAGCGGAATTTAAGGCGCACATCCTCCGGATAGTCCGGCTCGCCAAAAACCGGCAGCGGCAATTCCTTGGCCGCCGACAGAACCTCGATCTCGCGGGCATAGAGCTCGATCTCGCCGGTCGGCATGTTCTTGTTGACGGTTTCGTCGGTGCGCGCCTTGACCGTTCCGTCGATGCGGATGACCCATTCGCCACGCACCGTCTCCGCCGTCTTGAAGGCCGGAGAATCCGGGTCGGCGACGACCTGGGTCAGGCCATAATGATCGCGCAGATCGATGAAAAGCACGCCGCCATGGTCGCGGACGCGGTGAACCCAGCCGGAGAGGCGAACGGTGGAGCCGACATCCGACTTGCGGAGGGCGGCACAGGTGTGGCTGCGGTAACGGTGCATCGTCTAATCCTGGAATTGCTGAAAACCGCGCAAGCCGCATGGGGGCGCACGGCAGATCAAAATCGGGCGGAAAAGCGCATGATGCGCCGGTTTTGTCAAGGCCGCGGCTTTGTTCCGGTGGCCAGAGTAGTAAGCCGGCGCGCTGCTGTCGTCACTATCATTGCCGGCAGGTGGCGCAAAAAGAACGCAAAAGGCCACAAATCAGGACTGTCCCCGACGGTGGGCCACCGCTAAACAGGAAGCAGGCCGGTGTTTCCCCTGACTCGCGGCCGTTATCCGGATGCTTCCTGCCCCCATGTCCCAGATCCGCCCGCTCATCCCGCTTCTCGTCACCGCAGGCATTCTCATCGGCGGCAACGGTCTCCAGGGAACGTTCATTTCGCTGCGAGCGCTCGAGGAGGGATTCTCGACCTCGCTGATCGGGCTCGTCGGCGCCGGCTACAATATCGGCTTTGCCATCGGCTGCGTCTATGTCACTCGCATCCTCCGGGCAATCGGCCACATCCGCACCTTCTCGGCGATGGCCGCGATCGCATCGGCAGCGGCCATCTCGATGGTGCTGCTCATCGACCCGTGGTTCTGGTTCCTGATGCGGCTTGTTGCCGGCATCTGCTTCGCGAGCCTCTTTGCAACCGTCGAGAGCTGGCTGAACGCGAGCGTCACCAACGCCAACAGGGCGCGCACGCTTTCCGTCTACCGTCTGGTGGATCTCGGTTTCGTTACCGCCGCGCAATATGTGATTCCGGGAGTCGGCATCGGCGGTTTCGAGCTTTTCGCGATCATCTCGATGGCGCTGACACTCTCGCTGGTGCCAATTTCCTTTGCCGACCGATCAAGCCCCGTGGCGCCGGAAGCGATCCGGTTCGACGTCAAGGCGCTGTGGAACATCTCGCCGCTTGCGACGGTCGGCTGCATCGTCGTCGGCCTCACCAACGCGGCCTTTCGCTCGCTCGGGCCGATCTATGCGCAGGGCATCGGCCTCTCTGTCACCGCGATCGCGACCTTCATGAGCGCGGGCATCATCGGCGGCGTGGTCCTGCAATATCCGCTCGGGCACTATTCCGACCAGATCGACCGCCGGCTGATCATCCTGATCGCGACGTTCGGTTCGCTTCTGGCCGGGCTGTTCCTCGCCTTCGGCGCAGGCAGCGACGAGTGGCTGAATTTTTCGGGCATCTTCGCCTTCGGCGCATTTGCGATGCCGCTCTATTCGCTCTGTTCGGCACATGCCAACGATCACGCGGCCGAGGGGCAGCATGCCCTGGTCTCCGCCGGCATGCTGTTCTTCTGGTCGCTCGGCGCGATCATCGGCCCACTCTTCGCCTCCTTCATGCTCGATCTCTACGGACCGCAGGCGCTCTTCATTTATACCGCGGTGATCCTCGCCCTCTTCATGCTCTACACCCTCCGGCGCATGACGGCGCGTGCACCAGTTCCGACGGAAGAGCGCGCCATGCCGTTTCGCAATCTCCTGCGCACCTCGTCCTTCTTCAACAAGCTTGCCGGCGGTCAGCGAGAGGACGCGTGACAGGCCTCTGCGGCAAGATGACCGGCGCGGCGAATTGCTGATTATGAAAATCAGGTTTAGAACCGGCCCGATCGCTTATCCTCACTATGGGACGTCATGATGCCGTTGTTGAACCGCCGAACGTTTCTCCAGGGCTCGGCTGCGCTTGGAGGCGCTTTCGCGCTGGGCGCCGGCGTTGCCGCTCGAGCCGGCGCCTCTCCCGCTCCGCAAGTCCTGACGGCACAATTCGCGGACGCAAGGATCGCGGTCGATGGCGTGACGCCCAAGGTCATGACCTACGGCCTCGGCGATGCTCTACACACGAGCGTGCCTCCGGTCTTGCGAATGCGCAAAGGCGAGGCCTATGCGGCAAGACTGATGAACCGGCTCGACGAACCGACCACGGTCCATTGGCACGGCTTGCGGATCGCCAACGCGATGGATGGCGTGCCGGAGATAACGCAGCCCTACGTCTATCCCGGCGACAGCTTCGACTATGTCTTCACGCCACCTGATGCCGGTACCTTCTGGTACCACCCGCACTGCAACACGCTGACGCAGATCGGCCGAGGGCTTGCGGGCGTGATCGTTGTCGAGAATCCCGAGGACCCGGTCTTCGACGCCGAGATCGTCCTTAACCTCCGGGATTGGCGGCTCGGGGCGGGCGGCAAGTTCATCGACCCGTTCAAACCCCGCGATGCGGCCCGGGGCGGCACTTATGGCACGGTCAGGACGACGAACTGGCAGCGCGAGCCGGTGTTCGAGGCGCCTGCCGGCGGTCTGGTCCGCGTGAGGATTGTCGCCACTGACGTAACACGCATCTACACGATGGCGCTCGAGGGCGCGGCGGCGAAGGTAGTTGCCCTGGACGGCAACCCGACGGAGGCCCCCTTCCCGCTGGATCGCCTCGACGTCGGCCCCGGGCAGCGCATGGATCTCGTCGTGCGGATGCCGGAGAGTGAAGGCCAGACAGCAAAACTTGGCAACGACCGCGGCTCGCAGCCCTGGACCATCGCGACATTCCGGTCGGTGGGAGCCTCGCTGAAGCGCGACCTGCGCGACGTCGCTCCCCTGCCCCCCAATCCGATCGCGGAAGCCGATCTCTCCACCGCCAAACGGATTCCGATCGAACTGACGGCAACGGCCGAGCACAGGGCAACGCCCTCGATCTGCGGCTCGCTCGGCTACACATTCTGGGCGATCAACCAGGTTCCGTGGCCTGGCGATACACCGGATCCGGTCGCGCCGATCGAGGAGTTGAAGCTTGGCAAGAGCTACGTGCTACAGATCTCCAATCGCACGCCACACGCGCACCCGATCCACCTGCATGGCCTGAGCTTCCGCATTCTGAACTCCAACAAACGGAGCTTCCTGCCGCCGCCGACCGACACCATCCTTCTCCTGCCGGACGAGCAGGCGGAAGTCGCACTGGTTGCGGACAACCCTGGCGACTGGGTAATCCACTGCCACATCATCGAACATCAAAAGACCGGGATGACCGGTTATTTCAAGGTGGTCTGACAATTTCGATTGTGACAGCAGCCGCGAAACGATACACGGAAGGGCAAGCCGCATTTTTGCCACAGTGATTAAAAACCCGATGATCCAAACCACAGTAGATCTAGAGGCCGCCTGCACACGGTTGGCCCAATCAAGCTATATTACGATCGACACCGAATTCCTGCGCGAAACGACGTTCTGGCCGGAGCTCTGCCTGATCCAGATGGCGAGCCCCGATCTGGCCGTCATCGTGGACCCGATGGCGCCGGGCATCGACCTCGCGCCGTTCTTTGCGCTGATGGGCAACGCGGATGTGGTCAAGGTCTTTCACGCCGCGCGCCAGGACATCGAGATCATTCATCATCTCGGTAACCTTATCCCGCATCCGCTCTTCGACACGCAGGTCGCGGCGATGGTCTGCGGCTTCGGCGACAGCGTTTCCTACGACCAGTTGGTCAATCGCATCAAGAACGAGCAGATCGACAAGTCTTCGCGCTTTACCGATTGGAGCCGCCGACCGCTCACGGACAAGCAGCTCGACTACGCGCTCGCCGACGTCACGCATCTCAGGGAGATCTACCAGTATCTGACAGCGGAACTCGCCCGTGAGGGTCGTTCGTCCTGGCTGGCCGAAGAAATGGCGATCCTGGAAAGCCGGGAAACCTATGACCTGCACCCGGACAACGCCTGGCAGCGGCTGAAGATGCGCATCAAGAAGCCGATAGAACTCGCGGTGCTGCAGAAGGTAGCGGCCTGGCGTGAGCGTGAGGCTCGCACGCGCAACGTTCCGCGCGGACGGATACTCAAGGATGACGCGATCTACGAGATCGCCCAGCAGCAGCCCAAGGACGCCGAGGCGCTGGGTCGGCTCAGGACCATCCCCAAGGGGTGGGAGCGTTCGAGCGCAGGCACGTCCGTTGTAGAAGCTGTGAACGAGGCGCTTGGCATTCCGAAGCCGGACCTGCCGCGCCTGCCGCGCCAGAACCACGCGCCCGAGGGTGCTGCGGCGGCCGGCGAAATGCTGAAGGTGCTGTTGAAGCTCATCGCCGAAAAGGAAGGCGTCGCAGCCAAGATCATTGCCAACAGCGAGGACCTCGACAGGATCGCCGCGGAAGGCGAGAAGGCCGATGTGGACGCGCTCAAGGGCTGGCGGCGGGAGCTCTTTGGTGAAATGGCGCTGAAGCTCATCAACGGCGAAGTCGCCCTGCGCTTCGTCGGCAAGCGGATCGAGGCGATGGAAATCGGCGGTTGAAATGCCGCAGGTGAGAAAACAACTTTCCGCCTGAATCCAGCAATAGCGAGGACGAGAGAACTGATCTGGCCCGAACGGCGCTGGATGAGCCGTCTCACTGCATTGCGGATCGCCGCCCGATCCACAATTGTTCTTTTAGGTTTCCCGTTCCGAGGCTTCCGCGCATGCGCTGGAGATTTTCCACGCTTGAGTTCATCCTGTTGCTGCTCGTCGTCGCGGGCAGCGGCGTGGCCTATGCCTGGGTGGTCTACGGCGATGGCGGACTGATCGGCGCAATCTATGCGCTGTTCGTCTGCATGCCGATCCTCGCCTTCGAACGGCGCATCATATTCCGGCGCGTCTACAGAAAGGTTCACGGCCTTTCGACGCCAGGCTTTCTACTATCTTCCATTGCCGTCTATATCGCGCTTGTCTACGCCGGCTTTGCAATCGCAGGGTCCCTTCTGCGTCTCGTGGGCCATCCCGGCGAGATGATGCCATCGCTGAACGTACTCCTCATTGCACTGGCAATCTCCGGCCCGATCATCTTTGTCCTGAGGGTGCGCGAACTGCTTGGCCGCGACGTATTCATCAGCTTGCTGACCGGGCGCTACCGCAAGCCGGTGCAAGAGGAGCGTGTGTTCCTCTTTGTCGACCTCGCAGGATCAACCTCCTTCGCCGAGCGCTTTGGCGATCTGCGCACCCAAGAATACCTCGGAAGACTGTTCGCAACTATGGCCGATCCGGTGCTTCGCTACGGCGGTTCCATTGATGACTATGTCGGCGACGCGGCGGTCATTACATGGCCTTTCGATCGCGCCACCGCCGACGCGGCTTGCATTCGTTGCGCCGTCGATATTCTCGACCGGATCGAGGCGGAGGCCCACCGCTGGCGCAAAGACTACGGCGAGGTCCCTCGCCTTCGCGCCGCACTGCACGGCGGAACAATCGTTGCGGCCGAAATCGGCGTCGACAGGCACAAGATCACCTATTTCGGCGACACGGTGAACACCACGGCCCGCCTCGAAGGTCTTTGCCGAACGCTCGATCGGCAGATCCTGATTTCCGCGGATCTCTTGCGCCGCATGCGCCTGCCGGCCTCGGTCAGAAGCGAGGATCTCGGCGAACATGAGATCAAGGGCCGCGGCCAGAAACTTGGCGTATCTTCCCTTCGCGCCGCCAGCCTCTTTCAAGGCGGGTCGAAGTCCGCGGCGCCGATTCTCGATCACGATGATTTTAGGCCGACCTAAATCATAAACGTGATCGATTCTAATAGGTTAGAGCGGGATGCGGGCGGAAAACCGCTCACACTTTTCCTCATCCCGCTCTAGCCGTGCAGCTTTGCCCCCTTTGTGATCTTGTCCACGAGCTTCTTCTCCGCGTGGATCGCGATCCCCGCAACCCGGGCACTGTCGGGCGCCGATTTGGAAAAGACTTCCCGGTTGGCGGCGTCGTGGCCGGTGGAGAACATTTCGTCGATGTAGATGGACGTGCGAACATCCTTCGCCAACGCCCGCCGCTGGATATCGCCAAGCGTAGCGCCGCCTGCCGACAGGACGATGATGGGCTGGACGCTTAGCGCGTTGTAGATATTGCCCGCAGCGTCACGATACGCCTCCCCGATAATCCCCGGCTTCTGCCCGACTATACCGGTGGCGAGGAAGGCTGTGACGTTCAGTTTCTGCCACATGGCGAGGTCGTCCCGCAGGACGATTGCAAACTTCGTCTCGAACATAGTAACCGCTCTATCTCCGCATTTTTCCGGCCAACGTTACCGCCCGAAATGACTGTAGATCTTGAACGTTCGAGCAAGCTATCGAGTGTCACCAAAGCTTCACGAGGCTGTAAAACAAGCATCAATCAGCCGTCATCAAACGCGCCTATCGGGGACCGGTCTCAGACCTCCAACCCAAGGTGAACTTCATGACGAAAGCATTTTTGGCCTCCGCCGCACTGGCCCTTTTGATGACAACGACGGCCGCTGCCGAAGAGAAGGTCTTTCCGGCGACGCTGAAAGCACATGCCATCCTGCCGGCCAACACGATCATCGCGGCACCGGCTGATGCGGCTGACTATCTCAAGACCTCGGGGAAATTCTCGACCGCCGACCGGAAGCGTGCCGTGGAACTCGCCAGCGTGCCCGGCACGGATGGCGTGCGGCCGACCGGCTTGTCGCTGCCTTTCAATGGCCAGCCGATGCAGGGCTTTTCCGGCATCAAGACGATGCCGGACGGGACCTTCTGGAGTCTTTCCGACAATGGGTTCGGCAACAAGCTGAACTCGACCGACGCGATGTTGATGCTGCATCATCTCAAGATCGACTGGGATGCCGGCAAGGTCGAAGCGCTGCAAACCGTCTTCCTGTCCGATCCCGACCGGAAGGCTCCTTTCCCGATCGTCATGGAAGGCTCGGCCAACCGCTATCTCACCGGCGCCGATTTCGACGTGGAATCGATCCAGCCGGTCGCCGAAGGCTTCTGGGTCGGCGAAGAATTCGGCCCCTACATCCTGAAGTTCGATACGGCCGGCAAACTGACCGATGTCATTCCGACGGCTGTCGACCGCAAGCCGGTGATGTCTCCCGACAATCCCACACTGACGCTGCAGGCGGACCCGTCCAAGAAAACGCCGGCCTTCAACCTGAAGCGGTCCGGCGGCTATGAGGGCATGGCGATGTCCAAGGACGGCAGCAAGCTCTACGGCCTCCTTGAAGGGCCAATCTGGACCGACAACGAAACGGTCGAGCAGGCCGATGGTCGACCGGCGCTCAGAATCATCGAACTCGATGTCGCGAGCAAAGCCTGGACCGGCCGCAGCTGGCTCTATCCGCTCTCCGAAGGCGGCGAAGCAATCGGCGACTTCAACATGCTCGACGAGAAGACCGCGCTGGTCATCGAGCGCGACAACGGGGCCGGCACTGTCGACAAGGCTTGCGCAGACCCGAAGGATCCGAAGCCTGACTGCTTCGCCGTCGGCTCCAAGCTCAAGCGCATCTACAAGATCGAGATGGGCGACGAAAATGCCGGCAAGGCCGCGCGCAAGATCGGTTACATCGATCTTCTCAAGATCGCGGATCCGGAAGGCAGAAAGCGTCAGGGCGGCGGTGACGGCTACTACGACATGCCCTTGGTCACCATCGAGAACGTCGATCGTGTCGACGACACGCATATCATCGTCGGCAACGACAACAACCTGCCCTTCTCCGCCGGCCGCGCCATCGACAAGGCGGATGACAATGAGTTCGTGTTGCTTGAGGTCAGCGAGTTCCTGAAGGCCGAATAAATCAGAGGCGGCTGCGCGATCCAAGCGCAGCCGCCTTCACAGCGTACCTGCGTAATCTCGATCAGCTCTCGAAATGGAAGGCCAGCCGCTTGCCCGTCAGCTTGCCGAGCTGCTGAAGACGGCCATCCAGCCGTTCGCCGTCGAACCCGGAATAGGCCGCCGGCACAATGAATTCGAGATCGACGTCCGGACGGGGCGATTGCCGCAAGCCGAGATGGCGCGTGACACCCGGCATCGAAGCCGAGAAAAGATAAGCGACGCGCAGCAGGCCGCCCAAAAGTTTGGCGAGTTCAAGCAGGCGCGGCGTCGTGATACCTGCAAGGGCCTCGGTGGCGCCGTCGTCGTTAAGGCCTTCGAACCGATAGTAGTTTGCAAGGGCGATATAGGCCCGGCCGGCATGCGTGATGCCGGAAAAGGACGAGTGCGCGATAATGTTGAGCGCCTGTAGACCCCGATAGTCCGGATGGGCCCTCCAGCTGATGTCGGCGAGCAGGCAGGCCGCCTGGCGGTATCGGCTCTCCTCTTCCGTCTCCTCCACACCGAAGTGCGGCACCATGCGCCCGGTCCATTCCGCGAGTTCACGGGCGTGTTCGGGTGAGCGGGCGCGCAGGATCGCGATCTCGTCGGCGGCCGTCAACAGCGGGTCCAGCACGCGTTCGGCCTCGGAAAGCAGCGAGAAAAGATAGCCTTCGCGAACGCCGAGCGCTGAGAACGAGATCCGCCCCGGCTTCATGATCGAGAGGACTTCCTGCATCGTGACCGCACCGAAGGGCAACAGGCTGCGGCGGCTCTTCGAGATTGTCGCGTAGGCGGAGGGTTTGATGTTCTTCGGCTCGATCACCTCCGGCAGCAGAGACATCGCCTCGTCATAGGAAATCTCGTAGCCCTGCATCATATGCAGCGGGTAGTTGCGTGCTTCCATATGAAGCTTGGCGATCGACCGCCATGTGCCGCCGACGGCATAGAACGTGCGCCCCGTGCCGCCCTTCAGCACGGCCGCTTCTTTCATGAACTTGCGGACCCAGGTCCGCGCCTTCGGCAGCGAGCCGTTGCTGTGCTCGGAGAGACGGATGCCGCCGAGCGGTAGCGTAATGCCTTTGCCGATGCGCTTGCCCTCGACGTCGATGAGTTCAAGGGAACCACCGCCAAGGTCGCCGACGATCCCGTCAGGGTCATGATAGCCGCTGACAATGCCCATGGCGGAGTAATGGGCTTCCTGCTCGCCCGTCAGAATGCGAACCTTGCACCCGAGGATGGCCTCTGCCTTTTCGATGAAAGCCGGACCGTTGGAGGCTTCGCGCGCGGCGGCCGTCGCCAGCGCATACATCGTGGTGGCGCGCGCCTGATCCGACAGCGCCCGAAAGCGCTGAAGCGCCTTCAGCGCCCGTTCGACGTTCTCCTCCGCCATCCGGCCGGTCGCATCAATGCCCTTGCCGAGGCCACACATCACCTTCTCGTTGAAAAGCACCGCCGGCGAGCGGCTGAGCCCTTCGTAGACGACAAGACGAATAGAGTTGGAACCGATATCCACGACGGAGACCGGGCGGATGCCGGGCAGACGCCCCTGCGCTTCAGATTCGACCATGCAATTCCAGTTTACTTGTGCCAACCGCTTTTCCAGCCGGCAATCAGCTTTGGTGCACTGGATTTCAGAGCCTCGCCCCGGCCTGAGAGGCTGGGGTTGGTCATGAAATAATGCTGCGCATTGAACGGCTCGGCATCCTTGCCGACTTCCATGCGGCGTGACGTGCCGTCCGGAAGAATCTCGTAGCTCTGCTGGTTGTCGATGAGATTGCCCAGCATGATCTGCGAAAGAACCTGTTCGTGCACAGTCCGGTTGATGAGAGGCACTAGCGTCTCGACCCGCCGATCCAGATTGCGCGGCATCATATCCGCCGAGCCGATATAGACAAGTGCATTTTCGGACGGAAGGCCATGACCGTTGCCGAAGCAGAATATGCGCGAATGCTCAAGGAAGCGACCGACGATCGATTTGACACGGATATTGTCGGAGAGGCCGGGCACCTGCGGACGCAGGCAGCAGATGCCGCGCACGACGAGATCGATTTCGACGCCGGCACGGCTTGCCCCGTAGAGCGCGTCGATGATTTCCGGATCGACAAGCGAATTCATCTTCATCCAGATCGCGGCAGGACGGCCCGCCGCTGCATGCCCGATCTCTTCCTCGATATGCTTGAGGATCCGCGGGCGCAGCGTGTGCGGCGAGACCGCCAGCTTCATGCCCGCTTCCGGTTCGCCATAGCCAGTGATGAAGTTGAAGATGTTCGCCATGTCGTGAGCGATCACCGGATTGCAGGTGAAGAACGACAGGTCGGTGTAGATCTTCGCGGTGACCGGGTGATAGTTACCGGTGCCGAGGTGGCAATAGGTCCTGAGCTTGCCTTCCTCGCGGCGAACGACCATTGACATCTTGGCGTGCGTTTTGAGCTCGATGAACCCGAAGACGACCTGGACACCCGCACGCTCAAGGTCACGCGCCCAGCGGATATTCGCTTCTTCATCGAATCGCGCCTTGAGCTCGACAAGCGCCGTCACCGACTTGCCGGCGTCGGCGGCGTCGATCAGGGCACGCACGATTGGGCTGTCGTTCGAGGTGCGGTAGAGCGTCTGCTTGATCGCCAGCACATCCGGATCACGCGCCGCCTGCAGCAGGAATTGCACGACGACATCGAATGATTCGTACGGGTGATGGACGACCATATCCTTTTCGCGGATCGCCGCCAGACAATCGCCGGCATGCTCGCGCACGCGCTCGGGGAAGCGCGGATTGTAAGGTTCGAAGCGCAGGTCCTCGCGCGGCGCCTTGGTGACCTCCGAAAGCGTGTTGAGCGCGAGAAGGCCTGGAAGCACCGCGATACGGTTATCCGGAACCCCGAGCTCCTGCACCACGAACTGGCGCAGTGATGCCGGCATTTCCGAATCCGTTTCGATGCGGATGACCGAACCGCGACGGCGGCGCTTGAGCGCGGTCTCGAAGAAGCGGACGAGGTCTTCTGCTTCTTCCTCGACTTCGATATCGCTGTCGCGAATGATGCGAAAGGTTCCCGAACCCTGCACCTCGTAGCCTGGGAAGAGGCGGTCGATGAACTGGCTGACCACGTCCTCGAGCGTGATGTAACGGATGACGTTCTTCACATCCGGCAGGCGGATAAACCGGTCGAGCGCCACCGGAAGGCGCAACAGCGCCGTCATCGGCTCGCGGCCCGTCTTGCTGACCAGTTGCAGCCCGATCGAAAAGCCGAGATTGGGGATGAACGGGAAAGGATGCGCCGGATCGATCGACAGCGGCGTCAGCACCGGGAAGATCGACTGGTCGAATTCGTTGGCGAGCCAGCTCCGGTCCTGAGCGGACAAGGAGGCGGGCCGGACGATGAGGATATCTTCCTTCGCGAGATATTGCTGCAGCACGGCAAGCGACGCCTGCTGCTCCATCTGCAGGTTGTCGATTTCCTTGAGGATGTCGTCGAGCTGTTCAGCCGGCGTCTTCCCATCGGGGCTACGAAGGGCGATCCCTTGACGCACCTGGCCTTCGATACCTGCGACGCGGACCATGAAGAATTCGTCGAGGTTGGCGGCGGAAATCGACAGGAAGCGGACACGCTCCAGCAAAGGATGCGCCGTGTTCAGCGTTTCTTCGAGGACGCGGCGGTTGAACTGAAGCCAGGAGAATTCGCGATTGATGAAGCGCTCGGGGCTCGTCAGCAGGTCTATCTGCTCCGCAGACGTCTCCTGTTCGATGATTGCAGACGTCGCCTTATCCATGCCCATCAGACCCCACTACTCCAAATGCACGAGCTATCCCACTTTGACGACGGAACTGTGACAGTCAATCGGGCAGTTGGGGATTTCCAAGCTCTGCCAGCACCTCCGCCGCCAGGGTGCGTGTCAGCCGCGTGCCACGCGCAAGGGCCAGGCGGTCCAGTCGCTCTACGATCGTCTGGGCTGCCTCCAGCGAACGCTCCATGCGCGCCACGATATAACCGACGAGACGCTCGTCGATGAAGAGCTGGCGGTCGGCGAAGAGCTTCACGAGTACCTGCGTCAGCAGCTCGTCGTCCGGCTCACCGATTTCGACGACCGTAGCGGCCTTCAGGCGCGAGCGCAGATCCGGAAGCGTCACGGGCCATGACATCGGCCACAGGCGCGATGTCATCAGCAGGGCAGTGCCGTGCTGGCGCACACTGTTGATGACATGGAAGAGCGCCGTGTCGTCGAAGCCCTGGCGATCAGCATCCTCGAAGAGAACCGGTCTTTTCGCAGCGACGTCGGCGGCATCCGAGCCGACGACGGGATGGATCGTCTCGGCCCCCGCCTTCTCCCGCCAGATGCTAGCAAGGTGCGACTTCCCGGAGCCGACCGGTCCGGCGATGATGACGACAGGCGATGGCCACTCGGGCCAATGGTCGACGATGGCGATGGCAGCGCTCAGCCGGTCGGAGACGAGCAGGTCCTCGCGACCGGTGGCCGGATCATGGCCGAAAGCGAGCGGCAGTTGTTCGGACGGACGTCTTGTCATGCTGTACTCTGGACAATGGCGCGGCTCAGCGGGGCTCCTGGCCTTCCGGCTGCTTCTCCGCGGCTGTCCTATGCCCGTGATAGAGATCACTATCAAGGTACCGCTGTATGCCGAAACGGACAAGGACGCCAATCGCGGCGGCGGCGGGGACCGCGACGAGAAGGCCAACGAAGCCGAAGAGCGCACCGAAAGCGAGCAGCGCGAACATCAGCCAGACGGGGTGCAGACCGACGCTCTTGCCGACCAGCTTCGGCTGCAGAATGTTGCCCTCGATGAACTGGCCGCTGAAGAACACGGCCAAGACGAGCAGGATCGTGATGTAATTCGGCCAGAACTGGACCAGCGCCACGCCGACCGCGAGGACTAGACCAACCATCGACCCGACATAGGGAATGAAGCTGATCATGCCGGCAAAAAGGCCGATCAGCAGCCCGAAATTGAGGCCGACGAGCGACAGGCCGATGGCATAGTAGAGGCCGAGAATAATGCACAGCGATCCCTGGCCGCGCACGAAGCCGGCGATGGTCGTGTTCATCTCGCGGGCGATCTGGCGGACGATGTCGACATAATCGCGCGGTATCCAGCTGTCGACCTTGTCGACCATGCGGTCCCAGTCGAGCAACAGATAGAAGGCCACCACCGGCGTGATGATAAAGAGCGAAAGAATGTCCAGCAGTGCCATGCCGGAGTTCCACAATTGCTGGAACAGCGTGCCGAGGAAACTTGCGCCCTGTTCGAGCAGCTTGGCCGAATTCTGCTTGATCGCCACCATCTGGTCCGCAAGCCAGTCCGGGAGCAGCGTCGTTTGGCTATCGGTAAGGAAGGCTTGAAGGCTGGCTATATAGCCGGGCATCTTCTGAACGAAGTCGGCCGCTTGCGTGAAGATCAACGGGATGATGATCATCAGCGACAGCGCCAGCACGACGACGAAGGCAACAAGGATGACGATCGTCGCCATCAGCCGGCTGAGGCCCAAACGCTGCAACCGGTCGGCGACGGGATCGAGGAAATAGGCTAGCGCCATACCGGCGAGAAACGGCAGCAGGATCGAACTGAAGAGCGTCAGGAAGGCGATGAAGCCGGCGAGCACCAGCAACCAGAAAACGATCTGGCGCTTGAGACTCACACCGCTGACCTGACTGCCCATTGCGCTCCCCGTCCCGCGTCCGGCGCAAGCGCCTTGCGTTTCATCCATTTGGACGAGATAGGGCGCGGTGCGCACGCTGGTCAAGCCCGCCGACTTTGATGCGGAGGCAAATCGGCCCCTCGCCGGTCGAAACGCGGTGAGATGCGGGTAAAATGGCAAAAAAAGCCGTCAAGCGTTGGCAGTTGGCTTGCACTCCTTGCCCCGCCGTGCCAATCGCATCCGCAAAATACGGCGAGCCTTGGAGAACGAGCATGAGCCAGTCGGGCAAGAATGGTCTCACCTATAGCGACGCGGGCGTCGACATCGATGCCGGCAACCTGATGGTGGAGAAGATCAAACCCCATGTGCGCTCCACGCGACGCGCGGGCGCCGACGGAGAGATCGGTGGTTTCGGCGGTCTCTTCGATCTCAAGGCCGCCGGTTTCACCGATCCGGTCCTGGTCGCCGCGAACGACGGCGTCGGTACCAAGCTCAAGATCGCCATCGACGCGAACAAGCACGACACGGTTGGCATCGATCTCGTCGCCATGTGCGTCAACGATCTCGTTGTGCAGGGGGCGGAACCGCTGTTCTTCCTCGACTATTTTGCGACCGGAAAGCTCGACCCGGACCAGGGTGCCGCGATCGTCGCCGGTATTGCCGCCGGCTGCCGCGATGCGGGCTGCGCTTTGATCGGCGGGGAGACGGCCGAGATGCCGGGCATGTATTCCGGCGGCGACTATGATCTCGCCGGCTTTGCCGTCGGCGCGGCCGAGCGCGGCCAGCTGCTGCCGGCGGGCGACATTGCCGAAGGTGACGTCATCCTCGGGCTTGCTTCGTCTGGTGTACACTCGAACGGCTACTCGCTGGTGCGCAAGATCGTCTCGCTTTCGGGACTGGCCTGGGACGCGCCCGCCCCGTTCGGCGAAGGCACGCTTGCCGACCTTCTGCTGACGCCGACGCGCATCTACGTGAAGCCGCTCCTGAAAGCGATCCGCGAGACGAGCGCGATCAAGGCGCTCGCGCACATCACCGGCGGCGGATTTCCCGAAAACATTCCGCGCGTACTGCCCAAGCACCTTGCCGCCGAGATCGACCTCGACGCGATCAAGCCGCCGGCAGTCTTCTCCTGGCTGGCCAAGACCGGCGGGGTCGCCGCCAACGAAATGCTGCGCACCTTCAACTGCGGCGTCGGCATGATCGTCGTCGTTCCGGCGACGGAGGCTGAAACGGTCGCGACGATCCTCTCGGGTGAAGGTGAGACAGTCTTCACGCTCGGCTGCATGGTCGGGCGTGCCGAGGGCGCCGCGGGTACGATCTACAAGGGCAGCCTCTCTCTATGAGCACGACTACGGCTAAGAAACGGGTCGTCGTCTTCATTTCCGGCGGCGGCTCGAACATGCTTTCGCTGGTGAAGGCAGCGGCGGAGCCGGACTTCCCCGCCGAAGTCGTTGCCGTGATTGCTGACAAGGCGGAAGCCGGTGGCCTGGCCAAGGCGGCCGCCCTCGGCATCCCGACCTTTTCGTTCGTCCGAAAGGATTTCGACAGCAAGGAAGCGCACGAAGCGGCGATCCTTGCGGAACTGGACCGGCTCCGCCCGGACATCATCTGCCTTGCCGGCTACATGCGGCTGCTGTCGGCAGCATTCATCCAGCGCCATGAAGGCCGCATCCTCAATATTCATCCGTCGCTTCTGCCTCTATTTCCCGGGCTCCACACCCATCAGCGGGCGATCGATGCCGGCATGAGGCTCGCCGGCTGCACGGTTCATTTTGTCACCGAAGGCATGGACGACGGCCCGATCATCGCCCAAGCCGCGGTTCCGGTTCTCGCCGGCGATACGGCGGAAACGCTTGCCGCCCGCGTTCTGACGGTGGAACACAAGACCTACCCGATGGCGCTGAGACTGGTTGCCGAGGGCAAGGTCGAAATGAAAGACGGGCGGGCTGCAAGCCATGCCGTCGGCGAAGGATCGGGCATCCTCGTTTCTCCCGCGATCTGACAGAGGCCGTTGCGCATCACCTCGCCGTCGCAAGGCGGCGGTCGAGCGCGTCGAGTACGCGCCGTGTCAAGGCGGGATAGTCCTCGTCGAAATGGTGGCCCCCCTCGATGGCGACCACGTCCACGCCCGAAGATTTCAGACCTCGGCAAGCGTCGTCGTCTTCGTCGGTACCGTAGACGCACTGGACGAGCGCGGGATCGATCGCCTTGAGATCGTCGACTGGATCACCCCCCTCGCCCTCCGCACCCAGCCAGCCTAGAACCGAGATCTTGTAGTCGGCATGATGCGAGAGCGCCAAGAGCGTGAGCTGACGCACACGCGCGCGATCCGCTGGCGGGAGCAGGTTGTAGGTGCGCGGCAGGATGTCGGCACCGAAGGAATAACCGATCAGCAGCACGTTTCGGACATTCCACCGCTTTCGATAATAGGTCATGATCCGCGCAAGATCGTCGGCAGTCGCTTGCGGCTGGCGTTCGGACCAGAAATAGCGCAGCGAATCCACCCCCACCACCGGAACGCCCTGCTGTTGCAGGACATTACCGACCTCCTTGTCGATATCCCGCCAGCCGCCGTCGCCCGAGTAGATAACAGCCATCGTGTCACGCGTTGGCTTCGCATCGAGGATCGTCAGCGGAAGGCCGAAAGGATTTTCCGCTTCGCCGCCCTCGGCGAGTGACCCGGAAAGCGCATCCGAAAGCGCCGTATAGGCATCATCCCCGCTATCGCGCGTTGCGATCTCCGGGTGTTTGGCGACAAGTGCAGTCACGTGATCCTTGCCCACAGCGGAGGCAGTGGGCGAAAACGTAACGGTCACGGGATCGGGCAACGGCCCGTCGGCCAAGCCGTAGGCCATGCGGTCGCCCTTTCGAACCTTCTCGGCCGGCGTACAGAGCTGCTTCGTCAATGCGATGCCCTCTTCGGGATCGACCGCAAGCGTCTGACCGATGGTCGCAGCCGGAGACTGCGCGGCGATCGCCAGCGCCATCGCCCCGCCGGCGCCAACACCCGCGACGATCGGTAGCTGGTAGGCATTGCTCTTGGCAGCGCGTTGGACCTGCTGGCTCAGCGATTCGATATCGGAGACCGTGTAGATGCAGTCGCCGTCATCCTTTGCAAGCGAAGCGAGATAGGCCTTGAGGTCGATGCCGATGACGAGCGCCTTTTCGTCTGCAAGCGCACGCGCAACCGTGTCTTCCTTCGTCGTCCACCCGGCCACATCCGAAAGCAGCACGACAACCGCGGAAGCCTGTTCCTTGGGGAAAAGGATATGCGGCGACGGGATCATGCCGGTGTCGAACTGCGGCGGATCGTCGGCCCACGCATGCAAAAAGGCTGCCGTGGCAAGCAATGCCGCGGAAAGCGCGAGCTTCCAGATCTTTCGCGTGCCGGTCATTTCCTTATCACTCCCTTGAGACCGCCGCCGATGAGGAACGTTGCGTCCATCAAAGCCAGGATCGGGTTGAGTCCGCCGCTCGCAACAAGGTAGCGCGGTTGCCAACGCGGGTGGAACTTGGACTTGAAGGCGCGCAGGCCCTTGAAATTGTAGAAGCGTTCGCCGTGCTCGAAGAATGCCCGGCCCGCCCGGTCCCACACGGGCGCTATCTGCCGGGAAGACATGCCGGAGAGTGGCGCCATGCCGAGATTGAAGCGCCGGTAACCCTGCGCCTTGAGGTATTCCATCAGTTGCACGAACAGGAAGTCCATCGAACCCTTGGGTGCGTCCGGCAAGAAACGCATCAGATCGACCGAGCCCTCCTCCTTGGTCGCGGTCGTGAGGATATTGGCGAAGGCTACGATGCGCCCGGCGCATTTAAGGACGCCGACCGGCTGTGCCGCAAGGTATTGGGGATCGAAGGCTCCGAGGGAGAAACCCTTCTCCCGTGCGCTGTGATGCGCGAGCCAGGCATACGAAACTGTCGCGAGCTCCGGCAGGATTGCCGGCACTCCCTCGGGCTCAACTATGGAAAATTCCAGCCCATCGCGCTGGCCACGACTGACCTGCTGGCGCAGGTTTGCCCATTTTCCACCCTTCAGTTCGAACCGCGTCAGATCGACCTCGGCAAGCTCGCCCACCCGGAACGCCCGCAAGCCGGCGTCGGCGTAATAGGCGAGCCCTACCGGCGAAACTTGGTAGAAGACCGCCCGGCAGCCATTGGCCCGGGCGGTCTCCATGAACTGCCAGATGAGATCAGGCCAAGCCTCCAGGGGACCGACGGGATCGAAGAGGGCGATCCAGGAACGCGCCCGGCGACCGTACATGATGAAGGCGCTGCCGTCGGCAGAGAACATGATGCTCTTGTCGCCCATCCGCACGAGGTTGGCATCCGACATGCCCTGAGCGTCGACAATGGCGATCGCCCGCTCCAGCGCCTCTTCCGATGCCGGCTCCACCGTGGTCGTGGCCGGACGCATAAGGCTCCAGATGGCGATCGCACTCGCGCCGATTGTAACGCCGAGCAAGGCGCGCAGCCCGCGCGGCGCCTCGGCGGAAAACTCGAACTGCCACCAGAGCTCATGGCTATATTCGATATCGCGATAAACGAAGAGCAGGACGACGAACGCGCCCAGGCAGATGACGCCGATCGCCATGAGCCACGGCGGCGTCAGGGCCTGGCCGAACAGCGACGCGGGGCGAACGAAAAACCGGCGGCTGGCAAGCAATCCGACAACGAAGAATGCAAGCATGCCCGCTTCCGCCAGTGCCACCGCCTTCAGCAACGACAGCAGCAATGCAGCCGCCGCGATCACTACCGATGCCCACCAGGCGCCGTCGAGGCGCAACGCCAGTCCCCTCGCGACGATGACCAGTGCCAGGCCGAGCAGGCTCGCGAGGAAATGCGCGCCTTCGACAAGCGGCAGCGGAACATAGCTTTCAAGAAACGCCAGGTTCTCGTCGGGCGTCGGCGTCACGCTCGACAGCACCAGCATGATGGCGAGTACGAGTGCGAGCGTAGCCAGGAGCAGTGGAGCCATGCGGCCGCCTATGCGCCGGACGCTCGATGCCGCAGGGTGACCGGCGAACTGACGAATCTCCACGCCGACAATCATCACAATCGCGATCAGCAGCGGCAGCACGTGATAGATGAGACGGTAGAGAACCAGCGCGCCGAGGATCGTATCGACGTCGGCCGTGCGGCCGAGCGTCGCGATCATCACCGCCTCGAAGACGCCAAGCCCCGCTGGCACGTGGCTGAGCACGCCGATGCCGACCGCAAACGAATAGACCGCCAGGAAGGCGGGCCAGCCGATCGTCCCCGATGGCAACAGGACGTAGAGAACGCTCGCCGATGCCGCAAGATCGAGCGCTGTTACCAGGAACTGGCGGGAGGCGGTTCTGGAGTCGGGCAGACGCAGGGAAAAGCGTCCAATGCTGACTTCGCGGCCCTCTCCGGCCAGGATGAAGGTGGTCAACAGGCCGCCGAGCACAATGATGGCGATCGTCCGCAGCCAGAACGGTTCGAGCCCGGTCAGCGGAGCGACGTATTCGCCGACCGTCAGCAAGCTGAGGCAAGTGACCGTGGCAAGGCCAAGCCCGAAGGCGAGCGTCACGAAGGCGACGACGCGGGCTATTTCTTCCGGCTGCAGACCGAGTCGGGAGTAGGACCGGTAGCGGATCGCTCCGCCGCTCAAGGGTCCGAAACCGGCCGTATTGCCGACGGCATAGGCACAGGCGGCCGTGAGCGCTACATCCGCGTAAGGTAGCTTGCGCTTGATGTAATCGAGGGCGGCGACATCGTAAAAGGTGAGCGCGAGGAAGCTCAAGCCGGTGAACAGCATTGCGGCTGCGACCGACGTCCAACTCGTGTCCGCCAGTGCCGAGACGACTTCGTCATAGTGCACCTCGGCGGTCAGATGAAAGATGGCCGCTCCGAAGAGCGCAATTATGAGAAGCGTAGCGATGGCGGAAAAATAGCGCTGATTGCGCCTCAGAAACGGCCGCCACCCCGCTTCGTTCCTTTGCTCTTCATCGACTTCAGTCTCTGAGGCGGAGGGGAACGTCATAGCTCGCCCGTGTCATTGTTGAAGACATCAAAGGCTTTAGCCCACGCGAGCGCAATCAGAAAGTGAAATATCGGTAATGTATAATATATCGATTAATCAAAGGCCTATGATGAAATAACGGCGCGGTTGAGCATTGCCCATTGAAGCAGCATGATGGTCTTGGCGTCGCAGATTTCGCCGGTGCCGATCATCGCCACCGCTTCTTCGAAGGGAATTTCAAGGACTTCGATGTCTTCGCCCTCATGGGCGAGCCCGCCGCCTGCAGCCACCTTCCTCGATGCATCGATGCGGCCGAAGAAGAAGCTCGTTCGCTCCGTCACCGAGCCCGGGGTCATATAGGCGTCGAAGAGATGTGTGGCACTTTCAATGCTGTAGCCGGTCTCCTCCATCGCTTCGCGACAAATCGCCACTGCCGGCTCTTCGCCATCGAGAAGGCCAGCCGGCGCTTCGATCAGATATCCCGGCTCGCCCTGCAGCAAGACGGGAATGCGAAGCTGGCGGACGAGGACCACCGACCGCCGCTCCGGATCGAAGAGAAGGATCGTTGCAGCGCGACCATGGTCGTGAATCTCACGAACCAGCCGGGCGGTTTGACCATTGGACATTTCCTGTTCAAGCGTGATCTCTTCGAGACTGACGAAGCCTTTCCAGAGGGTTTTGCGCTCAATGATCCGGACGCGCGAGTCGGCATGTTTCGGCATGAGAGATCCTTGTTGAAAGGGAAACTTGGCTGAAGCACCCGACGAGGCGCGGTCGCACGGCCAATCTTCAGGCGCGACGCATCCAGACCCGGTTATCGTGGAAAGCCGCGCCGCCGTAGGGCGCGACGGCATCGGCGCCGGTCAAGACGTTGATCCCCTCGCCGTCGAGATGGGCGCCGTTCGGCCAAATCCCTTCGGCGATGACGACGCCGCGGCGCGCCCCGCCGCCGACCTTCGCATGCAGCCGGACTTCGCCACGGTCGTTGCCGAGCACAACGACGTCGCCCTCGGCAATGCCGAGCGCAACTGCATCTTCAGCGTGGATCATGACCTCCGGTCGTCCCTCCTTTTGTGTGGACGACGGCGTTTCGGAGAAGGTCGAATTCAGGAACGAGCGCGCCGGGGACGTCGCCAGTCGGTATGGATGACGTTCGTCCGCCACTTCGATCAGATCGACATGGTCCGGAAAGTCCGGCAGCCTGCCGTGCGGACCTTGCAGACCCATCGATTTCGGCGGCCGGTTCGGTGCGGGCGTGCCGGTCCAATCGGCCTTGAAGCGGAACTTGCCGTCGGGATGCCCGAAGCCGTTGAGAAAATGCGCCTCCTCGAAGGCCGGCTGGCAATCGAGCCACTTCTCCTCCTTCATCCGCTCGTAACCGATGCCGTAATTGGACAGCAGTTGGTCGATGTGCTGCTGTTCTGTGAGCCCAAAGCCCGGGCGGTCGGATACCCCGAGGCGTCTTGCCAACTCCTCGATGACGAAGAGATTGGTCCGCACGGTCGGCGGCGGCTCAACGACCTTCGGACCGATAAGAATATGCTGGTGACCACCGCCGCGATAAAGATCGTCGTGTTCAAGGAACATGGTGGCAGGCAGGACGATGTCCGCGAGCCGGGCAGTATCGGTCATGAACTGTTCATGCACGGCAACAAAGAGGTCGTCGCGCAGGAAGCCCCGTTTCACCAATCGCTGCTCGGGTGCGACATTGGCGGGGTTGGTGTTCTGGATAAGGAGCGCGGTCACAGGACCGCGATGGCGCAACGCCTCGGCGTCGCCGGTCAGCACACGGCCGATCTGCGATTGGTCGAGCATGCGCACGTCGGGATCGTGGAATGCGGAACCGAGGAGTTCACGCTTGTCCAGCTTGAAGATGTCATTGTTCGAGTGGAACGCGCCGCCTCCCTCGTGCTTCCAGGAGCCGAGCACCGTGGCGACCGAAGCGGCCGCGTGGATAGCGACGGAGCCATTACGCTGGCGGGTGAAGCCGTAGCCCAGGCGGAAATAGGTTTTGGCCGTGGTCCCGACGAGCTTGGCGAAGGCTTCGATCTCCTCCACCGACAGACCGGTGATGGCGGAGGCCCAATCCGGGCCGCGTGTCTGGAGATGCGCTTCGAGACCAGCCGGATCGTCAGCGAACTTTGCCATGTAGGCGCGGTCGGCATAACCGTCGCGGAAGGCGATGTGCATGACCGCGCAAGCGAGCGCAGCATCCGTGCCCGGTTTCAGGACGAGCCCCATATCGGCCTGCTTGACGGTCGGGTTCTCGTAGACGTCGATGACGACGATCTTCGCGCCGCGGTCCTTTCGCGCCTTGACCGCATGGGTCATCACGTTCACCTGCGTCGCGACCGCATTGGTGCCCCAGATCACGACACAGTCGGCCTTGGCCATCTCGCGCGGGTCGGGACCGCGCAAGGCTCCGGTCGCCATCGTCAAGCCGGTCCAGGCCATGTTGGTACAGATCGAGCCGAAGAAGCCGGAATAACGCTTGGCATGGCGCAGCCGCTCGATGGAGTCACGCTGGACCTGTCCCATCGTGCCGGCGTAGAAATAGGGCCAGACCGCTTCCGAGCCGTGCTTCTGTTCGGCCTTGACGAACTGGTCGGCAATCTCGTCGAGCGCCGCGTCCCAGGAAATCTCTTGCCAGCTTCCCGCGCCCTTGGCGCCGGTGCGGCGCTGCGGCACCATCAGCCGGCCGGGGTGGTAGATACGTTCGGCATAGCGCGCGACTTTGGCGCAGATAACGCCGGCGGTGTAGCTGTTTCCAGCCGCGCCGCGCAGGCGACCGATCTGGCCTTCGGCCGTGAGATCGACTTCAAGCGCGCAGGCTGACGGACAGTCGTGCGGACAGACCGAATAACCGATCGATTTTTCTGCTTTGATAGGGGTCGCAACGTTCATGGCTTTTCTATATGGCATGCGCCAAAGGGCTCAAAGCCCCATTCGCCAATCCATCGAAACAATTGATCAGAGCCATCGGCAACGCTCATGAACTACCGGCACATCTATCACGCAGGCAATTTCGCGGATGTCCTGAAACATGCGGTGCTGGCGCGGCTCGTCACCTACCTCAAGCAAAAGGACAAGGCGTTTCGGGTGCTCGACACGCATGCGGGCATCGGGCTCTACGACCTTTCGAGCGAAGAGGCGCGGAAGACCGGCGAATGGCGCGATGGCATCGGCCGATTGCTGGACGCGGAGCTCCCCGCTCCGATCGCCGCGATTCTCGAACCCTATCTCACGGCCGTTCGCGACCTCAATCCCGACGGCGGCCTCACCCATTATCCCGGCTCACCGAAACTCGTCCGCATGCTGTTCCGGCCGCAAGACCGGCTCTCGGCGATGGAACTGCATCCGGACGACTACGAGACACTGCACCGCCAGTTTGACGGCGATTTCCAGAGCCGCATCACCCATCTCGACGGCTGGCTGGCGCTCGGCGCCCACCTCCCGCCGAAGGAAAAGCGCGGCCTTATCCTCGTCGATCCTCCGTTCGAGATCGAGGGCGAATACGAGCGGCTGGTCGATGGCCTTGCGAAGGGATACCGCAGGTTCGCCGGCGGCATCTACTGCCTCTGGTATCCGCTGAAGAAAGGCGCGCCGATAAATGATTTCCACGCGGCGCTGAAGGCGCTGGAGATTCCGAAAATGCTCTGTGTGGAACTCTCGGTGCGCAGTGATCGCGACACGACCGGGCTTGCCGGGTCGGGGCTGGTCATCGTCAACCCGCCCTTCACGTTGAAAGGTGAGCTCGATATCCTGCTGCCCTTCCTGAAAGCACAGCTGACGCAGGACCGCTTCGCTTCGGCCCGCTGCTTCTGGCTGCGAGGTGAAGCGGCTTTCAACCCGGGGCCTTGACGGATCGAGGGCGAAGGCGTCAATCTCCTGAAAGGATTCAGGGAGATGGCCATGACTCGTACGCTTGCCGCATCGCTTCTGCTCTCGCTTTCCCTCACCACCGCTGCTGCCGCCGCCGACTATATCGGGGAACCCGCTCCCCATGCGGTCTATGATATCGGCGCCTGCGGCAACGCCTCCGTTCTGGGTTTCATTACCCGGCGCTTCGACTACAAGGCCGCAAACTATCTTCATGCGAACCTCGCCATAGCGGAGATTCGCGACATGGGCCAAAATCGGTTCGAGCCGCGTGACTATACCCACCTCGTCGAGCGCGAATATTGCTACGCGACTGCCGTGATGACCGACGGCGAGCGACGCCCGCTCTGGTATCTGATCGAACGCCCATGGGGCTTTGCCGGTGTCGGCAGGAGCATAGAGTTCTGCGTCGGCGGCCTCGATCCCTGGTACGTCTACGGCGCCCATTGCGCTTCGCTTCGTTGACCGCAGTGAGAAGGTTGCTGCCGGCGATCGTCGGGGTTCTGACGATCGCCGCCTGCAGCGATGAAGGTATTGACAAGACCACCCCGAATTCCGGAACCGGCGCGACGACGATCGCGGCGACCGCTCCGGTCCCCGTCGGCAAAGGCTTCGACTTTTACGTCCTCTCTCTGTCCTGGTCGCCCACCTGGTGTGGCAGCAACGATCCTTCGGGAAAGTCCGATCAATGCGAGGCCGGCAGCCACCGCGGCCTCATCGTGCACGGGCTCTGGCCACAAAATGAAAAGGGCTATCCGGAATATTGTCCGACACGGCAGTCCGATCGCGTCCCGGAGACGCTTGGCGGGAAATATCTCGATCTCATTCCCTCTATGGGACTGATCGGCCATCAGTGGCGCAAGCATGGAACCTGCTCAGGCCTAAGCCAAGCGGACTACTTCGCCGTGGCGCGAGCCGCGCGCGAACGGCTCACGATCCCGCCGGAACTGGCATCGCCGGAAGGAGCGCGCGATCTCCCGGTATCGATGATCGAAGCTGCCTTCATCGCGAAAAATCCCGGCATGACCCCAGAGACGATCGCTGTTACCTGCGAAGCCAGACTTCTTGAAGAAATCAGAATCTGCTTCGACAGGACACTTAAATTCAGGGCGTGCCCCGAAGTGGATCGTCAAGCCTGCAGAAGGGATGCAGTTTCCCTGCCCCCTGCCCCATGACAAACGGAAAGACTTCGAATGAAGATACTCTATTCGCCTGCCTCCCCCTATTCGAACAAGGTCCGCATGGCCGCGCACCACATCGGGATCGCCGCAGAAAGCGTGTTGACGGACACGAACGCCAATCCGCCGGAACTGATCGGCAACAATCCGCTGGGCAAGATTCCGACCTTGATTACTGCGGACGGCAAGGCGATCTACGACAGCCGCGCGATCATGCATTTCCTTGACCGTGAAACGAAGGGCAAGCTTTACCCGAAAAACGCAGCCAAGCGCACCGAAGTGGAAATCTTCGAGGCGCTTTGCGACGGCGTTTGCGACGGCCTGCTGGCAATCGTCTACGAGAAGCGTTTTCACCCGCCCGAAAAGGTGCATCAACCCTGGATCGACCGCCAATGGGAAAAGGTCGAGCGCGGGCTGGATCACTTGAACGCCAACCTGCCCAAGACCAGCGGCAAGCTCAATGCCGGACATTTCGCGCTGGCGGCCCTGTTGCGCTATATCGAATTGCGTTTTGCCGGCGAGTGGCAGCGGGGACGGCCGAGGCTCAAGAACTGGCCGGCGAAGTTCGAAAAGCACTTTCCGGACTATCCCAAATTCAAGGCGTAAAAAAAGGCCGGGTCACCCCCGGCCTTTTCGCTGAAGCGGTGTCAACCGATCAGAACTTGACGCCCATACCGACGCGGACGCTGTGCTCGTCATAGCCGGTGGAGACGCTGGTGCCGCCGGCGCGGAAGTCCTTGGAAGCGTAATCCGTGTAGCGGTATTCGACGCGCGCCGTGACGTTGTCCGTCACGAAGGTTTCGGCGCCGGCACCGGCCGTCCAGCCGACAAGGGTCTTGTCGTCGGCACCGGCCGCAGTTCTAAGCTTGGCATTACCCAGAGCAACACCGGCGGTGCCGTAAAGCAGAACCGGATTCAGATCGACACCGACGCGTCCGCGGACCGAGCCGTTGACGCCTTGCGTGACGCTGCGACCGCTGGAGTGGGAGTCGTTGCCGGCATAGTTGACGTCGGCTTCACCGCCGTAGACCATCTGACCGCTCTGAACGTTATAGCCACCATAGAGACCGCCGCCGAAACCAGCGGAGGTGTTTCCGCCGGTCGCATCGGCTTCGCCGTGATGCCAGCTCGCCGTGCCGCCGACATAGGCGCCCGACCAATCCTTGGTCGCCGGCTCTGTATATTCGGCAGCCGGAGCAGCCGGAACTTCCTCGACGACGTCTGCGGCGTGGGCGGCCTGCAAGGCAACGAAAGCCATGGCCGAAGCCATGAGGGTGGTGGTCAGCGTACGCATACTATTCTCCTTTTCAACCGATGCTCCGATGGAATTGTATCTTTGCGGAACACCGGACACTCTGTGATTAACCCGCCCGGTTGAGCGGAAATTGATCAGAAAATGCGGAATCTCAAGAGCTAAAATGTGAAATTTTGGCGGCACGAACACGGCTGAAATTAGATGTTGCCTTCGTGACACAGGGTATTTATTAACCATAACTCTAGATTAACGAAATCTAAACTATAGCACTTCGAAATAATACAATTTATGCATTTTGCATTAATTTTTCTGAAATGAATCCTTCAGGATAGTTTCAGGCCGGTGTTTCTTGCCTATATCTTCGTCCAATCAGAACAGGATTCGAGGGACGGGAAAAAAGTTGACGAGAACACTGAAGGCGGCGCTCGTAACCGGCGGCGCTCGGCGCATAGGCAAGGCAATAGTTGAAAATCTGGCAGCCCACGGCTTCGCCGTCGCCATCCATGCGAATACCTCGCTCGCCGAAGCAGAAGCGCTGGCAAAGAGCCTCACCGCGAACGGCGCCAAGGCCGTCGCCCTGAGAGCCGACCTCACCGATTCCGCTGCCGCATCCCGGGTCATCGCCGAGGCGACGGCCTTGCTCGGCCCGCTCGACCTGCTCGTCAACAACGCCTCGATCTTCAAGAAGGACAGCCTGGACGCGTTCGACGAGGATGTTTGGGAACGTCACTTCGCGCTGCACGTCAAGGCCCCTTCCCTGCTTGCGCGCGACTTTGCCCGGCAGCGTCCGGACGACGTTTCCGGCCTAATCGTCAACGTCATAGACCAGCGCGTCTGGTCTCCAAATCCGCGATTTTATTCCTATATGCTGTCCAAGTCCGCACTGTGGACGGCAACCCAGACGATGGCGCAGGCGCTTGCCCCGCATATCCGCGTCAACGGCATCGGACCGGGACCGACGCTGCCGAACGAACGGCAGAATCAGAGCGACTTCCAGGCGCAGGTCGACGCACTGATCCTCAAGCGCGGTCCGGCGCTCGACGAGTTCGGACGCGCGATCCGCTTCCTTTTCGACACGCCGTCGGTTACCGGACAGATGATCGCGCTTGACGGCGGCCAGCATCTTGCCTGGGAGACGCCGGATATTCGGGAGATAGTGGAATGAACGGGCAGACGCCCACGGACGGCGGCATCCTTTACGACGGCAGCGAGACCGATGACGACGACGATCTGCTCGGCGTGACGGAAAGCGAGCGACCGGCACCGGCGATCGATTGGGCGGAAAACCGTGCGGAAACGCAGGGCCTCAAGGGCGCGGAACTCATTCAGGCCTTCGTCAAGCTTTTGCCGAACGGCCCGGGCGTCTACCGCATGTTCAACGATGCCGACGACGTGCTCTATGTCGGCAAGGCCCGCAGCCTCAAGAAACGGGTGAACAACTACGCACAGGGCCGCGGCCATTCCAACCGCATTTCGCGGATGATTCGCGAGACGGCGAACATGGAGTTCGTCACGACGCGGACCGAGATCGAGGCGCTGCTGCTCGAAGCCAACCTCATCAAGCGGTTGCGCCCGCGCTTCAACGTGCTTTTGCGCGACGACAAATCCTTCCCCTACATCGTCGTCACCGGCGACAGCAGGGCGCCGGCGCTCTTCAAGCATCGCGGTGCCCGCAGCCGCAAGGGCGATTACTTCGGCCCCTTCGCCTCGGCGGGGGCCGTCGGAAGGACGATCAACTCGCTGCAGCGCGCCTTTCTTCTCAGGACCTGCACGGACAGCGTCTTCGAGACGCGCACCCGCCCCTGCCTGCTCTATCAGATCAAGCGCTGTTCGGCGCCTTGTACCGGCGAAATCAGTGATGCCGACTATGCGGAGCTCGTTCGCGAGGCGAAGGACTTTCTCTCCGGCAAGAGTCAGGCGGTCAAAGCGACGATCGCTGCCGCCATGAGCGAAGCCTCGGAGAATCTCGATTTCGAGCGCGCCGCGCTCTACCGTGATCGCCTGGCGGCGCTGAGCCACGTGCAGAGCTATCAGGGCATCAATCCGGCAGGCGTCGAGGAGGCGGACGTCTTCGCGATCCACCACGAAGGCGGGATTTCCTGCATCCAGGTCTTCTTCTTCCGGACCGGACAGAACTGGGGTAACCGCGCCTATTTCCCGAAGGCCGATCCGTCGCTTCCTTCGTCGGAGGTGCTCAGCGCCTTTCTCGCCCAGTTCTACGACGACAAGCCCTGTCCGCGGCAGATCCTGCTTTGCGAGGCAGTTGAGGAACAGGAACTGCTTGGCCAAGCGCTCAGCGAGAAATCCGGCTACAAGGTATCAATCCTGGTGCCGCAGCGCGGCGAGAAGAAGGATCTCGTCGATCACGCGCTTGCAAATGCGCGCGAGGCCCATGGCCGCAAGCTTGCCGAGACCGCGTCGCAATCGCGGCTGCTCGAAGGTTTCGCCAAGACCTTCCAACTGGAACAGGTGCCGCGCCGCATCGAGATCTACGACAACTCGCATATCATGGGAACAAATGCCGTCGGAGGCATGGTCGTCGCCGGCCCCGAGGGTTTCGTCAAAGGCC
Organism: Sinorhizobium mexicanum; assembly: GCF_013488225.1. Lineage (NCBI taxonomy): Bacteria > Pseudomonadati > Pseudomonadota > Alphaproteobacteria > Hyphomicrobiales > Rhizobiaceae > Sinorhizobium > Sinorhizobium mexicanum. Next base: position 1,327,401 of record NZ_CP041238.1, on the reverse strand, counting down.
AGTACCGCAAGTTCAACATCAAATCGACCGATATCACGCCGGGCGACGACTTCGGGATGATGCGCGAGGTCATGACGCGACGCTTCTCGCGCCTCCTGAAGGAGGAAGGCAAACCCGACCGCCGCGCTGAACCGGGCGACGACGGCGCATTCCCCACCTGGCCGGACGTCATCCTGATTGACGGCGGCCAAGGGCAGATGACTGCCGTCCGCGCAATACTGAAGGAACTCGACGTCGAGGACTGCGTAACGGCAATCGGCGTGGCCAAGGGCGTCGATCGCGATGCCGGCCGCGAGCGCTTTTTCGCCGCGAGCCGCGAGAGCTTCACCCTGCCGCCGCGCGATCCGGTGCTCTATTTCATCCAGAGACTGCGCGACGAAGCGCATCGCTTCGCCATCGGCTCGCACCGTGCCCGGCGAAAGAAGGAAATGGTCAAAAACCCGCTCGACGAAATCGCCGGCATCGGGCCGACGCGCAAGCGCGCCCTGCTCACGCATTTCGGCACGGCAAAGGCGGTTTCCCGAGCGGGCATCAACGACTTGATGGCGGTCAGCGGCATCTCGGAAGCGGTTGCCCGTCTTGTCTACGAGCATTTTCACGAGGACGGCCTAAAATAGTTGTCCGGCAGCGCCGCGCGCCCGAGTTGGCTGGCAGGTTCGGCCCAGGGCGACAGGCAGGGCGGGGCAGTTCAGCCTGCGTTCAGATGAAATCCGCCAAATATGACAGCAGGTACATAATGACCTGTTGACCTTACGGTCGCAAAGTCATTCTGTACACCTGAAACCCGGAGGGGATGAGGAAAGGCGTCCCGGCGCCTTCCGCCCGCATCCCGCTCCGACTGTTAGAATCGATCGCGCCGATAGCCCCAGATCGCGGGAAATGAGGGATTGTCGTGTCCAGAGAAACCGAGTCCATGCCAACGCCCATCGCCTATAGCGTCCCGAATCTGCTGACCTATTTCCGTATCCTGATCGTGCCGCTGATCGTTTTCTGCTTCTTCATCGAGGGCCGCCTCCACAGCTCGGATTTCGCACGCTGGACCGCGCTCGTCCTGTTCATTACGGCTTCGATCACAGACTTTTTCGACGGCTACCTGGCCCGTATCTGGAAGCAGACGTCGAATATCGGCCGGATGCTCGATCCGATCGCCGACAAACTGCTTGTTGCTTCGATCCTGCTCCTCGTCGCCGCCGACGGCACGATTGCCGGCTGGTCGATCTGGGCCGCGATCATCATTCTCTGCCGCGAGATTCTCGTGTCCGGCCTGCGCGAATATCTTGCTGCGCTCAAGGTCAGTGTGCCGGTGACGCGTATCGCCAAGTGGAAAACGACCATCCAGATGGTGGCGATCGCCTTCCTGCTGGCCGGGCCGGCCGGTGACAAGATCGTTCCCTACACCACCGAAGCCGGTATCGTGCTTCTGTGGATCGCGGCTGCAATCACGCTCTATACCGGCTATGATTATTTCCGCGCCGGTTTGAAACACGTGGTCAATGAATGAGCAAGATCAACCTCGTCTATTTCTCCTGGGTTCGCGAGCGTATCGGCAAGGGTGAGGAAACGCTGGAGCTTCCCGCGAATGTCGTGACGGTCGCCGATCTGCTTGCGCATCTGAAAACACTCGGCGAGCAATACGAGACGGCGCTCGAACACCAGAACGTCATTCGCGCGGCGATCAACCAGGAGCATGTCGATCACGACGAGCCAATCGCCGGCGCGCGCGAGATTGCCCTCTTTCCGCCGATGACGGGCGGCTGAGGCGATGAACGGCGCCGTCACGGTGCGCGTCCAGCGCGGCGACTTCGACGTCGCCGCCGAAATCTTCGCGCTTTCTCGCGGTCGTTCAGACATCGGCGCAGTGGTGACATTCTCGGGGCTTTGCCGCGACGAGGCGGGCGCACTCAGTGCGCTCGAACTGGAGCATTATCCCGGTATGGCGGAGGCCGAGATCGAGCGCATCTGCCGTGAGGCGGTCAAACGCTTCGGCCTGCAGGCGGCGGTGGCAATTCATCGCTTCGGCAAGATCATGCCAGGCGAAAACATTGTACTCGTGGTGACTGCGTCCTCACACCGGCAAGCCGCCTTCGACGGCGCCGGTTTCATCATGGATTTCCTCAAGACCTCGGCTCCCTTCTGGAAGAAGGAGCATCATGCCGATGGCAGCGCCGGCGGCTGGGTCAGCGCCAAGGATGCGGACGACACGGCCCGGGATCGCTGGTCGCAAAAGAACTGATCAGGGAATGGCCTTTTCCCGGCGCGTCACCACGAGCACGATCACCAGAAAGCCGAAGATCGCGAAATCCCGCCAAAGGATCGGGCCGTAAGCGCTCCATAGTGTCTCGAGCAGGCCGACGCCCGCCGCGCCGAGAGCGGCGAACAGCGGCGCTGTCTGCCCCCCGATCGCGGCAATGAACAGCACCTTGACGCCGAAGGTCAAGCCGGTGCCGAAATCCATATTGCCATAATAGGACGCAGCGAGAATTCCGCAGAAGGCCGCGATCAGCGACGCCGCGCCGTAGGCCAAGATATACACAGTTCCTGGATCGATGCCGCAAAGCGCGGCCGCCTCGCGATCTTCCGACACGGCGCGCCAGTAGCGCCCGACATAGGAGTGGGCGAGAAACCAATGGCCGGCCGCAACCAGTGCCACCATCAGCGCGGTGTTAATGATCTGGACGGCGGTCAGTGCCACCGGAAAGTCGGGGTTCGGCCAGAACACGATGACCTGGTTCAGAAAGGGCGGCAGCCACAGGCTCCGCGTGTCCGACGCGAGCCGTGCCGTTTCCATGAGCACGAGCAGACTGCCTAGCGACGCGACCACGACGGCATTGGCCGAGGAAAACGCTAGCGGCCGCATGACATAGCGCCCTGCGACGAGACCGGCGCCAAGTCCGAATGTCAGTGCCGCCGCCGCCCCGACGCCAAGCGCCGCCGGCAGGACCAGCCACAGCCGGTTCCAGCCGAAATCCGCGAAGAGCACGAACATCTGACCGGCGAAGGCAAAGAGCGCGCCATAGGTGAGGTCTGCCCTGCGCGTCACCGCAAAGGCAATCGCGTAACCGAAGGCCAGCGCCGCGTAGAGGGCTGCTACGGGCACGGCGTTGGCGATCTGCTGAAGAAAATAGGCCATGGCACATCCGCGTGGTGACAGAAGCAATATAACTGGTAATATCCATTTGACCAGTTAGGATTTCGGCATGAGTTTCACTTGGACCGCACACAGATTCTCGGGCGGCGCGCTGGCGCTGGATGTCGCCAATTCCGTGGTTCTGCGCTTCGATCCCGACCGTCGGGTCGATCGCTTCGCGGATCCCGCGGCGATGGACTCCTTTGCCGAGGCAGCAAGTCTCTACAGCGCCGAAAGAGAGCGTTTCGGCATGCTTGTTCCGGCGCGGCCCGAGAACCGGAAATCACTGATTGGATTGCGCGAGGCGACGGACCGACATTTTCGGGCGCAAGTCGAGGCCGAGGACCGGCCCGATCTGCTGGCAGACCTGCTCGAGACGATTGCCGCCGTCTTGCGTCAGCGGGCGGGCAACAGCCAAGGCACGGCGCTCGATGTGGCGACCGCGCATTCGGCACTCAGCCTTATTGCCAACCCCGAGCCGGACCGCCTGAAAATATGCCCTAACTGCTGCTGGCTGTTTCTCGACCGTAGCCGCAACAGGAGCCGCACCTGGTGCGACATGGCGGTCTGCGGCAACCGCACGAAAGCAAGACGCCATTATCGCCGCAACAGGCAGGGAGTTCAGCCATGAACCGCATCATCATATCCGCTCTCCTTGCCGCGGCGGTGCTTGCCGGCTGCCAGCGCGAAACCGGTCCGGACCCCCTGAAGTTGACCGGCAAGATGTTCGTCTTCAACTATCGGCTCGCCTATGCCGCCTACATGATCACGCTAAATAAGTCAGAGCCGGTGCCGGACGGCAGCGTCGTCGTGGCCCGTTTCGAAAACCCGGCCGGCGGTGAGGCATTGACGCTCGAACGAAAACTCTTTCCCAAGCTCGACAAGGTGGTGCTGGAGAGTCCGGAGATAAGCTGTGTGAAGAAGGAGAGGCCCTACACGGTGACGATCGAGGTCAAGGGCCCGGACGGCGCGATGCTGCAGAAACTGGAGACGACGGTGACTTCCGACGTCGATCAGGATGTCCTTCCGGCAAAGCCCCTCGTCGAGGGTCCGGCCTATGACAAGAACCCGGAAGTCTTCGTGGGCGGCCGGGCGCCGGAGCGCTTCGAGACGGCGGCCTGCCCAACGTAAAGGCGGCAGGCATGTCTTCGCCCCGGGACCGCCGTGCCCTTTGTGCGACATGCATTAAAAAACCGGGGCGGTCAGCCCCGGTTTCGAAGAGTCATTTCAAGCCTTTGCCGGCCGAAACGAAGAAAGTGAATCAGCCGACGATCTCGGTGCCGGAGAACCAGTAGGCGATTTCCTCAGCGGCCGTTTCCGGAGCATCCGAACCGTGGACCGAGTTTTCGCCGATCGACAGGGCATGGACCTTACGGATGGTGCCTTCGGCAGCGTTTGCCGGATTGGTGGCGCCCATGACTTCGCGATTCTTGGCAATGGCGTTCTCGCCTTCGAGGACCTGAACAATGGTCGGGCCGGAGGACATGAACTCGACCAGTTCGCCGAAGAACGGGCGTTCCTTGTGTACGGCGTAGAAGCCTTCAGCTTCGCGGCGGCTCATCCAGACGCGCTTCGACGCGACGACGCGCAGCCCGGCGTCTTCCAGCATCTTGGTGATGGCGCCGGTCAGGTTGCGCTTCGTTGCGTCCGGCTTGATCATCGAAAAAGTACGTTCAATCGCCATTGGCTCAATTCCCTTGTTTCTTGAGAAGTGGCGGTTCATTAGCCGCCAATTCCGTGCAAAACAAGGGGGCGCGACGATGTTTCGACCCGGCCGGCGCGAGTTTCATGGTGCTGTCACGGAACGCCCAAACACGTCGTGAAGGTCGACGCGGTGTTCGAACCAAACGCTGCGATCCGGGCCACGCGGGCGGCTGGTGGGTCGCAGCCGCAGACAAAATCAGCAAATTTCATCAGTGACATTCGACACTGGAATGTCGATTTGCGCTAGGCTCGAACCACCATACAGGGGAATAGCAATGCTCGACCACTATCCCATGTTCGCCGACTACAACCGTTGGGCCAACCGGCGGCTCTACGCCGCGGCAACTGAGCTTTCGGATGCGGAGTTTCGCCAGAACAAGGGGGCGTTCTTCGGCTCGCTCCATGGGACGCTCAACCATCTGCTGGCGGCAGATCGGATCTGGATGAAGCGGTTCACCAAGGAGGGCGAAGCTCCCTCGACGCTCGATGCGATCCTCCACGACGACCTCGCCAGCTTGACGGCGGCGCGCGAGGCGGAAGACGAGCGCATCATCGCCTGGATGGATAGCCTCGACGAAACCCGTCTGGCGGCAACCGTCACCTATTCACGGCTGAGCGTGCCGGGCGAAATCACGCAGAGGCTCGGCCCCACGCTCTCCCACGTCTTCAACCACCAGACGCATCACCGTGGCCAAGCGCACGCGACCCTGACGGCGCTTGGGCGCCCATCATTGACGCTGGACCTGGTTTTCTTCCTGCGGACCGATGGCGAGAAATGGGCGGACTGAGGGAAGCTGCCCGGCGAGCCGGTTCTGCCAATCGCCCAGACTGCCGCCGTCCGTGAGCTGCGCCCACAGCTTGATGAGGCGGCGTTGGCCGGACCAGACCACCATTCCCAGCGCTATTCCGCCGGCTATGGAGCACAGCGAATAGACGGTCGGCGACACCAACGGCTGCACCGGCTGCAGCAGGAATTCCGGCGCGAAACGATGCAGAATATAGATATGAAAGCCGGCAGCCGAGATGGGCAGGACAAGCCTCACTCCCCATTGCGGCATCCTGACTTGCGGAAGGAACAGCAGGGCGGCCAGGACCGCGATCTGCAACAGATACTTGATCTTCGTCCCGATCCACACGCCTTCATAGAGCCCGAAGAACAGGAAGATGGCCGTTCCGGCCAGCATCAGCATGCCGCGCTCAAGCGGAGTTGTGGCAAGCGCAGCGCACCAGCCGATGACCGCCAGATAGAAAATCCACGGCAGCGTGAAAATCTGACGGTTGCCCATCTCGACGACCAGCGGCAATGCCAGGCGGGCAAGAAGAGCTGCCGCGAGCAACGACATTCCAAGCGCCAAGGGTCTCGAGGCAGCCGCGCGCCGCACCGACGGCACCGCGAACAACGCCACGAACACGAGGAGCATCTGGCAATACGCCTCGATGAACCAGTAGAGGTAAGGAACCATGCTGTGGCGTTCGGGATCGGCAAAACCGAAATTGCCAACGAGGAACACCGACGCCCAGGGCACCTTTCCCCAGGCAAGGGCGTAGGCTGCGATGATCAGATAGTACGGAACGAGAATCTGCGTAAGCGGCCGCAACAGCCGCAAGACAGCGCCAGACAGCAACACGCCACGCTGGAACCGCGCGAGGCCGAAGCCCGCTAGGATGACCATCGCCGCAGATCCGCCGGGGATGGGCCACAGGGTCTCGTGATGGAGGACGACGAGCAGGATCGCCAATGCCCGGATGAGCAGGTCCGTGCCGATCCGCCTGCTTTTGGTTTCGCGCCGTCCCATCGCCGCGAGTTCGGCGACCGACATCCCTTCCCAGGCCTCGGGTACATCGCCAAGAAGCTTCTCCAGGCCGATCGAAAGCTGGACGAAACGCAGCGAGTCACCGCCAAGCGACAGGAAGCTGTCGTCGGACCGCACCCTTTTCGGGCAGAAGACCTGGTTGAAAAGCGCCTCGATACCGTCCTCGTGCGCGACGGAGCCGATATTTTTCGTCGCCTTGCGGAGAGCCTCGTAATCGATCTTGCCGGAGGCAAGCCGCGGCAGCGCATCGACGCGCGAAGCCTTCACCTGCAAAAGCGTCAACCCACTCGCGGCAGCCAGCATGCCGCGGATATCGTCGCGATCGTACGGGCCGACATAGAAGGCATGTATGCAGCTATCGTCCCCGACGACGGCGGCCGTAACGCCCCGACGCTCGAGCATTACTTCCAGACTATCGTGGGCGATCCGCAGGCCGGCGATCTTCGATATGCGCTTCGTCCGACCAACGATGCGGAAGAAGCCTTCGGCGTCCCTCGTCGCCAGATCGCCGGTGCACAATTCGGAAAGCTCGCTTCCGCGCGCGAGATCGCCACGCGTAGAAGCATAGCCCATCATCACGTTCGGCCCCCGATAGACGAGTTCGCCGGGCATATCCGTGCCGGTGACCAGTTGGCGTTCGTCATTCTCGATGCTCAGGCTCCCGCCGGGTATGGCGATGCCGATCCGGTCTTCCCGGCCCCTCAGGCGGTCGGGGGGAACATAGGCCATGCGGGCAGTCGCTTCCGTCTGGCCGTACATCACGAACAACGAAGCGCCACGCGCGGTGAGGTGTTCGTTGTAGAGACGGACCCGCTCGGGCGCCAAGCGTCCTCCGGCGACGGTCATGAAGCGCAGGTCAGGAAATTCCCGCTCCCGGAAGCCCACTTTTTCCAGAAGTTCGTAAGAATAGGGGACGCCTGAAAGATTGGTGCTGCCGCTTTCGACAAGTCCATCGAGGAAACCGTCGTCCAGGATGGAGAGGCCCGGAACGTATAGGCTTGCGCCGACTGACAAGTGGGCGTTCAGCACGGAAAGGCCGTAGGAATAGTGGAACGGCAGGATAAGGCAGCTTCGATCCGATGCGGCGAGGCCGAGATAATCGGCGATCGAACGCGCATTTGATTGAATGTTGGCGGCAGAAAGCCTCACGCATTTGCCGTGCCCGGTGCTGCCGGAAGTCGAGAGCAGGACCGCAAGATCCGGATGAAGCTGCGACTTGCTTCCCGCCAGGCGTTCCGTCCGCCATCGGCCGTCACAGCGGCGATAGCAAAACTCAGGCTCCAGAAATTCTCGATCCGGAGCACCGGGGCCCTGGATGGCAATCGCATGTCCGGCTTTGAGTGCCGCGAGGTAGGCGATGATGGCGTGTTCCGAGAGATCAGCCTCCAGCATCACCAGCCCGCGCTCACCGCGCCAATGCGATGCTTGGCGATCGACGCGCTCGGCCAGTTCGCGATAGCCCACGGTCCGCCTTCCAGGCAGCAGCAACGCCGGCCGGTCTTCCCGCGCAGCCAGGTTCGCAGCGAAAAAGGGGAATTTCGACAAATCACCTGCGCTCAAGACCGCCTCCTATTTCAGCGAGGCGGCATATAATTGCTGACTTTAGCAGTCAAGTATTAGGCGACGGCAAAAGCGACAACTTCTGTGACAATCGGTGCGGCAAACAGCAGCACCGACGGCCTCGCCGCAACCGATCATGATTCAGCAACCATATCGTGCATTTTACCTCCGTTACTCGGCTATTTTCAGGATCTCTTAAATTCGCGCCGGACATAGTGCGAGGCGAGTTCGACACCGGTATCAAAGGCACCGCCATGACCCAGCATCCTCCAACGCCGCGCGGCCGATCGCAGGCACGAAATGCCGCGATCATCCAAAAACTGGCGCATTCGATGATGCGGTTAGGCGTCGCTGCCCTCCCCCGCAATTATGAGCTGATTTATGAAGCGCTTTCCGGTCAGATGCCGCAATTGTCGCGCGATCTCGCCGCCCTTGGCCCGGAGCCGACACAGGAAGCGCTGGACGAGCTTGGCATCAAGCACAAGATCATCGGCCATAGCGCGGTGGCGGCGGACCGCGCACGCGCGGAGGCGAAGCAGGCACTCGGCGAGCTAGCGACGATGCTCGGCGACACGTTGGCGCGAAAGCATGCCTTCAACGGTCAGCTGAAGCGGTTCGCGGCTCGACTCGCCTCCGATCCGGTCACGACCATGTCTGAATTCGCCGATGAAGCGGCACAGTTGCGCGACGCGGCAGGGCTGCTGATGAATGAAGAAACCACGCTTCGCGCAGCGATAGAGATGCATTCTCAGCGTTTAGGCGAGTTGGAAGGCGATCTCGACGAAAGCCGCATGGCCCTGACCCGGGATCGGTTGACCGGCCTGCCGAACCAGGCGGCCCTTTCGAAAAGGCTTGCGGCCGTGTTCGATCAGCCATCCGGTCAATCCGTGGCGCTTGTCGTGGCAACGGTTGAAGGATTGCGAGACCTTGGCGAACAACATGGCGGCGCGCTGGCGCAGAAGGTACTGAGCGATCTCGCCACAATCTTCCGCAAGACGATCAAGAAGAATGACTTCGTTGCGCGGGTCGGGCCACAGGAGTTCGCTTTCGTCTGCAACGACGTCACTGCGGAAAACGCCGAGGCCATTGCGCGGCGCGTCCATCAAAGTGTCGCAGAGCTGGCAATCACACCGCCCGGCCGTGCTTTCACAAGCGAAACACTCTCCCTTTCCGCCGGGATTGCGCTGGCCGCGGCAGCAACAAGCGCGGCTGAGCTGCTGGGCCGGGCCGAACTTGCATTGACCACGGCGCGGGCGCATGGCGGCATTCGGGTCTATTCGTCAGACATCGAAAGGACGAGCGGCAAGGCCTATGTACCGGATGCCGCCTGAGGCGATGGGTCTCGCGGCAGGTTCCCGGAAACGACCGCCACAAATGAAGAGACCCGGCTCCGCGCTCGGCGGGGCCGGGTCTCTCAATGCGCCTATTGGCGTGGATTAACGGGCGCTCTGGTCGTCGTCGCTGGAGACGTTCACCGCTGCGCGGCCGCTGGCAATCGCACCGGTCGATGCCGCATCGACGGACTTGTTGTCGACACCGGCATAAAAATCACCATTGTCGGCGGTGCTCGCTGAAACGCCGGCACCGGCCGAGGCCGCCGCGCGACCCGTGAAAAGGGGCTTCTGGCTTACACCTTCGTAGTAGCTGCCGCCGGCGCTTGCCGTGGAGGCGGCGCCAGTCACAGCGGCGGCAACGAGAAGGGCTGAAATGGATGCGGGCGCGGCGTTCTCACGCCGTGCCCGCGCTTGGGAGGAGGTCTGGTTTAGCGGCTAATGCCCTGATAGTATTCACCGTCGCCGCCCGAAACGTAGGCAGGCGTCGAGCCGTAGCTCGATACCGAGCCGGTGGACGTGCGGTCGAGAGAGCCGTTACGGCCGCCACGGACAGCATCGCCCGAAGCCTCACGCGCCTTGGGTGCACGGTCTGTGAAAAGCGGCTTGTCGCTGACGCCTTCGTAGTAGCTGCCACCGGCAAAAGCGGCCGATGCGCCGCCGAGAACGGCAGTGGCAACCAGGGCTGCAGCAAGCGCAGTATGGATTGCATTTTTCATAATCATCTCTCCTGAGCGGTCGTTGCTTTAACGACGATTTCGTAAAGATTGGCCGGAACGTTTCCTTCGAATGCGGTGGCCTTGCCGATAGCATTCGATCTGATCCGGTAAGTCGGAGGAGCTTGGGAGCGCCCTTCCACGATTACATGTGGGCCCTCATGATGATGTTTGGAAGTATTGATTATCAGAACACGTTGTCCATGATTCGATAACAATCGCCCCTTGAAAAGCGCAACCGGCCTCCCACCGTGCGATCGCCCGGGTGACACCGTTGCACCCCTTGCCTTCCCGGAAAAGTCCGGGCAAAAGGCGCGGCATGATCCAGATCGCCGGTCTCTCCGCCCGCATTGCGGGCCGTCTTCTCATCGAAAGTGCTTCCGTGACGCTACCGGCGGGCACGAAGGCAGGGCTCGTCGGACGCAACGGGGCGGGTAAGTCGACGCTCTTCCGGGTGATAACCGGCGAGCTTTCGGCGGAAGCCGGAAGTGTGTCGTTGCCGAAAAATGCGCGCATCGGCCAGGTTGCGCAGGAAGCGCCCGGGACCGAGGAGCCGCTGATCGAGATCGTGCTCAAGGCCGACAAGGAACGCACGGCGCTCATCGCCGAGGCGGAGACCGCGACCGATCCGCACCGGATCGCCGACATCCAGACGCGGCTTGCCGACATCGGTGCCCACTCCGCGGAAGCACGCGCCGCGAGCATTCTTTCTGGTCTCGGCTTCGACCATGAGGCGCAGCGGCGTCCGGCCTCGTCCTTTTCCGGCGGCTGGCGCATGCGCGTGGCGCTGGCGGCCGTTCTCTTCTCCGAACCCGACCTGCTTCTTCTCGACGAACCGACCAACTACCTCGACCTCGAAGGCACGTTGTGGCTTGAGGACTATATCCGCCGCTACCCGCATACGGTCATCATCATCAGCCACGATCGTGATCTCCTGAATACCGCCGTCAACGCAATCGTTCATCTCGACCAGAAAAAGCTCACCTTCTATCGCGGCTCCTATGACCAGTTCGAGCGGCAGAAGGCGGAAGCCGACGAATTGCAGATGAAGGCGAAGGCCAAGAACGATGCAGCGCGCAAGCATCTGCAGAGTTTCATCGACCGCTTCAAGGCAAAGGCGTCGAAGGCCCGCCAGGCGCAGAGCCGCGTCAAGGCGCTGGAGCGCATGGGCACCGTGGCGGCCGTGATCGAGGAACACGTCCAGGGCTTTTCCTTTCCCGATCCTGAGAAACAGGTGGCTTCTCCGATTATCGCCATCCAGGGCGGTGCGGTCGGCTACGAACCGGGCAGCCCAATCCTCAAGCGCCTCAATCTCCGCATCGACGCGGACGATCGCATCGCCTTGCTCGGCTCGAACGGCAACGGCAAGTCGACCTTCGCGAAGTTCATCTCCGGCCGGCTCAAGGCGGAGGCCGGTGATGTCCGGGTCGCTCCAGGGCTGAAGATCGGCTTCTTTGCCCAGCACCAGCTTGACGATCTGGTGCCGACGCAAAGCGCGGTGGAGCATGTCCGCCGCCGCATGGCAGATGCGCCGGAAGCAAAGGTTCGCTCGCGCGTCGCACAAATGGGGCTTGCGACAGAAAAAATGGACACGGCGGCGAAAGATCTTTCCGGCGGCGAAAAGGCGCGGCTTCTGATGGGGCTTGCCGCCTTCGACGCGCCGAACCTGCTGATCCTCGACGAGCCGACCAACCATCTCGACATCGACAGCCGCAACGCACTGATCACGGCGCTCAACGACTATTCCGGTGCGGTCATCCTCATCTCGCACGACCGGCATCTGATGGAGGCCACTGCCGACCGGCTGTGGCTCGTGCGTGATGGAACCGTGGCCGGTTACGACGGCGATCTCGAAGACTACCGCAGCCTGATCGTCGGCGGCCCCAAGCCCCGGGACGACAAGCTGAAGATCAATGGATCGGACGAGGCTCTGTCGAAAGCGGATCAGCGCAAGGCCAATGCTGACAAGCGCGCGTCGCTGGCGCCGCTCAGGAAAAAGATCAACGAGATCGAATCGTTGACCGGGAAACTGGAGAAACTGATTCAAGCACTTGATGCCGAGCTTGCAGACCCTGGCCTTTATGAAAAAGCGCCGGCAAAGGCTGCGCAGAAGGCCAAGGAGCGCTCGGAGGCCGCTGCGAAGCTCGCCGAGGCGGAGGAGCAGTGGCTCGAGTTGTCGACCGAATACGAAGAGGCGATGATCAGTTGATGCGCTGGATGCCTCAATGCGGAATTCACTTGAGGTACCATGCAGCAATTCAAGGTGCTACTCACCTTTGCGCTTCAGGTACGGTGACGCCGTAGTCACCCAAGCTCGAATGTCGTGATGCCGTAGATCCGCCCCAGCGGAAGCTCTGGTGCCGGACCGCGGTACATACGGGCGGTCTCAAAAACCGGCTTCATGTTGTAGCGTTCGCAAAGTGCTTTCGCGGACGCATTCGGCTCGGGGATGTCGAGATAGATCTGACCGGCTTTGGCACCGGCAGCAAGCTTGCGAAAAATGAGATCAGCACTAGTCTCCGTGTCGGCGAAGAGCGGGCCGATCTTGAACCCTTCCCGGCAGGCCCGCAGCGTTCCGTAACCGGTGATCGTCCCATCGCGCAGCAGCAAGACGCTTCGGCGCGTCTTCAACTGCTTTGTCCACTCGCGCAGAAAAGCGCCGCGGCTCGCGGGGTTGAAGCCGCGGTCATACTCGATCAAGGCAGGCGCATGGACCGGTGCTGCATCGATCAGGTTCGTGCCCGGCGGCTCCTTCACATCGACAACGCCACCATAGCGAATATTCGCGTGAGACCGGACAAAGCCCGATTTTCGATAGTTCTCCTGCTGCGCCACCACACCGTCAAGCCCAATGATCCGCTCGCCCGCCTCCGCGATCGCCCGCTTCCACAGAGCCAGGCCGATGCCCCTGCCGCGATACGCAGGATGAGCGACGTAAAAGCCAAGAAACGCGTAATCGGTGCCATAGCGCGCGAGAGAGATCGCCGCAGCAAGCGTGTCTTCCTCGGTCGAGACCCAATAGCCGTCAGGGTCGGCCGCCCAGAACGCGTTGGCGTCCTCCAGACCGGGGTTCCATCCCTCTCGCGCAGCCCAGTCGATAATCGTGTCGAGTTCCGCGCGCGTCGCATGGCGAATGGTTTGTGTCATTGCAAATCCTCAACAACCCGCTTTACGGTACAGATACCGTCTGCCAGCGAAACAACCAATTTTTCCTCGCCGACGACAAGGGACGCCGACATCTTGTGCGCTCAGGATGACAGCGTGATGCACGCGCGACCGTGCTTGCCCGCTGCTTCCAATCTGGTACAAGGATCAAGAATAAATCATACTAATTCGAGCGAAGCACCATGACCCCCATTCAAATCGCGATTGTTGGCGTCGGCAAGATCGTGCGCGACCAGCACCTGCCGGCCATTTCAAAGAACGCCGACTACCGGCTGATCGCCGCGGCAAGCCGCCACGGAACGGTCGACGGCATAGACAATTTCAAGTCGATCGAGGCCATGCTGGAGGCCGTGCCGGCTATCGACGCCGTGTCGCTCTGCATGCCGCCGCAATACCGCTATGAGGCGGCACACCTAGCGCTCCAGGCCGGCAAGCACGTCTTCCTCGAGAAGCCCCCGGGCGCGACCTTGAGCGAGGTTGCCGATCTCGAAGCGCTCGCGGCGGCGAAGGGCGTTTCGCTCTTTGCAAGCTGGCATTCGCGCTACGCGCCGGCGGTCGAAGCAGCCAAGGCCTTTCTGGCCTCGACCGCGATCCGCAACGTCAAGGTCATCTGGAAGGAAGATGTCCGCCACTGGCACCCGCATCAGGAATGGATCTGGGCAGCCGGCGGGCTTGGCGTGTTCGACCCCGGCATCAATGCGCTCTCGATCGTCACCCACATCCTGCCCCGCCCGATCTTCATCACGTCGGCGACGCTCGAGTTTCCGGAAAACCGCGACGCGCCGATCGCTGCGACGATCGCTTTCAGCGATGCGGGCAAGCTCAGCGTTTCGGCCGAATTCGACTGGCGCCAGACCGGCAAGCAGAGCTGGGACATCGTCGCGGAGACCGATGCCGGCGAGATGGTTCTCTCCGAAGGTGGCGCCAAACTGGCCGTCGACGGCAAGCTCGTGCACGAGGAACCGGAACAGGAATATCCTATGCTTTACCGGCGCTTTGCCGAACTCATCAAGGCCGGCAAATCCGATGTCGATCTAGCACCTCTGCGTCATGTCGCCGACGCCTTCATGCTCGGCCGCCGCAAGTTCGTCGACGTCTTCTACGACTGACCTTGTTTCTCCAACAGAAAGCCCGGCGTACGCCGGGCTTTCTGCATCGCCAGTGCCAAATAGGCCTACGCCTTCTTTTCCCAGCGCCCGTCCCTGTTCTGCTGCCAGTATGTGAGGTTGTTCCCCTCCCCTTTCAGCCGTTTCCATTGGGCGCGTGCCGCCTCGAGCTGCTGCTGGTCATAGCCGTCGAACATGAAGACCACGCGCTCGTAATCCGAGACGGGCGGCGGCTCCGCGCCATCCACAAGGAACCGGACCGTCGCGGCGTTGTCGTTGCTTTCATTTGCAACGATCAGGATCGGCTGGTCTGCCGCAAAATCGCCGGCATCGGTACCATGCGGCAGAAAGCTGTCGTCGCGATAGACCCAAAGGTGCGTGTCCAGCACGTCACGACGCTCCGCATCGACGGTTTGTACGACGACCCGCCAGCCGCGCTCGACACTCTTGTCGAGCAGCGGCGGCAGCGCATCCTCGAGTTTCGATTCCGTCAGGTGGTAGAAAAGGATCTCGGTCATGCCGATCGCTCCCGGACATCGGCTGTGACGCAATCAGGCTTCGTAGCTCGTGCGGACCAACTCGTCGAGAAGGCGCACACCGAAACCGGATCCCCAGGATTGGTTGATCTCGTCGGTCGGCGAGCCCATCGCCGTTCCGGCGATGTCGAGATGCGCCCAAGGCGTATCCTTGACGAAGCGCTTCAGGAACTGGGCAGCCGTCACCGAGCCGCCGTGGCGACCGCCGGTGTTCTTCATGTCGGCGAACTTGCTGTCGATCATCTTGTCGAATTCTTTGCCGAGCGGCATCCGCCAGAGGCGTTCCTGCGTCGCGATGCCGGCCGCGAGCAACCGTTCGGCCAGACGATCATCGTTCGAAAACAGACCGGCATAGTGGCTGCTCAGCGCCACCATGATGGCGCCGGTGAGCGTCGCGAGATCGATCATCGCCTGCGGCTTGAAGCGATCATTGCAGTACCAGAGCGCATCACACAGGACGAGCCTGCCCTCGGCATCCGTATTGATAACCTCGATCGTCTGGCCGGACATAGAAGTGACGATGTCACCCGGCCTCTGGGCGCTGCCGTCCGGCATGTTTTCGACGAGCCCGATGATGCCGACCGCGTTGACGTTTGCCTGCCGCGCGGCGAGCACATGCATAAGGCCGGTGACCGCAGCGGCGCCGCCCATGTCACCCTTCATTTCCTCCATGCCGGATGCGGGCTTGATCGAGATGCCGCCCGTGTCGAAGACGACACCCTTGCCGACAAAGGCGAGAGGCTTTTCTTTCGCCTTTCCGCCTTTCCACTGCATGACGACAAGGCGCGGCGGCCGCGAGGAGCCCTGGGCAACGCCGAGCAATGCTCCCATTCCTAGTTTCTTCATCTCTCGCTCAGTGAGGATTTCCACTTCTACGCCAAGCTTTTCCAGTTCCTTCGCCTTGGCGGCGAATTCCACCGGCCCGAGCACGTTCGCCGGCTCGTTGACGAGATCGCGCGCTAGAAAGACACCTTCTCCAACCGCCTGAGCGACGGAAAACGCCTTCTTGGCGGCGATCACCGTGCCAGTGACGATCGTGACCTTCACCGGTTTTTGCTGAGACTTTGGCTCGTCGTCGGATTTTTTGGTCTTGTAGCTGTCGAAGGAATAGGCGTTCATCTCCATGCCGAGCGCGAAGTCAGCCGCCGCCTTGCCTGTGACATCGACACCCGGAGCATCGAGAAAGACCGTGACCTTTTCAGCGGAACGCAGCTTCGCGGCAGCCGCGCCGCCGGCCTTCAGCCAGTCATGACTCGTCAGCGCGGACGCGTCGCCGAGCCCGAGAAGGAGAATCCGATCGGCCGACGATCCGTGAGGAGCGACAATGTCGAGGGTCTTGAGGGCCTTGCCCGTGAATTTGCCGACCTTGGCCGCTTTCGGCAAAACGCCTTCCGGATCGGCGACCGCCGCACCGGCCGCTTCCTTGGCACCGGCGACCTGAAGCAGGACGGCGACGCCGCCAGCGGGGCGGTGGGACTTACTGAAAGCGAATTCGAATTTCATCGGCATTTAACACTCCGGGCATTTCTGATTGGATCCGCCCGCTCTGTTACCGGACGGTTACAGTGGCAAACATTCGCGACGCCGGCCACCGTCAAAGCTGTGGCGCGCACCCTTCTCGCTTTTCAGCCGCTTGGCAAGATGCCCACACGTGTTTACATGCAGTTAACCGCAGTTGTTGGCCTTATATTATCCCTGTTGTTCGAGAATCGGATTCCTGGGGCACAATTGACGGAGACCCGATCGGTCATGAGTGAGCCATCGAGCAAGCTCGGGACCGCGGGATGGCAGACTTGAGCAGGATTTGGACCGGATACGGACATGAAGCTGATTGAACGCTACATCTTCCGACGCGCCGCGACCATGTTCCTCGCAACGCTACTGCCGCTGATGGGCATCGTCTGGACGACTCAGGCGCTCACGAACGTGAACCTGGTCACCGACAGCGGTCAGTCGATCTTCGCCTTCCTGAAACTTGCGACGCTGATTCTGCCGTCGGTCGTTCCGATCATACTTCCGTTCGCGCTCGTGATCGGCGTGACGCAGACGCTCAGCGCAATGAATACCGATTCGGAGCTGACGGTGCTGAACGCAGCCGGCAGCTCCCGCATGGCGATTATCCGGCCGGTCATCTATCTTGCCGTCGGATTGAGCGTGCTGTCCTTTGCCATCGACAACTTCGTCGAGCCCTATTCACGTGTCGCGGTGCGCCGAATGATCGCGACAGCCCATGCCGACCTGCTCTCCGCTGTTGTCCAGGAGAACGCCTTCCGCAAGATCACCGATGGGCTTTATGTCCAGGTGGGCGCTCGCCGCAGCGGCGGCGTCCTGCAGGGCATCTTCGTTGCCGATTCGCGCAATCCGAATTTCGAGCTCGTCTATTACGCTCGCGAGGGCGCTGTCGACGAGCAAAGCTCGGCTCTGGTGATGAAGGATGGCGAGGTCCACCGCAAGCTGCCGGATGGCGGCGTCTCCGTCATCAAGTTCGACTCCTATGCCTTCGACCTGACCGACATGACCAAAGCCGTGGGGGAGGCCAACATCCGCGCCAAGGATCGCGACCTTTTCTACCTGCTGAGCCCGGACCCGAACGATCCGGCCTACAAGCGGGCGCCGCTGGCCTTCACGGCGGAACTCCACAAGCGCTTCACGGAATGGACCTATCCGCTGCTGTTCGCCCTTATTGCGCTCGTCGTCAGCAGCGATGCGCGCTCTCACCGCGAGGCGCGCGTGCACCCGATGATCAGCGCGCTCGGAGCGGCGCTTGTGATCCGGTGGATGACGTTTTATGCGGCAAACAGTGCCGAGGATTCCGTCTGGTTCATTCCGCTCATGTATTTCATTCCGCTCGCAGCCGGCGCATTTGCGATCCATCAACTGGTCAGCAATCGCAGGCTCGACATACCGATGACATGGCGGGAAAAACTGTCCGAACTCATGATCCGCCTCCGCTTCATGCGGCCGGCGGGCGCTGATGGGGAACAGGCTTCATGATCCTCAACACGCTCGGACGTTATTTTTTCAAGCGCTACACGATCACGACCTTCTGGTTCCTCGTCGGTATTTTCGCGCTGATCTTCATCATCGATTTCAGCGAACTCGCCAGCCGCATGTCGGCGCTGCCGCACTACACAGTGAGCGGCGCGCTGCTGATGACGACGTTTCGTATTCCGACGATCATGCAGCAAACGGTCCCCTTCATCGCGCTCTTTTCGGCGATGGCCGCATTGATCTCGCTGAACCGCCGCTATGAATTGGTCGTCACGCGGGCGGCCGGCATTTCCGTCTGGCAGTTCCTTCGCCCCTTCGTGCTCGGCGCATTTCTTTTCGGACTGCTCGCCGTCGCTGTGCTCAACCCGCTTGCAGCCTGGGGAACGAAGAAGGCCGAGGCGCTCGAAGCCGAGTGGGGCTCGTCCCGTTCGGCCCAGGCGAATTCGATTCCCTGGCTCCGCCAGATCTACGACGGCACCGATACGATCATCGGTGCGCGCTCCGTGCAGAACGGCGGAACGGAGCTGATCAACGTCACCGTCATCCACTTTGATCCACAGGGTACCATCATCAAGAGGCAGGACGCGAAGTCCGCCAAACTCGAAGATGGTTACTGGCTTCTTAACGACGTTACGGAAACCGGCGGCGGCAAGCTGCCTCGTCGTCAGGAAACGGCACAGATCCCCACCAATCTCAAGGCGGAATTCGTTCAGGAGCGTCTGGCAAAGGCTGATTCCATTCAGTTTTTTGACCTTCCGCGGAAAATCGAGGTCGCCCGATCCTTCGGCTTTTCCACGGCCGGCATGGAAACGCAATTCCACTCCCTGCTCTCTCTGCCGTTGCTGCTCGTAGCGATGACTCTGATCGCCGCATGCGTCTCTTTGAAATTTAGCCGGTTCAACCAATCGCGCTCCGTAATTCTCGGTGGAATCGTCTCAGGCTTCGTGCTTTATGTCGTCACCGTGCTTGTAAAAGCATTCGGGAGCAGCGGTATTGTGCCTCCGTTCGTTGCAGCCTGGTTGCCAGTTGTTGTAGCGATGGCGCTGGGCTCAACGATTCTACTGCATCAGGAGGATGGCTAGTGGCGGCAGGCAACCGCAAACGCATGAAGCTGACCAATGCTGCCCTGCTCGCAGGCGTGGCGTTGCATACACTTGCCATGGGAATGACTGCGCCTGTCCTGGCGCAGGACACATCGGCGCGAATCGATTCGCTGCAGCCGAACATTCCGGCTGACGCAAAGCTGCTGCTGTCGGCCAATGAGCTCATCTACAATCGCGACGCGGAAACTGTCACTGCGCGCGGTAACGTTCAGATCGCATACGGCGGCTACAGGATGGTCGCCCGTCAAGTCACGTACGACCAAAAGTCGGGGCGGATCATCGCGACCGGCGAGATCCAGCTGGTCGAGCCGGACGGCAATATTGTCTATGCTGACAAGATGGACGTCACCGACGACTTCGGCAACGGTTTCGTCCAGGCCCTGCGGATCGAGACGACCGATCTGACGCGACTGGCGGCGGAAAGCGGTGAGCGGCGCAACGGCGAAGAGTTCATTCTCAACAAGGCTGTCTACACCGCCTGCACGCCCTGCAACATCAAGCCGGAGCACCGTTCCCTGTGGCACATCAAGGCGGAGCGTGTAATCCAGAACGGCAGGACGCACACGATTCGGCTGGAACACGCCTATTTCGAGCTCTTCGGCAAGCCGATCGCCTATATTCCGGCAATGGAGATCCCGGACCACACGGTCAAGCGCAAGAGCGGGTTTCTGTTTCCGAAGTTCCGCTATACGCAGAAACTTGGCGCCGGCGTGGGCGTCCCTTACTACTGGGCGATCTCGCCCTATATGGACGCAACGGTCACCGCGACAGGTCTGACGCGGCAAGGGTTCTTGCTCGAGGGCGAGTTCCGTCAATCGTTCCATAACGGTTTGCACACGCTGAACGTAGCCGGCATCAGCCAGCTCGACAGGGACCAGTTCACGCCCGGCACCGTCGATGCCGAGGAAACCAATCGCGGTATGGTGGCGTCGAAGGGCGATTTCCGGATCAATCCGCGCTGGACCTTCGGCTGGAACGTGCTCGTCCAATCGGACGCCAACTTTGCCAAGACCTATGATCTGGAGAGCTTCGACGGCACGACCTATACCAATCAGGCCTATCTGACCGGCCTCGGCAAGCGCAACTACTTCGACCTGCGCGCCTTCTATTTCGACATCCAGGACGCCGACCCCGACAGCATCGAGGAAAATCAGCAGCCTGCCGCTCAGGTCCTCGACTACTCCTACTTCGCGCCGGAGTCCGTGCTGGGCGGCGAGCTCAGCGCAGACGTGAACTTCACGAACGTCAAGCGCAACCGGCTGGACAGCATCAACGTCCTGGGCGTCGAGCGTTTCCGCGGCCTTGAAGGCACCGCGCACCGTCTGACTGCGGACCTCGAATGGAAGCGGACATTCATTGCGCCCGGGGGTCTCGTGTTGACGCCATTGCTGGCGGCACGCGGCGACGCCTTGGGCCTCAACATGGACGACCCGGGCCCCGGCTACACCGGCGACTACACGAATAGCGACGCCGCAACGCGGCGCATGCTGACCGCGGGTCTCGAAGCACGCTACCCGATCCTCTTTGCCGGCGAGAACAGCAGCCACGTGCTGGAGCCGATCGGCCAGATCTATGTCCGGCCGGACGAACAGCATGCCGGCGGACTCCCGAACGAAGACGCGCAGAGCTTCGTCTTCGATGCAACCAACCTTTTCGATCGCGATAAGTTCTCTGGCTTCGATCGTATCGAGGGCGGAACGCGCGCCAACCTTGGCATTCGCTATACCGGAAGTTTCGACAATGGTTACGGCTTGCGCGCGATCGCCGGCCAGTCGTTCCACCTCGGCGGGCTCAACTCCTTCGCAACCGACGATCTCGTCAAGGTCGGAGCGGATTCGGGACTGGAAACCAAGAGTTCGGATTATGTGGCGATGGTCGGCGTCGACGCGCCCTACGGTCTGATGGCAAGTCTCTCCGGGCGGCTCGACGAGAGCGACTTTGCTCTGCGCCGCGCCGACGCCACCGTCGGCTATCTTGGCCTGACATGGCAGGCGGCCCTGACCTATACGCGGATCGAAGCACAGCCGACCTACGGATCGCCCTCCGACCAGGACGAAATCCAGACGGCCGCTGCCTACCGCTTCCAAGATTATTGGTCGGTGTTCGGAGCGTTGACCTATGACATCAACAATGATGTCATTTCCCGCAACGGCTTCGGCATCACCTATGACGATCAGGATACGTTGTTCTCGATTGTCTACACGCAGGAGCGCGATACCGACAGTTCGGTCGCAAACGACTGGTCAATCGGCGCGCGCATCAGCTTCCGGACGCTTGGCGACATCAACGTTGGCGATACCACGTTCAAAGAACTGGACTACTATTGAGGTCCGGGCTCAGGACGCCGTGTCTTCAAATGAACGCGCAAAGGATGCTCCAGCGCTTTGATTCTAGAGCATCCTTTCCGCTTTCAGTGTCCGCTTGAGAGCGGGGTGCGCTAGCCGGAAGCTTCTAACTTTGTCCCGTCGGCTGCGCGCCCCCGAAGACGCATAGCTCGCAAGGATTGATCATGTGGTCTTGTCATCGTTTGGCCGCATGTATTATGCATTTCCTCCAACTGGCACAGGGAAGGCGCTGGCTGGCGGTCCGACGCGGACCACGGGCGGTTGGGGCGCGGGACGGACAAGGAAATATGATGGGCGGGAAATCGATCTTGAGGGTGATGTCGGCGCTGGTGCTTGCCGGCACGCTGAATGTCGCTGTATGCGCGACGGCGCAGGCCGCGAGCGGTGTCAAGGTAATCGTCAACAATGTCGTTATCACTTCGGGCGACATCGCGAAGCGCGTGGCCTTCCTGCGCCTCCAACGCCAAGGCGGCGGCGCAGAGGAGGCGAAGCGGCAACTTATCGACGAAGTCCTGAAGCGCAGCGAGATCGCACGCGTCCAACAGTCGGTCAGCACCCAGGATGTTGACGGCGCGTTCGCGCGATTTGCCGCTGGCAACAAGATGTCGCCTGAGCAACTCGGCAAGATCCTCGACCAGGCCGGCGTCGGCGTCGATCATTTCAAGCAGTTTATCGCTGTCCAGATGAGTTGGCCTCGCGTCGTCAACTTCCGCTACGGCAACGCCAATCGCCTCACCGGCGGCGACCTTGTGAAGCGCATGATGGAAGGTGGCGGCAACAAGCCCGTAACGACGGAATATTTCCTCCAGCAGGTCATTTTCGTCATCCCGGCATCCAAGCGCGGGGCGATTACGGCAAAACGGCAGGCAGAAGCAAACGCTTCGCGATCGCAGTTCCCGGGCTGCGAGACATCCAAGGTCTTTGCCGCCAATTATCGCGATGTCTCGATTCGCAGCCTTGGCCGCGTGCTTGCGCAGCAATTGCCGGAAGATTGGAAGCCGCTCGTCGAAAAGGCTGGCGACGGCATGACGACCGGCACGCGCGTCACCGAAAAAGGTGTCGAATACCTTGCAATCTGCAAGAAGCGTCAGGTCAACGACGACACAGCCGCCGAAATCGTCTTCCGTGCGGAGGACCTCGGCAAGAAGAAAGCCGGCGGCGAAGACCCGAACAGCGAGAAGTACCTCGAAGAGTTGCGCGAAAAGGCGCAGATCATCAACAAGTAACGGGCGGCCATGAACAAGACGAGCGGCAGGCCGATCGCCCTGACAATGGGCGACCCGGCCGGTATTGGCCCGGACATCAGCCTGGCCGTGTGGGCGAGGCGCGAGACGCGGCCGACGCCGCCTTTCGTCCTTATTGGCGACCCTGCGGTGCTTTCGGCCCGCGCAAAGGCGCTCGGCCAGGCGGTGCGGATAACGGAAACCGATTGCCTCGGTGCCTGCCCGGCTTTCCTGGACGCCTTGCCGGTATTACCGGTGCGCTGCGCGGCTCCGGTCGTCGCGGGCCGGCCTGATGTGGCCAACGCCTCCGCCGTCATCGCCGCGATCGATACCGCCGTGCGGCTCGCCATGGCCGGCGAAGCAACGGCGGTAGCCACCAACCCGATTGCGAAGGCTGTGCTCTACGAGGCCGGCTTCCGCTTTCCTGGTCACACCGAATACCTCGCGCATCTCGCGGAGAAAGCAACCGGGACCCCCGCCCTGCCGGTGATGATGCTGGCCGGACCGAAGCTGCGCGCCGTTCCCGTGACGATCCATATTCCGCTCAAGGACGTTCCCGGCGCGCTGACGCAGGAACTCATCCACCAGACCTGCGCGACAACCGCTGCCGATCTCAAGAACCGTTTCGGTCTGTCGCGGCCGCGCCTTGCTGTTGCCGGTCTCAACCCGCATGCGGGCGAAGGCGGTGCGCTCGGCCTCGAGGACGATGCACTCATCCGCCCCGTCATTAACCGGCTCCGCGCCGAGGGCTTGGATGTCGTTGGCCCGCTCCCGGCCGATACCATGTTCCACGATCGTGCAAGGGAGACCTACGACGCCGCGATCTGCATGTATCATGATCAGGCACTAATACCGGCAAAGGCGCTCGGCTTCGACGACAGCGTGAATGTCACGCTCGGGCTGCCCTTCATCAGAACGTCGCCGGACCACGGCACCGCTTTCGGCATCGCCGGACAAGGCATCGCGCGCGAAGACAGCCTGCTGGCGGCGCTTCACCTTGCCGCCGAGCTCGCCGCCAACACGGAAGGGACGCATCGCTGATGGCGGCGCTCGACGGTCTGCCGCCGCTCAGAGATGTCATCCAGCGTCACGGTCTCGATGCGAAGAAGGCGCTCGGTCAGAATTTCCTGCTGGACCTCAATCTCACCCAGAAGATCGCCCGCACGGCCGGTCCGCTCGACGACGCGACCGTCATCGAAGTCGGCCCGGGCCCGGGTGGCCTAACCAGGGCGATCCTGGCACTGGGCGCCAAGAAGGTCGTCGCGGTCGAACGCGACGCCCGCTGCCTGCCGGCGCTCGCCGAAATCGCCGCCCATTACCCTGGACGGCTCGATGTGATCGAGGCCGACGCACTGAAGGTGCCTTTCAAAACGCTCGCCGACGGTCCGGTGCGCATCATCGCCAATCTGCCCTACAACGTCGGCACGCAGCTTCTCGTCAACTGGCTGCTGCCGGAGCAATGGCCGCCGTTCTGGCAGTCGATGACGTTGATGTTCCAGCGCGAGGTCGGTCTGCGGATCGTGGCGGGTGCCGACGACGATCACTATGGCCGGCTCGGCGTTCTGTGCGGCTGGCGAACGAAGGCGCGCATGGCTTTCGACGTCTCGCCGCAAGCCTTCACCCCCCCGCCCAAGGTCACCTCGTCGGTCGTCCATCTGGAGCCGATTGCCGATCCGATCCCGTGCTCTGTCTCCACGCTTGAGAAAGTGACGCAGGCCGCCTTCGGCCAGCGCCGCAAAATGCTGCGCCAGAGCCTGAAAAGCCTGGGTGGTGAGGCGCTGCTGGCAAGGGCGGACATCGATCCCCAAAGACGCGCGGAAACGCTGACGGTCGAGGAATTCTGCCGATTGGCGAATTGCCTCAGCGGTTAGCTGTCCGGTTCAGTGAGACGCGCCCCGCCCCGCTCGATTAAAAGGGGTTTTCCGTCAGCAGGCCGTTGACGAACTCGAACAGGCCGGGACGGCGGTCACGGCGCAGGCGTTCGGCGTCCACGATTGCACGGACCGCAGAGAACGCCCGATCGAGATCGTCGTTGACGACGATATAGTCGTATTCACGCCAATGTTCGATCTCCGCGCGTGAATTGGCGAGCCTAGTCGCAATCACTTCCTCGCTGTCCTCGGCGCGCCGATGCAGCCGTGACTGCAACTCGGCCATGGATGGCGGCAGAATGAAGATCGAGACGACATCACCGCCCATTTTTTCCTGCAATTGCTGGGCGCCCTGCCAATCGATGTCGAAGAGCATGTCGCGACCTTCGGCCATCGCCGTCTCGACGGCATCACGCGGGGTTCCATAGAAGTTACCGTGCACCTCCGCCCATTCGAGGAGCGAGTCCGTCGCTCGCAGCGCCTCGAATTCGCGGATCGACTTGAAAAAATAATGCCGTCCCTCGATTTCGCTCGGCCGCCGCGAGCGCGTCGTCACGCTCACCGAGATGCTGAGTTCCGGATCGGCCTCGAGAAGGTTGCGGGCGATCGTCGACTTCCCCGCGCCCGACGGCGACGAAATCACGAGCATCAACCCACGGCGGGGGATCTTGATGGGCGAAGCGGTCGCCGGTTTCATGTCTTACTCCAGATTCTGAACCTGCTCGCGAAACTGATCGATCACGACCTTCAACTCGATTCCGGCGGCCGAAACCGCGGCGGCATTCGATTTCGAACAGATCGTATTCGATTCGCGGTTAAATTCCTGTGCAAGGAAATCCAGCTTGCGGCCGACAGGGCCGCCCTTTGCGAGAAGATCGCGAGCAGCGGCGACATGCGAACCGAGGCGGTCGATTTCCTCTCTGAGGT
Source organism: Sinorhizobium mexicanum (assembly GCF_013488225.1). NCBI lineage: Bacteria > Pseudomonadati > Pseudomonadota > Alphaproteobacteria > Hyphomicrobiales > Rhizobiaceae > Sinorhizobium > Sinorhizobium mexicanum. The sequence goes on along the minus strand of NZ_CP041238.1, from coordinate 1,301,882 downwards.
CCGCCTTCGTGGCAAGCAACGCAACCTCCGCATGCAGTCTTTCGCGGTCGAGGGAGGACACACCCTCCATCAAAAGCGCCACTTGCTGCGCCAGCCGTTCGGCGATCGCGGAAGGGCTCCGGGACGGGTCCCTCTCCACGCCGACCGTCAGTCGCTCGATGCGATCCACATGCGCAAGCAGGATCTGGCCGAGCGCCGCCCCCTCCTCTTCGCGCATGGACCGCAGGTCCCCAAGGGCGAGCCCCAAGCCGGAGAGGATATCGGCGTCGCGTGCGGCGCGCTCGCTTTCGCTTTCTTCCGGCTCCCGAAAGTCGACGATGCCGCGGATCGAGAGCAGCGTATCGAACTTCAGCGGCGCGGGATCGACGAGATCGCCAAGCTGCTCTCGAAGCCTCAATACGGCGGACAATGCACCCTGGTTGACGACGGCCTCGACGGCGGCCTCGCCACCGCTGACGTTGAGGCCGATCTGTAGATTGCCGCGGGCGAAATATTCCGAGGCAAGGCGCCGGCAGTCGGGCTCGAAGCGTTCAAGACCCTGTGGCAAGCGAAGGCGAATATCGAGCCCCTTGCCGTTAACCGACCGCAGTTCCCAGGCCCAGCGATGGCGTCCGCTGCTGCCTTCTCTCCTCGCAAAGCCAGTCATCGATTGGAGCGGCATCATTACCTCCGTCCGCTGCTGCATGTTTCCCGGAATCGGCGCCGATTTGAGGATGAAACGATGCAGCGTTTCAAAGTGCGACGGCGACCCTTATGCGTCTGAAGGACGCACGGCATTGCAGTCGCAAAAGCAATAGGGCGACGGCGCGGCATCCCGCAAGGGATATCCGCGCCGCACCCTGCCCGTCCACAATAAGGCCTGTTACTGCACCTCGGCCGGTGTCACCGTCGGCTCGGCGGTTTTGGCCGCCTCTGCGGCCTTGGCAGCCTCCGCCGCCTTTTCGGCTTCAAGCTTTCTCCACCGCCTGACGTTTGCGTTGTGTTCGTCCAGCGTCGCGGCAAAGACATGGCCGCCCGTTCCGTCCGCCACGAAATAAAGCTCCGGCGTGCGCGAAGGATTGGCGACGGCTTCAAGTGCCGCGCGGCCTGGATTGGCGATCGGGGTCGGCGGCAAGCCCTTGATAAGATAGGTGTTGTAAGGCGTTTCCTTATCAAGGTCCGACTTCAGAATTGCCCGGTCCGCCGGCTTCCCCTCTCCACCGAAGATGCCATAGATGATGGTCGGGTCGGATTGCAGCCGCATGCCCTTTTCGAGGCGATTGATAAAGACCGATGCCACGCGCGGCCGCTCGTCCGCGCGGCCGGTTTCCTTTTCGACGATCGAGGCGAGCGTCACGAACTCCTCGACGGTCGAGACCGGAAGGTCGGGGTCGCGCATTTCCCAGATCTGATCGACCAAAGCCTTCTGTGCTGCGATCATCTGCTGAACGATCTCGGCACGCTTGGTGCCGCGGGTGAATTTGTAGGTGTCCGGCTTGAGCGTGCCCTCCGACGGCACATCCTGTGGCAAGTCGCCGACCAGCACCGGATCGTTGGCGAGCTTGTTGAACATCTGCTTGACCGTCAGTCCCTCCGGAAGCGAAACGGCGTACAGGATCGACTTGCCGGACTTCAGCAGTTGCATGATTTCCTGCATCGACGATCCGGCCTTGATCTCGTATTCACCCGCCTTCAGCGTTTCGTTGTCGAGATAGGCTTCAGACACGAAACGGAACACGCGGCCGTCGGTGATGATGTTGTTGCGCTCAAGGCCGCTCGCAATTTCGCTGATGCCCGCGCCATTGCGAACAATGAAATTCTTGTTGGCTTCCAGGGGGCCGGGCTTTTCGTATTCGTGCATCGCATAGTAGACCGCGCCGGCGGCTGCGAGCGCCACGAAGACGATGACTGTCATCACGAAATTGAGAAAGATCACGACCTGGCTGCGCGCCTTGCGCGAACGCTTGGGCGGTTGCGGAACCTTTTCGGGGCGCAGGGCCTCGCTTGCCGATTTCGGGATGATCGGCCCGTTGCTCCCGGTTTCATTGCGGCCGAACTGTGCCGCGCTGTTGTCGCTTGAGTCGCTCACGATTATCCCGAATCCGAAATTCGCAACTTCAATCGAGCTGCCGCCGATGCGAATTTCGGCTAAGACCGACGGCAAGCTGAATGTGTCAGAGCAATGGATATTCTACAAATTGTCAGAAATGCCTTGCGCGAACATAGTCTCGGCGTCGCCGCCCGGCGGCGGCGAATCCTCCGATTACAGCTTGTAGCGAGCAATGCGGCAAAAAGCAGGATCACAAGCCGGTGTTTGAACCGCACCGGAGGTCGGAAGCGGTTTTCCGACACGGTGACGATCCTCGGTAGAATCAGCCGAGAATCGCCGTGATCGATCGCGTCGTGTGGCCGGTCTTAGTTGCCGTTATAGCGGCGCAGCACCAGCGAGGCATTCGTGCCACCGAAGCCGAAGGAGTTCGACAGCGCGACGTTGATCTCCCGCTTGCGCGCGACATGCGGCACCAGGTCGATCTTCGTCTCGACGGATGGATTATCGAGGTTGAGAGTGGGCGGAGCGATGTTGTCGCGAATCGCCAGCGCCGAGAAGATCGCCTCGATCGCGCCCGCTGCGCCGAGCAGGTGCCCGATTGCCGACTTGGTCGAGGACATGGATATCTTGGACGCGCTGTTGCCGACCAGCCGCTCGACCGCGCCGAGCTCGATCGTATCGGCCATCGTCGAGGTGCCGTGGGCATTGATATAGTCGACGTCGTCGGCCATCAGACCGGCGCGCTTCAGTGCCATCTGCATGCAACGGTAAGCGCCGTCGCCGTCCTCCGACGGAGCGGTGATGTGGAAGGCGTCGCCGGAAAGACCGTAGCCGACGATTTCGGCATAGATCTTGGCGCCGCGTGCCTTCGCATGCTCGAGCTCTTCGAGGATGACGACGCCTGCACCTTCACCCATGACGAAACCGTCGCGATCGGCGTCATAGGGGCGCGACGCCTTTTCCGGGTTGTCGTTGTGCTGGGTCGAAAGCGCCTTGCAGGCGGCGAAACCTGCGAGCGAGATGCGGCAGATCGGCGATTCCGTGCCACCCGCCACCATCACATCGGCATCGCCGAGCGCGATCAGCCGGCTCGCGTCGCCGATCGCGTGCGCGCCCGTCGAGCAGGCCGTCACGACCGAATGGTTTGGGCCACGCAGTTTGTGGCGAATGGAGACCTGGCCCGACGCGAGATTGATCAGGCGGCCGGGAATGAAGAACGGAGAAATACGACGCGGCCCCTTGTCGCGCAGCGTATAGCCCGCATCGACGATGCCCTCGAGACCACCGATGCCGGAGCCGATCAGCACCCCGGTCGCAATCTGGTCCTCATCGCTTTCCGGCTTCCAGCCGGCATCGGCCAGGGCCATGTCGGCAGCGGCCATCGCGTAAACGATGAAGGGATCGACCTTGCGCTGCTCCTTCGGCTCCATCCAGTCGTCAGCATTGAAGGTGCCGTCCGAGCCGTCGCCGAAAGGAATACGGCAGGCGATCTTGGCAGGAAGATCCTCAACCTCGAATTCGGTGACCTTGCGCGCAGCGTTCTGGCCCGCGATAAGACGCGACCAGCTGACTTCGGTTCCGCAACCCAAAGGAGATACCATGCCGGTACCGGTGATAACGACACGTCTCATAAACCGTGACCCACCCTGACTGTTCAGTTCCAGAGCCGGACCGGACCACGCGTGACGACCCCGATCCGTGCATCCATTGTAAATTTCGCATGTGACGATCAGAGGGAAAGACGGGAACGCTTTGCTGATCGAGACCCGCGGTCGACGCAGGTCAGCCACTTCCCCTGGGCTGGTACGGGCCGCAACAAGCGGCCCGTCAACGGCCTGGACCGTAAGGATCAGGCCTGAGCCTTCTCGATGAACTTCACGGCATCGCCGACGGTCAGGATCGAATCTGCCGCGTCGTCCGGGATCTCGACACCGAATTCTTCTTCGAATGCCATGACCAGTTCGACGGTGTCGAGCGAGTCCGCGCCGAGGTCATCGATGAAGCTTGCGCCTTCGCTGACCTTTTCGGCGTCGACGCCAAGATGATCAATAACAATTTTCTTCACGCGTTCTGCGATATCGCTCATGTCGGAGTTCCTCGACCTTCGTTTCTCTGCGGCGCCATTCTTGGCGCCGTCATTTTCAATCAAGCCTGATAGACCAAGATGGTCCGCCGGGCAATCCATCCAACCGAACCCGCGGAAAACCCAAGGCAGCAAGGGCTGCCGGACACCTAGCCGGACCGGTCGACTGCGCACAGTCATGGCCCGATTAACACGGTTTAAGTCTGCCGCAAAGGGCGAAAATGCCCGACATTCGCTTGGTCAACATTGAATTTCAGGCATTTGGCACCGACCGGTGAAGGCGGCGAGCCAAGCGTCAGCGACGGGTCACACGCGCCGTTCTTCGCCGGTGTCGGATCAGATCATCGCCATGCCGCCATTGACGTGAATGGTCTGGCCGGTGACGTAGCCCGCTTCGTTCGAAGCAAGATATGCAACGGCGGATGCGACCTCTGCACCCGAGCCCATGCGCCGCATCGGGATAGCACCCATGATGCTTTCCTTCTGCTTGTCATTGAGCTTACCGGTCATCGCACTTTCGATGAAGCCCGGAGCGACGCAGTTGACGGTAACATTGCGGGTGGCGATTTCCTGCGCAAGCGACTTGGAGAAGCCGATCATGCCGGCCTTCGAGGCACAATAATTGGCCTGGCCAGGGTTTCCGGTGACGCCGACGACGGAGGTGATGTTGACGATGCGGCCGAAGCGGCGGCGCATCATCGGATGCGTGAGCTCGCGGGTCAGGCGGAAGACGGCCGTGAGGTTGACCTCGATGACGTTGTCCCAGTCTTCATCGCTCATGCGGACGAAAAGGCCGTCCTTGGTGATGCCGGCATTGTTGACGAGGATATCGACCCCGCCGAGTTCAGCCTCCGCCTTCTCGCCAAGCGCCTTGACCTCGGCGCGATCGGAAAGGTTGGCGGGGAAGATCTGGACGCGCTCGCCAAGCGTGTTGGCAAGTGCTTCGAGCTTTTCGACACGGGTGCCGTGCAGGCCGACAACAGCGCCCTGTGCGTGCAGGATGCGGGCGATTTCCTCGCCGATGCCGCCGGATGCGCCGGTGACGAGAGCCTTGCGGCCCGAAAGATCAAACATGGGCTTGTTCCTTATAACTGGAGCGCTCAGGCCAGAAGGGCGGCGAGCGCCGTGTCGATATCGGCGGGTGTATTGACGGCGATGCCGTTGACAGTCTTGTCGATCCGTCGGGCAAGTCCCGTCAGCACCTTGCCCGAGCCGACTTCATAAAGCGTCGTGACATTGTTGGCCGCGAACCATTCGACCGTCTCGCGCCAACGTACCTGGCCGGTCACTTGCTCGACGAGCAACCGGACGATCTCGCCGGCATCGTTCACCGGAGCTGCCAGGACATTCGCCACGAGCGGAATGGAAGGATCGCGTTTCTCGACCGTGGCGAGTGCATCGCGCATGGCGTCGGCGGCGGGCGCCATCAGCGAGGAGTGGAAAGGTGCGGAGACCGGCAGCATCAGCGCGCGTTTGGCGCCCTTTTCGGAGGCGAGCGCGGCCGCCTTCTCCACAGCCTGTTTCTCGCCCGAGATCACCAGCTGCCCGCCGCCGTTGTCGTTGGCGATCTGGCAGGAGCCGAGCGACGATGCTTCGTGGCAAACCGTTTCCACATCGGCATGTTCCAGGCCGATGATGGCTGCCATCGCCCCTTTGCCGACGGGAACGGCCGCCTGCATCGCATTGCCGCGAATGCGCAGGAGCCGCGCCGTATCGGCGAGCGAAAACGCTCCGGCAGCGCAAAGTGCGGAATATTCGCCGAGCGAATGGCCGGCAACAAAAGAAACCTTGTTCTTGAGATTGAGCCCCCTCGCCTCAAGCACGCGGATCACAGCCATGGAGACGGCCATCAGCGCCGGTTGCGCGTTTGCCGTCAGCGTCAGCGTTTCCTCCGGCCCGTTCCACATGACGTCCGACAGCTTTTCGCCGAGCGCTTCATCGACTTCGGCAAATACGGCTGCAGCCTCCGGAAAGGCGTCCGCCAGATCCTTGCCCATGCCGACAGCCTGACTGCCCTGCCCGGGGAACGTGAATGCAATGCTCATGGGATGCCCTTCCCTGGATCACGAAACGATTGCAGCGAAGCCCAATTCTCGCGGTCGTTTCTCACACATTAGAACGGATGCCGGCACTCACGCCTCATATTGCTCATCCGTGCCAGTTTTTCCTCTCCATTCACATTCCTGAACAGCGAGTCAAGCGCAGAGGCTGACCTTCGTGATTCCCGGCGGGCTTTTGCCCTTGATCTTCGTCAATCAAGGCGTAAGTTTGCCGCGCATTGCTGCCGCGCCGGCTGACAAGCCATCAACCGCGGTGCCACTCAATTCATTTGGCGGCGCGCCCTTCCCTCCCGCCGGCGCGAAACCGCCCTCCCACGAGGAACATTACTTCATGCGCTACAACACGCTGGGCCGCACAGGCATCAAGGTTTCAGAGATCTGCCTTGGCACCATGACCTGGGGCTCACAGAATACGCAGACCGAAGCCCATGGACAGCTTAATTACGCGTTCGACCGCGGCGTCAATTTCATCGATACGGCCGAACTCTATCCGACGACGCCGCTTTCGGAGGAAACCTATGGCAACACCGAACGCATCATCGGGACCTGGCTGGCGGCGCGCGGCCGGCGCGACGATGTGGTACTGGCGACCAAGGTGGCCGGCCCTGGGCGTCCTTATATCCGCGGCGGCGGACCAATGACACCCGAAGGAATTGAAGAGGCCCTTAACGCCAGCCTCAAGCGGCTGAAGACGGACTATGTGGACCTTTACCAGCTTCACTGGCCGAATCGCGGCCATTATCACTTCCGCAACGCCTGGACCTACGACCCGTCGCGGCAAGACCGAGAGCACGTCGCCGCCGACCTGAAAGCGATACTCGACAAGCTTGGCGAACTCGTGAAGGCCGGCAAGATTCGCGCTATCGGGCTTTCGAACGACACCGCCTGGGGCGCCATGAAGATGCTCGATCGCTCCAACAGATATGGCCTGCCGCGCGTTGCTACGATCCAGAACGAATACAACCTGCTCTATCGCGCCTACGACCTCGATCTGGCGGAACTGTCGCATCACGAGGATGTCGGCCTGCTTGCCTATTCGCCGCTCGCGGCTGGTCTCCTGACCGGCAAATATCTCGAGGGGGCAAAGCCCGCAGGATCCCGCCTGTCGATCAACGGTGATCTCGGCGGCCGCTTCACGCCGCACCAGGAGCCGGCCGTCGCCGCGTATGTGAAGCTCGCTCGCGAGCATGGCCTTGACCCGGCACAGATGGCGATCGCCTTTTGCCTGACACGCCCCTTCATGGCTTCGGTCATCATCGGCGCGACGTCGATGGAACAATTGAAGACCGACATCGGCGGCACCATCACGCTTTCGCAAGATGTGATGACTGGCCTCCGGCGCCTCCATCGGCTCTACCCGGCGCCGATCTGAGCGGCTCCCATCGCGTGCAAGGCTTCAAGCCGCCATCTGACGGCAGCTCTCGGCGCAGCGCCAGCAGGCTTCGGCGCATTCGGCCATGTCGCCGATGCGCTCGCAATCCTTGGCGCATTCGGTGCAGATCTCCGCACACTCGCTGCACAGATGCCGGTGATGGGGGCTGCCGATCAACATGAAATGCGCCGCGGTCCGGCAGATCTCGGCACAGGCCGCCATCAGCCTGAAATGCGTCGGCTCGGTATGCTCGCCGCCCGCCTGGAGGCAATGGTTCATCGCGGTCGACAGGCAAGCAGCGTAACAGTCCAGGCAATTGTCGACGCACGCTTGCATTCTTGGATCAACATGGGCCATCGTCGGCTCCCGCTGTTTGAGTTGCCGGTATCCAACAGCAATGCCCGGCGATTGTTCCGGCGGAGTACCTGACAGCGCCCGGACGCCGAAGTTCGGATCGCGGCTTGCATTTCGGCGGAAAATCCGTATAAGCGCGCTGTTCGAAACACCCGGTCTTCTGGCTGGTGGCTGAACGGAGGGCCGGTTTCCGCGTTGGAAGCCGCCAGGAATGCAAGGCATTCCGGCCTCCCGTGTCTCCGCTCTCGACCGTCTCGATACAACACTTTCTTGCCGGCCGCCTCGCGGCCCTTAAGAACAGTCGTTGAGGCTTAGCCGCCGAGGTCCGGGCTGATTAACGCAAGAAAGGCAAGCCACAATGGCTCTTTATGAACACGTATTCCTTGCCCGGCAGGATATCACGCCGCAGCAGGTCGATGCCCTCGTCGAGCAGTACAAGGGCGTCATCGAAGCGAACGGCGGCAAGGTCGGTCGCGTCGAAAACTGGGGCCTGAAGTCCCTCACCTACCGTATCAAGAAGAACCGCAAGGCTCATTACGTCCTGATGGACATCGATGCTCCGGCACCGGCCGTCCACGAAGTCGAGCGCCAGATGCGCATTAACGAAGACGTCCTGCGCTACATGACGATCGCCGTCGAAAAGCACGAGGAAGGCCCGTCCGCGATGATGCAGAAGCGTGATCGCGACGATCGTCCGCGCGGCGAAGGCCGTGGCCCGCGTGAAGGCGGTTTCGACCGTGGCCCGCGTCCGGATCGTGGCGACCGTGAAGACCGTCCGCGCCGTCCGCGTGAAGACCGCGCGTAACCCGAAGCTTAGGAGATAAAAACAATGGCTGAAGTTTCTTCCGCTCCGGTACGCCGTCCGTTCCACCGTCGCCGCAAGACCTGCCCCTTCTCGGGTGCGAACGCTCCGCGGATCGACTACAAGGACATCCGCCTCCTGCAGCGCTACATTTCCGAGCGCGGCAAGATCGTTCCGTCCCGCATCACGGCCGTTTCCCAGAAGAAGCAGCGCGAACTCGCCCAGGCGATCAAGCGTGCACGCTTCCTCGGCCTGCTGCCCTACGTCGTATCGTAAGGCTGGCTCGCTGTCCGTCAGTCAAATGACTCGACGGCAATTGACTCCGAGGCAAGGCTTTTCCCTACGGTAAGTGCCTTGCCTCTCTCCCTTCCGCGGTGGGCGCGGATCGGAACCGGCGCATGCGCCAAAATCCCATGTTGGGGCCCAGTCGACCCCTAACTGCGTTGAAGCAGGACAGCGAACGTGAATATCTGGAACAGGACATCGCTGATCACCGGCGCCCTCGCCGGCATTACCGCCGCCCTTCTGTCGATGGGCGCGAACACGCAGTCGTCCTTTGCGATCGTCCTTTACGCCGCTTCCGCGCTGCCTATCCTGATTGCCGGCCTCGGTTGGGGCAATGCAGCCGCGATCGTCGCGATCGTCGTTGCCGGCGCGACGGCCGCCACGCTCGTTTCCGCCTATTTCGCGCTGCTGATCCTGCTCGTGACGCTTGTTCCGGCCGGTTGGCTCAGCCACCTCGCAAACCTTGCGCGCCCGGCCTCCGAACTCGGCGGCCCCGATGGCGCGCTCGCCTGGTATCCGTTGTCCGACATCCTCGGCCACCTCGCCGGGCTCGTTACCGTCGGCATGATCATCGTCGGCTATATCGTCGGTTACGATTCCGGCGTCTCGGACCGCATGATCGACATGGTGATCGAGGCCGTGAAGGCGCAGGAGCCGCTCTACAATCCGGATGCCGCGGCAATCGCGCAGATCAAGTCGATGTTCACGCTCGCCCTGCCGCTGGTGCAGGGCGCGATCTGGGTGCTGATGCTGTTTGCCGCCTACTACCTCGCAACCCGGATCGTCCAGACATCGGCAAGGTCGCTGCGTCCGCGCGAAGACATTCCCTCGTCATTGAGGATGCCTCGCAATGCCATTTTCGTGTTTCTCGCCGGCCTGGTCCTCGCCTTTCTCGGCGGGGCACCTGCGGCTATCGGCGCCCTCATTTGCGGCACGTTCGGCGCGGGCTTCCTGCTCTCGGGCTTTGCCTCGTTCCACTTCCGCACGCGCGGCAAGTCCTGGCGGCTTCCCGTTCTGTGGATCGCCTATCTGTCGGTGCTCGTCTTCACGATCCCGGCTGTGTTCTTCCTCCTGTCCGGCCTGACCGACACGCGACGCACCATCGCGGTCACGCCGGCGGAAAAAAACTGACTAACGAAAAAACGACCAACTGAAAGGAAATCGAAATGGAAGTCATTCTCCTCGAACGCATCGCCAAGCTCGGCCAGATGGGCGAAACCGTAAAGGTTCGCGACGGCTTCGCGCGCAACTACCTTCTGCCGCTCGGCAAGGCGCTGCGCGCCAACGCCGCCAACAAGGCACGTTTCGACGCCGAGCGCGCAACGCTCGAAGCTCGCAACCTCGAGCGCAAGTCCGAAGCCCAGGCGGTCGCAGACAAGCTGGACGGCAAGTCCTTCATCATCGTCCGCTCCGCTGGTGAAACCGGCCAGCTCTACGGCTCGGTTGCTGCCCGCGACATCGTTGAGGCGATTGCTGCCGAAGGCTTCACCATCAACCGCAACCAGGTCGACCTCAACCACCCGATCAAGGCAATCGGCCTGCACAAGGTAACGCTGCACCTGCATGCGGAAGTCGAGATCGCCGTTGACGTCAACGTCGCCCGTTCGACCGAAGAAGCCGAGCGTCAGGCCAAGGGCGAAAGCCTGACATCTGCTGACGCCATCTACGGCGTCGACGAAGACGCCCTGAAGCCGGAAGACTTCTTCAACCCGGAGGCTGAATTCGAATCTGAAGAAGAATAAGCTTCGCAGCAGACCTGAATTGAGAGGCCCGGATCCGGCGATCCGGGCCTCTCTCATTTATGGCGACTGCCTGCAGTAGCTCACGACTAACTTTTGTCGGATGCGCCGGTCAGCTCGCGGATGCCAATGCCGCTCGCGGCTCAACCGACTTGTCGACTTTCACAACCACCGAAAGTCCCGGCGCAAGCAAGTCCGCCAGCGGTTGGCCCGGATCGACAGCAATCCGAACGCCAAGGCGCTGGGAGACCTTGGTGAAATTGCCGGTCGCGTTGTCGGGCCGGATGATGCTGAATTCCGAACCTGCCGCCGGAGAGAAGCGCTCGATGTGGCCTTGCAGCACCTGCCGGTTCAGGGCGTCCACGGAGATGGTCACAGCCTGGCCGATCTTCATGCCGTCGAGCTGCGTTTCCTTGAAATTGGCGACGACCCAGACGTCGCCCGGAACGATTGCGAGCAGATTCGTCCCGGCAGCGACATACTGACCGACGCGGGCGCCGATCTCGCCGAGCCTGCCATCGCGTGGCGCCGCGATCCGCGTGTTGTCGAGATCGATCTGGGCCAGTTCAACCGCGGCTTCCGCGCCGGAAACCGAGGCCTCCAGACCGGCGCGTGCGCCGAGCGTCGCCGCAAGCGACTGCCTCGATACTTCGAGATTCGCCCTGGCCTGATTGACGGCGGCCACCGCCTGCTCGAAGGCGGCGCGCGACTGGTCTGCGTCGCTGCGCGTGGCCACGCCCTTGTCGGCCAGCGGCCGAATGCGGTCCCACGATGCTTTCGCAGTGACCAGCACCGCCTGAGCGCTGTCGAGTTGCGCTTCGCTGGCCTCGATCCCCGCCTTTGCCGAGAGCTCCTCCTGGAACGAATTCGCGAGCGCCGCCTGCTGCGCCGCAAGCGTCGCCTTTGCCTGGGCGAGCTTCTGCGCGTAGATCCGATCATCGATCCTGACGAGGAGCTGGCCGGCCTTCACCTCCTCGTAATCCTTGACGGGCACTTCCGCCACGTAGCCGGAAAGTTGGGGACTGACAATCGTCACATAGCCGCGGACATAGGCATTTTCGGTGGTTTCGACCGAGCTGTCGAAGGGCGGCAAGCGCCAGGCGTAGAGAACGAGCGAGAGGCCGGCGAGCCCGGCAAGAAGGACGATAAGCGTGGTGGCAGAACGAAGATGTTTCAGCATGGTGGTCTACTTCGTGGATCAGGATGCGGTCGCCGCCGCAGCGGAGCTGCGCGCGGTGAGCCATTTGAAGGCGATATGGATGATGAGTACGGCGAGTGCGCAAAGCGCGAGGATCGCCGTCAGCAGGAACGCGTCGTTGTAGGCAAGAATATTGGCTTCGCGGGTGACCGTCTGCCCGAGCAGGGCCACACCCTCCCCGTTGAGCAATGCCTTGTCGCCGATTGCCTTGGCATAAGCGCCGGACAACTGGGCGAGGCGCTGGGCGACGAAAGGATTGGTGGCAACCATCTCATCGGCGAGGATGCTGGCGTGAAACTTCTCACGGACTGTGACGAAAGTCCCGAAGGCCGCCGACCCGATCAGGCCGCCAATGCTCTGGGTAAAGAGAAAGACGACGATAAAGCTCACGATGTAGCTCGGTCCCTTGGCCAGCGCCGACATGAAACCCCGAGCCATTGCTGGCGGCAGGAAAAGCGACGTGCCAGCCGCTACCAGCGCCTGGCTGAGATACATCTGCTCCGGGCGCGTCAGACTCGTCGCATGACCGTCCATGTAGGCACCCGCTGCAAGCAGCGTCAAAGCAAGGACGTGGACGGCGTCCGCGTGGCCTGGCTGCATCAGAGCCGCACACAGCAGCCCGCCGGCGACGGACGCAGCCAGAATGATCCAGTAGAGCGTTGCGAGCTGGTCGTACTGCAGGCCGAGCAACTGGTAGAAGTTGGTGGCGATCGCCGACTGCTCGGACGCCACGAGACGGAAGATCAGCAGCACGATGGCAAAATGCACGATCTCGCGCGACACGAGCCAGCGCACGTCTATCAACGGCAACTCCCTGTTGAGCTCTATCAGCACAAAAGCGGTCAGGACCACGATCGAAGCCGCCAACAAGACCCCGAGCCAGGGAGCTTCGAGCCACCAGTAAAGCCTTCCCATTGTGAGGACGACAGCGATGCAACCGAATCCGGCGGCCAGCAGCAGATAGCTCACGATATCGGTGCGCTGGATGACCTTGGCATGAGGAACCGGTGTCAGCGGCAAAAGATAGATGATCGGCAGCGCAATCAGGGCCAGCGCCATCTCCAGGGTATAGAGAGCATGCCACTGGCCGTATTCGATGAGTTCCGGCGAGATCAGCCGGGTAATCGGCGCGGCGAGTGTCGTGCATGTGAGCGCCAGCGCGAGCCCGACGGTGAGCTTGCGAGCCGGAGGAAAGGCTTCCAGCATGTAGAGGAAGCCGAGCGTCGACAACGGCGCGGCGGCAATGCCGCTGATGAAGCGGACGACAATCGCCGAATGCAGGTCGGAAACGAAGACGTTCAGCAGCGAGACCAAGACGAAACCGACGATGCCGATCTCCGCAAAGCGGCGCAGCCCGTATTGGGCGCGGATCTTCACGAGGGCGGCCGAAAGGCTGACATTAGGCGCCATGTAGGCGGCGGAAAGCCACGCGGCCTCTACCGATGTTGCCGATAGCGAACCTTGCAACTGCGTGAGATTGGCGAGCGCCAGGTTCATGCCGAGCCCCTGCGTCAGGAACAGGAGTACGGAGCAAGTAATATAGACAGCCGATTTGCCCAACCCGATCGACGGAGGCGCGGCCGGAGACGCAGCCGGCTGAGGCCGTGCCTCGGCCGGTGTGCCTCTCGTCTCCGGTGCGGCGCCATGATTCTCATCGACAGCGGGATTGGCGAGCGCCTTCATCGATCATCATTCCTTTGCGATCGACTGCACGTTTCTTGCGATCGTCGAGACGACCTTCAGCGCAACGGCGATCTCCTGCGGCTTAAGACCTTCGAGGACGTCTTCTCGAATTTCACTCGCGAGGTTCTGGATATCGCGGGCCACGGAGCGACCGAAGTCCGTCATGTGGATCTGCTTGGCGCGACGGTCGGAAGGCTCCACCCGGCGCTCGATGAAGCCTTGTTTTTCCATGCCGTCCAGCAGACGCACGATCGTCGGCGTCTCGATCTCGAGTTCCTCTGCCAATTCGCGCTGGTTGATCCCGTCCTTCTTCGCGAGCATGAACAGTGCGCGCGCACGCGGCAGCGTCAGTCCCCGCTCCTTCACCCGTGCGTCAAAAACCGCCCGCAACTTGCGATTGACCATCGCCAGCGCGTCAAACAATTCGCGGCTTGCGTCTGGATCGGACATTGGTACCAGCTCCATATTACTAGTATGCTAATTATTTTACCCCTACTTAATCTAACTGCGGGCGGTTTTCAAGCCGGCAATTGATGGTGGCGAGCGACGAAGGGGTGCGAATCAGGTACCTTCGCCTTCGCTCGCGACGTCAAACAAAATTGGCAGGGATGGGGGCGCTTTTTGACGCTTCGCTCCCGCCCCTGTGGATCAGTCGAACAACGGGCAAAGGCGATCGGCGCATTCGGATGCCGCGGCAGTGTTGCATGCCTACACTAGACTTGCCGCGTGACAGACAGCAAACCCGGTAACTCACGGGATCACAGGCGGAAACGGAAA